>NZ_JAIHOO010000001.1:2542500-3742500 GCF_019733395.1 Lysobacter sp. BMK333-48F3 | reverse complement strand
CGCTGCGCGCCCTGGACGAGGCGATCGAAGGCCTCGACCTGACCCGGCTGGATTGCTACGTCGGGGTCAGCAGCGGCGCCTTCCTCGCCGCCGGCCTGGCCAACCGCATGGACACGGCCGAGATGTGCCGGATCTTCGTCACCGGCGACAGCGCCGACGTCGAGTTCCGCCCCGAGACCTTCATGCGCCCGGCGTTCCTGGAATACGTCAAGCGCGCCGCCAGCTTCCCGCGCCTGGCCGCGGAATGGTGGCGCGAGCTGCTGTTCTCGCCGCTGGAAGCGCGCTGGTCGGACCTGATCACCCGCTTCGGCGGGCTGATCCCCAACGGCCTGTTCGACAACGCCCAGGTCGAGCGCTTCCTGCGCGAGGTGTTCACCCGCCGCGGCCGCAGCAACGATTTCCGCGAACTGGACGCCAAGCTGTACGTGGTCGCGGTCGACATCGACAGCGGCGACGCGGTGCGCTTCGGCGGCGAAGGCTGGGACCAGGTGCCGATCTCGCAGGCGGTGCAGGCCAGCGCCGCCCTGCCCGGCCTGTACCCGCCGGTGGAGATCGGCGGCCGCCACTTCGTCGACGGCGCCCTGCGCCGGACCATGCACGCCTCGCTGGTGCTGGAACAGGGCATCGACCTGCTGATCGGGATCAACCCGCTGGTGCCGTTCAACCACGCCCAGGGCGCGCCGGTGGTCAGCGAAGACCGCAGCCTGGCCGCGGGCGGCCTGCCGGCGGTGCTGTCGCAGACCTTCCGCACCCTGCTGCAGTCGCGCATGCAGGTCGGCCTGGCCCGCTACGCCCAGCAATACCCCGACATCGACCAGTTGATCTTCGAGCCCAACGCCGAAGACCGCGAACTGTTCTTCACCAACGCCTTCAGCTTCTCGGCCCGGCAGCGGATCTGCGAGATCGCCTACCGCAACACCCTGGCCGACCTGCGCCTGCGCGCCGACACCCTCGCCCCGCTGCTGGCCGCGCACGGCCTGCGCCTGCGCGAGGACGTGCTGGCCGACCGCGAACGCTCGATCCTCGACGGCATCGCCCCGCCCAAGCGCGACAGCGAAACCACCGCGCGCCTGCGCCGCGCGCTGGACGACGCCGAGCGGATGGTGGCGGGGCAACCGCGCCGGCCGCGACGCCGGACGCCGCGCAAGCAAGCCGTCTGAACGACGGCAACGAGCGCGCAAACGGCGAGCGAGCGGCAGCGATGCCGCGCTTCGGGCGCCACCGAACGACGGGCTCCGCGGCTGCGGACCGATACCCGTTTCTCGTTCCTGCGCGCTCGTTTCTGGCTGGTGTGAATACTCTAGACAGCCGCTCCATCGTGACCTACAGCGCTCACCCTCATTACAGGACGTCCATGGCCGCCAAGTTCAAGAAGACCGCGAAGAAAACCACCGGCAAGGGCGGCGCCAAGCGCGGCGCGGATAAGCCGGGCGCACAGGAGCAGGCCGAGCGCCTGTCCAAGACCCTCAGCGAGTCGGCGCAGCAGATCTGGCTGGCCGGCGTCGGCGCGTTCGGTCGCGCCCAGGCCGAAGGCACCAAGCTGTTCGAAGGCCTGGTCAAGGAAGGCCTGAACCTGGAGCAGACCGCGCGCAAGTTCACCGGCGGCCAGGCCGGCGCGTTGCGCGACGCGGTCGAGTCCAAGGTCGGCCAGGCGCGCGAACGCGCGTCCGACACCTGGGACCGCCTGGAAAAGGTGTTCGAGGAACGCGTCCAGCGCGCCCTGGTCAAGCTCGGCGTGCCGGGCCGCGACGACCTCAACGAGCTCAGCGAACGGGTCGAGAACCTGACCCGCGAGCTGCGCCGTCAGGGCGGCGCCCCGGCCGCGCGCAAGGCGCCGGCCAAGAAGGCCGCCGCCGAGGCCAAGCCGGGCAAGACCGCCGCGGCCAAGAAGCCGCGCAAGTCGATCGCCAAGCCCAAGCCGCCGGTCGCGCCGTAATCCTTCCTGTTTCACCGCCTCGCGCCGCGCGCGAGGCGTCGCTTAAGCCCGCCAGTCCGCGCTTCCGTATGCTCCCCTCCCCTTACGGCTTCGGACTGGCGGGCTTTCTTATGCCCGGCACCGGCCCGCTGCGGCTTCACTGACAGCGCCTGCGCGCGTTGTGCGGATGACGGGGTACGGCAGACGCAACGATTTCGCGAACTGCGTCGCAATTTTGCGAACTGTGCCGCATGGCAAACCCGTTATCCTCAGCGACTTTTATGGGCCCATCGCTGCATGTCGAGTTTTTCCCTGTGGGCCGCCGCCGCCGTCGCCTTGACGATCGGCCTGGCGTCCACCGCCTATCTTTGGACCCACCGCCGGCAACGCACTGAAGTCGCGACCGGCGTCGCCGTGCTGGCCAAGATGCGCTGGCGCGAATTCGCGCGCCTGATCGTCGATGCGCTGCGCGAGCGCGGTTTCGAAGCCGAATCGGTCGAAGAATCCCTGGCCCGCGGCACCCAGGCCGAACTGCGCCTGCTGCGTGCGGGCAAGCCCTGGCTGCTGGCGTGCAAGCTCGGCGATGCCGACTATCGGGTCTCGGCGGCGACCGTGGCCGAGCTGGCCGACGCGGTGCGCTTCAACGGCGCAGCCGGCGGCATGCTGGTCACCACCGGCCGTTTCGACGCCAATTCCGAGCGCGTCGCCGGCGGACTGGACCTGTATAGCGGCGCGACCCTGTGGGAGCTGGTCGAGCCGGTGCTGCCGGCCTCCACCCGGCACGACGTCATCGCCGCGGCGCAGAAGCGCAGCATCCGCACCATCGCCATCGCCTGGGGCGGCGCGATCGCGCTGGCCCTGATCGCCGGTTTCCTCGCTCCGCACCTGATTCCGGCCGAAGAACCGGCGCCGAGCGCAGCGGTCGAGAGCGCGCCGGCCGAGAGCGCGGCGACGCCGGCCGCCGAACCGTCGGCCGAGCCGGCCTCGGCGGAACCGGCACCGCAACCGGCGCCGACGCCCGCCTCGGCCCAGCCTTCCGCGCCCGCACCGGCCGCGAACGCACCGGCCGCGAACGCCGCCGCGCCGGCACCGGCCGCCGCGGCACCGCGACCCGCCGCGCAGGCGGAGACACCGAGCAAGTCCAGCGGCAACCCCTCGGCCGACCGGGCCCAGGTGATCCGCAGCATCGGCACCCTCGACGGGGTCGAGCGCGCGCTGTGGTCGACGCCGTCGAACCTGCTGATCTATCGCCTCACCGACGCCACCCAGCAGGACATCGACCGGATCTGCACCGTGCTGGTGGCCTATCCCGAACTGCGCGCCTCGCGCGTGCAACTGCAACCGCCGCCGGGCAGCGCCTCGCGGGTGCGGTTCTTCCAGTGCCGGGCGTATTGAGCTGAGACCAGGCGGCCGGCGCCACGCCGGCCGCCTGCTTATGTAGGAGCGGCGTAAGCCGCGACAACCGAAGCGCCGATCGACGCGGAGTTCCCGAAGCCCGGGCCAACGGGCGGTTTTCTGCCAATCGCAGCCGACAGTCGGCTGCGATTGGCAGAAAACCGCCCGTTGGCCCGGGCTTCGGGAACTCCGCGTCGATCGGCGCTTCGGTTGTCGCGGCTTACGCCGCTCCTACAGGGGTTGGTAAGCAGGCGGCCGTGCGCTTTTGCAGGAGCGGCGCGAGCCGCGACAGCCGAAGCTTCGGTCGACGCGAACTCTTCGAAGCCCGCGCCGACGGGCGGTTTTCTGCCACTCGCAGCCGACTGTCCAGGCTGCGGACGCCACGCTCGCGTACACCGCTGCGGCGGTCGCGGCTTGCGCCGCTCCTACAAAAGCGCACGGCCGCCGCGTACCAACCCCTGTAGGAGCGGCGTGAGCCGCGACCGCCGCAGCGGTGTACGCGAGCGTGGCGTCCGCAGCCTGGACAGTCGGCTGCGAGCGGCAGAAAACCGCCTGTCGGCGTGGGCTTCGGAGAGTTCGCGTCGACCGAAGCTTCGGCTGTCGCGGCTCACGCCGCTCCTACAAGGGGTTGGCGCGCGGCGGCCGTGCGTTTTTGTAGGGGCAGCTACGCGGCGTTGCCGGGGTGCGGCAAATCCTTCGCGCAAACGCATCGGGGCGGCCGTGGCCGCCCCGATGCCTGCAATCCGCCCGAAACGCCGTTACCAATGCACGCCGCGCATCAACGCGGCGAAGGCGATCTGCTCGTTGCTGGCGTGTTCGTCCTTGAGTCCCTTGCGGTCGCCCTTGGCGGCGGCCGAATCGGGGAACAGTTCGAACGCGGTGCTCATCACCACTTCGTAGGCCTTCGGCGCCAGCGTGGTCAACGCGCTGGCGCCGAAGGCCTACGAAGTGGTGATGAGCACCGCGTTCGAACTGTTCCCCGATTCGGCCGCCGCCAAGGGCGACCGCAAGGGACTCAAGGACGAACACGCCAGCAACGAGCAGATCGCCTTCGCCGCGTTGATGCGCGGCGTGCATTGGTAACGGCGTTTCGGGCGGATTGCAGGCATCGGGGCGGCCACGGCCGCCCCGATGCGTTTGCGCGAAGGATTTGCCGCACCCCGGCAACGCCGCGTAGCTGCCCCTACAAAAACGCACGGCCGCCGCGTGCCAACCCCTGTAGGAGCGGCGTGAGCCGCGACCGCCGCAGCGGTGTACGTGAGCGTGGCGTCCGCAGAACGGGCGGCCGTCGCCCGGTTGTCGGGCAACCGCACGTCGGCCCGGGCTTCGGGAACTTCGCGTCGACCGAAGCTTCGGTTGTCGCGGCTCACGCCGCTCCTACAAAAGCGCACGGCCGCCGCGTGCCAACCCCTGTAGGAGCGGCGTGAGCCGCGACCGCCGCAGCGGTGTACGCAAGCGTGGCATTCGCAGCCGACTGTCCAGGCTGCGAATGCCACGCTTGCGTACACCGCTGCGGCGGTCGCGGCTCACGCCGCTCCTACAGGGGTTGGCACGCGGCGGCCGTGCGCTTTTGTAGGAGCGGCGTGA
Source organism: Lysobacter sp. BMK333-48F3 (assembly GCF_019733395.1). Lineage (NCBI taxonomy): Bacteria > Pseudomonadati > Pseudomonadota > Gammaproteobacteria > Lysobacterales > Lysobacteraceae > Lysobacter > Lysobacter sp. BMK333-48F3. The sequence goes on along the minus strand of NZ_JAIHOO010000001.1, from coordinate 3,737,603 downwards.
GCCGCGACAACCGAAGCGTCGGTCGACGCGAACTCTCCGAAGCCCGGACCGACGGGCGGTTTTCTGCCGCTCGCAGCCGACTGTCCAGGCTGCGGATGCCACGCTTGCGTACACCGCTGCGGCGGTCGCGGCTCACGCCGCTCCTACAAGGGGTTGGCGCGCGGCGGCCGTGCGTTTTTGTAGGGGCAGCTACGCGGCGTTGCCGGGGTGCGGCAAATCCTTCGCGCAAACGCATCGGGGCGGCCGTGGCCGCCCCGATGCCTGCAATCCGCCCGAAACGCCGTTACCAATGCACGCCGCGCATCAACGCGGCGAAGGCGATCTGCTCGTTGCTGGCGTGTTCGTCCTTGAGTCCCTTGCGGTCGCCCTTGGCGGCGGCCGAATCGGGGAACAGTTCGAACGCGGTGCTCATCACCACTTCGTAGGCCTTCGGCGCCAGCGCGTTGACCACGCTGGCGAAGATGCCCAGGCGGGTGGCGATGCGGCTGGGCTTCTCGATGATGCCCTTGACCACCAGGTCGGCGGCCTCGTCCGGGGTCAGGGTCGGCACGCTGTCGTACATCTTGGTCGGCGCGATCATCGGCGTCTTCACCAGCGGCATGTTGATGGTGGTGAAGCTGATGCCCTTGCCCGACAGTTCGCCCTGGGCGCAGCGGCTGAACGCGTCCAGCGCCGCCTTCGAGGCCACGTAGGCCGAGAACCGCGGCGAGTTGGCCAGCACGCCGATCGAGCTGATGTTGATGATGTGGCCCTTGCGGCGCTCGGTCATCTTCGGCATGAAGCCCATGATCAGGCGCAGGCTGCCGAAGTAGTTCAGCTGCATGGTGCGCTCGAAATCGTGGAAGCGGTCGTAGCTCAGTTCGATCGAGCGGCGGATCGAACGGCCGGCGTTGTTGACCAGGATGTCGACGTGGCCGTGCTCGTCGAGGATGGTCTTGATCAGGCGATCGCAGTCGGCCATGTCGGCCAGGTCGGCGGTGTAGGCGAACACCTTGCCGCCGGCGGCCTTCATCGCGTCGCGGGCCTTGAACAGCTCCTCTTCGCCGCGGGCGACGATGACGGTGACCGCGCCGGCCGCGGCGACCTTCTCCGCGGTCGCCAGGCCGATGCCCGAGGAACCGCCGGTGATGACCACGACCTTGTTGCGCACCTTGCCCTTGAGGCTGCGGTCGACGAACAGGTCGGGATCGAGGTGGCGTTCCCAGTAATCCCACAGGCGCCAGGCGTAGTCGTCCAGGCGCGGCACCTTGATCCCGCTGCCGCGCAGCGCGCGCTCGGTCTCGCGGTTGTCGAAGCGGGTCGGATAGGTGATGAACTTCAAGGTTTCCTTGGGAATCTTGAAGTCGCGCAGCAGCATGCCGATGAAGCGCTTGACCGGCGGCAGGTTGCCGACCGCGCCGCGGATGCCGCTGGGCACGAAGGCGAACATGCGCGCGTCGATGCGCATGGTCATCTCCGGGGTGTGGCCGGCGCGGGCGAAGGTGTTGAGCACTTCGCCGACGCGCTGCGGCTCCGGATCGGTCAGGTGGAAGCAGTGGCCGTCGAGCTTAGGCTTGTGCGCGATGTGGTCCATCGCGTCGACCACGTAGTCGACCGGAATGATGTTGATCCGCCCGCCTTCGACGCCGAGCATCGGCATCCACGGCGGCAGCATCTCGCGCAGCTTCTTGAGGAAGGTGAAGAAGTAGTACGGGCCGTCGATCTTGTCCATCTCGCCGGTCTGCGAGTGGCCGACCACCATGCCGGGGCGGTAGATCCGCCACTTGATCCGCTTCTCGGCGCGGACCAGGCCTTCGGAATCGTGCTTGGTGCGCAGGTACGGGTCGTCCAGGCCTTCGGCCTCGTCGAACATGTCCTCGCGGAACACGCCCGGGTACAGGCCGGCGGCGGCGATCGAACTGGTGTGGTGGAAGCAGCCGACGTTGAGCGCGGCGCCCAGGTCCAGCGCGTGCTGGGTGCCGTCGATGTTGGCCGAGCGCTGCGCGGCGACGCTGGCGGTCAGGTCGTAGATCGCGGCGAGGTGGAAGAAATGCTTGATCTTGCCGTTGAGCGCGCGGATCTGCGCCGCGCTGAGCCCGCACTTGGCCTGGCTCATGTCGCCTGCGACCGGGATCACACGCTTGAGGTCCCAGCCCATCTTCTTGGCGATGGCGTCGAACTTCTTCTGCGAATCCTTGCGCACCAGCACGTGGATCGTGCCCTTGCGTTTCAGCAGGTTGCTGACGAGGAAGCGACCGATGAAACCCGTCGCGCCGGTGACGAAATAGCTCATACCCCTCTCCTGGATGGCCGATCGGCCGCCACGTCCGGCGGCTTCCCGCTACGGTGCCAGAGCCCGGGCGCGGTAACAATTCTTTTCCGTATTGACCGCCTCGGGAGCGCATGCTGTGATGACCCTTCGCCCTGGTGCCCAGGAGAGGCCCGCCGTGTCCGATATCCAAGCCGCATTCGAACAAGCCGCCAAAGACGTGCAGTCGCTGCCCGAACGCCCCGACAACGACACCCTGCTGCGCTTGTACGCGCTGTACAAGCAGGGCGCCGACGGCGACGTCAGCGGCCCCAAGCCCGGTTTCTTCGACTTCGTCGGCACGGCCAAATACGAAGCCTGGGAGAAGCTCAAGGGCACCGCCCAGGCCGACGCGATGAAGAAGTACGTCGACCTGGTCAAGAAGCTGCGCGGCTGACGCCGCGCCGCCCGCCCCCACGCTCCCTGGCCGCCCGATGGCGAAACAGACCCGCCAGCGCATCCTCGACAGCGCGTTGACCATGTTCAACGCGCAGGGCGAGCCGAACGTCACCACCAACCACATCGCCGACGAGCTGGAGATCAGCCCCGGCAACCTGTACTACCACTTCCGCAACAAGGACGACATCATCGAGCAGCTGTTCGCGCGCTTCGAGGAGCGCATGGACGCCGCGCTCGCCGCGCCGCAGGGGCGCCTGCCCGGGCTGGAGGACATCTGGCTGCAGCTGCACCTGGTGTTCGAGTGCATCTGGGACTACCGCTTCCTGTACCGCGACCTGGTCGAGATCCTCAGCCGCAACCGCCGCCTGCGCCTGCGCTTCGCCCGCATCCTCAAGCGCGCCGACGAACAGGCGCACCTGGTCATGCGCGGCCTGTCCCAGGCCGGGGTGATGCGCGCCTCCGGCGACGAGCTGGCCGCGACCGCGACCAACGTGCTGGTGATCGCGACCTTCTGGCTCAATTACGCCGCCGCGCGCGGCGACAAGGACGAGCACGCCGCGATCCGCGACGGCATCGTCCAGGTCATGATGCTGTTGGCGCCGTTCCTGCGCGATGCCGAGCGGCTGCACCTGAACACGCTGATCCGCGCCTACCTGGACTGAGGCCGCGGCGCGGATCCGGCAAGGGCTTCAGTCGACGTGGCAGTCGGCGCGCCGCACTTCCTCGACGAAGCGGCGCATCTTGTCGCCGTCCTTCAGCCCCGGCGCGCTCTCGATGCCGCTGGACACGTCCACGCCCCAGGGCAGGGTCGCCAGGATCGCCTCGAAGACGTTGTCCGGGGTGATCCCGCCGGCCAGCACGAACGGCTTCTGCACCCCGACCGGGATGCGCTTCCAGTCGAAGGTCTTGCCGCTGCCGCCGCTGCCGCCGACGGCATGGCTGTCGAACAGGAAACCGGCCGCGCCCGGGAAGCGCGAGTGCAGCGCCGCCGGGTGCTGGTCGGCCAGTTCGCCGCCCATCGCGATCGCCTTCATGTAGGGCACGCCGAAGCCGCGGCAGAAGGCGTCGTCCTCGTTGCCGTGGAACTGCAGCAGGCTGGGCCGGACCTGGCGCACGACCTCGCGCACCTCCTCGACCGGGTTGTCCATGAACAGGGCCACCGCATCGACCAGCGGCGCCAGCGCCTGGCGCATCGCCCGCGCCTCCTCGGCCGCGACCCGGCGCGAGCTGCCGGCGGCGAACACGAAGCCGATCGCATCGGCACCCAGCTCGCAGGCCAGGCGCACGTCGCCGGGGCGGGTGAAACCGCAGAATTTGACGCGGGTACGGAACAGGGTGCGGGGCTGGCTCAAAGGGTGACCTCGGCGGGCAACTGGCAATCGGCGGGATAGCGCGGTCCGACGAACAGCAGGCCGGACGACGGCGCGGTCGGCCCGGCGACGGTCCGGTCGCGGCCGGCGAGCAACTCGCCGATCCAGGCTTCCGGCTGCTCCCCGCGGCCGACCGGCAACAAGCTTCCGACAATGTTGCGCACCATATGGTGAAGAAAGGCGTTCGCCTGGACTTCGACCTCCACCACATCGCCGTCGCGCCGCACCGCGATGTACTGCAGGTCGCGCCGCGCGTGCGGGGCCTGGCAGTGCACGGTACGGAACGCCGAGAAGTCGTTTTCGCCCAGCAGGGCCTGGGCCGCCCGGTGCATGGCGTCGGCGTCGAGCGGGCGCCGCTCCCAGGTCAGGTACTGGCGCTGCAGCGCCGGCCGCACCGGCCGGTTGAGGATCCGGTAGCGGTAGCGGCGCGCCCGGGCCGAGAAACGGGCGTGGAAGTCCGCCGCCACCGGCAGGCACCAGCGCACGCAGACCGAGGGCGGCAGGCGCGAGGTGGTGCCCAACACCCAGCCACGCAGGTCGCGCTCGACCGGGCTGTCGAAATGCACCACCTGGCAGGCCGCGTGCACCCCGGCATCGGTACGGCCGGCGCAGACCACGTCGATCTGGCCGCCGGCGACGAACGACAGCGCCGTCTCCAGGGTGCCCTGCACGGTGGCCTCGCCGCGCCGGTCCGGCTCGCCGGGGCGCACCAGGCGCTGCCAGCCGGAGAATTCGCCGCCGTCGTATTCCACGCCCAGGGCGTAACGCCGCAGCGGTGCGGCTGCGGAATCCGGGCTTGCTTGTTGTTCTACCGCCATGGCTCTCCGCCCTGCCCGTGCGGGCCCAGGGGTGGTCCGGACGCGTGGTCCGGCACGGGTTGTTCGTCTCGGAGGGCCGTCCGGGGTCGACCGATCAGGGTCGACCGCTCAGGGCCGGCCGATCAGGTCCGGCCGATCAGGCTCAGCCCGAGGACGCCTCGAGTTCGCGCAGCATCCGCGCCGCCTGCTGGCGCGCGGCATGGTCGCCGTTGATCAACACTTCGCCGAGCAGTTGCCGGGCGCTGCCTTCGTCGCCGAGGTCGAGGTAGGCCCGGGCCAGTTCGATCCGCTCTTGGCCGGGAGCGGCCTGGCCGGACGCGGCGTCGGCGGCGGGCGCGGCCGGGCTGGCGGCGACGGCCGGAACGACCGGATCGGCGCTCGGCGCGGCCCGCTCGAGCTTGGGTTCGCTGCGCAGCGGCGCGGCGTTGCGCGCGCTGCCGGCTTCGGCCGCATGCCAGGTCGGCACCCGCTGCTGCGGGGCGGACTGCGGCTCCTGCCGCGGCGAGGTCCAGAACGGTTGCGCGGCCGGGGCCGGCTCGGCGGCGACGGGCGCCTCCGCCGCGGGCGCCTGCGCCGGCTCGGCGCGTTGCGGTTCGCCGCGACGCTCGGTCGGTGCCTCGCCGAGCAACTGCGCGACCGGGTCGATCACTTCGGCCGCCGGTTCGGGGCGGCGGCGCAGCGCATCGCCGGCCGCGGCATCGGCGACCGATGCGGGCGCCGGCGACGGGCGCGACGAGGCCGGCGCATCGGCCTGCGGCGCGCGGAAATTCGGCCGCTTCGGCTCGCGCCGGCTCAGCACCCAACCGCCGACCAGCAGGGCCAGCACGCCGAGGCCGCCGAACAGCCACGGCAGCGGCGAGCCGCTGTCGCCGCGCGCCTGTTGCTCGGCCAGGCGCTGCTGGGTCGCGGTCAGTTCGCTGTCCTTCAACGCGATCAGCTTCTGCTGATCGTTCTGCAGTTTTTCCAGCTCGGCGACCCGGCTCTTGAGTTCGGCCAGCTCGGCCTCGCGCGCGGCGAGGGTTTCGTTGGCCTGCTGGATCTCCTGACGCATCATGTTGCCCTCGCCTCCGGCGCTGAGGCCGGACTGTGTTCCGGCCTGGGTCGCGCGGCTGGCGCCCGGCGGCACGATTTCCAAACGCGCGTCGCTGCCGCGCGCCGCGTTCTGCGCCGCCGGCGCGACCGGGGTCTTGGCGGTCCGGTCGGCTTCCAGGCCGATCGGCTGCGGCACCGGCTGACGGGCCTGGCGCCACTGCTGGACCTGGGCCCGGACCAGTTCGCTGGCCTCGCGCGGGTCGACCGCGGCGACGCCGTCGGCCGGCAGGCGCAGCACCGCGCCCTGGCGCAAGCGGTTGACGTTGCCGCCGATGAAGGCTTCGGGGTTGGCGCGCAGCAGCGCGATCATGGTCTGGTCGAGGCTGTGCGCGCCGGCCAGGCCGGCGGCGATGCTCGACAGGGTTTGGCCGCGCGCGACCACGATCCCGCCTTCGGGGTCGACCGCGGGCGCGGCCGGACGCGGCGCCGGGCGCTCGATCGTGCCGGCGTTGGCGCGCGGCGGCGCCGGCATGGGCGCCGGCTCGGGCTGCATCGCGATCGGTTCCGGCTCGGCCGGCAGCGGGCTCGGCGGCGCGGCGCCGATCAGGTTCGGGTCCTGGCTGCCGAGCTGGTTCTCGACCGCCAGCGGGTCGCTCTGTTGCGGCTGCGCGCCGAACGGCAGCGGCGCCTCCAGCGGGCGTTCGATGGTGTTGGACGCGGCCCCGGTCGGGGCCTTGATCGGCGGCTGCATCGGCGCCGCCGCGGTGCGCGGGGTGTCGATCAGCGCCGAGTATTCGCGGGTCAGGCGGCCCTGGCCCCAGTCGACTTCGATCAGGAAGGTCAGCAGCGGCTGGGTCACCGGCTGGCTGCTGGTGACGCGGATCACCGGCTTGCCGGCGGCGTCCAGGGCCAGGGTGAAACGCAGGTCGGTGACGATGCCCTGCGGCGGCTGCAGGCCGATGCGCTGGAAGGTTTCCGGCGAGGCCAGGCCGGCGCGCAGCTGGGCCAGCTCGTCGCGGTCGCTGGAGATCACCGGGATTTCCGCCAGCAGCGGCTGGCCCGCGCGCGATTTGACCTCGATCTGCCCCAGCCCCAGCGCGCAGGCGGCGCCGCTGGCCAGGGCCAGGGACAAAGCCAGTGCGGTGCGTGCAAAACCTGAGGTCACGGACGGTCCCAATCTCGATGTCAGGCGGCGACTCTAGCGGTCGATGGGCTGAATGCGCAACGCGTTGTTAAGTTTGCGCTATCGCGGCAAGGATGCAAGCGGCGCCGTCGCGGTTTGCGCAGCGTTGCTTACGGACGGATCGCGCTCGCATCCGGTCTGCCCTGACGCCCCCTCCTACCGATCCCCCCTTTGAAAAAGGGGGGTTAGGGGGATTTGCTTTTGCTCCGTTCACCACAAAAGCAAGAGCAAATCCCCCCTGCCCCCCTTTTTCAAAGGGGGGAACAGCAAGGCGAACCGTTTTGCGGCGACGACTACCACGACAACGACTACCACAACAACGACGGCGACGGCGGCGACAGCGGCGGCGGGGCGAACGGCCGTGCAAAAAATCGGGCGATGCAAGCGGCGCCGTCGCGGTTTGCGCAGCGTTGCGTAACCGTGGTTCACCCTCGCCTCCAGCTCGCCCTTACGCCCTCTCTTACCGGTCCCCCCTTTGAAAAAGGGGGGTTAGGGGGATTTGCTTTTGCTCCTTTCACCGCAAAGGCCAGAGCAAATCCCCCCTGCCCCCCTTTTTCAAAGGGGGGAACAGCTAGGGCGAACCGCTTTGCGGCGACGACTACCCCGACAACGACAACGACGGCGACGTCAACGGCGGCGGCGGCGACGCGTAACGGCCGTGCAAAAAAAACGGGCCCCGCAGGGCCCGATTCTCCGCTCGCCGGCGCCGGACGGGCGGCGCCGGTCAGAGCCGCCTCAGCGCTCGTTCCAGACCAGCTCCGCCAGTTGCACGGCGTTGGTCGCCGCGCCCTTGCGGATGTTGTCGGCGACCACCCACAGCGACAGCCCGCGCGGATGCGAGATGTCGTCGCGGATGCGGCCGACGTAGACCGGGTCGTTGCCGGAGGCGTGGGTGACCGGGGTCGGATAACCGCCGCCCTTGGCCTCGTCCACCACCTCCAGACCCGGCGACTGTTCCAGCAAAGCGCGCGCGTCGGCGGCGCTGAGCTTGTCGCGGGTCTCGATGTGCACGGCTTCGGAATGGCCGTAGAACACCGGCACCCGGACCACGGTCGCGTTGACCCCGATGCTGTCGTCGCCGAGGATCTTGCGGGTCTCCCAGACCAGCTTCATTTCCTCGGTGGTGTAGCCGTTGTCGGTGAAGTCGCCGCCGTGCGGGATCACGTTGAAGGCGATCTGCACCGGGTAGATCTCCGGCTTGGCTTCCTGGAAGTTCAGCAGCGCAGCGGTCTGCCGGCCCAGTTCCTCCATCGCGCGCTTGCCCGTGCCCGACACCGACTGGTAGGTGGCGACGTTGATCCGCTCGATCTTGGCCTTGCGGTGGATCGGCGCCAGCGCGACCAGCATCTGCATGGTCGAGCAGTTCGGGTTGGCGATGATCCCCAGCGGGCGGTTCTTGGCCGCCTCCGGGTTGACCTCGCTGACCACCAGCGGCACGTCGTCCTGGTAGCGGAAGGCCGAGGAGTTGTCGATCACCACCGCGCCGGCGGCGGCGAACTTGGGCGCGTATTCCTTGGACACCGAGCCGCCGGCCGAGAACAGCGCGATGTCGACCCCGGCGGGATCGAACTTGGCCAGGTCCTGAACCACGATGGTTTTGCCGCCGAATTCGATTTTCTCTCCCGCCGAGCGTTCGCTCGCCAACACATGCAGCTGACCGATCGGGAATTTGCGTTCGGCCAACACCTTGAGCATGGTTTCACCGACCGCGCCGGTAGCACCGACGACGGCGACATTGCAGGACGTCTTGGCGTTCATCTGTTCTCAGTTACCTGACTAGTGGGGACCGCCGGACCCATTTCCGACGGGTGTTGCTTTTGATGCGGGGATTGGGGATTCGGGATTCGGGATTCGCAAAAAGCAACCGATCGCCGCTCCTAATCCTCAATCCCTAATCCCTAATCCCGGCCTTGACCACCGACGGCGGGCGGCCGGCGTTCGGTCCGTAGCCCAGCGCGGCGATCAGGTTGTCGACCGCCAGCGCGACCATCGCCCGGCGCGTGGCCAGGCTGCCGCTGGCGACGTGCGGAGTCAGCACGACCCGGCGCTGGCGCAGCAGGCGCGGGTTGAGCGCGGGTTCGCCCTTGAACACGTCCAGGCCGGCGCAGGCCAGGCGGCCCTGCTCCAGCGCGTCGCACAGCGCGTCCTCGTCGACGATGCCGCCGCGGGCGATGTTGGTCAGGGTCGCGTGCGGGCGCAGCTTGGCCAGCGCCGCGGCGTCGATCAAATGGTGCGTCTGCGGCGAATACGGCAGCACCAGGATCAGGTGATCGGCGCGCGCCAGCAGCTCGTCGAAGCTGACGTATTCGGCCGCATGCTCGCGTTCGACCTGCGGATCGAGCCGGCTGCGGTTGTGGTACAGCACGCGCATGCTGAAACCGCCGGCGCGGCGGGCGATGGCGCGGCCGATCCGGCCCATGCCGAGGATGCCGAGGGTGGCGCCGTGCACGTCGCCGCCGAGCAGCACGTCGAAGCTCCACTGCCGCCACTGGCCTTCGCGCAGCCAGCGCTCGGCCTCGCCGATCCGGCGCGCGGTCGCCATCATCAGGGCGAAGCCGAAATCGGCGGTGGTCTCGGTCAGCACGTCTGGCGTGTTGGTGACCAGGATCCCGGCCGCGCTCAGCGCCGCCAGATCGAGGTTGTTGTAGCCGACGCCGACGTTGGCGATCGCGCGCAGGCGCGGCGCCGCGGCGATCTCGGCCGCTCCGATCGGATCGTTGAGGGTGACCAGGGCGCCGTCGGCCTGGGCCAGCGCGGCCGCCAGCGCGTCCGGCGCGTGCCGAGTCACGACGGGCGTGGCGGTCACCTCGAAATACTCGCCCAGCCGCGCGACGATGTCGTCGAACAGCGGTTGCGAGACCCAGACGCGCGGACGCTCAGTCATCGCCGTGCGCGTCGCCGAAGCCGGGCTCGGCCGGAATGCGCGGGGTGACCTCGCCGACGTCGCCGCACTGGGCGCGGTGGCGCAGCGCCTGATCGATCAGCACCAGCGCGACCATCGCCTCGCAGATCGGCGCGGCGCGCATCGCCACGCAGGGGTCGTGGCGGCCGGTGGTGACCACCTCGACCGGGTTGCCGTGCACGTCGACGCTGCGCCCGGGCAGGCGCAGGCTCGAGGTCGGCTTGAACGCGGTCGAGCAGCGCAGCTGCTGGCCGGTGCTGATGCCGCCGAGGATGCCACCGGCGTGGTTGCTGGCGAAGCCGGCGCGCGAAATCTCGTCGCGGTGCTCGGTGCCCTTCTGCGCGACCGCGGCGAAGCCGTCGCCGATCTCCACGCCCTTGACCGCGTTGATGCTCATCAGCGCCGCGGCCAGTTCGCCGTCGAGCTTGCCGTAGATCGGCTCGCCCCAGCCCGGCGGCACGCCGTCGGCGATCACGTCGACGCGGCCGCCGACCGAGTCGCCGGACTTGCGCAGCGCGTCCATGTAGCTTTCCAGCTCGGCCACCTGGCCGGCGTCGGGCCAGAAGAAGGGATTGTCCTCGACCGCCGACAGGTCGTAGCCGCGCGGCACGATCTCGCCGATCTGGGTCATGAAACCCTGCACGCGCACGCCGTAGCGCTGCGCCAGCCACTTCTTGGCGATCACCCCGGCGGCGACGCGCATGGTGGTCTCGCGCGCCGAGGAGCGGCCGCCGCCGCGCGGATCGCGCAGGCCGTACTTCTGCCAGTAGCTGTAATCGGCGTGGCCGGGACGGAACTGCTCGGCGATCGAGCCGTAGTCCTTGCTGCGCGCGTCGGTGTTGCGGATCAGCAGCGCGATCGGGGTGCCGGTGGTCAGGCCCTGGTAGACGCCGCTGAGGATTTCGATCTCGTCGGCCTCGCGCCGCTGCGAGGTGTGGCGCGAGCGGCCGGTGGCGCGGCGGTCGAGGTCGTGGCGGAACTCTTCCGGCGCGATCGCCAGCCCGGGCGGGCAGCCGTCGACCACGCAGCCGATGGCCGGGCCGTGGCTTTCGCCGAAGGTGGTCACGGTGAAGAGCTTGCCGAAGCTGTTGCTGGACACAACCGGGATCCTGGTGCGAGCCGGCAGGCGCCGGCAGGGACGGAAACGATGATGGGGGCCGCGCGTGTGCCGAAGATGAAGCCGGGCCGCGCGAACGCTGTCCCGATGGTATGACGCCGGGTTTGCGCACGGAAATGACCGTTTGCGCGCTCGTCATCACCCATCGGATCGGCCGGCGCCCTTCGCCGCCGGCTCGCGCCGGCCGCGCTGCCGGACGGCAGGCGGGTGGGCGCATTGCGGATCGCGAAGAGGACGCGGCGCGGGACCGGCCCGCGGCAGCGCCGACCGGCTCACCTTAGCCGAGCGTCGCGGTTTCCGCTGTAACCAAGCCCGCCGTTCGCGGGCCGAGGGTCGCGCAGGCGGCCGTCGGCTCCGATGCGGCCGGCTCCGGCGGGGAGCGGGCCGCGGATCCGCGGGCGGCAAGGATGAGAGCGCACGCGCCGCGGGGCGCTTACGGGCGCATTTGTGAATTTCAGCCGGTCTGCGCCGGGCGTCGCACTGAAGGGGTCAGCGCTCGCGCGGCGTCGCGGCGGCGGCTGGGGCCGCCCCGCTACCGACCGCCGACGCGCACGACTCAGCCGCGCGCGTCGGCGAGGCGTTTGATCCGCGCGTGGTGTTCGACCAGATCGTGGCGCTCGGCCACGAAGATGCCCATCTGGCCGACCTTGAATTCGACCCAGGCCAGCGGCAGTTCCGGCAGCAACTCGACCAGGGCGCGCTCGGCTTCGCCGACTTCGCAGATCAGCAGGCCGTGCTCGCTGAGGTGGTCGGGGGCGTCGCGCAGGATCTTGAGCGCGAGGTCGAGGCCGTCGTCGCCGGCGCGCAGGCCCAGTTCGGGCTCGTACGAATATTCCTGCGGCAGGGCGTCGGTTTCGTCGTTGGTGACGTAGGGCGGATTGGTCACGATCAGATCGAAGACCTCGCCCTGCAGGCCCGCGAACAGGTCGGACTTGCGCAGTTCGACGTTGCCGGCGTGCAGGCGCTGCTGGTTCTCGGCCGCCAGCGACAGCGCCTCGTCGTTGATGTCGGCGCCGATCACCGCCCAGTCGGGGTGGTAATGCGCGGTGGCGATGGCGATGCAGCCCGAGCCGGTGCACAGGTCGAGCGCGCGGTTGACTTCGCGGCCGCCCAGCCAGGGCTCGAAGCCGGCCTCGATCAGCTCGGCGATCGGCGAACGCGGCACCAGGGCGCGGCGGTCGCTCTTGAAGCTGAGCCCGGCGAACCAAGCCTCGCCGGTCAGGTAGGCGGCGGGGATGCGCTCGGCGACGCGGCGTTCGAACAGCGCCAGCACGGCGTCCTTCTCGTCCGTGGTGACGCGGCCCTGGCCGTAGACCGGGCCCAGGTCGTGCGGCAGGTGCAGGGCGTGCAGGACCAGCTGGGTCGCCTCGTCCAGGGCGTTGTCGTAGCTGTGGCCGAAGGTCAGCCCGGCCGCGTTGAAGCGGCTGGCCCCGTAGCGGATCAGGTCGACGAGGGTCAGCTGTTCGAAGGAAACGGAAGCGGGCACGGCAGGTCCAGGGCGAAGCAAGACGCCCAGTATAGCCGCCGGCCCGGGGATGCGCAGGGACCGCCCCGCCGGCTGCGTCCGAGCAGAGGCCCGTCAGCCGCCTCCAGCGAACCCGACAGCGGCGCCCCCTTTTGAAACCAGCGGCTGATTTCCGCTTTGACAAAGAGGCAGAGGGGATTTGCTTTGGGATTTGGCTTCGCTTGCGCAAAGCGGAACAGCAAAGGCAAATCCCCCCTGCCCCCCTTTTTCAAAGGGGGGAACGGCAAAAGCAGGAGGCGGGAGGTAGGAGGTAGGAGGCAAAAACAGCCTCACGCCCCCTGCCGAAGGATTCCCCCCTTTGAAAAAGGGGGGCCAGGGGGGATTTGCTTTGGCTTTGGCTTTGGCTTTGGCTTTGGCCTTGACCTCGGCTTTAGCTTTGGCTCCCCCAACCGCACCGCAGCCCACGCCACCCCGCCCGACCGGACTGCGTCCGCCATCGGTATCATGGCCCGGCTCTGTCATCGGACCCGCCATGTTCAATCGCACCACCGCCATCGTCCTGCTGGTCGCCGTGCTCGCCGGCGCCGCCGGCCTGTGGGCGTCGAGCCGCTATTTCGGCTCCGCCGCCGGCCCCAAGCTGCCGCAGACCACCGCCGTGCGCCTGTTCGATCCGCCGCGCACCCTGCCCCCGTTCTCGCTGCGCCAGTCCGACGGCACCCGGCTGATTCCGGGCGAACTCAAGGGCCATTGGACCCTGGTGTTCCTCGGCTTCACCCATTGCCCCGACGTCTGCCCGACCACCCTGGCGGAGATGTCGGTGGCGCAGAAGCGCTGGGAGTCTCTGCCCGAAGCCAGCCGCCCGCGGGTGCTGTTCGTCTCGGTCGACCCAGAGCGCGACACGCCGGACCGGATCGGCGAGTACGCCCACGGCTTCCACAAGGACACCCTGGCCGCGACCGCCGACGTGCCGGCGCTGGAGGCCTTCACCAAATCGCTGGCGATGGTGTTCGCCAAGGTGCCGGCGCCCGCCGGCGCCCCGGCCGACCAATACACGATGGACCACAGCGCCACCCTGGCCGTGCTCGATGCGCAGGGCCGCATGGCCGGCCTGGTCCGGCCGCCGTTCGACCCGAACGCGATCGCCGCCGACATGGCCGCCCTGTCGGAGGCCGCGCCGTGAGCCTGGTCACCACCCTTACCTACGCCCTGCCGCACCGCTTTCTCTCTACCTTGGCGCGCGTGCTGGCCTATTCGCAAAACCCGCTGGTCAGCCGCTGGCTGATCGATACGGTCACCGAGAAATTCGGCGTCGACCTGGACGAGGCGGCGCAGCCCGACCCGCGCGCCTACCCGACTTTCAATGCCTTCTTCACCCGTGCGCTCAAGCCCGGCGCGCGGGTCGCCGACCCGAACCCACGCAGCCTGCTGATGCCGGCCGACGGCCGCATCAGCCAATGCGGCCCGATCCGCGACGGGGTGATCTTCCAGGCCAAGGGCCAGTCCTTCACCGCGGCCGAACTGCTCGGCGGCGACGAGGCCGCCGCGGCGCCGTTCCGCGACGGCGCGTTCGCGACCGTGTACCTGTCGCCGAAGGATTACCACCGCGTGCACATGCCCTGGACCGGCACCCTGCGCGAAACCGTGCACGTGCCCGGACGTTTGTTCAGCGTCGGCCCCGATGCGGTGCGCAACGTGCCGCGATTGTTCGCGCGCAACGAACGCCTGGTCTGCCACTTCGATACCGACTTCGGGCCGATGGTCCAGGTGATGGTCGGCGCGTTGCTGGTCTCGGGCGTGGAAACGGTCTGGGGCGGGGTCGAAATTCCGCACTACGCCGACCGGGTCACGCGCAAGGACTACCGCGGCCGCGGCATCACCCTGAAACGCTTCGCGGAAATGGCGCGCTTCAATTACGGCTCGACCGTGATCGTGCTGCTGCCGCCGGGCGTGGCCGAACTGGATCCCGGCCTGGGCGCCGAGACCGCCGTGCGGCTGGGCCAGGCGCTGGCGCGCCGCAACCGCTGAACCATCGCACCGCCCTTGCGGCCGCGGCGCAAGCCGCCGCCGCGGTTCCGACCTGCCGACCACGCTCCCACGGAGGGGAATTCATGTTCGACCATCTGCGCCCGCGCCTTATCGCCGTCGCCGGCCTCGCGTTCGTCCTGGCCGCCTGCGGCGGCAAGAGCGAAACCGAACAATTGGCCGAGCTGCGCGACGGCCTGGCCTACACCCAGTACCGGCGCGTGTCCGAAAGCGGCCTGCCGGGCGCGCTGGAAGCCTACCGGCTCGGCGCGCAGTGGAGCGGCAAGGCCGGCCTCGCCGCGCCGGAGCTGCCGCCGATCGGCCCCGCCGACCTGTGCATCGCCCACGTGCTGCTCGCCTACGCCGCGCTCGGCGCCGACAAGACCACCTTGGCGATCGCCGAAACCGACATCGTCGAAGCGCAGGACTGCGCGCCGTTCGACGACCTCGCCGCCGCGTCGCTGCGCTCGGTCGCGTTCCATCGGCAGGAATGGCCGCAACTTGCCCAGGCCGAGAGCGAACGGGTCTGGGCCGTGCCGCGCGCGCCCGGCGCGGAGCAGACGCCGGCCGGACAGATGCTGACCCTGCACCTGGGCCTGGGCTATCTGGCGGTCAGCGAAAAACGCTGGGACCGCGCCCAGATCCACGCCGACGCGCTCGGACAGATGCTGCAGGCGCCTTGGCTGGGCAAGATCGCCGCGGTCGGCGTGGCGGTGCAGGAAGGCCGCGTCGGCGAGGCGCTGGTCGAACTCAAGCGGCTGAGCCAGGACCCCAGCGTCCCGGCCGGCGTGCGCAAGGAGCTGACCGCGCTGATCGCCCAGGCCGAAGCCAAGGGCGGCGACGTCGACTCCTTCGCCTTCATGCCGCGCCTGATCGCCACCCTGGCCTGGGACGCGGCCAAGCAGCACGGCCCCACCGCCGTGCGTGCCGCCGCAAACCTGGCCGACGAGCAGAAGCTGCGGCCGATGGGCGAGTCCTTGCAGAAAGGCGTCGGCCAGGCCGGCGAAGCCGCCGGCAGTTTGTGGAACAAGGCGCGCGAGGCGCTGACGCCGTCGCCCGACGCTCCGGCGGACAAAACCGCTCCGGCCGCGCCGGCCGGTTGAGCCTCTGCATCGATGCCGGCGCCCGCTCCCGCACGCCGGCGGACGGGCGCACGGCGTCGACCGCCGGGTCGCCGCCGCTGCCGGCTCGTTCAATCCCGCGCCAGCGTCGCCGAACGGCCGATCCACCACTGCGCCGCCCAGTAGCTGGCCAGTACCAGCGCCTGCGCGGCGGCGAACGGTGCGGCGAAACGGTCGATCGCCAGGGTCGCATCGGACAGCACGAAGCAAGCGCCGCCGAGCGCGGCCGCCGCCGCGGCGGCCGAACCGGCGCGCCGGCGCCACACCGCCGCCGCCTGCGCCGCCATCGCCGCCAGCACCGCGACGTAGACGACCACCGGAACGCGCAGCTCGCCCGGCAGATGCGGCCACAACACCCACAACACCGTGCCGGCGAGCGCCGCGTAGGCCGGGAACGGCCATAGCGCCGCGAACGGCCGCGCGCGCCGGCACAGGCCGACCAGATAGGCGATGTGCGCGCACAGGAACGAGGCCAGTCCGAACACGAACCAGTCGCCGGGCAGCATCAGGAACACATCGCCCGCGGTCGACAGCAGCAGGCCGGCGACGATCGCGCGCCGATAGCCGGGCTCGGCGCCGGCGCCCAGGCGCAGCACCATCGCCGCGATCGACAGCGTCGCCGCCGGCTTGCACAGGTAATGCAGCCACGGCGCCGCATAGGCGCCGACGATGGCGAGCGCCGCCACGACCGCGACCACGGTCCGCCACACGGCCGCGGACGGGGTCGGCGATCGCATCGTTGAGCTGTGCATCGGCGCGGAACTCCTCGACGCGCGGCGACGGCCGCGCAAGCCGCTCAGCTTAGCCGGACGCCGCAGCGCCGAGCCGCGAAACGACGCAAGCTTCGCGCTGCCAGCGTTGAAGATTTTCATACTGCAACAGCAGCCGAATCGCCGCTGCTCTCCCGCATTCCGAATGCTCCCCGCCGCTACTAGCCCCTCTCCCGCTTGCGGGAGAGGGGTTGGGGTGAGGGCCGGACAGGTCGCGGCGAATGCCGGATCGTGCGGCGACTCAGCCGCAGCCGGCCAGCTTCAGCGTCTGCCCCGGCTTGACCATGTAGCGCGGCGCCTTGATCCCGTTGGCCTTGGCCAGTTGCTTGGTGTCGCACTGGAACTTCTGCGCCACGTCGGTCAGGGTCTCGCCGCGGCGAACCTTGTAGCTGCCTGGCTTGGCCGGCTTCTTCGCCGGCGCCGGCCTGGCGCTCGCGGCCGGAGCCGGCACGCCGGTGGCGACGGTGGTCGCCAGGGTGCCGTCCTCGCCGCTGCCGGTGCTCGGCACCACGGTCAGCGGACCGGTGCGGACGATGGCGCTGGCGACATCGCTGTTGACCAGGGTGCGGGCCAGGTCGGCGCGCTTGCCCTGCAGGCACCAGCGGTTGTACAGGCCGACCATGCGCACGGTGGCGTTGAGGGTGGTGCCGGCCGACAGGTAGGTGTCGGCCTGGTAGCGCGGGTTGAGGTTGCGCAGCGCGCGCATGTAGCCCTCGCGGGTGCCGCTGCTGCCCAGGCAGATGGTCAGCTCGTAGATCGAACTCGGCCGGCTCAGGCGCAGTTGCGCCGGCTTCGCATCGACCTTGTGGAAGTTCAGCCCGTACTCGCGCGGGTGCAGGAACAGCCAGGCCGCGGCGACCACCATCGGCACGTAATCGCGGGTCTCGGCCGGGAACTGGTTGTACACCGACTCGTCCCAGAAATTGCGCCCGCCGCTGGCGTTGTTGATCCGCAGCGCGCGGCCCTCGCCGCCGTTGTAGGCGGCCAGCGACATCTCGATGCTGTTGTTGAGCTGGCCCAGGCGCTCGTTGAGGTACTCGGCCGCGGCCTGCGAGGACTCGCGCGGGTCGTAGCGGGTGTCGAAGCCCGAGCCGTCGTCGCCGAGGCCGAAGCGCTTGCCGGTGGCGAACATGAACTGCAGCGGGCCGGCGGCGCCGGCGCGCGAGGTCACATGGACCTTGCCGTTGGACTCCTTGGCCATGATCCCGAACAGCAGCGCCTCGGGCAGGCCGGCACGGTCGAACTGCGGCCACATCATCTGGCGCATGTACTGGTAGTTGTCGTAGCTCTGCATCAGCGAGCCGCGCATGTCGGTCAGCCAGCGGCGGATGCCGGCCTGCACCGCCGGGTTGTACTGCACCATCTTGACGAAGCGCTGGCCGTCGGCGCTGAGCAGCGCGGCCGCGCGCGCCGCCTCCGGGACATCGGCGGCCAGGCCCTCGCTGTCCAGCGTGCCGGCGTCCTCGCCGTCGTCGTCGACGCTGGCGGACGCGTCGGCATTGGCCTTGAGCAGGCGCTTGTAGGCCGCCAGCAAGGTGTTGGTCTGGCAGCCCTTCTGCTTCATGCAGGCCGCGATCACGTCCTCCATGTCCTCCAGCGCGGCGTCGCCGTCCTGGCGACCGGCCGGATCGGCGTTGCGGATCTTGACCAGGGCCGACTGGTAGCGCGCCTCGGCCGACTGCATGCGCTGGTTCAGGGCATCGACCGCGGCCTGGTCGCGCTTGGACAGGGCGGCGGCTTGCGGCGACAGGCTGTACAGCGCGAGCGCCGCGGCGAGCGGCGCCAGCGCGCCGGGAATGCGGGAGAAAGCGGGCATGAGGCGTGCAGCGCGTCCTTTTTGCGGGGGGCCAGGGTAACGGCGCCGGTCCGGGCCGGGCAAGGACTGCGACACATTACCGGATTGCCCGGTCGGTCGAGTCGCGCGCTGCGCCATGAATGCGGCCGCCGCGCGCGCGGCCGCGGTTCATCCCCGGCACGCCCGCTGTCGGCGCCTGCCGCTAGAATCGGTCCCCGCACTTCATTCCTGAACCACGGACGCGACATGGCCCCGACCCCCGGCGCAAACCCGAACGACATCCTGATCGGCAAGGCGGTGACCACGCCGGACAGCGGCCAGGTGTTCCTGCACACCAAGCTCGGCAACCGCCACGGACTGGTCGCCGGCGCCACCGGCACCGGCAAGACCGTGACCCTGATGACCCTGGCCGAAGGCTTCTCGCGCCAGGGCGTGCCGGTGTTCCTGGCCGACGTCAAAGGCGATGTCGCCGGCCTGGCCGCGGCGGGCACGCTCAACGACAAGCTGCAGGCGCGGCTGAGCGAGATCGGCCTGACCGACTACGCGCCGGCGGCCAATCCGGTGGTGTTCTGGGACCTGTTCGGCAAGCTCGGCCATCCGGTGCGGACCACGGTCAGCGAGATGGGCCCGACCCTGATCTCGCGCATCCTGGAACTCAACGACACCCAGTCCGGCGTGCTCGACATCGTCTTCAAGCTGGCCGACGACCGCGGCCTGCTGCTGCTCGACCTGGCCGACCTGCGCGCCCTGCTCGGCCTGGTCGCCGAGGAACGCAAGGACATCTCGACCAGCTACGGCCTGGTCAGCGCGCAGTCGATCGGCGCGATCCAGCGCGCCCTGCTGCGCCTGGAGCAGGAAGGCGGCGCGCATTTCTTCGGCGAGCCGGCGCTGGAGCTGACCGACCTGATGCGCACCACCCAGGACGGCCGCGGCCTGATCAACGTGCTCGCCGCCGACTCGCTGATCCTCAAGCCGCGCCTGTATTCCAGCTTCCTGCTGTGGCTGCTGTCGGAGCTGTTCGAACAGTTGCCCGAAGTCGGCGACCTCGACCGGCCCAAGCTGGTGTTCGTGTTCGACGAAGCGCACCTGCTGTTCGACGACGCCCCGGCGGCGCTGCAGCAGCGGGTCGAGCAGGTGGTGCGGATCATCCGCTCCAAGGGCGTGGGCGTGTACTTCTGCTCGCAGTTCCCCGACGACGTGCCCGACGCCATCCTCGGCCAGCTCGGCAACCGAGTGCAGCACGCGCTGCGCGCCTTCACCCCGCGCGACCAGAAGGCGGTGCGCACCGCCGCGGAGACCTTCGTGCCCAATCCGGCGCTGAACGTGGCCGAGGCGATCTCCAAGCTCGGCACCGGCGAGGCGCTGGTCTCGACCCTGCAGGACAAGGGCGTGCCGATGCCGGTCGAACGCACCCTGGTCGCGCCGCCGCGCTGCCGGATGGGCGCGATCACCGAGGCCGAGCGCCAGCAGGTCCGCGCCGGCAGCCCGATCGGCACCAAGTACGACCAGGAGATCGACCGCGAATCGGCCGCCGAAATGCTGGCCAAGCGCGCCGAGACCGCGACCGCCCAGGCCGACGCGCCGGCGGCCAAGACCCGCGAACAGGACGACCAGGAAGAAGGCGGTTTCGGCCAGGCGGTCAAGGACGCGGTATTCGGCACCAAGCGCCGCCAGGGCATGGTCGAGACCATGGCCAAGCAGACCGCGCGCACCGTCGGCAGCCAGATCGGCCGGCAGATCCTGCGCGGCCTGCTCGGCGGCATTTTCGGCGGCAAGCGCTGACGCCGCCCGCACTGCGGCGGCCGTGCGGCCGCCGTCCCATCCACTCCATCAGGATCCGCCCGTGACCAAGCACCTGCTCGCCCTCGCCTGCCTCGCCGCGCTCTCGCTGAGCGCCTGCAAGAAGCCCGACGACGCCGCCCCCGCGGCCGATGCGCCCAAGGCCGCCGAAACCGCTCCGGCCCCGGCCGCTCCGGCCGAGCCGATGCCGGTCGCCGAAGCGCCCAAGGCCGGTTTCGACGCCGCCGCCTTCGCCGGCGCCTTCGCCGGCACCCTGCCCTGCGCCGACTGCAGCGGCATCGACACCAAGGTCGATTTCAAGGCCGACGGCAGCTACACCGTCGAAGAGACCTACCAGGGCAAGAAGGACGGCAACGCCAAGGGCGACGGCCACTGGGCCGCGGAAGAGGACGGCAAGCGCCTGCGCCTGGATCCGAACAGCAAGAGCGACCAGGACCGCCTGTACGAGGTCGTGTCCAACGACGAGATCCGCCTGCTCGACCAGGAAGGCAAGAAGATCGAGTCGGAGCTCAACTACAGCCTCAAACGCGCCACCGCGGCGCAGTAACCCGGGCATGAGTCGCTGGCGCCCTCCCGCCGAACACGGCACGGCCCTGATCACGCGGGAGGGCCACGCGCGGCTGAAGCACGAACTGGACGAGTTGTGGCGGCTGCGCCGCCCCGAAGTCGTCAAAGCCCTGGCCGCCGCGGCGGCCGAGGGCGATCGCTCGGAGAACGCCGAGTACACCTATCGCAAGAAGCAGCTGGGCGAGATCGACCGGCGGGTGCGCTACCTGAGCAAGCGCCTGCCGCTGCTGCGGGTGATCGACACCGTGCCCAGCGACCCGCAGGCGGTGTTCTTCGGCGCCTGGGTCGAGGTCGAGAACCTCGCCGACGGGCAGACCGCGCGCTATCGCGTGGTCGGCCCGGACGAAACCGACGCCCGGCTCGGCCACATCAGCATCGACTCGCCGCTGGCGCGCGCGATGCTCAAGCGCCGGGTCGACGACGAATTCGAAGCGATGCTGCCGGCCGGCCCGACCCGCTTCGTCATCGTCGAAGTCGGCTACCGCGCCCCTCTGTAGGAGCGGCGTCAGCCGCGACATCCGAAGCGGTTCGATATCACGTCGCCAGCCGGAGCCCGGGCTGCGGCGAAGCGTTCTTGTCGACGATCCGGGCTTCGGTTACTGCGCTTGCGTGCCTCGCTTCGATTGTCGCGGCTCATGACCGGAGGAAATCCCGTGGGACGCCGCTCCTACAGGGGGCCGCGCCGCCTCGCGATGTCGCCCAGTACACGTCTTGAGGGTGGGAACGGCGCGACAGCATTAACCCGGAGCGACGTTCGTCGCCCCGGGCTGGACGATGCGTCACCGGCCGTGGCCTCAGGCCGCGCCGCGCTGCTGCCGGCGCAGGCCGAAGAACTGCAGTTCGGCGAACACCGCCACCGCCGCGGCCTGGGCCAGCAGATAGCTCAGGCCGAGTGCGTTCGGCGCGACCGCCCCCTGCAGCCACAACGCCACCGAGCCGGCGGCCCAGGCCAGGTTCAGCCCGATCACCGTCCAGGCCAGGCCGGCGCCGACGCTCTTGCGGCCCAGCACCCAGACCAGGAACGCGGTCCACAGCAACAGGAAGAGGCCGCTGCCGCGCAGCAGGCCGGCGTCCAGCGCCAGCAGCGCGGACAACGGGCCGGCGGCGGCGAGTTGCAGCGCGCCGGCGGCGCCGGAGACGACGGCGTCGGCGGCGAGCGCACGGCGCAACAGGGAAGCGGGACGGACGGGGGCGGCAATGGCCATGGTCGATTCCTCTCGGGTTCGCGGATGGTTTCGTTCGAAGTTCGAGTGCCATCACACACCTGCGCCCGCGGCCGGTCGATTACCTGCGACGTAATCCCAGGAGCCTGCGGCGCTGGGCTAAGGTGGCGTCCATGAACGATCTGCGCCCCGTGGGCGAGCTGTTGCGCGATTGGCGCCAGCGTCGCCGCCTGACCCAATTCGATCTGGCCGAGATGGCGCAGATCTCCACCCGCCACGTCAGCTTCATCGAGACCGGCCGATCGCTGCCGAGCCGGGCCATGCTGCTGCGCCTGGCCGATCGCCTCGAAGTGCCGCTGCGCGAGCGCAACGTGCTGATGACCGCGGCCGGGCTGGCGCCGATGTACGCCGAACGCCGGCTGGAAGACCCGGCGTTGCGCGAGGCCCAGGCCGCGATCGACCTGGTGCTGTACGGCCACGAGCCGCATCCGGCCCTGGCCGTGGACCGGCATTGGAACCTGATATCGCACAACCGCGCGGTCGCGCCCTTGCTGGCCGGCGTCGCCGAGCATCTGCTGGCGCGGCCGTCCAACGTGTTGCGGGTCAGCCTGCACCCCGAGGGCCTGGCGCCGCGCATCGTCAACCTGGGCGAATGGCGCGCGCACCTGCTGCATCGCCTGCGCCACCAGGCCGACGCCACCGGCGATGCGGTGCTGGCCGAACTCTACACCGAGCTCGCCGCCTATCCCTGCGACGACGACTACGACGAATCCATGGTGCCGGCGACGGCGCACGTCGCGGTGCCGTTCCGGGTGCGCAGCGAATTCGGCGAACTGGCCTTCATCAGCACCACCACGGTGTTCGGCACCCCGCTCGACGTGACCCTGGCCGAACTGGCGATCGAATCCTTCTTCCCCGCCGACGCCGCCACCGCGCAGGCGATGCGCGCGTTCGGCGCGAGCCTGGAGCCGGTACCGCTCAATCATTGAGCCCAGGGACGGAGGGGGTTAAGCGCGCTTAACCCCCTCCGTCCCTTTACCGTTCTTTACCGTTGGTCGGCGGGGCACGAAACACTCAACCAATCGGTTGACAATCGCCCGACCCGGGCGGATATTCAACCTCATGGTTGACGATCATTCCGAACGGCTCGACGCCGTATTCCATGCCCTCGCCGATCCGACCCGGCGGGCGATGCTGCGCCGCCTGGCCGAGGGCGAACGCAGCGTCGGCGAACTCGCCGAACCGTTCCGCATGACCCTGGCCGCGGCCTCCAAGCACATCAAGTCGCTGGAGCGCGCCGGCCTGATCGAGCGCTCGGTGCAGGGCCGCAGCCACGTCTGCCGCCTGCAGGCCGCACCCTTGCACGGCGGCTACGAATGGTTGCGTCACTACGAACGCTTCTGGAACCAGCGCCTGGACCTGCTCGAAGCGCTGCTGCGCGAAGACGACCGCCAGCGCGGCGCTGGCACCGCCCTGGGGTCCGCAGCGGCCCCAGCCCCGGCGCCTAGGCGCAAGCCGCCAGCGCGCGGCTGAGCTCGGCCGGCGCGCATTCGCCGCTTCGCTTGCGTTCGCGCCCTCTCGCTTCAGGACAAGTCCGCAACGACCCGCTCCAAGACGATTCGCCTAACGACAACTCTCCCCACAACAGCTCGCCCCACAACAGCTCTTCTCATAGCCGCTCGCCCCATAACGGCTCGCTTCGCGACAGCTCACTCATAGCCATCCGTACGATTCGCCCCGCTCGACACAGCCCGCTCAGCACCACCCGCCCGACGCGATTCGCTTCGACCCCATCGCCACAGAACGACCTCGCTCCAGGACCCCGCGCGTGCCGGCCCGCGTCGTCCGCCCACCCCCGACAGGCCGCTGCGCGGCCGGAGGACTTCGCCATGAACTCGCTGATGCCCCTGGACTACGGCACCGTCGTCGCTTCCGACACGGTGCGCATCGAACGCATGCTGCCCGGCCCGATCGACCGGGTCTGGGCCTATCTCACCGACGCCGATCTGCGCGCGCGCTGGCTGGCCGGCGGCGACATGGACCTGCGCCCCGGCGGCGCGGTCGAGCTGCGCTTCGACCACGGCCGCCTGAGCCGCGGCGACGATCCGCCGCCGGCCAAGTACTCGCACTGCACGCAGGAAATACGCGAATACGGCCGCATCACCGCGATCGACCCGCCGCATCGCCTGGCCTATACCTGGAACGAGGCCGGCGACGAGTCGTCCGAGGTCGAGTTCCAACTCAGCGAACGCGGCGAGCAAGTGCAGTTGATCGTCACCCACCGCCGCCTCGCCGACCGCAACGCCATGGTCAGCGTCGCCAGCGGCTGGCACGCCCATCTGGACGTGTTGCTGGCGCAGCTGTCCGATCAGGAGCCGGGCGGGTTCTGGCGCAACCACACCCGCCTGGAAGCCGAGTACGAACGCCGCATCCCGGCCGGGTGAGCGCGCCGCCGTCGCCGGCAGGGGCTAAGCTGTGCGCCCTTGTCGGCGAACTTCGAGGTCGCGCGTGTCCGATTCCGTTTCCGTGTTTGCGTCCCTGCCGCGCGGCCTGCGCGCCGCGCGCCTGGGCGCCGCCCTGCTCTGCGCCGCGCTGGCGGTCAGCGCCTGCCAGCGCCCCGGCACCGAGGCCGCGGGCGAAGGCGCGGCGGCCAAGGTCTACAGCGGCCGCATCGCTCAGTTCCAGACCATCGACCAGCAGGTCGGCACCGGTGCGGTGGCGCAGCCGGGACAGACCGTGATCGTGCACTACACCGGCTGGCTGTACGACGAAAAGGCCGCCGACAAGCACGGCACCCAGTTCGACAGTTCGCTGCCCCGCGGCCGTCCGTTCGAGTTCCTGCTCGGCGCCGGGCGGGTGATCCGCGGCTGGGACGACGGCGTGGCCGGCATGAAAGTCGGCGGCAAGCGCGTGCTGATGGTGCCGCCGGACATGGGCTACGGCGCCGCCGGCGCCGGCGGCGGGGTGATCCCGCCGGACACCTCGCTGGTGTTCGAGGTCGAACTGCTCGGCGTCGAACAACGCTGAACCCGTCGTGCGCGCCGATCGGCGCGCGACGCGGCCGGCGCGCGGCTCAGGCCGCGCGCAAGGTCTTGCAGGCTTGCGCCGCCAGAGCGAAGGAATGCAGGCGCGCGGCGTGGTCGTAGATGTTCGCGGTGAGCATCAACTCGTCCGGGCGGTGGCGGGCGACGAAGGCGGCGATGCCCTCGCCGACTTGCGCCGCGTCGCCGACCACCGCGCAGGCCAGCGCCTGGGCCACGCCGGCTTTCTCCAGCGGCGTCCAGAACCGCTCGATGTCGTCGATCGGCGGCGGGATCAGCCCGGGCCGGCCACGACGCAGATTGACGAAGGCCTGCTGTTGGGTGGTGAACAAGCGTCGCGCCTCATCGCTGCGCTCGGCCGCGACCACGTTCAAGGCCAGCATCGCATGCGGCCGCGGCAACCGCGCCGAGGGGACGAAATCGCGCCGGTACAGGGTCAGCGCCTCGTCCATCGCGTCCGGGGCGAAATGCGAGGCGAACGCGAACGGCAGGCCCATCGCCGCGGCCAGGCGCGCACTGAACAGGCTCGAACCCAACAGCCATACCGGCACCGCCAGGCCGGCGCCCGGCACCGCGCGCACCGCCTGCCCGGGCTGGGCCGGTTCGAAGTAATGCAGCAACTCGGCCACGTCCTGCGGAAAACTGTCGGCGCCGTCGTAATAGCGGCGCAGCGCGCGCGCGGTGGCGTGGTCGGTGCCCGGCGCGCGGCCCAGGCCGAGGTCGATCCGGTCCGGGTACAGCGAGGCCAGGGTGCCGAACTGCTCGGCGACCTGCAGCGGCGCGTGGTTGGGCAGCATGATGCCGCCGGCGCCGACCCGGATCGTCGACGTGCCGCCGGCGATATGGCCGATCAGCACCGCGGTCGCGGCGCTGGCGATGCCAGGCATGTTGTGGTGTTCGGCCAGCCAGTAGCGCGTATAGCCCAGGGCCTCGGCGTGCTTGGCCAGCGCCAGGCTGTTGGCGAAGGCCTGGCGGGTGTCGCTGCCTTCGGTGACGGGGGCGAGATCGAGTACGGAAAACGGCAGCATGCGCGGCGATCCGGAGGAGATCCCCACGACTTGGGGTCCGCGGCACGCGATTCCAGCGCCGCGGCGGATCGTATCCGGATACGCAGTGTTGCCGATGCGGCGCCGATCGATCGCTCGGCGCCACATTCGGCAAAGCCGCGGGCGGCGCCTCAGAACAAGTCGAAGCGCAACCCGTCGCGCTCGTTGTCCCAGACCGTGCAGAACACCCACCAACGGCCGTGTTCGTGGCACAGCTGGATGCTGTTGGCGCCGCGCTTGAGCAGCACCGGCGAATCCGGCGCCGGCCGCGCCTCGTACTTGCTCCAGACGTGGGCGACCTGGCCGAAGCGTTCGATACGCTGGTCGGTCTCGACCTCGTAGAAGGCATGCCCGGCGAATAGCGGCGCGACGTCGGCGATATAGGTTTCAACATCGAAGACCGCCGCGCGGGTCGACCCGTCGGCCTCGACCACGGTGCGCAACGACAGCGCGCGCGGATGCTGCAGATAGCGGAAACGCGCCCAATCGCGCGCCGCGCCGGCCGGGCCGGAAATGCAGGCGTAGACCGCGCGCACCAGGCGGCCGATGTCCTGCACGTCCTGCTGCCATTCGAAGGGAATCGGATCCTGGGTGTCCTGCGCGTCGTAGCTGTGCGTCGAATCGATACTGTCGTTCATGGCCTACCGTCCTGGTTCGGGAAAAGAACTACGGCACCGCGCGGATGCTCACCACGGCAGCGGCCAGCCCAGCGACGGCGCCGCCAGGCAGTACAGGGCCGCGGCGACCACGCCCCACATCGCCGCCTTGAGCAGGAACCCGACCAGCTTGAAGGCCAGATACAGACCGGCCGCCAAGACCAGGATCGCCACCACGCTCATGCATCGCCTCCGCTGTTGCCGATTTCGCGTCCGAGCTTAAGCGCCGCGGCGGTCGCGACCAAGTGCCGCCGTCCCGCGGCGCTGAGCGGCGCCTGAGCGAACCCAGGCCGCAGCGCGACAAGCGCGCGGCGCCGGCTTAAGGTGACGCACTGGTCCGGTTCCCAACGAGCGCCGCGATGTCCCCACCCCGTTCCGTCGCCGCCGTCGCGGCGCTGTTTGCGCTGTCGTCGGCCTGCCCAGCGGCGCCGCCCGCCGCCTCGCCCGCCGCCGATCTGGACCGGGTGCGCGGCTGCTGGATCCAGCGCGTCGAACCCGACGGCAAGGCCACGCGCCTGTTGCGGCTGCTGCCCGACCACGATCGCCCGGGTTGGCTGGGCGGACAGATCCAGCGCGCCGACGGCGACGATCCCGACCGCCGCCTGCAACTGGAATTCTCGCGCGACGGCGAACGCGCCAGCCTGACCCGCGCCGCGCCGGCCGCCGATGCCGGCGGCTCCGCGCCGCAAGGCCTGGTCCAGCAAACCCGCACCCGGATCGATTTCGTCCGCGTGCTCGGCGCCGGCCGGGCCGTGGCGGATGCGGCGTCGGGCGCGACCACTCTGGAGTACCGCGCCAGCGCCGGCGCGCAACGGTTGCGGATCGAAGTCGAAGACGAGCGCCTGCACCTGAGCATCGACGGCCTGGGCCCGCTGCGGCCGCGCCGGCCGCCGATCGCCCAGACCCTGTTCGACGGCCGCCGCGACGGCTGCGACTGAGCCGGACGAGCGGCGAAGCGTTCAACGCGCCGCCGTCACCCGCCACACCGCATTGCCGACGTCGTCGCTGACCAGCAGATCGCCGCGCCGGTCCAGGCGCACGTCGACCGGGCGGCCGCGCGCCTGCTCCTTGGCGTCGAGGAAACCGTCCAGCACCGTCAGCGGCGCGCCGTCCGGGCGGCCGTCGCGGAACGGCAGGTAGATCACCTTGTAGCCGCTCTTGGGTTTGCGGTTCCAGGAGCCGTGCTGGCCGACGAACAGGCCGTTGGCATAGCGCTCCGGCAAACGCGTGCCGTGCGAGAACGCGATGCCCAGCGAAGCGGTGTGCGGGCCGAGCGCGTAATCGGGCGCCAGGGCCTTGGCCACCAGGTCCGGCCGCGGCGGCTTGACCCGCACGTCGACATGCTGGCCGTAGTAACTGTAGGGCCAGCCGTAAAAACCGCCGTCGCGCACCGAGGTGACGTAGTCGGGCACCAGGTCGCTGCCGATCTCGTCGCGCTCGTTGACCGCGGTCCACAGCGCGCCGGTCTGCGGCTCCCAGGCCAGGCCGTTGGGGTTGCGCAGCCCGGTCGCGAACAGACGCTTCTGGCCGCTGGCGCGGTCGAGTTCCCAGATCGCGGCGCGGCCGGCCTCCATCTCCATGCCGTTCTCGCCGACGTTGCTGTTGGAGCCGACGGTGACGTAGAGCTTGCGCCCGTCGCCGCTGGCGATCAGGTTCTTGGTCCAGTGATGGTTGATCCCGGCCGGCAGGTCGGTGATCTTGGTCCCCGCCTCGGCGATCTGGGTCGCGCCTTCGCGATAGCGGAACCGCCACACCGCGTCGGCATTGGCGACGTAGAAATCTTCGCCGACCAGGGCCATGCCGAACGGCGAATGCAGGCCCTTGAGGAACACCGTGCGCAGTTCGGCCACGCCGTCGCCGTCGGCGTCGCGCAACAGGCTGATCCGGTCCGCGCTGGGCACCGCGGCGCCGGCGCGCTTCATCGCCTTGCCGGCGATCCACGCCTTCAGGCCGGACCGCTTGCGCGCCGGCGCGTTGCTTTCGGCGACCAGCACATCGCCGTTGGGCAGCACGTGCAGCCAACGCGGGTGGTCCAGGCCGGTAGCGTAGGCGTTCACCGCCAGGCCTGCGGCCGCGGTCGGCGCGACGCCGTCCGGCCAGCCCACCGCCGGGGCGATGTTGACGGTCGGGATCGTGGTCCGGTTCGGCGCCGGCAGCCTGGGCCGCGGGCCGGTACCGTCGGACACCTGCAGGCTCGCCGATTCGCCGCAGGCGCACAGGGCCAGGGCGGCGCACAGCGGCGCCAGCCGTCGCAGCGCTCGGATCATGCGGATTCTCCTGGTTCGCAGCGTGCCGCCAGCATGCCCGCGGCGCCGTTAGCGGGCTGAGAACCCGGTCACTGCGCTCCGCCCGCCCGCGCGTCCTGTGCCTAGAATGCGGACGATGAAGATCGCCCTCGAAGAACTGCAGGCCTTCGCCACCGTGGTCGACACCGGATCGATCACCGCCGCGGCGCAATCGCTGGCGCAGACCGTGTCCGGGGTCAGCCGCGCGCTGAGCCGGCTCGAGGACAAGCTCGGCACCACCCTGTTGCGGCGCACGACCCGGCGCCTGGAACTGACCGAGGAAGGCGAGGCCTTTCTGGCCCGCGCGCGCGATCCTGGCCTCGGTCGAAGACGCCGAAGAACACATGGCGCTGCGCCGCCAGCAACCGGCCGGGCGCCTGCGCATCAATGCGGCCTCGCCGTTCATGCTGCACGTGGTGGTGCCGCTGATCGGCGCGTTCGGCGAGCGTTATCCGCAGATCGAGCTGGAGCTCGACAGCAACGACCGGATCATCGACCTGATCGAACAGCGCACCGACGTCGCGATCCGGATCGGCCGCCTGGCCGACTCCAGCCTGCACGCCCGGCCGCTGCCGAGCAGCCGCCTGCGCGTGCTGGCCAGCCCAGCCTATCTGCAAGCCCGCGGCGAACCGCGCAGCGTCGCCGAACTGGCCGCGCACCGCCTGCTCGGTTTCGCCCCGACCGCGACCTTGAACCGCTGGCCGCTGCGCGACGCGCACGGCGCCGAACTCGAGATCGCCGCGCAGTTGCACGCCTCCAGCGGCGAGACCCTGCGCCAGTTGGCCCTGGCCGGCGAAGGCATCGTCTGCCTGTCGGATTTCATGACCCGCGAGGATCGCCGCTGCGGCGAGCTGGTGCAGTTGCTGGCCGAGCAGACCCTGGACGTGCGCCAGCCGATCAACGCGGTGTACTACCGCAACACCCAACTGGCCTCGCGCATCGCCTGCTTCCTGGATTTCCTCGCCGAACGGCTGCAGCCGCGGGACGGCGCCGCGGCCTGGGAATGAGCGGCGGCGACAAGGAAAGGCCCCGCACCGCGTAGCGCCGCGATGCGGGGCCATAAGTGGCGCGGCGGGCACGGTCCCGCGACGCACCACAAGCATCCGCCGCTCCCCTGGAGAAGAAGCGGCGGGTCGACGGCGATCCGTCCTGGTTACTGAACGCAGCGGCGACGCGCCCCCCTACCCCGGCCGGACGGATGGTCGGGACCGGCGTCTGCGGCCCCGCCGGAACCGGCGCGAGACCGCAGCAACGCGGTCGCGGCTGGCGCCGCTCCTACCCCCAAGCCCCGAACGCCGAACGCCGACCGTTGCCGTTGCCGTTGCCGTTGCCGTTGCCGTTGCCGTGAAGAGCTTGGCGCAGAACCGGCCTCGCGAGAACGCCCTGAAGCCCCGGAGGGCGGCCCGCAAGGATGCGGGCCGTGCGCAGCCAGGCCATGGATGGCCTGTGCGGAGCAGCCCCGCGCAAGCTGCGTCCCATAGTGGCTTTTGATTCGAAACAGTTATGGCGTTTTCTTTGGTTACTTTCTTTGTCGCCTTGGACAAAGAAAGTGACCCGGCCGCTTGCGGACGGAAGCTTTGCTTTGAGGCTTTGAGGCTTTGAAGCCTTCGAAGCCTCCGAACGACAAACGGCGCGAGACCGAAGCATCGCGGTCGCGGCTTACGCCGCTCCTACAGGGGCGTAGGACAAAGACGCGGCGAACGGGCGAGATGGCGGTCGCGGCTCGCGCCGCTCCTACAGGGGTACAGGACAAAGACGCAGCGACGGGGCTAGATAGCGCTCAGGAACCGGACGCCGCGACCGGACTCAAGCGCAGGTCCTGGAAGTCGAAACTGAAATCGGTCAGCGGCGACACCGCCTCCATGCGCAACTCGCGCACCTTGCCGTCCTCGGTCAGGGCGAAATTGACGAAGGCGTCGGCGTTGAGCCAGCGACGATCCCAGCGCACGATGAAGCTGTCGTGCTGCCAGTGCTCGAGCGTGCCGACCAGTTCCGCGGTGCGGCTGAAACGCAGGCGCAGCTTGCCGTCGGCGGCGGCCTCGATGCGCACGTCGCCGTACCACGGGTCGCGGTAGGTGCCGGCATAGCCCGCCGCCGGCAGCGACGGACGCGAGTCCGGCGCGCGCGCGGCCAGGTGTTTGGCCCAGTCGTCGTCGGCCTTGCTGCGGCTCTTGGCCAGGGCCGCCGCATACGCCGCGTTCCAGTCGGTGCGCGGCGCGTCCAGGTAGGCGTCCAGCGCGCGCATCGTCACCGCCTGGAACGCTCCGGCCAGTTCGGCATTGGTCAGCACCACCACGCCGAGCTTGTGCTCGGGCACCAGGGTCACCCGCGAGACCATGCCCGGCCAGCCGCCGGTATGCCAGACCAGCTTGCGGCCGCGGTAATCGGTCAGTTGCCAACCCTCGCCGTAGCCGGCGAAGTTCGGTTTCACCGCGGCCAGCTCGGGCACCGAGGGCTCGGCGATCGGCATCGGCGTCACCACCGACCACATCGCCTGCTGGCGCCTGGCGCTGAACAAGCGCTGCTCCTTGTCGCCGCTGCGCGCGTACACGCCGCCGTCGAGTTGGACCCGCATCCACTTGCTCATGTCGTGGACGCTGGAATACAGGCCGCCGGCGCCGGCGACATTGGCCCAGGTCATCCGCGGCGCCGGTTGCAGATCCTTGAAATCGGCCTTGGCGTGACCGCTGGACACCTTGTCGCCAGAACGCAAGGCATCGCTGTTGTAGCGCGTCTCGTCCATGCCCAGCGGTCGGAAGATGCGCTGCGCCAGGAACTCGCGATAGCTCTGCCCGCTGGCCTTTTCGATCACCAGTTGGGCCACGCCGTAGAGGATGTTGTCGTAGGCGTACTGGGCGCGGAAGCCGCCGCTCAGCGGCACTTCGGCCAGGCGCCGCGCCACTTCCTCGTTGCTGTAATCGGTGCCCGGCCAGTACAGCAGATCGCCGGCGCCCAGGCCCAGGCCGCTGCGATGGGCGAGCAGGTCGCGCAGGCGCATTTCCCGGGTCACGTAAGGGTCGGCCATGCGGAACCAGGGCAGATGGTCGATGACCCGGTCGTCCAGGCTCAGCTTGCCGTCGTCGGCCAGCATCGACAGCGCGGCGGCGGTGAAGGCCTTGGTGTTGGACGCGATGGCGAACAGGGTGTGGGCGTCCACGGTGTCGGGTTTGCCAAGCTCGCGGACCCCGTAGCCGCGTTCCAGCACCACCCGGCCGTCCTTGACGATGGCGACGGCGATGCCGGGCACCTCGAACTGGCGGCGCACGCCTTCGACATAGGCGTCGAAGTCGCGCAACTGCTCCGGCAGCGGCGCCGGCTCGGCAGCGGGCTGGTCGGCAGCGGGCCGAGCCGTCGCGGGCACGGCGGCGGCGCTCGCGCTCAGGCACAGCAGCAGGCCGGCGCCTTGGGTCTTCCAGTCGGATCGGGGCATGGTCGGGTTCCGCGGATGCAATCCGCACTGTGGGCGATGCCGCGCCGCCGCGCCAGGGTCGGAACGGGCGGATCGCCGGCGCGGCATACTATCCGGCCCCCGCACCGCTGCCGCCGCATGTCCGCCGTTTCCTCCCGTACCCTGCCCGGCCTGGCCATCGTCGGCGGCGGCCCCGCCGGCCTGATGGCGGCGCAAACCGCGCGCGCGCTCGGGGTCGAGGTCGACCTGTTCGAGGCCAAGGGCTCGGTCGGGCGCAAGTTCCTGATCGCCGGCAAGGGCGGGCTCAACCTCACCCACTGCGAGCCGCGGCCGGCGTTCGACCGCCGCTACGGCGCGCGCGCCGAAGCCGTCGGCCGCTGGCTCGACCGCTTCGACGCCGACGCGTTGCGCGAGTGGGCGCGCGGCTTCGGCGTCGATACCTACGTCGGCAGCTCGGGGCGGGTGTTCCCGCTCGACCGCAAGGCCGCGCCTTTGTTGCGCGGCTGGGTGCGCCGGCTGCGCGAGGACGGCGTGCGCTTCCATGTCCAGCACCGCTGGACCGGCTGGGCCGAAGACGGCGCGTTGCGCTTCGACACGCCCGAGGGCGAGGTGCATGCGCGCGCGGCCGCCAGCGTGCTCGCGCTCGGCGGCGGCAGTTGGCCGGAACTGGGCTCGGACGGCGCCTGGGTGGCGCCGCTGCGCGAGCGCGGCATCGACGTCGCCGCGCTGCTGCCGTCCAACTGCGGCTTCGACATCGGCTGGAGCGAGCATTTCGCCTCGCGCCATGCCGGCGCGCCGCTCAAGCCGGTGGTCGCGCACTGGCGCGACGCCGACGGCGAACAGGCGCTGCAGGGCGAATGCGTGGTCACCGCCGGCGGCATCGAGGGCAGCCTGATCTATGCGCTGTCGGCGCGGCTGCGCGACGCCATCGCCGCGCACGGCGACAGCGTGCTGGAGCTGGACCTCGCTCCGGGGCGCGAGTTGGAGCGACTGCAACGCGATTTCGCCCAACCGCGGCGCGGCCGCAGCGTCGGCGAGCACCTGCGCCGGCAGACCGGGCTGGACGGAGTCAAGGCCGCGCTGGTGTTCGAGATCCTCGGCAAGCACGGCCTGGACGACGCGGCCACGGTCGCGCGCACGATCAAGCGCCTGCCGCTGCGCCTGCGCAGCGCGCGCCCGATCGCCGAGGCGATCAGCAGCGCCGGCGGAGTGCGCCTGGAGGCGATGGACGCGCAACTGCGGCTGCAAGGGCTAGCCGACGCGGTGTATTGCGCCGGCGAAATGCTCGATTGGGAAGCGCCGACCGGCGGCTACCTGCTGACCGCCTGTTTCGCCAGCGGCCTGATCGCCGGCGACGCCGCCGCCCGCCGCCTGCTGGCGACGCGGTCTCCTGTAGGAGCGGCGTGAGCCGCGACATCCGCAGCGGTGTACGGGAGCGCCGCAGCCGAAGCCCCGAGCGCTCGAAGCTTGGATCGCGCAACGCCAAGGCCGCTCAACCCGCGGCCTTCTCCTGCGCCTTGCCCATATAGAACATCGACGCGCACAGGCCCACACCCTGCGACGTCGCCGCCGGCAGGTCGCTGCCCTGCAGCGCGATCAGCTTGATCACGTCGCCGCCGGCCTCGCTGACCTTGGCCAGGGCGATGAAACCGGTCGGGGTGGTGCCGCAATAGGCATTGGCCGGGGCCTTTTCCGGCGGCGTCTGCTCGATCACCCGACGCAACTCGATCGCCTGGCTGGCCTCGACCTGCATGACCGCGCCATAGGTTTCGCCGGCGGCGTATTGGTCGCCGCCGCGCACCAGGGCGACGCGCTCGGTCTTGTACAGCGCGCCGTTCTCGCCCTTGAGCTCGAGATCGTCGATGGTCAGTTTTCCGGTCATCGCCGCGGCCAGCGGGTTGCCGGGTTCGAACGTGCCCAGCGCGACCGGAGTCAGCACCGGCGGCGAGGCGCGGGTGCCCGGGTCGGCGGCCGGATCGGGCACCGACTGCGGTGCCGGCGGCGGCGGTGCGGTGGTTTCCTGCGGGGCGGCAGTATTGACCGGCGCGCCCTGGCTGCACGCGGCGAGCGCCGCGACGGCGAGCGCGAGCGCGAGCGCGGACAGGGCGGAAAGCGAGCGTCGGTTCATCGAAAATCCTCGTTCTGATGCAAGCGCGGGCGCCTGCCGTTGCGCAGGCCGCCCGCTCGCGGCGCGTCGTCGGGGGAGGCCGGCGCGAAGGCGCAGGCGCGACACGAACGCGCAGACTAACCGTTCGCCCGGCGTGGCCGGGTTAATAGTTTGTAAGAAACGGTAAAAGTCGCGAAATCCGTCGAAACGGTCAGGCCGCGGCGTCGTGCAGCGGTTGCAGCTGCGGATCCAGGGCGACCCGCTCGTCGAACACGAAGCAGCCGCCGTCGTAGTGGCGGCCGCCGACCTGCTCGAAATAGCCGAGGATGCCGCCGTCGAGCTGGAGCAGATTGTCCATGCCGTCGGCGCGCAGCCACAACGCCGCCTTTTCGCAGCGGATGCCGCCGGTGCAGAAGCTGACCACGGTGGCGTCGGCGAGCGCGGCGCGGTGCGGCGCCAGCGCTTCGGGCAGGTCGGTGAAGTTGTCGATCGGCAGGGTCAAGGCATCGGCGAAGCTGCCGTAGCCGATCTCTTCGCGATTGCGCGTGTCCAGCAACACCACCGGCCGGCCGGCGTCGTCGCGACCGGCGTCGAGCCAGCGCGCCAGGGTCTGAGGCGACACCGCCGGAGCGCGCTCTTGCAGCGGCGAGGCGCCGTCGCGGCGGAAAGCGATGATCTCGCGCTTGAGCTTGACCTTCAGCCGGGCGAACGGCGCGCTGCGGCTGCGGCTGTACTTGACGATCAGATCGGCGAAGCGCGGATCGGCGCGCAGCTC
Organism: Lysobacter sp. BMK333-48F3; assembly: GCF_019733395.1. Lineage (NCBI taxonomy): Bacteria > Pseudomonadati > Pseudomonadota > Gammaproteobacteria > Lysobacterales > Lysobacteraceae > Lysobacter > Lysobacter sp. BMK333-48F3. The sequence goes on along the minus strand of NZ_JAIHOO010000001.1, from coordinate 3,702,473 downwards.
GGCCAGCAAGTCTTCGATCGCCTCGGCCGTGCCGGCCAGGAACAGGTTGATGCCCTCTTCCGCGACCAGGGCGGTGCCGCGCAGCTGCAGCGCCTGCGCCCGCTCGCGCAGGCGCGCGGCCAACGCCGGCGGATCGGCGATGGCGACGAAATGGTAGGCGGCGATATTGACGATCATCGGTCCATTCTACCTTGGGCGCCGTTTCAACCCGGACGCCCAGCCCGGACGCCCGCCCCTGGCGTCCGGCCCTTGCGGCCGTCTTTGCCGAATCGGGCTCCGGCCCGCGCAGCCGATCCGCGAGGCTCGCATGTTCCGCCTGGGCCGAAGCTGAACGCCGCGAGAACCTTCCGCGGCATCCCCGGTCGGACTTAGGGCATGGCCGCAACGCGAATGCGCGGACCGTGCGAGAAGCCGCCGCAGGGGCGGCGGCTTCGCCCTCTCACTGCGCCAAAGGAGGCGTCTGCATGAAGGTTCAGCTCAACACCGACCATCACCTGCGCGGCGACGAATCGCTCGCCCAACACGTCGAAGGCGTGGTCGATCACAGCCTGGGTCGCTACCGCGACCAGGTCACCCGGGTCGAAGTGCATCTGCGCGACGTCAACGGCGCCAAGTCCGGCGGCGGCGACAAGCACTGCACCATCGAAGCCCGCCTCGAAGGCCGGCCGCCGGTGGCCGCGACCGAGGATGCCGACACCATGCGCGCGGCGATCAGCGGCGCGGCGCGCAAGCTGCAGCGCGTGCTGGACGGCTCGCTGGGCCGCCTGAGGGCGTAAGCGCCGCCTCCCTGCCCGTCACGTTCCGCGCGCCCCGGCCGGTCCTTGCCGGGCGCTGCGGCCCCGGCGACCGCGAACCGGTCGCCCCTCCGGGCGCGCCCGTCCTGCGGGCGCGCCTTTCTTGTGCGCCGACCGGCGCGCGCTCCGCTGCGGCGGCCTCAACGCTTGGTGGTGACGGCGCGGCGCAGGTTGTTGCGCGCCGCCGCATCGTAGCGGGCGTGGTAGTAGTCGCTGAGGAAGATCCGCTCGCGCTTGAGCAGGCCCTTGAGAAAGCGCCTGCGGTTGAGCCGGAACAACGGCCCCGGCACGTGGCCGCGGTACTCCGAAGCGATGCCGCGATCGTAAGCGTCGAACTGCGCGGTCGCGGCGCCGAGGATGGCCATGTCGCCGTCCAGGAACAGCCGGGCTTCCTCGTCCACGTCCTCGCGCGCGATCGCGCCGTGGCGCGCGGTCAGCTCGATCAGTCCGGCGACGCGGTCGGCATCGATGCCGGCCTGCGGCAACCAGCGCGCGATATGCTCGCGCGCCAACTGCGCCGAACGCGCCTCGTTGTCGCGCCGGCCGGCGTGGTAGATCGCGTCGTGGTACAGCACCGCCAGCGCGACCTCGACCGGCTGTCGCCAGCCGGGGCCGGCGGCGACGTCGGCGTAATGGCCCAGCACTTCGGCGACATGGCCGAGGTTGTGGTAAGCGCGCGGCGGCGCCGCATAAGCGGCTTCCAGCGCGCCGCGCAGTTCCTCGGGCAGTTGCAGCGGCAACTGCGCCAGGGCCGCGTCGGACAGGCGTGCGGGCTCGCGTTCGGCGGAGGGGGGAGAAGAGTCGGACATCGCGGCGGGGACGCAGTGGCGCGGGCCCCCATCTTGGCACTTCGGCGGCCGCCGTGGGCCGCCCCGCCCTGCCCTGGCGACGGGCGCGGCCGTGGCCGCGCCCGCCGGCGCCTCAGTATTTCTTCTCGAAGTTGATCAGGAAGCTGTGATCGTCGTCGTTGCCGCTGCCGAACAGGCCGCGGTACTCGAAGCGCAGCGCCCAGTCGCGTTCGCCCTGCAGCACCGCGCCGAGACCGAACACGTAGCGGTTGCGGTCCAGGCCGAGGATGCGCGCGCGGTAGAACGGCCCGCCGACCATGTCGGCGTAGCTCATCGTCGCGATGCTGTCGTCCTCGAAGTCGTGCTGGTACTCCAGCAGCACCCGCGGCGACAACCGGCCCCAGCTCATGTCGTAGCGGTAGTCGATGCGCAGGCCCAGGCTGGTGGTGGTGGTGTCGACGTCCTGGTCGCGATAGTGCAGCGCATACAGCGGGTCGCCGTGCTCGGTGTAGCCGTCCAGGCGCGCGCGGGCGATGTCCAGGCGCGCGTACGGGGTCACCCGCAGGCGGTCGCGCTGGTGCTCGAAGCCGGCCGAGACCGAACCGAACCACTGCTTGCCGTCGCGCGAGCCGCGCACCATGCCGCCGGTGTCGGTGACGTAGCGGCGGGTGTCGAACGACAGCCACTGATAGCCGAGCAGGCCGTCGAGGTAGAAGGTCTTGCCCGGGTGGTAGCTGGCATAGCCGACCAGGCTGTAGCTCTCGGCCTCGCTGCGGCTGCCGCGCTGGCCGACGTCGGTGTCGTCGCGGCCGTAGCCGATGCCGCCGCCGAGGGCGAAGGCATCGCTGAGGCGCACGTCGGCGCCGGCGCTGATGCCGCTGGTCTCGAAATCGAAGCCGGCCGAGCCGCTGCGGCCGTCGCGGTTGCCGCTGTTGATGGTGCCGCCGGTCCACACGCCGTAACGGCTGCCGCTGCCGGCCACCGGCGCGGGTTCCTGCATCGTCGCGGCGTCGTCGCCGAGCAAGGCCTGACGGCAATCGCTGCCCGGGGTGCGGCGCGCTTCGTCGCGGCAGCGCGAATCGATCGAGAAGCTCAGCCCGTTGTCGAAACGCGCCCCGTTCTCGCCGCCTTCGTGCAGCCCCTGCATGCGCTGCTGGAAGTTGCCGATCTGCGAATTGGCGAAACGCCGCGCCGCCGAGGTTTGCGCGCCGAGCAGGCCGAGCACTTCGGCGTCCTTGGACGGATCGCTGCGCGGGGCGACCTCTATTTCGATCGTCGCCACCGTCGAGGTCGCGTGCGCATTGCTGATCGTGAAGCTGGCCACGGCCACGCCGGCGTAGCCGATCACCGGCGTATAGCGCAACTGGAAGCCGCCGCCGGAGCCGACGATCGTCGCCGTGCCCGAACTGGCCGGAGTCAGCGAGACCAGGGTGGCCGCGGTGAACGGGCCGCCGCGTGCGCCGGTGGTCAGCTCGACCACGACCGCCGCGCCCGCGACCGTGCGCACCCGCTGCGACACCGCCACCGGCACCGCGTTGACGGTGATGGTCGAGGCGATCGGCGCCGACGGGCCGAAGGCGTTGTTGAGCGTGTAGTTCAGGACGATCGCGCCGGCCGTGTCCGCGGCCGGGGTGTAGGTGATGCGGGTTCCGTCGACCGTCGCCGTGCCCGAGCTCGGCGGCGCCAGCAGGGTCACGCCGGTGAACGGACTGCCGGTGGCTCCGGTCGCCGCATCGATGGTCACCGCCGTGGTCGACAGGGTGGTCGCGGTCTGCGGCTGGCCGACCGGCACCGGCAACGCCGCGACCGTAACGGTCACGGTCGCCGGGGCCGAGGTGCCGCCCGGTCCGGTCGCGGTGTAGGTGAAGCTGTCGCTGCCGAAGTAGTTGGCGGCCGGCGTGTAGATCACGCTGGTGCCGCTGACCGCGGCGCTGCCGTGGCTGGCAGGAGTGGCGATCGCGATCGAGCTGATGATGCCGGTGTCGTTGGCGACCACATTGATCGTCACCGGGCTGTTGGCCAGGGTGCTGGCGCTGTCGTCGACCGCGACCGGCACCGCGTCGGCGATGACGATGGTGTAAGCGACGGTGCTGTTGTAGCCGGCATCGTCGGTGGAGCGGACGGTGAAGCTGTAGCTGCCGGCCAGCACCGGCGTGCCGCTGAACGTACCGGCGGACGAGAACGCGATTCCGACCGGCAGCGCGCCGGACACGATCGAGTAGGTGTACGGCGCGATGCCGCCGCTGCTGCTCAGGCTCTGGCCGTAGGCGGTGCCGACCACCCCGTTCGGCAGGGTCGCCGGCGAGATCACCACCGTCGCCGGATCGATGCGGAAGGTCCGCACGACCGCCGCGTTCTGGCCGTTGGCGTCGGTGGCGCGCACGGTGATGCTGAAATTGCCGTCGCTGCGCGGGACGCCGGACAGTGCCCCGGCCGAGCTGAAGCTCATGCCGATCGGCAGCGAACCGGCCAGCAGCGAGTAGCTGTACGGCGCGATGCCGCCGCTGGCGCTGAAGTTGGCGCTGTAGGCGGTGCCGGCGGTGCCGTCGGGCAGGCTCGGCGGGTCGATGGTGATGGTCGGGGCGCCGACCTGGATCACGTAGTTCTGGGTGATCTGGAACGGCGCGCCGGTGCCGGTGCTGGAGTCGGTGGCGCGAATGCTCAGCGTGTACAGGCCCGGTACCGTCGGCGTACCGCTGAGCACGCCGGCCGAGGACAGGCTGACCCCGACCGGCAGCGCGCCGGCGGTCAGCGAGAACGAGTAGGTCGGGGTGCCGCCGCTGGCGCTGAAGTTCACCGTAGTGGCGACGCCGTACGGCATCGGTATCGCGCCGGCGGCCGGAGTCATGCTCAGGGTCGGCGCGCCGACCGTGAGGGTGAACGATTCCGACTTCGTCGACGGCCCATCGCCGGTGCTGCTGTCGGTGGCCTGGACATTGACGGTGAAGCTGCCGGCCTGGGTCGGCGTGCCGCTGATGGTGAGACTGTCGCTGCCGGTGGCGGTCAGGCCCAGGCCTGCGGGCAGTCCGCTGGCGCTGTAGCTGCCGTAGGGCGCGGTGCCGCCGCTCCAGGTGAAGCTGACGCTGTAGCTGGCGCCGACCTGGGTGCTGAGCGGGCCCGACGGGGTGACCGTGACCGCCGGCGGGGCGACGGTGATGGTGACCGTCGCCGGCGCCGAGGTGCCGGCGCCGTTGGTCGCGGTGTAGGTGAAGCTGTCCGCGCCGTAGTAGCCGGCGGTCGGCTGGTAGGTGATCGAGGTGCCGCTGGCGATCGCGGTGCCGTGCGCCGGTGCGCTGCCGATCGCCACCGAGGCCGGCGTGCCGCCGGTGATCGACAAGGTGATCGGGGTGGCGCCGGCGTTGTAGGCGACGGTGGCCGAGACCGGGTTGGCGACCGGCGCGATGTCGACGATCTGCAGCGCGTAGCCGCGCGGCGCCGAGTTGTACGGTCCCGAGCCGGTGCTGGAGTCGGTGGCGACGACGGCGAAATTGAAGGTGCCCGGCGCGGTCGGCGTGCCGCTGAGGGTGCCGGTGCTGGCCGCCAGGGTCATGCCGGGCGGCAGCGCGCCGGCGGTCAGGGCATAGCTATAGGGCGAAGTGCCGCCGCTGGCGGGATTGAGCGTAGCGCTGTAGGCCGAAGCCACCGTGCCGTTGGCCAGGGCGGTCGCCGGCAGGGTCACCGTCGCCGGATTGACGGTGAAGATGTAAGCGCGCGAGCCGGTGTACGGCGCGCCGGCGCCGGTGCTCTGGTCGGCGGCGATGATCATGAAGTTGAACGATCCGCCCGCAGTCGGCGTGCCCGACAGGACGCCGCCGGCGCTGATGCTCAGGCCCGGCGGCAACGTGCCCGGCGGGGCCGAGAAGGTGTAGCTGCCGTTGCCGCCGCTGGCGCTCAGGGCCTGGCTGTAGGCCACGCCGACGGTGGCCGCCGGCAGGGTCGGCGGATCGACGCTGATGTTCGGCGGCGCCACCACCACGCTGTAGGCGCGGCTGCCGACGAAGCTGTTGGCGTCGGTGGCGGTGACGGTGAAATTGAAGGTGCCGACCGCGCTCGGCGTGCCGCTGAGGCTGCCGGTCGAAGACAGGGTGAGGCCTGCCGGCAGGGTGCCGGCGGTGATCGCGAAGCTGTACGGCGCGGTGCCGCCGCTGGCGGTAATGGTCTGGCTGTAAGCGACCGCGGCGGTGGCGTTGGGCAGGGTCGTCGGGTTGACGACGATGGTCGGCGCAGCGGCGACGGTAACCGTGTAGAGGCGGCTGCCGATGTTGGGCGAACCGTCCTGCGCGGTGCTGTCGTCGTCGGAGAGGATACGGAAGGTGTAGGTGCCGGTCGTGGTCGGCGTGCCGCTGATGACGCCGGTGGTGCTGGCCAGGCTCAGGCCCGGCGGCAGCAGATTGGGCTCGGCCTGCACCGAATAGGTGTAGGGCGCCACGCCGCCGCTGCTGCTGAGGGTGGCGTTGTAAGCGATGCCGACGGCCGGCGCCGGCAAGGTGGTCGGCGAGATCGTCGGCGCCACTGTCGGGATGACGATGCTGTAGCTCTTGACCGTGCTCAGCGGCGTAGGCGTGCTCGAATCGGTCACCGTGATCGAGATCGGGAAGGTGCCGCGCTGGGTCGGCGTGCCGCCGAAGGTCCCGGCCGAGAAGGTCATTCCGGTCGGCAGGGTGCCGGCGGTATGGACGAAGGTGTAAGGATCGGTGCCGCCGCTGGCGCCCATGGTCGCGCTGAAGGCTTGGCCGAGCACCGGCGACAGGGTCGCCGGAGTGACCGTGATCGGGCTGGTCGGCGCGCCGATGTTGACGGTCACCGCCACGGTGCCGCCGACGCCGTCCTCGAAGGCGAAGCTGTCGCTGGTCGCGGTATTGCCGTTATGGGTGTAGGTCACGGTCTGGGCGAACACATTGGTGGTCGCGGTACCGTGAGTGGGCGGGGTGGCGATGCCGCCGATGCCGCCATCGTCCGGGCCGTCGCAGGCGCTGGCGTCGATGACGTGGGTGGCGCCGTTCGCGACCGAGATCGTCATCGGCGCGCAATGCACCGATTGGGCCGAAGCCGTTCCCGACCACAACGACAGCAGGCCGCACAGGCATAGCAGCGCGCTCCACAGCCCGCCGGGATTCGAATGACGGGCTGGAGCCCGGTCTGCGCCAAGCACGAAATGCCGATCCATGATGCCGTTCCCCCGACCCCGCCGCGACGCCGTCCCCTGGCGATCCCGGCTGGAGTTCCGCCTTGCGTTGTATGCCGCATCGCGCGCCCGACAGCCCTGGCGCACCCCTATCACGAGCTAACACGCAATTCGGCAAGAAAAGCGGCCGCCTTTTCCGCGGCTTTGCGTTAAGCCAGGTCATGGCGCGCATGCGCCATGCCGGCTCAGCCTGCTCTCCGCCCGCTCCCTGCGGCGGCGGGCCGGTCCGATCCGGCCCGCAGTCCGGACCCGAGAGGGGGCGGACGACATCCTCCGGGGGAAGAGATGACAGAAGTATTCTTGGGACAAATCATCATGGGGGGGTTCAACTTCCCTCCGAAAGGCTTCGCCTTCTGCAACGGCCAGCTTCTGGCGATCGCCCAGAACCAGGCCCTGTTCTCGCTGTTGGGGACGCAGTACGGCGGCAACGGCCAGACCAACTTCGCCTTGCCCAACCTGCAGGGACGCACCCCGGTCGGGTTCGGCAACTCGGTCGACCCGGGCTGGAATCCCTCGCCCTACAACATAGGCGAGATCGGCGGGACCGAGAACGTCACCCTGCTCAGCACGCAAATGCCGACCCACACCCACGGCCTGGTCGGCACCGACGGCACCGCCAACGTACGCGCCGCGCGCGACGCGCTTTACGCCAAATCCACCCTGTCGATGTACGCCAACACCAACGGTGCGCAGGTGCCGCTGTCGGCAGCCGTGCTCAGCCAGCAAGGCGGCACCCAGCCCCATCCGAACCTGCAGCCCTATCTCGCCATCAATTTCTGCATCGCCCTGGTCGGCATCTACCCGTCGCGCAACTGACGCACCGGTCCATGCGCCGGTTCGTCCGGCTTTCTTTCAGCATTCGCGTTACGGAGTCCACACCATGAGCGAACCTTACGTCGGCGAGATCCGCATGTTCGGATTCGGCCGTGTTCCCACCGGCTGGTTTGCCTGCGACGGCAGCCTCTACCCGATTTCCGAGTACGAAGTCCTGTTCGTCCTGCTCGGCACCACCTACGGCGGCGACGGCCAGACCACTTTCGCCGTGCCCGATCTGCGCGGACGCGCGCCGGTGCACTTCGGCAACGGCCAGGGCCTGAGCCCCTACGTGATCGGCCAGAGGGGCGGCAACGAAAACGTCACCCTGATCTCGAACCAGATGCCGCAACACACCCATACGATGGTCGCGACCACCCTGCTGTCGACGGCGAATCAGCCCGGCTCGACGGTCGAGCTCGGCGCGCTCAGCGGCGACACCATGTACCTGACCGACATCGCCAGCCTGCCGCCGATTCCGCAGGCGGCCGCGGCGGTCACGCCGGCCGGGGGCAGCCAGCCGCACGACAACCTCATGCCCACCCTCACGGTGCAGTTCTGCATCGCCTGGGCCGGCATTTTCCCGTCGCAGAATTGATGCGCCGGCCCGCCACGCGGGCCGCGCCAGCACCAGGAGCAAGACCATGTCCGAACCTTTCATCGGCCAGATCCAACTGTTCGGCTTCAACTTCCCGCCGCGCGGCTGGGCGTTCTGCAACGGCGCCACCCTGGCGATCCAGCAGAACACCGCGCTGTTCTCGCTGCTCGGCACTCAGTACGGCGGCAACGGCCAGACCACGTTCCAACTGCCCAACTTCGCCAATCGCGCCGCCTGCGAGCAAGGCCAGGGGCCGGCCCTGACCGACCGCACCATCGGCGAGACCTTCGGCAGCAACAGCGTGACCTTGACCACGCAGCAAATGCCGCAACACACCCACACGATGCAGATCTACAACCAGAACGACGTGAGCAAGCGGCAGGCGTCGCCGGCCGTCGGCAACGCCCTGGGCAGCCCGGTGGCTTCGGCCTTCTTCAACGGCGCGGCCAATGCGCCGTTCCCGCCCACCGTGGTCCAGCCCGCCGGCGGCGGCCAGCCGCACGAGAACCGCCAGCCCTACCTGGCGATGAACTTCTGCATCGCCCTGCAGGGCGTGTTCCCCTCGTTCGGTTGATCGCGGTGCACGGGCCGTCGCCGACGCTGTCGTTTCCGCCGCCGCATCGCGGCGGCCCGTGCCTGCGTCTCGCCGCCAGCGTGTCGGAACAGGGCGTGAGCTTGCGCGCGGCCCGCGACGACGACATGGCCTGGCTGCGCCGGCATTACCACCAGCGGCGCGCCGCGGAGTTCGCGCCGCTGGGCTGGCCGGCGGCGGCGCTGGACGCGTTCCTGGACCAGCAATTCGCCCTGCAGCACCAGCATTACACCCGCTACTACGCCGACGCGCAGTTCCTGATCGTCGAACGCGATGCGGCGCCGATCGGGCGGCTATACCTGCTGCGCCGCGCGCCGGAGCACCTGCTGGTCGATATCGGCCTGGACGCGAACCAGCGCGGCCAGGGCCTGGGCGCGGCGCTGATCGCGGCCGCACAGGACGACGCCGCCGCATCGGGACGCGGCCTGCGCCTGCATGTCGAGCACGGCAACGACGCGGCGCGGCGCCTGTATCAACGGCTGGGCTTCGAACACGAGGAAAACCTGCCGACCCACGCCGCGATGCGCTGGCGCGCGCGCGAGCCGGTCGCCACGGACTGAGGCGCCGGCCTGAGGCGACGGCCTCAGTTGAAGATCGCCTGGTACAGGAAGCCTTCGCGCTCGCGCGCGACCGGCACCAGGAAGATGCCGATTTCGCCGATCGAATCGTGGCGCATCAGATAGGTCTGCTGCGGAAACAGGAACGAAGAGCCGTTGCGGAACAGCAGCGAGAACGGCATGCGCATCGCCTGTTGCGGCCGGGTGCTGAGCGCGCGCGCTTCGACCAGTACGAACGGGACTTCGCCGTCGTTGAGTTGCGCCGAGTAGGTCTCGTTCACGTGCGTAGCGAAATGTTCCAGCGTCAACAGTTCCATCGCAGGCCTCCCCAAGCCGAGGCCGCATCGTCACCGCAGGCGGCGCGCGATGCAAGCCCCGGATGCGGATTCGCGACCGACGGCAGGATCCTTCGCGGGCGCAGCGCACACGTCCCACCCGGCACATTGAGCCGGGAGCGTGCGCCACAAGCGATCGCCGGCCCCGACCGTCGTCGCCGCGGTCCCAGTCCGCAACGGCGACGGCCGGAGCCGCCGATGGCCGGGCGTCCCTGCCCGTCCCTGCTTTCATCACTGACGGAGATGAAAGTTTCCAACTCATGTCCTCGCCGCGCCCTGGGCGGGGGCGGCGCGACGCGGTGCCGCACCGGCCGCGGCGTCCGTCCGGCAAGGCCGACGGGCGCCGCGGACCGGCCGACCCCGGGGATGGCGCGAACCGGCGGCGCGCCCTCGGCGCTGCGGTCCCTGCCCTCGCCGCCACGACACGGCGAGCGGCGGACCCGCGGCGCGCATCGTGCGCACCCGGGCCGGTTCGCGCGGTCGGTCGCCGCGCCTTGCGCCTGCGACCGTTCCCCTACCCCTTTCCGAGGGGTACCGGTGGCCCCGGCGCGAGCGCGCCGGAGCGGATGCGCGGAGCTACAAGGCCGCCACGGCGCGCGGCATGGCGCTGCCGCCGATCGCGGTCACCGCGACCACCGCATCGACGCTAGCCTGCCCGCTGTGCACGCGGTAGACGTAGGTGTCGACGCCTTCGAAACCCGGATCGGGCGTATAGGTCGCGCGGCCGTCCTGCAGCCGCACCACGCCGTGACTGGGCGCTTCGACGATGCTGTATTGCAACTGCGAGCCATCGCCGATCGAACCGCGCAGGGCGACCGTAGCGGCGGCGCCGTCGACGCTGTTGGTGACCAGGTCGGCGGCGGCGAGCGGCCGGTAGCGATCCAGGTCGCTCACGCCGCGTTCGACCGCTGCGGCGGCGCCGGCGAAGGACGCGGCCGACATCGCCAACGACGACAGCATGGGGTTCGGGGCGCCACCGGCGATGCCGACCGCGAACAGGCTCAGGCACAACACGACGGGCCCCTTGATACTCTTGGACAACATGCCAACTCCTTCTGGTTGAGAACGGGATTGCCGGCTTGAACGGCAGGCCGATTTGAACGGCACGTTCCGGACAGCGCATCCCTGCGCCGATCGACTGCGCGACCGTTCCTCGATCGCTTTCCCTGCCGCTTCCGGACCCGTTGCGACGTCCTGTCGCCAACGGGAAAGCATGATCGCAGGAGGGCGTCGCAGAGGCCGAGACGGGGCACGACCGGAGTCGAAAAATTCGCGCTTCGATGCTTGCCGCACGAGCGGATGCGCCGACCGGATCGGCAGCGTGCGCGAGGGTGGGATCAGCGTTTGAGACGCAGCGGCGGCGATCGCCGGACCGGGCAGAACGGCGATCCGGCGACCGCCCTCACCCCGGCCCTCTCCCGCAGGCGGGAGAGGGAGCAAGGCGGCGGTTCCTGAGCGTCTTGATGCCCCCTCTCGCGCCAATGGGAGAGGCAGCGAAGCAGCGGCTATCGGTGTTTCGATAAGCCCCTCTCCCGCTTGCGGGAGAGGGGTTGGGTTGAGGGCGCAGGTTTGGGGCGAGGGCGCGCGATAGACGGGCTATTCGCCGAAGCGCTCACCGCGATTCGCGCACCGCCCGCGCAGCAACCTGCGCTCATCCGGTCGAATGCCGGGGTCGAACCAAGATCCGTGCGGCCGGCGTCGAGACGCCGGCCGGGTCAAAAACCGCTCAGTGCTCGCCCATGTAGTCGCGCTTGCCGATCGCCAGGCCGTTGTGGCGCAGGATCGCGTAAGCGGTGGTGACGTGGAAGAAGAACTGCGGCAGGCCGTAACGGACCAGGTAATCCTGGCCGCCGAAGCGGCGTTCCTTCGGCGTGCCGGGACGCAGCACCACGTCGCGGTCTTCGGCGCCTTCGAACAGCGCCGGTTCCAGGCCGTCGATGAAGGCCAGGGTCTTGGCGATGCGCGCCTGCAGTTCGGCGAAATCGCGCTCGTCGTCCGGGTAGGACGGCACTTCGACATCGGCCAGGCGCGCGCTCACGCCCTTGGCGAAATCGCAGGCGATCTGGACCTGGCGCAGCAGCGGGAACATGTCCGGAAACAGCCGCGCCTGCAGATAGGCGTCCGGATCGATGCCGCGTTCGCCGGCATGCTCCTGCGCGCGCTGCAGGATTGTCGACAGGCTGCCGAGCATCTGCCGGAGCACCGGCACCGAAGCGGAATACATCGAAATCGTCATGGCGAAGACCGTGGTGGGAAAGCGCGCATGGTACGCCGCCGCGGCGGTACGCGGTGACGGTCGGCCGCGATGTTCGCCCGGAACCGGCCGACGCCATCCCGAAGCCGATCGCCTGGCCGAACGGCGGCCGACGCTGCGCAATGCCGCCGGCCGACGCAACGGCGCCCGTCATTCCGATCCGATGCGGACGGGCTTGGAACAGTCCATCCTGGAGGTCGCGCTCTTGCCGGTCGTGCGCTTCTTGGCGGCGGCCGCCGTGGCGCGCCGCCGCGGCTGGGCCAGCGCCGCCGCCCAGCGCTGCGCGCCGGAGCCCTGGTCGCCCCAACTGTCGCCCGGATTGGCCAGCCTGCACCGGTCCAGCGACAGGCAGCCGCAGCCGATGCATTGGTCCAGAGTGTCGCGCATCAGGCTCAGGTGGGCGATGCGCTGCTCCAGTTCGTCTTTCCACGCCGCCGACAACCGCGCCCAGTCGGCGCGGGTCGGCACGCGCGCATCCGGCAGCGTGTCCAGGGCCTCACGTATCGTCGCCAGGGGCATGCCGACTCGCTGCGCGACCCGGATCAGCGCTATGCGGCGCAAGGTGTCGCGGCTGTAGCGCCGCTGGTTGCCGGCGGTGCGCAGGCTGTGGATCAGTCCCTTGGCCTCGTAGAAATGCAAGGCCGACACCGCCACGCCGGAGCGCTCGGCGACCTGCCCCACCGAGAGTTCCATCGCCATGCTCATGCGCTTGACCTCAACTTTGATTGAGGTTCTATGCTGCGCCGCAGTTCCGAACCGGGTCAAGCCATGAGCGCCGCCGAACGCCGCGATATCGCCTCCTCCGCCGCACCGCCGCAGGTCAAGGCGGTGGTCTACGAACGCCATGGCGGCGCCGAAGTGTTGCGCGCGATCGACCTGCCGATGCCGCAGGCCGGCGCCGGCGAGGTGCGGATCCGGGTCCGCGCGGCCGGCGTGCGCCCGCGCGACATCGCCCTGCGCGCCGGCCGCGCCGCAGCGCCCGGGGCGTTCCCGCGCCGGCTCGGCAACGAATTCGCCGGCGTGGTCGACCAGGTCGGCGACGGCGTCGAAGGCCTGAAGCCCGGCGATGAAGTGCTGGGCTGGGCGGTGGCGATGAGCTATGCCGAGGTGCTGACCGTGCCGGCCGAACAGGTGGTGCACAAGCCGCCGAGCATGTCCTGGGCGGTCGCCGGCGCGCTGGCCTCGACCGGCCAGACCGCGTTGGCCGCATTGCGCGCGCTGGAACTGCAGGCGGGCGAAACCCTGCTGGTCCGCGGCGCCGCCGGCGGCATCGGCAGCGTCGCCGTGCAGTTGGCCCGCGCCTGGGGCGTGCGGGTGATCGGCAGCGCCGCGCCGGCCGATCACGATTATCTGCGCTCGCTGGGCGCGACGGCGATCGACGAGGACGAGACTGCACCGGCGCGCTTGCGCGCCCTGGCGCCCGACGGCGTCGATGCGGTGTTCGACGCGCTAGGCGCCGCAGCCACGCCGGCCTGGTCGGATTCCGGCGCAGCGCCGCCGCGCGTGGTCGGCCTGCACGACGCGCCGCGCCGGCCTCGCCAGCGTGCGCGCACGCCGTGCGCCAGCGAGCGCAGCCGGGCCGGCCTGATCGAACTGGTCAGCGCCCATCTGCGCCACGGCCTGCTGGTGCGGGTGCGCGAGATGTTTCCGCTGGCCCGCGCCGCCGAAGCGCATCGCGCGGTCGAACGCGAGCCGGCGCGCGGCAAGGTGGTGCTGATGGTCTACCAGACCGCGCCGTCGGAGTCGTTCGCATGAGTCAGGACGAATCCATCGCCGGCGCCGCGCTCGGCGACGCCTCGAACGCGCCGGCCGGATACGAACCGCCGCCGCAGTCCGCGCGGCCATGGTCGGGAGGGGCCGCGGCAACGGTCCCCGGCGAAGCGGAACTGGCCCAGCGGGCCGGGTCGTCCGTCGCCGCGGCTCCTCCCGAGCACGGCCTCGATGCGCCGAGTCCGTCCGTATCGGGTCAGTCCGTATCGGGTCCCTCTGTATCAGGTGTGTTCCAGCCGGCCTATCGCGCGCTGACCGCGGGCGCGGTGGCCCTGGTCGCCTTGGTCGGTTTCGAAGCGCTGGCGGTGACCACCGCGATGCCGACCGTGGCCCGCGCGCTCGACGGCCTCTCGCTGTACGCGCTGGCCTTCGCCGGCACCCTCGCCGCGAGCGTGGTCGGCATGGTCGCCGCCGGCCCCTGGGCCGACGCGCGCGGCCCGGCCGCGCCGCTGCGCCAGGGCATCGTCTGGTTCGCGCTCGGCCTGCTGCTGGCCGGCGCGGCGCCGTCGATGGCGTGGTTGATCGCCGGGCGCGTGGTCCAGGGCTTCGGCGGCGGGTTGATCTCGGTGGCCCTGTACGTGGTGGTCGGCCGGGTGTACCCGCCGCGCCTGCATGCGCGCATCTTCGCCGCCTTCGCCGCGGCCTGGGTGGTGCCGGCGATCGTCGGCCCGGCGATCAGCGGCGCGATCGTCGAACATATCGGCTGGCGCTGGGTGTTCTTGTCGGTGCCGCTGGCCGCGGCGCTGGCGGCGTGGCTGGTCTTGCCGGCCCTGCGCGGCCTTGGCCCGAGCGCGAACGCCGTCGCGCGGCCGCAACGCACGCGCCTGCTGTGGGCGTTGCTGGCCACCGCCAGCCTGCTCGGCCTGCATTACGGCGGCCAGTTGCGCGATGCCGGCGCCTGGCTGTGGATCTCGATCGCGGTCGCGGCCCTGGTCGCGGCCGCCTCGCGGCTGTTGCCGGCCGGCGCCTTGCGCGCCGCACGCGGGCTGCCGACCGTGGTCGCGCTGCGCGGCCTCGCCGCCGGCGCCTTCTTCCTCAGCGAAGCCTATATCCCGCTGCTGCTGGCGCAGGAGCGCGGCTTGTCGCCGACCTGGGCCGGGCTGGTGCTGACCCTGGGCGCGATCGGCTGGTCGAGCGGTTCCTGGATCCGCGGCCGCGCCCCGGCCAGCGCCGCGGCGACGCGTTTCCTGCAGGCCGGCATGGCCCTGCTCGGCCTGGGCGTGCTCGCGATCGCCGCGCTGACCTGGACCGCGACGCCACTGGCGCTGGGCATCGCCGGCTGGATCGCGGCCGGCTTCGGCATGGGCCTGATGTATCCGACCTTGTCGGTGCTGATGCTGGAACTGTCGCCGCCGGAACGCCAGGGCGAGAGTTCCTCCGCCCTGCACCTGGGCGATGCGATCTTCACCGCCACTGCGTTGGCGATCGGCGGCTCGCTGTTCGCTGCGTTGCTGACCCGCTCGCATCTGCTGGCCTACTTGTGCGGCTTCGGGATCGCCGCGGCGCTGGCCTTGCTCGGCTTGTGCCTGGCGTCGCGGGTGCGGGTCGCCACCGCTCCCCGCTAGAACGGCCGACGCCGCTCCTACCCCTGTTGCGCGGCGGCCTGGGCGTTGCGCCGCACCGCCGGGCGCGCCTGAGCCAGGCGCTGGTACAAGGCCACCACCTGCTCCATCAGGCCTTCGGTGCTCCAGGCGCGCGCGTCCTGCGGCCCGGCCTGGGCCAGCCGCGCGCGCAGCTCCGGCGAGCGCAGCAACCGGGTCACATGGGCGGCGAAGTCGTCGACGTCCTCTTCGCTGATCAGGGCGCTGCGCGCATCGCGCAATACCGTGGCCGTGCCCATCACCGCGGTCGAGACGATCGGCACGCCCAGCGCCATGGCTTCGATCAGCACCAGGCCCTGGGTCTCGGTCGGCGAGGCGAACACGAAGGCGTCGCCGGCCTTGTAGGCGTCGAGCAGGGTCGTGCGCCGGTCCAGGTTGCCGAAGAAACGCACGTTGGCCTCCAGGCCGTACTCGTGCGCCAGGCGCTTGAGCCGCGGCGCGTCCGGCCCCTCGCCGGCGATGATGAACATCAGCCGCGGAAACTCCGCGACCAGCCGCCGCGCCACCTGCAACAGGAAAGCGATGTTCTTCTCCACCGCCAGCCGGCTCACCGTGACCAGGGTCGGGCGGTCCTGGGCGATGTCGTGGGCGATGCGGAAACGCGCGCCGTCGCCGCGCGCGAACTCGCTCAGGTCGATGCCGGTCGGCAACACCGTCGCCGGCGTGCTCACGCCGTAGCGCCGCAACACTTCGGCCATCTGCGCCGAGGGCACGATCAGGTGGTCGACGCCGTGGCAGAGCATGCGCGACAGCCGCCGCGCGACGAAGCGCAGCAGCGGCGCCGGCGCCCACGGCAGGTAGTGGCCGATGTATTCCTCGAAATAGGTGTGGTAGGTCTCCACCGTCGGCCGGGCGCTCAGCTCGGCCAGGCGCACGCCCAGGCGGTGGGCGCGGAACGGGGTATGGACGTGGATCACGTCCCAATGCCGCGCCGCCAGCGCGGGCAGGATCCGGCGCAGCTCCGGCGCGCGGATCAGCCGGTCCTCGGGATCGAAGAAGATCACCCGCGAGGCCAGCCGGACGATCTCGAACTCGTCGCTGTCGTGCTGCTCCTGGCCGCTGTCGGGGCCGTAGTCCGGCGCTACTACCGTCACCGAATGCCCCATCCTCGCCAATGACTGGGCGAAGGTGCGGATCGAGGTCGACACCCCGTTGACCCGCGGGAAGTAGACGTCCGACAGCATCAGGATGTTCATCCGGCCAGCCTAGCCCTCGCCCATGACCGAATCGTGGCGGCGGGCCGCGCGGCCCGCCGCCCGCGCGTCAGCGCCCTGCCCGCCGCTCGAACACCAGCGGCGTGACCAGGGGGCAGTCCGGGTGCATGCGGTTGAGCGCGTGCACCGCGCCGGCCACGCCGGTCATCAGGCCCGGGGTGAAGGCATCGCGGGCGCGGCTGCCGACCGCGCCGTGGTGCTCCTCGATCGCCGACACGATCTGCATCGTGTGTTCGGCCGGGTCGCCCCAGCCGCCCTCCGGGTCCAGTTGCGCGGCGCGCGCCAGCAACTCCCACAAGGCCAGGTCGCCGTGGCACAAGGTGTGGCTGACGCCCCAGCCGAAGCCGCGCGCGGCCTGCGCGGCGCGGCGCAGGTCGCGCAGATGGCGGGCATCGCCGGTGAGCTGGTACAGGTCGCAGGCGGCCAGGCCGATGCCGACGCTGCCGTGGCACCAGTTGTGCAGGAACTGCTCCTCGTCGGCGATGCGCGCGTCGCGCCAGCAGCCGGCGCCGTCGTCGTACAGGCCCTCTTCGAAGGCGAACGCGCGCTCGGCCAGGCTCAGCCAGCGCGCCCGGTCCTCGGCGCTGCCGGCGGCGCTGTGGCCGATCCGGCTCAGCGCCCAGCCGATGCCGCTGGCGCCGTGCGCGTAGCCGCCGATCGGCGCGTCGAAGATCGTCGACGGCCAGCACGCGCCGCGCTCGTCGACGATCGCCTGCGACTCCATGAACCGCGCCGCGCGCGCGGCCAGTTCGCGCCAGCGCGGATCGCCGCTGGCGTCGGCCAGCTGCAGCAACGGCACGATCGCGCCGCTGGCGCCTTCGAGCAGGTCCAGGTAGCGGTCGGCGTCGAAGCCGGCCGCCTCCAGCGCCTGGGCGCGCTCGATCGCCCACTCCAGCATCTGCGGCCGTCGCAACAGGTCGTGCAAGCTCACCCAGGTCCAGATCTGCCCGCCGTAGCCGATCATGCCGCCGACCGTGCTTGGCGCGTCGGCCTGCTCGATCGTGCGCAATGCGTGCAACGTGCCCTCCAGCGCCGGCTCCAGGCCGTCGACCGGGTCGGCGCGACCGGCGCGGCATTCGTGCAGATAACCGGCCAGGCTCAGCGCCACGCCGCCCAGGCCGGTGTACAGATCGGCCTGCAGCGGCCGGGTCACCCAGCCGGTATCGCCGAGCACCGGGCTGATCCAGGTCACGCTGCCGTCGTCGCCGTACACCGCCAGACGCAGCAGTTGCGCCACCGCCTGCGCCGCCGCCGCGCGGCGGCGCGCGTCCAGCCGCTGCGCATGCGGGTGGCGGGCGACGATGTCGGCGCGTGCGCGTTCGTTCTTGCCCAGGCGCTGGTTCAGATCGACCGTGACCAGGGCGCTGCGGATGGTCAGCTCTTCCAGCTCGACCCGCATCCGCCGCCAACGCTGCAAGGTTTCCTCGATCCGCGCCGGGTCCAGCGGGGCGACGAAGATCGGCACGTCGCCGACCCGCATGTCTTCGATCTCGCCGTCGATTTCGTGCGCCGACGACGGCGCGATCGGCAGCGCGACGGCGTTGCGGCGCAGGATGTCGCGGGCGCGCTCGATCGCCTTGGGCTCGTCGTGCAACGAGGCCGGGTGCCAGAGCATGCGCATGATTTCGACATAGGCCTGGGTCGGCCGGCGGATGTCGCGCGCCGGGCAGCCGAGGAACCCGCGCAGCAGCGGTTCCAGCGCGCCCTCGGCGTCGAGCGCGCGCAGGCGCGCGGTGGCCGCAACGAAGCCCTCGCTGATCCGGTCCCAGAACCGGCTCACTTCGGGGTTGGGGCTGGGATGGTTCTGCGACTGGCCGAAGTCGGCGCTGACGATCTGCAGCCGCGCGCGCGCGGTGCCTTCGTCGGCGATGCTCGGCATGCGGATCTGCGGCTGCTCGCCCGGCAGCGCGCCGGCGGCGGAAATATCGACGCCGCCGAAGCCCAGCACCGGGGCGCGGAACGGCACGATGCCGGTGCGCAGCACCGAGGTGCGGATCAGCTCGGAGGCCAGATCGAAGGCGCGGCCGCGCGGCGACGGCGGGGCGTCGACTTCGATCGCGAACAGGCTTTCGACGTCGATCGCGACCGGCACTGGGCCGGCGGCGATCAGGTTTTCTTGGTGCAGGTCGGTGCCGCCGAGCAACTGCATCGCCGCCAGCCAGTGGCCGAGGTTGCGATAGAACGTGCCCAGTTCGGCGTCGCCGTCGCAATAGCGGTGGTCGACGAAGCCGGTCCAGCCGTAGTCGCCGCAATCCAGCGCGTACGGCACCCGGATCCGGTCGGGGTCGTCGCCGAATACCTGGGCGAGGAACGCGTCCAGGGCCAGATCGATGCGCAGCGAACGCGGCTTGTACATGATCCGCCCGCCTTCGAAGCCCAGCCGCACCACGGTCTGGCCGCCGGCGTGGCGGTCGCCCTCGCCCGGCTGCACCGCCAGCAGGCGGCCGGGCGCGTGGCCGAGCAGTTCGCCCAGGCGCTCGCGATCTCGGGCGATGCGCGCGGCCAGCGCTTCCAGCGCCAGGCGCTGCAGTTCCAGGCTGCGCTGCAAGCGCTCGTGCAGCGCGGGATAGCGCTGGCGCAGATGCGGGTCGAACGGCGGCTGCAGCGCCAGGGCGATGAACTGCTGGAACTGCTCGACCTCGTCCTGCGCCGGCAACTGTCCGCCGAGGCGCGCGGCATGCAGCTCCAGCAACAGGGTGCGGCTGAGCTTGAGCCGCGCGTTGTCGTTGAGGGTCTGCGCGCCGACCCGCTGCAGCAGCGCGATCTCGTCGCGGTCCAGTTGCGGCGCCAGCGCGGCCAGGGTCGCGTCCAGTCGGGCGCGATGCGCGGCGGTGAAGGTTTCGATGATCGGGAGGAACGACTCGCCGCTGCTGGGTTCGCTCATCGTGTCGGTGCATCCTGCGGAATCGACGGAACCGCAGGCTCGGCGCGCGCCGGTCGCATTCGCGGGAGCGGCATCGGCGCGGCCTGCGGCGGAACGGGGTTGGGCGGCGTCGCCGGCCCGGTGGATCGAACCCGCTCCCGGCGCGAGCCGGGAGCGGGCAAGCGCTGGCTAGCGTCTGCTTAGCAGCAGTAACCGCCGCCGGAAGCGCTGCAGCTGCTGCAACGGGTCAGCAGCGGCAAAGCGGTGTCGGTCAGCGCGGCTTCGGTCGCGGCGATGCCTTCGACGTACAGCGGGCCGGCCGGGTTTTCCGATTCCGAACCGTTCAACCAACCCGAAACGATGTCTTCGATCTGCATGAACTTCTCCTTGTCGGTAACAGACTTCTTAGCGCGGATTTGCTAGCGCGGTCAGCAGCACTGGCTGCCGCTGGAAGCGCTGCAGCTGCTGCAGCGGGTCAGCAGCGGCAGGCTGGTGTCGGTCAGCGCGGCCTCGGTCGAGGCAACGCCTTCGATGTACAGCGGACCCGCCGGGTTCATGTCTTCCGAACCGTTGAGCCAGCCCGAAACGATGTCTTCGATCTGCATAAACCTCTCCTTGTTCAATACATGATTGGAATCGGTGGCGGCCCGCGCCGGGATCCCGGGAGACGGGCCGATTCCGATCGTTGACGACGTACGTGCACGGAGTCGTTGCGGACGGCGGAGCGAGCCTCATCGGCTTCGGACACCGTCCCCTGGCAACTCCGCGCCGACACGCTGCGCGCTCGCCCGCCTCCGTGTCAACTGTCGGTTCTGTTTATTGCGCCGCACAAGAAAACGTCGCGGTCGCCGCCGAAGTCGGCGAAAATCCGTTCGCACCGCTGTAGCGCCCGTTCATCGCATTCCGTCCCGTTTGCGTCGCGCGCATTCCGCGATAACTATCACGCTTGCCTTCGACCGTCCCGATGCCTGACCGCTTGCAATCTCCCGCCGACGCCGCCACGAACGCCGCCCCGATACGCAAGCGCTGCGGGTTGCGGCGCGCACTGTGCGCCGCGGTACTGATCTGGGCCGCTTCGGCCAGCTTCCACGCATTCAAGCCGCTGCCGCCGGGCATCGGCGCGGAGCATCCGCTGCGCGCCGCGCGCGACGTCGCCCTGCTCACCGATACCACCTGGGTCGACGCGAACGGCGAGCGCCGCAGCGAACAGCAGATCTTCGACGAAAGCCTGCGTCTGATCGGCCAGGCGCAACGCGCGGTGGTCGCCGACCAGTTCCTGTTCAACGATTTCGCCGCCGCGGCCGGCGGCGAGGCCCATCGCCGGCTCAGCGACGAACTGGCCGCGGCGCTGATCGCGCGCAAGCGCGCCGTGCCGCAGCTGCGCGCGGTGCTGATCACCGACCCGATCAACACCGTCTACGGCGGCCAGCGTTCGCCGCGCCTGGAGGCCTTGCGCGCGGCCGGCATCGAGGTGGTGACCACCGATCTGGGCCGCCTGCGCGCGCCCAATCCGGCCTGGTCCGGGCTGTGGCAGCTGTGCTGCCGCTGGGCCGGCAACGACCCCGACGGCGGCTGGCTGGCGAGCCCGTTCGGCCCCGGCCAGACGACCCTGCGCAGTTGGCTGGCGCTGTTCAACCTCAACGCCAACCACCGCAAGACCCTGGTCGTCGACCAGGGCGACGGCTGGACCGCGCTGGTCGCCTCGGCCAACCCGCACGACGCCAGCAGCCGCCACGGCAACGTCGCCCTGCGCTTCCACGGCGCCGCCGCGCTGGACGTGCTGGCCAGCGAGCGCGCGGTGGCGCTGATGTCGGGCGCGCGCTGGCCGCAGGAGCTGCCGCAGGCCGCGCCCGCGCCGACCATCGTCGACGCCCGGCTGGCGCCGCGGGTGCAATTGCTGACCGAGGCGCGCATCCGCGACGCGCTGATCGCCGCAGTCCAGGGCGCGCGCCGCGACGAGTCCATCGACGTGGCGGTGTTCTACCTCTCCCACCGCGGCCTGATCCAGGCCCTGATCGCCGCGCAGCAGCGCGGCGTGCGCCTGCGCGTGCTGCTGGATCCGAACGAGGACGCGTTCGGACGCAAGAAGAACGGCGTGCCCAACCGCCAGGTCGCCGCCGAGCTGCACGCGGCGGGGGTGCCGCTGCGCTGGTGCGACACTCACGGCGAACAGTGTCACGCCAAACTGCTGTTCAAGCGCGGCGGCGACGGCCAAGTCGAACTGATCGCCGGCTCGGCCAACTACACCCGGCGCAATCTCGACGACTACAACCTGGAAAGCAGCGCGCGCGTGCTGGCCGAAGCCGACGCGCCGGTGGCGCAACGCGCCCTGGCCTACTTCGAGCAGAGCTGGCGCAACGGCGACGGCCGTCGGATCAGCACCGACTACGCCGCTTACGCCGACGACTCGGCGCTGCGCCGGCTGTGGTACCGCTTCGGCGAGGCCACCGGGCTGTCGAGCTACTAGCGCGACGCTCCGCCGCCGCGGCGCATGCTGCGGCGCAATGTGCCCCATCGGACGATGGCGCCGGCGCCCCGGCGGTGGCCCACTGCGGCCATGCCGGCGCCCGTGCCGGCGCAGGAGCCGGCCGCATGTTCCGATCGTTGCGTTCATCGCCTTCGCCGCATCACCCACTCGCCGCACGCCCGTTCGCAGCACGCCCGTTCGCCGCACGCCCGCGCCGCAGCCGCGCTCTGGCCGCGGTACTGGCCGTGCTCGGACTGAGCGCGGCGTCCTCGGCGTCGGCGTCGACCGAGGTCACCGGCTTCGGCAGCAATCCGGGCAATCTGCGCATGTACAAATACGTGCCCGCCGGCTTGCCGGCCGGCGCGCCGCTGGTCGTGGCCTTGCACGGCTGCGCGCAGAGCGCGGCGTCCTACGACGCCGAAACCGGGTGGGAAATGCTGGCGCAGCGCTGGCGCTTCGCCCTGCTGTTGCCGCAACAGCAAAGCGCCAACAACGCCAACGCCTGCTTCAACTGGTTCGAGCCCGGCGACACCGCGCGCGACCAGGGCGAAGCCCTGTCGATCCGGCAGATGATCGAGCGCATGCGCGCCGATCACGGCAGCGCCGCCGACCGGGTCTACGTCACCGGCCTGTCGGCCGGCGGGGCGATGACCGCGGCCCTGCTCGCGGTCTATCCGGACCTGTTCGCCGGCGGCGCGGTCGTCGCCGGCCTGCCCTATCGTTGCGCGACGGGTTCGGCGGCGGCGTTCTCGTGCATGTCACCGGGCAGCGACCTGAGCCCGGCGCAATGGGGCGACAAAGTGCGTGCGGCGACCGCGCACGCCGGTCCCTGGCCGATCGTATCGATCTGGCACGGCGACGCCGATTACGTGGTGCGGCCGATGAACCAGGCCGAGCTGATGCAGCAATGGACCGACGTGCACGGCATCGACCAGAGCGCCGACGTGCAGGACACGGTCGCCGGCCATGCGCACCGCGTCTACCGCGACGCCGCCGGCCGCGCGCGGGTCGAGACCTACGCCATCGCCGGCATGGGCCATGGCACGCCGGTCGATCCGGGCAGCGGCGAGACCCAGTGCGGCACCGCCGGCGCCTACGTCCTGGACGCCGATATCTGCTCCAGCTACTACATCGCCCGCTACTGGGGCCTGGACGATCTCGACCCGAATCCGCCGCAGGTCGCGCTGACCGCCCCGGCCGACGGCGCCCAGGTCAGCGGCGCGGTGACGGTGAGCGCGGACGCCAGCGACGATGTCGGCGTCGAACGCGTCGACTTCCTGATCGACGGCGCCGTGCTCGCCAGCGACGCCCAGGCCCCGTACAGCGTGCAATGGAACAGCGCCGCCGCCAGCAACGGCGCGCACGTGTTGCAGGCCCGCGCCGAAGACGTCGCCGGCAACCTGGCCAGCTCGGCCGCGGTCTCGGTCACGGTCAGCGGCGGCAGCGACGGCCCGGCGCTGGTCATGGAATTCGACAACGAAGACGCCAACGACGGCTACGTCAAGGCCAACGCCGACGGCACCGCGCCGGCGATCGGCGCGCTGGAAGCCAGCTACGGCCTGGCGCTCGGCCGCGGCAGCGACGGCAAGCACAACCGCAGCCTGCTGTCGTTCGATACCTCGGCCCTGCCCGACGGCGCGACCGTGCTGTCGGCCACGCTCAGCGTCGGTTTCCGCAGCGCCTACGGCGACCCCTGGGGCCAGCCGGCCGGCAACCGTCTGCTGATCGACGCGCGCAAGGGCTGCTACGGCGGCTGCGCGATCGAAGCCGGCGACTACGCCGCGGCCGCCGATGCCCTGGCGGTGGCCGAAATGGCGCGTTTCGGCGGCGGCCGCCAGACCAGCACCGTCTTCGGCGGCGCCGGACTGAACGCGATCGACCGCAGCGGCCGCACCCAACTGCGGCTGCGCTTCGAGCAGCCGCCGGGGGCGACGAACTACCTGTGGATCGAGCGCGGCGCAGGCGCCCGACTGCGGGTCGAATACCGGCCCTGAACGGCCGCGCACCGCGCCCCCGATCCATGACCGCGGTCGTATCGCCGTCTCGCGAGCGGGGACGCCGATGCCGTATCGTGTGCGCATGGACGAACTCCGATACCTGCGCGGCTACGGCGAGCGCGTGCTGAGCCAGGTCCGCGCGCTGATCGACGCCGGACGCCTGGGCGAGGTGCTGCGCAACCGCTACAGCGCCGGCCACCAGGTCCGCGACGACAAGGCGCTGTTCGAATACGTGGTCGCGATCAAGGACCGCTACATGCGCAAGAGCGACCCGCTCAACAAGGTCGTCTACGACAACAAGCTGCACGTGGTCCAGCATGCGCTGGGCACCCACACCGCGGTGTCGCGCGTGCACGGCGGGCGGCTCAAGGCCGCGCGCGAGATCCGCATCGCCACCCTGTTCCGCGACGCGCCGGGCGAATTCCTGGAAATGATCGCGGTGCACGAGCTGGCCCACCTCAAGCACCGCGACCACGACAAGGCCTTCTACCAGCTTTGTACTCACATGAGTCCGGACTATCACCAGCGCGAGTTCGATCTGCGGCTGTATCTGACCCAGTTGGAGTTGGCTGCGCAGAAACCGGCCGCAGGCGCGGCCGATCAGGCCGCCAAGGGCTGACGGCCGTAGTTGCTGGCGTAGGCGTTCTCGACCCCGGGCAGGATCTCGACGATGGCGAAGTAGCGGTCCCAGAACGGGGTCTCGCGCAGCGCCTCGACCACCAGTTCGTAAGCGTGATGGCTGCGCGCGTCCCACTGCCACAGGTCGGTGACCCGGGCGTTGTAGAACTCGATGTCGTAGAAGCGCAGCCGCACCTGGTCGCGGTGTTTATTCACGATCGGCTCGACGTGCTCGGCGAGCAGGCGGAAACGGGTGTCGATGTCGAAGGCCAGCCATTCGGGCTGGGTCTTGACCAGCATGAAAACGGTCAGGGGATAGCTGTCTCGGGTCTCGCTCATGGTCGCCTCGTTGGCGTTTTCGGGAAGGTGCGGACACAATATGAGTGATTGCTCATATTCACTACTCGCATGCCGCCATGCCCGCGCCGCGTCGCCGAAGCAGCCTGAAACCACGCAAAATCCCGCGCCAGGAGCGCGCCGCCGAGACCGTCGCGGCGATCCTGGAAGCGGCGGCTCGCATTCTCGAGCGCCACGGCCTGCGCGGATACAACACCAACGCCGTCGCCGAGCGCGCCGGGGTCAGCATCGGCTCGCTGTACCAGTACTTTCCCAACAAGGACGCGCTGACCGCGGCCTTGATCGAGCGCGAGACCCAGACCCTGCTGGCCGATCTGGCCGCGGTTCCGGCCCAGGCCGGCTACCGCGACGGCATCGCCGCCCTGGTGCGGGCGGCGGTGGCCCATCAGCTGCAGCGCCCGGCGCTGGCGCGGCTGCTGGATTTCGAGGAACGGCGCCTGCCGCTGCGCGAACGCGACCTGCAGGTCGACCGCGCCGCGCAGCAGTGCGTGCTGGCCCTGCTCGCGCGGCCGGACGCGCCGGCGCGGCCCGGCGGCGGCACCGCCGCGGCGCAGTTGCTGGCGCTGGATGCGATCGCGATCGTGCGCGGCCTCGTCGACGCCGCCGGCGAGCGCGGCGAGACCGACGCGGTGGCGCTGCAGGCGCGGGTGTTGCGCGCGCTGTTCGGCTATCTGGGCGCGCCGCGCCGGCGCGCGCCCGCCGAGCGGGGCTGAGGCGCGGCGCTCAGGGCGCGGCGTCGCTCTCGTCCTCGCGCACCATCAGCAGCGCGATCAGGGTCAGCGCCCCGGCCGCGGCGAGGTAATAGCCGACGAACTCCAGGCCGTAGCGCTGGGCCAGCCAGGTCGCCGCGTACGGCGCCAGCGAGGCGCCGAAAATGCCGGCCAGGTTGAACGCCAGCGAGGCGCCGGTGTAGCGCACCGCGGTCGGGAACATCTCGGCCAGGATCGTGCCCAGCGGGCCGTAGGTCAGGCCCATGATGCCCAGGCCCAGGCCGAGGAAGACCAAGGTGCCCAGGCCGCTGCCGGCAGAGAACAGCTGGGCGAAATACAGGCCGAACATCACGATCGCGCCGGTCGACAGGATCATCGCCAGGCGTCGGCCGCGGCGGTCGGCGAACACCGCCGACAGCGGGATGGTCAGGGCGAAGCAGACCACCCCGCCCAGCTGCAGCTGCAGGAACTGCTCGCGCGTATAGCCCAACTGCGAAGTGCCCCAGCTCAGCGCGAACACGGTCATCAGATAGAACAGGACGAAGGTCGCCAGCGCGGCGAAGGTGCCGGCGATCAACGCGCCGGGATGGCGGGTCAGCACCTGCAGCATCGGCAGGCGCACCCGTTCGTGCTGGTCGATGGCGCGCTGGAAGGCCGGGGTCTCGCTGATCCGCAGGCGCACCCACAGCCCGACCAGGACCAGCACCGCGCTGGCCAGGAACGGAATCCGCCAGCCCCAGACGAAAAAGGCGGCGTCGCCCATGGTTCCGGTCAACAGCAGGAAAATTCCGGTCGACAAGAAGAAACCGATCGGCGCGCCGAGCTGCGGAAACATGCCGTACCAGGCGCGTTTGCCCGGCGGCGCGTTCTCGGTCGCCAACAACACCGCCCCGCCCCATTCGCCGCCCAGGCCCAGGCCCTGGCCGAAACGGCACAACGCCAGCAGCGCCGGCGCCAGGATGCCGATGCTGTGATAGGTCGGCAGCAGGCCGATCGCCACCGTCGACAGGCCCATGGTCAGCAGCGCCGCGACCAGGGTCGCCTTGCGGCCGATCCGGTCGCCGAAATGGCCGAACACCGCCGAGCCGATCGGCCGGGCCAGGAACGCCAGGGCGAAGGTCGCCAGCGACTGCAGGGTGGCCGTGCTCGGATCGGCGGCGGGAAAGAACAACTGCGGGAAGACCAGCACCGCCGCGGTGGCGTAGATGTAGAAATCGAAGAACTCGATGGTGGTGCCGATCAGGCTCGCGAACAGCACGCGGGAGGCGGACGGGGCGGCGGGTGCGATCGCGACGGCGCTCATACGGGTTCCGGTCGGGGGACAGGGAATTGATACCCGATCCAGGCCCCATCCGGCAAAGCCCGGCGCTGGCCGCGCGCGCCGCGATCCGGCATGGTGGGGCGGTCGTCCCGCATTCGCCCCCGCCGACCCACCGCCATGAGCACTCCCGCCCCCATCCGCGTGGCCTTGATCGGCTACGGCTTCGCCGGCCAGACCTTCCACGCGCCGCTGATCGGCGCCACGCCAGGCCTGCATCTGCAACTGATCGGTTCGCGCGATGCGGCCAAGGTCGCCGCCGGCCTGGCCGCAAGCGGACTGGCCGAGGCGACGACGGTCGCCGACCCGTTCGCCGCGGCGACCGACGCCCGCGCCGACCTGGTGGTCATCGCCACGCCGAACGACAGCCATGCGCCGCTGGCGCGCGCCGCGCTGGACGCCGGCAAGCACGTGGTGGTCGACAAGCCCTTCGCCCTGGACCTGGCTCAGGCGCGCGAACTGAGCGCGCTGGCCGAACAGCGCGGCCGGCTGCTGTCGGTGTTCCAGAACCGGCGCTGGGACAGCGACTTCCTCGCCGTGCGCGGCCTGATCGAAAGCGGCCGGCTCGGCGAGGTGGTGCATTTCGAATCGCATATCGACCGCTACCGGCCACAGGTGCGCGAACGCTGGCGCGAGCAGGCCGGCGCCGGCAGCGGCCTGTGGTGGGACTTGGGGCCGCACCTGGTCGACCAGGCCTTGCAGTTGTTCGGCCTGCCGCAGCGCGTGTCGGCCAGCCTGGCGATCCAGCGCGACGGCGCCCAGGTCGCCGATTGGGCGCACGTGATGCTCGACTACGGCCGGCGCCGGGCGATCCTGCACGCCAGCATGCTGGTCGCCGGCGGCAGCGCGCGCTTCACCGTGCATGGCGAGCGCGGCAGCGCGGTCAAGGCGCTGGCCGACCGGCAGGAAGCGCAGCTGCTGGCCGGGATCCGGCCGGGCGCACCCGACTGGGGCCGCGACGAGGACCCGACGATCGTTTACGACGACGCCGGCCGCCACGCGCTGCCGACTCCGGCCGGCGACCAGCGCCGCTACTACGCCGGCATCCGCGACGCCGTGCTCGGACATGGCGCGAACCCGGTCACTCCGGCGCAGGCGCTGGCGGTGATGGCGGTGCTGGAAACCGCCGAAACCGCCGCCGCGCACGGACACAGCCTGTCGCTTCCGCTCAGCGAAGCCGAGCACGCGGCCTTCGCCGCCGACGCGATTTCGCGTTAGGGAAAATCTTGCCGCGACCGCAGTTCGGGTTTGCCGTCGCCGACAAGCTCGCGCAACCGCCGAAACATCCGCGGCGAACGCGCGCAACCGCGGCGATCGTGCGCGGTTGCGCCGATCCGATCAGGGTCGACTGCATCGCAGATCGCACAAGCCGTCGGCGCGGTTGCGGCTAGTGCGCGAGACATCAAGGTTTCGCGAACGCGCGCATTCATACGCTGTGGCCCTCCACATCACGCCAGGGAAGCGGCGTGTTCGCTCCTGCCGGTTACCGGCCCCGCCCGGTCCGGCCTTGTCTGCACTTGGCGCACCCCCTGTTGCGTTTCGCATCCGCGGGACCGATCGCCGCAGCCGACGCCGGCCGCGGCGTGGCCGTTTCGCCACGCCCCCATCGCGCACGACTCCACGACCAGGACATCGACATGACCACGCGCCAAATCCCGACCTCCCTGCGCCTGCGTTTCGCCGCGCTCGCCTGCGCGCTCGGCGCCGCCGGCATCGCCCCCGCCGCCTTCGCCCAGAGCAGCGAAGTGGCTTCCGCCAACGTGCGCGCCTGCGCCGCCAGCGGCAGCGTCAGCCTCACCGTGCTCGGCCTGACCACCACCTTGCCGCTGCCCTGCGCCGGCGAGGCGCTGCGCACGGCCCCCGGCCGCGACGACACCTCGGCCGCCAGCATCGACCTCAGCCTGCTCGGCATCGTCGGCCTGCTGAAAGTCGGCGCCACCCAGCAGGAAGCCATCTACACCCATCTGCCCGGCGCGACCGCGCTCGACGGCGCCTCGCAGGCGGCCGGACTGAGTCTGGTGCAGGACCTGGTCACCATCGAAGGCGTGCGCGGCGAGCTGTCCTGCGACTCGCTGTCGGGCAACAGCGTCGTGCAATGCGACGCCGGCACCCGGGTGGCGCGCGTGCGCATCGCCGGCGGCGACCTGATCGACCTGCCTGCGCCGATCCCGCGCAACTTCAGCCTGCCGGTCGGTGGCACCCTGCGCCTGACCGTGCTCGGGATTCCGATCGAAGTGCCGGTCGGCGGCGCGCTGACGCTGAACCGGTCGACCGTGTTCGGCGTCGGCACCCGCAACGTGTTCATCGCCCATCAACCGGTGCAGCTCGGTCTCGAAGGCCGGGTCGATGTCGCCGGCCTGGGCCTGGTCGGAGTGCGCGTGGAAGCCGTCACCAGCCCGTCCTCGGTCGGCATCAGCGCCACCCGCGCGGTCAGCGGCGTGCAGATCGACGATTTGTAACCCGCACTGCGCCTGCCTTCGTCGAGCGACGCGGGCCTTGGCGCGAACGGCGGCGAACGCTCGGTGCCGGCCGCGTCATCGATACGGGTAAACGTCGCGGCTTACGCCGCTCCTGCATGCGCCCCTTCCGCTGCGGGGGCGACGCAAGCCGCGACTCTCGCAGGCAGCCGGCACCGGCTGCCGCTGGGCGCGTCCGGCGCCGCCTTTCCCCTTTCCAGACAACGGGACGCCGGCACCGCCCCGTCCTACAGCGCCGTCGCAACGCCGGCGCCCCAAGTCGACGACGATCGCCTACCCTGGGCGGCCGCGCGCGCAAAGCGCAACCTGGATCAATCCGGCCCGCGCAGACTGCCCGGGCACGACGCCACCGGAGTTCCGCTTTGAGCCGCCGCAACACCTTCGAGCAGTACAGCGCCCGGATCGAGAAGGTCGTGGCCTTCCTCACCGATCGCCTCGACCAGCCGCTGACCCTGGCCCAACTCGCCGAAGCCGGCCATTTCTCGCCGTTCCATTTCCATCGCGTCTATCGCGGCCTGATGGGCGAGACCATCGCCAGCACCCAGCGGCGTTTGCGCCTGCACCGCGCCGCGGCGGAGCTGATCGGCGAGCGCCAGGCGATCGCCCGGATCGCCGCCCGCGCCGGCTACGGCAGCGTGGCGGCGTTCACCCGCGCCTTCGGCGCGGTGTACGGCGATGCGCCGGCGGCGTTCCGCAAGCGTCGTGCCGCCCTGCCCGCGCTGCCCGGCGCGACCTTCGACCCGACCTTGGAGACGCTGATGTACACCGCCCAGATCAATACCCTCGCCCCGATCCGCGTGATCGCCCTGCCGCACCGCGGCGATTACCAGACCATCGGCCAAAGCTTCCACGCCCTGTATGCCTGGGCCGGCCCGCGCGGGCTGATGCGCGCGGACACGCGCGGCATCGGCATCTACTACGACAGCCCCGCCGACACCCCGGTCGAGCAACTGCGCTCGGAGGCCTGCATCAGCGCCGCCACCGACGCCGTGCCCGGCGAAGGCATGCGCCGGGTCGAGATCGCCGGCGGCCGCCACGCGGTGGTCGTGCACACCGGACCCTACGCCGAACTGCAGCGCGCCTACGACTGGCTGTTCTGCCAATGGCTGCCGGCCAGCGGCGAGGAAGCCGGCGACGCGCCGGTGTACGAGGAATACCTCAACGATCCCTCGCAGTTGCCGCCGTCGGAGTGGAAGACCGCGATCTGCCTGCCGTTGAAGTGAGCCGCGCCGCGGGCGCGCTCCGGCACGCCCGCGTCGCCTGCGCGCCAGGGCGCTTGCGTCGCTCGCCCTCGCCCGGCCCGGCGCATCGTCTTCAACTGGAACTTACATCCGCCCGGCTACCGTGGGGCGCATGAGGATGTCCACCCGGTCGCAGTCGCGGGAATTCCCGCGATGAGCGCGCAGTGCGATTACAGCTTCGGCATCGAGGAAGAATTCTTCCTGGTCCGGCCCGAGACCCGCCAACTCGCCGCCCAGGTGCCGGCGCGCCTGCTCAAGCGCGCGCGCGCCGAACTGGGCGAGTCGATCGAGAGCGAGCTGCTGCAGGCGCAGATCGAAATCGCTTCGCCGGTGCAATGCGACATGGCCCAGGCCCGGCGCCAGCTCGGCCAGTTGCGCCGCGGGCTGTCCGAACTGGCCGGCGAGCACGGCCTGGCCCTGCTCGCCGCCGGCACCCATCCCTTGGGCCTGTGGCGCGAGCAGATCGAAACCGACAAGCCGCGCTATCGCCGCCTGGTCGAGGATTTCCAGATCGTCGCCCGGCGCAGCCTGGTCTGCGGCCTGCACGTGCACGTGCAACTGCCCGACGACGTCGACCGGGTGCAGGCGATGAACCGCGCCATGCCCTGGCTGCCGCTGTTCCTGGCGCTGTCGGCCTCCTCGCCGTTCTGGGACCGGCTGCGCACCGGGCTGATGAGCTATCGCCAGGCCATGTACGACGAGTGGCCGCGCACCGGGATCCCCGACTTCTTCGCCGACGAGGCCGCCTACGACGCGTTCGCCGCGGTGTTGGTGCGCGCCGGCGCGATCGCCGACGCCAGTTCGCTGTGGTGGGCGATCCGGCCTTCGCCGAACTACCCCACCGTCGAGCTGCGCATCGCCGACGCCTGCACCCGGCTCGACGACAGCCTGGCCATCGCCGCCCTGTACCGCTGCCTGATGCGGCATCTGGCGATGCATCCCACGCAGGCCCCGCCCTACGACGCCGCGCTGCGCCGGGTGATCGACGAGAACCGTTGGCGGGCCAAGCGCTTCGGCCTGCAGGCGCAGTTCCTCGATCAGCAAGGCCGCACCGAGCCGGCGCTGGAGCAATTGCGGCGCCTGCGCGAACTGTGCGCCGAGGACGCGCGCGCGCTGGACTGCGTCGAGGCGCTGCAGGCGCTGGACGCGATCGTCGAACGCGGCAACAGCGCCCAAGCCCAGTTGGCCTGCTATCGCGAACAGCGCGAACGCGGCGCCAGCCGCAGCGCCGCGCTGCGCGGCGTGGTCGACTGGTTGCTGCAGACTACGGTTTCCGGGCTTTGAACCGCCCCGTGCCCATCCACAGCATCCCGCCCCACAGCATCCCCACCCACAGCGTCCCCACCCAAGCCAGCCCGCTCGCAAGCCCCTAGCTCCGACTCGCCCCGATCCCGAACGATTCCACTGCGCCGACATCGCCATGAACTCGCCCGCACGCAAACTGCTGATCGGCCTCTCCCCGCGGCTGATGCGCAACCTGCCGCCGGAATACGGCTTCCGCAACAAGACCTTGCAGTACCTGGAGCAGTCGATGGCGCACTGGGTGATGTCCAGCGGCGCCCTGGTGGCGATGATCCCCACCGTCGATGCGCTGGGCGAGGTCCAGGCCAGCGACCTGTCGGTGAGCGATTACGCGCGCTCGCTGGACGGGCTGATCCTGCAAGGCGGCGCCGACATCGATCCGCAGGCCTACGGCGAGCAGCCCAGCGAGCTGCTGATGACCACCGACCCGGATCGCGATCGCTTCGAGCTGAGCCTGCTGCGCGCGTTCGTCGAGGCGGACAAGCCGGTGCTGGGCATCTGCCGCGGCATGCAGCTGATCAACGTCGCCCACGGCGGCAGCCTGTACCAGGACCTGATCGGCGGCGGCGCGACCGGCGACCAGCACTACATCCCGGCGCGCTACGACGAGCACGCCCACGCCCTGGATCTGCGCCCCGGCGGTTGGCTGCAGGCGCTGTACCCGCAACACGACCAGGCGCGGGTCAATTCGATCCACCACCAGGGCATCAAGGAGCTCGGCGCCGGGCTGGAGGTCGAAGCCTGGTCGCAGGACGGCATCCCCGAATGCATCCGCGGCCGCGAAGACGGCTTCGTGGTCGGCGTGCAATGGCACCCCGAATTCCACGACCGCCGCTTCCCCGATCTGTTGCCGGGGCGGCCGTTGTTGATGGCCTTCATCGAGGCGGCGCGCAATGCAGCGGGGAGCGGGAAGCCAGGAGCGGGAAGCGAGGAGTGAGTGGAGGTCGGGGCCCGCTCACTCCTCACTCCTACCCGCTATTTTTTCTGCTTCAAACGGCCGCGGTCACCACGATCTCGACCCGGAACTTCGGATTGGCCAGCGGCGCCTGCACGGTGGCGCGCGGCGGAGCCTGGCCTTCGGCGACCCAGGCGTCCCAGACCGCGTTCATGCCGGCGAAGTCGGCCATGTCGGCGAGGAAGATCTGCGCCATCAGGATCCGGCTCTTGTCGGTGCCGGCGCGGGCCAGCAAGGCGTCGACCGAGGCCAGGGTCTCGCGGGTCTGGCCGGCGATGTCCAGGTCCTCGCTGTCGGGCACTTGCCCGGCCAGGTAGGCCACGCCGTTGTACACGGCCATTTCCGACAGGCGCGAACCGACGTCGAATCGCTGGATCATTGCGGCACCTCGTTGTTGTGGGGCGGCCATTGTGCGGCAAGGTGCGGTGCTGGAGGGGAAGCACATTGGGGGCGGGAATCGGGAATCGGGAATCGGGAATCGGGAATCGGGAATCGGGAATCGGGAATCGGGAAAAGCAAATCCCCCCTGCCCCCCTTTTTCAAAGGGGGGAAGCATTGGGATTCGGGGAGACGGCTGGGACGGGGCGGAGGAATACTTGTTGCGGCGCCCCGCCTGTGTGCGGACTCACATCTCCGGCGTGCTGGCCTGGATGATGCGTTCGCTTTCCTCGCGCTCGGCGCCGCGGCCCTGCGCGGCCAGCGCGGCGTCGGCGTTGGCGCGGTGCTGGGCGCGCACTTGCGGCGGCAATACGTCGATCTGGCGATGGGCCTGGGCCTGGGCGCGTTGGCCCGGCGGCAGTTCGCAGTTGCGGCTGAGGATCTCCAGTTCATCGCCGTTGCGCGCGGCGCCGCTTTGCAGGTTGACCACCACGCCCAGGGTGTCGCCCATCGGCTCCAGCCGGGTGCAGATCGCGTCGATGGTGCCGTAGCTGCGCTGCGCGTTGCGATCGACGATGGCCAACAGGTTCTCCTCGTCGACCCACACCGCCGAGCGCACTCCGGCCACGCTCTTGGCGGCGATGCGGGCGTTTTCGCGATCGATCTTGCGCTCCGGGTCGACCAGCCGCACCGCCCGGCGCAGGTCCCGGTCCAGTTCGGACACGCTTTGCTGCAGGGCGGCCTGATCGCCGGCCATCGCCTGGCCGCGCATCGCGTTGAGCCGCTGCGCGGTTTCGACCCGGTCGATCGGCTGCCCGGCGGCGGCCGGCTGGGCCGCCTGGCGCTCGGCACGGTCGGCGCCGCAGGCCGACAGGACCAGCAGCGCCGGCAGCAGCAGGATGGAGGAGCGGCGGTTGCGTCCGCGCACGGCGCCAGCGTTCATCGCATCACCTCATGCAGCGAGTACGACCCGTCGTCGGCCGGGCCAGGACCGCCCCCGGGCGAGTTATACCGCGGGCGGCGCCGCGGCGAAGGCTGGGGGCGGACGCAAATGCGACGAACGTCTCAATAATCCATCCCGGCCAGAAACGAGCGCAGAGGCGCGAGGAGCGGTTAACGCCAAGTCCGGCCTCTGCCGGTCCGACTCACTCCTCTCCACTCACTGCGGCCTCTACTGCGGCACCATCAGGCACGCCCCCGCCCCATTCGCCGGCGGCCGGTCCGGGTAGCGCTCTTGCGGATACACATACACCGGCGTGGTGGCGACGAAGCCGTCGGCGAAGCGGAACTCGACGAAGGCCGCCGACCAGCCGCTGGCCGGCGTCGCCAACGGCAGCTCGACCCGGTTGCGGCGCAACGCCAGCGCGCTGTCGCGGTAGCGGATGCCGCAGGCGTAGCGGAAATCGCGGCCGGCCGGATTGTCGGCCTGCCACAGCGTCGCCGACACCGGCCGCTCGCTGGCCTGGGCGCTCAGGCGCAAGCCGTCGCCGTCGCGGCGCAGCGATGCGCGCACCTGCGGCAGCGCCGCGTGGCGCTGCCAGCGCTGCAGGGCCGGAATCAGGGTCTCGCGCATGTGCCGGCGCACCCCGCCATGGTCGGCGTTGGGCGCGGCGCGCAACGCGGTCGCGCCCGGCAGTTCGTCCAGGTACAGACGCTGCGCGTCGGGCGGAAAGAAGTCGTCGCCGCTGGCGCTGACCAGATACTTGGGAATCCGCAGGCGATGGCGATGGCGCGTGGCCAGATAGCGGTACGCGTCCTCGACCTGCATCAGCTTGGCGAAATTCGGCTCGCGGTAGCGCGCGGTGATGCCTTCCTGGTGGTACGGCAGCAGCGCGATCGGCCAGCCGCCGCCGTAGACGCGCTGGATGTGCTGCATCAATTCGGCGACGCGCAGGTCGATCACGTAGGACACCAAGGCCTCCACCCGCGGGTCGGCGACCGCGGTCAGCCACGCCGCCCAGGCGCGCTTGGACGCGCCGGTGACCACGAACGAGCGCACCTTCCACGCGCGCAGTTCGCGCTCGGCCAGGTCCATCGCCCGCACCGCGCCCTCGGCCATCGGCACGTGCAGGGGCAAGGTCGCATTGGCCTGCGGCGCATCGAGGAAGCGGCGCCAGGTCGCCGCGACCAGCACGTCTTCCTTGCGCGCGACGCTGTCGCCGGGCAGGGTCAGGTATTGATTGGGCAGGTCGGACACCGACACCACGATGGTCTGGGTGCCGCGCGCGACTTCCAGGGCCAGGGCCTCGTCGAAATCGCCCGGCGGCCGCGCCGGGTCGCTGCCGCCCGCGGTGTTGATACCGTTGTTGATCGCCAGCAACGCGGTCTTCGGCCGCGCCACCGTCGGCAGGTAGATGTCGACGCGATGGGTCCATTCGCCCGGCACCGCGCCGCCGCTCTCCGGCCAACGCTGCGAGATCAGCCGGTAGCTGCGCTTCTCGACCCCGTCCAGGGCGGTGCTGCCGAGGCTTTCGTAGCGCAGCGGCAAGCGCGACTGGCGCTGGCGGTAATCCGGCCAGGCCTGGCTGTAGTCGATGCCCGCCTCGGCCTGCGCCGACGCTGCCAGCAGCGGCTGCGCCGCGATCGCGCCGCCTCCGGCGAAGCCGGCGGCGAGCAAGGCCAGCCGCGCGCTCCAGCGCCGCAACGCCGCCGCGCCGGCGCTACGTCCGTGCCGCGAAAAACGTCCGTCGTGCCGGTCCATGCGCGGTTCCTCGTGGTTGGCCGGGGCACAGCCTAGCGGTTCGCCGTCGCGGCGCGTGTGTCGCAGGACGAAGAATGCGCCGCGCGCCTACAGCGCGCGCCAGGCCGCCAGCAGGCCGAACAGATGGACCAGGCCGACGCCCAGGCAGATCGCCGAGCTCCAGTACCAGAACGGCGTCGCCGGCTCCGGCACCGACGCCAGCGCCATCGGCACCACCGCCAGGCCGCGCAGCAGATAGATCGTGGTGATGGTGCACAGGGCCGGCTTGAGCAAGGGCCAGGCGCCGAACACGCCGGCGCCGGACAGGGCGTAGCCCGCCCATAACGCCAGCACGCCGGCGATGCCGGCGGTGAGCACCGCCGGATAGGCGCGCCCGGCTTCTGCCATCCTGGCCATGCCCTCGCCGGCGCCGAAGAAGCGGTACCAGGCGGGGCCGCCGAAAATCACCGCGACGTGCAACAAGGCGGCCGCGGCGTTCAAGCCGGCGGCGAACAGCAGCCAGGGTTGCGGGCCGGAAGTCGTGGGCGAACTGATCAGGGGCATTCGACGGTCCTGTCTGACGCTATGGTCCTGGATCGCGAGCCGGGTATGGCGCCGCGCGCCGCCCAGGGTCGAAAAACGTGACCGTTTGCGCGTGTGCCGAAAGCAACGGTCGCGTCGATCGGGCGGCGAATGCGTCCGCTTCGGCCAAGCGCGGGCACGATAGCGCACGCAACCCAGGCGCCGCCGTCGCTTGGCTGCGACCGATCGTCGCCGCCTGGCATCTACGGCATGGACCCTCTCGCGCTTCCGGCCACGGCGGCGCCAATCCCGGAGACCACCATGCCGTCCTGCTCGCGCCTCGGCGCCGTCCTGCTGCTCGCTGCCGTCCCCGTCTTCGCGGCCCCGCCCGTCTTCGCGGCCCCGCCCGTCCGCGCGCAATCCGCGGCCGAGCCGTCGCCTGCGGCCAGCGCCGCCGCCGACGCGGCCCCAGCCGCTCTGTCGCAAGACGCGCTGCGCAAAGCGGTCGCTGCGGTGGCGCAGCGCATCCAGGACCACTACTACGACCTCCAACGCGGACGCGAACTGGCGGACGCGCTGCGCAGCGAGAGCGAGCGCGGCGCCTTCGACCGCTACCGCGACCCGCGCGATCTGGCCAGCGCGCTGAGCGAGCGGATCAAGCCGCACGACGGCCACTTCCGGGTCAACTGGCGCGCGCCCGGCGCGGCGGCGCCGCTGGCCGGGCCGCGCCTGCGGCCGGCGCCGGACGCGGCCGCGATCGACTACGCGCGCCGGCGCAACCACGGCCTGCGCCGGGTCGAACTGCTGCCGGGCAACCTGGGCTACCTGGACCTGCGCGAATTCGCCCAGATCGATTTCGACGACCCGCAAGCGCCGGCGCGGCGCGCGCTGGATGCGGCGCTGGCCTTCCTCGCCGACTGCGATGCGCTGATCGTCGACCTGCGCGACAACGGCGGCGGCGCGCCCTCCTCGGTCGGCTATCTGGCCAGCGCCTTCGTCGCTCCCGGAGGCGACATCTACAACCGTTTCCGCTGGCGCGACGGCGACACCGTGCGCAGCAGCAGCGAAGCGCCGAAGATCGCCTACCCCGCGCCGCGCACCGACCTGCCCCTGTACGTGCTGACCAGTTCGCGCACCGCCTCGGCGGCCGAGGCCTTCGCCTACACCTTGCGCAACGTCGATCGCGCCACCGTGGTCGGCGAAACCAGCGCCGGCGCCGCCAATCCCGGCGGCGAGCGCGATGCCGGCGGCGGTTTCAGCGTGTTCGTCGCCGACGGCTCGCCGGTCAGCCCGGTCACCGGCCGCAACTGGGAAGGCAGCGGCGTCGCGCCGGACGTGCGCGTGCCGCAACACGAGGCCCTGCGCACCGCCCAGGCCCTGGCGCTGGAAGCGGTGCTCGCGCGCGGCCTGCCCGGCGCCAATGCCGAGGATGCGCGCTGGGCGCTGGACGCCCTGCGCGCGCCGGCATCGCCGGCACAGACCGACCCGGCCTACCTGGGCGACTACGGCCGGATCCGGATCGAACGCGATCAGGCGCGCCTGGCGCTGCGCAACGGCAAGCGTCCGCCGCAACCGCTGACCCGGCTGCAGTCCGATCTTTACTACCTCGGCGACGATCCCAGCGTGCGGGTGCGGTTCGAGCGCGACCGCGACGGCCGCGTCGCCGCGCTGCAACTGCAGCGCCCGGACGGCAGCGCGCAGCGTTACGCGCGCTGATGCGACCGGCGCCGGAGCGCGGCGGATTCACATCCGCCGCGCTTCGGCGTTTTCAGGGTCAGAGCGTCGCAGCCGGTGCCGGCGACCCCCTATCGACCGCCTCCGGCCCGGCTGTCGACGCTCGCCACGCGCCTACAGCGCGCGCAGGAACGCGACCAGGTCCTGCTTCTCCTGCGGCTCCAGCCGGGTCTGCAGGACCACGTTGAAGAACTCCACCGTGTCTTCCAGGGTCAGCAGGCGGCCGTCGTGCAGGTACGGCGGCGAGTCCTTGATTCCGCGCAGCGGAAAGGTCTTGATCGGGCCGTCGGCGCTGGCGAATCGGCCGTTGACGGTGTGCGGCTTGAAGAAGCGCTCGACCTGCAGGTTGTGCATGCTGTTGTCGGTGTAATACGGCGGCGCATGGCAGGCCGAACACTGCGCCTTGCCGAAGAACAAGGCCTCGCCGCGTTTCTCGGCTTCGCCCGCATCCGGCTTCAGCCGCCCCAGCAGATCGAGTTTCGGCGCCGGCGGGAAATCCAACAGCGCCTGGAACTCGCCCATCGCATGCACCTGGTGGCCGCGGTCGAGGATATTGATGCCCTTCTTGGTCGCGATCACCGGGTCGCCGTCGAAATAGGCCGCGCGCTGCTCGAACTCGGTGAAGTCCTCGACCGACTTGAGCGCGCGCTGGGAACCGAACAGGCGCTGGATGTTGACCCCGCGCAACGTCGGGGTGTCGATGCGATGGCGGAACGGCTGCGGCCGGATGTCGCCGACCAGGTGGGTGGCCGCGACCGTATGGCCGTTGCTGTGGCAGTCCAGGCAGGCCACGCCGCGGCTGGGCAAGGCCGAGCGCCGGTCCTCGGTCTGGTTGAACTGCTGCTGCGCGAACGGCGTCACCAGCAGGCGCAGGCCTTCCAGTTGCTTGGGATTGAGCACCCCGTTGAACAGTTCGAAGTAGTTGTTGATCGTGACCAGTTGGCCCTTGGACACGTCGCCCAGGTCCGGCCGGGTGGTCAGGAAGATCGGCGCGGGAAAGTCCGGCAGGAAGTGGTCCGGCAGATCGAAATCCAGATCGAAGCGCGTCAGGTCGCGCTGCTCGGCGCGCTTGAGCGCGTCGATGTGGAACTTGGGGAACAGCATGCCGCCTTCGGGGTGATTGGGATGCGGCAACGGCAGGAAGCCGGCGGGAAACAGGCCGCGTTCGCGGATCTGTTCCGGCGTCATCGATCCCAACTGCTCCCAACTGGCGCCGTCCGCCAGGCGCACCCGCACTCCGCCCTGCACCGGCTTGCCGCCGGACATGGTCAGGCCGCGCACGGGCTGGTTGCGCAGGTCGTAGCGCTGCTCGAGCAGGCTGCGCTGGCGCTGCTCCACCGCGGGCTTGTCGCGCTCCATGCGCGCCTTGATCGCGGCGAAGGTTTCCTTGATCACCACCGGCATGTAGCTGCTCGGCGGGTCGGCCGCCCAGGCGATGCCGGACGCGCCGATCGCGCCCGCGCACAACCACCATAACGGCCGCAGCCGTGGGGACTTGCGCTGCCTCATGTCGTTCTCCCTTGCTGGCCTGCTGGGTGGAAGACGCGGTTGCGGGCGCGCAGGCGCCCCGATCGACGCTAGTGCGCGCGCCGGGCGGGATGAAATCGTTTGATTCGATGGCTGCCATAGCCGCCGGCTATGCGCGCGACGACATCGGTGAACCGGCGTGCCTGCGATCAAGCCGCGAGTGCGCAGCCGATCATGGATCGCGGCGAGCGATCCGAACGGCGGGCGCAAATCGTCGCCAACGCGTCCGCTGCGGGCGAAGCCCCGGCGGGCGTGGCGGTGCCGGCGAATATCGCGAACCGCGACCGCGGTCATGCGCGATCGTGCATCGCGGCATCGCCCGGCTCAGGCGACTTCCTGCCAGCGGTAGTACTTGCGCTGAGCCAGTTCCAGCAAGGCCAGGTCTTCGACCGTGTCGCCGTAGGCGTACACGGTACCGTAAGCGGCCAGGTCGATGCGCTCGCGCACCCGCCGCGGCTTCTCCTCGCCGCAACAGTCGGCGCCGAGGTAGCGCCCGGTCAACCGGCCCTGCGCCGACTCCAGCCGCGAGCTGATCAATTCCAGCCCCTGCTCCTCGCACCACGCGGCGACGAACAGGTCCAGGTTCGCGGTCACCACCACCACCCGGTCGCCGCGCTCGCGGTGCCAGTCGATCCGCTGCAGGGCCTCGGGCCGCAGCCGCTTGGCCACCACCTCGCGCAGGTAGCGTGCGCCGGCCTCGCGCACTTCCTGTTCGTTGCGGCCGCGGTAGCCGAAGGCGACGATGCGCCGGCGCACCGTCGCCCCGGACAGCAGGCCGAGCTTGTAGCCGATTCCGTACGGCGCCAGCAGCACCTGCCCCCAGGCCAGGGTGCGCCGGTCGACGCTGGCGCGGACGAAGCCCGGGAAGGTTTCGTCGAAGGTGATGGTGCCGTCGAAATCGAATAGAGCCAGGTCCATGCCCGAGTGCGCCGCCTGCGAGTCCGCGAAGGCGCGCAGTCTAGCCGGACTCGGTTCAATCCGCGGCGCCGGTCTCGTATTCGACGACGAAGCCGCGGCCGTGCTCGATGATCGAACGGATCTGCCGCTGCGAGATCAGGATGCAGCCGCAGGCGCAGAAATCGCCGTGGCGCGCGGCCGCGCGGCCGTCGATGCGCCGATCCGGATCGCCGGTGGCGATGGTGGTCGCGCCGTGCACGCCGCAATGCACGGCGTCGCCGACCCGGGCCCAGCTCGGCCCGCCCGGGGTTTGCGCCGGCGCGCCGGAGACGACCGCGCCGCCGCCGCTGGTGGTGTCGCCGACCTGGATTGGATGCCGCACCATCGCCTACCTCCGCATTGCGTCGTAGCGCCTTGCAGGGCAAGACGCGCCCGCGCAGGCGCCGTGAGCTACCGCGGCGCGCGACCGGACCGGGCTCATGGTGAACGCGGTCGCGAATCGCATACAAGAGCAATTGAAAGTTGCGGCATCGGCGTGACTCCCTCAGCCCCGCGCCAGCGCGATCGCCGAACCGGTGAACGGCAGGATCAGGTCGTAATGCGGCGGCGCCGGCGTGATCGGCACCGGCACCGGCACGCTGGCGGCGGTGCCGAACTGGGTCACGCCGCGGCCGAGGATCTCGGCCAGGTCGTAATCGCGCTCGCCGAAGCGGAACGGCCGGCTTTCGACCAGCAGCGCGCTGAACACGTTGTCGGCGAACACCGCGCCCGGCGCGCCGCCGAGGCTGGCGTCGACCGTGGTGCCGACCACCAGCCCGGTACGGCGGAACACGGCGATGCGCTCGCCGCGCGCGAACGACGCCGGATCGTCGAAATCGCCGGCCGGCTCGCGCTGCAGATAGACCGAAAACTCGCCGACCGGGTCCAGCCCGAGCTGCAGCGCGCCGTTGGCCGCGCCGCCGGCCTGGAACGGCTGCGCGGCGAAGGTGAAATAGGCGTTGCCCTCGCCGACCGCGCCGGCGAACAGCGGCGCATCGATCCCGGACAGGTGAAGGAAATAGCCGTAGTCGGCCAACGCGCCGTCCTGGCGGCGGTAGAAGCGGCCGGTGACGTACCAGGCCAGTTCGGCGGGAGACAGCGGCAGGGGCATGGCGGGCTCGTCGGCAGGCGGGATTCCCCCTGAGCTAACGCCCCGGGGCCGAATCCGGAGGACAAACGACCGCCGGCCAATGTCGCGAAACGTGCGCGGGCGCTCACTCCACGAGGCGGTCCCCGGAGGCGACGCGACGATTTGTCGATCCGCGACCGGCCCGTTCGTCGAATCGACGACAACCGGACAATCCGCGGCCGCGCCGATGCGCTAGCGTGGCACGGCCGCGCCCGACCGCACGGAGAATCGCCATGACCGAACGCTTCCAGCGCATCACCCCGTTCCTGTGGTTCGACCAGCAGGCCGAACAGGCGGTGCACTACTACCTCGACACCTTCGAGCGCTCGCGCATCGTCCAGGAAACCCGCTACGACCGCGCCAGCGCCGAGGTCTCCGGACAGCCGGAGGGCGCGATCATGACCATCGCCTTCCAGCTCGACGGCCAGGACTTCACTGCGCTCAACGGCGGCCCGCATTTCAAGTTCAACGAAGCGGTCTCGCTGGTGGTCAATTGCCGCTCGCAGGAGGAAGTCGACCATTACTGGGATCGGCTCAGCGCCGGCGGCGACCCGCGCGCGCAGCAATGCGGCTGGCTCAAGGACCGCTATGGCGTGTCCTGGCAGGTGGTGCCGGAGGAACTGATCCGGCTGGTGAGCGATCCCGACCCCGGCCGCGCCCAGCGCGCCACCCAGGCCATGCTGAAGATGAAGAAGATCGACCTGGCCGAGCTGCGCCGCGCGGCCGGCTGAGCCGGCGCGCCTGCGACGCGGTCGCCTCGCCGCGGCCGCCCCACTGCCCCACCTGGCCGTCGCGCCGGCGCGCCGTCGCGATCGCCCCCATCGAGGACCGAACCATGCGTTTGTGGCTGTATCCCCTGCTCGCCCTGCTGCTCGGCGCCAGCGCCTTCGCCGACCCGCGCCAGGAGTACGACGCCTTCCGCGCGGCGATGAACCAGCACGCCGGCGGCCCGACCGGCATGTACGCGATCCAGGACGCGACCGTGATCGCGCCGGGCAAGAGCGCGCGCCTGCGCCCCGGGGCCAAGCCCGCCGACGCGCGCTGGGCCGAGGACGGCGGCAAATCCGACGCCGCGACCCGGCTCGAATACCGCGACGGCCGCGCCTGGCTGCGCGTCCCCGGACGCGAGCGCATCGACCTGCTGCGCGCGCCGGAGCAGCAACACGCGCTGGCCGACGGCCTGATCGTGCGCGCCACCGCCTACGAGGACTCGATCAAGGCCTGGCTGTACAACCCGACCCTGTCGCAACGGCGCTTCCGCGAACTCAGCTTCTTCCCCTACGACGCCAGCGGCGTGGTCGAGGGCAAGTTCCAGCGCAAGCCGGTGCCGGTCGGCGTCAGCCACCTCGACTCGCGCAACCATACCGGGCTGATGTACTGGGTCGGCGACGTCGAACTGCCGCTGCGCGGCAAGACTTACCGCCTGCGCGCCTACAACAAGGAAAAGGACTGGAACAAGATCGAAGCGGTGCTGTTGTTCGTGACCGACCGGACCTCGAACAAGACCAGCTACGGCGGCGGCCGCGTGCTCGAAGCCCACTTCGCCAAGGGCCAGCCGCCGGCGGCGATGCGTTTCAACTTGAACACGCTCTACGCCTTCCTGTGCGCGCATTCGGACTACTACAACTGCCCGATCAAGCTCACCACGCGCCTGGACACCGCGCTGGAGTACGGCGAGAAATATCCGCCGCTGCTGAAGTAGGCGCGCCGGCCGCGCCGGCCACGACCGGCCGGCGCGCCAGCCGGTTCAACCGTTGTTGTACTGGTCGTTCCGGCCGTCGGTCCGGGCGCTGATCAGGGTGACCGTCGGAGTGTAGGCGGCCCGTGTCTTGAATTGCTTGTTGCAGCTGGGACAGTTGTACTCCTCCTGCTCTTCGTGGCCCTCCAGGCGCGGTACTTCGACCCGGAACTTGGCTCCGCAGTAATCGCAGGTTTGTTCGAAGGTGTCGCTCATCGCGGTGTCCTCGCATTGGCGCCACGGCACGGGAATCGCGCCGCCGCACCCGCCACAACGCAGCCGGGGCCGGCCTGTGAAGCCGCCCGGCTGGCACCCGCAAAGCCGCGCCAACTGGCTCCCACAGCACCTCGCCGCCGGCCTAGGCTGTGGCCATCGATTCTGCGGAGCGCGAGCATGCGATGGAGCCACGACACCGACGGCCTGGACTGGGAGGAACTGTCCGAGCTGTACCGGATCGCCCCCCTGGGGATCAAATCCGCCGAGCACCTGCGCGCGGTCTACGGCGCCAGCCTGCACGCGGCGCTGCTGCGCGACGAGGGCCGTCTGATCGGCGCCGGACGCGCCCTGGCCGACGGCCGCGACTGCGCCTATCTGGCCGACATCGTGGTGCATCCGGACTACCAGGGCCGCGGCCTGGGCCAGCAGATCGTCGAACGCCTGGTCGCGCGCGCCCAGGGCCACCGCAAGATCCTGCTCTACGCCCAGCCCGGCAAGGAAGGCTTCTACCGCAAGCTCGGCTTCCGCCCGATGCGCACCGCGATGGCGATCTTCGCCGACCCGGCCGCGGCCGAGCGCTCCGGCCTGATCGTGTAGCCCTGCAGGAGCGCAGCTGAGGTCATTTCGCCCCGCGCTTGGTGTCGATTTCGCGCTTGTAGCCCTCGATCTCGTCGGTCAGATGGTTCCACTCGCGCGCCCGGATCCGCGGCGCCTCGGCCAGATATCGGTCGATCGCCTCCGTCGCCGCCGGATCATTGGCCCGGAACAAGGCCTTGGCCCGCAGCCCCATGCCCTCGATCGCATCCGGTCGCTCGCTCAGCAACTGGTCTACGCAGCGCATGGCCTCGACCGGCATCGGCTGCTCGACCACGAAGCTCTCGCAGTAACGCGGCAGCGAACCGAAACGCATTTCGCCGTCGATCAATTTCGCGTAGTACGGACGCGCCGCCTGCGCGCCGCGAGTGCGATAGATCAGATCGGCCATCGCATTGGCGTGGAATTCGTTGTCGGGGTCTTGCGCCACCGCGATCGCATAATCGCGCGCCGCCCACTCGTAATCGCCCAGTTCGCGCAGCCACCAGCCGCGCTCGGCCCGGTACTTGCCGCGGCTGGGCCAGAACCGCGTGGCC
Organism: Lysobacter sp. BMK333-48F3; assembly: GCF_019733395.1. NCBI lineage: Bacteria > Pseudomonadati > Pseudomonadota > Gammaproteobacteria > Lysobacterales > Lysobacteraceae > Lysobacter > Lysobacter sp. BMK333-48F3. The sequence goes on along the minus strand of NZ_JAIHOO010000001.1, from coordinate 3,657,677 downwards.
TGCGAGCTGTAGGCGAACGCCGTCCAGTAATCCTGCGCATCGCCGTAAGCGCGGCCGGCATCGGCCGCCAGGGTGCCGCTGGGCGCCATGCGCACCACCGCCGCCAGCGGTTCGGCCCGGTTCGGTCCGCTTCCGGCCCGCGACAACGGGAAGCCCTCGGCCTCGCCGAGCACGGCGCCCAGCAGCGGATTCTGCGTCACATGGCGTTCGGCGTAGGCCACCGCCTCGCGCATTTCCTCGATCGATCCGCCCCAGTTCGGCTGCGCGGCCTGGATCCGTTCGTAGACCACGTAGTAAGAGTACGGGTCGATGCTCAGGCAGCGATCGCTGGCCTCGTCGTGCAGTTCGCGCGAGATCTGCCGGCCGATCGCGGCCAGCTCGTAGCAGGCGACGCTGAGCCGCGGCTCCAGCTCCAACGCGCGCCGGAACTCGGGAATCGCCACATCGAACGCGGCCTGCATGCGCCCGAAGCGCTCCGGGCCGGTTTCGCTGGCGGTGCCGCCGCCGCGCGCATTCCAGCCGAGTTGCTGGTGATGGTTGGCCCAGGCAGCGTGGGCATACGCGCTGTCCGGGGCCAGGTCCAGCCAGCGCCGGGCGATCCGGCCGGCTTGCTCGCTCTCGTCGAACGCATCCAGCGAGCGGAAAATCTGCTCGCGCTGGCCGGGCTCGCGGTAGTGCTCATCGAGCAGCCGCGCATAGCGCCGGTCGAGTTCGGCGACGCCGTCCTTGCGGCCGAGCAAGGCCTCGACCTGGGTCAAGGACAAGGCCGGCTTGCGCAACAGACCGCAGCGCGCCTGCGCGGCGCCCGGACGCCACTGGTTTCCGGGCAGGTCCGGGTAGGCCTTGCAACGGGCTTCGTCGTCCGCGATCGCGTCGGCAGCGCGCACCTTGGCCACGTAGTCGGCCCATTGCGGCGGAATGGGCGCGGGCGCAGCGAAGGCGGCCTGGCACGACAGCGCCAACGCGGCGGCGAGGGAGAAAGCAAGCTTCATGGATTCATACCTGGGCAATGGGCACGGACATCCTTGCTCGTTGCCGACCGCCGCGACGGGCCGCCAGCCGTAGCGGACGCCGCATTCTCGCTCAACCGCAGCGGCCTGCGTAAGCGCTGCCGCCCGAAGCCTCGACCGCCGGCGTTAGTCCCGCGCACCAGGCGCCTTCGATGCGAACCGCAGCAGCGTGTTCCTCTGCTACGGCGCGCGGCTCGCCGCCATCACCGGACCGCCTCACCCCGTCGGCAATGCGCTCGCTTCGTACTGCTCGACGAACTCGCCGCTCGGCGGAATCGGCTTGATGATGTCGATCAGCACGCCGTTCGGGTCGGCGGTGATGAAGTGGCGTTGGCCGAAGGCTTCGTCGCGCAGGCTCAGCAGCACCGGCAGGCCGGCCTCGCTCAGGCGCTGGTGCACCGCGTCGACGTCCTCGACCTCGAAATTCAACAGCAGGCCGCCGACCCGGCCGCGGCCCGATTCGGGAATGGTGTGGTGACGGCCGTCGAGCACGGCCAGATTGATCGAAGCGTCCTGCGCCGATTGCAGATGCACGTACCAATCGGCCTCGAACAGGGCGACGAAGCCGAAATGCGTCTGGTAGAAGGCGGCGGTGCCGGCGACGTCGTCGGTCATGATCACGGGGTAATAGCTGGTCACTTTCATGCTTGTCCGTCCTCAGGGGAATGACATACAGTCTGTATGTAGATCCACGATGACATACAGGCTGTATGTATGCAAGAAAAATCCGCCCGCGCCCCGCGCAGCAACCGCGAGCGCACCGAAGCCACCCGCCAGGCCCTGATGGACGCCGCCCGGGCGCTGTTCGTCGAACGCGGCTACGGCGAAACCTCCACCCCGGACATCTGCGCGGCCACCGGCACCACCCGCGGCGCGCTGTACCACCACTTCGTCGATAAGCGCGACCTGTTCCGCCACGTGCTGCAGCGCGAAGCGCAGGCGGTGGCCGCGGACATCGAAACCGCCGCTCCTTCCGGGCTGCCGCCGGAGCAGGCCCTGATCGCCGGCGCCGAGGCCTATCTGCGCGCGATGAGCCTGCCCGGCCGCACCCGGCTGCTGCTGATCGAAGGTCCGGCCGCGCTGGGCCACGCCGAAACCGATGCGATCGACCGCCGCCACGCCGCGCGCAGCCTGCGCGACGGCCTGGCCGCCGCGCTAGACCCTGCCCAGGTGCCGATCGACGCCCTCGCCGCCCTGCTCTCGGCCGCCTTCGACCGCGCCGCGCTCGAGATCGACGCCGGCGCCGATCCGGCGCAGGCGCGGGCGGCGATGCTGTGGTTGATCGGCCAGGTGCTGGCGACTGGGGCAGCGCAGGACACGCCGAAGCCGGTCAAGCGCAGGACGAAGGCCTGAGCCGGCGATTCATCCGAAGCTACGCGCGCGCTCACCGGTGCGAGTTTCAACCGCTGCTGTCGTTCTGCATCGGCACCGCATCCGCGCCGCATTCGCGCTCCAGCCAATCGGCGAACGCGCGCGCGCCGGCACCGGCCGGCTTCAGCGCCAGCCGGGTCAGCCAGTAACCGCCGGCGTCGAGTTCGATCGCGAACGGCTGCACCAGCCGCCCCTCGGCCAGTTCGGGCGCGAACATCGCCGGCGGCGCCAGGGCCACGCCGTGTCCTTGCAGCGCGCACTGCACCATGGTCAGCGAGGAGTCGAACATCGGCCCGTTGATCGGCCCAGGCGGCGCCAACTGCGCGGCCTCGAACCACAGCCGCCAGTCGTCGACGAAGTACGAGCGCAGCAAGGCGCAACGCGCCAGATCCGACGGCGCGCGCAACTGCGCGGCAATCGCCGGCGTGCACAGCGGCGCCACCGGCGCCGCCATGAGGAACCGGCTTTCCATGCCGGGCCAGGTGCCGCGGCCGTAGCGGATCGCGTAGTCCAGGCCTTCGCCGGCCGGGTCGACGCGGTTGTTGTGGGTGCTCAGGCGCACGTCCACGCCCGGGTGCCGGCGCGCGAACTCGGCCAGCCGCGGCAGCAGCCAGCCGCAGGCGAAGGTGCCGACCGCGCCGACATGCACCACCTCCCCCGCGCTGCCGCCGCCGACCCGGTCCAGCGCGCCCTCGATGCAGTCGAAGGCTTGCTGGATCGCCGGCAGCAGTCCCAGCGCTTCGTCGGTCAGCGCCAGGCCGCGCGGCAGGCGCCGGAACAACTCGACCCCGAGCTGGGACTCAAGTTGCCGCACCTGCTGGCTGACCGCCGCCTGGGTGACGTTGAGCTCCTCGGCGGCGCGGGTCAGGCTGAGCGCGCGCGCGGCGGCCTCGAAGGCCTTGAGCGAGCCGAGGTTGATGCGGGTGTGGGCCATGCGCCGGTCCGTACGAAAGCGGTCCCGCATCCTAGCCGCTGCGCGCGCAACGGTCGCCTACGCAATGGGTCGGCTCGGCGCCGCTCAACCGTTCGCGGCCGGCGGCGCCAGCAACGCCGGATTTTCGACGATCGCCTGTTCGGCCTGCAGCCACTGCAGATAGCTGTACCACTCGCGTTCGATCCGCTCCAGCGGGCCGATCCGGCGCTCGAACTCGGCCAGGTCGCCGCCACCGCCGGCGATCAGGCACCGGTAGGCGTCGGCATAGCGTCCGTCCTGGCCGTGGAACAGGAAATGGCTGAGGCTCCAGTACTCGATGTAGTACAGGTTCAGATGCGCGCCGATGTCCGGCCCGGTGTCGGTCATCAGCTGGCGCAGCCCGATCACCCGTCGCTCGGCGATATCGCGCTGCAGACTGCCGCTGAACGGCGTGTCGGTCAGCCACCAGATCGGATACGCGTTCGGATCGACGCTGCCGGGCAGCAAGGTCCCGGCCTCGATCCGGCTGGCGCCGAAGTAGCTCGCCACGCCCTCGTTGATCCACTTCGGCAGCCGGGTCCAGCCGGCGACTTCGCGATTGAGCTGGTGGGTGGCCTCGTGCAGCATCCAGTGATGCGGGTTCGGCCCCTCGCCGGCGAAATAGGCGTAACAGTGCGGCGGCCGGTAATAGGCCTCGGCCCAGGCATGGCTGCGGTTGTTGGCGACGAACTCGCCGCGGTCGCGATACAGCACCAGGCTCAACGGCGCGCGCGGCCGGCCCGCATCGAACAAGCCGGCGAAATGGCGGCCATAGGCGCGATGCAGGCGCTCCACCGCCTCGCCGACCTGCGCCGCCTGCGCCGGCGCGGCGGTGGTGGCGATCAGGTAATGCTCGGTGCGGTGACGGCGCGCAGCTGCCATCCAGGCCGCGGCCGCGTCGCTGGCCGGCCGCGCGGCCGGCGCGGGCGGCGGCGCGGGCGTGCGGGTGCAGCCTTGGTTGAGCAACAACGACGCCAGTCCTAAGACGATCCAACGCCGAGCGGCGTCCGGGCGCAACGCAGGCAAGGCGCTAGCTCGAGAGCAACCATCCGATTCGTTCATTTCCTGATCCCGACGCGCCGGATCCATCGGCCTTCTTCGCGCACGATAGCCCGCCGCATGCGTTCGTCCAATGGGGCGCATGACGCCGGGGCGCGTCCTTCGCGCGGCTATACTGCCGCCATTAGTGGCACGTTGCCGCAGCGGAAAGCTTTGCCGCCGACCGTAGTCACAGGGGATGCATCGGATGCGCGAGAAGAGCCGCTTTCTGCGATACGGGCCCGCGTTGGCCATGGGCGCATGCCTGGCTATCGGCATCGTGCCCGCCCACGCCACCAGCACGCCCAGCGCCGACGCGCCCGCGCGCCCGGTGCCGGCACCCGCACGCGAGCTGGCCGAACAGGTCGCCGGCCAGTTACTGCAGGTGCAGGACTCCGAGGCCGAGCTGGACTGCGCGCGCGCCGTCGACAACGCGCGTTCGGGCCTGCAGACCATGCTCGAGGTCGGCGAGAAGAACGCGCGCGACGGCTATCTGCCGCGCGCCCAGTACGAAGCCACCGCGGTCAAGCTGAAAGCGTTCCTGGACGCGGTGACGGCGCAGGACTGCGCCGCCGCGACCGGCTCGCGGCAGGGCTTCTATCGCTGCATGTCCAGCGATTACAACCACGTCATGGCTTGCGCCAAACAGTACGAATCCTGATCCGGCCTTCGTGTGGCCGGCGCCGGCGAGCGCCGTGCGGGCTCGCCTCGCCCGGCGCGTTCGCAGTGCGTCGTCTTGCGGCTTACTGCGCCGGCAGCTCGCACTTCTGGTCGCGGAACAGCGCCCACTCTTCGCAGACCCGACCGTCGGGCAGCGTGCACACGCCGTACTGGCCACCGTCCTTGCCGGTGCGGATCTCCAGCTTGCCGCCCTGCTCGGTGCAATGGACGGACGCCGGGTTGGCCATGCCGATCTTGGCTTCGCCGGCGGCGGGTTTGGCCTCGTGGCTGGCGCAGGCGGCGGCGCCCAGGCAAAGCAGGGATAGGGCGATCAGGCGGTAAGAGACGGTCATGGCGGCGGATCCGGTGGCGAAAACGGCGCTCACTATAAGCCTTGGCGCGTGAGCGCCGGTTCATCGGCAGCCGGTCCGGCGACCGCCGCCCGGCCTGAGCTCAACCCGGCTCGCGCAGACTGCGTTCGAACTGCATCTGCTCGCCGATCTTGCTCGCCCAATCGACCGTGCCGCCGCCCGGCGGCAGGGTGCTGAGCATGGTCCAGTCCGGCTCGACGAAGTCGGCGAACTTGCCCGCCCATTGCTGCGGCGTGCGCGCCAGGGCGTTGCCCAGCACGGTGGTCAGGTTGACCAGGGAGTGGCGCGAGAGCTCGTGCGGGAACCACTCGCCGAGCACGTAGAACGCGGTGCGGAAACCGCTGCCGACCGCGGCATAGCCGAGTTCGGCCGGCGGCACCGAGGGCACGTAGTCCCAGTAGTTGTAGACCCGGATGCTGGCGTCGTCAGCGATGGTCTGGGCGTAGATCGCCTGCCAGCTGGCGGTGCCGACCATCGGGCTGGAGAAGTTGAGGTTGGTCGCCGACATCGGCCGGCTCAACGCCAGGTCGAGCGAGAACAGCTGGCTCAACGCCGCGCCAAGGCTGTGCCCGGTCACGTGCAGGTGGCTAGGCGCGTACTTCTTGAGCAGGGCGAACAACTGCTCGCGCATCGACTGGGCCATCTCGCCGCGATCGGCGTAGATGCCGTAGAAGCCGGAGGCGACCTGCGGCGGCGGCGACAGCGATCCGCTGAAGGGCTGGAAGTCGCGGGTCAGGATATGCACGTCCTCGTACACGTCCATGTCCGAGTCGGTGCCGCGAAACGCCAGGATCAGCGTGCCCGGGTCGCTGTCGGAGCGGAACACCAGGCCGAAGGCTTCTTCGCGGCCTTCGCACAGGAACGCATCCCAGCCGGTCCAGGCGTCGAGATAGGAATAGCCGGCCGGGCAGTCGTAGGGCTGCTGCTGGTAGGCCAGGTAGGCCGCGCGCGAGGCGGCGGCCAGGGCGAGCGTCAACGAGGGATCGAGCGTCGGCTGGGCCGAAGCGGGCGCGGTGGGCATCGGGTCGTCCTGCGGCGAAGGGCGAGCGGCATGCGCTCTCGCCAGCACAAACACGCGATCGGACGCCGGCAGCGGCCATCGCGATGGCGCGCGCGCCGCTGCCGACGCCCGATCCGTGACCCGAACCGCACTTCCTCGCCGCAACGACGGGCCCCGCTTCGGAGCCCGCCGTCGCCGCCGCTCAACTTTTCTTGCCGGCGCAGCGTTCGTTCAAGGCGGTCAGCAAACGTACGTTGACGTCCTGCAGCGCGCGCGCCAAGGCATCGTGCGCCTCGTTCTGGCTGCTGTTCCAGTTCATGTTGGTCTGCTGCGCGCGCAGCACGAACGGCGCCTGGTCGCCGATCCGGGCGCGGTACACCGCGACCGGAATCTTCGAGACCTGGTTCTGGGTCAGGTAGAGCTGCTTGATCTCGATGCTGACCTCGGCTCCGCTGCTTGCTTCGGCCGGCTGCAGCCCGGCCTTGAGCAACTGGCTGCGCACCAGCGCCGGCGCGTCCCCGATCATCAGCTGATGGCGGCCGAGGCCGCCGCTGTGATCGCCGGCCGGACGCGCATCGACCACGTCCTTGAGCCGATAGGCGCAGGCCAACGCCGGCAGGCGCAACGCCGCCGGCGCCTGCCGCGACGCCGGCGTGTGCAGGCGCTGCGGATCGACCTTGATCTGGTTGACCTTGGTATTGCAGGCGGCGCAGGACAGCGCAGCGGCGACCGCGATCCAGCGATACGCCGCCCGCATCACGGCCGGCCCTGCGCGCCGGCCTGCGGCGCGGGCGCGGTGTCGGCCGGCGCGGCCGGCAGCGCCGGAGCGGCGGCCGGAGCCGGCGCCTCGGCCGCGGCGATCGGCGCAGCGCTCAGCGGCTGGTAGCCGTTGATGGCCTGCATCCAGCCGTTGCCGCTGCGCACCCACAGCCAGTCCTTGTCCGAACGCAGCTTGCGTCCGGCCACGGCGGTGCCGTTGATGCTGAGCTTTTCGGCCTTGACCTTGGCCAGGCCTTCGGCGCGCCCTTCGCTGGAGAAATCGTAGGCCAGCATGTCGGTGACCTGCTCCACGCCGCGGTCGAGCAAGCCGGCCAGCCCGGCGCTGCCCATCGCCACCCAGCGCTGCGCGTCCTGGTCGGCGTTGTTGCCGGACACCTTGATCAGCGGATAGTTGAAGGCGTAAGTCCGCGCGTAGCGGTTGCGCACCTTGACCTTGCCGTTGGGCTTGCGCTCGCGGTGGGCCATGGTCGCGTGCAGCTTGACCGTCATCGATTCGAAATTGTTCGCCATCGCATAGGTCGGCACCAGCACCAGCACGTCGGCCGGCAGGGTCGCGTTGTCGACCGCGCTGGCGGCGTCCCATGCGGTCTTGCGCACTTCCACCGCCGGGTTCGGCGAAATGCCGTCGGAGGCCAGCTTCTCGCGCAGTTCGTCCTCGATGCGCTGATTGAAGCGATAGTCCAGCAACAGGTTGCGGATCTCCGCGACGCGCTTCTCGCCGGCCTTGACCGCGGCGTTCTCGATCGCCGAACCGATCAGCGCGCCGATCAGGCCGAACTGCGCCGTGGCCGCCGAGGTATCCGGCACCACCACCGCCATCTCTTCCTGGTTCAGCACCAACTCGACCGGCAGTTGCTGGGCGATCGGCATCGGCAGCGTTTCCGGCTTCGCGGCCACGGCCTGCAGCGGCAGGCACGCGAAAGCGGCCAGCGCGATTACACGCTTGAACATGTTGTCCCCCTGTTGGTGTGTTGCGTCCCTGTGCCGCCGTTCCTTTCCCCTCGGCGGGCCGCGCAATGGGCGGCGCCGGCGATCATTCCATGCGGCCGGTCAAATCTCAACCGTGACACAGAGCGGCTTATGGGGTTGCACCGGAGGCCTGCCCGCGGCCGGTTTCGTCGCCGTCCCCGACGTCTTTGCGGAACTGGTCCGGGGCCGCACACGCAGCCGAAGATCGCCGGCAAGTTTCCCGGTCGCCCGGCGCACATCGTCGCCGCGACCCAGCCGATACCGTGCTCGCACCACCCGCCCAGCACGAGGAAAGCAACGATGAAATCCCGTACCGCACTGCGTCTGTTCGGCCTGTCGCTGGCCCTGGCGCCGCTGACCGGCCTCGCCCAGCCCGCGTTGGAAACCGCCCAGCACCGCCACTGCCTGCGCGAACTCGAGCGCGTTTCCGAAGCCACCGGCCGCGCCTTCGAGCAGCGCGATCTGGACGCCTTCATGGCCTCGTTCGCCGACGACGCGATCCAGGTCAACACCCGCGGCCAGTTGTTCCAGGGCAAGCCGGCGATCACCGCGTTCTATCGCGCGGTGATGGCCGGCAACTACACCTTCAAGCGCACCCTGCTCTCGCAGCAGGTCAACGGCTGTTCCAGCGCGATCGTCGCCGATCGGATCGAGTTCGCATTGCCCGAGGCCGGCATCGTCCTGCACGGCATCGACGTCGCCAACTGGGTGCGCAGCCGCGGCCGTTGGCAGCTGGCCGCCGACACCACCACCCAGATCGCCCAGCCGTAAGCGCGAGGCCCGAACCCGGGGCCTGCAACCGCTCGGCGACAAGCAGCGTTCGAGTAGCCGGCCCGCATCGGTCCGGATGGCGAGGTCGGTCGCCGTCCGGTCGATGCGGGCCTGCGTCTGCGCGTCGCAGGCGCTGCGATGCCGATGGCGTATTCCTATCGTCCAGGCGCCCGGCGCCGGAACGGAATCGCTCATGCATCGCTATTACGTCAACCGCAACCCCAGCCCCGACGGCGTGCACGAAGTGCATCGCGCCGACTGCCCCTTCGTGCCCTTCGTGCGCCAGGAACTCGGCCTGCACCGGCACTGCGCCACTGCGGTGGAAACCGCGCAGCGCCATTACCCGCACAGCCGCGGCTGCTTCTGGTGCAGCAAGGCCTGCCACGCCCGCGCGCAAGCCGCCGACGTCGCCGGGACGCGAACGCGCCGGCGGATCGGCCCGCGTCGCCTGCCGGCGGCGAACGGCTGAATCGGCTGCGCGTCGCGCATCCGAAACACGCACATCCGCGACGCGGCGGAAGCGCAACGCCGGCATAGCCGAAAACAGGCTCCGGAACAGGCCCTGCGCACTCGCCGCGCAGCGCCGATTGGCCCTTGCCGAGGCCTCCGAATTGGCCCTCCAACCGCGGCGAAAGCGGCCCTAAGGTCGCCTCGCCCAACCAGGAGATCCACCGATGATCACGCTACCCACCCCGCTCCGCCGCACCGCCCTGTCCGCGCTCGCCGCCGGCCTGATCGGCCTCGCTCCGGCCGCTGCCGCCGCCGAGCCCGACGCCGCCCAGGGCGCCGGCCTCGGCGAAGGCCTGGCGCGCATCTGCGCGCGCCAGTTCGAGATCGCCCAGCGCACCGACATGGAATCGTTCCGCGACTACGACGCCGAGACCTTCCGCGCCATCCACGACGAACGCAGCGTGACCGTGTTCGACAGCGGCGGCGTGCGCATCGGCCTGGACGCGGTGATGGCCGCGCTGGCCGGTCATTTCGCCAACCGCGAAGCGAAGTGGAGCTGGACCGAACGCTACCGCGTCGTCGACGGCTGTCGCTCGGCCTACATCCTGTACGAAACCGTGTACGAGATCCCGCGCATCGGCTATCGCCAGCGCGCCCTCACCGGCGTGACCTACAGCCACAACGGCCGCGGCTGGGTGGCGATCGCCGACCAGGGCACCAAGCTGCCCTGATCGGCGGATGCGACAGCGCCGTCGCCGCGTCCAGCGGCGCCGGCGCGGAACGCGCAAGTTACGGGGTGCGGCAGCAGCGCACGTAGGTCTGCACGTGACGCACCCCGGGGTTATGCTGGACCACCCAGGTGCGCCAGCCGTTGCCGTTGGGGATCGACATCGCCCAGATCCCGATCACTCCGCCGCTGCCTTCGTTGAACACGTAGCCGCCGCCGGTGGCGCTGTAACCGACGGGGCAATTGGCATCGATATTGACCCAGGTGTTCTGGGGAACGGCGATGTTGGCCGAAACGGCATCCGTGCAGACCAGCGGCGCCGCGCCGGCCGATGCGGCGAAACCGGCGGACACGAGCGCTACCGCGAACCTGGCCGAAAGCCGTTCGAACATTGCATGCTTCATGGCGAACTCCTCGATGGATACGGACGGTTGATGGCGCCGATCGCGCAAGCGGCGACCGCGGCGCGAGGGTTGCGCGCGCCGCAAACGGCTCCGGCGCGCGGGCATCGCGGCTAGACATCGCGGCTAGATCCGGCGATGCGCCTGTCTGGCTACGCCGCAGCCGGTCGGCGTCGGCCAGGCCGATGCCGGTTCTGCCCGCATCAATCACAGTTGAGTTCGTCGCGCTTCACAGCGCGCAGCCCGGGAAGAGAATCGGCAGCGTCGAGCGGCGGCGTCGAGCGGCGCCGGCGCGCTTGACGATCCGGAAAAATTTCCGCTGCGGCAAGGCGCGATTGCGGTACGCCCGACGCGCGTCCCGCGCTCGTATCCCGGTCGCGGCGACGGAAAAAAGCCGCGGCGGCGGCCACGCGCCGACGCACGGCGAACCGCCCAAGCGTGGCCGACCCGCGCCGGCGCGCGCGTTCGCTGACGGTAACGACGCCATCCAACCGGAGCGGCGTTTCCCACCGTCCGGCAGCGCCGGCACGGGCGACAAGGATGTGGCCGACCGCAAGCTTCGGACCCGCGTCCGAGCGCGGTCGAACACCAGGAGGTCGACGATGAAATCCAGGCATTGCACCCAGCCGCTGGCCTGTGCCGGCGGACCGACCCGGCCGCCGCGCCAGCCGCCCGCCGGCGCGACCGGCCCGCGTTACAGCGGCTTCGTCATCGTCCGCCTGAGCGAGCGCTTCGCGCCGGCCGCGGACAAGGACCTGCGCGCCCTGGCGCGCAAGCGCAAGCTGACCGCGCTGGTCAAACTGCTCGACGAGGCCGGGGTCGAATCGACCCGTCCGCTGATCCGCTGCCTGGATCCCAAGCGCTTGCTGGAACTGGAGAAGCGCGCCGCGAACTCGCCGTTCCCGCCGTTGCGCAGCCTGACCGGCTACTGGCGCCTGGACCTGCGCCAGCGCCCCGAACAGGCCGAAGCGCTGGTCGCGCGCCTGCGCGCGCTGAGCGAAGTCGCCGATGCCTATCGCGAATTGGACGTGAGCGATCCGGTCGACGACAGCGACGACCCGTATGCCGCAGGCCAGGGCTATCTGGATCCGGCGCCGGAAGGCATCGACGCGCGCTGGGCCTGGACCCAGGCCAACGGCACCGGCGCCGGAATCGGCGTGGTCGACCTGGAACAGGGCTGGTTCCTCGGCCACGAGGACCTGGCCGCGCATGCGCCCAGCCTGATCTACGGCGACAACCGCGACGGCGTCGGCGCCTACAAGGGCAACCACGGCACCGCCGTGCTCGGCGAAATCGCCGCGGTCGACAACACCCTGGGCGTGGTCGGCATCGCCCCGGACGTGGGCTCGGTGCGGGTGACCTCGCATTACGACGCCGGCACCGACACCGCCCTGCACGTGGCCGACGCCATCGTCGCCGCGCTGCCGACCATGGCGGTCGGCGACGTGCTGCTGCTGGAAGTGCAGCGGGCCGGCGCGATCATGACCGAGGTCGACGACGCCGACTTCGATGCGATCCGCCTGGCCAGCGCGCTCGGCGTGATCGTGGTCGAGGCCGCCGGCAACGGCAACAACGACCTCGACAGCTACCTCGACGGCAGCGGCCTGCAGGCCTTCAACCGCGCCAGCCCGGACTTCCGCGACTCCGGCGCGATCGTGGTCGGCGCCGCCGAGTCGGCGCTTCCGCACGACCGCGCTGGCTTCTCCAGCTACGGCTCGCGGGTCGACTGCTACGCCTGGGGCGAAAACGTCACCACCTGCGGCTACGGCGGCCTGGACGACGGCGGCGGCGACGACGACCGCACCTACACCGCCGGCTTCAACGGCACCAGTTCGGCCTCGCCGATCGTGACCGGCGCGGCGCTGGTCGTGCAGGGCATGCACGCCGCCGCCACCGGCACCCGGCTGTCGCCGGCGCAGATGCGCAGCCTGCTGTCCGACCCGGCGGTCAACACGCCGCAGGGCGGCGGTCTCGCCGGCGCGATCGGGGTCATGCCGGACTTGCGCGCGATCGTCGAGAACACGCTCGGCCTGACCCCGGACGTGTACCTGCGCGACCACGTCGGCGACACCGGCGCGGTGCCGTCGGCCGGCGCGATCAGCGCCAGCCCCGACGTGATCCTGCTGCCGGCGACCGTGCCCGACCCGAACGCGGCGTTCGGCGAAGGCAGCGGCACCGAGAACAGCAACGCGCTCGGCCACGAAGCCGAGACCGGTCACGACAACTACCTCTACGTGCGCATGCGCAACCGCGGCGGCGCCGACGCCGACGACGTGCGCGCCGACGTGTACTGGAGCCCGGTCGCGACCCTGCTGACCCCCGACCTGTGGAATTTCATCGGCACCTCGGCGCCGGTCGACGTGCCGATGGGCGACAGCCTGACCGTGGCCGCGCCGATCGTCTGGCCCGAGGCCGAGATCCCCGGCCCGGGCCATTACTGCTTCGTCGCCAGCGTCAGCCATCCGCGCGATGCCGCGCCGCCTCCGCCGCCGGGCCCGCCGAACTTCGACTGGGACGCGTTCCGCGCCTACATCCGCGCGCACAACAACGTCACCTGGCGCAACTTCAACGTGGTCGATCCGCCGGCCGATCCGCAGCTCGGATTGGCCCTGCCGTTCCTGATCACCGGCACCCCGGACCGCGCGCGCGCGTTCGATTTCGAGATCGTGAGGCGCTTGCCCAAGGGCGCCGAACTGCGCCTGGAACTGCCGCGCGATCTGGCCTACCGCATCGCCGGCGCCGCGCCGTGGAAGCTGGAAACGCCGCGCAAGGGCCGCCACGCCGTATTGAACCTGCCGGCCCTGCCGCGCCTGCCGCTGTGCGGCCTGGCCTTGCCGCGCGGCGCGCGATTGCCGGCGCGGCTGTTGCTGCGCGCGCCCAAGTCGGTGCGCCTGGAAGGCGCCAGCGTGACCGTCCGCCAGTTGTACCAGGGCGAGGAAGTCGGCCGCATCACCTGGCAATGCCGCAAGCGCGAACCGGTGCAGGCCGCCGCCGCGCCGCCGCGCGCGCGCAAGTCGCGTTGAACGCCGGCATCGGGCAGCGTCCGCGGCCAGGCCGCGGGCGCGCGCTGCTGCCCGCGGCTAGACGCCGGCTTCGGCCGCGTCGCGTTGCGCCGCCTTCCATTCGCGCGGCGAACGCCCGCAGCGCGCGCTGAAGGCGCGCGACAAGGCCGCGGTGCTGCCGTAGCCGACCTCGTCGGCGATCAGCTTGAGCGGGCGTCCGCGCCGCAGCAGGTCCTGGGCCAGGGCGATGCGGTAGTCGGCCAGATAATCGCCGGCGGTCAGGCCCAGGGTCTGCGCGAACGCCGCGGCGAAGCGGCTGCGCGACATGCCGGCCTGCTCGGCCATGCGCTCCAGGGTCCAGGCCTGCGCAGGCGCTTGGTGGATCGCGTTGAGCGCGCGCGCCAGTTGCGGATGGGCGAGCCCGGCGAGCAGGCCGTGACCGACCCGGCCCTGGTCCATCAGGCTGCGCAGGATCAGGATCAGCACCACCTCGAACAAACGGTCGAGCAAATCCTGGCGCCCGCAGCGCTGGGCGAAGGCTTCGTCGAACAGCAATTCCAGCACCGCCTCCGCCCCGCCCACCTCGGCCAGCGGCATCGCCAGCACCGGCGGCAGCGCCTGCGCCAGCGGGTGATGACCGCCGCCGAAGTCGACATGGGCGCAGGCCATGTCGGCGCCGCGCTCGGGGTCGGTGACGAAGCGATGCGGCAAGCCGCGCGGATAGAAGATCAGGCTCGGTTGCTCGATCCGCAGCGGCGCGCCGCCACCGTGCCGGGCCTCGACCGGGCCGCGGCGGACCAGGTGCAGCTGGCCGCGGCCGAGCGCGTCGTCGAAGTCGTGGATGCCGCACAGCGGCCCGCTATGGAACAGCCGGGTGCGTACCGAGAAGCGGTGCAGCAGGGCTTGCAGGCGGTCGACGTACATGCGGCACCGGGACGATGAATCAACTATTGCGGACTATAAGTGATCCAGGCGCCCAGGGTTCGCGGAAGACTGTGTGCGTGCACCAAGCACCCACCCTCAAGGAGAAGCTCATGTCCCGCCTGCCCCTGACCACCGCCGACACCGCCCCCGCCGCCAGCCGCCCGCTGCTGGCCTCGATCCACGCCGCCTTCGGCGCCACCCCGGCGATGTTCCGCGCCGTCGCCCATTCGCCGGCCGCGCTGACCAGCCTGTGGGGCAGCTTCGGCGCCCTCGGCGCCGGCACCCTGCCCGCCTCGCTGACCGAACAGATCGCGGTCGCGGTCGCCGACCGCAATGGCTGCGACTACTGCCTGGCCGCGCACACCGCGCTCGGACGCAAGGCCGGCGTCAGCGCCGACGCCATGGCCCGCGCCCAGAGCGGCGACAGCGACGACCCGCGCACCGCCGCCGCGCTGGCCTTCGCCTTGAAACTGGTCGACCGCCGCGGCCGCGTCGCCGAGCAGGACATCGCCGCGCTGCGCGCCGCCGGCTACGACGACGGCGCCGTCGTCGAGATCGTCGCCCATGTCGCGCTCAACCTGTTCACCAACTACGTCAACCTGGCCCTGGACGTGCCGGTGGATTTCCCGGCGGTGAAGCTGCGCAACGCAGCGTGATTGCGCCGCGTCGGCTGCGACACCGACGGCCCGGGGCGCTCGGTCGAACGCCGAGCGCCCTGCAGGCCGCGGCCGCGTAGAAATGCCGATGGGTCTAGAACGCGTATTGGCGGCCTTCGCGTCCGCAGGCTCGAACTAGCGCACGCCGCTCATCGCCGGCATATCGCGCACGAGCTTGTACAACTTCTGTAGGTCCGAAGGATGCCCCTGCTTCTGGAACCCGCTGAAGATCAGGTAGCCCAGAATCGAGTTCCCCGTATCCCGCCGCGCCACCAGCGTCAGGTCCCGCGCCGGATCCACCAGCAGGTACTGGCCGCCCCAGCCGTCGGCCTGCACGGCGGCGAGCTCGGAGTTCAACCACCACGAGTAGCCGAAGCCGTCGTAGAACGGGTTCTTCGTGGCGGAATACGACGTGGTGCTCCGGGCTATCCACTGCGCTGAGACGACCCGCTTGCCGTTCCACAGGCCCTCTTGCGCGACCAGCGCCCCAATCCGCGCAAGGTCGCGCGCGCTCATGTGGATGCGATAGGTTCTGTAATCGGAGTCGGAGCCGCGATTGTCGTAGATCACGTGCTCGCGGTTGAAGTCCTGCATGCCCAGGGGGGCGGCCAGCCAGGTATCGATGGCCTCGCCGATGGACAGCCCTGTCTTGCGTTCGAAGATGGCGCCCAGGACGTTGAAGTCCCAGTTGTTGTAGAAGTAGTTCGCGCCCGGCGCGAACTGGCCGCGGCGCGGGCGGCCGTCCTTGTTTTCCACCGTCTCCGCGCCGGAGGGCAGGTAGATGCCCGACCTGGCTTGAAGGAGGTGCTCGATGGTCGCTTGCTGCTCCGCCTGGGTGAGGGGCGTCCGGCTCTCGTCGATGCCTAGCGCTCCGAGCTTCTCGTTCACGTCGATCAACCCGCGGTCGACCGCCACGCCGAACAGCAGGCTGAGGATGCTCTTGCGCGCGGACGCCAGGTTCATCGGCGTGCCGACCTCCCCGTACTCCATCAGCACCGTTTCGCCGCGCAGCACAACGAAGGCATCGATGGCGTCCGCCTCGGTCCTTATGTAGTCGGTGAGCTTCTTCGCCTGTTCTGGAGGCAGCGGGGCTTGCGCGAGGGGAAGCGGACGGGTGGCGGGCGCGTCCCGGTCGATGAAGGGGCGAAGGCCCAGCACCAGCGATACCGCCAAGGCGGCGAGCAAGGTGATGCCCAGGTACTTCAGGATACGTCGCACAGACTGCCCCCCCGTTGAGTGCGGTGTCGGTGCCGTCCACTGGATCGGCGACGGAGCACGTTGGGTCTGACGCGTTCTTTCGGTCCTTGGGCCCGGGCGCGACCCGCATCCTCATGGCCGTGGCTGGATCGGGCCATGCCAGGAGGCGGGTTTGGCCCGTGACCGTTCGGGAGGTTGCAACAAAAGGGGGGCGGGTTCAACCGGTCGACGCGACAGCTGCGCTCAGCGGCACCCGAGCAGCCCCGCCGAGCCGTTGTTGTCGCCGAAAATCGCCGTCCACTTCAGCGGCGGGCTCAGGCTGATCTTGACCGTGTCGCCGGGCCGCTTGATCTCGACGAAGCGCTCCAGCACGTCGTCGAAGTCGCGCGAGAAATTCTCGGTGGTGTAGTAGTTGACGATGGTGTGGCCGCCGTTGGTCACCTCCGAGCCCAGGTCGACGTTGCGGCTGCCGTAGGCGCGGGTGGCCAGGGTGGTGATCAGGTAGTACTTGCCCGGCTTCATCTTCGAGAACTGGAATTCGCCCTCGGCGTTGGTCCGGCCGACCATGCGCGTGGCCAGGAAGGCCGGCGAGAAATCGATCTCGTCGCGGCCCGGCTTGAGCTTGCGCATCAGCTGGACCATCTCCTGCAGATAGGGCGTGGCCGGATACAGCAGCACGCTCTGGTTGCTGGCCAGGTACAGGCCGCCGCCGTTGTTGACGAAGCGTTTGACGCAGGCGGTGCCGGCGATGGTCGCGGTGCCCGGTTCCAGCGCCGCCTTGGCCTGGCCCAGGTCGAACACCGCCTTGGGCCGCAGCAGGTTCGGCGCCTTGCGCGGCGCGGCGGTGCGGGTCGCTTCGTCCTCGGCGGCGATCCGCTCGGCGCTGCGGCGCACCTGGACCTTGGCCAGCAGGCCGCACATGTAGCTGCGCACCGCCTGCGGGTCGGCGTCCATCTGCGGCATCAGGTGCGCGATCAGGGTCAGGGTGCCGTTGCCCGGGTTGGCCGAGACCAGCACCGGGAAGCCGCGCGCCTGCGCGGTCGGCTTCTGGATCAGGGTCAGCTCGATGGCCCCGTCCTTGCGTTGCTCCGGGCCGACCTGGAAGTCCTCGGCGGTGGCGATGGCGCGCATCTGCGCGATCGCATCGGCGGCGTCCAGGGCTTCGAAATTGCGCCAGGTCCCGAACAGCAGGCCGTCGGCCTTGCTGCCGCTGGAATTGAAATTGGCCTCGCAACTCGAGGCCCGGGCCGAACCGGCCGGCGCCAGGGCGCAAAGACCCAACACGCCGGCCAACAGCGCGACGACTGCCTTCATCGAACACCCCCTCCGTGTGGTGCCCCATGGTAACGGCGGCGGCCGGACGGCGGAACGCCGCATGCGCCCAGCCGATGGCCGCCTGCGCCGGGCCGGGAGCGCCGACGTGGCGGCGGTTCCGGCCAGAGCACGAAGATCAGACCGGAAGATCGGAACCGGAACAGCCGGGCGAGCGGATCAGAACACGATCTTGACCGAAGCCGCGCTGCGCTCGGCCTCGCCGTGATAGACCGCCTCGATGTTGTTGCCGTCCGGGTCGAGCGCGAACGCGGCGTAGTAGCCGGGATGATAGTCGCGCTTGCCCGGCGCGCCGTTGTCGCGCCCGCCATGCGCCAGCGCGGCGCGATGGAAGGCCTCGACCATGGCGCGGTCGCGGGCCTGGAAGGCCAGGTGATGGCGGCCGGTCAGTTCGCCGTTCGCGGCCTCGCTGGACGCGGTCGACACGAACAGCTCGTCGGCCCAGAAATAGTCCTTGCCGCTGCCGGCCATCGGCACCTGCAAGGTTTCGAACACCGCGGTGTAAAAGCGCCGGCTCGCCTCGAGGTCGCGCACCACCAGTTGGATATGGTCGATCAGGCGGCCGCGATGCAGTTCCTGCGTTTCCATGCCGTGCTCCTGGCAGAAGGGGGTTCCACCCTACTCCGCCGCGGCCGCCGACGCATCGGCGCGGTTCGCGGTTCGGATGGCCGCTGCGCATGAACGGGCGCGAATCGACCGGCCACGATCAGCGTCCGCCATGGGACCGGCACAAATAAAAACACCACCGCCGTAAACCCCGCAGCCTCTTCCCGTATCTGTGTGCACATGGGGAACGACACCGGCCGAGCACCGACACCGAGCCGTGGTACGGCGCACGCCGCCGCGTTCCCCGTTCCCGCAACCTTCAAGCCCCAGGCCGGAAACCGCCCATGAAGACCCAAGCCCTGTTCGCCTCCCTGCTGCTGGCCCTGAGCCCCCTGGCGCTGGCCGCGCCCGAATGCAAGGACACCTCCGGCTACGCCGACGCGCGCGCCATCATCGAGGACCTCGGCCGGATCGTCGCGCCCAACGGCATCCAGGAGGCGTATGCGGCTCGCATCGGCGGCATCGACCAGTGGCTGAGCGTGCGCGGCCAGGACAAGAACAACCCGATCCTGCTGTTCGTGCACGGCGGCCCCGCCTCGCCGGTGATCCCGACCTCGTGGCAGTTCCAGCGCCCGATCGAGGAGTACTTCACCGTGGTCAACTGGGACCAGCGCGGCGCCGGCAAGACCTTCGCGCTGCAGGATCCGGAAAGCTACGCCGGCACCATCCACATCGATCGCTACGCCGACGACGTGGTCGAAGTCGCCCAGTACCTGCGCCAGCGCTACGGCAAGCGCAAGATCGTGCTGATGGCGCACAGCTGGGGCACCATCATCAGCATGAAGGCGGCGCTGAAGCAGCCGGACCTGTTCTACGCCTATGTCGGCATCGGCCAGGCGATCAACGTGCGCGACAACGAGCGGATCAGCTTCGACTTCGGCCTGAAGCAGGCCAAGGCGCTGGGCAACGCCGAAGCGGTGAAGGAGATGGAAGCGATCATGCCCTACCCCGGCGACCAGCCGATCACCCGCGAACGCATCATCGCCGCGCGCAAATGGTCGCAGTACTACGGCGGCCTGACCGCCTACCGCAACGATTCGATGTACTTCTACCGCGGCCCGCGCCTGTCGCCGGAGTACGGCGATTGCGATCGCCGCAACGTCAACGAGGGCAACGTGTTCACCCTCGGCAAGATCCTGCCCGAGTTCGTCGCGGTGGATTACAAGCCGGTGCGCGAGTTCCCGATCCCGGTGGTGTTCTTCCTCGGCCGCCACGACTACACCACCCCGGCCGAACCGGCGGAGCAGTGGCTGGCCCAGGTCAAAGCCCCGTTCAAGCAAGGCGTTTGGTTCGAGAACTCCTCGCACATGATGCCCTGGGAAGAACCCGGCAAGACCCTGACCAGCCTGTTGCAGCACGTGCGGCCGCTGGCGGTCGACAAGACCAGCGCCGCGCGCTGAGCGGCGCCGCCGGATGCGGCGACGCACGCGGTGCTTAACCGTATCGCGACTTCGCTGAATCCGACGGGTTCAGTAGCGATGCAGACCGCAGGGTCTAGGTTCGGACCGTCGCCCCCGCGACGGTTCGTTCAGGAGGATCCCATGCGTCACCAGACTCTGCTCATCCTCGCGATCGCCGCCAGCCTCGCCGTGCCGACCGCCTTCGCCCAAGGCCGCGGCGGCGGTGGCGGCGGTCCGCCGACGGGCGGTCACATCCCCAGCCAGCACATGCCCAGCCGGCCGATGCAGTTGCCGACCGCCGATCCGGGCCGCTTCGGCCGCGACACCAGTCAGCGCGCACAGGAACTGCGCAGCGCCGATCGCGATACCCGCACCGAATTCGGCGCCGAGCAGTCCACCGCGGCGCGCGCGCGCAACGACGCGCGCCAGGACCAAGACAGCGACGACACTCCGCGCACCGAAGTCGATACCAAAATCGATGCCAAGGTCGACGCGCGCGTGGACAGCCGGGCCAGCACCACCGGCCAAACCCAATCCGAGTTCGGCCAGGACACCTCGATCCGCGCGCGTACCCAGGGCGAGGCCGAGGCCGATGCGCGCAAGCGCTTCGGCGCCGAACAATCGACCGCGGCCAAGGCGCGCGCCGAAACCCGCAGCGACCGAGACGATCGCGAACGCGACAAATAACCCCGACAGCAGGTCGCGTACGCACGAAGCCCGCTCCGGCGGGCTTCGTCGCGTCGGCGCCGGGGCATTTGCGTTCGGACTCGCGCAGTTTTCCGCTGCGGAAAACCGCCGTCGCGCAGGCGCATCCGCACCGTCGACCGCGGTCACGAAACACCAGGCCCGAGGGCGCGCATGATCGGGTTTCCCCCAGCTGTCGCAGACCGCGCGCAAGCCGCAGAGTCCGCGCATCCCACGAGGAGGACCGACCATGCACGTTCCCCCCATCGCCGGCGCCGCACTGGCCCCGATCTCCCTGCCCGAATCCCGCGCCGCCGCGCAGAACGGCCCGCAGCTGGTTCATCTGAAGGACGGCTACATCCCGCAAGGCCAGGGCTACGACGCCGGCCGCGGGCAGATCCTCACCAGCTACTACAAATCCGAGGTCAACCAGGACAAGGACCCGAACAACGACGGCGTGCTGCTGTCGATCCAGGACAAGAACAGCCAGGGCCGCGAAGAGGTCAAGAACGTGCGCCTGGTCGGCGGCAGCGCCGAGAATATGTGCGCGATCTCGCCCGACAAGGGCGGCGGCGTCGCCACCGACGGCAAGTACGTGTACCTGGCCGACACCGAAGCGGTCTACGTCTACCGCCGCGAAGACATCGATCGCGCCGGCGACGGCGCCGCGGTGCAACCGGCCTGGATCAACCGCATGCCGGAAGGCCAGAACGCCAGCTATATCGCGGTCAAGGACGGCCAGGCCTACGTCGGCCAGTTCTCGACCCCGCAGAACGATAGCTTCCCCGATCAGGGCTACCTGACCCGCTTCGACATCGACCCCAAGGGCGCTTTCGTCAATCCCAGCGAAAAAGTCGAAATTCCGGATTTCACCCAGGGCGTGGCGGTCACCGATCGCGGGCTGTTGTTCACCACCTCGTACGGCACCAAGCAGGACAGCGACCTGTTGTTCCAGGCCTACGGCACCGACCCGCAGCGTTTCGACCTGGCCGCGCCCGAACAGGCGCGCAAGGTCGGCGACATCGACGATTACGCCGAAGGCCTGAACATCATCGACGGCGAAGTCTGGGTGACCTACGAGAGCGCCGCCGACGAATACAAGAGCCGGCCGGGCCCGGAACACGACCATATCCAGCGCATTCCGCTGAATCGGCTGCAAGGGTTCTGAGGCCGGCGGCGGCATCGCACTGCGTGCGGCGGGACGGAACAACCGTCTCGCCGCTGTCGCCGCCTATGCAGAAGCGGCTTGGGCCACTCCGCCCTAGTCGCGAATCCCCCGAAACTCAGCGCTCCGCCCGATCCGCGTCGCGCACCCGGCAGCTCAGGTTGGCGTAGCGGCCGGCCGGCAGGTTGGCGGCGATGCCGTAGTTCTTGAACTCGGCGCGCGCGTCGTAGTCGCGTTCGAGGCGGCAGGCATTGCGCTTGGCGAACTCGACCAGCGGCTCGATATCTCCGGTGATCCGTACCGTCGCGCCGGCGCCTTCGCTGACGCAGCAGCCCAGGTACTGGGTCATGTATTCCTCTTCGATCGCCACCAGCGGCAGCCCGAGCAGGGTCGCCGGCTTGTTCAGCAACCGGTAGTCGGTGTAGTCGGCGCGCACGGTCGGCTTGGCGGTGAGGTAACCGGCGTGGATATAGGCCTGGATCGCCGGACCGGACGGCGCGGCGCGCTCGCCGGTCTTGGCGTCGTGGCGCAAGGCCGCGATCAATCCGGCTTCCAGTCGCATCGCTTCGGGCGCGATTTCGGTGGCGACGGCGCCGTGGGCGGCGAGGATCAGGCCGAGGCCGAGGGCGATACGACGACGGAAAGCATGCATGCGGATTCCTGCCTTGGATGAAGTTGCGCGGCGGCGCCGTCGGCGCTGCCATCCTGGCCGGGCACGGTAGCAGAGCGCCTGCCGCGGTCCAAGCCGGGCCCACCGGCTCCATCCGCTGCGGCGCGGTTCACGGCCGCTTCGGCAGCAAGCGGTCGTGCAGTTCGGGAATCGCCATCGCCGCCGCCGAACCGTACCAGCGATGGTACTCGGCGATCATTTCGCCGCGCTCGATGACCGGATCGGTCGCGGTCAATCGGCGCGCCTCTTCGATATCGTCCACCGCGAGCAGGAACAGCCCGCGCCAGCCGTCCGGGTCTTCGGCGAAGGGCCCCGCCAAAGCCAGCTTGCCGGCCTTGGCCAGGCGCTCGATATTGGCGAAGTGGCCGGCGAACATGGCCTTGCGTTCCTCGCCATCGGCTACGCGTTTCGGCCCGGTCTTGAGGATCACCAGCACGTAGCGGCGCATGCCGCGCTCGTCGGCGCCCAGGCGTTGGGCCAGTTCGGCGTCGTAGGCGGGCGCGGGCGCCTGCTGAGCCGCCGGCTTTTCGCTCGCCCAAGCCGCTCCCGTGCAGCACAAACCGGCGATCAGAATCGCCCGTATCGCGTAGTCCATAACCCTCTCCTGTCGCGGCAGTCCCAGGCTCACTAGTACTCCTGCGGCCGCACATCGCGCAAGGCGGATCGGGCGATGTGGCGACAGCGACCGGTGGCCCGGTCCCTTTCGCCGGGTCGCGGGCATAGCGCGAACGAACGCGCGCCCCTGACCTCCCGCACGGCCGGCGCCGGCGCCATCACGCGGGTGTACTGAACCTCGCGACCCGGCGCGGCGGCGATGCCGCGCCGGGGCGCGAGGCCTCAGGGCTGCGCGGCCAGCTCGGTCCAGCCCTTCGGCACGGCCGTTCGGGCCCGCGGCGACAGGCCGCTGTCCAGGCGCAGGCGATCGACTTCGATCAGGTAGGCGCGGCCGCCGCGTGCGTTGCGGCCTTCGAGCTTGAGCAGGATCCCGGTCGCCGCGTCGACCCACATGCGGTAGCGTCGCGCGCCGAGCTTGCGCGCCATCGCCTCGTCGTGACGGCCTTCGACCAGCACGGTCTCGCGGCCCAGCAACTGCGGCCGGCCGAGGATGCGGCTGTCCGTATCCGACAGCCAGAAAGCGTAGTTGGCCGGCGCCAGCACATCGGCGGTGCCGGTCGCGCCGCTGGCGTCGGGCTGCTGCGCGTACACCGCCTGGCAGGCGCTGTTGCGATAGGCATGGGCGACAGCCGTCGTTTGCGCGTCCGGCGCGACCGCGCGCCGACTCGAGCGATACGCCGACTGCCCCGGCCACAGCGTCGTTTGCGACTGCGCGTCGGCATAGTGTTCGCTGACCCGTCCGTTCGCCGCGGCGATGCGCACGAAGCTGCTGCGCCGCGCCGGCGAGACTTCGAAATCGATCCGCTCGCGCTGGCCGTTGTTCTTGAACGCGATCGCGAACGAGCCGGCGGCATCGCGGTAGCGGCGCGCGGCGTCGAGCATCGTGTTCTGCAATTCGGCCAGGGCCGGATCGCGTAGGCTCAGGCTCGGGCACAAGCCGGCCAGCGCCGGGGTCAGCGGCGACACCGCCTTGGCGCTCAGGCCTGGGTACTGACGCTGCACGGCGTCGGCGCCGGTGGCGCCGCTGCCGCTGCTGCGGCGCACGTACAACGCGCCGCTGGTGCCGTAGCCGACGTAGTTCCAGCCGCTGGGCGCGGTGTTCTGGTTGACGTAGCCGATGGAGTAGAAGCCGTTGCCCAGGTCCCAGGCCTGGTACTCGGCGCGCGGGTCGGTGAAGGCGTAATTGGCCAGATAAGCGTAGTGATGGCCGGCGGCGACCGATCCCAGGAACACCCAGCCGTAGCTGCTGGACTGGGTGGTCGAGAGGCGGTCGTCGCCGTGGTAGTCGCCGGGCTGGCCGCTGCGGTAGTAGAAGCCGGCTCCCGCGACGTTGCCGCAATCGGGGTACTGCCCCGGGTCGCGGTCGTTGTCGCAATACTGGTTGGCGGCCTGAGCGACGGATGCGGGCAACAGCACAGCGGCGAACAAGGCGCCCGCCAGGCGGGCTGGTGATCGTTTGATGCGCATGTGGACTCTCGTGGCTGGGGGAAGTGCGGCCGGCAGGCGCGGCGCGCGGCGATCTCGGCGACGCCGCGCACCGACCCCTGCGACGGGGCCGTCGCAGGCGCCGGGACGGCGGCGCACCGTGCGCACCTTATGCGAGCCGGCCAGGCCGAATTGCCGGCTGGGTCACAGTCGCGACCATGCGCCGCTGCGACGACCGGCGCCGAACCCCGTCGCATCGCCCATAAGTGCAATACCGCCGCGGCGAAGCGCGGGGCCACCATCGCCGGATCCGCGGTTCCGTCGTCGTACCGACCACCCTGGGGAGGGCTCATGTTCCGCACCGCATCCACGCCTGCATCCGCGCCTGCATCGGCCAGTTCGCGCCGCTGGCGCTTCGCCAACCTCATCCCGGCGCCGCTGAGCGCGGCCGCCCTCGCCTTGGCCCTGCTCGGCCTGTCGGTATCGCCGGCCGCCGCGGCCCTGGATTGCGGCAGCCACAACGGCTACACCTGCCAGGGCACGGCCAGCCAATACGCCGGCGGCTTCGCGCCCGGCGTCGGCAGCGGCGGATTCGGCGGCGGCGACTGCATCGCCACCCGCACCCCGGTGGTGTTCGTGCACGGCAACGGCGACAGCGCGCTGAGCTTCGACATGCCGCCTTCGGCGGTGTCGGGCTACGCAACGCCGGCGCATTCGGTCTACGACGAGCTCAAGGCGCGCGGCTACAACGACTGCGAGCTGTTCGGCGTCAGCTACCTCGACGCCGAGGAGCGCGGCGCGCCGCAATACAACTACCACGAGCCGGCCAAGTACCAGATCCTCAAGACCTTCATCGACAAGGTGAAGGCCTACACCGGCCGCAGCCAGGTCGACATCGTCTCGCACTCGCTGGGCTCGTCGATGAGCCTGGCGATGCTGAAGTACTACGGCTATCAGGCCAGCGTGCGCCGCTTCGTCAACATCGCCGGCGGCCTGCGCGGGCTGCGCACCTGCCTGAGCACCGGCTACCAGTCGCCATACGCGCCGACCTGCAACGCCGAGGCCTACGTCTACCCGTACGACTACTACACCTTCGGCCTCTACCCCAGCAGCGGCGTGCCCTATTACGGCTACAACCGCTGGACCGGCGACGGCAGCAACAGCCTGCGGGCGATGCCGCAGACCTACGCTTCGATCGCCTTCTACACCATCACCGCCGGCCTGTACGATCAGGTCCACTGCTTCACCACCAGCTACGCCGCCGGCTGCAGCGGCGGCGCGTTGTTCAACGCCGGCGGCAACGTCAAGGCCCAGGTCGATATCGGCGTCGGCAACAGCGCCTACGCCTACGATTGGGACTGGAGCGACGGCAGCCCGTACAACGCCGGCGGCGGCGACACCAGCCAGGGCGTGGGGCATTTCCGCTCCAAGTCCAACGCCGGCCGGATCGTCTACAACATGCTCGCGACCACCTGCACCAGCGGTTGCGCGAACGGCTACGCGGGGGTCAACGGACCGGCGGTGAATCGCTGAAGGCCGACGCTGCGCGCAAGCGCCGCCGTTTCACTGCGCGCGCTTGCGTTCGTTCCTCCGGATGGCGGGGCCATGCGGCCAACCGCCACTGCCGCCGTTACCGGAGAACCCCATGGCCTACGTGCCGCCCCCAATGCGCAAAAGGGACGCAGCGATCGCGCTGCTGAACAATCCACCTCCTTACGACCCCAACCCGATCTTCGCTGCGGTTCCGCAGCAGGGCTGGGCCGCCGCCGGCTACCAGTACACCCTGACGGTGCAGTGGTCGAACGTCGCGGTACCGGGCCTGCCCGCGATTACCGTCCGCGCTCACGTGCACTATGCCTGGGACGCGGGCCAGCAGATCTGGACCCAGATCGCCGGCAATGCCTGGGTCAGCGGCCTGGCCGGCTGGAGTACGCCGACTACCGCCGCCGTGGTCGCCCTGGTCCCGGCCGAGCCGCCCAACCCCGCCTATCACCCCTGAACCGGCGACGCCGCGCTCGCCGTCGCCGCGGGCGCAGGCGGCGGCGAGCGGCGTTCGCTCACTCCGCGCACAGCGCCTGCCCGCAGCCCGCGCCCTCGTCCTGCAGCGCGCGCACCTCGCATTCGATGTCCCAGCCGTCGCCGTGCACTTCCAGAAAGCGGCGGCCGATCGCAATCGCCTCCTGCTTCGACGCCGCCTCGAACAGGGCGTAGCCGCCGATCACTTCCTTGGCTTCGGTGAACGGGCCGTCGGTCGCGGTGATCCTGCCGCCGCGCAGACGCAGGCGCACGCCGTCGGCGCTGGGGGTCAGGCCGGCGGTGGCGATCAGGGTGCCGTTGCGGGTCATTTCCTCCATCAACTGCTGCATATCGTTCAGCAGACGCTCGCTGGGCGCCTGGTTCAGGGTCTCGTCGATCCGGATCATGGATAGAAAACGCATCTGCCGACTCCTCGTGGCGGGCGCGGGCGCCGGAACGGTTCCGGCGCTGAACCGCGCGCTTGCAACCACGACGAACCGGCCGCGCCCGAATCGACATTCGGTCGCGATTATTTTGCGACGGCCAAATCGCCGCTACGCGGACCCCGCTATAGTGCGCCGACGCGATGACGCGGCAAGGGACGTTGGCGCATGCTCGGATCTGCGATCGCCGCAATGGCCGGCGGCGTGTTGGTGGTCGGACCGGCCCTGTTGGCCCTGGCCGGGGCACTGCGTTCGCGCGGCGCCGCCCGCTCGGCGGCGGCGTTGCCCTGGAACTGGCGGCTGAGCCTGAACTCGGCCCTGCTCTACACCCTGGCCTTCAACCTGACCTTCTTCATCCAGGAGTTGTTCCTGGTCCTGCCCAAGGCGCTGACGCCCGGGCTGCGCCCGACCCTGTTCCACAACAACCACGCCTGGCAGGGCGAGCACCCGCTGGCCGCGCTGTTCCAGGGCGGCGGCGCGGTCGCCACCGCGATCGTCGCCTGCTTCTGCGCCTGGCGCCTGCGGCATGCGCGCGGTGGGACCCACCTGCGCCTGTTCCTGATCTGGATGGCGTATTGCGGCTGGCTGATGGCCTTGCCGCAGGTCGCGATCGGCGCGCTCAGCGCCGGCAGCGATCTCGGCATGGCGATGGGCTATCTGCAATGGAGCCCTGCGACCCGGCTGGTCGCCGCCGCGCTGGCCTTGGCGGCGATTCCGGTGGCCGCGCTGTCCTTGCTGGGTCCGCTGCTGGCGCTGGCCGACGCGCCCGAGCGCATCGCCGGGCCGGGTGCGCGCACCCGCTTCGTATTCCTGTGCGCGACCCTGCCGGCCCTGCTCGGCACCCTCCTGACCCTGCCCTTCCGGGTGCCGCGCGAATGGATCGAGGTCGCCTTGCTGCCGGCCTGGGTGGCGCTGTTCGGCCTGGTCTGGATCCAGGCCGGCGCCTGGCGCGTCGCCGATGCGCAGGCCCGCGGCG
This sequence comes from Lysobacter sp. BMK333-48F3, assembly GCF_019733395.1. NCBI lineage: Bacteria > Pseudomonadati > Pseudomonadota > Gammaproteobacteria > Lysobacterales > Lysobacteraceae > Lysobacter > Lysobacter sp. BMK333-48F3. The sequence continues at coordinate 3,630,066 of NZ_JAIHOO010000001.1, read as the reverse complement.
ATGCGGTTCCGCCGGCTTCGACCCTGCGCCTGGCGCTGGCCGTGGCGGCCTTGCTGGCGGTGTTCCAACTGCTGCTGCGGCCGGGCGTCGCGTTCTACTGATCGCAGGCGGCAAGGCGCGGTCGCCGACGGCAATCCGCTGCTGCGCCCAGGCGAGTTCCGATCGAGCCGTCGCGTCGGTTCGTTCCTTGCAAGACGACGAAACCGGCGCCATCGCGATCGCCGACGGCCGGCTGCACGACGCGAAACCGCTCGACCTTCTCCTTTCCTCACCGCCGATTCGATGCATTGCATCGCGCCGCATCTGTGACTGCGCCGACAGTTGCGATCGCGGCCGCTGTTTCTTGTCCGTCGCCGGCGGGTGCCCGCGTTATCCGCTGAGAACGCTGCTCGCGAAAGCGGCCGATGCTCGCGGCGCCCGCTGCGGGGCCGGCATCGCGGGCCGGACATTCCATCGACCCGGGAGAACAGCAGGATGCGCTATTCACGCCGCGATTTTCTGACCACCGCCGCGACCGCGCTGGGCGGAACGATGTTGCCGTTCGGTTCCGCGCTGGCGTCGTCCAGCGATCTCGGCGCGCCGCCGGCGAGCGCCCGCTATCGCCGCGTCGACGTCAACACCGCCGAAGGTCAGAAGATGCTGGCCAGCTACGCCCGCGGCGTCGAAGCGATGCTCAAGCTTCCGGCCGATCACCCGCACAACTGGTTCCGCAACGCGTTCGTCCACTTCCTCGACTGCCCGCACGGCAACTGGTGGTTCTATGTCTGGCACCGCGGCTATGTCGGCTATTTCGAGCGCACCATCCGCAAGTACAGCGGCGACCCGAACTTCGCCATGCCGTTCTGGGACTGGACCCGGCACCGGGAAATCCCCGCCGGCATGTTCGACGGCGTGCTCAGCCCCACCGACGGCGCCTATGCGCCCTACACCGGCAATCTGAAGAAGTTCACCGACTTCTGCGAGCAGGCGATGCGGAAGTACTGGAACTCGCTGTCGTCGGCCCAGCTCAAGCAGTTGGCCGGGCGCGGCTACACCTCCTTCGACACGATGTGGGCCGGCGTCACCGGTTACGACGCGGAGCAGAAATACGGCATTTCCGGCAACATGGCCTTCGCCATCACCTGCGGCGCGCGCTATCTGTCGCGCGCCAATCCCCACCTCGACGCCAAGACCTCGTACGACGTCTCGCCGTTCGTGATCAACTCCGGGCTCAGCCCGACGGTCTACTACGATCCGGTGATCAGCCGCAGCTTCACCAGCACCAAGACCGAATCGCACCTGGTCATGCCGGACGGCGCGACCCAGTTCTCGACCCTGGAGCACTACCCGCACAACAAGGTGCACAACTGCATCGGCGGCGTCGCCGCGGTCGACCCGGGCCCCTACGGCAACATGACCAATTTCCTGTCGCCGGTGGACCCGATCTTCTACCTCCACCACTCCAACATGGACCGCTTGTGGGACGTGTGGACGCGCCGGCAACTCGCCGCCGGCGGGCCGATCCTGCCGACCGGCGACGATCTGCAACCGTTCCTGCAGGAGCCGTTCCTGTTCTACGTCGACGGCGACGGCAACTACGTCGGCCCGCGCAAGGCCGGCGACTACGTCAGCACGGCCGTGTTCGACTACGACTACGGCCCGGGCTACGGCAGCGCCGAGCAGTCCCTAGCCAGCGTCCGGTCGACGGCCTCGGCGCCGGCAGCGCCGATCAGGGGCAGCGTGCAGGCCGGGGTTTCGACCGCGACGGTGCCGGCCGCGCTGGTCCGGCGCCATCTGGAGCAGGCGCGGCCGGCTGCCTTGTTCGCCGAGATCAGCCTGGACCGCCCGGACAGCGCGGCGCGCGAATTCGATGTGCTGGTCAACGCCCCGGCGGACGTGCAGCAGGTCGATGCCGACAGCCCGTACTACGCCGGCACCATCGCCTTCTTCGGCCCGACCATGGCCGGCATGTCGCATGCCTCGACCTTCGCCGTGCCGCTGCCCAAGACGCTGCGCGCCTTCACCCAGCTCGAAGGAGACAGCGCGCAACTGAACATCCGCCTGGTGACCTCGACCTCGCAGCGCGCCGAGCCGGTCGCGGTGAAGGCCTTGTCGATCGTCCCGGGCGACTGAGCGGAGCCGGACGTGTCCCGTGCCGGCGCAGCCTTGGTCTTGCTCTTGCTGGTCGGGCAAGGCGGCTGTGCGGCGCCGGGAGACGTCGCCACTCTGACCCTGCCGCGCCCGCGCGACATCGGCGAATCGGTGTTCCTGGAGGTGCAGGTCGGCCGCCTCGGCTCGGGCCATGAGATCGAACTGAGCACCGAGTCCGGACGGCCGCTGGGGGTGATTTCGCCGCACGGCATCGGCCCCGGGCGCGACGCGGGCACCTACGCCGTGCCCCTCCCCGCCTACGCGGTGCGCGACGGCCGGGTGCGCGTGCGCCTGCGCGTGACCCGCGCCGGCGACGCGCCGCGTCGGCCGGATGACAGCGAGGTACGCGGCCTGCGAGTGGTCATGGGACGTTGAACGCGGGCCGCCTGCGTGCCGGCTCGAGGCTCAGCGCGCCGGCGCCGCCTCGGTGAGCCGGCGGTACACCGTCTGCGCATCGACGAAGTTCAGGCCGGCGACGCGGACCTTGCCGTCGCCGATCTCGCCCATCACCGTGGCGACGGTCAGCACGCGGCCGGCGGCGACCACGGCCATGCGCTTGCCGACATTGTCGGCGGTGACCTGGCGCAGATGCTGCGCGCCGGTCGGGTCGAGCCGCAGATCCAGCGCGGCGAACCCGTTGTCCTCGATCGCCATCGCCACCGTGGCGACCTCGCCGCGCGCGACCACCGGCTGCGGCTGCAGGCTCACTTCGACCGGCGCGCCGTCGACCGGGTGGAGCATCGCCAGCTTCAATGCGTCGGCCCGGCCCGATTCGGCCTCGAGATAGAACGCGACATCGCCCTGCACTGGCCGGCCCACGGCCGCGGCCTCGGGCGAAGACGCGTCGGTCGTCGTGCGATGGGCGCAGCCCAGCGCCGAGACGGCCAGGGCCAGCGCCAAGGCGCAGCGGCCCCAGCGCACCGGCATCACTGCCGCGCCAGGGCGAAGTCGATCGCCGCGCACACCGCCGCCGCCTGCGCGGCGTTGCACTGTTCCGGCGTGGCGCGCGGGCTGTCGGGATAGACCTCGGTAGTGGTGGTGTAGTGCGCGTCGGTGATGCCGGCGCACAGGCCGAGTTGCTTGACCGGGTAGTTGATCACGCCGTGCGCGACCACCGGCGAGCCGATGATCTCGCCCTGGGCGTCCGGCGGCGCGATATGGGTCACCTGCTCGACCGCGGCGATCACCGCCTGCTGGAACTCCGGCTGCGGATTGTCGGTGTCGCCGACCAGATAGAAGCCGTCGGGGATCTCGCCGGGTTCGAACGGCTTGCCGTCGCGCGCGGACAGCGCCGGACGGAACTCGGATTCGTCGCTGTCGGTGGTCTCGTGCAGGTCGATGTGCAGCAGCACCTGCGCCCGCACCGGCGCGACCAGGCGCAACAGCGCCGCCGATTCCTGCGCCGGGCTGTTCTCGCGGAACGAGCGGTTGGGATCGATCGCATCGACGTTCCAGCGGTGGATGCGTTCGTAGGCCCAGGGGCTGATGCAGGGCGCGACCAACAGGTTGGCGCGGCCGGCGTAATCGGCGGCATGCCGGTCGAGGAACCGCAGCGCGCCGTGCACGCCGCTGGTCTCGTAGCCGTGCACGCCGCCGGTCACCAGCGCCACCGGCAGGCTTGCGTCCCAGTCGCGGCTCTTGACCGCGAACAGCGGGTAGGCGTCGGGGGCGTAGTCCAGGCGGCCGTATTCGACCACCTCGAAGCGCTCGCGCAGGCCTTCGATCACGCTCAGCACATCGTCGGCGTAGCTGCGATGGCGGACCTGGCGCGCGCGCCATTGCGCGACCTCCTCCGCGCCCCAGGGGCGGCCGGGCGTACCGATCGGATAGAAGGCTGGGGCGGTCATCGTGGCGCTCGCTCTGGCAGGGTCCGAAAGGCCGGCATTTTAGCACCCCGCTCCGGAGCGATTTTTTTTCGGAACCGTGTCGATCCGGGCCCCGCCCGTTCGTCGCCTGAGATGACAGCGCCCTTCCGGCCCCGCCGGCCCTTTCGATCAGGAGTCATCCATGTCCTTCCAGGCCTATCTCGACAACATCCAGACCAAGACCGGCAAGAGCCCGGCCGACTTCCGCGCCCTGGCGGCGAAGAAGGGCTATAGCGACGCCAAGGGCCTGCGGCCCGGGGTCAAGGCCGGCCAGGTGCTGGCCTGGCTGAAACAGGACTTCGAGCTCGGCCAGGGCCACGGCATGGCCATCGTCGCCTTGCTCAAGGGCATGAAGAAAGAAGGCGACCGCTGAGTCGCTCCTCCCCCGCGGGCCGCGCCCGCCTCATCCTCAAGGAATTCCCCATGAAGAAGTTCGTCGCCATCTTCACCGGCACGCCCGGCTCGATGGACGCCTGGCAGAAACTCGACCCGCAGACCCGCGCCGAGCGCGACCAGGCCGGCATGCAGGCCTGGGAGCAATGGGTACAGACCCATGCCGACATCATCGTCGACCACGGCGGCCCGCTCGGCAAAACCAAGCGCATCTCCAAGGACGGCATCGCCGACATCCGCAACGCGCTGGCCGGCTACACCGTGGTCCAGGCCGAGTCGCACGCGGCCGCGGCCAAGCTGTTCGAGAACCATCCGCACTTCACCATCTTTCCCGGCGACGGGGTCGAAGTGATGGAGTGTTTGCCGATTCCGGGAATGTAACCGCACAGGGACGGAGGGGGTTAAGCGCGCTTAACCCCCTCCGTCCCTGACGCGTTCGTCCGCTGCGTACTGCGCTCTAGACGTACCGCGCCGCCACGGCGGCGACCAGCGCATACCGCGCGATCTTGGCCACGGCGACCAGCGGCAGGAACACGCGCAGCGGTTCGCGCATCATCCCGGCGGCGAGGGTCAGCGGGTCGCCGATCACCGGCATCCAGCTCAGCAACAGGCTCCAGCGACCGTAGCGGCCGTACCAGGCGTGGGCACGGGCCAGCGCCGCCGGCTTGACCGGAAACCAGCGCCGATCGCTGAAACGCATCGCCTCGCGGCCCAACCACCAGTTGAGCAGCGAGCCGAGCACGTTGCCGACGCTGGCCGTCAGCACCAGCCATAGCGGCGTGTGGCCGGCGACGACCAGGCCGGCCAACACTCCTTCCGATTGCGCCGGCAGCAAGGTGGCGGCGACGAAGGCCGCCACGAACAGGCCCAGGTAAACCATGTCCGCGAACATCGCAGGGATCGACCGAGTCGAGCCTCGCTCGACCCCGTCGTCCCCGACGCATCACCAGATCCGCACGCGCTGTTCCGGCGCCAGGTACATCGCATCGCCCGGCTTGACCTCGAACGCGCGGTACCACGGGTCGAAGTTGCGCAGCGGACCGTTGGCGCGGTACTGCGACGGCGAATGCGGGTTGGTCTTGATCTGGTTCAGCAGCGCCTCGTCGCGGTACTTGCCCTTCCAGATCTGGCCCCAGGACAGGAAGAAGCGCTGATCGCCGCTGAGGCCGTCGATCACCGGCGCCGGCTTGCCGCCCAGGCTCAGCTGATAGGCGGTGTAGGCCATCGAGATGCCGCCCAGGTCGCCGATGTTCTCGCCCATGGTCAGGGCGCCGTTGACGCACTGGCCCGGCAGCGGGCAGTAGGCGTCGTACTGGGCGCCCAGCGCCTTGGTGCGCTGCTCGAAACCGGCGCGGTCGGCGTCGGTCCACCAGTTGCGCTGGATGCCGGCGAAGTCGGACTTGCTGCCCTGGTCGTCGAAGCCGTGGCCCATCTCGTGGCCGATCACCGCGCCGATGCCGCCGTAGTTCACCGCCGGATCGGCGTTGAGGTCGAAGAACGGCGCCTGCAGGATGCCGGCCGGGAACACGATCTCGTTGAAGGTCGAGTTGTAGTAGGCGTTGACCGTCTGCGGGGTCATGAACCACTCGTCGCGGTCCGGACGGGTGCCGATCCGGCGCACCTGGTCGTTGCGGCCGTAGGCGCGCAGCTGCATCACGTTGGCCATCAGGTCGTTCGGCACGATGGCGACGCTGGAGTAATCGCGCCACTTGTCCGGATAGCCGACCTTGGGCCGGAAGGTCGACAGCTTGCGATAGGCTTCGGCCTTGGTCGCATCGCCCATCCAGTCGATCTTCTCGATGTTGCTGCGCAGGGCTTTGCGCAGGTTCTCGACCAGCGCCTGCATCGCCGCCTTGGCCTGCGGCGAGAAATTGCGCTCGACGTAGAGCTTGCCCATCGCATCGCCGAGGCCGTCCATGCCGGTGACCGCGGCCACCGCGCGCTTCCAGTCGTCGCGCTGCGCTTTCTGGCCGCTCAGCACGGTGCCGTTGAAGGCGAACGCGGCGTCGTCGATCTCGCGGCTCAGCAGGCCGGCGTTATTGCGCACCGCGTGGAAGGTCAGGTAGTCGCGCCACACCGGCAGCGGGGTCTTGCCGATCACGTCCAGCACCGGCTGCACCGCGCTCGGGGTGGCCACGTTGACCCGGTCGATCGCCGGCATGCCCTGCGCCTTCAGCTGCGCCGCCCAGTCGTAGCCGGTGTACTGCTTGCCGAGCTCGGCGAAGCTGGAGACGTTGTAGGTCTTGTCGCGGTCGCGCAGCTTGGCGCGTTCCCATTGCGGCTTGGCCAGTTCGGTCTCCAGCGCCAGCACCGCCTGCGCGCGCGCCTTGGCGTCGCTCGCCCCGGCGAAGCCGAGCATGCGTTCGATGTGGGCCAGATAAGCGGTGCGGATGCCGACGAAGCGCGCGTCCTGGTTGAGGTAGTAGTCGCGGTCCGGCAGGCCGAGGCCGCCGACGCGCAGGCCGACCAGGTACTGGTCCGGGTCCTTGCGGTCGAGGTCCACGCCCAGGCGCACCGGCGCGGCGCTGCCGTCGAGGTCGGCGCGGCCGAACGCGGCGATCAGCGCCGACTGCGAATCGATCTTGGCGATCTTGTCCAGCACCGGCTGCAGCGGACGGATGCCGGCGGCGTCGCGCGCGGCGCGGTCCATGTAGCTGGCGTAGTAATCGCGCAGCTTGCGCGCGTCGCTGCCGGGGGCCAGGTCCTGGCGCTGGCGCAGTTCTTCGATGATCGCGTGCACCTGCGCCTCGGACTGGTCGCGCAGCGCGTTGAACGAGCCGTAGGAGGTCTCGTAGTCCTTGAGCTGATAGCTGTCCAGCCAGTGGCCGTTGACGTAGCGGTTGAAGTCGTCGCCCGGCTTGACCTGGGTATCGCGCGCGCTCAGATCGACGCCGAAGCTTCCCAGTCGCGGCTGACCCTGGGCGCCGGCCCCGGCGGCCTGGACGGAGGGGACGGCCAATGCGGCGGCGAGCGCCAGGCCCAGGCTCAAACGTGAAAGCTTCATGGTGGTGCGGTCCCCGGTGGAAAAGGCGCAGCCTAGCGCAGCGCCGGGGACCTGTCCTGGGCCGATGGTATGGGCGCCGGCGGCCGGATTCGGCAAAACCGCAGCGCGTCCCGGCGGCCGCGCTGCGGCGCGCCGGGACGGGCGTTCAGGCCTTGCCGGCCGGCTTCTTGGCGACCTTCTTGGCCGCCGTCTTCCCGACCACCTTGGCGGGCGCCTTGCCGGCGGCCGGGGCCGCGGCCGTCTTCTTGTCCGCTTTTTTGACCGCTTTTTTGACCGCTTTTTTGACCGCTTTCTTGGCCGGTTTCTTGGTCGGTTTCTCGGCTGCCTTCTTGACCGTCTTCTTGATCGCCTTCTTGGCAGCGTTCGCGGCCGCGCCCACCGGCGCGGCCGACTGGGTCGCCGCCTTCTTGACCGCCTTCTTAACCGCCGCGCCGGCCTTGGCCGAGGCGTTGTGCGCCGCGCCGGCGCGGATCAGCGCCTGCAAGGCCTTGCCGTCGATCGCCACGCCCTCGCGGAAGTCGATCGCCCGGCGGGTATTGCCGTCGAGGCTGGAATTGAACAGGCCGCTCGGGTCGTCCAGCGCGGCGCCCTTGGCGAAGGTCAGCTTGACCGCGCTCTTGTAGACCTCGCCGGTGCATACGATGCCGCCGCTCGACCACACCGGCACGCCCCACTTCCACTCTTCGACGATCCCCGGCTCGGCCTGCAGGATCAGCTTGCGCGCCTGGGCCAGGGTCTTGCCGCGCCAGTCGGGCAGTCCCGCGATGTGCTCGTCGATCTTCGCCGACGCCGCCTGGTCGTCCGCGCCGCCGGTACCGCCGTGCTTGCTCTTCATGCCTGGTCGCCTCCAAAAAGTGGGCTATCGCCGCAACGCTACATCCGTTCCCCGGGCAAACGGCTGGCCTGTTCGGCCCAGGCCAGGAACTGCGCCTGGTCGAACGGCTGGTTTTCGTACACGTGCAGATAGCGCGTATGCGCGGTCTTCGACGGCTCCGGCGGCATCGGCCGCAGCGAGGTGCCGCGGAAAAACGCCAGCTTGATGTAACGGTCGAAGCAATGAAAGCTCAGGAACCAACCCTCGCCGCGGATGCCGTAAAACGGCGAGTTCCACTTGACCGCCTTGTGCGCGTTCGGCACCGCTTCGACGATCAAGGCATCCAGGCGCTGTCCGACCGCGCGCTTCCAGCCCGGCATCGCGGCGATATAGGCCTGCACCGGCGCATCGCCCTCGCCCTTGGCGATCTGCGGATTGCCGCCCGACAGCAGCACCGGCGCCTTGCCGGCGGCGGAATTCGCTCGGGCCGGCTTCGCAAGCGTTCCGATCGCGGCCTTCCCGGCAGCTGCCTTGGCGCTCGAACGCTTCTTGGCGACGGCCTGCTTGGCCGCGGCCTGCTTGGTTGCGGCCTTCCTGGTCGCGGGCTGCTTGGCCGCGCTCTTGCGGGCCTCGACTGACTTCACCGCGGCTTGCGTCGCCGCCGCCTGCTTGCCTGCGGTTTTCTTGCCTGCGGCTTGCTTGGCGACCGGTTTCGCCGGCCGTTTGCCGGCGACGGAACGGACCGGGGAAGGTACCGGAGAGCGGGACGGCTTCGCGGTCATGGCGCGGCTCCCTGTGCGGTGGCCGTTCTTTATACCCCCACCCGCTGCCCCGGCCGCATCCGGGCTATCCCCAGTGTCCGCCCGCATCGGCATGACCGGTCCGCGACGCGCGGCCCGCCGCGCCGGTCGAGAAAACCGGGCGCGCGCCTTATCCTGGGCGCCGCATTCGCCCGACCAGGAACACCCGCCGTGCCGCATTACTCAGGCCCCCTGCTGACCGCGCCGCTGGCCGACCGACTGCTCGCCGCGCGCGCCGCCGGCCACGGCGAATGGAGCGGCTCGCTGGACCTGGACCGCTCCAGCGGCAGCGCGGCGCTGCACGCCGACGCCTGGCATTGGCAGGGGCAGGCCTATCCCTACCCGGCCAAACTCAAGGACCGCACCATCTACTACTGGGACGGCGCGGACTTCGCCGCGGTCTCGCGCTACGCCGGCTCGCTGATCAAGCTGGTGCCCACGCCATGGGGCGCGCCGACCTTCGAGATCGACGGCATCAAGATGCTGCCGACCGCCAAGACCTCGCCGCTCGACGACGCGCGGCGCAAGGTCGCGCTGATCGAACCGCGCGGCAAGAGCGTGCTCGACACCTGCGGCGGCCTGGGCTATTTCGCCGCCTGCTGCCTGGACGCGGGCGCGGCGCGGATCCGGTCGTTCGAAAAGAACGAAAGCGTGCTGTGGCTGCGTACGCTCAATCCCTGGTCGCCGGACCCCGACGCGCCGGCCAGCGGCGGTCGCCTGCAACTGAGCCACGGCGACGTATCGCAGGCGATCGCCGGAATCGGCGACGCTTCGGTCGACGCCTTGCTGCACGACCCGCCGCGTTTCGGCATCGCCGGCGAACTGTATTCGCAGGCCTTCTACGAGCAACTGGCGCGCGTGCTGCGCCGCGGCGGCCGGCTGTTCCACTACACCGGCAGCCCGAACAAGCTCACCAGCGGCCGCGACGTGCCGCGCGAAGTCGCCAAGCGCCTGGACAAGGCCGGCTTCAAGGCCGAACTGGCCCTCGACGGCGTGCTGGCGACCCGGCGCTGAGGCTCAGGGCGCCGCGGCCAGCGCCGCGACCGAACGCACCGCCTCGGCCACCGCCTTGGGATCTTCGCGGTGGATGTTGTGGCCGGTGGCGTAGTAGCGATGGCTGCCGCGGGAGAAACCGGCGAACAACTCGGCGTGCTGGCGCTTCCAGATCGCCTTGCCCTGCGCGGTTTCCTCCAGCACCAAGGGCTCGGCGGCGACCTGGGTCGAGGTCATCAACGCCACCGGCACGTCGGCCGGCGCGCGCGGCACCGCCGCATCGGCGCGGTCGAGCTGTTCGACCAGCAGGCGGTAGTCGGCGGCCATCGGCGGCGGCAGCATGCCGAGCAAGGCGCGATCGTCGGCCGCCACCCGCTCCGGGGCGGCCTGCTTGAACGCATGGCGCTGGCTCATCGTGGCCGGGTCGACCAGCACCACGCCGAGCAGGCGCTGCGGATGGCGGCGGGCGAACTCGCTGGCGAGCAGGCCGCCGTAGGAGTGCCCGACCAGTATCAGCTTGCGCTGCGGCGCCAGCGTGTCGATCACCGCCTGCAAGTCCTGCAGGTGTTGCTCGATGCTTTGCGGCCGGGCGGCGCGGGCATAGGCGATGCAGCTGCAGTCGGCGCCGAGTTCGGCGATGGTCTGCTTCCACACGCCCGCGCCCTGGCCGAAACCGGATTCGAACACCACCGTCACCGGTCCCTGCCCTTGCTGCTGCGCCTGCAGGCTATAGCCGTCGCGCTGCACCTGGCTGTCGCCGGCCTGCGCCGCCGCGGCGCACAACAAACCCAACGCCAGCACCGTCGATCGTCCCCACCGCATCGCCTTGTCCATATCCGCTCCCTTGTGGTCGACAGGGCGGGCCGATCGTTTCGGTCTCGGCCGCGCCCCGATGAACACAATGCTAGCGTTGTATCTTACTAATACACCATGCCGAAAGATGGAGTGACTTTCGGACTACGGAGGATCGGCCGCTCCCGCATCGACGCCATGCTCAGGCCTCGGCGTCGACGCACCAGCAGGCGGCCTGGAAGCGGATCCGGTCGCCGCGCAGGAACGGCGCGAACGCCGGCACGATCGCCTCGACGATCCTCGCCCGCGTGGCCTCGTCGGCCGCGGCCAATGCCAGCCCCACCGGGCCCAATCGGCTCAGGTAGCCCGGCAGTTCGCGCGCAGCGAAGCCGCATTCGACCTCGAACCCGCGCAACTCGATCGCCCGCCAACCGGCCTGCTGCAGGATCTCGCGCACGTGCTGCGCATCGGCGAACGCGAACTGGCCCGGGCCGCCCGGCGAGCGCGGCGGCAGGCCCGGCAACAGCGGCGCCGCCGCACGCTCGGCGGAGGTCATGAACGGATTCTCCGCCGCGCCGCGCCAGGCGACGAAACGCATCGCGCCGCCTTCGCGCAGCGCGCCGCGCAAGCGCGCGAACGCAGCGACCGGGTCGTCGAAGAACATCACGCCCAGGCGCGACAGGATCAGGTCGTAACGCGCGCCGCCGAGTTCGTGGCGCTGCGCATCGGCGCAGACGAAGCGCGCATCGACGGCTTCGCGTTCGGCGCGGGCGCGGGCCAGTCCGACCATCGGCTCGGAGATGTCGACGCCGGTGCAGCGCGCGCCGGCGCGCGCCGCGGCCAGCGCCAGCGCGCCGGTGCCGCAGCCCACGTCCAACACTTCGGCGCCGGGCCGTCGCGATACCGGTTCCAGCAACACCGGCAGCAGCGGCGCGAGCATCGCGTCCAGCAGCGCCTGGCTCTCGACCCAGGCCTGGCCGGCGGGGCCGTTCCACAACGCGGCCTGGTCGATGTGCGGCGGGGTCGGTTCGGCCGCTGCTTCGGGTTCGAAGTCGTAACTGGTCGGAACGGTCATGGCGGCTTGCCTGGCGAGGAAGGAGTCCGCACCATGCCACTTCAAGTTCGCTTGAGGTCAAGCCCGTGCAGTGCCTGGATATCGCCCAAGTCGCCCGCGCCTCCGGCGTGCCCGCCTCGACCCTGCGCTTCTACGAAGAAAAGGGCCTGATCGCTTCGCTCGGCCGGCGCGGCCTGCGCCGGCTGTTCGCCGCCGACGTGCTCGAACGCCTGGCCCTGATCGCGCTCGGCCGCGCCGCCGGCTTCTCGCTGGAGGAAATCGGCCGGGTGTTCGCCGACGGCGGCCGCGCCATCGACCGGCAATTGCTGTTGGCCAAGGCCGACGAACTCGACCGCCGCATCCGTCGGCTCGGCGCGATGCGCGACGGCCTGCGCCATGCCGCGCGCTGCCGCGCGCCCAGCCATCAGGAATGCCCGACCTTCCAGCGCATCGTCCGCGCCGCCGGCAGCGGCGCGTTGGAGCGCCGCCAGATCGGCGCCGACGACGCCGCGCGCGGCGATGGGCTGGCGGCGCGCAAACGCCCGCCGCGCAAGCCCGGCGCGTGAGCGTTGCGCTCAGAAGCAGACGATGAAGCAGTAGATCTGCGACTTGTCCAAAGCCACATCGATGGTCTCGCCGTCGCGCGGCACCGTCACCTTCTTCTCGAACGTCGTGCCCTGCTGCACCGTATACGACCAGTACGCGACCTGGTCGTTGGAGCCGATGTACTGATTGCCCCGGTAGACATCGGTCCGGCCGACGACTTCGGGTCGGTTGACGGTCTTTTCGTAGGAGAAATTCGCCACCAGCAGGTATTCGCCCGCCGGCATGTTGGTGAACTCCCAACGTCCCTGGTCGTCGAGGATCCGGGTCGACATGAAATGCTTGAGGATGTGCAGCGGAATCTGCTCGGGCAGCTTCTTGTTGCGCTTGACCTGTTCGTACCAGACCTTGAACTCGTCGGTCATCCAGATAAGACCGACCGCGCGGCTGCCCTTCGGCGGGTATTTCTTCTTCGCCAGCGCCGCGCCCTTGAAAAAGGTCTGGCCGCGGATCGTCGAGGTGCCCAGCGGCCGCAGTTCGGCGGTCGCCTCGCGCAGGCTCTTGCCGACGAAACGCTTGCCGTCCAGGCAGGACAGCAGCGCTCCGCGGGCCTGGTCCAGGCCGTCGTAGGCCACCGACACCGTTGGAGCGGCGACCAGCTTCAGCTGCATCTCGTCCTCGCGGTCGCGCATCGACTTCAGGGTCTGGCGGATATCGCCGGCCGGAATCGCGAGCACGCCGGCCGAGCTCGCCGCGTCGCCGGGCAACTGCATGGCGTTGAGCCGGGTGACCGGCAGGTCCTTCTGCACCAGCTCCACCTGCACCTGCTGCGGCGAACGGGACGAAGGGATGCCGTAGCCGTCGAACAGGATGGACGACGCGCGCGAGCTCGTGGTCGGCCCGAGTATCGCCAGCCCGACCGCGCCGGCCCGCGCCGGCACGAATTTCACCGCGCAGTTCAAGCCCGGACGCGCGGCATCCTCGCGCAGCATCCATGCGCCCAGGGTCGAGCGGGTCACCAGCTTGGCCTCGGCGGCCTGGCCCGACCCGGAAGCCGAAGTTGCGGCAGCGCCGGCTCCGGCCTGCATCGCGCTTGCGGCGCCGCACAGGCCGATCCACAGCAGGCACGAAAGCCACGCCTTGCGCCGGAATACTCCGCCGGTGCCTGCGTTGCGACGATGGTCGGACATCATTGGCCTCTCTCGCTTCATCCTGTCCACACGATACCCGAACCGCGCGAGCGGCGGTCCGGCCATCGCCTTCGCTTCGCCGTGGCGGCGGCCTACGTGTCGGGCGCGCCGCACGCGCGCAAGGCGTCCACGCTGCGTGCCGCCATCGCGCAGTCGAAATGCCGGCGCGTCACCAGTCCGGAGCTGGCGCAGGTGGCCGAATCCTTGCTCAGTTGTTCTTCGCCCAGCACCGCGGCGGCCTCCATGCCGTCCAGGCGATAGGTGTGCACGTAGTAGGCGCGGCAGTCCTGCGCGCTCGCCACGGTGGAGCCGGTGCCGGCGATGGGCGAGCAGGCGGTGGAAACCGTCGCGACAACCAGAACGATCGTCCGCAGTGTTATTGGCATGTCGCTGTCCATGAGATTCGTTTGCGTGAGCGGTCCGGCTGCCGGCGGCGATGCGATGCCCACCGGTCGGCGCGCGGCCGATGGCGGGTCCGCGCGGCCGCGCTCACATCGGGTTGCAGACCGGCGGGTTGGTCATCCCGAACGACAGCAGATTGCCGCCGTTGACCGTGCAGGCATAGGTCTTTCCGCTCTTGGCCTTGATCGTCGCGTAGGTGTTGACGCCTTCGGTGCGGCGGTTGACCAGGATGAGGTCGGACGGCGACAGCCCGAGCACACCCGAGGTCTTGGACAGGATGTCCGCATCGGTGAGGCTGTTGGTTTTGGTGGCGATAGCGCTGCAGCCGCTGACGAAAACGCTGCCGACGGCCAGCGCAACGAAGGCCAAGCTCCGGATGTTCATTGCATCACTCCTTTGAGGGGGCTCGAAAACGCCTCGCGCACGCCGCCCCGACGGACGCGCGCAGTCCTGGCCGTCGCGCCACGTTACGGCGGCGCGACGGCCTGGCGACCACGAGCCCGAAGACACGCCAGGCGATCCTCGCCGGCGACCGGTTACTCGCGATGCGGCGCTAGGCTGCCCGCGCGCCCGGCGCCGGCGCAACACGGCGGTGACGAACTGGATCGAATGCGGGACGAACCGGTGATTCCCTGCGCTCAAGCGAAGTGCGTGCGGACGAAAAAAGCCGCCGCGCCGGTCGCGCCACCGTGCAGACACGACGAAGCGATCGGGCGCCGGCGGGATGCCGTGCGCGCGACCGCTTCGGATGACGATGCCGCCGCTGGCGCCGGCATGGCCGGCGCAGCGGTGTGCCGTTCACTGACCGCGCTTCACATGCCGGTCCAGGAAGCCGCCGATCTCGCGCGCCATTTCCACCCCGTGGGTCTCCAGGGCGAAGTGGCCGGTGTCGTACAGCTTCACCGTCGCGTTCGGGTTGTCGCGGCGGTACGGCGCGGCGCCGGCGGCGACGAAGATCTCGTCGTTGCGCCCCCACAGCACCAGCATCGGCGGCTTGCGTTCGCGGAAGTAACGCTGCCATTGCGGGTACAGCGGCAGGTTGGTGCGGTAGTCGTAGAACAGGTCGAGCTGGATTTCCTGGTTGCCCGGGCGGTCCAGCCCGGCCTGGTCGTGGCTCCAGGCGTCGCGGCTGACCAGCGACACGTCGGGCACGCCGTTGGTGTATTGCCACTGCGTCGCCTTGGCGCTGGTCAGCCAGCGCAGCGCCTCGCGTTCGGCCGGCGCGCCGCTGCGCCAGTAGGCCTTGATCGGATCCCAGAAGCCGGCGATGCCCTCGCTGTAGGCGTTGCCGTTCTGGACCACGATCGCGCTGACCCGTTGCGGATGCGCCGTCGCCAGGCGGAAACCCACCGGTGCGCCGTAGTCCATCACGTACAGGGCGTAGCGCTTCAGGCCCAGGCGCTGGGTCAGGCCGTCCACCACTTTGGCGTAGTTGTCGAAGGTGTAGGCGAACTGCTCGCGCGGCGGCGCGGCGCTGTAGCCGAACCCCGGGTAGTCCGGAGCGATCACGCGGTAGCGCTTGGCCAGGCGCGGGATCAGGTCGCGGAACATGTGCGAGGAGGTCGGGAAGCCGTGCAACAGCAGCAGCGCCGGCGCGTCGGCCGGGCCGGCTTCGCGATAGAACACCTCGACGCCGTCGATGTCGACGGTGCGGTGACGCACCTGCTCGACGGCGGCCGCGGTCTGGACGGTCGGCGCCGCGGCGGCGGTCGCGGTCGGGGCGGCCTGGGCGGCGCCGGCGGCCAGCAGCGCGGCGGTGGTCATGCTCAACAGGGGCGCGCTCAACAGGGTCGCGCTCAACAAGGTCTTGCTCATGAGAAAGGCTCCGAAGGGTCGCCGGCTGCAGCGGGCCCGGCGACCGAGTGGGAAGGTCGTGCTGCGGGAGCCACTTTGAATCTTTCTCGTATCGATGATAATCGGCGACGAAGACACTTCACCATTACCAAAACAGGAATAACCGTGGACCGTCTGCAAGCCATGAGCGTGTTCGCCGCCGTCTGCGACACCGGCGGCTTCGCCGCCGCCGCGCGCCGGCTGGGGCTGTCGCCGCCGGTGGTCACCCGCACCGTGGCCCAACTGGAAACCCACCTCGGCGTGCGCCTGCTCCAGCGCACCACCCGCTCGCTGCACCTCACCGACGCCGGCACCCGCTACCTGGACCAGGTCCGGCGGGTGCTGGCCGAGGTCGACGCCGCCGAGGACATCGCCCGCGGCGAACAGGAACGGCCGCGCGGGCGGCTGGTGATCTCGGCGCCTTTGACCTTCGGCCGCATGCACATCGCCGCGCTGGTGCGGCGCTATCTGGCGGCCTATCCGGACGTGGTCGCCGAACTGCAGCTCAACGACCGCAACGTCAGCCTGATCGAAGAAGGCGTCGACATCGCGATCCGCCTGGGCGCGCTGAGCGATTCCAGCCTGGTCGCGCGTGCGCTGGGCAGCACCCGCCGGGTGCTGGTCGCCAGCCCGGCCTACCTGGCCGAGCGCGGGCGCCCGGCGACGCCGGAGCAGATCGCCGGCCACGACACCATCGCCTTCGGTCCGGTCCACGCCAACGGCGACTGGCTGTTCGCCGACCCGCACGATCCCGGCCGCGAACTGCGCATCGCCATCGCCCCGCGCCTGGCCACCAACAGCGCCGAGGCCGCGATCGACCACGCCCGCGAAAGCGGCGGCCTGATCCGCGCCCTGCACTACCAGGTCGCCGCGCATCTGGCCGCGGGCGAACTGGAGATCCTGTTGCCGCAGTTCGAACGCCCGCCCTCGCCGATCCACGCCGTCTATCCCAGCGCGCGGATGCTGCCGGCGCGGGTGCGGGCGTTCGTGGAGCTGGCCTTGGCCGACGGGGTACGCACCTACTGAAGCCCGCGCTTCGCGCCGCGGTTGCGCAAAAAGAAACAGCTTCGCCGCACCGGCCGGTCTAGACTCGGCGCCTTCGCGCGCCGCTATCGACGACTTCACCCGACGGTTCGGCCGACTCAAGGAACTTCAGCATGCTACGCCGCGATCTGCTCCGCCTGGCCGCCCTTTCGCCCCTGCTCGCCGCCGCCGGCCGGCTGCCCGCGGCCGATGCGCCGGCGCCGAGCGACCTGATGCCGGCGTTCTGGCGCGCCTACGACGCCGGACGCGCGGCCGAGGACCGCGTGCAGGCGATCGCCCAGGCCTTCTTCGCCCCGAACGCCGAGCTCTACGCCGGCGCCGGACTCAAGCCCACGCCGGAACGGCTGGCCAGTTGGCTGCCGCAGTTCGACGCCATCGCCGAATCGGCGCGCCGCCTCAGCGCGGGCTTCGCCGGCCACTACCGGCGCCACGTCGAGCACTTCCAGCGCGAATTCCCCGACTTCCGCCGCGAGCGGGCGCCGATCTACCTGATGCCCTCGCTGTTCAACTTCGACGGCCACCTGCGGCCGTGGCAGGGCAAGCTGCCGCTGTTCGTCGGCATCGACGGCATCGTCCGCTACCACGGCGACGAGGCCAATCTGTCGGTGTTCCTCGACCACGAATCCTTCCACCTCTACCACGGCCAACTGGTGCCCGAACTGCTGATGGACGAGCAGCCGCCGGTCTACGGCTCGCTGTGGATCGAAGGCCTGGCCACCTACGTCAGCGAACGCCTCAACCCCGACGCCAGCCGGGTGCAGGTGCTGCTCGACGACCGCAAACTGGCGGCGGTCGACGACGCCGGCGTGCGCGACCTCGCCGGCAAGCTGCTGGCCGTGCTGGATTCGACCACGCCCGAGGACGCCAACCGCTTCTTCGGCGCCGGCCACAAAGGCCCCGAACCCGCCCGCGGCGGCTACCTGGTCGGCCTGCGCGTCGCCCGCCGCCTCGGCCAGGGCCGGCCGCTGGCGGAACTGGCGCGGACGCCGCTGGCGCAGCTGCGCGGGTTGATCCAGCAGCAGTTGCAGGGATTGGCCGAAGGCCAGGCCTGAGCGATATCGCGAGCGCGCGGCATCGCTCGATCCGGATCCTCGCCCTACGGCACCTCGCACGACCAGATCGAATCGGCCAGCCACAGGTTGGCGCGGGTGACGTGGCTGTAGACCTCGGCGATCGGCGTGCCGCCCTGGGCCTGGCATTGGCCGATGGCGTCGGCGCGGGCGTCTTCCAGGGCGATGCCGGGGTCGTAGCTTTGGCCGTGGCCGCTGACGTGGACCACACCGGCCAGGGCCGTGCCCGATATCGACAACAGCAGCGCGGCGGTCGCAAGGGCGAGTCGCTTCATCGTGACGTCCTCGTGCGTGGGTGACCGGCCGCATTCGAGCATGAGCGCGGAAGACCGCCGTGAAGAACCGGTAAGCGCGGCGTAAATGCCGCGCCGCGCAGCGCTGTGGGCGGCGCAGCTATCGGGTAAGAAGGCGCGCGGTCGCTTGCTCCATCGTTTTGTCTGCATCGCTGGTCGCCAGCCGAGCGCCTCGCGATCGTCCGTTCGTATCCGCCGCCGTCCATTCGTGCGCGCCGGCATGGCATCGCGTCCGCGAAGCTGTCGGCCATCGCACCGACACCCGGAGACCGCAATGCTCGTGTACCGCTTCCTGCGCCCTGCCCTCGCCTTCGCGCTGTGCCCGGCCCTGCTGGCGCTCGCCCATGCCGCCGGCGCGGCGCCGACCGCGGCGCCCGTCGCCGGCAGCGAAATCGACCACGCCCTGGTCTGGGGCCGCAGCATCGATCAGATCAGCGCGGCGATGACGGTCAGGCTGGGTTTCCAGGTCCGGCCGGGACGGATCACCGGCGGCGTCGCCAATCGTTACGTGCGCTTCGGCGACCGCAGCTACATCGAGCTGTTCGGCATCGAAAGCGCCCAGCCCGAGTTCGACCCCGGCATGCAGGCCGACCAGTCCGCGCTGCGCGGCGGCGCCGGCTCGCACACCTTCGGCCTGCGCTCCGGCACGCTCGAGGCGGCGCGCGAACTGCTGCGGCAACAAGGGCTGGCGGCCACGCCGCTGTTCACCGCCGCGGCCGACGACCCCGATGGCGACGGCCCCGGCCGGCCGCCGCGCTGGCGCCTGTTCGCGTTCGAAACGCAGCCGCTGTCGAGCAATCTGTTCTTCATCGACTACGCCCGCCTCGCCGCGACGCCGGAGCGCGCGCTCGACCAGCGCATCGGCCCGCAACACCCCAACGGCGCCCAGGCCCTGAGCGGCCTGTGGCTGCTGTCGGCCGACGCCGAGGCCGACCGCAGGCAGTTCGAACGCATGGGCTTCGCCGGCCTGACTCCCATCCGCCTGGCGCAGATCGGCGCGCGGGGCTATTGCGTACCGGTCGGGCGCAAGCATCTGCTGGCCCTGCAACCCGACGGCGACGGCGCCGCCGCCGATGCGCTGCGCGAGCGCGGCCCGCAGGTGCTCGGGCTCAGCATCGCCGTGGCCGATCTGCAGCAGGCGAAATGGCGGGTGGAGCGCGGCTACGAGAGCCGGCTGACCGGCTATCGCGGCGCCTGGGGCGAGGCGTTCCTGGCCCCGACCCAGGGCGACCTCGGCCTGCTGGTCGAGTTCCACGCCGCGGCGTCGACCGACACGCCCTGCGGCGCGGGTCGAAGCATCCGCACAGCAGGACCAGGCGGCGCTGCGCGCTGAACGCGCAGCGCTACATCCGCGACGCCGTCAGCTTGACGTCGGCATTGCGCCAGGCCGCATCGAAATCGCGCAGCGCGACATCGGCTTCGGCCTGTTTGCCCTGGGCGCGCAGGCTTTGCGCCAAGCCGAACAGCGACCAGCCGTTGCCCGGGTTGCGCAGCAGTTCTTCGCGATACACCCGCTCGGCATCGGCGCCACGGCCGGCGTCCAGCAGCACCGCGCCCAGGGTCTGGCGCACCGGCGCATGCCAGCCCGGCGGTTCGTCGTAGGGGATCCGGTCTTCGATCGCGATCGCTTCGTTCAAAGCCGACACCGCCGCATCGCGCTCGCCGCGCGCGGCGGCCAGTTCGGCCGTGACCACCCGTTCGGCGATGCGCGAAGCGTGCGACAAGGGATAGCGGTCCCACATGGTCAGCTTTTCCATCGCCGGGTCGCTGGCCAACGGCCGCAGCGCGTCCAGGTGCCGTTGCGCATCGACCGCGCGCTGCTGCCGCACCGCCGCCATCGCCTGGGCGTAGTGCCACATCGTGGTGACGTAGGGCAGGTCCGGTGCCGGATTGGGCGCGTTGACGATCTCGTCCCAGCGCCCGAAGCGCACCCGCTCGAACCAGGGCGTCATCCAGAAGTGCTGCAGGCCGGCGAAGCCTTCCTTGCGCATCAGCTCCGGAAGATTAGTGCGCTCGGCGGTGGTCTTGGCCGCGCTCCTGGCGAGCGCGCCGCTGCCTTCCATGCTGGCGGCGAACCAGAGGAAATGATGGTTGTGCGGCACGTAGCCCAGCGGGTACACGCCCTGGGTGTAGCCGCGGCAGATCGCAAGATAGGCGTCGTCGGCCTCGATCGCGCGCTGGTTGGCGATCACCGCGTCGTGCCAGCGGCCGACCCGGGCGTAGATGTGCGCGGGCATGTGGACCAGATGGCCGGAACCGGGAATCAGTTCGCGCAGCCGGTCGGCCGCCGCGGCGCCGCGCTCGGGCGCGGCCGAGGCTTCGACCGCATGCACGTACAGGTGCAGCGCACCGGCGTGGTCGGGGTTGCGCGCCATCACCGATTCCAGGGTCGACACCACCTCGGCCGTGTTGCCCTTGGGCTGGCGGTTCTCGTCGTAGTAGTCCCAGGGCTGCAGGTCCATCAGCGCTTCGGCATGGAACACGGCCGCGTCCAGATCGTCCGGACGCAGCCGCACCAGTTCGCGGGTGGCTGCGGCATAGGCCTGATCGAGCGCGCGCCGGTCGGCCGGCGGATTCTGCGCATAGCGCGCCGACAGGGCCTGGATGAAGGCGCGCTCGCGTTCGCTGGCCTTGGGGGCCAGGGTCTTGGCGCGCTGCAGGCGGGTCCAGGCGTCGGCGTTGTCTTCCGGATTCATCGCCGCGTTGACGTGCGGCCCCACCACCAGCGACGCGCCCCACCAGCACATCGCGCAGTCCGGGTCGAGTTCGGTGGCTTTGAGGAAAGACCGCTCGGCGGCGTCATGATTGAAGCCGAAGGTCAGCATCAGCCCCTGGTCGAACCAACGCTGCACCTCCGGATTCTTGCTGGTGATCGCGAAGCGGTAGTCGCCCAGCCCCTCGAGCAGGTGCGCGCCGACCATCGCCAACTCCGGCGGCGAGACCGCGCGCGTTGCGGACGCGTCGTCCTCGGGTGCGGGCTTGCGGCAGGACGACAACCCCAGCGCGGCGATGGCGCAGGACAAGGCGAGAATGCGCAGGACGGGTTTCATGGCCAGGCCTCGAACGGGCATGCGGCGGCGCGATGGTCGTGCGGACGGCCCGGCGCCGCTGCGGCGTCGCCCCCGGCCGGAGCTTACGACCACCTTCGTCTGAGCCGACGCGGGCCGGCCGAAGGCCGCCGTTGCCGGAGTCGAAGGCATCCTACTCCCGCGCGCGGGGTGCGACGCGGTGCCGGCCAACGCCGCCCGACCGGCGGTCCGCGCCGGCGCGCGAACTGCACGCGGCGCAGGCCCTGTGCTACAAAAACGCATCAATCGGCGCAAAGGAACTTGCCATGGCCCGCTATCCCAGGATCGACCAACCCTGCCCGCTCGATGCGCAGGCGCGCCGCCGGATCGACGGCCATTGCGGCCTGTGCGGCAAGACCGTGCACTGCCTGGACGGGCGCAGCGACACGGAGCGCGCGGCGCTGTTGCAGCAGGCCAGCGGTCCGGTCTGCGTCTCGTACCGGTTGGCGCTGGGCACGGCCCTGGCCTTGTCCTTGACCGCGCCGGCGGCCGCCAGCCCGATCGACCTCGCCGCACCGGCGCCGCCCGCGCAGGCCGCATCGCTCGATCCGTCCAACACTGCGCCGTCGGCGCAGACGCCGGTGGCGCAGCAGCCTTTGCTCGATCCCGACCTCGACATGGTGTTCGTCGGCGGCATCAGCCGGCCCGACGAGGCCGAGTGGGTCGACGACGAGGCCGAGCTGCCCGAGCTGCCGATGCGGCGCGAACCGCCGCCGGGAAAATAGGCCTTCGCCGCGGCTCAGTCGGCGGCGGCGTCCTCGCCGAGTACGCCGACCGCATCCTCGATCCGCAAGCCGGCGATCGCCCGCATCGCCCCGTCCAGGCTCTCCGGGCTGCCGTCGCCGACCGCCAGCGCCAGGTGGCCGGCGTCGAACTCGCCCAGGCCGGCGTCGTAGCTGACCCAGCGCTCGCCGTTCCAGGCCTGCACCCACATATGCGGCCCGAACGCGTGCGCACGGCCGACGAAGCGGCTGCCGTAGGCCAGCCCGGCGACGACCCGGGCCGGGATGCCGCGCGCCCGCGCGGCCGCGGCCAGCAACAGCGCGTACTCGGTGCAATCGCCTTCGCGCCGGTCTAGCGCCTCGCACGCACTGCGGTAGCCGTAATAGACCACCGGGCCCGACAGGCGCGCCTGCACCGCCGCGACCAGGCGGCGCATGCGCGCGTCCACGCTGCCGCCGCCGACCGCGCGGGCGAAGCCGGCGATCGCCCGGTCGTCGCTTTGCAGCCACGGCGTCGGCGCCAGGTAGCGTCGCAGCGCTTCCGCGCCGGGTGCGGCTTCGCCGCCGCAGTCCCGGCACACGGTCAGCTCCAGCCCGTCGGGCGTGCGCGCGGCGCGCTGCTCGCCGGTCTGCGGCCACGGCCAGCCCAAGGCATCGCCGCGCTCGCCGAGCCGATAGCGGATCGTGCCGCGCCGCGCCGCCGTCGACAGCCGGTACGGCGACGGCACCAGCAAGGCCTGGATATGCGCCTTGAGCTGGGCTTCGGACACGATGAGATCGGTCGCGCCGACCGCTCCGGCCCAGGCCGGACACAACGCCAGCAACACCCACGACAGTCGATTCGATCGCATGCGCCACCGCAACGGGAAGAAGCCGGGCCGCCATTACACCGCAAACCGCGCGGCTCGCGATCCGCGGCGGGAAGCGGCGCCTTCCGGGAAGCGGCGCCTTCGCCGCATGCCGCGGCGGCGCAACCGCTCCCGGCCGCGCGCGCGCCGTCCGTCCACCGGCACCGGCGAAACTAGAACCCGCTCCGTTTTTTCGCCCGGGTTGGGGCTATGCTCGGCCGGTCCTCTGGGGAGCCGCCGATGGACCGGACCGAGCCCGTTCCCGCTCTGCCGTCGCGCGCGCAGACCGCGCGCGCCGATCCGCCCCCGGTGTCGTGGCAGGACAGCCTGCGCACCAAGCTGATGCTCTGGTTCGGCCTGCTGGTCGGCGGGCTGCTGCTGATCGTGTTCGTGGTCGCCTTCCTGATCGCGCGCCAGCTGATCATCGCCAGCGCCCAGGACCGGACCCGCTACGAAGCCGCCCAGACCGCGGCGCGCCTGCGCGCATCGATGGAGTCGGTGCGCATCACCGGCACCAGCATGATCGGCCTGTTCGACAACCTCTCCCTCGACCGCGCCTCGACCATCGCGGCGATGGAGGCCCTGCTGGACGCCGACGCCAGCGCGGTCGGCGGCCTGATCGCGCTGGAGCCCGGCGTGCTGCCCGACGGCCAACCGCTGGCCTACTACGTCGGCGCCGACCGCCGCGGCGTCGCCAACCGCGACCTGCTCGCGATCGGTTACGCCGCGCACCGGCAAGCCTGGTACCGACGCACCCTGGCGGCCGACAAGCCGTGGTGGTCGGAGCCGTATTTCAACGAAACCGCCGGCAGCCATTGGATGAGCACCCTCAACCTGCCGCTGCGCGCGCGCGACGGCCGGCGCCTGGGCATGGTCAGCCTGGACGTGCCGATCGCGCGCTGGTCGGAACTGGTCGAGCCGCTGCACCGCATCCACGGCCAGCGCCCGGCGCTGTTCGCGCCGGAGGGCACCATCACCCTGCATGCCGACCCGAACCTGCCGTTCAAGTTCACCCTGCAGCGCTACATCGCCCAGGCCGGGCGCAGCGACCTGGTCGGCATGGCCGCCGCGCTGGCGCAACGGCAGCGGTTCGAGTTCACCCACATGCTGCCGGCGACACGGGAAACCCGCTACTCGGTGCTCGAACCGATCGGCGATACCGGCTGGGGCCTGCAGGTGTCGATGTCGCACCGACCGCTGTTGGCCGCGCTCAAGCGCACCATCGTGCAACTGGCGGCGGTGGTGTCGCTGGCCTTGCTGCTGTGCACCCTGCTGGTGCGACGGATGGCGGCGCGCATCACCACCCCGCTCAGCGACCTCACCGGCTCGGCCAGCCATTTCGCCGCCGGCGAGTTCGACTATCCGCTGGGCCAGACCGAGCGCCGCGACGAGGTCGGGGTGATGGCGCGCGCGTTCGACAACGCCCGCGGCTCGATCAAGCGGCAACTGGTCGAGATCCAGGACATGAGCACCGCCCGGCAGAAACTCGAAAGCGAGCTCGACATCGCCCGCGAGATCCAGTTGGCGATGCTGCCCGGCGCGCGCGTGCTCGGCGACGACGCCTGGCGCCTGCAGGCCAATGCGCGGCTGGAGCCGGCCAAGGCGGTCGGCGGCGATTTCTATAGTTTCTTCGAGCGCGACCACCACACCCTGTGGTTCGCGATCGGCGACGTCTCCGACAAGGGCGTGCCGGCGGCCTTGTTCATGGCCCGCACCATGACCGTGCTGGAAATCGCCGCCGGCCTGGGCGATTCGCCCGAGATCGCGCTGAAGGAAGCCGCGCATCGCCTGCTGGAAGGCAACGACACCTGCATGTTCGCCACCGTGCTGTGCGGCCTGATCGACGCGCGCAGCGGCGAGTTCGCCCTGGCCAGCGCCGGCCACGAGCCGCCGGTGCTGCTCTGCGCCGACGGCAGCGTGCAGTTCATCGAGCTGCCGTCCGGGCCGCCGCTGGGCATCGACGAGGCCGAGCACTACCCGGTCTGGCGCGGCCGCTTGCGCAACGGCGATGCGCTGGTGGCCTACACCGACGGCGTCACCGAGGCCTTCGATGCCGATCAGCGCCCGTTCGGCGGCGAGCGGCTGCTGGCCTCGCTCAAAGGCAGCGCCGACCCCGGCTCGCTGTGCGGCGCCCTGGTCGCCGACGTGCACCGCTTCGCCGACGGCGCGGCGCAGTCCGACGACATCACCGTGCTGTCGCTGCACTGGGCCGGCAGCGACGACGCCAGCCGCTCGCAGGACTGCGTGGCGCAATTCTTCCGCGCGCCGCAACAGCGCGCGCGCCTGCCCGAGCTGTTCGACGCGGTGGGCCAGGCGCTGACCGACGCCGGCGTCGACCGCGAGCGCATCGACGACGTGCGCCTGATCAGCGAAGAGGTGATGTGCAATGCGATCGACCACGGCGCCCGCCCCGGCGCCGAGCACGAGGTCACCCTCGAACTGGCGATCGAACGCGAACGCATCGCCCTGCACTTCCGCGACGACGGGCCGCCGTTCGACCCGCTGGCCCAACCCGCGCCCGACCTCGACGCCGACATCGACGAGCGCCCGCTCGGCGGCCTCGGCCTGCACCTGATCCGCTCCCTCGCCGACGAAGCCCGTTACGCCCGCGAGGAGCCCTACAACGTGCTGCACCTGGTGCTGTCACGACCCGATGCCGGCGGCTGAGGCCGGCCCCCGCCCCTGGAGCCCCGCATGGACCTGACCATCCGCATCGATCCGGCGACCCACAACAGCCACCGCGTCAGCCTCGCCGGCCGCCTGGACACCGCCAGCTACGCCGAACTCGACCGGCAACTGGCGCCGTTGCTCGGTGACCGGCCGTCGCTGGTGCTGGACCTGGCCGGACTGGAGTACATCAGCTCCGCCGGCATCCGCTCGATCTTCCGCGCGCGCAAGGCGCTGTCGGCGCGCGGCGGCAAGGTCGTGATCGTCAACCCGCAACCGCAGATCCAGAAAGTCTTCGATCTGGTCAAGGCGGTGCCCTTGAGCGAAATCTTCAGCAGCGTCGCCGAGGCCGACGCCTACCTGGATGCGATGCAGCGCAAGGTGCTGGCGAAGGACGAGGACGACGACCTGGTTTGAGAGGCGGGCGACGCCGCGGCGCAGCGCCGGTTCGACTGCGGGTCGCCGGACGGTGCGTAGACAGCCGTGGTGGCGATGGGGATGGTGTGTCGCATCGGCTTGCGGGGGTGAAGCAAATCCCCCCTTCCCCCCTTTGCAAAGGGGGAAAAGCAAAAGCGATCGGCGGCGACGGTGCCGGGCGCAACCGCCGCCGGCGTTGATCAGTGCTTGCGGTCTTTCGGCGGATACGGGTCGTTGCCGTAGCTGTCGCTGTCCTGGATGCGTCCGTCGCGTCCGTGGGTAACGACTTCGACGTGGTCCTTGCGGCCCAAGCTGCGCGCGGCCGCCATCGCCTTGGCCTTGGTGTCGTGCACCGAACTGGCGCGGTCGCTGCCTTCGCGCCGGACCGCCCAGCCGTCGTTGTGCGGCACGACGTGGATATCTTCTTTCTTCGACATGGCTACGCTCCCCCGGTAGGGCGGCGGCCCGCACCATGCAGGCGCCCGCACTCCAAGCCACGCAACGCTGCGCCGCAGCCGGCCGACCGTCCGTCGGCGATCGCGGAGGCTGCGCCGCCGGTCGTTCCGTCGCCGTCCGGAGCGGCCGATGGGAGCGACCCGTCCGGTCGGCCCGAACCGAGGCCCTCCCCGGCTCGCGGGTCCTCCGACAGACGGCAGCTCAGCCCGGCCGCGGGCACTTGCATATCGTTTTTCGATAATTTATATATCGAATCACGATATATCGGGAGGATACTGCCATGACCCGCTCGCCCAACACCCTGGTCCTGGCCCGCGTGGTGATCCGCGGGCTGATCGTGCTCAACGCCCTCTATGCCTTCGCCATCGCCGCCCTGCTGATCGCGACCCTGGTCAAGCCGCAGTTCCTGTTCGACGCCCTCGGCGCCACCTACGGCCACCTGCACAACGCCCTGCGCGCGGTGGTGCTGCTCGGCATCCTCGGCGCCTACCTGGTCCATCGCGTGCTGCGCGAATTGCTGGCCATCGTCGACACCGTACGCGACGGCGACCCGTTCGCCGCCGGCAACAGCCGCCGCCTGCAGGCGATCGCCTGGTGGGTGCTGGCCGGCGAAGGCGTGCGCCTGCTGATCGCGACGGTGGTCTACGCCGCCGCCAAATCCTCGCCGGCGCTGAAGATGGACATCGACGTCGGCTTCTCGTTCGCGCCCTGGCTGGCGGTGCTGTTGCTGTTCGTGCTGGCGCGGGTATTCGAACAAGGCGCGCGCATGCGCTCCGACCTGGACGGCACGGTGTAAGTATGGCCATCGTGATCCGACTCGACGAAAAGCTGCACGAGCGGCGCATGACCCTGACCGAGCTGTCCGAGCGCGTCGACATCACCCTGGCCAACCTGTCGATCCTCAAGACCGGCAAGGCCAAGGCAATCCGCTTCTCGACCCTGGAGGCGATCTGCGCGGTGCTGGAATGCCAGCCCGGGGAGCTGATTACCTACGATCCGACCCGTCCGGCGGAGGAGTGAGGACGGCCGCAACGAAGCTAGGCGCTGAAGCCTGTGGATATACGGCTAACGCCGACGAAAAGCAGAGCCCGCTTTCGCGGGAATGACGCTGGGTCGGTTTCGCCGCGTAACTCCCAGATCGTCAGCCCCGCGAATGACGTTGGCAGGTTTCGCCGCGTAACTCCCAGACCGTCATCCCCGCGAAAGCGGGGATCCAAGGCTTCACCGCGACACGACTGCGAAGTCTCCGCGACCAAGCCAGGGCGCGCAGCGCCCTGGCTTGCATGGATGCGCGAACCCAGCCTCACCACACCTCGCAGCGCTGCTCCTGCGCCCGCACCATCGCATCCCCCGCCTTGCACTGGAACACCTGCTGGAACGCCGGCAGGTTCGACAGCGGGCCGTTGACGCGGTACTTGGCGACCGGGTGCGGGTCGCCCTGGATCATCGTGCGCTGGGTCTCCAGGCGGGTCTCGTCGCCGCGGAACTGGCCCCAGGCGATGAAGAACTGCTGCTCCGGGGTGAAGCCGTCGAGCGTCGGTTCCGGCCCCTTGCCCTCGCGCGATTTCAGATACGCGCGATAAGCGATCTTGGCCCCGGCCAGGTCGCCGATCGATTCGCCCAGCACCAGCTTGCCGTTGTGGTGCACGCCGGGCTCGATGAAATAGCCCTCGAACTGGTCGACCACGCATTGACCCTTGGCCGCGAACTGGCGGCCGTCGGCCGGCGTCCACCAGTTCTTCAACCGGCCCTGGGCGTCGAACTGCGCGCCCTGGTCGTCGAAGCCGTGGCTGATCTCGTGGCCGATCACCACCCCGATCGCGCCGTAGTTGACCGCGTCGGTCGCATCCACGTCGAACGCCGGCGACTGCAGGATCCCGGCCGGGAACACGATCTCGTTCTGCAGCGGGTTGTAGTAGGCGTTGGAGGTCGGCGGGGTCATGCCCCAGCGGCTGCGGTCGGTCGGCTTGCCGACCTGGCTGCGGTTGTCGGCCACGTTCCAGCGCGAGGCGGCGACCACGTTGTCCCAGGCCGAGTCGCGGCTCACCGCGACGCCGTCGTAGGTCTTGAACTTGTCCGGATAGCCCAGCTTGGCGACGAAGGTCGAACGCTTTTCCAGCGCCTTGCGCTTGGTCGCATCGTCCATCCAGTCCAGCTCGCGGATGGTGTCGTCCATCGCCGCGAGGATGTTGCGGACCATGTCCTGCATGCGCGTCTTGGCCTGCGGCGGGAAGTACTTCTCCACGTACTTCTGCCCCAGCGCCTCGCCGAGCTGGTTGTCGGTGAGTTCGGCGCAGCGCTTCCAGCGCGGCTTGATCTGGGTGGTGCCGGTGAGGAACTTGCCGTTGAAGGCGAAGTTCTCCTCGACGAACGGGGTCGACAGCGAATCGGCCGCGGCATGCAGCAGCTGCCAGCGCAGATAAGCCTGCCACTGCGGCAGCGGCGTCTTGGCCAGTTCGCGGTCGAACTGCTGCAGGAACTTGGGCTGGGTCACGTTGACCGCGGCGCGCGGCATCTGCGCGGCGTCGAAATAGCCGCCCCAGTCGAAGTTCGGCGCCAGCTTGGGCAGGTCGTCGAAGCCGGTCGGATTGTCCTGCAGCTTGGGGTCGCGCAGTTGCACGTTGTCCAGCGACGCCTCGGCCAGGCGCTTTTCGAACTCGAACACGGCCTGCGCATCGCGCCGGGCCTGCTCGGCCGGGGTCCCGGCCAGCTCGAACATCCTGGCCACGTGCAGCAGGTACTTGGCTCGCGCCTCGACGAAACGCGGCTCGGTCTTGAAGTAGTAGTCGCGGTCCGGCAGGCCCAGGCCGCCGGCATATAGGTGGGCGATGGTCTTGGACGGCTCGCGCAGGTCTTCGCCGGCGAACACCCCGAACGGCACCGCGACGCCGGCCGCGTGCAGCTTGCCGATCTCGCGCTGCAGGCCGTCGCGATCGCCGATCGCGCCGATCTCGTCCAGCCACGGCTGCAAGGGCTTGACCCCGAGCGCGTCGACCCGCGACTCGTCCATGCAGGCGGCGTAGAAATCCCCGGCCAGTTGCCCCGCGCTGCCGCGGGGCCAGTCGTTGCGCGCCGACAGCTCGGTGAGGATGTCGCGCACGCGTTCCTTGTTGACCTCGCCGGATTGCCAACGCCGGCTCCAGCGATCCATGTAATCCGGAATCGGGTTCTGCTTGCGCCAGGCGCCGTTGGCGTAATCGAAGAAATCGTTGCAGGCCTGGCCGTTGCGATTGATGTCGCCGGGCTGGATCCCATGCAGGGCGCCGGCGGACGCGGTGGAAACGGCCAACAACGCGAAAAGCGGAACGCTGGACTTGACCACGGCACGACTCCTGTCGAGGGTCCGGCCACTATAGCCAGCGCCCCGCCGCGAACCCGTCCCAAAAGTCCCGGTTTCGCTTCTGCCCCTGTAGGAGCGGCGTAAGCCGCGACCCACCGCAGCGGTGTACGACAGCGCTGCAGCCGAAGTCAGGACATTCGGACGATAGCCTCCGTGCGGGTCGAAGGTCTGGGGCTTCGGACAAGACGCTTGCGTACACCGCTGCGATGGGTCGCGGCTTACGCCGCTCCTACAGGGACCGGACTCGCCGCCATCCGATGCGGTATCGGTGCACTGCACAACGATTCGTCCGGCGCCGCGACCGCACACGCGATCCAACCGATTACCCTGCCACGTCCGTGTCTGCCGCAACGACGCAGCGCCCCTTCGCGACACCTTCAAGCCGTGTGCGCGATCCCGTTTCCCGCAGCGCGAAACCGCGCCCGGGCCGCATCGGCGAAAGCGTGATCCGACTCAAGTCAGGGCACACACCCGGCTGACTAACCTCGCCGCCGGATCGCCGCTGCAGCCGTACGCCGATCCCGCACCGCACCGGCCGCGAAGCCCGGACGCGTACCGCTTCGCATGACGTCACCTCCCCATCCATCCAGGACCCACTCATGCGCTCTTCCGCTCCTACCGCGCCGGCCCGCCGGCTGCGCCTGTTGCCGCTGCTGCTCATCGCCGCCATGCCCGCCGCCGCTGCTGCCGCGCCGCCGGCCGATCCCGCCGCGCCGTCGGTGTTCGCCAAGCCGCTCAAGACCGCGCTCGGCCGCTACGATTCGCGCGAAGTCATCGAGGTCAAGTTCGTCCGCGACAGCCAGGTCAGCCTGCAGGGCGGACGCCCGACCTCGGCCAAATACGGCCGCCTGACCGCGCTGGAAAGCCTGACCGGCGGCGCCGGCCCGGTGTCGGCGATGGAGCCCTTGTTCCGCGCCGATGCGGCGACCCTGGCCGGCCTGGCCAAGAGCGCGCAGCCGCAGGCCGGCAACGCCCAGCCCGACCTCAGCCAATGGTTCCGCCTGCGCCTGCGCCCGGGCCAGGACATCCAGCGGGTGATCGACGAGCTCAACGCGATGGGCATCGTCGAGATCGCCTATCCCGCGCCGCTGCCGGTGCCGCTGCCGGCCTCGCCGGCCTACGACGCCAACCAGCACTACAAGCTGCCCGCCGCGCAGAGCGGCATCGACAGCGACTACGCCCGCACCCAGCCCGGCGGCAACGGCGCCGGCGTGCGCGTGCTCGACATCGAGTACAGCTGGAACGTCAACCACGAAGACCTGTCCAAGCTGCGCCTGGCCGGCGCGCAGGTGCGCAACGGCACCCCGCGCGATCCGTTCAACGACAACAACCACGGCACCGCGGTGATGGGCGAACTGGTGGCCGACGGCAACGGCCTCGGCGTCACCGGCCTGGTCAACGGCGCCAGCGCGCACTACACCAATGCGATGAACACCGAGCGCGGCTACGACCTGGCCAACGCCATCCTCACCGCGGCCAACTTCCTGCGCGCCGGCGACGTGATGCTGCTCGAGCAGCAGGCCGCCGGCCCCAGCGGCTGCAGCAACTACGTGCCGGTGGAATGGACGCCGTCGGTGTACGACGCGATCGTGGTCGCCACCAACAAGGGCGTGCACGTGGTCCAGGCCGGCGGCAACGGCAACATGAACCTGGACAACACCGCCTGCTTCGGCTCGCCGTTCCCGCGCAGCCGCCCGGACTCGGGCTCGATCATCGTCGGCGCCGGCGGCCCGCGTTCCAACGCCTGGTGCAGCGACAGCGTCGCCGAGCGCGCCAAGCAGCCGTTCTCGACCTACGGCCGCCGCGTCAACGTCCAGGCCTGGGGCCGCTGCGTCACCACCGCCGGCTACGGCAACCTCTACAACGGCGGCGCCAACGCCTACTACACCAAGACCTTCTCCGGCACCTCCAGCGCCTCGCCGATCGTCGCCTCGGCGGTGGTCGCGCTGTCGGGCATCGCCAAGCAGCGCGGCATCACCCTGACTCCGCGGCAGATGCGCGACCTGCTGATCGCCACCGGCACCCCGCAGACCGGCAGCGGCGGCCAGATCGGCCCGCTGCCCGACCTGCGCGCGGCGATTTCGCGCGTCAAGGCCATGCCCTGATCGCGTCGTCCAGCGCCCCGCTCGCGCGGGGCGCTGGACCCTCTTGTAGGAGCGGCGTGAGCCGCGACCACGGAACGCGTAGAAAAACCAACGCCCGCCGCCGCAATCAGAAACCACGCCGTATCGCGGGGTAGGAGCGGCGCAAGCCGCGACCGCGAAACCTCGTTCTCGCGCCGAACCTCTCCCGCCAACCCACAGCCCGATCTGATCGACTCATCGTCGACAAACTCTCCGTCGCGCTTCGTCTTCTGCATCGGTTGCGGGTGGATACGGCGCAAGGCCGAAGCTTCGCGGTCGCGACTCGCGTCGCTCCTACCCGTGGGCCGCCACTCATTCACGATCTTCATCCACGCGTCGCTGAACCCGCACGCAAAACAGGCACTCGGTCGCAATTCCAAGGTAGGGACGCCGTCGCACCGCCCCGTTCCATTCATTGCGGCCCACCCGAGCGCCCCCAACCGGCTCATCCCCGCCTGCCCCGGACCGGCCGCATCGCTGTCCGCATCCCTTCTCTGCCCTAGGAGCTTTTGGATATGCGCAAGATCAGTAAGTCGGTTCTCGCTGCAACGGCGGTCATGATGGTTTCCGGCGCGGCCTTCGCCGCCGACGAGCTCGCCCCCGCCCTGAAGACGGCCATGCAGCGCGACCTCGGCCTGTCCGGCAATCAGCTCGCCCAGTACCTCAAGGCCGAACGCCTGGCCGCGCAGCAGGAAAAGGCGCTGGCCAAGCAACTGGGCCGCCACTACGCCGGCGCCTGGCTCGAGCGCAAGGCCGACGGCTCCTTCGCCTTCGTCGCCGCCAGCACTTCGATCAAGGCCGCCAAGGCCACGGCCGGCGTGGAAACCCGTCAGGCCCGCCACAGCCTGGCCGCGCTCGACGCCGCCAAGGGTCAGCTCGACAGCCAGCTGGCGCGCAACGGCAAGGCGCCCAAGGGCGTGTACAGCTGGGCGGTCGACCTGCCCAGCAACAGCGTGATCGTCGGCGTCGCCCCGGGCGCGGAAGACGCCGCAGTCGACTTCGTCGCGCGCAGCGGCCTGGACAGCAACACCGTGCGCTTCGAAACCCTCGCCGAGGCGCCGCAGCGCCGCACCACCATCCAGGGCGGCCGCGGCTATCTGCGCAACCCGGGCGACGGCTATCTGTATGCCTGCTCGGTGGGCTTCTCGGTCACCAAGGGCACCACCCTGGGCTTCGCCACCGCCGGCCACTGCGGCAACACCGGCGAAGTGGTCTACAACGAAGACTCGCAGTGGACCCCGGGCGTGCGCCTGGGTTCGTTCGCCGCTTCGAGCATGCCCGACGACAACGAAACCGGCCCGGACCGCGGCTGGGTCCAGGTCGACAGCACCCACACCCTGTCGGCCAGCGTGTACGGCTACGGCAACGGCGACGTCAACGTGTCCGGCAGCACCGAAGCCGCGGTCGGCGCCGCGCTGTGCCGTTCCGGCCGCACCAGCAGCTGGCGCTGCGGCGCCATCCGCAGCAAGAACGTCACCGTGTCCTACGTCGACGACGCCGGCAATCCCGACGGCACCGTCACCGGCCTGACCCAGACCACCGCCTGCTCCGAAGGCGGCGACTCCGGCGGTTCGTTCATCACCGGCGCCGGCCAGGCCCAGGGCGTGTTGTCCGGCGGCAGCGGCAGCTGCAAGGGCCGCCAGGGCCGCACCGGCGGCGGCAACAGCTACTACAGCCCGATCAACCCGATCCTGAGCGCCTACTCGCTGACCTTGAAGACCACGCCGTAAGCCCTCGCGGCCAAGCAGCAAACCCAGCGCCCCGGCCATCCGGGGCGCTTTTTCGCTCTTGTAGGAGCGGCGTAAGCCGCGACAGGGAACGCGCAGAAACCCCGACTCCCGGCGCCGCCGTTAGAAACCGACCTCTGCCGTTGCGGTCGCGGCTTGTGACCGGAGGAAATCCCCGTGGGACGCCGCTCCTACTCGTTGGAGCGTCGGTTGCAGGCGGTGGCGACGCGAATGTGCGGCAACGCGGTCGCGGCTTGCGCCGCTCCTACCCTTTGCATCGTCGTTGCGAGAGGAACTGCGACGCAGGGAAAATGCCGACGAAGAAAAACGCCGCCCGAAGGCGGCGTTTTCCTGCATCTTTCGTAAACCCAAGAACTCACTTGTTCTTCGGCACCAACACCGTATCCGAATCGCTGACGTCGTTGCCCGAACCGTCCGCCGCGGTGTAGGTCGCGGTATAGACGCGGCCGTCGCCGTTGCCGGCGCGTTCGGCGCGCAGGTCGAACTGCAGGTCGGCCGTGCCGATCGCGGCGTTCTGGATGTCGTTGACGGTGTCGCCGTCGGCATCGCCGTTGTCCGGCTCGTCGCTGATCACGCTGGTCAGGGTGTAGGCCACGCCCGGGCAGTTGTCCTTGGCCACCACCGTGGCCCAGATCGGCGCCATCTTGTGGTTCGGCGGCCACAGTTGGTCCGGGCTGAGGCTGACGTCGATCGTCGGCGGCGTGTCGTCGACGATCTGCGCCAGCGCGGTGTCCTGGGTGGTCAGGCCACAGGCGTCCTGCGCGGTGACGCGGACGGTCAGTTGCGCCGGCGAACCGGTCAGCTCGGACACCACCACGCTGCCGCTGACCCCGACTTCCGTAGCCGAGACCTGCTGGATGTTGATCGTCGGCGTGCCCAGGGTGTAGTTGTTCGCCGCCTTGATCAACTCGACCTCGACATCGCCGGCCAGCACGCCGCAAGTGTCGGTGGCCTGGGCGCTGAACTGCACGGTGAACTCGCAGGCCTCGTCGACCGCGCCTCCGGCGGTGTCGACCGCAACGCTGGGCGCGGTATTGGTCACGCTCAGGTCCTGGTCGTTGATGTCGAAGAAGATATTGCCGACCGACTGCAGCTTGATCCGGTTGTCCGAACCGCCGGCGCAGGGCACCACGAACGAGGCCGCGCCGTCGTTGGCGGTCGCGCCGATCAGGGTGGTGGCGAAGTTCTGCCCGCCGTCGCTGGAGAACAGCGCGCTGACCTGCGGCGCGATGGAACCGCCGCCGACCTCCCAGCTCAAGGGCACCGTGCAGCCGGCGCCCAGCGTGCCGCTGTTCGGCGCTGTGATGAAGAACGGGCTGCCCGACACCTGGATGTGCATGCCGTCGTAGGCCACGCCGCCGCCGCCCATGCGATTGTCGCGAGCGATCAGGCGGAAGTTCATCTCGCGGTCGACCTGCGGCAGGATCTCGCCGGCGCGGGTCACGCCGTCCAACAGATCCTGCAGGTTGGGGATGATGCGCGAGCTGGACGCGCCCGGTGGCAGCGAGCGCACCAAGGGCCCGTCGCCGGGGTCGGTGTTGATCGGCCGCTGGGTCAGCGCGCGGTCGTACTGCTCCCAGTTGTAGGTCAGCGCATCGGCGTCCGTCGCCGAGCCGCTGAGTTCGAACGGGGTCTGCCGCGGAATCGTGTAATCCCCGCCGGCATTCACGTTCGGCGGCAGATTGCTGGTATTCACCAGCGTGCCGCAAGTCGAGCCGTCGCCGCTGAACACGTTGGTGACGATCTCGTCGAAGCTGCGCGAGTGGAAATACGAACCGGCGCCGATCACCGAAGTGTCGACATCGTCGGTGCCGCAGTTGCCGTTGTACGACATGCGGGTGGTGCCGCTGCCCGGCTCGTAGCCGCTTTCGCTGTCGCCGGCCAGGAACTCGTTGAGCGTGCAGCTGCCGTCCGAACCGGTGAAGGTATGCCGCGCGCCGAGCTGGTGGCCGACCTCGTGCGCGAGCAAGCCGCTGGCGCTGTTGGCGCCGTT
Organism: Lysobacter sp. BMK333-48F3; assembly: GCF_019733395.1. Classification (NCBI taxonomy): domain Bacteria; kingdom Pseudomonadati; phylum Pseudomonadota; class Gammaproteobacteria; order Lysobacterales; family Lysobacteraceae; genus Lysobacter; species Lysobacter sp. BMK333-48F3. Next base: position 3,594,464 of record NZ_JAIHOO010000001.1, on the reverse strand, counting down.
GTTGCCCATCTGGCCCGCGCCGCGGCCCTTGTGCAGGGTGTCGTAGGTGGTCAGGCAGACCACGAACCAGGCGCAACCGCTGGCGCCGTTGCCGCCGCGGGTCGCGAACAGGAAGCCGATGTCGTAGTCCGCGTCGTCCAGCACCACCTTGTTGTTGTCGCGATTGGCGTCGCGCAGCGTGCACGGGCTCTGGGTGTTGTCGAACGGGTCGGTGTCCGGATCGCTGTAGATCACATCGTCGCTGGCATCGGCCACGACCAGGCGCACGCTGACCTCCGGCTCCAGCACCGCATTGGCGCCGGCCAGGTCGGCGACGATCGACGACAGCACGTCGGCCGCGCCGCCGCCCGCGTCGCGGGCCTGGTAGAACTCGCCGGTGGTCGACGCCGCAAGCCGGTAGATCCGCAACTGCGTGCCGGCCGAGACCTTGGCGTTGGCCTGGATCTGCGATACCAGCGCGGCGGAGAAGCGCGGCACCGGCGTACCGTGGTGATCGTCGTCGTCCTGATGGAAATCGTTGGCGCCGTCGGTGCGGTCCTGGTCGCGATAGCTCAGATAGACTCGGCCGTTGGCGGTCTCGACCGGCTCGACGCGCAGGATGCCGTCGTCGGTCTGGCCGGAAATGAACACCCCGCGCGTGCCGACGGTGATATGGCCGGTGAAGCCTTCGCGCTCGTCCTCGAACACATAGGTCTTGATCTGCGGGTACTGGCCGGCCAGCCCCGGCCCCAGCAACTGGCTCTGCGCCAGCGCGATCTGGACGAAACCGCCGCTGGCGCGCGGCAGGTAGATCTGAGTCTGCTCCGGGATCGGCCCGAAGGTCTCGCGCGGCGTGCCGCGCAAGCGCGCTTCCAGCATCATCGCGTCCAGCGTCAGCGGCACGTATGCGGTCGGCGCCGGGAACCGCTCGGGCAATTGCACCGCCGGCAGGGTTTGCCACATGCCGTCCGGCGACGCGCCGCCGTTGATCTGCATGGCCGCCAAGGCCAGCGGATTGGGACCGCCCGCTCCCGAGGCGTCCTGCGACGCACCCGCGGCGTCGTGTTGCACAGACTCGAACGAAGACGTCGATATCCGGCTCGCGAACGCGAGCGCAGCCAGACCCAACGCGATCAGTGAAACCGCAGCCCAACCCCTCGGGCCGCGCCGAAACGTCGAATGGGTAGTCATGACACAGGTCCTGGTCAACGGGGGAATGCCGGCGCACCCGCGGCAGGAGCGGGCACGCGGCCGGCACTGGGGGACAACGTCCGCCCAGCGCAGCCTCGGACACCCGTCTCACTCCGCCAACGACAAAGCCCTGTTCAGACGACCAACGGTAGCCTCAACGACCGTTCGTCGCCGCCGCAGCTCCCTGTAGGAGCGGCGTAAGCCGCGACCACGGAACGCGCAGAAAACCCGAGGACCCGTGCCCCTGTCAGAAACCAAGTCCTGTCGCGGGTAGGAGCGACGCCCCACGGGGATTTCCTCCGGTCACAAGTCGCGACCGTGCAACTGTGGGACTCGCACCGAATCCACCTTGCAACCGACATCCCTGCCTCATACACGCGATACGGCTACATTCCTCAGTCGAAATACAGACCGCAAACATGCGGCTGCATGGTCGCGGCTTGCGCCGCTCCTACCCTTTAAGGCGTCGGTCGCCGCAGATGACGGCGCAAGGTCGGATCTTCGCGGTCGCGGCTCACGCCGCTCCTACAGGGGCGGCGACGACAGTCGCCGCCCCTGGCCAGCATCAAGGCTCGATCGTGATCGACGGCGCCCCGCCCTCTCCGCCAGCCTTCGCCGCGCCCGCCACCGTGGTCGAGGTGCAGGTGCTGGTGTGCTGGATCGCATTGGTCGCCACACCGTCGGCGCCGACCAGGGTGGTGCTCCAGACGAAGGTCGAGGTCGGGTTCGAGCCGGTGACGTTGCACTTGTAGTTGAACGTCAGCGGCGACGTGCTGCTGGTCGTATAGGTTCCGTTGTAGTCGCTGCAGGTCCAGCCCATCGCGCAGCTGACGATCTTGGTCTTGCGCTGCACCGGGAACTTCGGCACACCCTGGAAGAACACTTGCGCCTGGAAGCTGACGTTATGCGGCCCGGACACGTTGGGGATGCTGGTCAGGGCGAACTTCTCCTTCAGCAAGGTCACCCCGATCGCCGAGAAATGATCCACCGGCATGAAGTACAGATCGTTATGGGTCGGCGTTCCCGTGCCGCCGCGGCCGTGGACCAGGCCGTAGGCGGTGTTGGTGCCGAACACCGGCCCGCCGCTGTCGCCGGCGGCGGTCATCACCTGGTTGCTGGCGTTGTGCACGCGGATATAGGTGCCGACCGAGCCGGCGTACATCGCCTGCGCGTTCTTGTCCGCTACCTCGCCGCAGGTGTAGTTGGTGGTGATGCCCATCTTGCACACCGTCGTGCCCAGCGGCAGGTTGGCCGACGTGGTCTGGCTGGTGATGTCCATCGTCGCCTGCGGCCCGCCGACCAGCTTGATCTGGTTGCTCTGCTCCTGCGGCGTGCCGCCGGACTGCTTGTTCCACTGCAGATCCAGCGAACCGCCGTTCTGCTCGCTCTGGAACGCCAGGGTCGCGTTCGGGCTGCCGATATAGGTCAGCGCATTGTCGCAATGCCCCGCCGTGATCACCCCCAACTCGCGCGTCGCGTTGAACACGTTGAAACCGGTGGTGCAACGCTGGGTGCTGCCGTCGACCTGATTGCCGCCGACGATCGCGGTCGGCGTCATCAACGCCGGCACCTTGTGCAGCTTGATGTAGTCGGCCACCGCCATCAGCCCCGACAGGCGCTTGGCCGCCGTCGCGGTATCCAGCACGAACAGATTCACCTGCGAAGCCTTGACGTCCACCCCCGATTCGAACGCCACCCCGGACGAACTCAACTGCGCCGCCAACTCTTCCTGCGCCCCGCGCAGCAATTCCAACGGCCGCGGCGCCAGTTGAGCGACGAACACCGGATCCTTCGTGTATCGCGCCAGCAAAGCCTTCGGCGTCTTGGTGAAACGCACCACCACCCGATAGCTGGGCAGATGCTCGATATACAGGCCGGCGAACGCTTCCGGCAGCTCCCGCTGCAAGCGCTGCTCCAATTGCGCGATCGCCGGCACCCGCGCCATCCGGCGCTGCGCCTCCGACACCGGCACGCGGTAGGTCTGCGCATACGACACCGCGATCGGGTCGCCCCCGACCGGCTGCGCCTGCAACCCCAGCGAACACAACAGACCGGCCGCCAACGCAGCCGGGACGAAACGCAGAGAACGACGAGATCCGAAATCCATGAGGCAAACGCTCCTTGTGTCGGCGACAGGCGGACACCTGTCGAGCGACTTATAGCGTCTGCCGCGAAGCGGATCGGTCGCCGACCTGTCAGAACTGACACGGTCGTTGAGTGTGAATGGGTCGAAACGGAATGGGCGTTCCGGTTTGACTGTCGTGGGCGCTATTCGAAGCCAATGGCCATTGCGAACGTCACCCACAGGAATGGCGCAACTGCCGGTTGCTCTTGCCAGGCTGCGACCGTTCCGCAACCCTGGCCCTGTCATTGGGGAGCCAGCCCGTGCCCGAACTCATCGCCAAGACTCCCTTCCTCCCCAGCGCGCTCGGCTGGACGGTCTTGTGTCTGGGCTTGGCCGCCTGTGGATCGCCCCCGGGTGTTTCCGCAACGGCGCCGCAGGCCACTCGGTCTGAACAGCCCACACCGCCGCCCCGCTCCGAGTCTCAGCTCATGAACGACATGCCCGAAGCGCAGGCCTCGGCGCCCAAGCTGAGCAGCCCAGCGCTGCGGGAGAAAATCCTCGCCCTGGTCCAAGGCATCCAGGACCCGGACGATCTGAGCAAGGCTCGGGTCGAAGCGCTGACGCACCTCTCACTGGGCCCATCCGAAGTCGACGGCACCTGGTCGGCTCGCGGCGTCCTGGACTCCGGCTCGGCGTATTCGTTCGACTTCAGCCGACACGCCGACGACGACAAAGAGGTGCAGGTCTACCTGCCAGACGAGAAGCGCTACGACCCGCGGCGCCGCCATACCTGCGCGTTGCCCCTGGCCGGCCTGCACGACCAGCTGAAAGCCATGGGCTACCGGGACAGCGAATTCCCGGGGCCGGATGGGTTGCCGCAAGCCTGGCAGTACTGGAAAGGCCGGCAGTCGCTGTTGGTGGACTACACCTACCACGACACGCCTGCAGGCGGTCAGGCCGCCTGCGTGCATGCCATGACGATCGAGATGACTATTGTCAAACAGCTCCCATTCTCCCCGCCTGAGCTTCCGGCTAAGCAAGTGGAGTCGATCATCTTAGGCTTGATCGACGGCGTCCGCACCAAGGCCGACCTCACCGAGCCACACATCGAACGCTTGACCGGACTGAGCCTGCATCGCCTGGACAGCCGTGATGCGTCCTACGCCAAGGGAACGACTGTCGAGGGGTGGCGATTCTCCATCGGCATCGAGCGATTCGCGGCCGACGACATCAGGCTTGAGATTGCGGCGATTCCAATTGAGCAAAGCGAAGGAACCGGCGCCGCTGCTTGCACGCTGGCTTTCGACACGTTGCATCGCAAACTTGACGCCGCCAATTTCCGCAGCGACAGATCGACCGGAGTGCACGGCAAAGCGTCGAACTGGCGTTTCTCCAGGAATGGGCAAGTGGTCCACGTAGACCTCTACCCGACCGAGCCGCTCGACCGCGGCGGCATCGAGTGCATCGATCACATCTCGGTCGTGATCGACAGAGCTGTGAACTGATCCGATAGGCCCCAGCAAATACGCTACTCCCAGTTGCTCTTGCAACCCGATCCCAGTTCCATGACCCTAACGGCGTCTTTTCGGAACCGGTCCATGGCCCGACTCATCGCCAAGATCCATTTCGACACACGCACACTCTGTTGCGCGATCTTGTGCTTGGGCCTCGTCGCCGGCGGCTCCCCAGCGGAGGTCTTGGTCACCGCACCGCAGCCCGGTCGATCCGATCAACCGGCATCGCTTTCCAGCCCCAAGGCTCAGCGTGCGAAAGACACACCCAATGCGTCGGCCTCAGCGCCAAAGCTGAGCAGCGCAGAGTTCGAAGAAAAGTTGTTCGCCTTGATCCATGGAACCCTAGCCCCAGACGACCTGAGCAAAGCACGGGTGGAAGAACTGACGCATTTCCCATTGGGCGCTTCTGGAGTCGAAGGCACCTGGTCGATGCAGGGAAGCCTGGACTCCGGCTCGGCGTATTCGTTCGATTTCAGCCAGTACACCAGCGACGACAAACGGGTTGGGATCCGCCTTCCGGATGAAAAACAATACGACCCGCAACGGCGCCGGACATGTGCGCTAGCCCTCGCTGGCCTGCACGACAAGCTGAACGCCATGGATTACCAGTACAGTGAGTTCCCCGGGCCGCACAACAGACCGCAAGCCTGGCACTACTGGAAAGGCAGACAATCGCTATTGGTGGATTACACCCACCAGCAGTCCCCCGAAGGCGATCAGACTGCCTGCGTGCATGCCGTCACGATCGAGATGATTATTGAGGACTGACCTATTTACAGCTTTCGGGACCGAACCCCTGTTCATCCGAGTCTCGCCAAAGGACCAATCCAACAAAGAGAGATGACGTGAATCTCAACTACCTGACCGCAGCAGCCGCCATTGCGTTACTGAGCTTGGCAGGCTGCCAGAAGGGAACCGCCGCGGTTGAAAGTTCGACCAGCTCAAAGCCTCGCACCGAACGTGTTGCACCCGCCCAGTCCAGCGACATGCTCGCCAGCGCCGAGCTGTTCGTGAGCGACCAAGGCCGCGATTGGACGGCGTATAGAGCCCTACCCCAGATCAAATGGATCGACCCGTCGCCCAAAGAGTACGCCTCCGGCCGCTACTCACAACACGGAACAATTTTGCTGCTCGGGTTCTCGGTCAAAGAGGTGCCGAACGGCAGGCCTGGATTGGATTACGCGACCACGAAAAGAAACGAAGGCGACTCGACCCTATCCATCAACGGGTCGCAGGCTGCCGTCGAGTCCATCTCGATCAGCAAGCCTTTCTATTCGGACGATTACCTCGACGTCCTCAAGAAACAGTTCGGCGCTGCGGCTGAAGTCTCCACGATCGCCGATGAATGCACCCCGGGAGAAGCTGAAGAAGGCACAGGAAATGGCGCGTTCTTCGCTGTCTCAATCGCGGGGCGGGACAAGATTTATGTGCAGGCGAGCCAGCAAGACGGAGGCAAATATACCGCGGGCTTCACGGTATTCGACCTGACACGGACCCTGCCGAGCGAGGTCATGGCCCAACTGAAGTGCAAGCAGCACCAGTGATCAATCATCAAGGAGGAGGAACATGGCAGGGACGCGTAGGCAAGAACGAGCCGTACTGACGGCCAATCAGTATGCTCAGGGCAATATCGAAGGGCTAAGCGACTATTCCACTCGGAGACTGGTGGCTTCAACCGTCTTGACCGAGAGCAATGGCGGCGACCTGAGCATCATCAACGGTGCGGGTTATGTCGGACGGTATCAGGCGGGCGCTACCTGGCTGGCCGATGCGGGCTACGTCGACGCGGACAAGGTCAGAGCGGCGATGTCGGGGTATCGCAGGGAATGGACCTGGGCCGAGTCGGGAGGCATGACCCGCTTCCTGGAAGATGCTTCCAACTGGAAAGACGGCTTGAGCCTCGACCAGTACAAGGCCTCCGCCGACTTGCAGGATCAAGCGTTCAAACGCAACAGCGACGCCGCTTATCGCACCGCCATGAGGCAGGGAGTGCTCGTAGAGGGCGACTCCGAGGAGCACATCGCGGGCTTCCTGAAAGCACGACATATCGCCGGATATGGCGGGGCCGTGAAAGTCGTCCAGGGAAAGCAGGCCGCGACGGACGACTACGGGACGAGCAGCTACGACTATTACAACGATATAGCGCTCAATCGCGACGGACTCGACCAACTGCTGATCATCGAGGAACGGTTCAAAGGCATCCCCTACCAACTACCTTTCGAGAATGAGCTACGCCCTGGCGAAGCCAATCTTTCCGTAGAAGCGTTACAGGAAAATCTGAAGCTGGTCGGCGCGGTCGATGCCAACGGTAGAGCGCTGCAAGCCGACGGAGACTATGGAAAGAGCACACGAGAAGCTGTTTCGCTCTTCCAGGAGCGCAACAACCTCCCAGCTACCGGCACAGCCGACATTGCGACGCTAACGACATTGCGAACGCACGCCGCGGCGCTCTCAGCGACACCGGACTTCCAGCAAGTCGCCGAGCGCTTTCAACCGCCCGGCTATCGCAGCGATTGGATGCAGCCGAACGACCAAGGCTTGCCGTCGTACTTGCAAGCCCCTACCTCCGTAATCAAAACTCACCAACCACGCGACGCGATGGTCGACGGCAGCTTGAAAGTCGGCGAGCAGGGCCCGGAAGTCACAAAGTTACAGGAGAATCTGATCCAGCTCGGAATCAATGAGCGGATCAAACAGCCGATCACCGCGGATGGCGTTTTTGGCTCGGCCACTCAACGAGCAGTACAGGCCTTTCAACTTTGGCATGGGACTGAGCAGGTCAACGGTGTCGCAGATTGGCATACGCTCGCAGCGATCAGCACCCAGGCCGGATTGGCCATCGTCCAACGAACAGCGGACCAGGTCTTCGACCGCCCCACCCGCGACTTCGCCGCCAACGTCAATCTTGGCAGGCGGATCGATCCCGAGTTGGCTGCCGATCGCTACGAGGCAAGTCGCGCACCCCATGCAGCCCCCCTTTCCCCAGCACCAGCCTCCGGCTCGCAGGCCCCTGCCCCGATCAGCCCGGTTTCATCGCCAGCACGCATCGACCCCACACCGACACCCTCACGGCTAGCGCCTGAGGATCAAGCCATGTTCGACAAGATCCGACAAAACGTACCTGCGCAGGTGACTGACGAGAAAGTGGCGCAAGCGATGCTTCAAGCCAAGCAGAACGGCATTCCCGATGCTGGTCGCATCGGCCACATCGGGGTTGTAGATGGAACCCTGTGGGTCGCGGGTGTCGTACCAGGATTCCACGCGGGTGTCTCCACATCCGAGCCGGCACCGCCGATGCAGGACACCTTGCGTGCGAACCAATCCTTCAATCAAGAGCGCGACCAACAGCACGCGCAAAACCTAGCCCAACGTTCGCAAGAAGACCCGAGCCGCGGCCCAAGACAGTAAGGCCGTATCCGAGTCCACCTAAAGCCCCCGCAACGGGTCGCTCCAGGCGAGCGACCACTTTGATTGCCATGGCAAGGAAGCCGAATTGGCCCTCCATCCAGGGCAACTCAGGGCCGCGAAAACGCCAAGCGCCGCATCGCACCGGACAGCAGGACCTTCCTACCTTGGGCCGACGGCACCCCGGAGAGCAAAGCCGAGGCGACCCCCGACGCGTCGATGGCTTTGTAGTTCGCCGGGATCAGGAACCCCACAACCTTACCGAGCGGAGCCCAGCACCTCGCCTTGCCGCGTCGGTTGCCCAAGCACCTTGCGATCCCCGACCAGCAGCGATGGTCGCGCGAAGACCATGCCCTCGAACGGCATTGCCGCCAAAGCATCCTCCAGTTCGCCCTTCACCCGGCCATAGAAGACCTTCGACTTGGAATCGGCGCCCATCGCGCTGACCAGGCCGACCCGCTTGGCGCCCGCGGCCAAGGCCGCCGTCGCGACGGCGCTAGGTTGGCGTCGTAATCGACGGCACGAAACGCTGCCTAGCTGCCGGCGACCTTGATCGCCATGCCCAGCGCCAGATACACCTCGTCCGCGCGCGGCAGATAGGGCAGTGCAGCGAAGTCGACGACGTGACCCGTTAGTCTGGGATGCTGCGCCGCCAGCATTCTGCGACCGAGGCTATGCACGGCGGCTACGCTCTGGTCGCCCAGCAGCCCGGACAGAAGTTCTCTACCCACGAGACCTGTTGCGCCTGCGACGATGATGGTGCGGCTTGGCATTGCGAACTTCCGTCCACCGAGCTGAGATTCTGCTCGGGTCTCGGCTTGTCCGTCCAGCGACGGACTAATGCATTTGCCCTCGACGGAACGAGCTACAGCCCGGATAGGCTAATAGCCCCGCTATCTAGCCCAAATATTCAGCGAAGCATTCAAAGCGCTGTGCTTGCGTTCGTACCAAGCGCTGGACGACATCAAGAACGCCCTCTCCACGCGGCGCCGAGAACCCAATAATTTAATCAACCCGCCCTTTCAAACAGTAAGTATCAATATTCATTGCGCAAGCAAATACGAGCCCTCCTTATAGCCTCTCGAATATCAAGCTTTATCTGCTCCATCGATATTTCATTAAGAATACGCTTACTCCCCCACCGAGTTTCAGCATCGATTAATGCTGAAATTCCGAAGATTTCTAAGCATTCAACGAAATAGCTAGCGACAGCGGGAGTGAGCTCCAACTCGAGCTTCAACGCAAGGCGGGCAATTCTCGCCCCAATAACCGCTTCCAATTTCGCAGGCGGAACCACAAAATCCAATCTCCGATCGGCCAAACTGCTAGTAAACTCGGGCGTTACGATGCTCCGACCAGTTTTCAACGAAACGGCCACGCCATCTGTCGAAAAGCAGACTGAATCAAGCAAATTTCGCGCGTTTATATATGAGGAAGCATCAAAGCGAAATGCATAGCTTTTATCCAACTCCCAAACATCAACGTCGAATTGACCAACAACAAATCGATAACCGCCGAAATTTGTCTTCTTTAACAACGACACCCGATCATTGATCGACTCCATTCGCACGGGGCCCGATACAAAAATATCGAGATCATTAATCGACTTCCGGGCACCGAAAGCAACATCCCGAGGAGCTCCGCCAAAAAGATAAGCCTCCCCAACTTCGTTCCAAACATCAATTACCGCACTTAGTTCGTCATATTTTTTAAGTGCACGAACAAACCCCCGCAACTTCTGAGATACCTGAATAGACACTGAGCTCATAGAGCCCCTAACCCTCGAAGATCGCAATGCACTCTTATCGCATAGGAATCTGTCATTCCACAAACCTGATCACATACCAATTGTACCTGCCGATACCAACAAGGCAGGCCTAGATCCTCAGACTGCCTGTATACACGAACATAGTTTGGCGACATTAGTGACATAACATATTCGTCTATTTTTGATTGCGTCCCGTGTCGATGCTTGACTATCGACCTCCAAAAAACAGTCATCAGTTCAGGAATGATGTTATGCCCTTGCAGCTCCGCCTTAAGAACGGAGGGGTGATTATAGACGCGCAACACAGCGAAACATTTGAAAGCATCCACAAGCCGGGAAGACCTGAAATCCTCAGCAATCCCCTTCTTTAAAGTACCGAAAGCATTAGTTGTCTCGAGCGCCATAAATCGATCAATCGCATCTGAGACCATCAGCCCAATCGCATAGCTGCGTATAATATCAACTTGAGAATCTCTGATCTCCTTGCTAGAAAGAGCAACTTTTACACGGTCTTCGCGCGGCATGCGGAGGCTATTGAGCCAATCACGATCATCATTATATTGCTGCAAAAGGTGCTCAACACGAACATCGTTTTTGAAGCGCTCATCATTACCAATAAATGAAGCCAGCTCGGCAACGCTAACCAGCTCTTTTTTTACCGCATCCTCAATATCTAAAACCGAGTAAGCAATATCATCACAGACTTCCATTAGATAACTCAAAGGATGCCTAACCCCAACCTCTAGCCCCGTTTCAGCACTAGCCCATTCAAAAATAGTCTTTTCGGACCGAAACACACCAAATTTCTTTGGACCTCCATCAGAATTAACCGCACCTGATAACCATGGGTACTTCATAAATGCCCGAAGTGTTGATGCAGTAAGCCTTAGCCCACTTTTATGGTCTTGATGCTGCAGCCTAGTCAGCAGACGAAACCCTTGCGCGTTGCCTTCAAAGAGAAGGAAGTCCTTGAGAAAATCTCTATTGAACTCACTCTTAGCCTCCTTCTTGATTTCTGCTTCGTTACTTTCAACCCAACTGCGAATTGCGACCTCCCCCTGATGACCAAAGGGAGGATTTCCCAAATCATGAGTCAGTGCGATAGCCGCCAGCAAGGCGGGCACATTTCTCTGCGCGCCAGGAATGGACGCGAGCGCCTCGATATTTGCCGCTACGGCAGTCCCCATAGATCGCGCTAAGTTTGAGACCTCCATTGAATGAGTAAGGCGAGTTCTTACTCCATCGTGCATGTCCAACGGAAACACTTGCGTTTTATCTTTTAGGCGCCGAACAGGAGTACAAAAAACAACTCTATCAAAATCACGCTCGTGTTCTGTACGATGATCATTGATTGTCCCATAAATAAGCTTTTTGCGATCCTGCCCCGGCATACGCGACAACGAGAGCAACTTCATCCAGTCAAGTGGCTGCGCCCCCACGTCGCCACTGCTAAACTTCGGACCAACAATTTTTTGCTTTTTAGTTCCAGTCTTATTCAAGGCTTTAACGCCCTTCTTCACACCCCTCTTAGCCATCTTCGCCCCCTGTTGGCGTTACATTAAATAACAATGTGACCGACACCCAAAGAATCAACTATATGCGCGCGCCTGCGCGCGCGAGAAATTCAGCAAGCGCCATCAACCTGCATCCCGCGCATAACTAATCTGCCAAGCCGAACGCATCAGCGCCGCTTTTACGAACGAAGAAAACAAGACCCTCCGGCCATTCGCACGAGGGGCGAGGAAATCTTGACGTCCTCGATTCGAAGCATCGCCCCATAATTAAACATTACTAGAAAGCCCGCGCCCCTGGACACGCGAGACTGCTTTTGGCTAGCTCATTGCATCCTCACGACCGAAGCCACGAGCTTTTCGACAGGGTCAAGGTGTACAAACAATTTGCCAAGTCTCACCTCGGAAGGAATCAGTCCGGCATCAGAACTCCCACCTCATGGCATCGGCGGCTCGGTCATGCGCGCGAGTAACTCGGGAAGGTCGCGATGCAGCGACGATTGCTTTTTCAGCCCCTTATGCACTGCCTTGGTGACTTTTGGATCGGCAAGCCGGGCGTCGCGGGCTTGCTCGAGCGCCGCTCCGGGCGGCGCTGGGTTGATGCGGCCGTCATAGATCTCCAGACCATCGCAATTGAAGATGCGGATCGGGATTTCTGCTTGACCGCGCACGCGGTTCAAGTAGCTGGGCATGTTCTCGTAGCACTGCTTACGAAAGGTTTCCTGGTGATAAAGACCGTGACCGTCCCGGAGGAAGCCACTCAGGAAGCGCGCATCGACGGCGAGTTCGCTCTCCAATCTATGCACGGCCACGACTCGGACTTGAACTTCATAGCTCTCGACCTGCAGTAACCGTATCTGGTCGAGCAGGGCTTCCGCGTCGCTCAACATGGTATCGATGATGATGTTTTTACGGTCTCGAACCGCCACCTCTTGCAAGGCGGCGGCCCAGAGGCCGACATCATGGTCGGTATCGAGACGCCAGGCGTATGGGCTCGCGTTGCGCAGTTCACGCACACCCGGCCAATAGCTGCGGAGCCTGTCCGGGTCGATCATGATCAGATCATTGCCCAGGTCTGCTTTCGCCATGGCTATCAGGGCGCTTTTCCCTGCGCCCGGCTGGCCCACCAAGAAGATCGCCTTGGGCTGGGAGTGGGATGCGGCCTGCTCCATGCCGCTATCCGGAACGATCCGATCCCAGAAAATCATCTCGCCGCCCCCTATGTCCAACACGCGCTCTTGGGAGGTCATTCGAATGCCTTCTTGTGCCGCTTGAAGTAACGCCCAAGCCCGTCAGGATCGCTGTCGAAGCTCAAGAGCGCGCGGCCCATCGTCGATCTTGCGCGTTCGGCCGCGTCGAGCGACAAGGGATTTCCGTCGGCCTGCGCGGCTTCAAGCTGTCGAACGGCCTCTTGAAGGAAGCAGTCGAGCCGGTTCTGAAGTGCCCAGATGGCCTCGTCCAATGGCTGCACTCGGGGCGTCGGCTCTGCGAATTCATTCAGGACTGTTTGTAAGTTTTCGACATGCCCTGGGTAGTCCTTGAGCAATTCGCGCAACCTGAGCGGGACTTCCGGGGGCGGCAGCTTGGTCTTGAATATCCACATGCGGCGTCCTCTTCCTGAGTGGGCGTTGGGGCCGGATAAAAGTCCTCTATCCCGGGGCCGGCTTGCAAGCCTTGCGCGGCGGTTTCGGCACAAATTGTTCGATCGATCGGGTTGAATGAACGAAACCCGCAACCGTGGGTTGCGGTCGTACCGAGTCAGGCAGTGTTTCGACGTTCGCGATGCGTGGACGAATATGCCAATTAGCTTGTTTGGCCTAGTTTTCGTAACGCCCCCCGCCTTCGCGATTGCGCTCGTAGCTATGCGCCAGCGGAAACGGCGGCAGCCAGGATTCGCGGCGGACGGTCCACAGTTCGTAGGTGGGCTGGAATTGGTCGGGCGCGTCGAGGGCGCCCAGATTCAATTCCACTTCGTCGCCGCTGCGGCCGAATACCGGCGAGCCGCAGTTCGGGCAGAAGTGGCGGTTGCGGTAGTGGCGGGTTTCGCCTTCGACGCTGACCGCGTCGGCGGGGAAGATCGCCGAGCCGTGGAACAGGGCGCCGTGGTGTTTGCGGCAGTCGAGGCAGTGGCACAGGCCGACCCGATAGGGCCGGCCGGTGGCGACGACGCGGACGTTGCCGCACAGGCAACCGGCGGTGGTTCGGTCCATGCTGGGCTTCCTTCGAAGACGACCGCTGCCCGGTGTACGACGAATCCGGCGACGTTGCAATGCGAACCGTGCGCGGTTTCTGGCTTCAGCCGCGCCAGTTGGCGTGCGCGCTCCAGAACTCGACGCTGCGCCGGTAGGCCTCGCGGTCCAGCGCCACGCCGGAGCCACCCTCTTCCACGCCCAGGGCGTTGCGCATCATGGTGATCGGGGCCATCGGGGTCTCGAGCGGCTCGGCGGTGTACATGCAGCCGACCACGCCCCAGTCGGCATCGATGGCGGTGCCTTCCTTGGCCAGTTGTTCGCGGCTGTAGAGGATGACGATCAGGTATTCGGCCACCGGCGGGTCGAGGTCTTCGAACCAGCGCACCAGCACCGGCAGTTCGTCCTTGGTGCGGGCGTCGTAGCCGCTGCGCAGCAGGTGGCGGTTGGCGTCGGTGATCGGCACCGCCAGGCAGCGGGTGCTGGTCCAGTTGCGGTGCACATGCAGTTTGCAGAACGGGGCGTAGCCGTCCAGCACCATCAACGGCGGGGTGTCGTTGAGGTGGCGCTCGAACTGCTCCGGGGTGATGTCCTGGATGGTGTTGCGGCGCGGTTCGCGCGGGAACAGACGCGGGCGGGCGAAGTCGGTGAGGAAGATGGTCATGCGGGCATTATCGCGGAGCGGCGGCGCGCGGGTACGGGCGCGGCGGTCCTGCGCGTTGCCCTGCCCGCACGCTCCGGCGCGTCGGCGGGCTCAGCCGGCGACGCTATGGAACAGCGCCGGGCCGTAGGCGTCGCCGGCGTCCTGTCGGGCCAGCCACGGCTGTGCGGCCAGCGTCGGCGTGCAGGGGCCGAAGCTGCAGACGCGGATCGCGCGGTGTGCGGCCTGTGCGTGCAGGCGTTCGAGCACTTCGGCCAGGATCGCGCCCTGGAACGGGGTGTAGAGGTAGAACACGGTGCCGGAAGAGACATCCGCATGGCGCGCGTCGGCTTCCACGAAACGCACCTTGGCCAGGTGGAGGTCGGCGGCGGCCCGGCGCGCGTAGGCCACGTAGGCCGGTTCCAGTTCGATGCCGACGGTTTCGGCGCTGGTGCATATCGCGGCCAGCAGCGGCACGTGGCCCAGGCCGGAGCCCAGGTCGACGAGCACGTCGCCGGCGCCGAGTTCGCTGGCGCGGATCATCGCCAGGATGTGGCGGGCCGGGGTGGGCTGGTAGAACACCATGTCCGGCGCCAGCGCGACTTGCGGGGCCTGAGGCTCGCCGAACGGCAGTACCCCGGCGATCAGCTCGTCGAGCAGGTCGTAGGCTTGCGGGTCGCTGGTCGCCACCTCGCGCGCCCAGGCCGCCGCGTAGTGCAGCAGGCGCGCGGCGCCGTGGCCGTTGCGGATGTCCTGGCGCAGGTCGTCGTAGAACGCGGCGTTGAGCGCTTCGAACCGGTCGGCGGCGGCCTGGGCGCGGCGACGCAGGTCGACGTCGGTCGCGTGCGGTAGCCAGGCATCGATGCGGTCGAGCGCGTCGAGCCGGGCTGGAACGCGGTCGGGCTGTTCCAGCGCGGAGTCGTGTCCGAGTTGCGCCAGCAGGGCGCTGAGTTGTTCCATGCGCGCAGTGTAAGGCGCCGGTCTTGCCTGTTGCGCTTGCCCTCACCCCTGCCCCTCTCCCGCAAGCGGGAGAGGGGTCGGCAAAGACTGGGCGTCGTGATCTTGGGGAAGTCGTCGTGGCTGGTTTGCCCTCACCCCTGCCCCTCTCCCGCAGGCGGGAGAGGGGACGGCAAAAGCCGGGTGTCGTGATCTTGGGGAAGTCGTCGCAGCTGGTTTGCCCTCACCGCTGCCCCTCTCCCGCAGGCGGGAGAGGGAACGGCGAAGACTGGGTGTCGTGAGCTTTGGGGAAGTCGTCGCGGCTGGTTTGCCCTCACCCCTGCCCCTCTCCCGCAAGCGGGAGAAGGGAACAGCGAAGGCGGGGCGTGGATCGGATAGGGCTACGGCTTGCGGAAGAAATCCAGCGTCCAGTGCAGCAAGGTGCCGGAGCCGCCGAGGACGTCGTCGGTGACGCGCAGTTTCCACACGCCGTTGGCGACCTGGTCGGTCAGGTCCAGGGGCAGTTCCGGGCTCGGGTTGATCGGGCCGTTGTGGTGGTCGCGCAGCAGGTAGGCGCGGCCATCCGGGGCGATCAGTTCGATCTTGAGATCGCTGCGATGAGGATGGCTGATGCGATAGCTCAGCCGCGCGGCGCCGCCGTTGCCGTTGAGCCCGGCGACGGTCAGCGGGCTTTCCACCACGGTGTTGTCGTTGACCAGGTAATCGGTCGGGTTGGCGAACAGCGCGCGCGGGCGGGCGTCGTAGGCGGCGCCGTAGGCCGCCATCACGCTGGCGCCCTGGATATCCGTATCGGCTTTCAGGCGCAGGAAGTACGTCATTGGGAACTCGGCCTGCGGATTGCGTTCGACCCGACAGAAGGTGCTCCACACGCCCGACGTGCGGCAATGGAACTCGGTATCGGTCGGCGGCGCGCCTTCGCGCACGTACAGCGTGCCGCGGCCGGTGCCGAAACCGACCTGGGTGTTGAGGTAGAAGCCGGGCGCGTAGCCTTCCGGTTTCATGATGTTGAACAACAAGGACTCGCCGGCGCGCAGCGACATGCCGACGCGGGTGAGTTCGTTGGGCAGGCGGCTGGGGTCGATGTAGGGCAGCACGGTCAGCTGCACCGGCAAGCGGTGCGTCGCCGAGGCCGCCGTCGCGACCACGTTGGCCTGATAGTTGCCCGGCGCGGCGTCGCCGCTGGCGGTGAAGGCGATGCTGGTCGGGCCGTAGGGGTTCACCACCGCGGGACTGAAGCGCGCGCTGACGCCGGGCGGCAGGCCTTCCATCGAGAAAGCGATCGGCTGGTTCCAGGCGTGCAGCGGTCGCGCGTTGATGTCCAGCCAGCCGCTGATGCCGGCCTGTTGGGTCACCGCGACCAGGGCGCGGCTGCGCCCCACCGTCCACAAGGTGAAATCCGGCGCCGGATTGACGTACAGGTCGATCGCCGCACTGCGCACGATGCCGCCGGACGTGCCGGTGATGGTCAACGGGTACCGGCCCTGCTTCGCCTGCGCGGACGCGCGCAAGGTCAGGGTCGAATTCACCGCCGCCTTGGCCCCGGGGTTGACCGGATTGAGGCCGAACGCGGCGCTGACGCCGGCCGGCAGGCCGGTCACGCCCAGGCTCACCGGGTCGTTGAACGCGGTGCCGACCACGGTCACCGGCAGTTGGCTGCTGCCGCCGATGGGCGTCACGTGCTGGGTGCCCGACAGCACCAGTTTGTAGCCGGCGTCGGCGGTCACCACCAGGTTCACCGTGGTAGTGCGCAGCAGATCGCCGGAGCGGCCGTTGACAATGATCGGATAAGTGCCGACCGTCGCGCCGGCGGCGACGTTCAAGGTAAGCTTGGAGCGCGAACTGCCGTTGGCGGTCGCGGCCAGCGCGGCCGGCGAGAAATTCGCGCTCACGCCGCTGGGCAAGTTCGACACGGTGAGCGCGGCGGCGCTCTCGAACTGGTCGGAGCTGCTGAGTACGACGTAGGTCGCGACCGAGCTTTCCCGGCTGCTGAACACCGTGCGCGGCTCGACGCCGATGCTGAAGTCGCCGACGGTCTTGCCGGCGGACTGCGTTTTCGTTTGGGCGTGTGCGACGTTCGCCGTCGCCAACGCCAGTACAGCCAGCACCCAAACGCACTGAGCGACGGCGCGCAGCCGTCGCAGCGGGATAGTCATAGGACCGCTCCTGAAAGGGATGCCGGCGACGCCCCCGCGTCGCCGGTGCCGTGAGGCGCGGCGATCTTCCCAGAACGCCGAATGGCCGATTGAGAGGGCCCGCATGATTCGCGATGAACGAACGTGCTTGCGGCACAGTCCTGGCGAGGTGCGGCGAGCGGTCGTCGACTTCGTGCGGGCGAGCGCGGTTTGCGTGCGCGCGGTGCGCGACGGCAGCCTGCCGCTGGTCGGCGTCAACACCTTCCTGCCCAAGGACCACGGCGGCGACATCGTCACCGAGATCGAGCTGATCCGTTCGACCGAAAGCGAGAAGGGCCAGCAGATCGCCGGAGCGGCCGTTGACAATGATCGGATAAGTGCCGACCGTCGCGCATCCGCGACGTCGATCACGCTGCCGTCGTGCTTCTTGTGCTCGTAGTACAGGCTTTCTTCCTGGATCTTGCCGCGCTGGCCGCGACCGCGCCCCCGCGTCGCCCGCCGCATCTGGGCCCGCGCAATGCGCGAGCGCTACGGCGCCGACCCGCGCAGCCAGATGATGAAGTACCACATTCAGACCTCGGGCCGCTCGCTGCACGCCCAGGAAATCCAGTTCAACGACATCCGCACCACCTTGCAGGCGCTGTACGCGCTGCCGGCGTCGTACAGGGCGTGGCTGATCTGGCCCAGGCTGTGGGTCTTGACCGCCTCCATCAGGCTGGCGAACACGTTGCGGCGTTCGCGTGCGGCGGCCTGCAGGCCGCCGCACGCGAACGCCGCAACGTGTTCGCCAGCCTGATGGAGGCGGTCAAGACCCACAGCCTGGGCCAGATCAGCCACGCCCTGTACGACGTCGGCGGCGAGTACCGCCGCAACATGTAAACCGGCGCTTCCGCACCGGCTGCGACGAAAGGCCCGCTTGCGCGGGCCTTTTCGTTTCCGTGCACCAGCCCATGTAGGAGCGGCGTGAGCCGCGACCACCGAAGCGAGGGTCGCAAGCGTCTACCGCCGAGGCTCGGACCGCGGCGGCTGTCGCTGCGAAGCTTGGAGATCGGTCGATTCGGGTGAGTACGCGGTATTTCGCCGCTTCGGCTGTCGCGGCTTACGCCGCTCCTACATGGGCTGGTGCACGGAAACGAAAAGGCCCGCTTGCGCGGGCCTTTCGTCGCAGCCGGTGCGGAAGCGCCGGTTTACATGTTGCGGCGGTACTCGCCGCCGACGTCGTACAGGGCGTGGCTGATCTGGCCCAGGCTGTGGGTCTTGACCGCCTCCATCAGGCTGGCGAACACGTTGCGGCGTTCGCGTGCGGCGGCCTGCAGGCCGCGCAGGCCTTCGCCGGCATAACCGTTGCGGCCGACCTGGTAGGCCTGGACGTTGTCGATCTGCTGGCCCTTCTCGCTTTCGGTCGAACGGATCAGCTCGATCTCGGTGACGATGTCGCCGCCGTGGTCCTTGGGCAGGAAGGTGTTGACGCCGACCAGCGGCAGGCTGCCGTCGTGCTTCTTGTGCTCGTAGTACAGGCTTTCTTCCTGGATCTTGCCGCGCTGGTACATGGTGTCCATCGCGCCGAGCACGCCGCCGCGCTCGCTGATCGCCTCGAACTCCTTGTACACCGCCTCTTCGACGATGTCGGTGAGCTTGTCGACGATGAAGCTGCCCTGCCAGGGGTTCTCGTTGAAGTTCAGCCCCAGCTCCTTGTTGATGATCATCTGGATCGCGACCGCGCGGCGCACGCTCTCCTCGGTCGGGGTGGTGATGGCTTCGTCGTAGGCGTTGGTGTGCAGGCTGTTGCAGTTGTCGAACAGCGCGTACAGCGCCTGCAAGGTGGTGCGGATGTCGTTGAACTGGATTTCCTGGGCGTGCAGCGAGCGGCCCGAGGTCTGAATGTGGTACTTCATCATCTGGCTGCGCGGGTCGGCGCCGTAGCGCTCGCGCATTGCGCGGGCCCAGATGCGGCGGGCGACGCGGCCGATGACGGTGTACTCCGGGTCCATTCCGTTGGAGAAGAAGAACGACAGGTTGGGCGCGAAGTCGTCGATCTTCATCCCGCGGGCGAGGTAGTACTCGACGATGGTGAAGCCGTTGCTCAGGGTGAAGGCGAGCTGGCTGATCGGGTTCGCGCCGGCCTCGGCGATGTGGTAGCCGGAGATCGACACCGAGTAGAAATTGCGCACGTTCTTGTCGACGAAGAACTGCTGGATGTCGCCCATCATGCGCAGGGCGAACTCGGTGCTGAAGATGCAGGTGTTCTGGGCCTGGTCTTCCTTCAGGATGTCGGCCTGGACGGTGCCGCGCACGGTGGCCAGGGTCTTGTCGCGGATGCGCTGGTAGGTCTCGGCGTCGACGATCTGGTCGCCGGTGACGCCGAGCAGGCCCAGGCCGAGGCCGTCGTTGGTCTCGGGCAGCTGGCCGCTGTACTGCGGGCGCTGGCGGCCTTCGAACAGGGCGTCGATCTTGGCCCGCGCCTCGTCCCAACGCGACTGGTCCTCGCGCAGGTACTTCTCGACCTGCTGGTCGACGGCGGTGTTCATGAACATCGCCAGGATGATCGGTGCCGGGCCGTTGATGGTCATCGACACCGAGGTGCTTGGCGCGCACAGGTCGAAGCCGGAGTACAGCTTCTTCATGTCGTCCAGCGAGGCGATGTTGACCCCGGAGTTGCCGATCTTGCCGAAGATGTCCGGGCGCACGGCCGGGTCTTCGCCGTACAGGGTGACGCTGTCGAACGCGGTCGACAGGCGCGCGGCCGGCTGGCCGACCGAGAGGTAGTGGAAGCGGCGGTTGGTGCGCTCCGGGGTGCCCTCGCCGGCGAACATGCGGATCGGGTCTTCGCCGGTGCGCCGGTACGGATAGACGCCGCCGGTGTAGGGGTAGTAGCCCGGCAGGTTTTCCTTCTGCAGGAAGGTCAGCAGTTCGCCCCAGCTCTTGTAGGTCGGCGCGGCGATCTTCGGGATCTGCTGGTGGCTCAGCGACTCGCGGTAGTTCTCGACCCGGATGACCTTGTCGCGGACCTTGTATTCGTTGACCTCGTCGGTGATCGACTTCAGCCGCGCCGGCCAATCGCGCAGCAGCTTGAGCGCTTCGGAGGTCAGCGATTGGACGGCGTCGTTGTAGCGTTGGCGCAGGGTCAGCAGGGTGCGGTCGATGGCGACCGGGCTGCCCTCACCCGCGCCTGCGGCGCGACCTCTCCCGCTCGCGGGAGAGGTGTTTTGCTCGTCGCTCCGCCCTGCTCCCTCTCCCGCTTGCGGGAGAGGGCCGGGGTGAGGGCCCGCAGGCAACAGCGCTTCGCCGGCATACAGGTCCAGCGCCCTCGGCAATGCAGCGTCTTCCAGATCGTGCAACGACTGCCAATACGACTGCGCCCGGTCGGCGATTTCGGACTGGGTCTCGATCTGCCGGTTGATCGAGCGGCCCTGTTCGGCGATCTCGGCCAGGTAGCGCACCCGGCTGCCCGGGATCAGCACCGTCGCGCGCGGTTCCTTGAGCGAGGTGTCGATCTGGGGATCGAAGCTGCAGCGACCGACGCCGATTCCCGATTCCCCTTTCCCGACTCCCAGCTTCTCGCGCAACAACCGGCACAAGTTGGCGAACATCCAGCTGATGCCCGGGTCGTTGAACTGGCTGGCGATGGTCGGGTAGACCGGGACGTCCTCGTCCTTGGTCTGGAAGGCGACGCGGTTGCGCTTCCACTGCTTGCGCACGTCGCGCAGCGCGTCTTCGGCGCCGCGCTTGTCGAACTTGTTCAGCACCACCAGCTCGGCGTAGTCGAGCATGTCGATCTTTTCCAGCTGGCTCGGCGCGCCGAAGTCGCTGGTCATGACGTACATCGGGAAGTCGACCAGGTCGACGATCTCCGAATCGCTCTGGCCGATGCCGGCGGTTTCGACGATGACCAGGTCGTAGCCCAGGCTGCGCAGGAAGCCGATGCAGTCCTTGAGCACGGTGTTGGTGGCCGCGTTCTGCCGGCGGGTGGCCATCGAGCGCATGTAGACGCGATGGCTGCGCAGCGAGTTCATGCGGATGCGGTCGCCGAGCAGCGCGCCGCCGGTGCGGCGGCGGGTCGGGTCGACCGAGATCACCGCGATGCGCATGTCGGGGAAGTTGGCCAGGAAGCGGTTGAGCAGTTCGTCGGTGACCGAGGACTTGCCGGCGCCGCCGGTGCCGGTGATGCCGACCACCGGGGTCTTGCCGCCGGCCAACTGCCATTGCTTGCGCAGGTGCGCCAGTTGCGCCTCGTCGAGCGCGTTCTCTTCGATCGCGCTGAGGGTGCGGCCGATGCTGATCTCGTCGTCGATATGCGCGAGCGGCGGAGTCGGCTCGGTCGGCAGGCGCGCGTCGCTGGCGCGGCGGACCACGTCCTCGATCATCGCCACCAGGCCCATGTGCATGCCGTCGTTGGGATGGTAGATGCGCTCGACGCCGTAGGCCTGCAGCTCGCGGATCTCTTCCGGGGTGATGGTGCCGCCGCCGCCGCCGAACACGCGGATGTGGCCGGCGCCGCGTTCCTTGAGCATGTCGACCATGTACTTGAAGTACTCGACGTGGCCGCCCTGGTAGCTGGACAGGGCGATGCCGTCGGCGTCTTCCTGCAGCGCGGCGCGGACCACGTCCTCGACCGAGCGGTTGTGGCCGAGATGGACGACTTCGGCGCCCTGCCCCTGGATCAGGCGACGCATGATGTTGATCGCCGCATCGTGGCCGTCGAACAGGCTGGCGGCGGTGACGAAACGCAGCGGGGTGGCGTCGGGCTGAGCGGCGGGAACGTTGGCAGCGGTGGTGCTCATGGGCATCTCGATACGCGTTGCGGGCTGCGCGTATTGTAGCCCCGCGCGGGCACCCGCGTTCGCGGGCTTGCCGTGCGGTGGGGGATGGTGCTAGGCGGTTTGCAGCGGAGAAACCGCGGTTGCGACGCAGGTCGCGGCCGCAACCCCGCAATCCGGGGGCGGGAACGGCGCGAGCCGCGACCGCGAAACCGTGAGCGGCGGCGCAAGTCCCGGGGATGGATCGAACGTCGATGGCAAGGGGGCGGTGCCGATCGCGACGACGCAGTCGCGGCTCGCGCCGCTCCTACCCCTGTTCTTCTTTAGGAGCGGTGTCCCACGGATGCAGCGCAGCTTCAGTAAGCCGACGCGGGTCTGAACGCTGCGCGAGACCGAGTCAACAGACGGCGCGGGTCCGGCGTTGTGTCCGATGACCGGCGGGTGGCCGCCGACTACGAGGAGAACGACGATGGCGATGCGTCCGTGGATGATGGCGGCGGTGTTCGGCGTGGCGACGATGGCGGGCGTAGCCGCGCCGGCGGCGCAGGCGCGGACTTATATCGATGTGGACGTGGTGCGGGTGGCGCCTCCGCCGCCGCGCTACGAGCGGATCCGGCCGCGGCCGGGCTACGCCTGGGCGCCGGGGCATTGGCGCTGGACCGGACGCGGCTATGTCTGGGTCGGCGGGCATTACCTGCGGGTGCGGCCGGGCTATGTGTACGTCGGGCCGCGCTGGAATCACCACGGCCCGGGTTGGCGGTTCCGCGACGGCTACTGGGTTCGCCGCTGATCGACAGATCCGTCAGGGACGGAGGGCGTCAAGCCGCGTGGTGACGATCTGAAAACCGGTCTGCGGTCCGCGGCTTAACGCCCTCCGTCCCTTCGCCACTCCTTCGCCGCCTGCGCGGCGGCGGCGCCGTGCGTGCCGTGTCGATCCATAAGCGCCGCCCGGCCGAGCCCCCCGGCTGGCCGGTCGGCGCCGGACCGCGTCGCGACCGTTCCCCGGCGCCGCCCTGGCGGCGCATGCGCGTCGCACGGGCGACGCCTCGCAGTCCTTGCGCGATCGCGACGAAGTCCTGGGACCTCGCATCGGTTCCGGCAATCGAAGCCAACGCGCTCGCGGCGGCGACGCGGACACCGAGGGGACGGAGGGTGTTAAGCCGTCCGTCGATCGCCGTCGCCTCACGTATCCGCTTACGGCTTAACGCCCTCCGTGCCTGCCGAGGTTCCGAGCAGCCGACCTCCGTCGCCGCGTCGTCGCTCGCTGCGGCCAACGCAGCGTCGTAAAGCACCGGAGGACTGCCAGGCGCGAACGCAGCGGCGCCACGCAGAATCCGGGCGCATCCTGCGCGCAGTACCCCACGTCACATCGATGCGCGCGACGCGGATTTGGATCGAGACAAGCCGCACGATGGACACAACCTCGCCAGCGCCGTTGCGAACGCTCGTGCGTTGCCTTGCGCGCATGCCGCTGCGCAACAACCAACAGCCAGCCGCGGCAAAGTCGCTGTGCGCGCCGTCCGGCCGCGCCACGGCGAGCGGGTCCGCCGTACCGCCGTCGCTGCGCGAAAAACCGGCGATGCCGCGCGGAAGTCGAACCCGCACCCCGACGCCGCGCCGCCCATGCCGAGCGCGCAAGGCGCCGCCGCGGACTTTCCTGAATGCGCCTCCCTGCCCCGCCAGCCACGACGGCGCGGGCCTTGCAATACCTAGCCGTATCGGCCGATTGCATTAGACTACGCCGCGCTACGCCGGGCCCTACCGCCACGACGTACCGGCCAATCCATTCCCATTCAACGACTTACACACCACCTGGCGTCGCCAGCGCTACGCGCAGCCCGCGCCGGTTCGGAGCACCCGATGATTTTCGAAACCCTCGACACCTTCGGCCATGAGCAGGTCGTCTTCTGCCATAACAAGGACGCCGGCCTGAAGGCCATCATCGCGATTCACAACACCGTGCTCGGCCCGGCCCTGGGTGGCCTGCGCATGTGGCCGTACAAGACCGAGCAGGACGCGCTCAACGACGTGCTGCGCCTGAGCCGCGGCATGACCTACAAGAACGCGGTCGCCGGCCTCAACATCGGCGGCGGCAAGGCGGTCATCATCGGCGACCCGTCGGCCGACAAGTCCGAAGCCCTGTTCCGCGCCTTCGGCAAGTTCGTCGATTCGCTGGGCGGCCGCTACATCACCGCCGAAGACGTCGGCATCGACGTCAACGACATGGAATACGTGTACCGCGAGACCGAGTACGTCACCGGCGTGCATCAGGTCCACGGCGGTTCGGGCGACCCGTCGCCGTTCACCGCCTACGGCACCCTGCAGGGCCTGATGGCGGCGCTGAACAAGCGCTTCGGCGACGAGGAAGTCGGCAAGTACAGCTACGCCGTGCAGGGCCTGGGCCACGTCGGCATGGAATTCGTCAAGCTGCTCAAGGAGCGCGGCGCGAAGATCTTCGTCACCGACATCAACAAGGGCCTGGTCGACAAGGCTGTGTCCGAGTACGGCGCCGAAGCGGTCGGCCTGGACGAGATCTACGACGTCAACGCCGACGTGTACTCGCCGTGCGCGCTGGGCGGCACCGTCAACGAGCAGACCCTGCCGCGCCTGAAGGCCAAGATCATCTGCGGCGCCGCCAACAACCAGCTGGCCAACAACGCCATCGGCGACGAAGTGGCCAAGCGCGGCATCCTGTACGCGCCGGACTACGCGGTCAACGCCGGCGGCGTGATGAACGTGGCGCTGGAACTCGACGGCTATAACCGCGAGCGCGCGATGCGCATGATGCGCACGATCTACCACAACCTCGGCCGCATCTTCGAGATCGCCGAGCGCGACAGCATCCCGACCTACACCGCCGCCGACCGCCTGGCCGAAGAGCGCATCAACGCGATCGGCAAGCTCAAGCTGCCGCTCGGCCGCAGCACGCCGAGCTTCCGCGGCCGCATCCGCGGCGGTCATTGATCCACTTCGACGGGGCCGAACGGCCCCGTCGTCGCATCCGACATAGGGGGATGGCGCGTCGCTGCGTTTAGCATGACGCGCCCTTCGCCGTGTGTCCGTTTCGCGTTCGCGTCGCCAGCCCCTGGAGCCCGCCATGCCCAAGCTTGCCATCGCCCCACCCCTCATTCTGTCCGTCGCCCTGTCCCTCGCTCTCGCCGGCGCCTGCGCCGTGCAGGCCAACGAACCGGCCGCCGCCGGCCACCGCGAGGTCTACGACTACGACCGCCAGGAGTCCTGGCAGGCCGCATCGGCCAAGTCGCAGTCGCCGATCGACATCGTCACCGCCAGCGCCGTCGCCGCCGATGCGGCCGAGCCGGGCGCGATCGAGTTCAAACACACCCACGGCCCGGTCGACAAGGTCGAAGACAACGGCCATGCGGTGCAGGTCGACACCCACGCCACCGAAGCCACCATCCGCGGCCGCCATTTCAAGCTGGCCCAGTTCCACTTCCATTCGCAAAGCGAACACACCCTGGACGGCCGCCACTTCCCGCTCGAAGGGCATTTTGTGTTCAAGGCCCAGGACGGCCGGCTGGCGGTGATCGGGGTGATGTATGAACAGGGCCAGGCCAATCCGGTCGCGCAGGACGTGCTCGACGGCCTGCAGCCGGGCCGCAAGCCGGCCCAGCACGAGATCGACATCGAGGGCCTGATCCCGAAGTCGCACGCCTACTACCACTACCTGGGCTCGCTCACGACCCCGCCGCTGACGGAAAATGTCGAGTGGTACGTGATGCCGGCGCCGGTGACCATGTCGCAACGGCAGATCGACGGGTTCCTGTCGCACTACCGCCGCAACAACCGCAACCTCCAACCGCTCAATGGGCGGCCGCTGATTCGTTACGAGGGCTGATATGCGCAGTTTTCCCCTGGGTGAAGAAATCGACGCACTGCGCGATGCCGTGCGCCGTTTCGCCGAAGCCGAGATCGCACCGCGCGCGGCGCAGATCGACCACGACAACGCGTTTCCGCAGGACCTGTGGCCCAAGCTCGGCGAGCTGGGCCTGCTCGGCATGACCGTGCCGGGCGAGTTCGGCGGCAGCGACATGGGCTACCTGGCCCACCTGGTGGCGATGGAGGAGATCTCGCGCGCGTCCGGTTCGGTCGGCCTGTCCTACGGCGCCCACTCCAACCTGTGCGTGTCCAACCTGTACGCCAACGGCAACCAGGCGCAGCGCGCGAAGTACCTGCCCAAGCTGTGCAGCGGCGAGTGGAAGGGCGCGCTGGCGATGAGCGAGCCGGGCGCCGGTTCCGACGTGGTCGGCTCGATGAGCTGCCGCGCCGAGCTGCGCGACGGCGTGTGGGTCGCCAACGGCAACAAGATGTGGATCACCAACGGCCCCGAAGCCGACGTGCTGATCGTGTACATGCGCACCGCCGGCAAGGACGCGGGCAGCAAGTGCATGACCGCCTTCATCGTCGAGAAGGGCATGAAGGGCTTCAGCACCGCGCAGAAGCTGGACAAGCTGGGCATGCGCGGCTCCAACACCTGCGAGCTGGTGTTCGAGGACTGCCAGATCCCGGCCGAGAACGTGCTCGGCGAGGTCCACCACGGGGTCAAGGTGCTGATGAGCGGCCTCAACACCGAGCGTCTGGTGCTGAGCGGCGGCCCGCTGGGCCTGATGCAGGCGGCGCTGGACATCGCCCTGCCCTACGTGCGCGAGCGCAAGCAGTTCGACGTGGCGATCGGCACCTTCGGCCTGATGCAGGGCAAGATCGCCGACATGTACACCGCGCTGCAGTCCAGCCGCGCCTTCGCCTACCAGGTCGCGCGCGACTACGACGCCGGCCACAAGAGCCGGGTCGACGCCGCCTCCTGCCTGCTGCACGCCTCCGATGCGGCGGTGCAGGTGGCGCTGGAAGCGATCCAGACCCTGGGCGGAAACGGCTACATCAACGAGTACCCGACCGGGCGGATCCTGCGCGACGCCAAGCTGTACGCGATCGGCGCCGGCACCAACGAAATCCGCCGCATGCTGATCGGCCGCGAGCTGTTCGACGGCAAGAGCTGAGCCACACCGCGTCCCGCGGTCGCCGCAACCCGAACGCCGTCGCAACCGCGACGGCGTTTTGGTTTGCGCCCCCATCGCGCTTCGCCTCGCGCCTTCGGGAGTAGGAGCGGCGTGAGCCGCGACCGCGACACCTCGGCAACGACGCGAACCGCAAGCAGGCGACGGTACGGCGCTTCGGCCGATTGCGATGCCGTTGGCCTTCCTGCGCTTTCTCCGTCGCGGCTCACGCCGCTCCTACAGGGGCTCGCGCCGCTTGCGATCGGCGCGGCGCGAGCGCCGCGTCAGAACGGATAGCTCCACCACGCCATCGCGCCGAAGCGCGGCTGGCCGTCTTCGTAGCGCTGGTCGAGATCCAGGCGCAGCTCGCCGGCGCGCGGGAAACGCAGGTCCAGGCCGAAGCCAAGCACCCCGACTTCCTCCGGCAGCGGCTCGCCGAGGATCGGCGCCCACACCTCCATCGCGGTGAAGCGCGCGGCGATGGCGTCGCCGCGCAGGCTCAGCCGGCGCTGCCATTCGGCGCGCGCGTCCCAGCGCCAGCGCGTCCCGCCCCACTGCCCTTCGCGCTGCAGGCGCAGGCCCGCCAGGGCCTGGGTCGCCTGCAGGCTGGACGCTTCGCTGCGCAGGCCGAAGCCGAGCGCGCCGGGCTCGTCGAAGCCCTCGCGCTGCAGCCGCATGAGCTCGGCGCCCAGGTAAGGCGCGAACACCGTCGCGCCGCGGCCGTAGCGGCGGCCGGCCTGCAGGCCCAGGTGCAGGTAGCGCTCGCCGTAGTCGCTGCCGACCCCGAACCGGCTCGCGCCGAGGGCGATCTCGCGCTGCAGTTCGCGGTCCATGTAGCCGAACGCGGCGCGGCCGAAGGCGTAGTTGCGCTCGCCGTTCCAGGCTGCGTACAGCTGCGCCTCGGTCTGCCGGTTGCGCTCGCGGTCGCCGAGTTCGGCGTGGCGGGCATAGCCTTCGCTGCGGCTCAGCGCGGCGCCATAGGTCCAGGCGCCGAGGCGCCGGTCCTGGCCCATCACCCAGCCGTCGGCGTCGAGCTCGTAGCGCCCGGCGGCGACGCGCTGCGCGTCCAGGCGCTCGCTCCAAGCGCCGTCCTGCGGCCGCCGGACCTGCGCGTCCAGGCGCGACTCCAGCGCGCGCCGGTTGGCCTCGATCGCCAGTTGCGCGAAGGCCGCGTCGGCGGTGTGCAGCTCGCCCGACAGGCTGGTCAGCGAGCGCCGCGCCTGCGCCGTGTCGGCGCTGCGCTGCAAGGCGCCGAGGCCGGCGCCGAACCCGCCCTGCGCACCGTCGCCGTTCGCCGCGGCGCCGCCGTTCAAGCCGACCAGGGCGCCGTCGACGCGCTGCGCCGCGGCCGCAGCCGCGGTCGGCACGCCGATGCTCTGCGCCGCCGCGGTGATGTTGAGCGCGACGATATCGAGCCAGGCCTGGGTGCCGCTGTAGCCCAGGGTCGCCAGCAGGAACACGCCCGGCGCGCTGCTCAGGCTGTCGAACGTGCCGCTGACGCTGCCGGCGTTGAGGAACACCTCGCGGCTGGAGCGCACATAGCCCGGCAGTTGGCCGAGCACGTGCGCGCCGCCGGCCAGGCTGGCGCTGCCGCCGACCTCCAGGCGCGAGCCGATCAGGAACTGCAGTTGCGCGCCGGCGCTTTGCAGGTAGTCGCCGTCGATGCGCAGGCCGGCGCCTTCCAGGCGCAGCGCGCCCTGGTTGTCGACCCGATTGCCGACCCGCGCGCCGGCGCCGCCGACGAAGCTAGCGCCCGGCCGCACCGCCAGCGGCGAGGCCAGCACGCCGTTGTCGTTCAAGCGCAGCACGCCGGCGTTGACCTGGGTCGCACCGGTGTAGGTGTGGGCGGCGGCGCTGTCCAGGCGCAAGGTGCCGCTGCCTTCCTTGATCAGGCCGCCGGCGCCGGCGATCGGGTTGGACCAGGTCGAGCTGCCGTCGAAGGCGACCCGCACGTCGCCCCAATCGAACCGGCGCGGGCCGCGCACCGCCGCGCCGATGTCGAGCAGGCCGTAGCCGAACACCGGGTCGACCCCGGGCGCGCCCAGGTCCTTGGCGTTGCCGAGCAGGGTCTGCCGGACCAGGTCGTTGTTGAAGTAAGGGAACGCCTGCCAGACCAGCGCCGCCGCGCCGGACACCTGCGGCGCGGCGAACGAGGTGCCCTGGATGAACCAGTAGGTCGGGCTGCCGACCGCGTCGTTGACCCCGGTGGCGATGACATTGCCGGGCGCGACCAGGCAGTAGCGCATGGCGATGCCGCAGGCATTGGAATAGCTGGCCAGTTGGGTCGGGTTGTTGCTGTCCAGCGCGGCCGCGGCCAGCCAGCCGCGCTCCAGGATCGAGGCGCCGGCGCCCTGGCTGGGCAGCGAAGCGTTGTCGGTCGGGTCGGGGCGCGATTCGTTGCCGGTGGCGAACACCACCAGGCCGCCGTTGTCGATGAAGGGCTGGTAGGCGGCGATGAAGCTCTGGGTGACGTTGTCGCCGGTCCAGTACAGGCCGCCCCAGGAGTTGTTCATGATCCGCACGCCGGCGTTCATGAGGTCGCGGCTGACGATGTCCAGGCCGCCGTTGTTGGTGGCCTGGTTGCCCTGGCCGGAGCCGTCGTCGCTGGGCCGGGTGTCGGCCAGGATCCGCGCCGAGACGATCTGCGCGCCCGGAGCGATGCCGCCGGGCCACTGCCCGACCGGGGTGCCGGCGGCGATCTGCGAGACATAGGTGCCGTGGCCGAGCACGTCGTCGATGGCGTGGTTGTTGGTGCGCGGGTCGGTGTAGATCAGCATCGGCCCGACCCGGCCGGCCAGGGCCGGATGGGTCCGGCGCACCCCGCTGTCGACCACGCCGATGCGGATGCCCTGCCCGGTCAGGCCCAGGGCGTGCGCGGCGCGGGCGTTGGTCAGGGCCAGGTGGACGTCGGCCGCAGGCTGGTTCGGGCTCGGCGGCGGCGGAGTGGTCGGCGGCGGCGTGGCCGGCGGCGGATCGGCGCGGAGGTTGCCGCCGCCTCCGCCGCCCCCGCCGCAGGCGGCCAGGGCCAGCACCAGCGCGGACAGGCTCAGGCGCGCTCCCGGCCGCGCCACCGCTGCGTATCGCTTCATCGCACACCCCCGTAGGAGGCGCAGCGTCCGCACCCTTGCGGAAGGGCTGCGCTCGGTCACGTTTTAGTCCAAGCCCGGGGCCGCGACAATCACCGGTTCATCTGTGCCGCGCGGCACTGCCATGCCGCCGCCGCGCCGGGGCGCCATGCCCCCGGCCCGGGGGCACCTGCGGCCGCTTTTGGCCGCTACGGCATTCAGCGGCCGGCCGGCTGGCGCGGGGCGATTTGTTCGTTTTTCGTTATCCGCCATGCCGAATTTGCCGCGCTGCAGCACGGCGCCGCATAATTCGCAGATTCCGGCCGCGGCCGGCGCCCTACGACCCGCCGGCCCCCGCCGGCGCACAGAACCCGGAGTTCTCGCCCCATGAGCGACGTCGTCATCGTCGGTGCCAAGCGCACCGCCATCGGTTCCTTCCTCGGCCAGTTCACCGGCGTCCCGACTCCGACCCTGGGCAGCGCCGCCATCGCCGGCGCGCTGGCGCAGGCCGGCGTCGCCGCCGACCAGGTCGACGAAGTGATCATGGGTTGCGTGCTGCCGGCCGGCCTCGGCCAGGCCCCGGCGCGCCAGGCCACGCTCGCCGCCGGCATCCCCACCGCCGCCGGCTGCACCACCATCAACAAGGTCTGCGGCTCAGGCATGAAGGCGATCATGCTCGGCCACGACCTGATCAAGGCCGGCTCGGCCAAGGTCGTCGTCGCCGGCGGCATGGAGTCGATGACCAACGCCCCGCACCTGCTCAACAACTCGCGCACCGGCATCCGCTACGGCAGCGCCGAGTTCCTCGACCACATGGCCTGGGACGGCCTGACCAATCCCTACGACGGCAAGGCGATGGGCGTGTTCGGCGACGCCGCGTGCGAGAAGTACGGCTTCGACCGCGCCGCGATCGACGCGTTTTCCGAGGAAAGCGTCAAGCGCGCCCAGGCCGCGCAGGGCTCCGGCCACTTCAAGGACGAGATCGTCCCGGTGACGGTCAAGGGCCGCAAGGGCGACACCGTGGTCGACAGCGACGAAGAGCCGGGCAAGATCGACGTCAGCAAGATCCCGGGCCTGCGCCCGGCGTTCGGCAAGGACGGCGTGCTGACCGCCGCGTCCTCGTCGAAGATCTCCGACGGCGCCGCCGCCGCGGTGCTGATGTCGGCCGACGAGGCCGCCGCGCGCGGGCTCGCGCCGCTGGCGCGGATCGTCGCCCACGCCGGCCACGCCCAGGCCCCGGAGTGGTTCACCACCGCGCCGGTGAAAGCGATTTCAAACGTGCTCGAAAAGGCCGGCTGGAGCGTCGCCGACGTCGACCTGTTCGAGGTCAACGAGGCCTTTTCCTGCGTCGCGATGGCGCCGATGAAGGACCTCGGCATCCCCCATGAGAAGCTCAACGTGCACGGCGGCGCAGTCGCTCTGGGCCACCCGATCGGGGCCAGCGGCGCGCGTCTGGTGGTCACGTTGATCAATGCCTTGCGCACGCGCGGCGGCAAGCGCGGCGTGGCTTCGCTGTGCATCGGCGGCGGCGAAGCCACCGCAATTGCGATCGAGTTGGTGTAAAAAGTTAAAAACGCGTTGCACAAAAAAAACCGGCGGGCCGCTTGACACACGTCACCGGCTTGTCATCATGTTATCGGCGCGCAACTGCGCGTTGCCTAACTAAACGACGAGGAATCCGAATCATGAATTTCAACAAGGCGCTGATCGCCCTGGCTCTGGGCCTGGCCCTGGCCGCTTGCTCGAACCAGAAGCAGGCCGAAGAAGCTTCCGCCGACGCCGCTGCCGCTTCGACCGAAGCCCAGGCCGCTGCTGACACCGCCGCTGCCGCTGGCGACGCCGCCACCGCCGACGCCGCCGCTGCTTCGGCCGACGCCGCTGCCACCGCCGCCGACGCCGCCGCCACCTCGGCCGACGCCGCTGCCGCTGCCACCACCCCGGCCGCTGCCGACGCCGCTGCTGACGCTGCCAAGAACGCTGCCGACGCCGCTGGCCAGGCTGCCGACGCTGCCAAGGACGCTGCCGCTCCGGCGGAAGCTGCCAAGGAAGAAGCCAAGAAGTAATATCGCCTCGCGCGATATCGCTTCGGTTCCGACGCGACTTTTGTCGTGTCGAACGGGAAAGCCGCCGGTTCTCCGGCGGCTTTTTCCGTAAGGTCAGTGAACGATCGAAGCCGGCTTGCCGGACCGCAGCGAGCACTGGCGTTGCCTGACAGATCCACCCAGACGTTTTTCTCAGACAACTCCTCAGGAGACAGCTCATGAAGACCCATCTCGTCCTGCTCGCCGCCGCCGTCCTGGCAATGTCGGCCTGCACCAAGACCGAAGAAGCCAAGAACGAAGCCGCTGAGGCCTCCGCCGCCGCCGAACAGGCTGGCGACGCCGCCGCCCAGGCCGCCAACGCCGCCGGCACCGCCGCCGCCGAAGGCGCCGAAGCCGCCGCCGCTGCCACCGCCGACGCCGCCGCCGCTGCCGGCACCGCCGTGGACAACGCCGCTGCCGCTGCCGCCGCTGGCGCCGACCAGGCCGCCGCCGGCGCTGCCGACGCCGCCGCCAAGGCCGCCGACGCCACCGCCGATGCCGCGCAGAACGTCGCCGACAAGGCCGACGCCGCTGCCGACAAGGCCAAGGAAGAAGCCGCCAAGCACTAATCGCTGGCGCTCTCCCGCAATGCCCGAAAGGCCCGCGCAAGCGGGCCTTTCTTTTTGTCCGCCCGCTCGTTCCCGGGCGCGGCCGCTGTGCGGCGCCGGCCGTTTCCGCACGCGGTCTGCGCAGCGCCCACGCCGCACCGAAGCGCGCATCCATGCGCCGGCGTGCGTTGATCCGCGCCGTCGCCGGCGCTTGGCCGCGCGGCGCGCTTTGTGTTCTGATGCCGCGTCCAAAACCGACGGCCGTTGCGCGATGCCCGCCCTCACCTCCCAGCTCGACCCACGCTCGCAGGACTTCCGCGACAACGTCGCCTACCACCAGGCCCTGGTCGAGGAGCTCGACGCGCGCCTGGCGCGCGCCGCGCACGGCGGCGGCGACAAGGCGCGGGCCAAGCACACCGAGCGCGGCAAGCTGCTGGCGCGCGACCGCATCGCCGCCCTGCTCGACCCGGGCTCGCCGTTCCTGGAAATCGCCCCGCTCGCCGCCGAAGGCATGTACGACGACGCCGCGCCGGCCGCGGGCATGGTCGCCGGGATCGGCCGGGTGCAGGGCCTGGAAGTGGTGATCGTCGCCAACGACGCCACGGTCAAGGGCGGCACCTACTTCCCGATGACGGTCAAGAAGCACCTGCGCGCGCAGGAGATCGCGCGCGAGAACCGCCTGCCCTGCGTCTACCTGGTGGACTCCGGCGGCGCCTTCCTGCCGCTGCAGGACGAAGTGTTCCCGGACCGGGAGCACTTCGGCCGGATCTTCTACAACCAGGCCCGGCTCAGCGCCGAGAACATTCCCCAGGTGGCGGTGGTGATGGGCAGTTGCACCGCCGGCGGCGCCTACGTGCCGGCGATGTGCGACGAGTCGGTGATCGTCAAGGAACAAGGCACGATCTTTCTCGGCGGCCCGCCGCTGGTGAAGGCGGCGACCGGCGAAGTGGTCGACGCCGAAGCGCTCGGCGGCGCCGACGTGCATACCAGCGTGTCCGGCGTGGCCGACCATTTCGCCGAAGACGACCGCCACGCGCTGCAGATCGCGCGCGACATCGTCGCCACCTTCAACCGCAAGAAGGCCCTGCCGGTCGCTGCGCAGGCGCCGCGCGAGCCGCTGTACCCGGCCGAAGAGCTGTACGGCATCGTGCCCAAGGACACACGCAAGCCGTTCGACATCCGCGAAGTGATCGCGCGGGTCGCCGACGGCAGCGAGTTCCAGGAGTTCAAGGCGCGCTACGGCAAGACCTTGGTCACCGGCTTCGCCCACCTGCACGGCTATCCGGTCGGCATCGTCGCCAACAACGGCATCCTGTTCGCCGAGAGCGCGCTCAAGGGCGCGCACTTCATCGAGCTGTGCAACCAGCGCGGCATTCCGCTGGTGTTCCTGCAGAACATCACCGGCTTCATGGTCGGCAAGAAGTACGAGAACGCCGGCATCGCCAAGGACGGGGCCAAGATGGTCACCGCGGTGGCCTGCTCGCACGTGCCCAAGTTCACCGTGGTGATCGGCGGCAGCTTCGGCGCCGGCAACTACGCCATGTGCGGCCGCGCCTACGGTGCGCGCTTCCTGTGGATGTGGCCGAACGCGCGGATCAGCGTCATGGGCGGCGAACAGGCCGCCTCGGTGCTGGCCACGGTGCGCCGCGACGGCATCGAAGCCGCCGGCAAGGTCTGGACCGCCGAGGAAGAGGACGCGTTCAAGGCGCCGATCCGCGAGCAATACGAAAACCAGGGCAACCCCTACTACGCCAGCGCGCGGTTGTGGGACGACGGCATCATCGACCCCGCCGACACCCGCCGCGTGCTCGGCCTGGGCCTGTCGGCCAGCCTCAACGCCCCGATCGAAGACCGCACCCGCTTCGGCGTGTTCCGCATGTAAGCCGGCCTGGACCGGCGCTTTCCCCGCCGGCGCGCGCGACGCCGGCCAGAGGGACTTGTGCGAGCGGTCACGAACCTGCGACCGTACGCCGCGGCGGCCCGTAGCCGCCGGACATACCGGTCAAGGAAGCACATTCGCGCATGATCGTCGGCATCGATTTAGGCACCACCCACTCCCTGATCGGCCGTTACGGCCCGGACGGCCCGCAACTGATCCCCAATGCCCTGGGCTCGCTGCTGACGCCCTCGGCGGTCAGCGTCGACGACCAGGACCGGATCATCGTCGGCAGCGCCGCGCGCGAGCGGCTGGTCTCGCACCCGCAGCGCAGCGTGGCCGCGTTCAAGCGCTGGATGGGCAGCGACCGGGTCACCGCGCTCGGCGGCCATCGCTTCCGCCCGGAAGAGCTCTCGGCGCTGATCCTCAAGTCCTTGATCGCCGACGCCGAAGCGGCCACCGGCGAGAAAGTGGTCGAGGCGGTGATCAGCGTGCCGGCCTACTTTTCCGACAGCCAACGCAAGGCCACCCGCATCGCCGGCGAACTGGCCGGGATAAAGGTCGAGCGGCTGATCAACGAACCCACCGCCGCCGCGCTGGCCTACGGCCTGCAGCAACGCGACGGCGGCGGCCGCTACCTGGTCTTCGACCTCGGCGGCGGCACCTTCGACGTGTCGATCCTGGAGTTGTTCGAAGGGATCATGGAAGTGCACGCCAGCGCCGGCGACAACTTCCTCGGCGGCGAGGATTTTTCGCGCGCGCTGCTGGAGGCGTTCCTGGACGAACACGGCCTGTCCGCCGACGCGCTCGCCGCCGGCGAACGCGCCGTCCTGCAGCGGCGGATCGAAGGCCTCAAGCATGACCTGGCGCTGGGCACCGAAGCCGCGCTGGAGATTCCCCTGGCCGGCCAGGCCCGCGCCTGGCGCATCGACGAGGCCGGCTTCGCCCGCATCTGCGATCCGCTGGTGCAGCGCCTGCGCGCGCCGCTGGAACGTGCGATGCGCGACGCCAAGCTCAACCCGGGACAACTCGACGAAATCGTCCTGGTCGGCGGCGCCTCGCGCATGCCGCTGTGCGCGCGACTGGTCTCGCGCATGTTCGGCCGCCTGCCGTTGCGCCATTTGAACCCCGACGAGGCGATCGGCGCCGGCGCCTGCATCGCCGCGGGCATGAAGACCCGCCACGAGAGCCTGGAAGAGGTCATCCTCACCGACGTGTGCCCGCATACGCTGGGGGTCAGCACGGCACAAGAGGTCGGCAACGGCCGCTTCGTGTCCGGCACCTTTTCTCCCATCATCCAACGCAACAGCACCGTGCCGGTAAGCCGAGTCGAACGCTATTACCCAATTCATGACGGACAGAAAGTCGTGCACATTGAGGTCTACCAAGGCGAAAGCCCGCGCGTGCAGAACAATGTCCTGCTCGGCAATCTGAGCATCGAGCTCCCGCCCAACACCGCCAGCGCAGACAATCCGCTCGACATCCGTTTCACTTACGATGTCAATGGCCTCCTCCAGGTGGAGGCGACCGCGGTCGCGACCGGCCGCAAGCGCGACCTGGTGCTGGAGAAGAATCCTGGCGTCCTCAGCGTCGAGGAGATACGCGCGCGGATCGCCTTGCTCGAACAAATCAAGATCCATCCACGCGACCAACAAGAAAACCTGCTGATGATTGCGCGCGCCGAGCGCCTGTACGAAGAGCATCTGTGGGCACGAAACGCTCTGCAAGATGCGCTGTTGCAATTCCGTCAAATCCTCGAATCGCAAGACCCGCGCTTGATCGCCGAACACCGCAGCCATTTCGGAGAGCTCCTGGCCCGCATCGAGACCCAGGGCTACGCATGAGTCCGTTCGCCACGCTCGGCCTCGAGGAAAACGCTGATGGGCGGCAGATCAAGCGCGCCTATGCCAATGCGATCCGGCAAGCCAGGCCAGACGAAGATCCGGCCGGATTCCAACGGATCAACGAAGCCTATCGTGCTGCACTGGAGCTGGCGCAAGAGCGCGAACGAACGGGCCAGACCAGCGTTCAACCGGCGATCGTGAGCGCGGAGCCGGCCGGCGGCGATCAGGCTTCGGCCGCCCCGCACGGGCCTGCGCTGCCCGCCGAGATCGCCGCCCCAACAAACCAGCCCGCCGCCGTTGCGTGCTCGCCCGGCCAAGAGTCGCCGAGCCCGAACCGACGCAGCGAGCGGGCGCCATCCATTCCTATCCGCGACCCCGCACGAGACTCGGAAACGGACTGGACGCCTCCCAATCAGATCGCGCGGGAGATCCTGGGCGAAGCGCTGGCCAGATCGCCCGATGCGTTCTCGCAATGGCTACGCGACTATCCGCCGCTGTACTCGCTGAAAAACAAGCATGACGCCGCCATCGCCCTGGTGCCGCTGCTGATCGACCAGACGGCGCTGCCGATCCAGACGCTCGATGCAATATCGGACTTCTTCGACCTGGAAGCCTTGGGCACCTATCCGCCTCACGTTCATTCGACGATGCGAGCGGCACGCGGCGAGGCACGGCTGAACTATCCAGTCTTTCGCTCCGAGATCGAGCGCCGCTGCCAAAGATCCAGCGCGGCCGAGTTCAAACGCTGGTTGTACGCACAGGAAGAACTGCACGACCGGCACGTTCGCCGAAGCGTTGGCGAGAAACTTCATTCCTGGTTGGCGCAGGACGACTTGCTGCGCGTGCCGCCGCCGCTGGTGGCGGTGCTCGTCGAATTTTTCGGCTACGAAGACGCCCGGCTTCTGAGCAACCGGAAAACGGCTGCTTGGAGCCTGGAGACCGAGAACACCGCTCATTGGGGCGAGCATTCGCGATTTCCGATCCAACAACTCAAGCGCCGCTTCGGCTTGCTTCGAGCGCTGGTCATCGCCGTCGCAATACCTGGCATGCCGCAACGCATCGCTCGAATCGCAAAACGCCTGATCGATAGCTATCAAGGCATCCCGGCGCAAATGGACGCCGATCAACTCCGCTTCTTCGCGGACTTCGCCAGCACCGCGTACTTCGGCCCATGGCGTTGGATAGCCATCGCCTTGCGCGGCGCATTGGGGATCGCAGCGGCGATGATCGCCCAAGTGGTGTTGAAAGCTCCCAATGACGGCTTGTTCCTGTCGATACCGGCCATGGTGATCGGCACCAACCTGCTGGTGATATGCATCGACTACCTGTTGCTGCGCCGTTCCCGCCGGACTGGCTCATCGCCCCATTAAGGAAACACCGCGAAGGTCCGCTGGATCCGAACGGTCATGACCGAGCGACGCGCTTGTCGTGCACTCCCCTGTTCATCCCGCTGAAAGATTTCTGAATTAGTGTCGACATGACGCCGACATGCAGTTCGTGGCTTCCGCCCATGTTTTTCCGTGTCGCCAAGCATTCGACGCAGCGCACGAAATAACTGAACCGGAGTCGCCGTTTCCTGCAACTCCGATTGGTGAGGCACATCACAGTGGGCGCTTCTGATCAGCGTGTTAGGCTCCGTTGTTCACGCGTGTCATCACTTGATCCCCCGACCTGAGGAAACACCGCGTCATGGCTATCTTCAATCAGCCCGCTCCGCCCAAGCGCGACAATCCGGTTCCGCCGGCCCAGCCCGAAACCGCGCTCAAGCGCGAGCCCGACACGCTCAACGAATTCAGCTTCGGTCAGCCGACCCACGCGCCGGCGCCGATCGCCCCGGCGCCCGCAGCCGCCGCGCCCGCCCCGCGCGCGCCGGAACGCGAAACGGTGAAGGAGTCGCTGATCGCTTCCGACCTGTCGATCGAAGGCAAGATCCAGGGCTCGGGCCATATCCGCATCGCCGGCCGCTTCAAGGGCGACGTGCAGGTCGACGGCGATCTCACCGTCGAACTCGGCGCCAAGCTCAACGGCGGCGTGCGCGCGCGCAAGGTCGTCATCGCCGGCGAGCTGGAAGGCAACATCGAAGCCGCGCAGCGGGTCGAGCTGCTGGAAAGCGGAGCGATGATCGGCGACGTCAAGGCCGGCGTGGTCACCGTCGCCGCCGGTTCGCGCATGCGCGGCCAGGTCGAGTTCGGCTGGGAAGACAAGGACGCCGGCAACGCCAAGTCGTCCAAGCACGACAAGAACGGCGCCAAGACGGAGAACGGCGCCGACTCATGAGCGCAGTCCGCCAGGGCCAGCCCGGCGCGACGCGCGTATGCCCGCATTGCAAGGCGACGATTCTCGACAGCGCGAGCGTCTGCCCGGCATGCAAGCACCATCTGCGTTTCGACTCGGATGCGTCGCAGCGCGCAGCGGCGAGGTTCTCGCCGCTGCACGTGGAAGGCACGATTCGCCCGCCGCAGGGCGACGTCGCCTGGGAGTATTCGATGGTGCTGTCGATCCGCAACGAGCGCGGCGACGAGATCACCCGCCAGGTGGTCGGCGTCGGCGCCCTGCATCCGGGCGACGAGCGCACCTTCACTTTGTCGGTCGAGGCCTTCGAGGCGGTCGGCTGGAAAGCCGCGAGCAAGGGACGGCTGCGCCGCTGATCCGCGGCGCCACGGTCACAGGAAAGGATCTTCTGGATGTCGCAACCGGCAGTGCCGCAACCGCTTTCGCTGTACGCGAGATTCACCCTCGACCTACAGCGCTATCAGGCCTACATGGATTCCGCTCCGGCGCACCCGAGCGAGTTCGGCGACTGGCCGTCGCCGGCGCAGGCCGGCCACGGCGAGCGCCGCGGCCACGCCGAAGCCCTGGCCGATCCGCAGGCGACCACCGTCGCCGAGATGATCAAGGCCTGGCGCCAGGACCCGTGGACCGGCACGCCGCCGGTGGAATACGACGAACTGCGCCGCGAACTGCGCATCGTCATGCTGCAGGCGTCGGGGCATCCGATCGAACTGCTGCGCGTGCTCGGCCCCTTGCGCGGCGCGGCCGGGTTCAACGATGCCGAGGCGGACGATTTCGTTCTCGCCTTCGATAGCCGCGGCAGCGGCGAGGTGCGCGCCTACCTGACCTTGGGCGACGGGCTCAGCCGCTTCGACGGCGCGCCGCCGCGGCACCATCTGGACGAGGCGCGCCGGCATCTGGACCGCGCCGCGGCCTACTTGCGCGAACGCGCCGGCTGAGGCGGCGCGCACGCAGTCGACGGCGCGGTTCCGACGATACGGTTGCGACGAGGGACGCGCGCCGCGACCGCGCGGCCCGGAGTCTCAGTCGGAAGGGCCGCAGTTGTCGCACCCGGCGCAGTTCGGCCCGGCCGCGCGCGGCGCCGGAGCGATGCGCCGGCCGAGCCTGCGCATCCAGTCCGGGCGCCCTTCGCGCACCAGCGGCAGCGCGCAGGCGATGCGCAGGCGGCGCACGCCGCCGGGGAACTGCTTGCGCGCGACCACCACCGCGCTGACCGCGACCGCGATCGCGATCACCAGGTACTGCGCGAACAGGCCCAGGTCCATCTCAGCCCGCTCCCAGCCATACCGCGACCTGATAGGTCAGCAGCGAGGCCAGATAAGCCAGCGCGAACAGGTAGCCGGCGGCGATCCCCACCTGCTTCCACGAGTTGGTCTCGCGGCGGATGGTGGCCAGGGTGGAAATGCACTGCGGCGCGTAGATGAACCACACCAGCAGGGCCAGCGCGGTCGCCAGCGACCAGGTGTCGGTGATGATCGGGGTCAGCGCCTGCGCCGCGGCCTCGTCGTCCGGCGCCGACAGCGCATAGACCGTGGCCAGCGAGGACACCGCCACTTCGCGCGCGGCCAGGCCCGGGATCAGGGCGATGCAGATCTGCCAGTTGAAGCCGATCGGCGCGAACACCGCGGTCATCGCGTGGCCGATGCGGCCGGCGAAGCTGTAGTCGATCGCCGGGGCGGTGGCGCCTTCCGGCGCGCCCGGGAACGACAGCAGGAACCACAGCAGGATGGTCAGGGCCAGGATGATGCCGCCGACCCGGCGCAGGAAGATCCAGGCGCGTTCCCACAGGCCGATCAGCAGGTCGCGCGGGTTGGGAATGCGGTAGGACGGCAGTTCCAGCAGCAGCGCGTGCTCGCTCTTGTCGCGGCGCCACTTCTTCATCACCCACGACACCGCCAGCGCGCTGAGGATGCCGGCCAGGTACAGGCCGAACAGGACCAGGCCCTGCAGGTTGAGCACGCCCCAGACCTGGCGCTGCGGGATGAAGGCGCCGATCAGCAGCGCATACACCGGCAGCCGCGCCGAGCAGGTCATCAGCGGCGCGACCAGGATCGTGGCGAGGCGATCGCGCGGGTCCTGGATCGAACGCGTCGCCATGATCCCGGGGATCGCGCATGCGAAGCTCGACAGCAGCGGAATGAACGAGCGCCCGGACAGGCCGGCGCCGGCCATCATCCGGTCGAGCAGGAAGGCCGCGCGCGGCAGGTAGCCGGATTCTTCCAACGCCAGGATGAAGGCGAACAGGATCAGGATCTGCGGCAGGAACACCATCACCCCGCCGAGGCCGGCGATCACGCCGTCGACCAGCAGGCTGCGCAACGGCCCGTCGGGCAGCAGCGCGCCGGCGCGCTCGCCGGTCCAGGCCGTGATCGCCTCGATTCCGTCCATCAACGGCGTGGCCCAGGCGTACACCGCCTGGAAGATCAGGAACATCACCACCGCCAGCGACAGCAGGCCGAGCACCGGGTGCAGCAGCCAGCGGTCGAGCGCGTCGTCGACGCGCGCGGTGCGGGTCGGCATGCGCACGCTCAGTTCCAGCAGGCGCCGGGTCTCGGCGTGCAGGTCGGCGCCTTCGCCCAGGCGTACCCGCGGCTCGTGCGGTTCGCGCGGCGCGGCCGCGATCCGGTCGAGCAGCGCGACCAGTTCGCGCGCGCCGTCGCGCTTGACCGCGACCGTCGGCACCACCGGCACGCCGAGCTCGCGCTCCAGCGCGGCCAGGTCGATGTCGATGCCGCGGCGCTTGGCCGCGTCCATCATGTTGATCGCCACCAGCATCGGCCGGCCGAGTTCGCGCAGTTCCAGGATGAAGCGCAGGTGCAGGCGCAGGTTGGTCGCGTCGACCACGCACAGCAGCACGTCCGGCGCCGGTTCGCCCGGGTAGAAGCCGCGCAGCACGTCGCGGGTCACCGCCTCGTCCAGGCTGGCCGCGCTGAGGCTGTAGGCGCCGGGCAGGTCGAGCACGGCGTAGCTGCGCCCGGACGGCGCATGCAGGCGGCCTTCCTTGCGCTCGACGGTGACGCCGGCGTAGTTGGCGACCTTCTGCCGGCTGCCGGTCAGCAGGTTGAACAAGGCGGTCTTGCCGCAGTTGGGGTTCCCGACCAGGGCCACGCGCATCGGCGCGGTCGCGGGCATCGCGCCGGCGGCGGCGATCGCGCTCATGCCGGCGTCTCCAGCCGCACCCGCACCCGCGCCGCTTCGCTGCGGCGCAGGGCGAAACGGGTGTAGCCGATCTGCACCAGCAGCGGCTCGGCGGCGACCGGCCCGGCCGCCATCACTTCCACCCGCTCGCCGGCGACGAACCCGAGTTCGCGCAAGCGCCTGGCAATGGTGTCGTTGGGAACCTGATCATCGACGGACTCGACCGTGGCCGCGGTGCGACGCGGCAGTTCGGACAGCTTCAAAAGGCGGCTTCCAGGAAGGAGGTGGCGACCCAAATGGGAATTGTTCTCATTCTAGCACTGGTACATCGGACAGGGGCGGAGCGGGCAAGCTGAACGGTATC
Source organism: Lysobacter sp. BMK333-48F3 (assembly GCF_019733395.1). Lineage (NCBI taxonomy): Bacteria > Pseudomonadati > Pseudomonadota > Gammaproteobacteria > Lysobacterales > Lysobacteraceae > Lysobacter > Lysobacter sp. BMK333-48F3. Next base: position 3,552,136 of record NZ_JAIHOO010000001.1, on the reverse strand, counting down.
ATTCGCCAACTCCAATCAACTCCCCCGCCCGATGACCCACCCGCTGCTGAGCCTGCGCGAGGGCCCTGTCGCCCGCCTGCGCCTGAACCGTCCCGAGCTGCACAACGCCTTCGACGCCATGCTGATCGCCGCCCTGACCGGCGCGCTGGAGGCGGCCGCCGGCGACGACGAGGTGCGAGTGGTGGTGATCGAGGGCGAAGGCGCCTCGTTTTCGGCCGGCGCCGACCTCAACTGGATGCGCGGCATGGCCGCCGCCGGCGAGGCCGAGAACCGCGATGACGCGCTGTCGCTGGCGCGGCTGATGCGCACCCTCAACGAACTGCCCAAGCCGACCGTGGCCCGGGTCCACGGCGCGGCCTTCGGCGGCGGGGTCGGCCTGGTCGCCTGCTGCGACATCGCCATCGCCGCCCCGGCGGCCAAGTTCGGCCTGACCGAGAGCAAGCTCGGCCTGCTGCCGGCGGTGATCTCGCCGTACGTGATCGAGGCGATCGGCGCGCGCCAGGCGCGGCGCTGGTTCGCCACCGCCGAAATCTTCGACGCCGCCACCGCGCAGCGCATCGGCCTGCTGCACGAGGTCGTGGCCGAGGACCAGCTCGACGCCGCGGTCGCGCGCCAGGTCGACCTGCTGCTGAAGGCCGGCCCGCGCGCCGCCGCGCTGGCCAAGCAACTGGTGCGCCGGGTCGCCTACGAACGCGACGGCGCCCGCCTGGACGCCGACAACGCCGCGCTGATCGCCGCGCTGCGGGTCTCGGCCGAAGGCCAGGAAGGCCTCGGCGCCTTCCTCGACAAGCGCAAGCCGAACTGGTCGCGCTGAGCCGGCGACGCGCGCCGGCGTCCGCCATGGACGCCTGAGCGCGCGCGCATACTGATACGTACGCACGCCGCCGGCGACGCATTCGCCAACGCCGGGGCGACACGAGGCCGCCGCATCGGCGAAAATCGCCGGATCGCGTCCGCCTCCGGCGCCGCGGCTCCCGACCACGCGCCTCGCTGCGCCCCGACCTGCGGCCTGCCATGTTCGAAAAGATCCTGATCGCCAACCGCGGCGAGATCGCCTGTCGCGTCATCCGCACCTGCCGCCAGCTCGGCATCCGCACCGTCGCGGTGTATTCCGAGGCCGACGCCGACGCCCAGCACGTGCGCCAGGCCGACGAGGCCTATCCGATCGGCGGCCCGCGCCCGGCCGACAGTTACCTGCGCGGCGAGGCGATCATCGAGGTCGCGCTGCGCAGCGGCGCGCAGGCGATCCATCCCGGCTACGGTTTCCTCAGCGAGAACGCCGACTTCGCCGACGCGGTCGAAGCCGCCGGCATCGCCTTCATCGGCCCGAAGGCGGCGTCGATGCGCAAGATGGGCAGCAAGGCCGGGGCCAAGGAACTGATGCAGGCCGCCGGGGTGCCGGTGGTGCCGGGCTACACCGGCGAAAACCAGGATCCCGCCCTGCTGCAGACCGAGGCCGACCGCATCGGCTACCCGCTGATGATCAAGGCCGCCCATGGCGGCGGCGGCAAGGGCATGCGCATCGTGCGCGAAGCCGGCGAGTTCCTGGCCAACCTGGAAAGCTGCCAGCGCGAAGCGCGCAACGCCTTCGGCCGCGACCGGGTGCTGCTGGAGCGCTACGTCGAGCGCCCGCGCCACATCGAGATCCAGATCTTCGGCGACAGCCGCGGCCAGGTGATCCACCTCAACGAGCGCGAATGCTCGGCCCAGCGCCGCTACCAGAAGGTGCTGGAAGAATCGCCTTCGTCGTTCCTGAGCCCCGAACTGCGCGCGCAGATGGGCGCGGCGGCGGTATTGGCCGGACAGGCGATCGATTACGTCAACGCCGGCACGGTCGAGTTCATCGTCGGCCAGGACGGTCGCTTCTACTTCATGGAGATCAACACCCGGCTGCAGGTCGAGCATCCGGTCACCGAGTGGGTCACCGGCCAGGATCTGGTCGAGTGGCAGTTGCGCGTGGCCGCGGGCGAGCCGCTGCCGCTGGCCCAGGAGGCGATCGTCCAGCGCGGCCACGCGATCGAGGTGCGGCTGTACGCCGAGGACCCGGAAGCCGGCTTCCTGCCCGGCTCGGGCAAGCTCGAGCGCCTGCGCCTGCCGGCCGCCGACGCGCACGTGCGGCTGGACTCCGGTGTGATCGAAGGCGACACGGTGACGATCTTCTACGACCCGATGATCGCCAAGCTGATCGTCGCCGACGCCGACCGCCCGCGCGCGCTGGCGCGGCTGCGCGCGGCGCTGGCGCAATGCGAGATCGCCGGGCCGAAATCCAATATCGAATTCCTCGAGCGCCTGGCGCGGCATCTGGCGGTGGTCGAAGGCACCATCGACACCGGCTACCTGGACCGTCATCTCGACGAGTTCATGCCCGCCGCGCACCGCGACGAGGCCGGCGAACGCGACCTGCTGCTCGGCGCGGCGGTGTGCGAACTGCTGGCGCAGGAGCGCGGCACCCGCGAGCGCGCCGCGGCCTCGAACGACCCGGGCTCGCCCTGGGCCATCGCCGACGGCTGGCGGCTCGGCCACGGCGGCCGCCGCAGCCTGGCCTTCCTGAGCCGCGAGCAGCGCCTGGAGCTGCAGGCCCACGGCAGCGCCGGCGATTACCGGATCGAGCTGGCCGGCGCCGACGGCACCCATCGCATCGAGGGCGCGCGCCTGCTCGGCGACGAGCTGAGCCTGCGCATCGACGGCCGCGCGCGCCGGCTGCGCGCGCTCGGCGACGGCGCCCGCCTGGTGATGCACGACGGCGAACGCCGGCTGCGCCTGGAATCGGTGCCGATGTACCGCCACGAACAGGGCGCAGCGGCCGGTTCGGGCAACAACGTCAACGCGCCGATGCCGGGCCGGGTGGTGGTGGTCAAGGCCGCGCCGGGCGACGCGGTCGAAGCCGGCCAGGAAGTGATGGTGATCGAGGCGATGAAGATGGAGCTGAGCCTGAAGGCGCCGCGCGCCGGCACCATCGCCGAGATCCGCGCCGCCGCCGGCGATTTCGTCGAGGCCGACGCGGTGCTGGCGACCCTGGCCCCGGCCTGAGCGGACCGTACGGCGGCGCAACATCGACCGCTAGCGAAATTTCCGCAATGATGGAGGCCCCGGCTGGAGCGCCGGGGCCGTTCCGCCGGCGCCGCTCGGCGCGCCGGCCCCGCGTCGCCAAGAGGGATCTCGCATGCGTCGGTATCCGATCCTGTGCCTTGTACCGACCGCCGGCCTGGTCGGTTGCGCGGCCGCCCTGCCTTGCGACCCGACTCCGATCGGCGGCCATGGCCTGGTCGAAGCCAACCCGTCGCCGTTCCAGCGGCCGGACGCGGGCACGCTTTACCGTTTCATCCGTTTGGCGCCTGCCGCGCCGACGACGGAGCCGCCATGAGCGCGAACGCACTGTCCGCCGTACCCGCGCCGCGCCCGCTGCTGCGCGGCGCGATCCTGCTCGGCGCGCTGGCGCTGATCGCCGGCTGCGTCGCCTTCGAGCGCAGTCCGGTCGCCGAATCCCGCTGCGACCCCGACCTGCCGGGCCAATGGCGCCTGCGCGCCGAGGGCGTCGACAAGACCATCCGCATCGATGCGCGCTGCCACACCGAGGACTGGCCCGGCCTGCGCGAACGTCCGGTCGCGTTGGACCTGACCGGCTTTTCGCTCGGCGAGGACCGCTACATCGTGCTGTCGCCGGCGCAGGCCGAACGCGCGATCGGCGCCGAAGGCCGCAGCCTGACCGCCACCGCGCCGGCCGGCTCGGTGTTTCTGGTCTTGTATCGCATCCAGGGCGGCCGCATCAGTGCCTGGCTGCCCGATTCGCAACGCGCGCTGGCCGCGATCGCCCGCGGCGAGCTGGACGGGCGCAAACTGGAGGACCGCTTCGCCCTGGTCGAGGGCGATGCCGAACGCCTGCGCGCCACCCTCGCCCGCCGCACCGATCTGCTATACGACACCCAAGCCAAAGCCATATCGCTGCAACGCGTCCCATCCAAGGAACATCCGTGACTCAGCCTTCCGCCGTACGCATCGTCGAAGTCGGTCCCCGCGACGGACTGCAGAACGAAAAGAGCCCGATCGCGACCGCCGACAAGATCGCCCTGATCGACCGCCTGTCCGCGACCGGGCTGCGCAGCATCGAGGCGACCAGCTTCGTCAGCCCGAAGTGGGTGCCGCAGCTGGCGGACGCGGCCGAGGTGTTCACCGGCATCGCCCGCCGCCCCGGCGTGCGCTATCCGGTGCTGGTGCCGAACGAACAAGGCTACGAGCGCGCGCGCGCGGTCGGAGTCGAGGAGATCGCGGTGTTCACCGCCGCCTCGGAAGCGTTCAACCAGAAGAACATCAACGCCGGCATCGACGAGTCGCTGCAACGCTTCGCGCCGGTGCTGGCGCGGGCCAAGGCCGACGGCGTGGCGGTGCGCGGTTACGTCTCCACCGTGCTCGGCTGCCCCTATCAGGGCCAGGTGCCGGTCGCCGACGTGGTGCGGGTGGCGCGCGCGCTGTTCGAAATGGGCTGCTACGAGATCTCGCTCGGCGACACCATCGGCGTGGGCACGCCGGGCAAGGCGCGGGCGATGTTCAAGGCGGTCGCCGCCGAAGTGCCGGTGGCGGCGCTGGCGGTGCATTTCCACGACACCTACGGCCAGGCGCTGTCCAACATCCTGGCCTGCCTGGAAGAAGGCGTGGCGGTGGTCGATTCGGCCGTGTCCGGCACCGGCGGCTGCCCCTACGCCAAGGGCGCCAGCGGCAACGTCGCCAGCGAGGACGTGGTCTACATGCTGCACGGCCTGGGCATCGCCACCGGCGTCGACCTGGACGCGCTGGCCCAGACCGGGCGCTGGCTGGCCGGCCTGCTCGGCCGCGAGACCGGCAGCAAGGTCGGCAAGGCGCTGGCGGCCGCGTGAAGCGCGACGCGCCCGCACCGGCTCCGCCGCAGGTCCGCACCGGCGACCCGGCGCGGACGCTGGCGGCGCTGGAACGGGCGCAACACGATCCCAAGCTCGACCCGGCGCTGCGCGCCCTGCTGGCCGAAGCCGCCGCCGCGCTGCGCGCGCGCGGCGACGGCGCCGAACACCGTTGCCTGTACCGGGCCCTGTTCGACGCGATCCCCGACCTGGTCACCGTGCTCGACGAAGACGGCACGGTCATCGAGATCAACCGCCTGGGCACCGAAGCCCACCGGCGAGTGCGCGAGGACATCCTCGGCCAGCCGATCCACGTGCTCAACCCCGAGCTGCCGCAGGACCATCTGGTGCCGGTGTGGGAGACCCTCAACCGCGGCCAGACCTACGTCATCGAAGTCACCAACAAGCGCGGCGACGGCACCCGTTTCCCGGTCGAAGTGCACTCGGCCGCGTTCCTGCACGAAGGCCAGCGCCGGATCATCGCCGTCGCCCGCGACCTGAGCACCCGCCAGGACGCCGAACTGCGTTTCCGCGAACTGGTCGAGCTGATCGACCGCGGCGTGATCGTGCAGGACGACTCCCTGCGCATCGTCTACGCCAACAGCGCGGCGATGCGCCTGTTGTCGCTGCACAGCGGCGACAGCATCGCCGACGAGCTGCGCTCCGGCCACTGGATGGTGATCGACGAGCGCGGCCGCGAACTGCCGCACAAGCAATACCCCTCGCGGATCGCCCTGGAAACCGGGCGCGTGGTCGAGAGCACCGTGCTCGGCCTGTACCACCGCGAGCGGCGCGAACTGATCTGGCTGTCGGTGACCGCGGTACCGAAGTTCCCGCCCGGCGGCGACCGCCCGAACCAGGTGTTCGCGCTGTTTTCCAACGTCACCTCGCTCAAGCGCGACAGCGCCCTGTTCGACCGCGCCCAGGCCCTGGCCCATATCGGCGGCTGGGAATGGGACGCCGGCCGCGACCGCCTGTACCTGACCGACGAGGCCGCGCGCATCCTCGGCCGCGAGACCGTGCCGGCCTCGATCGAGGAATTGCTCGACTGCCTGCGCCCGGTGGACCGCCACCGCTTGCGCAGCCACCTCGACCGCAGCCTCGGCGGCGGCCGCGGCCTGGATCTGGAACTGCAGGGCCTGCGCCCCGACGGCAGCGTGTTCTGGGTGCGGGTGATCGGCGACGCCGGCGCCGGCGACCCGGTCGGCCAGGTGCTGACCGGAACGATGCAGGACGTCACCGAACGCAAACAGGAAGAAGAACACCTGCGCATCCAGGCGCGCAGCGATCCCCTGACCGGCCTGCTCAACCGCGACGCGGTGCTGGCCGAACTCGAGCAACGCCTGGACACCTTCCCGCAGTCGCCGCTGGCGGTGCTGTACATCGACCTGGACCGCTTCAAGGTGGTCAACGACGTGCTCGGCCACGCCGCCGGCGATCGCCTGCTGGCTTCGGCCGCGCGCCGGATCCGCCAGGCGATCGGCAACGACCCGGCCCAGATCGCCCGCTTCGGCGGCGACGAGTTCCTGGTGGTGTGCTCGCTGGACGGCGAGCCCTTGCGCGCCGAACGCATCGCCGATGCGATCCTGGAGAGCTTCGGCGACAGCTTCCGGGTCGACGGCGAGGAGTTCAGCATCACCGCCAGCATCGGCATCGCCCAGGCGCCGCTCGACGGCCGCACCGCGCAGCAACTGATCCAGAGCGCCGACGTGGCGATGTACGACAGCAAGCGCCGCGGCCGCAACAGCTGGCAGGCGTTCACCCCGGAACTGGCCGAACAGCAGCTGCACCGCCTGCAGCTGGAAACCCACCTGCGCCGCGCGGTGCACAACGACGAGTTCCACCTGGTCTACCAGCCGCAGGTCGACCTGAGCGACGGCCGGGTGATCGCGGTGGAAGCGCTGATCCGCTGGCGCAACCGCTCGCTGGGCGAGATGCGCCCGGACCGCTTCATCGGCCACGCCGAAACCACCGGCGACATCGTCGGCATCGGCGGCTGGGTGCTGCACGAGGCCTGCCGCCAGTTGCGCAAGTGGCGCGACGAAGGCGTGCGGATCGAACGCGTCGCGGTCAACGTCTCCTACCGCCAGTTCCTCGGCGACGACCTCGCCAGCAACGTCGCCGCGGCGCTGTCCGAGTACGGCCTGCCCGGCAATGCGCTGGAACTGGAGTTCACCGAGCGGGTGCTGATCGAGGACGCGCCCGACACCGTGCGCACCTTCGCCCGCCTGCGCGAACTCGGCGTGCACCTGTCGATCGACGATTTCGGCGAAGGCTACAGCGCGCTCAACTACCTGCGCCGCCTGCCGATCCACGGCCTCAAGCTGAGCCAGTTGTTCGTCCAGGGCGTGCCCGACAACCAGTCCGACGTCGCGGTCTGCCAGGCCGTCACCGGCATCGCCCGCAGCCTCGGCCTGGGCCTGGTCGCCGAAGGCATCGAAACCGAACGCCAGCGCGGCTTCCTGCGCGAACTCGGCGTCGGCATCGGCCAGGGCTTTTTGTTCGCCCCGGGCTTGTCGCCGGGGGATTTGCGCGATTACTGCCGCAGCCACGCGGGCTGAGCGAAGGCCAGCGGATGCCCGGCGGGGCCGCGATTGCGCTCAGCGCGCCGCGATCTCGTCCATGGCCTCGCTGCGCCCGATCGCCGCCAGCCTGGCCCGGACCTGCCCCAGCCATTGCGCTTCCAAGCCGGGCGTGGCCCAGCCGTAGCTGCGCGGCAACAGCAGCGGGCGGTCGTCGAAAGCCGCGATCAGGGTGGAGTTGATCGAGTCGGTGCCGATCGGCCGGCGCTGCGGCAGCCTGAGCGCCAGCTCGCGGGCGTGGCGCTCGTAGGAATCGAGAATCGCGCGCTGCGCGGCCGGATCGCGCTGCACCGCCTGTTCGTAGGCCGAGTAGGCGACCAGAAACGACGGCGGCCGGTCTTCGAGCAGGGCCGCCTGCAGGCGCAGATGGCCGTCGACGATGACATAGCCGTTGAGGCAGCTCAGATACCACAGCAGCACCGGCGGCAACGCGTCCTCGCGCGCCTTCTTGCGCCACCACTTGAGCCGGCCGTCGTCGGCGGCGGCCGGCGCGCGCAGGTTCAGCACCGGATAGCCGCCGTGCCACCAGTCGATAAAGAACAGCGGGTCTTCCCGCAAGGCATCGCGTGCGTCATCGAGCCACCAGTGGCCGTGCGCCCGGAACAGGGCCTCGGTCTCGAACGACCAGGTTCCGGCCTTGGGCCGCATCGCCATGAACACCCACAACCCCGGATACAGGAACGAAGCCGGTCCCTCGGCCACCGCGCGCGCGAACACCCGGCTCCAACCGGGCAGGCGTTGCGCCTACGGCAGCGCCGCATGTCGTTCGACGGTCGCAGAATCCAGTGTCGACGCCGGCACCGGCGCCGGCGCCTCGTCGTCGCCGCGCAACCAATGCACGCCGGCGTAGTCGCCCAGCAAGGTCGCCCAGAAGCGCACCGCCGGCGGCTCGCTGCCCTCGCGCTCCTGCACCAGCCGGATCCGGCCGTTGTCGCCGCTTTCCAGCCGCAGCGGCGGCTTGCGGTGGCGGCCGTCGTCCATGCGGCATTGCAGGGCCAGGCCGAACCAGCGGCCGGCGTCGGTTTCCAGGTCTTTCCAGTGCAGGTTCATCGGCAAAGCAAGCCGCGTTCGCGCAAGGCGTCCATCACTTCAGGCAAAGTGTATTTCTGCCAGGGGACGACATCGTCGGGATCGCCCGGCCGATCGTACTCCCCGGCGTCGAACGCTTCGTAGATGCGCAGCGCGAAGCCGTCGAAGCGATAGTCCATATGGGCGAACGCGCGCAGATCGTTCATGGCGTGGTCGCCGCCGGCATAGGACAGATCGCCGCGAACGAAATCCAGTGCGACGAGAACGGCGAACTCGTCCAGGAACTGCTCGCGGGTCCAGCCATGGCGTTCGCAGACGGGGCCGATGAGTTCCTCGTTCAGTACGCATCGCGGCATCTGGCTGGCGCTGAGCTGGATCAGCCCAAGCAGGTCCTTTTCCTTGGCGCTCAACACATGGTCAAACATTCGGCCTCCTCGTCGGTCGATTCAGTGCGGCTCGGCCGATTCGTCTTCGATCGGGTCGTAGATATCCAGTTCCAGCTCGATGCCGCGCTGTCCCAGCGCAAGCAGCGCTTTCGACGAAAGCAACAGATTGTCGTTGCCGCTGTCCATGAACAGCCCGCAGAACATGTCGACCTGGTAGCGCTCTCCCAGCGAACGCCAGACCGCCATGTCGGCGGTCAGTCCGTCGAGAATCGCGAAGATCTGCGCCTCGATGTCCTCGGGTCGGCTGTCGACGGCGTGCAGGCTCCAGCGTCCGGTCTTGAGGATCCGTATCCGCCCAGCAGTCCCGATAACCTGCCGGTCGCCTTTGCGCGCCGAACTGCTCGGGCGGCTGCCGAGCAAGGCACTGATTTCATCGGGGTCCAGATCGTCGCCGAACACCCGCAACACCGCGGTGGACCACTGCGCTCGACTCATCCGTTCTCCTGGATCATGGCTGCCGTGCGGGCGCGTGGCGCAGGCATCGGGTTCACGCCCGCAGATGCTTGGCCGCCCAAGCCTCCGCCACCGCCGTCGCCCGCGGCCGCTCGGCCTTCATATGCTCGATCCGGCGCGCCGCCGCCTCGCGGTCGCCCGCCGCCAGCGCGGCGGCCGCGGCCAGGATCGTCGGCGCCTCGGCGAGCGAGGCGGCCACCTCGGCCAGGTCGGCATGGCCTTCCAGCCACGGCAAGCCGTAGGCCGCGAAAGCCTCGGCCAGCTCGGCCGCCAGCGTCGCCGGCTCGCTGTCGGGGACGAGCGTCCACCAATGGTCGCGGGCCTGCGGCATCAACGCGCCGATGCGTTCGCGCAGGGTGCATTCGTATTCCTTGGGTTTGCCCTGCAGCGGCGGTTGCCCGGCCAGGACCTCGATCTGGGGAATGTACAGGCCCAGATTGAGGGTGAAACGCGCCTGCGCGGCGCTGTTGCCGCTGCTGGCCTGGACGTTGACCACCTGCCAGCGGTCGCCGCGCCGTCGGTGGAAACTGCGGCCGGCCTTGGCGAAGCCCTGCGACTTCAGCAGCGGGGCCAGGCCCTGGGCGACGACGGCGTCGATGTGTTTGGCGGGGTCCATGGGCTTCGATCCGTCCTTGGGTTGCGGCGCATTCGGGGCGATCCGGAACGCAGGCCGGGTTCAACCGTCTTCGGCGGCCAGCTCGGCCGACAGCTCGCGGGTCATGGTCGCGATCTCGTCGGCGATCTGCTCCGGCGTACGCCCGTTGTCCTCGCCGATGAAGTTGCCGCCGCTGTAATCCGAACCGCTGCACAGCGGCAGGCGCCACAGCCGGCATTCGCCGGAACGGGTGCCGCGCTTGCATTCGGCCATCGCGGTGCGCGCCGCCACCCGCGGAATCAGGTCCAGGCCGCGGTAAGTCTTGCGCGCCTTGTCGATCACGATCGACTGGCATTGGTCGACGAACGAGCCGAGCACCGCGCATTCCTGGCCGGTCTGCTGGCGGCAGTAGTCCAGCGCCAGGCTCGAGGCCTTGGCGACGTCGAGCGAGTAGTTGGACGAGTACAGCTGCGAGCGCGCCGGATCGCTGACGTGCACGCCGAAAAACCGCAGCCGCTGCGGCGTGGGCATCATCGTGATCGCCGGCATGGGCGCCGGGGCGCTGTATCGGGGCGCCGCGCGTTGCACGGGGCCGGTGCCGTAGCCCGGGGTGGGCACGCAGATCGGCCCGGGCGCCCGCCCGATCGGGCTCAGCCCTTCCGGGCAGCCCTGGTCGGCCTTCGCCTGCTGGGCGAGCAGCGCCAGCAACAACAATCCTGCGGCCCGATAGACCGGCTTGCTCATGCGATTCTCCTTGGCTTGCGATCCCTGCCCCGACCCCGCCGACGGGCGGTCCGGGCGCCGGGCGCTACTGTAGCGCCAACCCGCGGGGTCGCGCCTGCCCGGGCGTCGTCCCGGCGGGCCCGCGCGAGAACCGGCCGTGGGGATCTTCGCATCGGCCCCGTCCTGAGCGAGGATGTACGCCGGTCCCCTCGAGAGTTCCACCGCATGCCCCTGCCGCCCGGCGTCGTACTGCGCCCGATCCTGCCCCGCGACGACGCCGCGCTGGCCGCGATCGCCCGCCAGGTGCAGACCGAGTTCGGCGGGACCTTGGCCAGCGACCCGGAGTTGGACGCGATGCAGCGCAGCTACAGCCGCCCGCGCAGCGCCTACTTCGTGGTCGAACGCGACGGCAAGCTCGGCGGCGGCGCCGGCATCGCGCCGCTGCTAGGCGGCGACGACCGCACCTGCGAGCTGCGCAAGTTCTACCTGCTGCCCTCGGTGCGCCGAATCGGCCTGGGCCAGGCGCTGCTGGACAAGTGCCTGCTGACCGCGCGCGGCTGCGGCTACGGCCAGTGCTATGTCGAACTGCTCGACCGGATGAGCGAGGCCCAGCGCCTGCTGGAGGCCAACAGCTTCCAGTTGCTGGACGCGCCGATGGGCTACGCGGAGCTGGCCGGCAGCCATACCTGGTATTTGCGCACGGTCTAGCCCGCCTGCAGCGGCGATCTCCCGCCGCAGCGGCGGCGACAAACCGTGCAACCCCTCACATATTGGAAACTGCGTTCAACCGGGCTATAAAGCACGCCGTGCCGCGATCCGCGGCATCTGGCCGGAGCCGGCCAGCCACAGGGGAACACGATGTCGATCACTTTCCGCTCGCGCGCGCTGCGCGCGACGCTCGCTGCGCTCGTCCTGAGCATCTCGCTGACCGGTTGCATGACCGCCAAATTCTATGTCGATCCGGCATTGCCGACGGTCGCCCGTGAAGACCTGACGCCGGCGGCTTCGCCCCAGCCGGTGCAGTTGCTGTCCGAATTCCGCACCCAGGGCAACGCCAATCCCCGCGCCAGCACCGAACTCCGCCTGCGCGCGATGGCGGCCGCCAACGCCTCGGGCCTGTTTTCCCAGGTCGGCTACACCCCCGCGGCGGGCGGCGCGCAACTGCGCGTGATCGTCGACAACGTGCCGCTCACCAAGAACCTCGTCGCCAGGGGCGTCGCCTCCGGCATGACCCTGGGCCTGGCCGGCACCCTGGTGACCGACGGCTACAACGCCACCGTCAGCTACACGGCCAACGGCAAAACCACCGAAGCCAAGATCACCCATGCCGTGCATACGACCGTCGGCAACAAGGCCGGCCCGGCCGGAGCCAAGCCCATGAGCGTACAGGCGGCTTCGCAGCAGATGATGGACCAGATCGTATGGAATGGCCTGAAGCAGCTGTCCGAACAACGGGCCTTCGACGCGGACTGAACCGATGCGGACCCTGGCGAAACTCGTCCTGATCTCGGCGCTGCTGCTGCAAACGGCCTGCGTGAGCATGCAGACCGTCCCCTACCAGCCCGGGATCGAGTCCAATGCGGCGCTGGCCCGCCACCGCAACGGCGCGCCGCTGCGAGTCGGCGCGTTCGGCGCCGATGCCAAGCTGGACCAGACCCCGTTGCGCGTGCGCGGCTCGACCTTGAAAGGCGGACCGGACGGCAAGTTCTCCACCTACCTGCGCGACGCCGTGGTCGCCGAGCTGGGCGCCGCCGGGCGCCTGGATGCCGATGCGGCCACCGAGATCCGCGGCGAACTGCTCGGCCACCACCTCGACGCCTCCAGGTTGGATATCGGCCGCGCCGAAATCATGGCGCGCTTCGTGGTCAGCCGCGACGGCAAGACGCTTTACGATCGGACCCTCGCCCAGCCGCACCTTTGGCCCTCCTCGTTGGTCGGAGCGATAGCGATACCGGCGGCTTTCGACAACTACGCGGCAACGGTGCAGAAACTGTTGCGCCAGTTGTTCTCCGACCCGATGTTCGAGCAGGCCACGGCGCGCTGATCGGTCCGCGCCCCTGGCCCCGGGCGGACAACGCCCTCGACCGGGCATGGGCGGAAAGGGGCTCTCCCACCGGGCCGCGGGCCGAGCGCCGGGCCGGGCGCGAACCGGGGCGGCTCCTTTAGAATGGCGGCTTTCCGCCTTCAGGAACCGCCCATGCAACTCGACAACGCCCGCGCCGTCATTACCGGCGGCGTCTCCGGCCTCGGCCTGGCCGTGGCCCAGCACCTGGTCGCCCGCGGCGGCAAGGTCGCCCTGTTCGACGTCAACGACGACAAGGGCGCGCAGGCCATGGCGGCGCTGGGCGCGGACAAGGCGCGCTATTTCCGCACCGACGTCACCGACGAGGCCGGCGTGGCGGCCAACCTGGAGGCCGCGCGCGAGTTCCTCGGCGGGCTGAACGCGGCGATCAACTGCGCCGGCATCCTCGGCGCCGGCCGCGTGCTCGGCAAGGAAGCGCCGATGCCGCTGGGCCAGTTCCAGAGCACGGTGATGGTCAACCTGGTCGGCAGCTTCAACGTCGCCAAGGCCGCGGCCAACCTGATGCAGCACAACGAAGCCGGCGAGGACGGCGAGCGCGGCGTGATCGTCAACACCGCCTCGGTCGCCGCCTACGAGGGCCAGATCGGCCAGGCCGCCTACTCGGCCTCCAAGGGCGGCGTGGTCGGCATGACCCTGCCGATGGCGCGCGAGCTGTCGCGCTTCGGCATCCGGGTGATGACCGTGGCCCCGGGCATCTTCTGGACCCCGATGGTCGACGGCATGCCCGAATCGGTGCAGCAGTCGCTGTCGGCCTCGATCCCCTTCCCCTCGCGCCTGGGCCGCCCGGAAGAGTTCGCCGACCTGGTCGGCTACATCCTCGGCAACCGCTACCTCAACGGCGAGACCATCCGCCTGGACGGCGCTACCCGGTTGGCGCCGAAGTAAGGGCCGGGAGTCGGGAATGGGGAATCGGGAATCGCGAAAGCGCTTCCGCTCCCACCCCATCCGCTCCGGCTCCGACGCTCCGCTTCAACGACTCCCCATTCCCGATTCCCCATTCCCGGCGCCCAAATGAAAGCCTACGACGTCAAAAAAGGTAACGTGGTCGAACACAACAACATCGTGTACCAGGTGCGCGATATCGAACGCAGCTCGCCGCAGGGCCGCGGCGGCAACGTGAAGTACCGCTTCACCATGTACTCGGTGCCCGGCGGCACCAAGTTCGATCTCAGCGTCGGCGCCGAGGACGAGCTCAAGGAAGTCGAACTGAGCCGCCGCCAGGCGACGTTCTCGTACAAGGACGGCGACGCTTTCGTGTTTCTCGACGACGAGGACTACACCCCCTACACCCTCGACGCGGACGTGGTCGGCGACGCCGCCGGCTACATCGTCGACGACCTGACGGGCTGCTACGTGCAGATCATCGACGATCAGCCGGTGGCGCTGCAGCTGCCGCAGAGCGTGGCGATCGAAGTGATCGAAACCCCGCCGGAACTCAAGGGCGGCACCGCGACCAAGCGGCCGAAGCCGGCCAAGCTGTCGACCGGCATCGAGATCATGGTGCCGGAGTACATCGGCAACGGCGAGCGCGTGCTGGTCAACACCACCACCGGCGAGTTCGCCGGCCGTGCGGACTGAGATCGCGCTATTGGCCGCCGGCGCGCTGGCGCTGGCGGTCGGGTGCTCGCGCTCCGGCGCGGGCGCCGACGCGGCCTGCGAGACGCCGCCGCGTATCCAAGCCGGTTTCGCCGGCGGCTGGTGCGCCCTGCCCGGCGAGCTGCGCGAATTCGTGATCGCGCACGAACAGAACCTGGACTTCTCCGGCGGCGAACCCTCCGATGCGCAGGCCATGGAAGCCCTGTCGCTGCAGGCCGAACAGCTCCGCCGCGACGAACGCGCGCGCTGGGACGAGTTGCGCGCCGAACACCGGTCCGACCCGGCCGTCGCCGCCTGGATGGCGCGCTACGGCCGCAGCCAGGAGTGGCCATGAGCGATGCTCCCCTCGCCTCCGATTATCGTTTCGCCGCCGCCGTCCTGGCCGACCTCGAGCGGTTGATTCCGGTACTGCGCGAGTTCTACGCGGTCGAGCACCTGCCGTGGAACGAGCCCGTACTGCGGCGCGCGTTGCTGGCCCTGGTCTCGGATCCGAACGCGGGCCGGCTGCGGCTGATCCTGCGCGATGGCGATATCGCCGGCTATTTCGTCCTCGGCTTCTGTTTCAGCCTGGAATTCGGCGGCCGCTACGGCCTGCTCGACGAGTTGTTCGTGCTGCCCGCGCATCGCGGCGGCGGCCTGGCCAAGCGCGCCTTGAGCGAAGTCGAGGCGCTGTGCCGTAGCGAGGGCCTGGACGCGCTGCGGCTGGAAGTGAACGACGACAACGCCCATGCCCGCGGCATCTACGAGCGCGCCGGCTACAGCGCGCATCCGCGGCGCCTGATGACCAAGTGGCTGCGCGGCTGAGCCGCGCCGTCCCGGCACGGGACACCCGGCCTACGTCCCGCCTGTAGGAGCGGCGTGAGCCGCGACAACCGAAGCGGTCGAATACCACGCCCGCATCCGAAGCTACGCCCCTCCGGGAAGAGCCCGCAGCCGCCGCCGCATATCCTGGCTTCGGTGACCAGCGCTCGCGCTCACCGCTTCGGCGGTCGCGGCTCACGCCGCTCCTACAAACGGGGGCATCGCCCAGGGGGCGAGAGCTACACGCAGGCGCGCGACCGCGCTCACAGATTTTTGCAGCTGAATCATCCGAGCCGACTTGCGGAAACGTGATCCCGCTCGCGTGCGTTGCGCTGCCACGAACCTGCAATCTGCGCCTCTCAGGCTAGTCTTTTTTCCGCGGCGTCCCGCCGCCCGCCCAGCCAGGAGCCCGGCCTTGGTCACTTCCACCCGTCGCGATTTCCTCAAACTCGCCGGCTCCGCCGCCGCCCTGAGCCTGTTGCCGCCCACCATCCGCGCCGCGCTCGCCACCCCGGCCGCGCGCGTCACCGGCACCATCCAGGACGTGCAGCACGTGGTGATCCTGATGCAGGAAAACCGTTCCTTCGACCATTACCTGGGTGCGCTGCGCGGCGTGCGCGGCTTCGACGATCCGCGGCCGATTCCGATCCCCGGCGGCAAGACCGTGTGGGAACAGCCCAAGTCGGCGACCAACCCGCAGGCGGTGCTGCCGTTCCATCTCGACACCATGCGCACCGCCGCGCATTGCATGGCCGACATCGACCATAGCTGGAAGGGCTCGCATACGCGCTGGAAGGACTACAACGCCTGGATCGCGACCAAGGGCTCGATGTGCATGGGCCACTTCCGCCGCGAGGACCTGCCGTTCTACTACGCCCTGGCCGACGCGTTCACGGTCTGCGACGCCTACTACTGCTCGCACCACGGCCCGACCAATCCCAACCGCATGCACCTGTTCGCCGGCACCAGCGGCATGACCGTCGGCGACTTCGGTCCGCAGGCGGTCAACAACGCCGACGACGGCAACTGGACCGGCGACATGGCGCGCGACAATCCGAACTTCGCCGGCCATCGCTGGACCACCTATGCCGAGCGCCTGCAGAACGCCGGGATCCCGTGGCGGGTGTACCAGGAGCACGACAACTACGGCGACAACTCGCTGGCCTACTTCGCCAAGTTCCGCAAGCTGGACACCGCTTCGGAACTGTACAAGCGCGCCCGCGCCATCGTGCCGGGCTCGAACGAGGCCAACGCCAAGACCTCGCGCGGCGAGCACCTGATCGCCGAATTCGCCAAGGACGTGCGCCAGGGCACGCTGCCGGCGGTGTCGTGGATCGTGCCGTCCTACATCATGAGCGAGCACCCGGAAGCCACCCCGGCCTACGGCGAGTCGCTGACCGCGCGCCTGCTCGAAGCGCTGGTAGCCAACCCCGAGGTCTGGTCGAAGACCGTGTTCATCATCAACTACGACGAGAACGGCGGCTTCTTCGACCATGTCCCGCCGCCGCTGCCGGCGATCAGCTCCAGCCTGGGCAAGAGCACGGTCGACACCGCGACCGAGAACTACAACGGCATTCCGGTCGGGCTCGGCATCCGCGTGCCGATGTTCGTGATCTCGCCGTGGAGCAAGGGCGGCTGGGTCAACTCGCAGGTGTTCGACCACACCTCGGTGCTGCGCTTCCTGGAAGCGCGCTTCGGCATCGCCGAGCCGAACATCAGCGCCTGGCGCCGCAGCGTCGCCGGCGACCTCAGCACCGCGTTCGATTTCGCCAATCCCAATGCGCAGTGGCCGGCCTTGCCGGACACCTCCGGCGCGATGAGCGGCGCCGACGCCAGTTGCAAGCTCAACGAGCCCAAGCCGCCGAGCAAGCCGCTGATGCCGCGCCAGGAACGCGGCGCGCGGCCGGCGCGCGCGCTGCCGTACGAGTTGCGGGTGGACGGGCGGATCGAGGCGTCCAGCGGCCGCTATTGGCTGGACTTCGGCAACGACGGCGTCGCCGGCGCGTGTCTGAACGTATACGCCGGCAACCGCAGCGACGGGCCGTGGTACTACACCCTGGACGCGAACACCGCGCTGTCGGATTACTGGAGCGCGCGCCAGTACACCCAGGGCATTTACAATCTGGCAGCCTATGGCCCGAACGGCTTCCTGCGCCAGTTCCGCGGCGATCTGAACAAGGCGCTGTCGGCGACCGGGGCCAATCCGGAAATGATCGTGCGCCACGATGCGATCGGCGAATTGCTGAGCCTGGAGCTGGTCAACAGCGGCCGCGCGGCCTGCCGCCTGACCCTGCGCCCGAACCATTACAGCGACGCACCGGCGCGCCATTACGACCTCGCCCCGGGCGCGCGGGTGCGCGACCACTGGCCGCTGGCGACCAGCCAGCGCTGGTACGACTTCAGCGTCACCTGCGATAGCGACGCGCGCTATCTGCGCCGCATCGCCGGGCATGCCGAGAACGGCGCCCCGGGCGTCAGCGATCCGGCGATCGGGCGAGGCTGAGCTTCGCCACCCGGTTTTGCGACGCGACCGTTGGACACCGCGGTCGCGACTCGCGTCGCTCCTACCCTGACGAAGCCGCTCCTTGTAGGAGCGGCGTGAGCCGCGACCAACCGAAGCGGTGGACGCGAGCGCAGCGCCGGCGGAGACCGGCAACGCGGCAAAGCGGCAACGACGGATGATGTTGTCGATCCGCAACCGCGGACGGGAACGTGGTATCGCACCGCTGCGACGGTCGCGGCTTATGACCGAAGGAAATCCCCGTGGGACGCCGCTCCTACAGGCGACCGCGCTGTTTTGCGATATGACGATGCAATTGGAAACATGGCGGTCGCGACTCGCGTCGCTCCTACCCCCGATGGAGCCGCCTCATGTAGGAGCGGCGTGAGCCGCGACAACCGACGCGGTGGACGCAAGCGCAGCCCGGCGGAAATCGGCAACACGGAAACGGCCGATGGTCTGTCGATCCACAGCTGCGGAAGGAATCGTGGTATCGCACCGCTGCGGTGGTCGCGGCTTACGCCGCTCCTACAGGCGAGCCCGCCGCTGCAGGCCGCGCATTCAGGGGTAGGAGCGGCGCAAGCCGCGACCGCGATACCGCGGTTGCGGCGCACGCTGGAAAACCTCCGCTACGGCGCGCTGGATGCATGGCGATCGCGACTCGCGTCGCTCCTACCCCTGATGGATCCGCGTCCTGTAGGAGCGGCATAAGCCGCGACAACCGAAGCGGTGGACGCAAGCGCGGCGCCGGCGGAGACCGGCAACGCGACACGCGGCACGCGACAAGGCGGTGACGCGGCGGCGCCTACGGAGATTTCTTCCGGTGGCCGGCCCACCGATCGCGAAAATCAGCTATCGCCGCAACAGGGCGTGCAACAAATACGCCACGCCGGCAAAGAACATCGCCATGGTCAGGCCTACCATGATCGCCACCGCTAGCATCAAAGCCCATGCCCATAATGGCACCGGCTTGCCCATGCCCGATTCCAGCAGGTGCAAAAACTCGACCGCAGCGTATCCACCGCAGACCAATCCGCCCAGATTGGCCAGACTCGACACGGCGAACGAATGCGGCACCCAGCCGCGGCAGGCGCGGCAATAGGTGCGGGGACTATCCCTAATCAACTCGGCTGCCGTCACCCGAACGCGGGCGCCGCAGTGCGGGCAGGTCTTAGTAACGATGGCCATCAAGCGCGCGCCTCGGTCGCCGCGTTCCTCACCCCCGCGCCAGCCACTTGCCCGCCATGCGCCGCATCGACTCGTCGCTGGTCGGGTCGGCCAGCAGTTCGGCGATGTCGCGCCAGGCCAGGTCCAGCGATTCCTCGCTGACCACGTAGTCCTCGTGGTCGCCGGCGCGGACCACGTAGCGCAGGTCGTAGTGCCAGTGCCCCGGCACCTCGTGGCGGGCCGGGATCCAGTGCCGGTCCAGGTCGAACAGCTCCGGGTCCACGCTCAGGCCGGTCAGGCCCGATTCTTCCTCGGCCTCGCGCAGGGCGACCTGGGCCAGGTCGCGGTCGCCGTCGGCGTGGCCGCCGAGCTGCAGCCAGCGGCCGAGCTTGCGGTGGTGGGTCAGCAGCACCCGCCGGCCGGCCCGGTCGATCAGCCAGGCGCCGCCGGTGAAGTGGCCGGCCAGGCGCTCGCGCTGGAAGGGGTCGCCCGGCTCGGTCGCGCCGTCCGGCGCCGTTCCGCCGCCGTCCGCCTCGTCCAGCAAGGCCAGAAACGGCAGCGTATGTTCCGCTTCCTCGGGCCATTGCCGCGCGTACAGGTCGAGATTGGAACGCAGCTGACCGATCGGATCCGAATGTTTCACAGGCATATCGAAAAAAGCACATGGGGCGAGGCCGGGACCGTGATTATCGCCGCAAAGGCCATGACCGGCTCCGCTTGCCGCCCGTTTCCGCACTGAGTTAAGGTGGCCCGCCGCCCCGCTCCGGGAGTCGGTCATCCATCGTCGTCGCAGAACGACGGGCACAGATCACTTCAAGATCACTTCTTACGAGAGAGAGGGGAGTTCGATGTCGAGAGGCCTGTTCATCACCAAACCCGTGGCGCCGGCCGGCCACGTGGACGCCGGCGAGCCCGTAGAGGGCAGCCTCGAAGGCGAAGCCACGCTGAAACGGTCCCTGACCGCGACCCAATTGGTGATGCTGGGCATCGGCGCGGTCATCGGCGCCGGCATCTTCGTCCTCTCCGGTCATGCCGCCGCCGAACACGCCGGCCCGGCGATCGTGCTGAGCTTCATCGTCGCCGGCTTCGCCTGCGCCCTGGCCGGCCTGTGCTACGCCGAGTTCTCGGCGATGCTGCCGGTCTCGGGCAGCGCCTACTCCTATTCCTACGCCACCCTGGGCGAGTTCGTGGCCTGGTTCATCGGCTGGAACCTGGTGCTCGAGTACCTGTTCGCCGCCTCGACCGTCGCGGTCGGCTGGTCGGGCTACCTCAACAGCCTGCTGACCAGCTTCGGCGTCGGCCTGCCGGCCTCGCTGTCGGCGGCGCCGCTGAACGTGGTCGACGGCTCGATCGTCTACACCGGCGGCCTGATCAACCTGCCGGCGGTGGCGATCGTCGCCGCCCTCAGCGGCCTGTGCTACGTCGGCATCACCCAGTCGGCCTTCATCAACACCATCATCGTCGCGATCAAGGTGGTGGTGATCACCCTGTTCGTCGCCTTCGCGGCGAAGTACGTCAACCCGGACAACTGGGTGCCGTTCATTCCGGAAAACCAGGGCCCGGGCAAGTACGGCTACGACGGCATCATCCGCGGCGCCTCGGTGGTGTTCTTCGCCTACATCGGCTTCGACGCGGTCTCCACCGCCGCCGGCGAAGCCAAGAACCCGCAGCGCGACATGCCGATCGGCATCCTCGGCTCGCTGGTGATCTGCACCATCATCTACATCATCGTCTCCGGCGTGCTGACCGGCCTGCTGCCCTACCACATGCTGAGCACGCCCAAGCCGGTGGCGACCGCGCTGGAAGCCTACCCGGCGCTGGGCTGGCTGAAACTGCTGGTCGAGATCGGCGCGATCGCCGGCCTGAGCTCGGTGATCCTGGTCATGCTGATGGGCCAGCCGCGCATCTTCTATTCGATGGCGAAGGACGGCCTGCTGCCGCAGATGTTCGCCAAGGTCCATCCGAAGTTCCAGACGCCCTACATCGGCACCATCATCGTCGGCGTGTTCGCCTGCATCCTGGCCGGCTTCCTGCCGATCGGCCTGCTCGGCGAACTGGTGTCGATGGGCACCTTGCTCGCCTTCGCCACCGTCTGCGTCGGCGTGCTGATCCTGCGCAAGACCCGTCCGGACCTGCCGCGCCCGTTCCGGGTGCCGCTGGTCGCGGTGGTCTGCCCGCTCGGCGCGGCGGCCTGCCTGTACCTGTTCTGGAAGCCGTTCTCCGAGCATTGGCACCTGATGACCGGCTGGACCGCGATCGGCCTGCTGATCTACTTCGCCTACGGCTACCACAACAGCAAGCTGCGCAAGGCGGCGGGCGGCAAGGCCTGAACCCGGCGCATCCATGATTCGAGGCCGGCGGAGACCTTCCGCCGGCCTTTTTCCTTTTCGCGCTGCAACGTTTCTACCGATCCGCTCCGAGACCGAGCCTCGCCGCCTCCTCATTCCCGCGCAGGCGGGAACCCAGGACGGCATCGGGGCGAGACGCTGAAGTCTCTGGATTCCTGCCTTCGCGGGAATGACGGGACGAAGTGATCCGGAGCGCGGACACACGCAACACCAGGACGAACCCCATGCTGGAACAACTCCGGGCGACCAAACACCCGCACGCCGCCCACAGCGACGCCGACGGCCTCAGCCTGCACCGCACCCTCGGCCCCTGGGGCCTGACCGCGCTGGGCATCGGCGCGGTGATCGGCGGCGGCATCTTCGTCATCACCGGCAAGGCCGCGGCCGAGCACGCCGGCCCGGCGATCATGCTGTCCTTCGTCCTCGCCGCGATCTGCTGCACCTTCTGCGCCCTGGCCTACGCCGAGTTCGCGGCGATGGTGCCGGTCTCCGGCAGCGCCTACACCTACACCTACGCCACCCTGGGCGAGCTCTCGGCCTGGTTCATCGGCTGGATGCTGATATTGGAGTACGGCGTCTCCGCCTCGGCGGTGGCGGTCAGTTGGACCGGTTACTTCCTCAGTCTGTTGGAACATTTCGACATCACCCTGCCGGCGGCGCTGGTGCAGGCGCCGCTGGACGCCAAGCTGCGCCCGACCGGCGCGATCGCCAACCTGCCGGCGGCGGCGATCGTGCTGCTGCTGACCTGGCTGTGCTACGTCGGCATCCGCAAATCCTCGGCCATGAACATGGCGATGGTGTTGCTGAAGTCGGGCCTGATCGTGCTGGTCATCGCGGTCGGCTGGAAGTACGTGAACCCCGAGCTGTGGACGCCCTTCATCCCCGAATCGCAGGGCGACGGCAAGTACGGCTGGGAAGGCGTGCTGCGCGGCGCCTCGATGGTGTTCTTCGCCTACATCGGCTTCGAGGCGGTGTCGGTGGCGGCGCAGGAATCGCACAAGCCGCAGAAGGACATGCCGATCGGCATGATGGCCTCGCTGGCGATCTGCACCGTGCTCTACATCAGCATGGCCGCGGTGATGACCGGCCTGGCGCCGTACACCAGCCTGGGCACCGACGAGCCGGTGGTGACCGCGATCGCCGCCCATCCGGCGCTGAACTGGCTGCGGGTGGTGGTCGAAGTCGGCGCCCTGGTCGGCCTGTCCTCGGTGGTGCTGGTGATGATCATCGGCCAACCGCGCATCTTCATGATCATGGCCCGCGACGGCCTGCTGCCGCCGGTGTTCACCAAGATCCACCCCAAGCACCGCACCCCGCACATCAACACCGTCATCACCGGCATCGGCATCGCCCTGCTGGCGGCGCTGTTCCCGCTCGACATCCTCGGCGACATGACCTCGATGGGCACCCTGATCGCGTTCGCCGCGGTCTGCGCCGGGGTGCTGATCCTGCGCCGCACCCAGCCCGACCTGCCGCGGCCGTTCCGGATCCCGTTCGCCTGGCCGATCTGCCTGGCCGGCATCGTCAGCTGCCTGGTCCTGCTGTCGACCATGAGCGCGCACAACTGGATGCTGATGGCGGTCTGGACCGCGGTCGGCATCGTGGTCTATTTCGCCTACGGCTTCCGCCACAGCCGCCTGCGGCCGCGCTGAACGGCCCTCTGCGGCCGGCGGCAACGCTGTGTTGCCGCCAGGAGGGGCAAACCCACGGCGACCGGGCCGCCCCGGTCGCCGTTTGTTTGTAAACTGAGACCATGAACAGCCCCCTGCCCTACGACCCCCAGCGCCTGGCGCATTGCGCCGGCGAGATCATCGTCAACGTGCGCGAGCTGGCCCAGCGCGGCTGGACCCCGGCCACGAGCAGCAACTTCTCGCGCCGGATCGACGAGGCGCATGTCGCCATCACCGTCTCCGGCCGCGACAAGGGCCGGCTGACCGAAGACGACATCATGGTCGTGGACCTGGACGGGCTACCGGTCGCCACCGAGCACCGGCCCTCGGCCGAGACCTTGCTGCACACCCAGCTGTACAAGCGCTACCCCGAGGTCGGCTGCGTCCTGCACACCCACTCGCAGACCCAGACCGTGGCCTCGCGCCTGTTCGCCGGCCAGGGCCACGTGCACCTGGAAGGCTACGAGCTGCTCAAGGCCTTCCGCGGCACCTCCACCCACGACACCGAGCTGGACTTGCCGGTGTATCCGAACACCCAAGACATGCCGACCCTGGCCGCCCAGGTCGACGCCACCCTCGACCGGCAGCCGATGTGGGGCTATCTGATCGACGGCCACGGCCTGTACGCCTGGGGCCGCGACATGGCCGAAGCCCGGCGCCACCTGGAGGCGTTCGAATTCCTGCTCGGATGCGAACTGGAACTGAGGAGACTGCAGCGATGAGCCGCCTGCGCATTTTCGCCGAGGACGAACCCGGCACGCCGAAGCTGAGCACCGGCGACCAGGCCCAGATCGCGCGCGAGCTGGCCAAGATCGGGGTCGGCTTCGAACAGTGGCAGGCCGCCCAGCCGGTCAAGCCGGGCGACACGCCGGAGGCGATCATGGCCGCCTACCGCGGCGACATCGAACGCATCACCGCCGAACGCGGCTTCAAGACCGTCGACGTGGTCAGCATCGCCCCGGACAATCCGCAGCGCGAGGCGATGCGCGGCAAGTTCCTCGACGAGCATTACCACAAGGAAGACGAAGTGCGTTTCTTCGTCGCCGGCTCGGGGCTGTTCACCCTGCACGTCGAACCCAACGTGTACGAGATCAAGTGCGAGCAAGGCGACCTGATCTCGGTGCCCGACAGCACCCTGCACTGGTTCGACATGGGCCCGGAGCCCAGCTTCGTCGCGATCCGCTTCTTCACCGAGCCGGACGGCTGGGTCGGCTATTTCACCGGCAGCGACCTGGCCCAGCAGTTTCCGCGCTACGAGAAGGGGCAGGCGGGGTGAGGGCGAGGAGTGAGCGCAGAGCAGCGAGGAGTGAGAAGACGCTCCTGCCTGCGTTCGTTCCGCCGCTACGCCTGCCGGTTTCGCTCGCTCCTCCACGTCGAGCGAGAAAAGAGCGCAGAGAAGCGAGGAGCGAGAAGCTCCTGGCCCGGGTCCAGTCCCATGCTTCGCCTGCCGCTTTCGCTCCCTCCTCACTCCTCTCCACTATTTCCTAGCCTCATGCCCATCCGCGCCATCCTCACCGACATCGAAGGCACCACCAGCAGCATCTCGTTCGTCAAGGACGTGCTGTTCCCTTACGCGCGCCGCGCCCTGCCGGGCTTCGTCGCCGCGCGCGGGCGCGAGCCGGCGGTGCGCAAATGGCTGGACGCGGTGGCGCTGGAGAACGGCGGCGTGTGCCAGGACTCGACCGTGATCGAGGTGCTGCAGGGCTGGATCGACCAGGACCGCAAGCACACCGCACTCAAGGCCCTGCAGGGCATGATCTGGGCCGACGGCTACCGCAGCGCCGATTTCACCTCGCACATGTACCCCGACGCCGCGCCGGCGCTGCGCCGCTGGAAGGACGCCGGCCTGCGCCTGTACGTGTACTCCTCCGGCAGCGTGCCGGCGCAACGGCTGCTGTTCGGCCACAGCGACGCGGGCGACCTGACCGAACTGTTCTCCGGCTGGTTCGACACCGAGGTCGGCGGCAAGCGCGAGCGCGACAGCTATGCCCGCATCGTCGAATCGATCGGCCTGCCCGCCGAGGAGATCCTGTTCCTGTCCGACGTGGTCGAGGAACTCGACGCCGCCCGCGACGCCGGCGTCGGCACGGTGCTGCTCGACCGCCGCGAGGATTACCCGCAGCCCCGCGAAGGCGAAGCCACCCACGGCCACACCCGGGTGGAGTCGTTCGCCCAGATCGATCCGGTTTGATCCAAGCGGCCTGCGGGCCACTGTAGGAGCGGCGTGAGCCGCGACCGCCGCAGCGACGTCATACCACGCCCGTGTCCGCAGCCCGGGCACGGTCAGGACTAGCCCGTTTATTCGTGGGTTTCGGCCGCTGCGCTCGCGTACGCCGCTTCGGCTGTCGCGGCTCACGCCGCTCCTACAGGGAGCGATGCGTCGATCGCGGCGGCTGGCGGCGGGGGGCTACAACCGGCTCAACTGGCGGATGCGCACTTCCTCGCGCTCGACGCCGCGCTCCTCGGCGATGCGCCGGCGGATGCGTTCGACCAGGTCGGCCGGGTCGAACCGCGCCGCCTCCGCGGGCGCATAGTCCAGCGTGGTCTGTCCGCGGATGCAGAACCGGCCGCCGACCAGGATCTCGTAGTCGGCGAAATAGAAATGGTGCTCGCTGGTCTCGTCCATGACCGGCTCAAGTGCCCACGTGGACATCGTTGCCGCTTTCGTCGCAACCCAGGTGCTCCAGCGCGATCGACAAGGCCAGGGTGTAGCTGTGCGCGGCATAGCCGTGGACCAGGCGCAGGCGCGGGCCGCAATGCGGGAGAATCGAGGGCTCCAACGCGCCCATCCGGTCGTCGTGCACTTCGATGTAAGGCATCGGCAAGCCGTCCAGGGCGTCGCGCAGTTCGGCGCTGGCCGGGACGCAGGCGCCCGGATCGAGCAGCAGCAGCTCGGTATTGGCCGCGCGCATGCCGCGCAGGCAGTCGACCAGTTCGCGCTCGCTGCGGCAGCAGCGCAGCGCCAGCGCCTTGCCGGCGCTGGCGGCGCGCTCGATCAAACCGGCGCGGACCGGGCCGGCCAGCGCTTGCAGCGGCCACTCGACGGCGGCCTCGGACTGCGGGCCGCGCAGGATCAGGATCGACACGTTGGCACTCGCGGCGCACTCGGGACGGCGCGCCTTGAGGCTCACTGTAGGAACGGCGGGCGTAAAGGCTCCATTCCCGGCCGCCGCCCGACGCGTAAAACCCGCGTCAATTGCACAGGGACGCAGGGGGTTAAGCGCGCTTAACCCCCTTCGTCCCTGGCTCACGCGTCCCTGGCTCACGGATGGATCTTCTCGCCGCGCGCCAGCATCGCCACCAGCTTGACGATCCGCGCCGCGCGCGTTTCCGGTTTCTTCGCCGTATGCACCCGCCACAGCACCGCATAGCGGTTGGCGCCGTCCAGCGCCTCGAACTGCTTGCGCGCCTTCGGCTCGCGCTTCAACGCCAGCGCCAGGTCCTCGGGCACGCTCATCTTGCTGGCCGATTCGTAGGCCGCGTCCCAGCGTCCGTCGGCCTGCGCCGCATCGACTTCGCGCTGCCCGCCCGGGCGCATGCGGCCGTCGGCGATCAGCCGCTCGACCTTGCCGATATTGATCTTCGACCACAGGCTGCGCGGCCGGCGCGGAGTGAAGCGTTGCAGGAAGTAGACCTCGTCCAGGCCGCGCTTGAGGCCGTCGATCCAGCCGTGGCACAGCGCCACATCGAGCGCGTCCTGATAGTTCACCGTGACCACGCCCTGGCCCTTCTTGGCGATCTTCAGCCATACCCCGCGCGGATCCTCGCCGCTTTCCAGCCAGCATTCGAACGCCGCAGCATCGGCGAAGGCGATCACCGGCAGGTCGTCGGCCGGCCCCTTGGGCGCGGCGCTCACGGTGCGGCCTCGATCAGGCGGTAGCCGGTGACCAGGCGCTGCTCGCCCTGCCACGGGTCGAACACCCGCACTTCGATCGCGTGTTCGCCGGCAGCCAGGTCGGTGGGCAGCGCCGCGTTCCACAGATGCGCCGACGGCATCGCGATCGCCGCGCGATCGTAGCCGCGCAGGCGCTCGGCCGCGTCGTCGCGGGCGTTCTCGGCCAACAGCGCGGGGTCGGGCTGCTCGACCCGGCGCATCGGTTTCCACTCGCCGCCGTCGATGCGCAGCTCGACCCGGCTGTCCTCGCGGCCCATGAACACGTTGGCGTACACGCCGCGGATCGGATACGAGCCGCGGCGCAGGGTCTTGGGCGCATACAGGCGCAGATGCGCATTGGCGACCGAATCCGCATCCAGCGCACGCCCGGCCGACGGCGCCGGATGCCAGCTCAGCGCGTAGCGCGCGTCCGCGCCGATGCGCAGGCGCGCGTAGCCGTTCGGGGTGCCGTCGCTCATCGTCGCGTCGGGCAGTCCCTGGGCGTCGCGCACCCCGGACCAGAACGCACCGCAGGCGGCGCCGACGTTGTACTCGTGCAGCGGCGCCGCGCCCTGCCAGCCGCTCGCCGCATCGTGGAAGACATGGCGCTGGGCATGGCTGTGCCCGCTCAGCACCAGCACCCGCGGAAACGGCCGCAGCAGGGCGAACAAGCGCTCGCGGTCGGCATGGCGGAAGGTTTCGCGTCCCGGCGCGGTGTCGAACAAGGGGATGTGCATGGCCAGCACCAGCAGGCGCCGCTTCGGCGCATCGGCCAGATAGCGTTCGAGAAAGGCGAACTGGTCGGCGCGCAGGCCGCCGATGTAGTCCGGCTTCGGCTGCGGGCGATAGACCACGTCGTCGAACACGACGAAGTTGGCCTGCGCCTCCTCCCAGGCGTAGGTGTCGGGGCCGTAGACGTGGCGGAAGCTCAGCAGCGAATCCTCGTCGCGCGTAGCGTCGAAATCGAGGTCGTGGTTGCCCGGCGCGTGCAGCCAGGGCACGCCCAGGCGCGCGGTCGCGGCGTTGAGCCGCGGATACAGCGACAGGTCGTCGTGGGTGATGTCGCCCAGGCTCAGGCCCAGTTGGGCGGCCGCGCCGGCGCGCGCCAGCGGCTCGACGATGGCGCGCCGGTAATGCTCGACGTCGAGCGCGCTCTTGGTCTGCGGATCGGCGAACACCAGCACGTCGAGCGGCTGGTCGGCCTGCCCGCGCTGCGGGATCAGGCCGTAGTCGCGGCACTGCGCGGCGCTGCGCGGGATGCCGCCGTACTTCAATGCCGGACCGTCGTCGTCGCGCACATTGAGCCAGTAATCCGGCAGGCCGTTGTCGCGCGACGGCAGGCGATAGCCGGCCGGCTTGATCAGGAACTGGCTGCTGCCGTCGCGCGGGCTCAGGCGGTAACGGCCCTGCGCGTCGCTGAGCACGATGGTTTCGCCGTCGGACACGCGCTGCCCGGCCAGCCCCGCCTCGCCGGGATCGCGACGGCCGTTGCCGTTGCGGTCGGCGTAGACCGTGCCCTCGCACCGCGGCGCCGCCGAGGCGGCCGTAGCGGACAGGGCGAACAACAGGGCGGCGGCGGACGCGATCGAGCGCATGCGGGAACTCCTTGGGAACGGCCCATTATGCGCGGTCGTCGCCGCATGCCTCGCGGCTCCTTGTAGGAGCGGCGTCCCACGGGGATTTCCTCCGGTCATAAGCCGCGACAACGGCAGCGGTGCGCACGAGCGCGGTATCCGAAGCGAAAATCCGGCCTCACCGCGGTATCCGGGCTTCGGACGCAACGCTCGCGCACCTCGCTGCGGTCGGTCGCGGCTCGCGCCGCTCCTACAGGGGGCGGGGGCGTATCGGATTCGGGCGATACCCGCTGCGAAGCCGGTTCCGGCTTAACAAAGGCCTAGGGATGGCCCGAATGGCCGCGGCCGGCGCAGCGTCCTAGGGTGAAAGTCCCCCAATCCGCAGGGAGTCCGTCATGGTTACGCCGATCAATGCGGCGGCACCGACCGCCTACGCCTATCGACCCGAACCGCCCGAACCGCCGACCGCCTCGGAAGTCACCGACCAGGCGATCGAGCAGTACCAGACCCACCTCAGCCAGGGCGCCAGCGCCAGCCAGTTGGCCGACGACCGCGCCGCGATCGACAAGGCCGTCGCGGTGGAGATCAAGTTGCAGATCCTGGCCCTGCCCGGCCGGCAAAAGACCGAACGCGAACCGACGATCGCGCAACTGGTCGACCAGTACGGGCAGAAGATCCTCGAACGCCATCCCGACCTGCCCGCCGCTTCGCGCGACACCATCGACGCGGCGATCGGCGCCTACAAGACCGAGGCGACCCAGTGGGCGCCGGAGGACCGCAGCAAGGTCGATGCCTACATCAAGGACGCGATGGATCGCCACCCGGACGACATCCAGGGCGCGTTCGAGCAGCTGCGCGACCTGCGCTGGACCCCGGGCCATTTCTACGACACCAACCTCGCCGTCGCCGCCGACTACCTGCGCGCGCGCTGGGAGACGGAGAAATCCAACAACATCGTCTCCGGGATCATGGTCGACGCCTACATGGACAAGAAGCAGAAAGGCGAGATCCCGCAGAATGGGCCCGGCCCGGTGTCGCCGTACTCCGAGCTGCAGAAGGAGTACATGCACAAGGGCATCGACGACCAGTGGAATACCTTGAACTGGTTCGAGAAGGCGGTGCTCAGCGACAGCTCGACGACCATCGCCGGGCTGACGCGGGCGGCGTTCGAGAACGACATCAGTTGAGTTCTGGCCGCTACGGCGGCGCCACGCTTGAACGGGTAAGCCGCCCGCTCCCTCTCCCGCAAGCGGGAGAGGGAGCAGCTTCGTCGCACCTGGAAGCACCGCAACACAACCCGCTGCAGCAAGCCGGAGAGAGAGAGCGGTTTCGTCGCACCTGGAAGCATCGCAGCACAACCTGCTGCCGCAAGCGGGAGAGGGAGCGGTTTCGTCGCGAGGGAAGGCGCCGTAGTACGTCGCTGTCGCGATTATGGCGAGCGAAGCAAACAGAAAACCGAGAGGGCGGAATGAGGGCCGCTCGGGGCGCCTCAGTCCTCGCGCCGGCGCGCGCCGCGATGCGGCTGGCCGTGGCGCGCGCGCAATACCGCGACCGCGTCGGCCAGCGACAGGCCGCGCGCGCGCAGCAGCACCTGCAGGTGGAACAGCAGGTCGGCGGCTTCGCCGCACAGCGCGGCATCGTCTTCGCCGACCGCGGCCAGGGCGGTCTCCACGGCTTCTTCGCCGACCTTCTTGGCAATCGTCGCCACGCCCTTGTCGAACAGGTGAGTGGTGTAGCTGCCCTGCGGGCGCTCGCGTTCGCGCTGGTCGATCAGGCCGTCGAGCTCGCCCAGGAACGCCAGCGCATCGACGGGCGCCTCGGGAAAACAGCTGGCGCGGCCGAGGTGGCAGGTCGGCCCGTGCGGCACCGCGCGCACCAGCAAGGTGTCGCGGTCGCAGTCGGTCTGGATCGAAACCAGGTCGAGGAAGTGGCCGGAGCTTTCGCCCTTGGTCCATAGCCGCTGCTTGCTGCGGCTGTAGAAGGTGACGTGGCCGCTGGCCAGGGTCGCGTCGAGCGCGGCGCGGTCCATGTAGCCGAGCATCAGCACGCGCAGGTCGGCGGCGTCCTGGATCACCGCCGGCAGCAGGCCGTCCTGCTTGTCCCAGGCCAGGGCGTCGATCTGCGCCGCATCCAGGCCGGACGCGGCGGGGTCATTGGAGTTCGCGGACTGGGACACCCTGCTCTCGCAACGCTGCCTTGAGGACCGGAATGCGGATGCTGCCGGAGTGGAACACGCTGGCCGCCAAGGCCGCGTCGACATCGGCCTGGCGGAACACCGCGCCGAAATGCTCGATCGCGCCGGCGCCGCCGGAAGCGACCAGCGGCACCTCGCACACCGCCCGCACCGCGGCCAGTTGCTCGATGTCGTAGCCGCTGCGCACGCCGTCGCTGCCCATGCAGTTGAGCACGATCTCGCCGGCGCCCAGGCGCTGCGCCTCGACCACCCAGTCCAGGGTGCGCCGGGCCAGGGCCTGGGTGCGGCTGGGGTCGCCGGTGTACTGGCGCACCCGCCATTCGCCGTCGGGGTCGCGCAGGCTGTCGATCCCGACCACCACGCACTGCACGCCGAACTCGGCGGCGATTTCGCCGATCAGCGCCGGCCGCTCCAGCGCCGGGGTGTTGACCGAGATCTTGTCGGCGCCGGCGTTGAGCACGCCGCGCGCGTCCTCGACCGAGCGGATGCCGCCGGCGACGCAGAACGGGATGTCGATCGCGCGCGAAACCCGTTCGACCCAGTCGCGGTCGACGCTGCGGCCCTGCGGGCTGGCGGTGATGTCGTAGAACACCAGTTCGTCGGCGCCCTCGTCGCGGTAGCGCAGCGCCAGCTCGACGATGTCGCCCATGTCGACGTGGTCGCGGAAGCGCACGCCCTTGACCACCCGGCCGTCGCGCACGTCCAGGCAGGGCACGATGCGCCGGCTCAGCGGGGTCGGGTTCGGCGCGGCGGCGTTCAGCATCGGCGCACCTGGCGCAGCGCCTCGCCGAGCTGGAACCGGCCTTCGATCAGGGCCTTGCCGAGCACCGCGCCGCTGCAGCCGACGCCGTCGGCGGCGACGATGTCGGCGATGTCGCGGATCCCGCCGGAAGCCTGCACCTGGACCTGCGGCGCGATCGTGTGCAGGTGCCGGTACAGCTCCAGGTTGGGTCCGGCCATGGTGCCGTCGCGCGATACGTCGGTGCACAGCAGGTGGCGCAGGCCGGCGCCGGCATAGCGCTCCAGCACCGGCTCCAGGCGCGCGCCGCTGGCCTCGGTCCAGCCGGCCACCGGCAGCTCCCAGCCGCCATCGCCGGCCTGGCGCACGTCCAGGGCGATGGTGATGCGTTCGGTGCCGAAGCGGCGGAACCAGCCGATCACCTGCTCGGGCTCCTTGACCGCCAGCGAGCCGACCACGACCCGGTCGGCGCCGGCATCCAGGATCGCCTCGACGTCGGCCTCGCTGCGCACGCCGCCGCCGGTCTGCACCCGCATCCAGCTGGAGGTGGTGATCGCGCGCAGCAGCGGGGCCAGGGTGTAGCCGCCGTAGCGGGCGGCGTCCAGGTCGATCAGGTGCAGCCACTTGGCGCCGGCCTCGGCATAGCGGGTGGCCAGCGCCAGCGGTTCGGTCTCGTAGCGGGTTTCCTGGGCGTAGTCGCCCTGGTGCAGGCGCACGACCCGGCCGTCGCGCACGTCGATCGCGGGATATAAGGTGGCGTTGCCCATGTTCACCCCTCCAGGGCCAGGAAGTTCGCGAGCAGGCGCGAACCGACCGCGGCGGAGCGTTCGGGGTGGAACTGGGCGCCGTAGCAGTTGCCGCGCCCGGCCACGGCGGTGAAGTCGATGCCGTAGCTGGCGCTGGCCAGGGTGTCCTGGGTCACCGGTGCGGCGTAGCTGTGGACGAAATAGGCCTGGTCGCGCTCGCCGAGCCCGGCGAGCAGGGCGTCGCCGCGGTCTCGCGGCGCGCGTTGGCGGAGGAGGTTCCAGCCCATGTGTGGCACACGCACTCCTGGTCCTGATGGCAGTCGGGTGATACGGCCCGGAAGCAGGCCGAGGCATTCCACCTCGCCCTCCTCCGAGGACTCGTACAACAGCTGCATTCCCAGGCAGATCCCGAGCAAGGGCTGTTGCAAGCGGCGGATCGGGTCGATCAGGCCTCGCTCGCGCAGACGCGCCATGGCGGGGGCGGCGGCGCCCACGCCCGGCAGGATCACGCGATCGGCCGAGGCGATCGTCGCTGGGTCCGCGCTCAGGATCGAACGCGCGCCCAACCGCTCCAATGCATAACGCACCGAGCCGACGTTCCCCCCCCCCGAATCCACTACTACCACCCACGTCATTACAGAACCCCTTTGGTACTCGGCAGCTCGCGACCTTCGCGACGGATCGCCTGACGCAGCGCACGCGCTACCGACTTGAAGCATGCCTCAATCTTGTGGTGATCGTTATCACCTTCCACGTTCAGATTGAGGTTCAGGCCGGCGGTTTCGCACAGCGAACGGAAGAAGTGCGCCACCAGTTCGGTGGGGAAATCCCCTACCCGCTCGCGCGCGAACGCGCCGGAGAACACGAAGTACGGCCGGCCGGAAAAATCCAGCGCCGCCCGCGCCAGGGTCTCGTCCATCGGCAGGACGAAGCTGGCCGGCCGGGCTAATGTGCTTTCTTCCTGAACGCCGTCGCCGTCGCCTGCGCCCTCGCCCGCCGCCGCATCGAAGCCGTAGCGGCCGATGCCGCGCTTGTCGCCCAGCGCCTCGCGCAGGGCCTGGCCCAGGGCCAGGGCGCTGTCCTCGATGGTGTGGTGCTCGTCGATGTGCAGGTCGCCCTCGCAGCGCAGTTCCAGGGCGAAACCGCCGTGCTTGCCGATCTGCTCGAGCATGTGGTCGAAGAAGCCCAGCCCGGTCGAGACCCGCGGCTCGGCCGCGCGGTCCAGGTCCAGCGCGACCTCGATCCGGGTCTCGCGGGTGTTGCGCTGCACCCGCGCGGTGCGCGGGCGGTCGGCCAGGGCATGCGCGATCCCGGCCCAGTCCCACTCGCCGCCGAACTGCTCGGTGCGCAGCTGGAACGCGCGGATGCCCAGGTTGTCGGCGAAGCCGTTGTCGGTCTCGCGGTCGCCGACCATCGCCG
Source organism: Lysobacter sp. BMK333-48F3 (assembly GCF_019733395.1). Lineage (NCBI taxonomy): Bacteria > Pseudomonadati > Pseudomonadota > Gammaproteobacteria > Lysobacterales > Lysobacteraceae > Lysobacter > Lysobacter sp. BMK333-48F3. Next base: position 3,518,726 of record NZ_JAIHOO010000001.1, on the reverse strand, counting down.
AACGCGCCCAGTCGATGCCGCGGTCCTTCAGCAGGTGCAGGGCCAGGCCGATGCCGGGCTTGCGGGTGGGCCGGTTCTCGGCCGGGAAGCTGGTGTCGATCAAAACCTCGCGGAACGCGATGCCCTGGCTGTCGAACACCTGCATCATCAGCTCGTGCGGGCCGTCGAAGCTCCAGCGCGGATAGGACTCGGTGCCCAGGCCGTCCTGGTTGGTGACCATCACGAACTGGTAGCCGGCGTCGCGCAGCTTCAGCATCGCCGGGATCACCCCGCGCACGAAGCGCAGCTTGGCGTAGCTGTCGATCTGGAAATCGGCCGGCTCCTCGATCAGGGTGCCGTCGCGATCGACGAACAGGATCGGCGTACCGGCGCTCATGCCGCGACTCCGGCGCGGCGCGCGATCCGGCCCAGCACCTCGATCACCGCCGCGTTCTGCTCCGGCGTGCCCAGGCTGATCCGCAGCGCGTCGTCCAGCCGCGCCGCGGCGCGCACGTCGCGCACCACCACGCCGGTGTCGAGCAGGCCGTCGAACGCGGCCTGGGCGTCGTCGAAGCGGACCAGCAGGAAGTTGGCCTGCGACGGGTAGACCCGGCGCACGCCGGGCAGGCCGCGCAAGGCCTCGGCCAGGCGTTCGCGCTCGCCGATCGCGGTGGTCGTGCGCGCCTTGGTGGTGTTCAGCGGCACCTCGGCCAGGGCGCGCAGGGCCAGGCCGACGCAGGGCGTGGGCAGCGGGTACGGCGCCTGGCAGCGCTGCAAGGCGGCGATCAGGCCGGCATCGGCGGTCACCGCGCCGATCCGCGCCGCGGCCAGCGCATGCGCCTTGGACAGGGTGCGCAGCACGGCGATGTTGCGCTCGCGGCCGAGCAGGCTCACCGCCGAGGCGGCGTCGGCGAATTCGATATAGGCCTCGTCGACCACCACTAGGGCGCGGCCGCGCAGGCGCCGCGCCAAGGCGGCGATCTGGTCCAGCGGCAGCAGGGTGCCGGAGGGATTGCCGGGCGAGCACAGGAACACCAGCTTGGCCGCCTGCGCTTCGACCGTATCGGCCAGCGCGGCGAAATCGCAGGCGAAGCCTTCGGGCGTATCGCGCAACGGCGCTTCGACGGTGCGCACGCCGTGCAGGCGCGCGCAGACCGCGTACATGCCGAAGGTCGGCGGGGTGATCACGATCGCGTCGCCGCCGGGCCGGCACAGCGCCCGCACCAGCAGGTCGATGGCCTCGTCGCTGCCGCGCCCGGCCAGCAGTTGCTGCGGTTCGCAGCCGTACAACTGGGCCAGGCGCTCGCGCAACGCCGCCGGCTGCGGGTCCGGGTAACGGCGCACCGCGCCCTCGCCGTCGGCCACGCTCGGCCAAGCCGCCTCGTTGGCGTTCAGCCAGACCCGGCCGCTGCGCTTCTCGCTACGCGCCGAGCTGTAGCCGGCGAAATCGCGCAGGTCCTCGCGCAACAGCATTACGGGATCGTCGTTCATCGCCTCGTCGCTCACCGAAAGTCGCCCACAAAAAGTCGTCCGCTCATGCCGCCACCGCGCGCAAGCGCAGCGCCACCGCCTCGCGGTGCGCGTCCAGGCCTTCGGCCGTGGCCAGTTCGACCGCACAGGGGCCGATCGCGCGCAGGCCCTGCGGCTGCACTTCCTGTACCGTGATCGCGACCTGGAAGCTGGCCACATTGACCCCGCCGGCGTAGCGCGCCGCGCCGCTGGTCGGCAGCACGTGGTTGGTGCCGCTGCAGTAGTCGCCCAGCGCCTCCGGCGCCCAGTCGCCGAGGAACACCGAACCGGCGGCCTCGACCTCGCCCAGCCAGGCGCGCGCGTCGCGCAGGGCCAGGATCAGGTGTTCCGGCGCGTAGCGGTTGCTGACCGCGAGCGCGGCGCCGATCGAATCGACCCGGATCGAACGCGAAGCGCCCAGCGCGGCGCGCGCGGTGTCGGCGCGCGACAGCGCGGCCAACTGGCGTTCGAGTTCGGCGTCGACCGCGTCGAGCAGGGCCGCATCGTCGCTGAGCAGGATCACCTGCGAATCCGGGCCGTGCTCGGCCTGCGACAGCAGGTCGGCGGCGACGAAGTCGGCGCGCGCGCCGGCGTCGGCGATCACCAGCACCTCGGACGGCCCGGCCGGTAGGTCGATCGCCGCCCCGCCCTCGAGCAAGGCGACCTGGCGCTTGGCCTCGGTGACGTAGGCGTTGCCGGGCCCGAACAGCTTGTCGCACTTGCCGACGCTGTCGGTGCCGAAGGCCATCGCGGCGATGGCCTGGGCGCCGCCGAGCTTGTACACGCGTTCGATGCCGCAGCGGCGCGCGGCGTACAGCACCGCCGGGTCGGCGCTGCCGTCGGCGCGCGGCGGCGTGCACAGGGCGACCTCGCGGCAGCCGGCCAACTGCGCCGGCACGCCCAGCATCAGCGCGGTCGAAGGCAGCGGCGCCGAACCGGCCGGCACGTACAGGCCGACCCGGCGGATCGGCCGCAGCACCCGCTCGCAGCGCACGCCGTCGGCGGTGTCCAGGGCATAGGGACGGGTCATGCCGGCTTCGTGGAAGCGGGCGATGCGTTCGCCGGCCTCGTCGATCGCCGCGCGCAACGCCGGGCTCAACGCGCGCTCGGCCTGCTCGAATTCCTCGGTCGAGACCGCGAAACGCTGCGGCGCGCGGCCGTCGAAGCGCTCGGCGTAAAGACGCAGCGCGGCGTCGCCGTCGCGGCGCACCGCGGCGAGAATCTCCGCCACGGCCGCGGCGGTATCGGCGCGGGTCTGTTGCGCCGGACGGCGCAGGGCCTGCTCGCGCGCGGCTTCGTCCAGCGCATCCCATTGCAGGCGTTGCATGCGCGCGCTCATGCCAGCATGCCCTCCACCGGCAGCACCATCAGGCCGCGCGCGCCGGCGCGCTTGAGCTCTTCCAGCCGTTGCCAGGTCACCGCGCCGTGGCACAGCGCCTGCAAGGCCACGTCGTCGCCGTTGTCCAGGCGCATCACCGTCGGCGCCTCGGCGTCGGGCAGCAACGGCAGCAGTTCGCCGAGCAGGTCGCGCGGGGCCTGGAACATCAGCAGCTTGCTGTTGCGAACCCGCATCGCGCCGTCGAGCCGGCGCAGCAGCAGGTCGGCCAGTTCGCCGCGCACGTCGTCGAAGCGCTCGACCGGGCCGGCCAGCACCGCCTCGCTCTCGACCAGGGTCTGCACCGCCTTGAGCTGGTTCGCGCCCAGGGTGGCGCCGCTGGAGACCAGGTCGCAGATCGCCTCGGCCTGGCCCAGGCGCGGGGCGATTTCGACCGAGCCCGACAGCAGCACCACCTGCGCGTCGACGCGCTGTTCGGCCAGCCACTGGCTCAGCAGCGCCGGGTAGCTGGTGGCGATGCGCTTGCCGCTCAGCTGCTGCGGCCCTTCCCAATGCCAGGCGTCGGGCACCGCGATCGCCAGCCGGCAGCCGCCGAAACCGAGCGGGCGCCACTCGCGGAACGCCGCCGCGCGGCCCTGGCCGCGGCGGTCGCCGTCCTGCTCCAACAATACGTTGCGGCCGACCACGCCGAGGTCGCAGACGCCGTCGGCGATCAGCCCGGGGATGTCGTCGTCGCGCACCAGCAGCAGATCGACCGGCAGGGTCTCGCCGTAGCAGAACAAGCGATCGCGGCTCTCGCGCCAGCTCAGGCCGCAGGCGGCCAGCAGGGCGCGCGCCGGATCGGCGAGGCGGCCGGACTTCTGGATCGCGATGCGCAGGCGGTCGCGCGCGACGGCGCTGGCAGGAGGGCTCATGGACGGGGTCTCGATGGGGTGCGGGGGCTAGGCGAGAAGACAGGGACGGGGGCGGACCGGGGGCGCGACGCGCGCGCGGCGGCGATCAACGATGTCGGCCGGGGCGACGGTGCAGAGCCGCGGCATAGCCGCCGGCGCCGCGTTCGAGCACGCGCGCGACGCGGCCGATGGTGGTCACGCTGACCTGGGTGCGGTCGTGGATCTCGCGGTAGGGCACGCCCTGTTCGAGCAGGGGCACGACCCGCCAGCGGTCGCTCATCGCTTCCAGCTCGGCCGGGGTGCACAGGTCCTCGAGGAAGGCCCGCACCTGCTCGGCGCTGCGCAGGCCGGCGAACGCGTCGGCGAGGTCGGCGAGCGCGTCCTGGCTGGGGTCGAGGTCGGTGCTGCGGCGCTTCATGGACGATTCCGGTCGGGCGTCACAGTTGCCATAGGCCGGACCATGAACGCATTAATGTACTAACGCGTTAATACATTATCGATCGCGGCGGGTTGCGTCAAGCCCGGCCCGGCGCCGGCCTGAACCGACAACGAATCGCGTTAAGACTCAGGACACGCCCCTGCCCGCGCTCCTCCGCGGGAGCCTCCCGCCCGCGCGACGCAACGGCCTGCGTCCGTCATCGCCATGGAAGATGAACACGACCCAGTCCGCCGTGCCCGTCCGCTCGCGCCGCTCCGCCGCGGCGTTCCGCCTGCTCTGCCTGGCCCTGCTCTGCGCCCTGTTCGCCGCGATCGCGCCGGCCCGCGCGCATAGCGTGCTCGACCTCGACCGCAGCCGCCGCGCGGTCGAGCTGGCGCCGTACACCGCCTACTACCACGACCCCGGCGGCCGGCTCGAACTCGACGGCGCGCGCCGCTCGATGCTCGACGGCCGCTTCCAGCCGCTGCCCGGCGGGCGCAACTCGTTCGGCTTCCAGCCCGGCGCGTTCTGGTTCCATATCGCGATGCGCAACCGCAACGCCGAAGTGCCGCGCTGGCTGCTGGTGCAGGAGTTCGCGCTCAGCGACCGGCTCGACGTCTACACCGTGCGCGCCGACGGCGTCGCCACCTACCAGGCCGGCGGCGACAGCCTGCCGTTCGCGGCGCGCGCGATCCGCTACCGCCACCCGAATTTCTGGATCGACCTGCCGCCCGGCGAAACCGTCGACGTGTTCGTGCGCGTGCGCAGCCAAAGCTCGATGCAGGTGCCGCTGACCCTGTACACGCCCAGCGCCTTCACCGAACTGGCGCGCGACGCCCAGCTCGGCATCGGCCTGTACTACGGCATCCTCGCCGCGCTGTTCTTCTACAACCTGGTGCTGTGGCTGAGCCTGCGCGACTCCAGCTACTTCTGGTACCTGTTCCACATCTGCGCCTTCGGCCTGGTGCTGCTGACCCTCAACGGCCTGGGCTTCGAATACCTGTGGCCGCATTCGCCGTGGCTGGCCGACCACTCGGTGCCCTTGTCGATCTGCCTGGCCCAGATCGGCATGCAGCAGTTCGCGCGCGAATTCCTAGGCCTGCGTCAGCGCTGGCGCGGCGGCGATTACGTCGGCCTGGCGATGATCGCGTTCTTCGTCGTGCTCGGCCTGGCCGCGACCCGCCTGCCCTACCGCATCGCCACGCCGATCGCCTCGGCGGCGGTGTTCGTCAGCATCGCCTGGATCGCGGTCGAAAGCCTGGTGGCGATGCGCCGCGGCTACAAGCCGGCGCGGCTGTTCCTGCTGGCCTGGTCGGCGTTCCTGCTCGGCACCGGCATGTTCGCCGCGATCGCCTTCGACCTGCTGCCGAAGATGTTCATCACCGAGTACGGGGTGCAGATCGGCTCGGCCCTGGAAATGCTGCTGCTCTCGGTCGCCCTGGGCTATCGCTACTCGTCGCTGCGCAGCGAGAACGAGCGGATCGTGCGCGAGGCGCGCGACCAGCTCGAGCACAAGGTCGAACTGCGCACCCTGGAGCTGCGCCAGGCCCTGGTCCAGCTCGAGGACGCGCACGAGCGGCTGCGCGAAACCAGCCAGCGCGATGCCCTGACCGGCCTGCACAACCGCAGCCATTTCCGCGAGGCCTTCGAATCGCTGCTGCACCGCTCGCGCCGCCAGCGCCGGCCGCTGGTGCTGATGATGATCGACCTGGACCACTTCAAGCAGATCAACGACCGCTACGGCCACCTGATCGGCGACGAATGCCTGCGCTGGGCCGCCGGCCTGATCGCCCAGGTGCTGATCCCGCACCACGCCCTGCTGGCCCGCTTCGGCGGCGAGGAATTCGTCGCCGTGCTGCCCGACCACGACCTCGACGCCGGCGCCCGGGTCGCCGAGGAACTGCGCCAGCGCCTGACCGCCCAGCCCTGCCCCAGCCGCAGCCGCGACATCCCGGTCACCGCCAGCATCGGCGTGCACGAGATCGCGCCGGAGGCGGACCTGGGCGTGGAAGCGGCCTTGCAGTTCGCCGACCAGGCGCTGTACCTGGCCAAGGCCGAGGGCCGCGATTGCGTGCGGGTGTGGGGCGAGGAGCGGCTGGCGTCGTGAAGCGCGCGGCGCTCAGCGCGGCGCGGCGTACATCACGTCCGAACGCAGCGCGTACTTGGTGCCGCGCTCGACCGCCGCGCCCTCGTGCCAGGTGTCGTGGACGAACAGCAGGCCCTCGCCGGTGCGCGGCACGACCCGGAACTGGCGGAAGTCGGTGTCGCCGCCGGCGAAGCCGTCGTTGAGATAGACCAGCAGGGTCAGCCTGCTGAGCCGGCCGTCCTCGCTCCAGGGCCCGTCCTTGTGCATGCGGAAGCGCTGGCCGGGGCCGTACTTGTAGAAGCGCAACGCGCGCGGCAGGCCGACCGCGATCTCGCCGTCCAGCGTCGGCAGGCCGGCCTCGCGCAGGCGCCGCCACAGGGTGTCGATCCAATGCGGCGATTCGAATACCGCGCGCTCGTTGTTGCGCACATGCGCCATCGGCTTCTGGCCGCCGGCGGCGGTGCGCACGCCGGCGGGCTCGAAGCCGTGCGCTTCGGCCAACGCGATCAGTTCGGCGCATTCGTCCGGCGCCAGCAGCGGCGCCAGGGTGAAGACGCGGTCGTTGTGGCGGACGATCTGCATGGCGGGCTCCTTGCCTTCATCCCTGCCCCACCCGGCCCGAACGCGATGCGTTCGGGCGTTCGGGGCTGCGCGGGCCAATGGCCCGCAAACGCAACCCCTCACCCCGCAAGCGGGAGAGGGGTCACTGAGGCCTGCGAGACGTCAGTCCTGCAGCCCGGCGCGGGCCGCGTCGAGCACGGTGCCGTCGCGCACCAGCCGCACCGCGGTCGCGACTTCGCCGTCGAGGGCGTGGTCGTGATCGAGGAACGGGATGGCTTCGCGCAGCGCCGCGTGCGCGGCGGCGACCGCGCGGCCCGGACGGAACTCGTCGGCCGCGGCCAGTTCGGCGCGCAGGCCCTCGACTTCGGCCAGGAAGCCGGCGTGATCCTCGCCGCCGGCCAGCGGGCCGCCGGCGACCTTGGCGGCGAGAGTCGCGGCATCGGCGCGGTCGGCCAGATCGCGCGCGGCGTTGATCATATCGCGGCGCAGGTCCAGCGCCTGGGCGGCGGTGTACAGCTCCAGCGCCAGCACCTTGCCCAGGTCGTCGGCCATCGCCAGCACATGGCGCGCCTCGTTGGCGCCCATCGAGACGTGGTCCTCGGCGTTGGCGCTGGTCGGGATCGAGTACACCGAAGCCGGATGGGCGCGGCTGGCCAGGTCGTTGACGATCGCCGCGGCGGTGTACTGCACGATCATGTGGCCGGACTCGGTCGAATCCTCGTTGCCGATCAAGAAGCCCGGCAGGCCGTCGTTGGTGGCCGGGTCGACCAGCTTGTTGAGGCGGCGCTCGGAAATGCTCGCCAGCACCGGGATCGCCGCCTTGACGTAGCTCATCGCCAGCGCCAGCGGCATGCCGTGGAAATGGCCGGCCGAAATCACCTGCTGTTCGACGTGCTCGGCCTGCGCGTCCGGGAACACGATCGGGTTGTCGGTCAGCGAGTTGAGTTCGACCTCGAGCACCCGCGCGGCCTGGGCGATGGCGTCGCGCACCGCGCCGTGCACCTGCGGAATGCAACGCAGCGAATAGCTGTCCTGCGGCTGATGCTTCTTGCCGCCGCGGAACGGGCGGAAGCGGTTGTAGAACTTTTCGCGGCCGTGGCGCTGGCCGAACGGCACCCAGTCCCAGCCGATGTCGAAGCTGAGCTGCTGCGCGGCCGGAGTATCCCAGCTCTGCGGCTGCCAGGCGCGGAAACGCGGCACCAGGTGGTAGGGAATGTCGGACAGGGTCGAGCCGGCCAGCAGCTTGCGCAGGTTGGCGGCGACCTCGACCTGGCCCGGGTGCGGACGCAGCGCGTGCACTTCCTCGGCGAACGCGCCCAGGCGGCCGGCGAAGGCGTCGATGGTCATCGCCGCGGCGAGGTCGGCGGTGTCGAGCAGGTCTTCGAGCTTGGCCAGGGCCAGCACGCCGCAGGCCAGCATCTGCGCGGTGCCGTTGTTCAGCGCCAGGCCTTCCTTGTACGACAGCTTGACCGGGGCCAGGCCGGCGCGCGCCAGCGCTTCGGCGCCGGGCAGGCGCTGGCCCTGATAGAAGGCTTCGCCGCCGCCGAGCAGGACGATGGCCAGGTGCGACAGCGGCGCCAGGTCGCCGCTGGCGCCGACCGAACCCAGCTGCGGCACCACCGGCACGATGCCGGCGTTGAGCAGGTCGGTCAGCGCCTGCAGGGTCTGCACGCGGATGCCGGAGTGGCCGCGCATCAGGGTGTTGACGCGGATGCACAGCATCGCGCGGACGATTTCCGGCGCGAACGGCTCGCCGACGCAGACCGCGTGGGTCACGATCAGGTTGCGCTGCAGCTCCTCGTGCAGGGTCTCCTGGTTGCGCTTGGCGCCCGGCAGCTGATCGCGCAGATGGTGCGCGCCGAGCAGGCGGTCGGCGTTGCTGCCGAAGCCGGTCGAAACGCCGTAGATGGGCTCTTCGCGACGCACCTGTTCGGCCAGGAAGTCGGCCGCGCGCGCCACCGCCGGCAGTTGCGCCGCGGACAGTTCGACCTGGGCGCCGTAGGCCACGGCGACGAGCTGCGACCGCGTCAGCGAGCGGCCATCGAGTTGGATCTTGTTCAAGCGTGGGTTCTCCGCATCGCACCCTGGCGATCATCTGCGACGGCCGGAACCGGCCGCGCATACTCGGGAGTCGGTGCGTCAATGGAACGATGGGAACCGCGCCGGCGGCTGCCGGTCGCGGGGTGGAAGCCGGCCGCAGCCGGCGCCCGATCCCGCATCGGCGTGGAGCGCCGCGCGGGATGGGAGGAGCACGCGCGGCGAGCGCGCGTCGGCGCGTCCGGACGGCCGGCGTTGCCGACGCGACCGGCGCGCGAGAGGGTCACTGCATGGCCCGCGACTGTTCGAGTTCGACCCGCAGGGTGCGCGCGAGTTCGCTGCGCGCGACCTCGAACTGGTCTTCGCGGCGCAGGTCCTTGACCGTCACCGTGCCCTTGGCCAGTTCGTCCTCGCCGAGCACGACCACGAAGCGGATGCCGGCGCGGTCGGCGTACTTGAACTGCTTGGCGAGCTTGGACGCTTCCATCACCGCTTCGGTGTTGAGGCCGCCGTGGCGCAGTTCGTTGGCGATCGCCAGGCAGTGCGGCAGGTGGGCCTCGTCCATCTGGGTGACCAGCACCTGCACGCTGCTGTCGGCGGTGCTGACCAGGCCGGCTTCCTGCAGCTGCCAGAACAGCCGGGTCAGGCCGATCGAGATGCCGACGCCGGGCAGCTTGGACTTGCTGTAGTGGCTGGCCAGGTCCTCGTAGCGGCCGCCCGAGCAGATCGAACCGACCTGCGGGTAATCGTCGAGGGTGGTCTCGTAGACCGTGCCGGTGTAGTAGTCCAGGCCGCGCGCGATCGAGAAGTTCAGCGCGTAGTTCTTTTCCGGCACGCCCAGCGCGCGCACCAGCTCCAGCACCTCGCGCAGCTCGGCCACGCCCTGGCGCAGCGATTCGTTGCCCTCGCCCAGCGCGGCCAGGCGCGCCAACGCGTCCTCGTGCGAGGTCGAGCGGATCGCGACGAAGTCGAGGATGGTGGCGACCGCGTCCGCGGCCAGGCCGAACTCCGGCCCGGTCAGGGTCTCGCGCACGTAATCGGCGCCGCGCTTGTCCAGCTTGTCGACCTCGCGCAGCACCAGCGCCTGCTGCTGCGCATCGGCCACGCCCTGGGCCTCGAAGAAGCCGCGCAGCAGCTTGCGGTTGTTCAGCTGGATGGTGAAGGCGCCGATGTTGAGTTCGGAGAACACCGCGTAGATCGCCGCCGGCAGCTCGGCGTCGTAGCGCACGCTGAGCGCGTCCTTGCCGATCACGTCGATGTCGCACTGATAGAACTCGCGGAAGCGGCCGCGCTGCTGGCGCTCGCCGCGGTACACGCGCTGCATCTGGTAACGGCGGAACGGGAACGCCAGCTCGTGCTCGTGCTCGGCCACGTAACGCGCCAGCGGCACGGTCAGGTCGAAGCGCAGGGCCATTTCCGGCACGCCGCGCTCGCCCGACTGCGCGCTCTTCTCCAGCGCGCCGGTGGACTGGACGAAATAGACCTGGCGCTCGGTCTCGCCGCCGGATTTGGTCAGCAGCACCTCCGACAGCTCCATGACCGGCGTTTCGATCGGCAGGAAGCCGAAACGCTCGAAGTTGCGGCGGATCGTGTCCAGCATGCGCTGGAAGGCGATCTGGTCACGGGGCAAGAGCTCCATGACCCCGGGCGGGGTGCGGGGCTTGATCAAGCGGTACTCCAATGGGGTCGGGCGGACGGGCCGGCGGCGGCGCCCGGGCCCGTCCGCGGAAGGACGAACGGCTGGCGTAACCGACGCAAACAGTTTAACGTCCCGCCCCGCTCCTGGCTTGCCGCGCCGGGGCACGACGACCGATCCGGCGTAAAAGCGCCGGAACCGCCCCAGGGCGGGCTTTGATCGGGGCCGGAACCGTCGCGATGAATTTTTTTGCATCGCCCCTCTTGCATCACCCGGGGGGACGTCGCTAGAATTTGCGGCTCAGCAGTCGGGGTGTAGCTCAGCCTGGTAGAGCGCTACGTTCGGGACGTAGAAGTCGCAGGTTCAAATCCTGTCTCCCCGACCAAATGTTGAACAGCACAAGGCTCCGAAAGCCGCGCAACGCGGGACTTCGGGGCCTTTTTGCTATGTGCGGTTTTGGTCGGCGCAGCTTTCGTCGGCGGACCGGTGTCGTTCGCCGACCGAGCCATGCGATGCGCGCTCAGTCCTCGCGGACCATGCGAAGGTAACGCCACAGCCCCCACACGACGCCGACGGCGATACCCACGCCGACGCTCACGCCTGCCGACAGCCCAAAGCCGAGCGCCAGCAGCAGCATCAGCCCGGCGCTGACGACGCCGATCAGCAGCAGCGTGCCGAAGTTGAAATGCGCGATCGCGAACGTGTCCTCGGCGACGCTGCGTTCGCGGCTGCCGTGGCCTCGCCGCAGGCGCCTGAACAACAGCACATCGATGACGAAATCGAAGATCCCGATCAGCAGATCGGCCAGAAGGCTCATACGATGCTCCAGGACGGGGCGCCCCGCCGATGCGAACCGAGCCCGGCCGGGAGAGGATCGGCACCGCCGACCGTCTCGGCAACCACTCGCGCAAAGCCGACACGCCCCGGACAAAGGGGTTTTCTTCAAGATGCAGCGAAGCCGGCGGCGGCGATACGGGGAAAATTCTTAGCCCGGCGCGGCCCTGCTCCGGTCCCGCGGGCTCCGATGGCCGGGCCGTGTCCGCTCCGCAACATCGCCTGCGGCCGCCCGCGGAGCCGCGACGAACGCTATCACCGGGCGTCCGGTGCGTCCGACTCGGCGCGCCACAGCGAGTAGATCTGCCTGCGCAAAGCCTGGTTGGCCTCGTAATCGGCCTGCGCTGCGATCAGCCCGGCGCAGTCGCGCGCGGGCGACGCTGCGCCTGCGTCTTCGTCGCAGCGGGCGACCCAGCTCGCGGACCCGGCCCGGGCCTCGGCCAGCGCTGTCCCGGCCTGGGTGCAGATGCCCTCGGCGCCGTCGGCGCAGCCCATGGCCAGGGCAAGATAAGCCAGATAGCCGCGATCGCCGGACTCGCGCCGCTCGCGCAGCGCCGCTTCGGCCAGAAAGTGGCAGCCTTCGGCGTCGACGATCAGTTCCTGGTTGTGCAGGAAGCAGGCCTTCGCCAGATAGGTCCAGGCCTGGACCGGATCGCGCGGCGCGCCGATCCCGGTGTGGTGCATCCAGCCCAGGTACTTGCAGGCGTAGGGCCCCTGGCCGATATCGTCGCTGTCGCAGACGCGGCCGAGGCGATCGTAAGCGCGGGCGTAGTCGCGCAGCTTGCGGTTGTGCAAATACAGCTTGCCGGCTTCGTAGCAGCCCTGCGGCCCGAGATCGGCATCGCAGGATTTGTCGAAGTAGCCCAGCGCCAGCGCCGGATCGCCGCCGCGCGCGGCGGAGACGCCCTGGCTCCAGCAGCTGTCCACGTTCGAGTCGCGTTCGCAGGCCGGCGACTGCGCGACCGGGCCGGGATACTGGATGTCGTAGTTGGGAAACTCGACCGCGTCGCTGGCGTGGGTGCGCCCGAGCTTGCGCATCCGGTCGAGCAGCAGATCGGGCACCCGTTCGACGGTGTCCTGCGCACAGGTCAACGCGGCGATCGTCCTGTCCTTGCGCCGGACCTCGAGCTCGCCGAACTTGCGCAGCTCGGTCGTATCCGGTGCCTGGCCGTCGCGAAAGCCGAAGCGGGCCCGATAGGAATGATCGCCGCTGCCGAAGACGACGGTCTCGTCGATCGTGTCCTGGGCGCCGTCCGCACGGAAGTAGCCGAGCTGGGTCAGCGGCGCGCGCAACACCAGTTCGTCCGGTCCCTGGCTCGGGCCGTAGCGGTACACCGCCTCGTCGCCGGCCAGGCAGATCGCCAGGCTTTTCTCCTGCCCGGCGATCCGGCAGGCGGCCACCCGGCCTTCCACGTCCATGCAGCGCGCCGTTGCGTCGGCGCCGGACAAAACGCCCAGCAAGGCCAAACCGGCCGACCAAACCTGTTTCAAAGCCTTCCCCTCCCTGCGATAGGCCAACCGCGCCGCCTTCGAGCGGCGCGTCCGTCCGCCGCTATCGGAACCGAGTAGGGGCTAAGATCGAATGCGATCGATCATGCAAAGGCCCCATGCTCAAGGTCAAGACCGATGCGCTCTGGCTTGCGCTCGCGACGTGCGCGGCGATGGCCGGCGCGTCCGGCTGCAGCCGCGAGTTGCGCCTGCAACCCGACGCCCTACCCTCCGGCTCGGTGCGGACGCCCTACGCCCAATCCCTCTGCGTTTCCAACCCCGGCAATCCGATCGCCGCGTTCGAGATCGACTCGGGCGAGTTGCCCGACGGGCTGCGGCTGGAGCACGCCCGCGGCGAGGACTGCGCCCGGATCGAAGGCGAGCCGGTGCGGCCGGGACGCTACCGCTTCGCCGTGTCCGCGACGGAGTTCGGCACCATGACCTCCGGGCGCGCCGGCAGCGTCGCCTATGTCCTGGACATCTCCGCGGCGCCGGATGGCCCCCATGCGGATTCCGACAACCGTCGTTGACGCGCACCGGGCCTTCGGCTTGCGACCGCGAAGCGGGCCCGGGCGGCGGGTTCATTCGTCGTAGCCGACCCAGTCGTTGCTCGGCACGATTTGCAACAGCCTGCAACGCGTTCCGGTCTGCTCCGAGCAGGCCTCGACCACGGCGGCGCCGGCCGCTTTTTCCGCCGGCTTGCGCTGCTTGAACTGCGAAGTCAGCGACGGGTAAGGATAAACACCATGGACGAAACCGCCGTCCGCGGCCTGGGCGATCGCGAATACACCCGTGGCGTAGCGATGAACGATGCGGCATTCGCCGATGCCGGCGGATCGGCAGCGGCGCAGGACGATCCTGTCGGCGGCCTGCGCAGAAACGGGATCGGCGCCGAGGGCGTAGCCGGAGCGCCCGTCCGAGCCGATCCCCATCGCCAACGCCCAGTACGCCGTGTTCGCGGCGACGGGACCGAACGAGGCGCCGGGGGCGTGTGCGGGTGGTCGTACTGCATCGCCCCGATCGCCCTGGACCGGCTCGCGCAGGCAGCGCGGGTCGTTCCACTGCAGCCCGGTCGGGCAGGTATAGACGTAATCGCCGACGACCTGTTGCGCGGATGCCGCGTCGGGGAGCAGCAGCGCCGCCAGCAGACAACGCATGATGTTCAAGGCTCGCTCCACCGCATGATCTGCGGACAGGGTCGGAGCGCCCGCGCGCAGCGTCAAGCAGCGCGGGACGAATGCCGCTGGCGATCGGGCGGACGCGCGGCGGCGTTCATCGTCTGCGGCCGCCGCCCGCTCCGTGCTGTGCCCTGCCCCGGTGTCGCGAATGCGCGATGCCCCGAACCCGAGTCCGGGGCATCGCGGGCGCAAGACCGGATTTACAGCGCCGCCGGCTGCTGCTGGGTCACGCAATGCACCATGCCGCCGTTGCGGTACAGGTTGCGCACGTCGATGCCGATCACCTTGCGGTCCGGGTACAGGCGCTGCAGGATCGCCTTGGCCGCGGCGTCGTTGGGATCCTTGTATTCCGGCACCAGCACCACGGTGTTGGCGACGTAGTAATTCACGTAGGAACCCTTGAAGCGGATGTTGTAGCCGTAGTCGGTGACCACGTCGCGCGCGGTCAGCGGCAGCTCGACGAAGCGGTACGGCTGCTCGTCCAGGTCGCGCGCCGCGCGCAGGCGCTCGATGTCGGTCGAGGACAGGCCCCAATAGCGCAGGTCGGCGCGGCTCATGGTGACGATGGTGTCGGGCGTGCCGAATCGGGCGAAGCCGTCGATGTGCATGTCGGTGATGTCGTCCTTGCCGCCGGGGCCGCCGTCCAGCCAGATGAACTTGGCCACGCCGAGCTGGGCGGCGAGCGCGGTCTCCAGTTCGCTCTGGCTCACGCCGGGGTTGCGCATCGGTTCCAGGATCGAGCTGCGCGTGGCCATCAGCACGCCGCGGCCGTCGACTTCGACCGCGCCGCCTTCGACGATGTAATCGCTCAGGTCGACCCGCTCGATGCCGAGTTCGGCCGCCACCGCGCCGCGCAAGGCGGCGTCCTTGCGGTACGGCGCGTCCTCGCCCCAGCCGTTGAAGCCCCAGTCGGCGATCTTGAGCTCGTCGTTGGCGCCGTAGACGAAGATCGGGCCGTTGTCGCGCGCCCACACGTCGTCGGTCGGCCAGATCAGGAACTCGACCCGGGCCAGCGACACGCCGGCCGCGCTCAGCTTGCCGCGCACCCGCGCCTGTTCCGCGGCGTCGTAGACCACGATGCGCACCTTCTCGCTCTGCACCAGGGCGCGGGTCATCGCGATCCAGGTCGGCTCCAGGCGGTCGCGGTAAGCGCTGCCGTAGGTGTAGCGGTGCGGCCATTGCAGCCAGGTGGCGTCGTGGCGGGCGGTTTCGTCGGGCAGGTAGCCCGAGCCGGCCTGGGCCGCGGCGGCGCTGCCGGTCAGGGCCAGCGCCGACAGCAAGGCGCCGGCCAGCGCGGTGCGCAGGCGGCCTGCGCGGGGGGAGGTAGCGGTCTGCATGGGATCGGACTCTCGTTCGATGGCGCGGGGCGCCGCGCGGCGGCGAAGGCCGGGAGGACGGAGCGGGCGCCGGGCGCCGCTCGATCCGGTCCCTGCGGAACCTTCGACGCGGCAAGCTACGCGGCCAACCTGAGAATTGGCTGAGACGCTCAGTCCGGCAGGCGCAGCACTGCGCGGGCGCCGCCGGATTCGCGGTTTTCCAGGCTCAGGGAGCCGCCGTGCAGCTGCGCGATGTGGCGCACGATCGACAGGCCCAGGCCGGCGCCGCGGCTGCCGGCGCTGGCGACGAAGGGTTGCGCCAGGCGTTGGCGCAAGCTCTCGGGGAACCCGGGGCCGTCGTCTTCGACCGTGACCCAGCCCGCGCCCACCGTCACCCTGACCGCGGCGGGCGCTCCGTCGCGGCGGCCGTGGGCGAGCGCGTTCTCGACCAGGTTGCGCAACGCCGACTGCAGCAGCACCGGATCGGCCTGGACCACCGATTCGCGCGCCTCCAGCGCGACCGAACCGTCGTCCGGCAGCGCCGCTTCCGCCAGCAGGTCCAGGCGCAGCGATTGCTTCTGCAGCGGCGCGCCGCCCGAATCCAGCCGCGCCAGCAACAGCAGTTTGTCGACCAGACCGGAGGCCTGCAAGGCGATGTCGCCGACCCGATCGAGGGCGCGCTGCGGGCTGTCGTCGCCGGCCGCGGCGGATTCGCACAGCGCGCGCAGATTGGCCACCGGCGCGCGCAGCTCGTGCGCGGCCGAGGCGATGAAGCGCTCCTGCATCTCGAACGACTGCACCACCGGGCGCAACGCGCGCCGCGCCAAGAGGTTGCCGAGCAGCAGGCCGAGCGCCGCCAGCGCGGCGACGATCAGCAAGGTGTTGCGGACGAAGGCCGCCTGCGCGGCGTCGCGCAGGGCCGGGTCGGCGACCACCAGGATCAGCGCGCGCGGCCGGTCCTGGTCGTCGTAGGTGACCCGGGCCTGCAACCGGTAGGCGCGGCCGCGGCCGTCGCGGCCTTCTTCGGCGAAATCCTGCGCTCCCGCGACCCAGGCATCGACCCGGGCGAAGCGCGCCTGCAGGTCGAAGCGCGGCCGCGGCGGCGCCAGCAGCACCCGCGGCGGCGTGCCGGGCGCGATCACCCAGATGTCGACGGCCTCGTCGAGCACGCCCGGCTCGCGGCGCAGCAACTCGTCGTGGAACGCGCCGCGTTCGTCGAACCAGGTCAGGCCGTACACCGCGCTGGCGCGCAATTGCATCGCCGATTCGAAATCCAGCCGGCTCAGCCGGGCATGGGTGGCGATCGCCAGCGCGCACAGCGCCGCCACGCACAGCAGCCAAGCGCCGGCCCAGCCCAGGGTCAGGCGCAGATGCAGCCGGCGCAGCCGGCGATCACGGGGCCTGGGGGCCATCGCCGTCTTCGAGCAGGCCGTCTTCGAGCAGATAGCCGGCGCCGCGCACCGTGCGCAGCGGCGAGGGATCGCCGAGCTTGCGCCGCAACGCGGCCACCACCACTTCTTCGGCGTTCGAGGCCGGCTCGTGGTCCTCGCCCCAGCAGCCGGCGATCAGCTCGCTGCGCGACACCACCCGGCCGGCGCGTTCGGCCAGCAGCTGCAGCACCGCGAACTCCTTCGGCCGCAGCGGCAACAGCACCCCGCGCCGGTGCACTTCGCGCCGGCCCAGGTCGATCTCCAGATCGCCGACCCGCAGCCTGGTGGGCCGGATCGAGCCGCCGCGGCGGGCGATCGCGGCGATCCGCGCCATCAGCTCGTCCATCGAGAACGGCTTGACCAGATAGTCGTCGGCGCCGCTGGCCAGGCCTTCGATGCGGTCGTCGACCTGATCGCAGGCGGTCAGGAACAGCGCCGGCGCGGCCAGACCCTCGCCGCGCCAGCGCCGCAGCAGGACGATGGCGTCGCCGTCGGGCA
The DNA here is from genome assembly GCF_019733395.1 of Lysobacter sp. BMK333-48F3. Taxonomy (NCBI): domain Bacteria; kingdom Pseudomonadati; phylum Pseudomonadota; class Gammaproteobacteria; order Lysobacterales; family Lysobacteraceae; genus Lysobacter; species Lysobacter sp. BMK333-48F3. The sequence continues at coordinate 3,501,527 of NZ_JAIHOO010000001.1, read as the reverse complement.
ACAGGCGGTCCAGGATCAGCGCGTCGTAGACATAACTGCGGACGAAGGACTCGGCGCTGGCGCCGTCCTCGGCCTCGTCGGCGGCATGGCCGAGCGCGCGGATCCGCTTGGCCACCGCCTGCCGCAGGTCGGACTGATCTTCGACGACGAGAATGCGCATGGGCGAAGGCTACCGCATCGGCGCGGCGCCGGAAGACGGATCGCGGCACGGTCGACGCGCTGCGCGCGCGGCCGGGCTCGCGCCGGATCCGGAACAGGGTCAGGCATGATGGCCGCTTTCGCCACCGCCCCGCGAACCATGGACCGATTCGCCCGTCGCACCGCTCACCTCGCTTGGCCCGCTCCGTCGGCACTGCCGCATGCCGGCCTGGCCTGGACTCCGGGCAAGGCGCTGCCAGCGTTGTTGCTGGCGGCCGTCGCCCTAGGCGCGGCGGGTTGCCGCGATATCGGCCGGGACAGGCACCAGGCCGCGATCGAATTGAGCGAGCGCGTACGCCGTGCGCTTGCGGCCGACGGTATCGCGGTCGACGGCGCCGTCGCCTGCATCCAGCCGCTGCCGTCGCGGATCGGCGCCGCGACCCAGTGCGCGACCGGGCTGCCCGGCGACCACGCCCGCCTTTACGACGTGCAGGTGCGATCGATCGGCGCCGCCGGCCCGACGCTGCAGGTCCGGCCGGCGCGCTTGACGGTCGCGCGGGCCAGCGTGGAGGCGCGCGCGGTCGAGCTATTGGCCCGCCACCCGAACGCTCAGCCGATCCGCTCCGCGCAGTGCCCGGCCGATCTGTCCGGCCTCCCCGGCCAATCCCTGCGGTGCCGAGCGGTCTTGCCCGACGGCCGGCGCAACGATTTCACCGCCACCCTGGAGGGCGTGTCCGGCGGCTTCGTCACCGCCTTGTTCACCAAATACACCATCGCCCAGGACGTGTCGCCGGAGCGGCTCGCCGCCAGCCTCGACGGACTGTTGCGGGCCAACCGGGAGCTGCCGCCGTCGCAGCTGAAAGGCGCCCGGGTCGACTGCTCCGGCGCGCTGCAAGCCATGGCCGGCGCCAGCGCGCGTTGCACCTTGAGCGGCCCGCGCCTGCTCCCGACCGAAATCGCGGTGCGCTACCGCGGCATCGACGCGAAGACCCAACAGATCATGATGGAATACGAATCGATCGACCCGGAACGCGCCCGGAAATGATCGGCCGGATCACGCCGGGATCCGGCTCGCGCGGCCGCGCCCGGCCGGCGCCGGCCGCCCCGCCCTAGCCCTGCGGCACCCCGGTCATGTCCGGCAGGCGATGGGCGATGCCCTTGTGGCAATCGATGCAGGTCTTCTCGCGCGTGCCCAGCCAGCGCTTGTGGATCTGCGCCGCGCGCGAGCCCTGCCGGGTCAGGTCCATCGAGTCGTAGTCGTGGCAGTTGCGGCATTCCAGCGAGTCGTTGGCCTTGAGCCGGGTCCACTCGTGCATCGCCAGTTGCAGGCGGTGGTCGAGGAACTTCTCGCGGGTGTCGATGCTGCCGAACAGCTTGCCCCAGACCTCCTTGGAGGCCTGCATCTTGCGCGCGATCTTGTCGGTCCAGTCGTGCGGCACGTGGCAGTCCGGACAAGTGGCGCGCACGCCGGAGCGGTTGCTGTAGTGGATCGTGCCCTTGAGCTCCTCGAACACGTTGTCGCGCATCTCGTGGCAACCGGTGCAGAACTGTTCGGTATTGGTCGCTTCCAGCGCGGTGTTGAAGCCGCCCCAGAACACGATGCCGGCGAGGAAGCCGGCCACAGTCAGAAAGCCCAGGCTGTAGTGCACGCTCGGCGCACGCAGCGTGCGCCACAGGGACAACAGGATCGCCTTGCCTCGGATCCACATGGTCTAGTCCTTCGCCGGCGGATGCAGCAGGCTGTCGACGTCCTCGAACGCGTTGCCCACCAGCGGCTTGGCGTCGGTCTGGACCACGTGGCACTGATTGCAGAAATAGCGCCGCGGCGACACCGCCGCCAGGAACTGATCGTCGCGGTCCATGTAGTGGGTGACGCTGACCGGCGGCGCCTGGAAGGTGGCGGCGTTGACTCGCGCATGGCAGAGCATGCAGCGGTTGCTGTTCTTGTCGACCTGGTAGCCGTCGATGGTGTGCGGGATGGTCGGCGGCTGCATCGGATAGGCGCGCACCCGCTTGAGGTCGGCGTTCTCGACCCGGGCCAGCGGCGGCGGCACGGCCTCGCGGCCGATCGGCACGCCGCGCCGGATCGCATCGAGCTGCATGCCGGCCGGGCCGAGATCGTCGGCCGCCGCGGCCACCGGCAAGGCCGGCGGAGGCGCCGAGGGGCGCGGCTTCTCGCCCGATCCGAACAACCAGCCAGCGGAGAACGCCATCGCCGCCAGGGCCAGCGCCATCGCCGTCGCGATCAACAGGGTCTTGTTGCGCATCGCCGCCTCCCTACGCCGCCTGGACCTTGACCGCGCACTTCTTGTAGTCGGTCTGCTTGGAGATCGGATCGGTCGCGTCCAGGGTGACCTTGTTGATCAACTGGCCGGCGTCGAACCAGGGCACGAAGATCACACCGCGCGGCATCCGGTTGCGCCCGCGCGTCTCCAGCCGCGACAACATCTCGCCGCGCCGCGAGGCCACCCGCACCGGGTCGCCGCGCTTGAGCCCGCGCGCCTTGGCGTCGTCGGGGTTCATGAACACCACCGCGGCCGGGAAGCTACGGTACAGCTCGGGCACGCGCATGGTCATCGAGCCCGAATGCCAATGCTCCAGCACCCGGCCGGTGACCAGCCACAGGTCGAACTCCTGGTCCGGCGACTCGGCCGGCGGTTCGTAGGGCAAGGCCCAGATCACCGCGCGGCCGTCGGGGTTGCCGTAGAACTCGAAGCCGCGGCCGGGCTTGACGTAGGGGTCGGCGCCCTCGCGATAGCGCCAGCGCGTTTCCTTGCCGGCGACCACCGGCCAGCGCAGGCCGCGCGCGCGGTGGTAGTCGTCGAACGGCGCCAGGTCGTGGCCGTGGCCGCGGCCGAAGGCGGCGTATTCCTCGAACAGGCCCTTGTGCACGTAGTAGCCGAACGCGGCCGACTCGTCGTTGTCGTAGCCGGCCTCGATGTCGGACAGCGGATAGCGGTCTACGTTGCCGTTGCGGAACAGTACCTCGTACAGAGTCTTGCCCTTGAACTGCGGGTTGGCCGCCAGCAGTTCGGCCGGCCAGCATTCCTCGGTGGTGAAGCGCTTGGAGAACTCCATCAACTGCCACAGGTCGGATCTGGCCTGCCCCGGCGCCTTGACCAGTTGATGCCAGAACTGGGTGCGGCGCTCGGCATTGCCGTAGGCGCCCTCCTTCTCCACCCACATCGCCGCTGGCAGGATCAGGTCGGCGGCCTGCGCGGTCACGGTGGGATAAGCGTCGGAGACGACGATGAAGTTGGCCGGGTTGCGATAGCCCGGCAGGGTCTCCTGCATCAGGTTCGCGGCCGCCTGCATGTTGTTGTTGACCATCACCCAGTAGGCGTTGAGCTTGCCGTCGCGCAGCGCGCGGTTCTGCTCGACCGCGTGGTAGCCGGGTTTGTCGTGGATGATCCCGTGGGGGATGTTCCAGATCTCCTCGGCATGGCGCCGGTGCTCGGGGTTGGTCACCACCATGTCCGCCGGCAGGCGGTGGCTGAAGGTGCCGACCTCGCGCGCGGTGCCGCAGGCCGAGGGCTGGCCGGTCAGCGAGAACGGGCTGTTGCCCGGGGTGGCGATCTTGCCGGTCAGCAGGTGCAGGTTGTAGACCATGTTGTTGGCCCACACCCCGCGGGTGTGCTGGTTGAAGCCCATGGTCCAGAACGAGGTCACCTTGCGCTTGGGGTCGGCGTAGAGCTCGGCCAGTTGCTCCAGCCAGCCGCGCTCCACCCCGGTCATCTCTACCGTCTTTTCCAGCGTGTACGGCGCGACGAAGGCGGCGAACGCGGCGAAGTCGATGTCCTGGCCGCCGTTGGGGTCGCCGGCATGCTTGGCCCGGCGCTCCAGCGGGTGCTCGGGGCGCAGGCCGTAGCCGATGTCGTCGTTGCCGCGGCGGAAGCGGGTGTGCTTGTCGACGAAGACGCGGTCGACCCGGCCGCTGCGGATGATGTGGTTGGCGATGTAGTTGAGGATCACCAGATCGGTCTGCGGCTTGAACACGATCGGGATGTCGGCCAGCTCGAAGCTGCGGTGCTCGAAGGTCGACAGCACCGCGACTTTGACCTGCGGGTGCGACAGGCGCCGGTCGGCGACCCGGGTCCACAGGATCGGGTGCATCTCGGCCATGTTCGAGCCCCACAGCACGAAGGCGTCGGCGGCTTCGATGTCGTCGTAGCAGCCCATCGGCTCGTCCATGCCGAAGGTGCGCATGAAGCCCATCACCGCAGAGGCCATGCAGTGGCGCGCATTGGGGTCAAGGTGATTGCTGCGGAAGCCGGCCTTCCACAGCTTGTTGGCGGCGTAGCCCTCGAAGATCGTCCACTGTCCCGAGCCGAACATGCCGACCGCGCCCGGGCCTTTCTCCTTGAGTACGCGCTTGAACTGCGCCGCCATCACGTCGAAGGCCTCGTCCCAGTCGACCGGTTCGAACTCGCCGTCCTTGGCGTAGGCGCCGTTCTTCTTGCGCAGCAGCGGCCGGGTCAGGCGGTCGCTGCCGTACAGCACCTTGGACAGGAAATAGCCCTTGACGCAGTTCAGGCCGCGGTTGACCTCGGCATGCACGTCGCCGTGGGTGGCCACCACCCGGCCCGACTTCACCGCCACGTTGACCCCGCAGCCGGTGCCGCAGAACCGGCACGGCGCCTTGCTCCACTTCAGCCCGGTCAGCTCGCCCTCGGTGATCAGGTTGCTGCCGCCGCCGGACAATGGAATGCCGGCCGCGGCGGCCGCGGTGGCGATCGCGCTGGTGCGGATGAAATCGCGTCGGGTCAGGGGCATGGGCTAGTCCGCCTGCGAAGGGGGGTCGATGGGTTGCTCGAGCGCGGCGCGCGGCTCGGCGTGGTGATAGACCAGCAGCACGTTGAGCACGCCGGACGTTTCGCGCAGCGCGTCGATGCGTTCGGTCAGCACCCGGCGGTCGGCCGACTCGCAGACCACCACGCTGCCGGTGGCGCCGGCCACGGCCAGTTCCAGGTCGGAGTAAGCCGCGACCGCCGCGGCCACCCGGGCGGCGGCGTTGGGCCGGTGCTGGACCACGAAGCTGGCGATGTGCACCTCGGCCTCGCGCTCGCCAGGGTGCTTGCCGTCGGGCTTCATCGCGCCGTCTCCGTGGCGGCTTGCAGCCGCAGCGCGCCGGCGGGGCACACGCCGATGCAGGCGCCGCAGCCGCTGCAGCGGTCGGCATCCACCGCCACCCCGCCGTGGCGGCCGCGGGGTCGCAGCACCGCCAGTTCCGGGCAGGCTTCTTCGCAACTCCGGCAGACCACGCCTTGATCGCCGAGGCAGCGCTCGGAAACCAGCGCGCGCAAAGTCCACGGCGCCGAGGCGGCCGACCGACGCAAGGCGCCGGGCACGCAGGCTTCGGCGCAGGCGCCGCAGAAACTGCATTCGCCCAACTGCGGATCGAACCTCGGCCGGCCCGCGGCGTCGCGCGCGAGCACTCGTTCCGGGCAGGCGTCGACACAGGCATCGCAGCGCGTGCATGCCTCTAGGAAAGCCGATTCGGCCAGCGCCCACGGCGGGCGCAGCGGCGCAACAGACGCAGCGCGCCCGAACAGCAGTTCGCGTCGGCTCAGGCCGGTCGCCGTCATGGCCGTCAGTGCCCCGTCGGCGGACCGGTGAAGATCTGCCAGATCCACACCGCGAAGCCGTAACCGGCAACGGCGAGCACCGCCAGCAGCGGAAACACCACGCCGGTCAGCAACAGGAAGGCCGCGCGTTCGCGCCGTTTGCCGCCGTCCGTAGTGTCCGCAGGCCGCTTCATCCGTCATCACCTGGCGTTGGCTGGGCGATACCCGCCGGACGCTAGCACAAGCCTCCGGCCCCACATTGCGACCCCGTGCGCAGGCGCAGCCGCGGACGCAATGCGCACCAGCCTAGGCGGTCGTCGCAGGCGCGGCTTGACCCAGATCAAACCGGCGCCGGACGCGCGCCGGGGCGCCAGGCGGCCCACGCCGCCGCCCGGGCCAGCCCCGCCGTGCCGCGGCGCAACACCGACCCGGTCGGCGTCTCGTTGCGCTGCGCCGGCGGCTGCGTTATCTAAGCCGCTGCCGCCTCGGGTCCGAGGCATCAGGGAATCGTCGTCATGCCAAGGATCGTCGTCCTCTTGTCGCTGTCGCTCGCCTGCTGGGCGGGCATATCGTCCGCCGCGCCACCGACTCCGGCCCTGGCCCAGCGCGCGGCGGACGCCGCCGCCGGCAACCGCTCCGGCGACGACATCCAAAGCGATTTCCGCGCCCGCCGGGTCCAGGTCGCCGATCTCGACGGCGACGGCCGGTCCGAAATCCTGTTCCTGCTGACGGCCACCTGCAGCCAGGCCAACTTCGATTGCGAGAATTCGCTGACGGTGCTGGACGCGCTGCGCCCGAACGATGGACGCGCGCAACCCTCGCGCCTGAGCGACGCAGCGGAGAAAGCCCACCTGGCCCGGGTCCGCGCGCTCGGCTACGTCGAGAACGCCAGCGCGCAGATTCCTGGCGAGGTCGAGTCGATCCGGGTCGAGGGCGGGCGCATTTCGGTCGCTTTCGTCGCCCGCAAGGATGCGCCGCAGTGCGCGGACAAGTGTCCGCCGCCGGGCCGGCATACCTGGCACTACGCCTGGACGCCGGGCGCGTTGACCCGGCTCGAGACGACGGCCGCCAAGCGCTGAGCCGCATCCGCATCCGCATCGCATAGACAACCGACACAGGTTCAGTTCGCGGCGCTGGCCCGCTCCGGATCGGTCGGTGGCCGCTCGGCCAACAAATCGCCGGCCCTGACCAAGCCATAGCCCTGACCGCGCAGCGCCGGCACCAGCCGGCGCACGATCTCGACGATGCCGCCGCGCGCGCGGCCGCTTTCGTCGTCGCCGTCGTGCAGCAGCACGATCGCGCCGGGGTGGATACGCGCCAGCACCGATTCGACCACGCAGGGTACGTAGCCGGGCGCGTCCGGCTCCAGCCAGTCGCGCGGGTCGACCGACCAGCCGACCACGGTGTAGCCGGCCGCGGCCAGGGCCTCGTATTGCGCGGCGTCGATTTCGCCGTAGGCCGGGCGGAACAAGGGCGCGGGCGCGGCCTGCAGCGTCGATCCGCAAGCGGCCGCCAGCGCCTGCGCGGCCGGCGCCACCTCTTCGCGCATCCATCGTCCGGCCTCGATGCCGCGCGCGTCGGCATGGCGCTCGGAGTGGTTGCCCAGCTCATGCCCCTCGTCGAGCAAGCGCCGCACCAGCGCCGGCCGCGCGCGCATCGCCGCGCCGACGCAGAAGAAGCTGGCGCGCACGTCCAGTTCGGCCAATGCGTCCAGCAAGTCCGGGGTCGCCGCGCCGGGGCCGTCGTCGAACGTCAGCGCCAGCACCCGCCGGTCCGGCGCGCCGCGGCCGAGATAGGCTTGCGGGCGGTGCTGCAGGAATCCGTGCCAGTCCATGCGCGGCTCAGCGGGTCAGCCAGGTCTTGCGACCGCCGCGCAGTTCGTCGAGCAGGCCGATCAGGTTGGCCGGCAGCAACAGCACGTCGATGACGGTGTTGCACACCGACACCAGGGCCAGGTCGAGCGGACGCAAGCCGAGCCGGGTGCGGGCCTGGATCATCGAGACGAAGTTCAGCGCCGCCATCAGCAACCAGTTCAGGCCGGCCACCGCGAGCAGGCTGGGGCTGCGGTAGACCAGCGCGCCGGCGATCAGCAACAGCAAGGTCGGTACCAGCGCCGACTGCGCCCACAGCAGCCACCACGGCAGCATGGTCATGGTCCGCGCCCAGGAAATCCGCCAGGCGACCCGGAACGACTCCAGCCGCCCGCGCGCCCAGCGCCGACGCTGGCGGAACAGGCCTTGCAGGGTGGTCGGGCAGATCGTGTAGGCGATCGCGTCCGGCGCGTAGGCGATGGAATAGCCGTGGGCGAAGGCGCGCCAGGTCCAGGAAATGTCCTCGACCAGCCAGTCGCCCCAGCCGCCGAGTTCGCGGATCACCGCGGTGCGGTGCAGCGAGAACGCGCCGGCGACCACGTTGACCACGCCGATCTTGCTTTGCACGTAGCGGATCGCCGCCAGCGCGCCGACGTGTTCGTAGAACTGCAGCCGGTGCAGCCAGGAGCGATGGCGCTCGTCGGGCACGATCAGGCCGCAGGCGGCGGCGTGGCGCGGCGAGGCGTACAAGGCTTCGACCGCGCGCCGCAACGAGCACGGCAGGATCACCGTGTCGCTGTCGATCACCGTCACCACGTCCGACTCCGGCGCCAGCTGCGGCAGCGCCGCGTCCAGGGCCAGGCCCTTGGCGCCGCCGTTGCGCGCCAGCGGCACCAGGCGGTAATGCTTCTCGCGCGGTTGCCGCAGCCACTGCGCCAGCGCCTGCGGGGTGGCGTTGGTCGAACCGTCGTCGACCAACAACACTTCGATCCGGCCGGGGTACTCGGCGTTCTCGATCGCCTCCAGCGTGCGCAGGAACGAGGCCGGCGGCTCGTTGTAGAACGGCACCAGGATCGAGACGAAGGGATAGTCGGCCAGGGTCGGCGACGGCGGCCGGCGCAAGGCGCGCCACACCGCCCAGCCGGCGAGGAAGATCAGGCAGCACAACAGGATCAGGGTCGAGAAACCGACCAGACCGGTCAGAACGAACTGGCTCAGCATGGGGAGAACGCATCCGGCAACGCGGCCCGCGCACGCTTCGCGTACGGCGGATCGCAGGGTCTGTTGGGCAGACCGGACGCGTCGATACGGCGCCTGCTGGGCAGGGCCGCACGTTCGGTGCTTGCGTTGGCTACAGCGGGGGGAGGCACGGCAAAACGCGGAACGCTTGCAAGCGAAACTTTTTACTCGGTTCGCTTTCGAAAACGCGATGCATGGCCGCGTTTTTCGCAAGCAAGAATGAAAGCAGGCGCACTGCGTTTTCTGTGACGACCTTTAGCAGTTCCGGCAACGGCGCGCGCATTCGCTCGACACCGCGCCGGCGCGCGTTGAAGAATCGATCCGCACCGCTCGCACCGACCGACGCCATGACCTCATCCACGACCTCCTCCGCGACCGCGTTCCGGCCGCGCTTCGACATCGGCGCGCAGCGCCTGGACTGCGGGCGCGAACCGCAGGTCGACACCCATCAGGCCGCCGAGCAGCGCGCCACCTGGCCCCTGCTCGACTACTCGCAGTGCGAGCCGACCGAGGACCAGCAGGCGATCAACCACTGGCTGCAACAGGCCGAGCTGGACGGACGCGAGGTGCTGCACATCGGCACCGGCAACTCCTCGGTCGCGCGCCTGCTGGCCGGCCGCGCGCGGGTGACGTCGGTGACCGTGGCGGCGGGCGAATGGGAACACGGCCGCAGCCTCGGCATCGCCGACTACCAGGTGCATCTGCTCAACAAGCACGGCCTGGAGTTCGCCGAACAGTTCCGCGCACGCCGCTACGACTGCGTGCTCGACAACAACCTGGCCAGCTTCGCCTGTTGCCAGCGCCATCTGGAACGTTATTTCGAAACCCTGGCCGGGCTGCTGAGCGAGCGCGGCTTCGTCCTCACCCATTGGCTGGGCATGCAATGGACCCTGGACCTGGGCGTCGACGACGTCGAGCCGGTATGGCGCCTGGACGCCGGCAAGCTGCGCGCGATCGCCAGCGCCTACGGCCTGGCGGTGGAACGCGACGGCGAGCTGTTCTTCCTGCGCCGCGCCGGCGCGGCCGCGTCCTGAGCCGGCGCGCGCGGGCGCTTCGGCAATGCTCCCGCGGGCCTGGCCTGCGCTGCGCCGCCAGGCCGCCGACAGCGCGCGCCTGTGGCGGCTGAGCCGGCGCGATCCGCGCCTGGGCTGGCTGCTGCTCGACAATCTGATCACCACCTTCGGCGCCAGCTTCACCCTGATCGCCCTGCCGTTCCTGGTCATGCGCCTGACCGGCCGCGCCTTCGACCTGGGCCTGACCGCGGCGATCGAGGCGTTGCCCAGCGCGCTGCTGCTGTGGCTGGGGCGCGGCCTGCTCGACCGGCTCGACCCGCTGCGCGTGCTGTGGTGGTGCCGCGCCTGTTACGTCGCGCTCAACGCCGCCTTGGCGATCCTGGCCGGCAGTGGCCGGATCGCGATCGAAAGCGTGTACGCGATCGCCCTGCTCGGCGGCCTGGTCTGGGCCCTGGCCTACCCGGCCGGCCGCGCCAGTTTCGGCCTCTATATCCGCAAGCCGCTGCTCAGCGCCGGCAACGCGGTGTTCGCGGTCGCTTCCAGCCTGGCGATGACCTTGCTGCCGATGCTCGCCGGCAGCCTGATCCTGAGCAGCGACGACGCCCGCGGGCTGGCCTGGGCGTTCTGGATCGACGCCGCCTGCGTGGCGGCCTCGCTGTGGCTGCTGGCGGCGGTGCGCCGGCGCGGGCCGGTGCGTCGTAGCGGCAGCGCGAACAACGACGCGAACACGAACGCACACGTCGAAGCTTGCGCCCAAGCGGGCGCGACGACCGCAGTGCCGCGCAGCTACTACGCCTACCTGCTGGCCAGCACCGTGCTGGCCTTCGGCCCGGTGCAGGTGCTGCTGCCCTTGTTGCTGGTCGAGCGCGGCGACGCGCGCTATTTCCTGGTCTATCTGGCCCAGTTCGCCGGCATCGCCGTCGCCGCGCCGTTGGCGGCGCGCGCCAGCGAGCGTCTGCCGTCGGTGCTGGGCAAGATCCTGCTGTGCTGGGCGGTCGCCGCCCTCGCCTATGCGCTGCTCGCCGCCAGCGCCACGTTGGCGCCGACCCTGGCCGCGTTCTGTCTGCTAGCCGCGGCGTCGAACTATTACGGCATCCAGTCGCTGTCGTGGCTGCAGCGCAACGCCGACGCGCGGCGCATGGGCCGCGAGATGACCTGGTTCTCGGCCGCGACCATGGGCGCGATGCCGCTGGCGACCCTGCTCGCCGGCCTGCTCGCCGACCGCCTGCGCCTGGCGCCGGCGGCCGCGGCCCTGGCCGCGGCGATCGCGCTGTGCCTGCTGCTTGGGGTCTGGCACCTGCAGCGCAGCCTGCGCCGCGGCGGATACGAAAATGCCCCGGGGGCACAGGCCCCCGGGGCTCGCGTGCGATGACGGCCGTAGCGCCGGCCGTCGCCGCGGCGATCACTGCGTCTTGAAGCCGTACATGAAGGTCGCCGGCGCGCCGGTGGTGGCGCCGAAGGTGCCGGGGTTGGGATTGGTATTGCCGGCGCCGCCGACGCCGTCCCAGTTGGTCTGGCCGAACGAGTACAGCCCCGCGCCGACGATCGACAGCGCGTTCAAGGCCGCGGTCTGGGTCGGCGCCGCACCGTAGAAGGTGACGAAGCTGCGCGAAGCGCCGACCGGCAAGGCACCGAAGCGGAAGTCCATGTGCGAACCGAGGTCGCCGGGGCCGAAATCGGTCATCGGCCCCGAGGTGCCGCTATTGGCCGCCAACGGATCGAGCGAATTGAAGCCGTTGTTGTTCCAGGCCAACAGGAACGGCGAAGCGCCGGCCATGGTGATGTACTCGGAGAACGTGTTCGGCGGGATGTCGTAGTCGATGCCGCGGGTGTAACGCAGATCGTTGACCGGAGTACGGCCGATGTTCTCGATCCTGACGTCGACCCGGTACAGGTAGCTGGTCGCGGCGATCGGCGTGTACTGGTGGGTCACGCGGAAGGTGTTGCCGACGTTGACCACCGAGGTCGCCGTGCTCGGGGTGGAGGTGAAGCTCACCACCGACATGTTGCTGGTGCCGGCGCAACGCGAGGTGCGGCCGGTGACCGGCGCCGAGGGATCGGCATTGGCCACGCCCCAGCCTTCGCACGGCGCACCCGGCGCCGAGGCTTCGCCGTTGGTCGGCATGTAGCGCAGGCCGACCAGGCGGGTGCCGTAGCGGCCGCTGGACAGGTCGATGTTCGGACACTCGATGTTGAGGTAGCCGGTGTTGGACACGCCGAGCTGGACGATGCCGTTGTTGATCAGGCCCGGGCAGCCCTCGGGCGGATCCAGCGCGCAGGCATAGCCCCAATCGCTGGCCTGCAGCAGCGGGGTGTCGGCGCGGCGGAACTCGGGGATCCGGATCGGATGCGGCAAGGGCTGCTTGTACGGCAGGTCGACCGGCACCGCGGCCGGTTCCCAGGGATCGGCGCAGCCGGTGTTCAGGCCCGGGTCGACCTGGACGAAGTACACGTCCTGCGCGTCGCCGACGCCCTGCCAGTCGCCGTAGGTGTCGCCGGCGAGGATGAAGCGGTCGCGCTTGCTGTCGATCGCGTACAGGCTTTCGCGGAACTTGTCGCCGAAGCGGCGCGGGCCGAGGCCGCCGTAACGCAGCAGGTCGCGATGATTGGCCGCGAGCAGGAAGCCCTGGGTGCCGGCGATGGTGCCGACCACCGCCAGCGCGCCGTCGCGTCCGTCGAGGCTGCGCGCCTCGACCACGTCGAAGGCGGTGAAGCTGGCCTGGGCGCGGTCCTGCCACACCGACTGCACTTTCGGCGCGCAGCTCAGGCGCGAATAGCGCGCCATGTAGACCTGGGCGTTGCCGCCGCTGAGCGTGCTGGCGGCGCCGACCAGCACCGTCTCGCCCTGGTAGTTCGGGCTCAGCAACGCGGCCAGGCCGTGGAAGTCGCGGTGGTCCTGGCCGGTGGCGAGCACGCTGCTGCACACCGGCGCGCCGCCGCCGTCGGTACGGAACATCAGTCCGCCGCGCGCCGCGCTCGACCAGGCCGAACCGGCCACCACCAGGTCGGTGTAACCGCCGGTGCCGGCCAGGTTTTCGGTCACCGCGCGGAAGCGCAGGTTCGGCCAATCGCTGCCGCCGTCGTAGTCCTGGTCCCAGATCACGTTGCCGGCCGGGTCCAGGCGCGCGATGCGGCCGAAGCTGCGGCCGTTGCGGTCGATCTCTTCGCCGACCACCACGATCTGGCCGTTGCCGGCGGTGCTCGACACCGTGGTGCCGCCTTCGATCAGGTCGTAGCCGGTGGCGCGATGCGAGGGATCGAGGTTGTCGAGCAAGGTGGTCCAGCGCGGATAGCCCTTGCAATCGATCTGCAGCACGTAAACGAAGCTGCCGTCGCCGACGGTGACCGCGCCGGTCACGGCGAAACCGCGGCCGCCGGTCAGTTCGATCACGCCGAACGCATTCGACAGTTTGCTGCCGGCGATCGGATAGGCCTGCTGCCAGGTGTTCAGGCCCGGGTTGTCGGTGACGCCGCTGTCGTTGGCGCGGGTCACCAGCACCTGTTCCAGTCCGTCGCTGGAGCGGCGCGTGCCGACGGTGACCGAACCGCCGCCGGGACAGAAGTTGACCGTCTTGACGTCCTCGCCGCGGTCGCGCCAAGGTTGGTTGCCGTAATAGGTTTCGAAGTTCTGCGCCTGCGCCCAGGGCGCGGCCAGCATCAGGCCCGCGGCCAGCACGGCGGCCAGCCGTCCTGCGCTGCGGTTACGTCGCATGCGTTCCATATGCGCCTCGCTGAGGATCGTCCAGGTGGATGGGGACAGCACCTGCGACCCTAGCCCCGCACGCGACGCCTGCCGAGGAACAATCCGGGGCGATATCGGGACAGATCGGGAACGATTCGCAGCCGCGGACGACGCCGCGCTGCGGCGGACATGAGCGCGGCGTTAAAGCCTGGAAAGCGTCACGGTCGCGACGAGAACGCCGGCCGAATGCAGGAACGAGCGCGCAGCGGCCACCGACTTACGAAAGCGGAGGCTCGCCGTTTTATGCTGGCCGCAGCGCGCGATGTTAAAGCCCGCATTGCGTCACAACCGCGTTCAACGACCGCTGAGCCGGAACCAGAAGCGAGGATTCGACCAGGCGCCGTATCGGCACGCTCGCTCTTCATTCCGCTGCGCTGCTCACTCCCTCGACGCCTCGCCGATCAACTCCACCTCGGCCAGTTCGATCCCACCGCTTTCGCCGGCCAGGCGCAAGCGGTAACGGCTGTAAGTCGCCGGCTGCGCCAGCGCGAAGGCGCGGGTCTGCCGGCGCCAGGCGAAGGACTGGCCGCTGCGCTCGTCGAGCGTGGTCCACTGCTCGCCGTCGTTGGAACCCTGCAGGGCCCAGGCCTGGGCGTCGCCGCGCTTGGCCGACGAAGTCAGCGTGTACAGGTGCACGGTCGCCGGTCGCTTGAAGCTCCAGGCGATCGACGGCATCGGCAGGTTCAGGCGCAGGCCGGTGCCGGAGTCGTCGTCGAACAGAGCCGCCGCCTGCTTGGCGGCGATGCCGGCCACCGTCGCGTTGTCGCGCCGGCCCAGGTCGCGCCACGGCATCGGCATGTCGCCATCGGCGCTCAGCGATTCGGGCAGCGCCTGCGGGGCGCTGGCCCAGTTCGACGGCGACGGGCCCATGCGGAAGTCCAGCACCGCGCCCTGCGCCAGCAATTCGTGCGGCAGGGTCAGCCGGTCCCAGGGCTCGCCGTTGACCTTCAGCGATTGCACGTAGCGATTGCGCGCGCCGACCTTGGGCGCGTTGATGCGCAGTTCGCGCCCGTTTTCCAGGCGGATGCTCATGCGTTCGAAGCGCGGCGCGCCGATCACGTACTCCGGCGAGCCCATCCGCAGCGGATAGAAACCGGCTGCGCTGAACAACCACCACGCCGACATCTCGCCGTTGTCCTCGTCGCCCGGATAGCCCTGGCCGATCTCGCCGCCGACGTACAGCCGGTCGAGGATGTCGCGCACCTTCTCCTGGATCCGCCACGGCTGGCCGGCGGCGGCGTACATATAGGGAATGTGGTGCGAGGGCTGGTTGCTGTGGCCGTACTGGCCCATGCGCACGTCGCGCGCTTCGAGCATTTCGTGGATCACCTGGCCGTAGCCGCCGACCTCGAACAGGCCGGGCGTGGCGAAGAACAGGTCGAGCTTGTTGCCCAGCGCGACCCGGCCGCCGTACAGCGCGGCCAGGCCGGCGCCGTCCTGCGGCGCGTGGAAGGCCATGTTCCAGGCGTTGGTCTCGGTGTAGTCGCCGCCCCAGCGCAGCGGGTCGAACTCGCTGGCCGCGTAGCGCCAGCGGCCGTCGCGATGGCGGCCGACGAAGAAGCCCAGCTGCGGATGGAACAGATTGACGTAGCCCAGCGCGCGGTTGCGGTAGTAGGCCGCGTCGTCGGCATAGCCGGCGCGGTACGGATCGTCGGCCGGTGCCTCCTGCGCCAGCGCCGCGGCCAGGCGGCCGATCGCGTAGTCGTTGATGTAGCCGTCCATCGACCAGGACAGGCCTTCGCCGACGGTGGTGTCGGTATAGCCGGTGAAGATCGCCCGCTCGATGCCCTTGCGCCCCGCGCCCGGAATCGGACTGACGCTGGAAGCGTTGCGGATCGCCGACTGGTAGAACGAGCGCACGTCGAAATTGCGCACGCCCTTGAGCCAGGCGTCGGCGAAGGCGACGTCGGAGCTGGTGCCGACCATCAGGTCGGCGTAGCCCGGCGAGGACCAGCGCGCGATCCAGCCGCCGTCGCGGTATTGCTGGACGAAGCCGTCGATCATCTCGCCGGCCTGGGTCGGCGCCAGCAGCACATAGGCCGGCCAGCTGGTGCGGTAGGTGTCCCAGAAGCCGTTGTTGACGAACACCTTGCCGTCGACCACGGCCGCGCCGGTGACGGTGTCGCCGTCGGCGCCGGCGGCCGGCGCGAACGGGCTGGCGTAGCGGTACAGCGGCCGGTCGGCGGTGCCGGTGTTCTCGTAGCCGCTGTTCGGGTACAGGAACAGGCGGTACAGGTTGGAGTACAAGGTGGCCCGTTCGTGCTCGGGCGCGCCTTCGATGCGCACCGTGCCGAGCTTGGCGTCCCAGGCCGCGCGGGCGCGCTCGCGCACCGCGTCGAAGCCCTCGTCGGCGCCGATTTCCAGTTCCAGGTTGCGCTTGGCCTGCTCCACGCCGAGCAGCGAGGTGGCGATGCGCATCGTCAGCTGACGCGACGGATCCGCGCCGAGGTCGAAGCCGTACCAGGCCGACACCCGGTCGCGGCCCTTTTCGCGCGGCAGGCGCTCGCCGCCGCGCAGCGGCCGGTCGAAGCGGGCGTAGAAGTACAGCCGGGTGGCGCCGGTCGACAGCGAGCTGCGGCTGTCGCTCCAGCCGCTCAAGCTGCCGTCGTCGGGGTTCAGGCGGATATCGCCGTGTTCGTCGCGGTGATCGAACAGCAGCTGCGCGTTCGGGTCCGGGAAGGTGAAGCGCAGCATCGCCGCGTGGTCGGTCGGGGTCAGCTCGGCGACCAGCCCATTGTCGAAGCGCACCCGGTAGTAATCGGCGCGCGCGGTCTCCTGGTCGTGGCCGAAGCTCAGCGCGCGCTTGCCGCGATCGAATTCGGGCCGGGCGCTGCCGATCGCCGGCAGGATGTGGAAGGTCTGGCGGTCGCCCATCCACGGGCTGGGCTCGTGCGACAGCGCCAAGGCCTCCAGGCGCGGCCGGTTGTCGTCGCCGTTGCGCTCCTGGTACTGGTAGATCCAGTGCGAACCGGCGTTGGTGGTCGGGGTCCAGAAATTGAAGCCGTGCGGCAGCGCGACCGCGGGAAAGGTGTTGCCGCGCGAGAAGCGCGCATTGGAATTGCTGCCGCGGCGGGTATCGACATAGTCGCTGGGCCGCGGCGCCGGGCCCTTGGCCTGCGGCATGCGCTCGATGCGCAGGTCGTCCAGCCAGCCGCGGAACGGCGCGGCGTGGTCGGCGTCGTGCACGACCAGGATGCGGCGCACGCGGCGCCCGGCCGCGACTTCGCCGATCCGGCTGGACACCGCATTCCACTGGTCGGGATACAGCAGCCGCGCCAGGCCCTGCCCGCGCGCGGTCAACGGTTGGCCGTACGCGTCCGTCGGCGCGTGTTGCGACAACCGGCTGCCGTCGTCGAATTCCAGGTCGATCGCGACGTAACCGGACGTGTTGCGCAGGTCGTCGGCCGGCACCGCGGCCTTGCGTCCCGACACCCGCGCATCCGACAGCGGGAACAGGCGATACGACAGCACGCTGTCCTTGCTCAGCGCCAGGTCGACGTCGAACGCCTGCAGGCGCTGTTCGCGCCCGCCTTCGCCCTGGTAGCGCAACGAGCGCAGGCCGGTGAAACCGACCCCGGGCTTGGCGGTCAGCGCAGCGGCCGCGTCCGGGCCGCCGTCGACGTGCAGCGAGCCCGGCACATCCGCCGCATCGGCCGGCACCGGCTCGCCGGTTTCGAACGAGGTCGCGAAGCTGCGCGGTACCGCCGCCGACGCCTGCGCGGCGCACAGCGCCGCCGCGACGGCGATGGCCAGACTCGCGTTGCGCGCGATGCGAACGCCCACCTCTTGCTGCCGTTCGCCGCGAACGCGACGCCCCTTTTCGCTCAACGCATCGCCCAACGCCATGCCCCGCTCCCATGCTCGCGCGACGTCGCGCCGCGCCCGCTGGCGAAGCTGTGACACGTCGTTTCGCCCGATTTAAATCGATCTAAAACGAAGCTGTCAAACCGCGCCGCAACATTGGGAAGCACTGCACACATTACGCAAAATCCAATCCAGACAAGCACTTCGGCGCAAAAATCAAGCCCGCGATTCACGGCGCTTTGGCACAGCTTTTGCGTCAATGGGGCCATAACTCAATGTGATGTAGTTCACATTTTTCATTCGCGTCACGGACCCGGTCGCGTCTTCCCCCACGGATCTTGGTGGTTCATGCCGATTACGCATCGCCTTTCTTACGCTCTTGCCTTCGCCCTGGTTTCTGCTAGCTCAATTTGCCCATTTTCGTCAGTTTCTGCCTCTGAGAGTCAAAACAAGTACGCCAGCCCTCTCTCTGAGTCTCCGCTGCCCGAGATCGAGCGCCTGCGCGCCGACCGGCAGTGGCTGGCGGCCTTGTCGCGCATCGAAGCCGCCCTCGCCGCCCGCCCCGGCGACGAGGCCCTGCTGCGCCTGCAGGTGCTGACCCTGGCCGACCTCGGCAACGCCCATCGCGCCTGGAGCCTGTACCGCGAACGCCCCGGCTTGTTCAGCGCCGACGAGCGCCAGCGCCTGGAATCCAATCGCCTGGCGCGGATGGTGGTGTGGGGCGGGCTGTACCCGGAGAACGAAGAACAGCGGCTGGAGGAAATCCGCGCCGCGCGCAGCGCGATCGCCGAATACCGCCAGGGCCAGAGCGAGAGCCAGCGCCAGGCCGACCTGCGCACGCGCTTCGACGAACTGGTGATGCTCAACATCCTCGAGCGCCACGCCGAAGCGGTGCAGAACTATCGCCAGCTGCAGGCCGAAGGCGTCGAAGTGCCTCTGTACGCCCTGGCCCGGGTCGGCGCCTCGCTGCTGGCCGCGCGCCACCCCGAGGAAGCGGCGACGGTGCTGGAACGGGTCGTCCGCGAGATGCCGGAAGACCACGATTCGCAGTTGCAGCTGGCCTATGCCTATTCCGAAGCCGAGCGTTTCGACGACGCGAAAAAACAACTGGAGAAGATCAAGGCCGCCGAGCCGGCCTTCGTGCGCGTGCCCGGGGCCAAGGTCAGCCACGCCAACTGGCGCCATTACGACGCCGACACCAACCTGATCATGGTCGGCCTGTACGGCGAAGACACCGTCGGCGCGCAGCGCGGCCTGGAAGCGCTGGCGGCGATCGGCCCGAACAACGCCGGCCTGCAGACCAACCTCGGCGTCGCCTACCAGCGCCGCGGCTGGACCGAACGCGCGCTGGAACGCTTCCGCATGGCCAGCACCCTGGAGCCGACCAGCGTCGGCGCGCGGATCGGCCAGATCGGCGCCTATCTCGAACACGACCGGGTCGACCTGGCGCGTCCGATCCACGACGAACTGCTGGCCCGCCGCGAACGCGACGTGCAGGTGCGGCAGATGCGCGAGTCCTGGGAAAGCCGGCTGGGCTGGCAGTGGCAGGTGTCGACCTCGAGCCATCGCAGCCGCGCCGACGGCGGCGGCGACAGCGCCTCGCCGCTCGGCAGCCGCGACGGCACCCACCGGGTCGAGATCAGCAGCCCGCTGATCCACGACCGCTGGCGCCTGACCGCGCACGCCCAGGACGCCTGGGCCGACTACCCGGGCGAACGCGTGCACGACCGCCGCCAGGGCATCGGCGCGAGCTACGCCTACGACCGGCTCAGCCTCGGCTTCGGCGTCGACCGCGCCAGCGACCGCTGGCTCGGCCGCGACGACCGCACCGGTTATTACCTCGACGCCGGCTGGCGTTTCGACGACGCCTGGCGCGGCAGCGCGTCCTGGTACCGGCAATCGCCGGACGCTTCGCTGCAGGCGCGCCGCGCCGGCATCGACGCCGACGCGCTGAGCCTGGGCCTGCGCTGGACCCCGAGCGAGCGCACCGCGCTCGACGCCCGCGTGCAGCAGCTGCGCTACAGCGACGACAACCGGCGCAGCGCGCTGACGCTGGCGCTGAACCAGCGCGCCTACACCCGTCCGCATCTGCAGGTCGACGGCCTGGCCGAACTCTCGGCCAGCCGCGCCAGCCGCCGCGACGCCGACGTGCCCTACTTCAACCCCAGCCGCGACGCCTCGCTCAATCTCGGCCTGCGCGTCAACCACGTCGCCTGGCGCCGCTACAGCCATCACCTGCTGCAGCGCTTCACCGCCTACGCCGGCCCGTACTGGCAACAAGGCTACGGCAGCGCCTGGGTGCCGCAGCTGCGCTACGAACACGAATGGGGCCTGGGCACCGGCCGCACCCTGACTTACGGCCTGAACTGGTCGCGCCCGGTCTACGACGGCCGGCGCGAGGACCGGCTCGGCTTCGATCTGAACTTCCGTTGGGGAGAGCAATGAACATGGATGGAACCCTCCCCGCCGCAACCCGCCACGCCACCCTACTGCCGCGCACCCGCGCGCTGCGCGCGTTGCGCGGCCTGCTCGCCGCCGCCGCGCTGGCCCTGGCCGCGCTGGCGCCGGCCCAGGCCGACGAACTGCTGGTGCTGAGCTACCACGACGTGCGCGACGACGTCGCCCGCAAGGGCGACCCCGACGCCTACGCGGTCAGCACCCAGAACTTCGCCGCCCACCTGGACTGGCTGTCCGGCCACGGCTACCGTCCGGTGTCGCTGAGCCAGGTCATCGCCGCTTCGCGCGGCGAGCAGCCGCTACCGCCCAAGGCGGTGCTGCTGACCTTCGACGACGGCCTGCGCAGCATCTACACCCACGCCTTCCCGCTGCTGCGCGCCTACGGCTATCCGGCGCTGATGGCGGTGGTGACCTCGTGGGTCGATCTGCCGCGCGACCAGCAGGTCGACTACGGCCCGCGCATGTTCACCCACGACGACTTCGTCACCTGGGACCAGTTGCGCGAGATGCAGGCCTCGGGCCTGATCGAGATCGCCTCGCACAGCCACGCCCTGCACCGCGGCGTGACCTCCAACCCGCAGGGCAACAGCATGCCGGCGGCGATCACCCGGGTGTGGGATCCCAAGGCCGAGCGCTACGAAACCGAAGCCGAGTACCTGGCGCGGATCCGCAAGGACCTGGGCGACAGCGTCGCCGCGATCAAGCGCGAACTCGGCGTCGCCCCGCAGTCGGTGGTGTGGCCGTACGCGGCCTACAACAGCCAGACCAACGCCATCGCCGACCAGCTCGGCATGCAGGTCACCTTCGACCTGGAAGGCCGCCACCAGACCCTGCGCCGCGACCTGCACGGCCTGGCCCGGCTGCTGGTGTTCGACAACCCGACCGTCAACGACCTGGCCTACGAACTGCGCCACGACGAAGCGCTGGACGGCCTGCGCGCGCTGCAGGTCGACCTGGACTACGTCTACGACGCCGACCCGGCGCAGCAGGCGCGCAACCTGGACAAGCTGATCGAACGGGTCAAGCAGGTCGGCCCCAGCCACGTGTTCCTGCAGGCCTTCGCCGACCCCGACGGCAACGGTTCGGCCGACGCGCTGTACTTCCCCAACCGGCACCTGCCGATGCGCGCCGACCTGTACAACCGGGTCGCCTGGCAGCTCAAGACCCGCGCCGGGGTCAAGGTGTTCGCCTGGTTGCCGGTGCTGGGCTACGAACTGCCCGACGCCGCGCTGCGCCAGCGTCTGGCGATCGCCGCCAGCAACCCCAAGGAAACCTTCCGCCTCAATCCGTTCCAGCCGCAGGCGCGCCAGATCGTCGCCGACATCTACGAAGACCTGGCGGTCAGCGGCTACACCGAAGGCCTGCTGTTCCACGACGACGCCCTGCTGCGCGACGACGAACTGCGCGGCCAGGCGCCGGAGCAGGCCGCGCAGCGCACCCAGGCGCTGATCGAGTTCACCCAGGAGCTGACCCGCGCCGCCGGCAAATGGCGGCCCAAGCTGATCACCGTGCGCAACCTGTTCGCCGAGCCGGTACTGCGCCCCGACAGCGAGCGCTGGTTCGCCCAGAACCTGGCCGCGTTCAACCAGGCCTACGACTACACCGCGGTGATGGCGATGCCGTGGATGGAGAACAGCCGCGAGCCGCAGGCCTGGATGGACCGGCTGGTGGCGCAGGTGGCGCGCTCGCCCAGCGGCCTAGCGCGGACCATTTTCGAGCTGCAGACCGTGGACTGGCGCGACGACAAGCCGATCCCGGCACAACGGTTGAAGACCATGGCGCGGCGCCTGCAGGCCGCCGGCGTGCGCCATCTGGCCTGGTACCCGGACAACTTCATCGACGACCTGCCCTCGACCGCCGACGCGCGCGAAATCATGTCCGCGCGCGGCTTCCCCTACATCGAACGCTGAGTCCGCCCCGGCGCTGGAGCGCCGGGCCCTTCCACCGCGCACGCGCCCCTTACCGGAGACTGCCATGTACGACGTTCTCAGCGCCCTGCTCGCGGTGTCGTTCAAGTTCGCCTTCTATTACCCGATCGTGATGTCGTTCTTCTGGATCGCAGGCGGGCTGTACTACTACCTGCGCCGCGAGCGCCACGCCCGCGGCCGCACCGACCCGCCGGCGCTGGACGCGGCGCCGTTCGTGTCGATCCTGATCCCCTGCCACAACGAGGGCGACAACGTGCGCGAAACCATCGCCTCGGCGATGGCCCAGCGCTATCCCTCGTTCGAGGTGATCGCGATCAACGACGGCAGCGGCGACGATACCGGCGAGAAGCTCAACCTACTCGCCGCGCAGTACCCGCAGCTGCGCGTGGTCCACCTCGACCGCAACCTGGGCAAGGCCAACGCCATGCGCATGGGCGCGCTGGCGGCGCGCTCGGAGTACCTGGTCTGCATCGACGGCGACGCCTTGCTGGACGAATACGCCACCCACTGGATGGTCTGGCACCTGTGTTCGGGCGCGCGGGTCGGCGCGGTCACCGGCAACCCGCGCATCCGCAACCGCTCGACCCTGCTCGGCCGCCTGCAGGTCGGCGAGTTCGCCTCGATCATCGGCATGATCAAGCGCGCCCAGCGCGTCTACGGCCGCATCTTCACCGTCTCCGGGGTGATCTGCGCCTTCCGCCGCACCGCCCTGCACCAGATCGGCTACTGGTCCGACAGCATGGTGACCGAGGACATCGACATCAGCTGGCGCCTGCAGATGAACCACTGGGACATCCGCTACGAGCCCAATGCGATGTGCTTCATCCTGATGCCGGAAACCGTGCGCGGGCTGTGGAAGCAGCGCCTGCGCTGGGCCCAGGGCGGCGTCGAAGTGCTGATGCGCCATACCCGCGACCTGTTCTCGTGGCGGCGCCGGCGGATGTGGCCGGTGCTGGGCGAGTACCTGCTCAGCCTGGCCTGGGCCTACATGATGGCCTTCATCATCCTGCTGTGGGCGCTGGGCAAAGTGTTCGAACTGCCCGAGCAACTGCGCGTGCCGACCCTGCTGCCGTCCTGGCACGGGGTGATCCTGGCGATGATCTGCCTGCTGCAGTTCGCCGCCAGCATCGTCATCGACCGCCGCTACGAAACCGGCGTCGGCCGTAACTATTACTGGATGATCTGGTACCCGATGGTGTTCTGGCTGCTGAGCTTCACCACCACCGTCGCCGCGGTGCCCAAGGCCCTGGCCAAGCGCCGCGGCACCCGCGCGGTGTGGGTCAGCCCGGATCGGGGGCTGCGATGAACACGCCCAAGCCACAGGCACCGCAGCAGCCGCAGCCGCGCCGCTCTCGGCGGCACAGGCACGACTCGCGCCTGATCCAGCGGCCGTACTCGCAACCGCTGCTGCCGCGCACCTTCTGGGGCCTGACCACCGGCGCGTTCTGGGCGGTCTACATCTACCTGTGGATGCCGCTGGTCACCTTGTTCATGTGGCTGTTCGGCATCCAGCGCGCCGAAGCCGAACTGTATCTGCGCCAGCACGAAATCGACCCCTTCCTGCTGCTGGTGCTGCCGGCCACCGCGGTCGGCGCCGCGGCGCTGCTGATCCTGTGGGCCGAATACAACCGCCGCCGCTTCACCGGCGTGGAACGCCGCAGTTCGCCGCCGCCGATCGCGCTGGAACAGGTCGCCGCCGCGCTCGGCGCCAGCACCGAGGTCGCGCAAGCGCTGAACCAAGGCCGGATCAGCACCCTGCACATGGACCCCAACCAGGCCGTACCGCTCGGCGTCACCGCGGTCAAACCGCCGGCGCCGAAACCGTTGGCGCTGGCCGCGCCGATGCCGGCCTTCACCCGCCACACCCTGCCCGAAACCGCCTGGATCCCGATGTTGGGCCTGGCGGTGGTGTTCGTGATCGCGGTGCTGCTGGTGGTATCGCACGGCTACCGGCAGATCGAAAGCGAAACCTCGTCGCAGCAGATCGAAGGCGCGCCCGGCCTGGACCGCCCGCCGCTGGCGCCGCCGCAGTCGCCGGACCCGGCCGGCAGCAACGACGACGCCACAACGCCACCGGCCGCCCCGAACGACGACGCCGCAAGCGTCGCGCCGACGGGCACCGCACCGCGCGCGCAACGCGACACCGCCGCGCGCGGCGCCAGCGCCAAGCCCCGCCCTTTGCCCGGCTACAGCCCCAAACCGCCCTACCCCCTCGACGCCCTGCGCCGCGGCGAAGGCGGCCTGGTCTCGCTGCGCGTGCAAGTCGGCGCCGACGGCCGCCCGCAACGCCTCGACGTCGCCAAACGCAGCGGCCACCGCGACCTGGACCGCGCCGCCGTCGCCGCCGTCCGCCACTGGCGCTTCGCCCCCGCCCAACGCAACGGCCGCCCCATCGCCGCCGTCGTCATCGTCCCGGTCGAATTCAAGCCGCAGCGCTGACCCCGCTTGCCCGAACACATCCGTGCGCACCGCACTCCTCCTGTAGGAGCGGCGTAAGCCGCGACCAGCCCGCGCAGCCCCCGCTCCACGCCCGCGCCGGCGCAGAAAACCGCCATCCCCTCAGCCCGCCGATACCGGCGACCGGCGCTGCCTTCTTCCGGCCGCGGGCAGTCCCTGCGGAGCCCGCGGCGCTCGTGCTAAAGAATGATCGCCCGCGAGCGGTCGCGGCGACCCGAGGGCCCGGCCGGCAACCTCGACCAAGCATCCGCGATGCGCGCAACGGCCTCGATCAACTCCTCCTCCGGTCGTACGTAGGGGATGCGCAGCCACCGGTCGTTGCCGCCTTCGACGCTGAACATCGGGCCCGGGGGGACATGAACGCCGACGGTCTCCAGTTGCGCCGCCAGCTGCGTAGCGCTGCCGCCCGGCAACTGCAGCCACAACGTCATTCCGCCTTCCGGCAGCCGGAAACGCCAGTCCGGCAACCGTTCTTCGATAGCGTGAGCCAGGGCATCGCGGCGCTGGCGAAGTTGCGCGCGACGCATCGCGACGACATCGCCGCTGTCCAGCAACTCGGTCACCACCAGTTGGTCGAAAACCGCCGTGCCCAGGTCGAACTGCAATCGGGCCTTGATAAGCCGCTCGATCAGGTCGTGCGGCGCGCGGATCCAGCCGACGCGCAACCCGCTCCACAGCAACTTCGAAACGCTGCCGATCGTGATCGCGCCCGCTGCGTGCGCAGCGAATGGCAGGGGCACGCCAGCGTCCGTCAGCGCGATGGCCTGCAGCGATTCGTCGACGACCGCGGTCGTGCGCGTGGCCTGCAGCGCGGCGGCGTAGCGTGCGCGCTGCTCGTCGCGCATCAGGAAGCCGGTAGGATTCTGGAAATCGGGGATCAGGTAGGCCAGGTGCGGCCGCGTCTGCCGCAAGGTGGCCTCGATGCCATCCAAGTCCCAGCCCTCCTCCCCTAGCGCATCGGCCATCGGCGACGCGACCAGACGCGCGCCGCCCAGACGCAGCGCCTCGATGGCGTTGGGGTATACCGGCGATTCGATCATCGCCCGGTCGCCCGGCCGCGACAGTGCGCGCGCGACGACCGCCGTGCCGGCCAATGCCCCGGAGGTGACCATGATCTGTTCGGGGTCGGTCGGCAAACCTCGCCGCGCGTACATTTGCGCGATCAGCGCGCGCAAGGTCGGCAGGCCGATTGGCCGGTGGCCCTCGCTTCCCAGGTAGCCGGACAGCCTTTCCAGCGCGCGTTCGTAGGCCGAGGCGATACCTGGAATGGCGGCCGTCGCGGCGCAGTTGAGGTCGATGGCGCCTTCGGCGGCGCGCGCGCCGGCGAGCGGGCGCAGCGAGTGTTCGTGCGCGCGCCGGCGGTCGTCGGGAACCTCGACGAACGTGCCCGCCCCCTGGCGCGCAGTCGCGTAACCCGCGGCGACCAGGTCCGCATAGACGCGGGTCACCGTATTGCGCGAGACGGCGAGCGCCTGGGAGATCGCCCGCTCGCTGGGCAAACGCGTGCCGAGGGGAATGCGGCCGCCGCCGATCAGTTCCTGCAGGGCTTGGCGCAGCCCCCGGTAGGCCGGCTTGCGCGGGAACTGACCGATCAAAGTGGCCAGGTGCTCTGCAGTCATGGATCGATTCATGAGGCCACTATGGCGAAAATGGCTCTACATGAAAGTGCCAATCGTCCAGATACTGGCGCTCATGAACCCCGATACCTCTCCCCTCGGGCTGGCCAATCTCGGCCCTCTCGCCCAACTCCGTGCCGGCCGTCTCCCGGAACGGCTCTTGCGCCTGCTGGCCGGCCTATGGCTCTACGGCGTGTCCAACGCGCTGTTGATGCAAAGCGCGCTCGGCGGCTCGCCGTGGGTCGTATTCCACCAAGGCGCTGCGCGCCAGCTTCCGCTGTCGCTCGGCATGGTCATGGTCCTGGTGGCCGTGGCGGTACTGTTGCTGTGGATTCCGCTGCGGCAGATGCCCGGGCTGGGCACCGTGGCCAACACGCTGTTGCTGGGACCGTTCACCGACCTCAATCTGCGGATTCTGGATGCGCCCGAGTCGTTGCCGTTACGTTGCGCCTGCCTGGTCGGTGGAGTGGCGGTCTGTGCGCTGGCCACCGCGCTCTACGTGGGGGCGCAACTCGGGCCCGGGCCGCGCGACGGCCTGATGACCGGACTCGCACGCCGCACGGGCGGGTCGATCCAGCGTGTGCGCACCGGCATCGAGATGGCGGTGCTGGCGATGGGGGTGGCGTTGGGCGGCACGGCCGGCGTGGGCACCCTGGTATTCGCGCTATGCGTGGGCCCGGTCACGCAGTTCTTCATGCGTTATCTGGTGCTGCGTCTGGCGGAACCGGCCAATGGCTGAAGCGATGGCTGGCGCGCGCTGCCGGCGGTAGCGCTCGGTCGCGCAAGCCCACGCGCCGCAGCCATGACTTGCAGCTCATGCACGCATCCGCGCTCAGCCGCAGCATGGCCCCATGCAGCAGGCGCGCGATCCATGCAAGCGCGCTCGCTGCGGTCCGGTAACGACGCAACGGGGTGCGTCGTTCCTCATCGAAAAGCCGCACACCAGGGGATCCACTTGAAACATCCAGCGCGTCGAAGCTTCCTTCAGCTCGTTCTTGCCTCCATGCTCCTCCTGCAAGCGCCGCTCGCGGTGCAGGCCCATCCCAACGACGCGCCGCCGCCGAACGCCGTCGATCTCGACGCCCTGCTGAAAGACGCGATGGAGGGCACCAAGACGCCCGCACTCGGCGCCCTGGTCATGCGCGACGGCGCGATCGCCCAACAAGCCGTGCGCGGCCTGCGCCGCAGCGATGGAACCGACGCGGTCGGCGCCGACGACGCCTGGCTGATCGGCTCCACCGGCAAACCGATGACGGTCGCGCTGATCGCCAAACTCGTCGATCGCGGCGTGCTGTCCTGGGACGCGCCCTTGGCGACGCTGCTGCCCGACCTGGCCGACACGATGCGCCCGGAATACCGGTCGGTCACCCTGGTCCAGCTGCTCTCGCACCGATCGGGCCTGCCGGAGAACATCCGCGACCTGAAGTTCCTCGACACCTTCTTCGCCGACACCCGGCCCTTGCCGCAACAACGCCTGGCCTTCATCGCCCAGGCCTTGAAGGACGCGCCGGCGGCCGCACCCGGTACCGAATTCAACTACTGCAACACCGGCTTCCTCATCGCGGCCGTCATCGCCGAGCGCACCACCGGGCAGGACTTCGAAGAACTGATGCGCCGCGAAGTCTTCCAGCCGTTGGCCATGGCGAGCGCCGGCTTCGGCCCCACCCCGGCCGGCCAGCCGCTCGGCCACCGCGGCGGCAAGCCGGTGACGACGGCACCGAAAGTGTCCGACGACGGCGTGCCGATGATGTACACCGCGGCCGGAAACATGCACATGAGCCTGGCCGACTGGGCGCGCTTTTGCCTCGACCAACTGGCCGGCAGCCAAGGCCGCGGCAAGTTGCTGACCCCCGCCTCGTATCGGTTGATGCAAACGGCGCAACCCGGCAGCGGCTCGGGCCTGGACTGGGGCGTCCAGGATTCGATTGCAGGACGCCAGGGCCCCGTGCTGGTGCACGGCGGTTCCGACGGCAACTGGCTCGCCTGGGCGGTGCTGTTCCCGAACACGAACACCGGCGCCCTGGTGGTGGCCAACGCCACCGAGGACATGGGCGGCGACAAGGCAACCAAAACCGTGCTCGGTACTTTGTTCCCGACCTTGAGCCCGGCGAAGTAAGCGATGGCGGGATAAGGGCCTGAGTTCACCGCCCGCGAGCTAGCCACTTGAGAACGGTGTCAGAGACACTCAAAACTGTCCCTGACACCGTTCGTGCATCTGTCTCTAAATCACCACACGGGCGACGGACACCCCGGCCAGCACCACGCCGGCAACGGCCAGGGTGTTAGCCCAGTTCCACCCCGGCGACTGCGGGCTGCGCCCAACGAACGTCAACGCGGCCAGGACAGCGGCCAGCGCGAGCGCCCCTGCCGGAACGTGCCAGGAGCCTCCCACCGAGGCGAAACCCACAAGCCCAATCAGCAGGGCTAAAACCCCAGTCGTCATACCGTCCTCGTCGCATCGGCGCCAAGTCGCACCTTATGCCATCCCGGCCTCAGCGCCGGCCATGCCGCACCGCTAAAACCAGGCCGACGGCTCACGATCAACGGACATCAAGCCTCGACGGGAGGCAATCGAGGCTCAACGGCCAAGCACATCGGCCCGCATCGAGACCGATCCGACACTCAGTGCATCCGCCCCGCCCCGGCAGCCCCATCCCCCACCAGCGTCCAAGCACAAGCCGCCAACACCGGATCCAACCGCCGCGCCAAGGCCTGAAACACCTCCCTCAACACGCGATGATCCTGCCCCGCCGGAAACCCGATCTCGATCAATACCTCCGGCTACAGAGTCCGCACGATCCCGTGCAGCTCCCTCTGGAAAGCGGAAAGCGCTTCGAACGCATCGACAGACATGACCACCCCCTCCTGCGGGGGCGCGAACTCGGGCTTGCGGGGCATACGCGGCACTCCTGTCCTTAGGCGGAAAGCCCGCGCGGCACATTGTGCGACCGGCGGGATGTCGGGAGGTTCGAAACCGCGCATAGACGGCGGGCGTATTCCCCTTGCGGGTTTTGTATTAGCCGCCCTCCCGACGCAGGAAGACGCGTCGGCATGCCCAAACATCGGGCATGAAAAACCCACCGTTGACGAAGGTGGGTACCGCTATACGAGGAGTTTCGACGCTCCATGGAGACTACATTGCAGGGTCTGTGGACGCCTGTCAAACGGGCATGTCCGATTCCATAGCCGGACTGCGTATACCTAACAAATCACGTCCTGGTGATTGACGGGCTACACCGATGTCCGCTTTCGGCCCGAAGCAGACATCCGCCGGTGCGTAGGCTCTGCATCCTGCTGGGTCTGGTTACACATCGGCTTGTTAGCCGAACCCAGTCGCCCTAAGATCGAGTCGTATCAAGGGGATAGCCCACTACACGGTGCGCTGTGGATAAATCGTACAACCGGACCCAAGGATCCGGCTATTAGATAGTTGGGCATCGGACGCACCTTTCAGGGGAGATCATGTTCACAGCAATCGCTACGACAGTCATTGGGGCCCTGCTAATTTCGGCGATTCTGGCGTCAATAAAAAGCCGTTGGCTATACGTCATCGCGCCAAAGCTCTACCTAAACACACCGAGCAGCGATGGTCAGATCATCTCAATACAGATCTACAACGCTGGCCTCACCCACGAAGAGGACATCGCGGTCACGTTTAGAAAGGCGTGCAAGTTCGAGCTTATCGGCACATCGAAAAGCACACTCACCGTGGTTGGCAACACACTCTCTATACCTAAGCTCTCGAGGCTCGAGTCAATCACAGTCGTTTTGCTGATCGAGGGCAAGGCGTTCGATCCAATCGACATCGAAAGCATTGAGTCCAAGTCGGCGAAAGGCAAGGTCGTTGAAAGCAAGGAGAAGGCGACCGCCATCTGGCAGAACTTTGTGGCGATACCGATAGTCCTCGCCGTCCTAATCGTGCCCTTCCTTTTCGGTACAGTCGTCGGTGCTGAAGCAGAGACATCAGCCCTTGATTACGTGAATGCAAAACTTGATGTGTTCCGCGAGCGAAAACAGCTTGCGGGATACAAGGTCACCGTTCAGGAGTCCGCGGCGCATGAGGCGCTTGATGGGGCAGTAAAGAAAGGCAACATCGCAATTGAGGCAACGGAGGTTATTCGGCAAGGCGACATCCTCACCATCACGACTCAAATCAAGAACAACATGAAAGAGCCGCTTGTGGTGGAGGGTTTTCTTAAGACCTCCGCCGGAAAGGACGGACCAGTTGATTTCTCTGATGGTCGTTTTGAGAACGTCGCCCTAGGGCCAGGCGAAAGCCGCACGGTCGAGCAGAAGGCTTACCTCCCCGAGAAGCTTCAGACAAAGTTTGTCTTGAACCGGGTGACTGTGGAGAACCTCAAGGGGAGATCCATGTACATCTCCTACCTCATTCAATTCAGCTGATGCCTAACAATTCGTTCAAGCCGGGGCCGCTGCGCGGTGCGGCTTAACTCAAGTGTCAGACGTCATTGGGGCGAGTCCGTGGGACTTCTTGCAGACATCCAAAGCGCCGTTCTTCAAGACCAGTCCGACATCGCGCCCATTCTACTCAAGCTAAGAATGCTAGCCGCGCGACTTGGCAGTCAGTCGCTTGCGGAATGGGTAAAACATGAGTCGGAGGGGTACCCACAAGAAGTCGAGGTTCCCGACTATCGCATCCTAGGAGTTAGCTACAGAGCCACCTTCTTTGGCCCGTTCGGTTCACGAATCAACAACGCGCCGATTTCACCCTATCTGATCGAGAAGTTCGCTGGCAAACACTGGACTCGCTATGAAATGCGGCAAAGCATCGCCGCGGCAGATGAACTGCTCTCCACCTCAGAGAAGGGTAGCTCACTGCAAATTGAAGCTTCGAATCTCATTCTCCTCTTGCAGGGAAAGGTCTATGAGGACTACGCCTGCAACTCAGTCACTGGTACGATCTCGCGCGCGTCCTTGGCCGCCATTAGACACGCTGTTCTGAATCGAATCCTTGAGTTGACACTTGAGATTGAAAAGTCCGTCCCACAGGCGGCAAACGTCTCACTAGCAAATACCGCCGATCTGCCCGGGAGTGCAGCAGGAGTTACCACTCAAATCGCGCAACAGATCATTTACGGCAACTACACTTCTGTGTCGGCCCAAAGCGGCGCCTTCGTCTCCATCTCGATCGACACGGGCAACAAAGAGGCACTGTCTCAATATCTAGTTCAGGCCGGCATTCCTGCAGACGATGCAGGTGCTCTCGCAGATTTGGCCTCTTCTGAGAAGCCAGAGAGTGCGGCCGAGCCGATGGGGCCCAAGGTCAAAGATTGGCTTCTCAATAACCTCAAGAAGGCCGCTGGTGGCACCTGGAAGATCGGCTTGTCAGTGGCCACGGACGTAATCAAGGAAGCGCTCTTGAGGTACTACGGCCTAAAATGACTTCTAAAAACTCATTCAAGCCGATGTCGCTTCGGGGCGCGGCTCACGTTCTGCGTTAGATCATCGTGCGAATTCACGTCGACGTCCCGAAAGAGCTGAATGCCTGCGTCAGGGCGATTGGGGGGCTTACTCCTTGATGACACCCACGGACTAAGAAATCCGACCAAGGCCGACTACTGGTTTCCTGAGGACAATGTCGTCGGTGAGCTCAAGTGCCTCTCTGACAACTACTTTGATGACTGCAGCTTTAGTGAGTGGCTGAATCGTCAGTACCAGGACTGGGTCTACCGCAACTTGGCTCCGCCGATAGTCGGCCGCACCATCGTCAACCTTGCGCGGCTGCCTTCAACTTGCGCACATGAGGTCACTTCATTCCTCCGCAAGAGGCTCGATGGAAGCTTGAAACAAGCAAACACCCAGATTAAGCAGTCACGACTTGAACTTGGAGCTGAGTCGGCCCTAGGTCTTCTTATTCTCGTCAATAACGGCAACGTTGCTTTGCCTCCCGAGATGGCCAGGAACATCGTTGCACGATCGCTACCAAACAAATTCTTTGGCATTAACAGCATCATCCATTTCACCGCAAATATGCCAGGAGATCTGGAACGTATAGACAAGCATATTTTGTTTTTGGCGCGACTGGAACGTAAAAAATATTCGGCCCGCTGTTCCCCAGGATCTCATTGAACGGCTTCGGGCCACCTGGATCGCCAATTACTCCCAGATAGTCGGTGAAACAGTGTCATTATTTCCGGCATCAGCTGACGAGCTATACGACCTGAGGTTCTTTGGACGGTGACTTAAGCCGCTTCGCGCTACGGCTTGATCCAGGCGCTCAATGTCCACTTCTGGCCGGTAGGCGCTAACGACCCGGTGTGCCGTAGAGCGATGGACGACCCGCACAATTCTCAACCAGTCGCGTTAGACCGTTCTCGAAACCACGCCCCGAATTGTCCGTTGTGCGTGAAGCGATGCAATTCGAATTGTTCGGATTCGTGGATGACCTGCCGCCAGCGGGAACACCCATACTTCTTCGGGATTTGTTCCGGCTGATGTTCGGACACCCAACGCGCGGCCGCGTCCAGGTTCACCCAGCCACCGATGGACAGTTTCCAGAAGGCTTTCCTCAACGCTCCGACGATGCCCGCTACGGGCCAGTGAATCTGGCCGCTGGGCCCGATGCCGTTGACCACCATGCCGAGGAACTGGGGCGATTGCATCACTTCGGCAGCTGCCTCCCTTGCAGCATCCATGTGGCCGGCGAAGGTACCCAGTTGTTCGAAGTGTCGGTCGATCTCTGCGCATGAACGGGTAAGTGCATCTTGTGCATGCAGGCATCCATCGACTGTCCAGAGATCATGAGGCTCGATGAAATGGTGTACGAGTGTATTTCGTAGTGTCACTAGTTCGCGTAAATCGGCCTTGAGCGCCTCGTAGCTTTCGGCTGGCTCCGCGGCACTCCGCGACTGCCGAGTGCGGCTAGCGGCAACTTAGCTCCTCCAGTGCAGCGAGTCGTTCGGTCAGCTCCTGATGGAACTGACCCTCCTCGCTATGCGCTACGGCAAGTCTCGCTTGTTCCGTAGCGCCAGGAATGTCGCCTGCGTGCTTTAAGCAGCGACTAAACATGTCGAAGTACGACGCCAGATTCTTTGCTGCGCGCGGATCGCGTTGTGCCTCGGCGAGGGCTTCCCGAGCCGTTTGAAGCGACTGCGGCAGTTCAAGTGCTAACTCAGCCTCGGCCCGGCGGTAGAGTAGCCAGTGGTTGACCTGTCCAGCCGGAACCGCGGCAATTACCTGCAGCGCACGGGCAGGGTCGCCAGCAATTGTATAAGCTTTCGCAATGCCGCGAGCGGAAAATGAGTCCGGCGCTCCCGCCGCGAGCAGCGCTTCAGCGTAAATGAGGCTCAAACCCGACAACCTCCTTGCCAGCGTCGCATCTCCAGAGCGCTGCGCACTCTGCGCGACATTGGCTAGCGATTCGCTGACGCTCAGCAAGTGCCTCCTTCCAATCGATACAGGTGAGACTTCGAACATGTCTCCAACGGCGCTAACCAACTCGAAGCTGATGTGCGGATGCCTGTAGCTGAACTTCGACGTAAAAGCAACGAAGGCGTCATAAAATTGATCGAGCCCTTCGAGTGCTGATTGGCTTATCACTTCCCCAAGTGCCTCTATGCTTCTCTCGTCTCCATTTAGCTGTTCAGCCACCTCAGCGTAGGAACGCAGATTGCTTAACGCTGCCATGGCCACGCGCAGAGGAACGCTGGTCGGATCGCTCACGATCTGCGTGATCAGATAGCGCAATGACTGTTCGCCGGCCTGCTTTGCCTGCTCGGTGGCGTCGTGCTGCGCGCCCAAGTGTGCAATCTGACCATGTGTCGCGTGCCACATGGGCTCCAATTCCAGCAACTGCCGGAACGTCGTCAGTGCCTTGTCTATCTCACCACAGCGGCGATAGGCCTTGCCAAGGTGATGCAAAAGCTCCGCCCTGTTTCTACCCTGAGCACCACCCAAGGCTTTTTCGTACTCCTGAGCGCAGGCCGCGTAGTAGCCGGCACGATCCAGGTGATCCAGGGTATATGCGTATTGCTCGCGCGCATCGATCGTGGATATGAGCGCAGCGAGGCTGCCGTCAGGAATTATCGGTCGGCCTGCGTAGACAGCAAAGACCTCTTGCTTAGCCTCTTCGATCTGCAGCAAGGCATACAGTAACCAATCTGGACCACGCTCTCCGCGTCGATGGTGCTCTGCCAGCAGCTGTGTTCGAGACAGATGAATCTGACGCAGCGCGGATGGGGTCATCTCTCCTTGCAGCTGTTCGATATAGTGCTCGACCTCTGTGATCAGGTCGCTCGTGCCGTCGGCCGTTCGAACGGCTCGACACACCAAGTCATGGACGAGCAGGACGCCAGTCGCGCTCGCTGGCGACAGGAACGCCAGCTTCTGGAGTTCGAACTTTGGCACGTGGCGGATGAAGTGGGTAAGGAATCCGCCGTCATGCATCGCCAGGCCAGTATTCGCAATCCTCTCCAAAGCAGCAAGCGGCGCGCCATCGAGTCGACGCAGAATGCTCCTTAGGATGGAGACGCCGTCGTCTCCACTCAGCGCGTCCGGAGACGCCAGCACGTCCCCATAGAACGCATCGCGTGGGACGCTCTGAGAGTCAATAACGGTTTTGGCAGTAGCCAGCACCAGGGGCAAAAATCCACACGCGTCCACGAAACGCTCACTGATCTCCCTTGCCTGCGCGGGGTCTTCACCGAGAATGCGCATGGCTATTTCCCTGGACACTC
This sequence comes from Lysobacter sp. BMK333-48F3, assembly GCF_019733395.1. Lineage (NCBI taxonomy): Bacteria > Pseudomonadati > Pseudomonadota > Gammaproteobacteria > Lysobacterales > Lysobacteraceae > Lysobacter > Lysobacter sp. BMK333-48F3. The sequence continues at coordinate 3,467,062 of NZ_JAIHOO010000001.1, read as the reverse complement.
GCGGGATTGGCACATGCGATGGTGCACCGGGAACAGCGACTTGGGACGTGACGATCACGACACCGCCTTTATCGAACCCGGACTGGAGTTCCGCGAACACAGCGGGATCCACAGCCTGATCAAGCCGGTCGACCACCAGGATGGTCTTGGCCGAATTGAAGCTGCCCACTACGTTCAAGGGCTTTCCGCCGCGCTGTCGCGTTACGGCAGAGAGCGGGATGTCGGGATGCCAGTCGCCACTGGCTAGCCAGATGTAGTTATCGAAGTTCCCTTCTTCCTGGTGGACGAAATCGATGGCGGCTTGTGTCTTGCCCGTACCACTCAAGCCATGCAGGACTGCTACGGAGCGGCCTCCCGCGAAATGATCGCGCAGAGCAGCGATGACGGCTTCGTTTGATTGATGATTTGCACATTGGGCCGGCAGGCGACCGAAATACTCGAAGTTGTCGAGAGCTTGGCCAAACTCGGGAAAGAACTCTCTGAAAAAGGCCGCCGCGTCCGGCCTCTCGACGGCAAGGTCGTAGATGCGCTTGGCGAGTTCCCGCGCGTCGAGGATGATCAGCGCATCCCCCAACTCTTGCGCCATAGCGGTGCCATTGAACTTTGACCGGAAGGAAGGAATTTCTTCCTCCGTTGACATCAAATAGATTTTGGTCGCACCGGTGCGAGGTCGGTGCTTCTCGGCGCTTTGCACATCCTTCTCAATCTTTTCGTAGACGGGCGCGTCCTCCTTGCCCGTGTTCTTGAAATAGCCGCCCTCAGTACTGTATTGGGCAATGACCGTCGAATCTTCGGAGAACGAGTCGACGGTATACCCGACAAACTTGTAGTCCTTGTTGATGCCATGATGCACAAGTTTCTTGTTCTCCAATAGCTCGATCAGTCCATGCCCCGCCAATTCTAAATGTGTCGGATCCATGGCCGAGATCTCGTCGATCAATCGACTGATAATCCGCTTCTTGATGGATTCGAATAGCATCGACAACCCGCCCCCTGGTCTGCTTTGCGGAAATCCTACCGACTTTCTGTTCGCGAGAGCGGTTTCCCTTCAACACTGAGTAAACCTCAATGCACAGGCGTGACAAATTGTCTGCTACTAATCGGGCTTAGGGCTGCTTCCAGCCGAACTGATCGGATTTAGCATAACCGTCCTCCAACTAACGCAGCGCGGCTGCGAACTCTTTTCCGCTCTCGTATTGACGGCGACCATCAGAACTGGCCGCCGATGAAGGCCGATACTGCCAAGAGCTTCGGATCTTCACTACGCGGACTCCATCACATATGACGCCAAACGTGCGTCAACCGGCCTTGTCCTACGCCATCCCCAAACCGCGTATTCCTGCAGCAGAACGCCCGATTCACACGCTACGGGGATCCAGGACGCGATAGCCGCCGTGCTACGCTCGTTGGAAATCAAAGGAGTGATTTATGTCTGAAAATTCGACCGCCTATGAGACGCTCGTTGCAGTTTTCCGGGACGAACTTGCGATCGAGCCGGCGCGGGTGCATCCGAATGCCTTGTTGGTCGGCGAGTTGGGCTTCGACTCCATCGCGTTCGCGATCGGCCTGGTGTCGATCGAGGAGCGCTTGGGGGTGACGCTGCAGCAGGAGGAACTGATCCGCTGCAAGACCGTCGGCGATGTGACCCGGCTGATCGAACAGACGCGCCATCGCACTGTCGCTTGCGACGCCGGGATTCCCGACGAATCCGCAGTTCCCGCCTAAAGCCCCCGGTCGCCGCGACGGTACGCTCCGTCGCCGGCGCGCGATACCGGAAGATCAAGGATCGATCGCATCATGAGCAGGTTTACCCAGCAGGTATTCGTCTCTGCGCCCGCGTCCGGCCAAGGCCTGGTGACCGGCGAACCGCAGCAGCCGGTGCGGCGCACCTGGCAGCAGATTCATGAGATCGCCCGCCGCATGGCCGGCTCGCTGGCCTCGGCCGGGGTGAAGCCCGGCGACACGGTCGGCGTGCTGGTCGGCGAACCGGCCAGCATCGCGCCGGTGATCCAGGCCATATGGATGCGCGGGGCGTCGGTGACGATGCTGCATCAGCCCGGCCCGCGCTCGGACCTCGCGGCCTGGGCGGAAGACAGCTTCGCGGTGCTCGAAATGATCGGCGCCCAGGTGGTGGTGGTCGGCGACGCGTTCGCGCGCACCACGCCGCTGTTCGGCGCGCAGGGCACCACGGTGCTGGCCGCGGAGACGCTGGCCGAAGGCGCGGCGCTGGCGCCGGTGGATTGCGGCGAGGACGATATCGCCTTCCTGCAGCTCACCTCGGGCTCGACCGGGCTGCCGAAGGCGGTGGCGATCTCGCACCGCAACCTGTACGAAAACGCAGCGGCGATGGTGAGCGCGTCGCGGCTCGACCCGCGCAGCGACGTGCTGGTCAGCTGGCTTCCGCTGTACCACGACATGGGCATGATCGGTTTCATGGTGCTGCCGATGCAGGTCGGCGCGGAAGCGGTTTGCGCGGCGCCCGGGGACTTCCTGCGCTCGCCGCGGCTGTGGCCGGCGCTGATCTCCAAGTACCGCGGGACGATGACCGCGGGGCCGAACTTCGCCTATGCCCTGCTCGCCCGCTATCTGCGCGCGGCGCCCGACGGCGCGTTCGACCTGTCTTCGCTGCGCTTCGTGCTCAGCGGTGCCGAACCCATCGACCACGCCACCGTCGCCGCGGTGATCGAATCCGGCGCCCGCTTCGGGCTGGACGGCAAGGCCTTCATCGCCGCGTACGGAATGGCGGAAGCCACCCTGGCGATCTCGTTCTCCGAGACCGGCGCCGGCATGCAGTTCGATGCGGTCGATCAGGCGGCGATCGAACTCAAGTCGTATGCGTCGCCGCGCACGGACGAGGCCGCGCGCCACCTGGCCCGGCTGGGCAAGCCCCTGCCAGGCATCGAGATCATGGTCGGCGAGATCATGGTCGGCGACGGGCCGGACGCCGGTACTCAGGCGCGGGTGGTCGGCGAGCTCAAGATCCGCGGCGATGCCGTCTCGCGCTACTACCTCACCCAGAACGGCAAGCAGTCGCTGCTCGGCGACGGCGGCTGGTTCAGCACCGGCGACATGGGTTACGTCACCGAAACCGGCGAAGTGGTCGTCTGCGGCCGCTTGAAGGACATGATCATCGTCGCCGGACGCAACATCTTCCCCACCGACATCGAGCGCGCGGCCTGCCGCGTCGACGGCGTGCGCCCGGGCAACGCCATCGCCGTCGCCCTGGCCGCGGCGGGCATACGCGAGGAATTCGCGGTGGTGGTCGAAGCGGCCGACAGCGCCGACCTCGAATCCAGCGCCCGGATCAAAAACGAAGTGTCGGACGCGGTCTATGCGGCGTTCGGCGTCAGCCCGCGGCTGGTGTCGGTGGTGCCGCCGCGCACGCTGCCGAAGACGCCGTCGGGCAAGCCGCGGCGCTCCGCCACCATCAGCATCGTCGAAACCGAGCTGGCCATGTCGCATGGCATGAACCGTCAACGACAACAGGAACAGGTCGGCTAATGAGTCTGCAGATCGAAACCGCGATGTCCGATACCGCCTCGTTCAAGCAGCATCTGGACAAGATCCTGGCGCTGGAGTCGACCCGCCGGATCGTCGACGAGGCCGAAGCCGCGGGCGTGTTCCCGCGCAGCATCGTCGAATTGCTGGGCCGCGAAGGCATCTTCGCCGCCAAGTGGCAGGACCGCCCGGTGCCCGCCTTGGAGCACACCCTGGCCTTGTCCGAGCGCTTCGGCCGGCTCGGCGCCGGCGGCATCGCCTCCGGCGTGACCCTGCACGACTCGGCGATCGCGATGCTGCGCCGGTTCGGCCGTTCCGACCGGCTGCGCGAAGTCGCCGACCAGGCGATCGCCGGCCGGGCCGTGCTGTGCATCTCCGCGACCGAAGCCGGCGCGGGCTCGGACATGCTCGGGCTGGCCTCGACCGCGGTGCGCGAGAACGGCGGCTACCGCCTGCGCGGGCACAAGAAGATGGCCTCGCCTTCGCCGATAGCCGACTACATCGTGCTGGCGCTGCGCGGCACCGACGAAAGCCACGCCGGCCGCGACGATCTGGCGCTGTTCCTGGTGCCGACCTCGCAGTTGCGGGTCGGCAAGCAATTCGCCACGGTCGGCGCCCGCAGCATCAGCACCGCGCCGGTGTTCTTCGACACCTGGGTGCCCGCGGAGATGATGATCGCCCGCCCCGGCACCGGCCTGGCCGTGCTCAGCATGGCCCTGGCCCAGGAGCGCTTCGCCATGGCGGCGCAGATCGTCGGCGCCTGCCAGTTGGCGTTGGGCGTGACCGTCGCGCGGATGAAGCGGCGCAAGTCCTTCGGCGCCACCCTGTTCGACCATCAGGCGCTGCGGCTGCGGGTCGCCGACCTGCAGGCGCGGGTCGACATGATGCGCCTGGCCTTGAACGGGCTGATCGCGGAGGGCGCCGGGTTCAACGTGCGCTCGGCCTCGGCGGCCAAGGTCAGCGTGGTCCGCCTCGGCGGCGAAGTGATGTCCGAGTGCATGCACATTTTCGGCAGCGCCGGCGTGCTGGAGTCGGAGTCGCCGCTGGGCCGCTGGTGGCGCGACGTGAAGATGGCGCGCATCGGCGGCGGCACCGACGAGATGCTGTGGGAGATCGTCGCCGCCGGCCTGGAGCCGGACTACGCCAACTACGACCGGCTGATCGACGAGTGGCAGCCGGAGCAGGCTTTCGGGCTGCAGCCCACCGAACCGCAGGCGACCGAACCGCAGGCCGCCGAACGGCAGGCCGGCTGAGCCTAGGCTCAGCGCCGGCTGCGGCGCGCGACGGCTGCGCCGACGCGTTGCGCGTCGCGGCCGACGAAACCGAGCAGCGCCGAACCGCGGTTGCGCATCCGGTATAGGCCGACGAAGTGCAAGCCGGACGCGCCGATGCCCGCGTCGTGCTGGGGCTGCCCGTCCGAGCCGCGCAGTTCCGGGCTCAGCCAGGACCAGTCGTTGCGGTAGCCGGTCGCCCACAGCACGGTCGATGCTTCGATCCGCTTGCCGTCGGCGGTGACCAGTTGCGTGCCGTCGGCGTCGACCACCCGCTCGACGAAGCTCATGCTGCGAGCCAGTTCGCCGATTTTGGCGCCGACCACCGGGTCGGGCATGGCCAGTCGCCGCGCCAACGGCGTGTTGGTCGGCAGGCGCAGAATGCCGCACTTGGACAGCCACCAGAACGCATCGCGCCCCAGTATCCGCTGCGGCAATCGGGGTTGCTTGCGGCCTTTGCAGACCACCACCTCACGGCTGCCGGCCAGCTCGGTCGCGATCTGCAGGCCCGAGTTCGCCGAGCCGACGACCGCGACCTTGCCGGCGGGAATCTGATCGGGATTGCGGTAAGCGTGCGAATGCAGCTGGGTGACCGACGGTGCCAGCCGCTTGGAAAACTCGGGAACGACCGGAGTCTGGAACGCCCCGACCGCGGCGACGACCTGGCGCGCGGCGATGCGTGCGGTCGGCGTGGTCACCATGAAGCCCCCGTCGGACCGGCCGACCGAAGTCACCCGGTGGCCCAGATGCACCGGCAGCTCGAACCTCGCCGCGTAGCTGCGGAAGTAATGCGGCACTTCGTCCTTGGCCGGGTATCGGTCCGGGTCGCCGGGGAACGGCAGGCCGGGCAGACCGCAGTACCGCGCGGAGGTGAACAGCCGCAGCGAATCCCAGCGATGGGTCCAGGAAACGCCGAGTTCGTTCGCGGCGTCGAGGATGACGAAGTTCACGCCCGCTTGCTTCAGCGTCTGGCCGACGGCGAGGCCGGCCTGGCCCGCGCCGATCACCACGACGTCGACGTCGCTGGGCAGCCCGCCGTTGCCGGCCGATGCGTTGGTGCCGGACATGCTCACTCCACCACCCCGGCGCGAACCGGCGCCGGCGCGGGCAGTACAGATGCGGACGCGCAAAGGCGCGAGGGCGAGCCGCAAGGGCGTGCGTGGGTCATCGGCTGAGCTCCTGGACTGCGGACACGACGTCGGCGAGGTGCTGCGAACTGAACAGACTGTGGTGCGTGCCGGCGACCACGCGCGTGGCCACCGTGCCGCGGGTGCGCGGAGACCAGCCCCAATCGCCCATGGCCTCGTGCGGATGTTCCGCGTATTCGCTGACCCGCCCGTCGCGGGCCCGGATCAGGGCGACGTCCGCGGCCACGACCGGCGGCTGGTAGCTGCGGCAGGCGTTCACGATCTGCGCGAACACCGGATAGACATGATGCAGTTCCGTGTCGAGCAGGTCGGCGCCGGCGGTGTCCTCGCGGAACCAGTCCTGCAAGGTGCCGTCGTCGACCGGGCCGGGCGGCGGGTCGGTCGGCGCCGGAGCGTCGAGCACGATCAACTGCGCGACCTTTTCCCCGGCCGCTTCGAGTTGCGCGGTCATCTCCAGCGCGATCACCGCGCCCGACGACCAGCCCAGGATCGTGTACGGGCCCGGCGCTGCGTCGCGCACCGCGGCCACATAGCCCTGCGCCAGCGCTTCCACGGTGCCGGGCAGCGGCTCGCTGGCCGCGAGCCCGAAACTGGCGCGGTCGAGGTCGCGCGCCAGGTCGCGATAGGCCGCGACCGATCCGCCGGCCGGGTGGACCATGAACATCGCCGGCCCGGCGCCGGGGTGCAGCGGCACCAGGGCGTTGGACCGCCGCTGCCCGGTCATCAGGCTGGCCAGGCGCGCGACGGTGCGCGACTCGATCAGCCCGCCGAGGGACAGCGTGAGCTTGGTCCGCGAACGCAGCGCGGCGACCGCACGCAGCGCGGCGAACGATTGCCCGCCGAGATTGAAGAAGTCGTCGTCGACGCCGATGGTTTCGACGCCCAGCACGTCCTTCCACACGGCGACGATGGTCTGCTCCAGCTCGGTGCGCGGCGCGACGTAAGCAGCGCCGGCGACGACGACCGGTTCGGCGAGCGCGATCAGCGCGCTACGGTCGAGCTTGCCGTTGGAGGTGACCGGCAGGCTCGCGAGCACCGTGACCTGCGCCGGGACCAGGTAACTCGGCAGCCGGTCGACCAGGCTGGCGCGGATCGACTCGCCGTCGCTGGGGCCCGCCCCCTCGTGGGGCACGACGAACGCGCGCAGTTGCTTCTGCCTGGCCTCGCCGGCGACCAGGACGACAGCGTCCTTGACCCGCGGATCGGCGGCCAGCACGTGTTCGACTTCGCCGGGCTCGACCCGATGCCCCTGGATCTTGCATTGCGCGTCGATGCGCCCGATCAGCTCGATATTGCCGTCGGGCAACAAGCGGCCGAGATCGCCGGTGCGATAGATGCGCTCGCCGGTGGCGGGGTGCGTCGTGAACGCCCTCGCGGTCTTGTCGGGGTCGCCCCAATAGCCTTGGGCCAGGCCGACGCCGCCGATATGCAGCTGCCCCGTCGTCCAGGTCGGCGTCTCATTGCCCTGCTCGTCGAGAACGTACCAGGGCTGGTTCGCCATCGGCCGTCCGTAGGGAATGCTGCGCCACCTCGGATCGACCGCATCGATGGGGTGCCAGATCGACCAAATCGACGCCTCGGTCGCGCCGCCCAGGCTGACCACCTTCGCGTTCGGCGCGATCGCCTTGATGTCGTCGGGCAGGGACAGCGCGATCCAGTCGCCGGACAGCATCACCAGGCGCAGCTCGGGCAGTTGCACGCCCTCGGCGCGGGCGACGTCGACCAGCAACTGCATCAGCGGCGGCGCCGAGTTCCACACCGTGACCCCGCGTTCGAGCATCGCCGCCAGCCAGGCGTGCGGGCTGTGGTCGGCCGGATCGGGCAGCACCAGGGTCGCGCCCGCCATCGCCGCACCGAAGATGTCGTAGACCGACAGGTCGAACGACAGCGACGACACCCCGAACAGCACGTCCTCGGCGACGATGCCGAACTCGCCGTTGACGTCGAGAATGGTGTTGATCGGCCCACGGTGATCGAGCGCGACGCCCTTGGGCTGGCCGGTCGAGCCCGAGGTGTAGATGACGTAGGCCAGACCGGACGGATCGAGCTCGGCGGGCAGCACCGTGCCGGCGCAGGCGGCGCCGGCGGAGGCCGCCGCATCGCCGCGGACCGCGACGACGGGCACGCCTTCGCGTTCGCCGCCGTCGCTGCCGTCGACGCAGACGATCGCCGCCGCGCCGATGTCGGTCACCAGTTGGTCGATCCGCTTCTGCGGCCAAGCCGGATCGATCGGCACGTACGCGGCGCCGGCGAGCAGCGCCGCATACACCGCGATCATCTGCGGGACGCCCTTGGCCAGCACGATGGCGACGCGGTCGCCGGGGCGAACGCCCCGGGCGCACAAGACCTTCGCCAAGGATTCGGCGGCCGCGGCCAGTTCGCCGTAGCTCAGCGCGTCGTCGCCGCAGACCACCGCCGGACGCTCGGGCGCGAGGCAGGCGCTTACCTTCAGCCCGTCCGACAGGCGGCCCGCGTGCTGCGGCCGGGTGGGACCGGTTTGCGCCGGCGGCGCCGGACGGTCGGACGACACCAACGTGGCCGTCGCGGTCCAGGCTTGCGGGTCGGCGGCCAAGCGGCGTATCAGCGCTTCGTGCGCGCTGCAGAACGCATCGATGAACCCGGCGGGGAACGCCGCTTCCACGACGTCCCAGACGATTTCGATGCGGCCGCCGCGCAGCGCGAAGAACTGGTGGTCCAGCAACACCTGCGGCGTCGCCAGCTTGCTGTAGACGAACGCCTCCTGCTCGCCGCCGGCCAAGCCGGACGACACCACGAACGGACACGCGGCGCGGCCTTGCGAATGGTGGCGGGAATTCAAGGCGCCGAGCACATCGACGCCCGACCAATCGGTGCGCCCGAGATCGCCGATGATCGTCGCCTGCAGACGGCCGGCCCGTTCCTGCAGGGAGGCGGTGCCGCGCCAATCGAATTCGAGCGGATAGATCGCGCCGAGGTTGCCCAGCACCGACTCGGCGCCCGGGATCCGCCTGAGCAGGCGGCGCGTGATCATCTGATTGAGAATGAAATGGCGCGATCCGCTGAAACGGGCGACGATTTCGCCGTACACCGCCAGCAAGGCCGTCACCGGGCTCATGCCGTGCGCGGCGACGCCGGCGGTGAAGGCGCTCCACGTCGCTGCGTCGACCACCAGCCGGCGCCGGTTCAAACCGGGGTTTCCGTGCAGGCGCAGCAGCGGCAGGTCGGGCGGAGCGGGCAGCGCGGCGATGCGCTCGTCCCAGTAGGCGCGCGCGCGGTCGGCGGCGTCGTGGCGCTGCGCCAACGCCAGCGAAACCTCCGCGATGCCGACCGGGTCGGCGGGCAATTCGGTATCCGGATTCGCGTAGTACTGCTCGATCTCGGACAGCAGGCGCAGGCCCGAGGACTGATCGAGAAACAGGTTGCTGAAGTTGACGTGCAGCCGCACGTCGCTGTCGCCGTAGCGGGTCAGCTGGAAATCGAGCCAGGGCCAACGGTCCATGGGCAGCGGCTGATTCGCCATCCGGTGTCGGATCTGGGCGAGTCCCAGCGTCGTCGCCAGTTCGGACAATCCGCGCAGGTCCCAGACGGATACGCGAGGCGGCTCCACCTCGTCGACCTGGCGCAGCCGCAGATCCGGGGTCACGGCGACGATATTGCGCCGGTGGCGTTCGATCACGCGGCCGATCGCGGCAACGAAGCGGTCGATGTCGAGACCGGGACGCTCCACCTCGAAATAGAGGTGCGGATGCAGCGCATATTCCATGCCGTCGGCGGCGCTGACGACCAGCAGGCGTTGCATGTCGGTCAGCGGGAAGTCGGCACGGCCGGGACTGGCGTCCGGCACGGCCATGGTCCCGTCGTTCGAGGGCGCGCTCACGAGCATTTCTCCTTTGCTCTACACCGGTTCGTCCTGCGGCCGGACACTACATCCCACCCCTGGAAGCGTCAACGGCCGTTTTTGGTTTTCGGAAACCCTTTCACTGTTCCCGACAAAAATATGGGTTAGTCGTGCTGTTTCGCCTTGCGCGTTCGGCGATACGCACCGACCGCCCTGGAGCAGACGGGCAAACCGTCCGCGACCGGCCAGCGATGCATCGAATGACGGCATGCCGGCGACGACGATCCGCGTTCATCTCTTGCGCTCGATGCAGCGTCGATCCGGTAGCCCGCATACCGAAAAACGCAGCGGCGTATGTCGCCCGGACGGCGCGATCCGGCGTGCGCGATTGTCGGGTTCTACCCTGTCGCGTTCTTGATGGGTTCGGATCGATCGGATGCGGCGGATCGGCGTCGCCCTGACCCGGAATTCCGAACCGTCTCACACGCTCGACTGCGCGTCGCCGCCGAGAAAAAATTCGGCGGCGGCGGCGAACACGCGCTGCGGGTCTTCCAACTGCGGAAAATGGCCGACATCGTCCAGCACGACGATATCCGCACGCGGCACGAGTTGCCGATAGCGTTCGGCCATATGCAGTCCGCTGACGGGATCGAGCGCACCGCAGATCAAGCGCACAGGCACCTCGGCCGTTTGCAGCGCACCGACCCAGCGCGCGCGTTCGCGCCGGCGCTCGGCCACGTAGCCGAGCAGCGACGGCACCGCCTGCAGGCCCCGTTCGTGCTGCAGCAAGGCCCAGTACTCGTCGATCTGCGCCTCGCTGAGCGGCCGCGCCGGCGAAAACAAGGCATTGAGACTGCGCGCGAAGCCGCGCCGGCTCATCAGCCCGACCAGGCCAGGGCCGAGCGGCGAAGCGAGCAGTCGCTGGATGAGCCGCGCACGATGGGTTTCCGGGAACAGTCCGCCGTTGAGCAAGCACAGACGAAGGATGCGCAGCGCGGAGTTGCGTTCGTTTCGGGCAAGCAGTTCCTGCGCGACCGTATCGCCGTAATCGTGGGCGAGTACCAACGCGGCGTTCCAGCCGTAATGGTGCGCGACCGCTACGGCCAGATCCGCCTGCTCATGCACGCGGTAGCGGTGGCCGCGGGGTTTGTCGGAAAAGCCCAGGCCCAGCAGATCGAAGGCCAGCACCTCGAAACGCGCGGCCAGCATCGGCCAGATCGGCGCCCAATCCAGGCTGCTGGTCGGGAAACCGTGGATCAGCAGCAGCCGCGGCCCCGCGCCGCCGCGACGGCAGTAGATGCGCCGGCCGCCGACAGTGATGAACTCGCCGGCCTCCCGCCAGCCCCGCAACGCGGCAAAGCGATCGATCGCGCTCATGGCTGGCGGCCGGTAGAAAAGCGACATTTCGCAGACGCCGTTTTCCGGCCCGGGCCGCCGCGCGATCGACCGCGGCGCATCGGATCGCTCCGCCCTACCCCTCGTTCTGCAGGCAGCCCGCTTCGAAACCAAGCCGATGCCGAAGCTGTTCGCATAGCCGATGCCCCCGATTCCCTGATGTGATGACGCGATCTTGCACCACGCTTGCCGGCGCAAGGGCTCAAAGGCTCAACGGAATCTCCAGATAGCTTTCTTCGTACCAGCGCACCCGCACCGGCTCGCCGGCATCCGCCATGCTCTCCCCCGCCACCGCCTTGCCGCTGCCGTAGTTGATCTGCTGCTGCGGATTGCGCAACAGGCTCACCACCGCCACCAGCCGGCTGCCGGGTTGCAGGCGCTTGCTGATCGCGCGGCCGGCTTCGAACTCCAGCACGGTGCGCTGGCCGGGTTGCAGCAGTTTCCGGCGGCTGAGGTCGCCGACGTAGCTGGCGCGGGACTGATAGCGCGAGAGTTCGAAATAGCGCTGGTCGGGCAGTTGCTCGTACAGGGAGATGTTGAAGTCGAAGTCGCGCTTGTTGGTTTCGACTTCCAGGCGGCCGGAGAACAGGCCGCTGAATTCGGCGATGCCGACCGGGTCGCTGACGAAGACCAGGCTGTCGGCGGTGTCGAGTTCGCGGTCGAGGATGGCGCCGCCGGGGACGATGCGGTCGGCGTCGCTGCGGTCGCGCAGGTCGATGGTCTGTTCGACGTAGCCGTCGGCCGCGGCCGGCTCGGCGGCGAAGGCGTGGCGGCCGTCGCCGGCGGCGGCGCCGAAATAGAAACGCTGGCGCCGTTGCGCCATCGCCGCCAGCGAGGGGGCGTGCTTCCAACGGTCGGCGCCCATCACCTGGTAGTTGATGCGGTCGGCCAGCAACGCCGGCTTGGGCGCGTCCTTGAACACGTAGTCGAACCATTGGTAGCGCAGTTCGCCCAGGTCGATCTGCGCTTGCGCATCCAGGGTGTAGCCGCGCAGTTCGGCGCCGGTGGCAACGGTGCCGCGCTGGCCGCTGACGTGGTTGTAGGGGCCGATCACCAGGTAGTGCTCGGCCTGCGGGCGGTAGCGGTAGTGCTGGCGCAGGTAGTACAGGGCGCCGATCTGGGCGCCGTCGTAGTAGCCGGTGGTGGTCAGCACCTTCAAGTCCAGCGCGGCGAATTCGTCGCGGTACGGGATCATCGACTGCCAGTAGGCGTCGTAGTCCGGGTGCGACAGCCAGCGCAGGTAGAACGGATTGGGGGTACGGTCGATCTGCGGCAGTTCGCGGTAGGGGCGGCCGCTGAGGTACCACTGGCGGTGCATGCGGTTCCAGCGCGGATAGTCCTGCAGCGGGGCGTTGTCCACCTGGCGGTTGTTGGTGACGTAGAACGGCCAGTAGTACTGGAAGCCGTAGAAGATGCCGCCTTCCATCGGCACGTCGATGCCGGGCGCGCCGGTCACCGAAGGCATCAGCGCCTTCAGCGCCTTGGGCCGGCGCTTGGCCGCGGCCCATTGGGTGAAGCCCTCGTAGCTGCCGCCGTACATGCCGACCCGGCCGTCGCTCCAGGGCTGCGCGGCGATCCAGTCGATCAGCGCCGCGGCGTCGTCGCCGTCGTGTTCGTAGGGCACCGGGCGGTCGCGGCTGCAGCCTTTGCCGCGGCTGGTGCCGACCACGCCGGCGTAGCCGTGCGAGGCGGTGCGCCGCGCTTCGTTGAAGGTAGGGACCGGGTCGGCGTAGATGGTGAAGTTGAGCAGGGTCGGTTGGCGCGCGGGCGCGTTGCGCTGGCGCAAGATCAGCGCGCAGACGGTGGCGCCGTCGGGCGTGGCCACCGCGACGTCGCGTTGGATCGCGTAACGGCGCGCGTCGTCTTCGGCGATCAGCGCGGGCAGGCGCGGCGCCAGGGCGGCGTAGCTGCGTTCGATCTGGTAGCTGCGGACCAGCGCCAGCGCGGCGTTGCGGTCCAGCCTGGGCCGTTCGCGCAGCGGCGCCAGCGCCTCGGCCAGCGCGCGCCGCTGCCGCGGCAGTTCGGTGGCCTCGAAGTTGAGCACGCGCATGGCCAGGGCGGCGCTGCGGTCGTCCAGGGTCGCGACGGTTTCGGCGAAGGCGCGCGACAGGGCCTGGTCGAAGCGCAGCCCCTGCCCCGCCTGCAGCGCCTTGGCGCGGGCGTACAGCCGGTACTGGGCGAAGTTGGGCCGCACCGGCACCGGGCCCTGGGTGGCGGTGGCGGCGAGCGCGTCCAGGCTGCGCTCGGCGGCGGCGTAGTCGCCGGCCACCAGTTGCAGGCGGAAGCGCTGGTTGAGGTCGCGGCTGCGGTCGTCGTCGCGATGGCCGGCGAGCAATTGTCGCGCCAGCGCCGGCATGGCCGCGTCCAGGCGCGCGTTGTCGTCGGCGACCGCCGCGGGCAGGACATAAGGCGCAGATACCGCGGCGAGCGTCGCCGTCGATGCATGGGCGGCGCACGACAAACCACCGGCGACCAGCGCCGGCAACAGGATGGATCGCAGCATTCGCCCTCCCAGGCGCGACGGATTCCCCAAGGAGATGTCGTCGTCGGCCGAATCGTCGCACAAGTCGCCAGCCGAGAGTAACCGAGTATTCACGACAGCCCTGGATTGCTTAGCCCAGCTAACAAGGCCGGTTAGCGCGCGGGGATTAATCCCGTCAACCGCATCGATATATCGTGCGCACCGACCCGCCGAAAGGAACCGCGATGACGCCGCAAGACTCGCATACAGCCGGAAAAACAGAGGCGCTGATCGCCTTGGCGAAGACCTACTTCGACGCCGCCTATGCCATGGACGCCGACCGATTCGCGCCCCTGTTCGCCCCCACGGCCTCGATCACCCGACGCGGCGACGACGGCGTGGTGGTGACGCCCGTCGCCGCCTGGCTCGATGCGGTGCGCAAACTGACCTCGCCGCAGGACGCAGGCGACGCGCGCGACGACCGGATCCTGTCCATCGCCGTGGCCCGCGACATGGCCCTGCTCCAGTTGCGCCTGCGGATCGCGCCGCGCGAGGTGACCGACCTGCTGTCGTGCTTCTACCTCGACGGACGCTGGCAGATCGTGCAGAAGGTGTTCGTGGCCGAGCAATCGGTCTGAACGAGAGCACGCGGGCGGTTCGGACGCAGTCGGTGCGAGATCGCAGCCTCCCGGGCGGGTCTCGGTTCAACGCCGGCTCGCACGGCGGTTCCACCCGCCTGGCGGCGCGCGCTGGAAGCGCGCCGGCGGCATCCGATGCAAGGTTTCCCGATCTGTAGCCAAGGCGACGCTCCGGGCCCGACAATGGCGGTTTCCGACCCTGGATGTCGCGCATGCGCGCTGCCGCCCTGCTGCTCCTGCTGGCCTCGTTCGGTGCCGATGCCATCGTCATTCGCGACGACGTTCCCGATTCGCGCTATCGGCTGGCGGCCGCCGAGTTCCCGGCGCTGGCGGACATGCCCGGCGAGGGCCATGGGGTGCTGATCGCGCCGGGCTGGGTGGTCACCGCCGCCCATGCCGTCGGTTGGCAGCACGCCGTGGATTCGGTGGTCGTCGGCGGCGCGCCCCGTGCGGTACGGCGCATCGTGGTTCATCCGGGCTACAAGCCACCGCCGCAGGCGATGATCGACGCGGCGCTGAAATCCGGCGATTGGGAGGCCTTCTTCGCCTTCGCCGCGGCGTCCGACGATATCGCCTTGATCGAACTGGCCGAGCCGGTCGCCGATGTCGCGCCGGCGCGCATCTACGACGGCCGGGCCTTGGGCAAGGTAGTCCGGATCATCGGACGCGGCGCCACCGGGACGGGCACGAAGGGGCATTCCCTGCACGGGCCGAACCGGACCGAACTGCGCCAGGGCTATAACCGGATCGACAGCGAGGACGCCCGCTGGATCGGCTATCGCTTCGACGCACCGCCGAAGGCGCTGCCGCTGGAGGCATCGATCGGTAGCGGGGACAGCGGCGGGCCGATCCTGGTCGCCGTGGGCAAACAGTGGCGCGTCGCCGGCCTGACGGCGTGGAAGCGCGGCCAGGTCGAGGGCACCGAACTGCGCCCGGGCCGGTACGGCGAGACCTGTTACGGCGTGCGGCTGGGGAGCTACGCAGGTTGGATCGAAGAGACGATGGCGTCTGGCAGGGATTCCGGGGAAACCGCCGGGCGTTGAAGCGGCCGCACGAACTGGAGTTCAGGCCGACCGCTCCCTTGTAGGAGCGGCGTCCCACGGGGATTTCCTTCGGTCACAAGCCGCGACTGCGAAATCTGGCGTACGACGCAAGCTGGAAACCCTGCGGTCGCGGCTTGCGCCGCTCCTACATGGGGTCCAGGTGGCTGCGCGTTTTGGATCGCTGTCTGTAGGAGCGGCGTGAGCCGCGACCGCGAAATCTGATGTGCGGCGCAAGCTGGATGCCCTGCGGTCGCGGCTTACGCCGCTCCTACAGGAGGCCCAGGTGGCTACGCGTTTTTGCATTGCTGCGTGTAGGAGCGGCGCGAGCCGCGACTGCGAAACCTGGCGTGCGGCGCAAGCTGGATACCCTGCGGTCGCGGCTTACGCCGCTCCTACAAGAAGCCCGGTAGTCAGCGGGTCTGCGACTCGGGGTGGCGGACCTGCCCTGCCCCGCGCACGACGAAGCGTTCGATGGTCAGCGATTCGACGCCCATCGGGCCGTAGGCGTGCAGGCGGGTGGTCGAGATGCCGATCTCGGCGCCGAGGCCGAGTTGGCCGCCGTCGTTGAAGCGCGAGGAGGCGTTGACCATCACCGCGGAGCTGCGGGTGCGGCGGACGAAGGCGTCGGCGGCGGCGGGGTCGGCGGTGGCGATCACTTCGGTGTGGTCGGAACCGTACTGGGCGATGTGCGCCAGGGCTTGGTCGAGGTCGTCGACGACGCGGGCGGCGATGATCAGGTCGAGGTACTCGGCGGCGTAATCGGCTTCGTCCGCGGCGGCCAGCTCCGGCGCATAGGCGCGCACGCGCTCGCAGCCGCGCACCTGCACGCCGCGCGCGGCCAGGGCGGCCAGCGCGGGCGGCAGGAAGGCGTCGGCGATGTCGCGATGCACCAGCAGGGTTTCCAGGGCGTTGCACACGCCGGGGCGCGAGGCCTTGCCGTCGACCAGCAGGTCCAGTGCCAGCGCGGGATCGGCGGCGCGGTCGACGTAGAGGTGGCAGACGCCCTTGTAGTGCTTGATCACCGGCACTCGCGCGTGTTCGGCGACGAAACGGATCAGGCTTTCGCCGCCGCGCGGGATCGCCAGGTCGACCAGGTCGGACAGTTGCAGCAGTTCCAGCACGTGCTCGCGCGCGGTGTCCTCGATCAGCGACACCGCCGCCTCGGGCAGGCTGCGTTCGCGCAGCGCCGCGTGCAAGGCGGCGGCGATGGCGGCGTTGCTGGCGCGCGCTTCCGAGCCGCCGCGCAGCAGCACCGCGTTGCCGGCCTTCAGGCACAGCGCCGCAGCGTCGGCGGTCACGTTGGGGCGCGATTCGTAGATCATCGCGATCAGGCCCAGCGGCACGCGCTTGCGCTCGATCACCAGCCCGTTCGGACGGGGTTCGCTGCGGGTGACGCCGTCGAGCGGATCGGCTTGCGCGGCCACTTCGCGCAGCGCGTCGGCGATGGCGCCCAGGCGCTGCGGGTCCAGGCGCAGGCGGTCGAGCATCGCCGCGCTGAGGCCGGCGGCTTCGCCGTGGCTGACGTCCTCGGCGTTGGAAGCCAGGATGGCGGCGCTCTGCGCGTCCAGTTGCCCCGCCATCGCCGCGATCAGCGCCGCGCGTTCGCCGCCGTCGAGCGCGGCCAGGGTCAGCGAGGCCGCGCGGGCGCGCTCGGCCAAGGTACGTACGTAACCGCTCATGCCTTGCTCCCCTCGTTCGCGGCGGCCGCATCGTTGGGGTCGGCCGCGATCGCGGCGACCTCCGCCGGCGTGCGTCCGCCCAGCATCACCAGATCGTCCCGGTGCACCACCGACTCGCCGTAGCGGAAGCCGAGCACCGCCTCGATATCGCGGCTGTGGCGGCCCTTGATTCGACCCAACTCGACCGAGTTGTACTGCACCAGCCCGCGCCCGACCGCCTCGCCGTCCGCGGCCACGCGCAGCTCGACCACGTCGCCGCGGCGGAACTCGCCTTCGACCGCGACCACTCCACCCGGCAGCAGCGAGGCGCCGCGCACGCGCAAGGCATTCGCCGCGCCGGCGTCGATATGCAGGCTGCCGCTGGCCGGCGCGTGGCGCAGCCATTGCTTGCGCGCGCGCAGGCGGTCGCTGTGCGCGGCGACCAGGGTGCCGTGCAAGCGGTCTTGGGCCAGCGCCTGCACCACCTCGGCGTCGCGGCCGCAGAACAGCGCGGTGGCGATGCCGGCGGTGGCGGCCTTGGCCGCGGCTTCGAGCTTGGTGCGCATGCCGCCGGTGCCCAGCGCGCCGGCGCCGCCGCTGGCGGCGACCAGCAGTTCCGGGGTCACCGCCGCGACATGGCCGATCGGCCGCGCGCTCGGATCGCGCTGCGGGTGGCCGCTGTACAGGCCGCCGATGTCGGTGGCGATCAGCAGCAGGTCGGCGTCGACCAGCGAGGCCACCGCCGCGGCCAGGTTGTCGTTGTCGCCGAGCTTGAGCTCGTCGACCGCGACCGTGTCGTTCTCGTTGATCACCGGCAGCGCGCCCAGGCGCAGCAGCTCGCGCAGCGAAGCGCGCGCGTTGAGATAGCGGCGGCGGTTGCGCAGGTCGTCGTGGGTCAGCAGCACCTGCGCCACCGGCACGCTCGACAGTTGCTGCCAGAACGCGATCAGCGAGGCCTGGCCCAACGAGGCCAGCGCCTGCCGCAGCACCAGTCCGTCGCCGCCGGTGTGGATGCGGCTGCGCCCGGCCGCGACCGCGCCGGAAGACACCAGCACCACTTCGCGCTGCTGTTCGCGCGCGCTTTCGATGAAACGCGCCAGCCCGGCGGCGTAGCGCGGGTCGAGCCCGCCGCCCTCGAAGCCGGCGAGCAGGCTGCTGCCGACCTTGAGCACGGCGCGGCGCCAGGGCGGCAAAGGCTGCGCAGCGAAATCCTTTGCCGCGGCGCTCATGTCAGTTCCTTCAGGCGCGCCTGCAAGGCGTCCAGGCGCAGGTCGCCCGCCGCGCCCGGCGACACTCGCGCGCCCAGGCTGGCCTCCGGGTCGCCTTCGGCCCAGCGCGCAGGGTCGGCGGCCTGCTTGTAGGCGTCGCGGAACGGCAGGCCCTGGCGGGCCAGGTCGACCGCGAGGTCGGTGGCGTACATCGACGGCTCCAGCGCCGCGCGCAAGCGCTCGGGCTTCCATTCCAGGTTGCGCAGCAGGTCGGGCAGCAGCTCCAGCGCGCCCAGGCCGCGGCCGAAGGCGTGGAAGATCGCGCCCTTGGAGAATTGCAGGTCGCGGTGGTAGCCCGAAGGCAGCGACAGCAAATGCTCGATCTCGGCGCGCGCGGCGGCGGCGGCGGAATAGCTGGCGCGCATCAGCTCGATCACGTCGGGGTTGCGCTTGTTCGGCATGATCGAGCTGCCGGTGGTGTACTCGGCCGGCAGAGCGACGAAGCCGAACTCGGCGCTGGTGAACAGGCTCAGATCCCAGGCCAGGCGGCGCAGGTCGAGCAGCGCGGTCGACAGCGCGTCGATCGCGGCGAGTTCGAATTTGCCGCGCGAGAGCTGGGCGTAGGTCGCGATCAGCTGCAGGCGGCCGAAGCCCAGCGCCTGGGTGGTGTGTTCGCGCGCCAGCGGCAGGTTGATGCCGTAGCCGGCGGCGCTGCCGAGCGGATTGGCGTCGACCCAGTCCAGGGTCTGGCGCGCGCGCACGGCGTTGTCGATGAAGCCTTCGGCCCAGGCGCCCCACCACATGCCGGCGCTGGACACCATCGCTCGCTGCAGGTGGGTGTAACCCGGCAGCGGCAAGCCGGCCTCGGCTTCGGCCCGCGCCAGGGCGACTTCGGCGGTTTCGCGGCACAGCGCGTAGACGCGGCTCAACCGGTCTTTCAGCCACAGCCGGGTCGCGACCAGGATCTGGTCGTTGCGGCTGCGGCCGGTGTGGATCTTGCGCCCGGCGTCGCCGAGGCGTTCGATCAGCCGGCCTTCGATCGCCGAGTGGCCGTCTTCGTAGCGCTCGTCGAGGACGAAGCGGCCGACGCGGAAGTCCTCGGCCAGCGCCTCCAGTTCGCGCGACAGGCCGTCGAGTTCCTCGGCGCTGAGGATGCCGATCTGCTGCAGACCCTGCGCGTGCGCGCGGCTGGCCTGGATGTCGAACAGGAAGAATTCGCGGTCGAGAATCACGTCTTCGCCGGCGAGGAAGTTCTGGATCCGCGCGTCGACCTTGACGCCGGGTTTTTGCCAAAGCAGATCGGACATGGGGAGGGGCTCGCTGAAATCTGGATTCGGGAGGAACGGGTGGAGAGGAACGAGCCGGGGCGACCTTTACTCGTTCCTGTTTTCTCTTCACTCGTTGCTTTTCATGGACAAGCGCGCCACCGCATCGGCCGGCGCCAGTTCGATACGCTCGCCGGTCGCGCGGCGCTTGAGTTCGACGATGCCGCGCTCCAGTCCGCGCCGGCCGACCACAATCTGCCAGGGCAGGCCGAGCAGGTCCATGTGTGCGAACTTCACGCCGGCGCGCTCGGGCGTGTCGTCGTGCAACACGTCCAGGCCGCGCGTCTGCAATTGCGCGTACAGGTCGTCGCAGGTAGCCGACACCGCCGCATCGGCCGGGTCGAGATCGATCAGGCCGACCCGGAACGGCGCCACCGGCTCGGGCCAGACGATGCCGGCTTCGTCATGACCGGCCTCGACGATCGCGCCGACCAGGCGCGACACGCCGATGCCGTAGGAACCGCCGTGGATGGCGTGCTCGGCGCCGTCGGCGCCGGTCACCGCGGCCTTCATCGGTTGCGAGTACTTGGTGCCGAAGTAGAACACCTGGCCGACTTCGATCCCGCGCGTCTGCACCCGCCGCTCCGCCGGCACTTCGCGCTCGAAGCGCTCGATGTCGTGCACGTCCTCGGTGGCGGCGTAGAGCGTGCTCCACTGGCGCACGACCGGTTCCAGGTCGCCGTCGTAGTCGATGTCGTCGCCGGGAATCGGCAGCTCCAGCACGCCGCGGTCGCAATACACCGCCGACTCGCCGGACGAGGCCAGGACCAGGAACTCGTGCGACAGGTCGCCGCCTATCGGCCCGGTTTCGGCGCGCATCGGGATGGCGCGGATGCCGAGCCGGGCGAAGATGCGCAGATAGGCGACGAACATGCGCCGGTAGCTGCGCCGCGCCGCGGCCTCGTCGAGGTCGAAGGAGTACCCGTCCTTCATCAGGAACTCGCGCCCGCGCAGCACGCCGAAGCGCGGCCGCTGCTCGTCGCGGAACTTCCACTGCACCTGGTACAGGTTCATCGGCAGCGCGCGGTAGGACTTCACATGGGCGCGGAAGATCGCGGTGACCATGTCCTCGTTGGTCGGCCCGTACAGCAGCTCGCGCTCGTGGCGGTCGCGGATGCGCAGCATTTCCGGGCCGTAGGCCTCGTAGCGCCCGCTCTCGCGCCACAGGTCGGCCAGCTGCAGGGTCGGCATCAGCAGCTCCAGCGCGCCGGCGCGATCGAGTTCGTCGCGGACGACGGCCTCGATCTTGCGCAGCACGCGCAGGCCGGCCGGCAGCCAGGTGTAGATGCCGGCCGCTTCCTGCCGGATCAGCCCGGCGCGCAGCATCAGCCGGTGCGAGGCGATCTGCGCCTCGGCGGGGTTTTCCTTCAACGCGGGCAAGAAATAACGCGACAGACGCATGGCGGCTTCACTCCGAACGCTGCAACCAACCCAACCAACGAATCCCTCCTATCGGATTCCCCCCTTTGGAAAAGGGGGGCCAGGGGGGATTGGCTTCGGCCGTTGCTTTTGTCCTTCGCTTCGATCCAGAAGCAACAGCAACAGCAAATCCCCCTGCCCCCCTCTACAAAGGAGGGAGAGTGGGAGCGTCACGGTCGCGGGTGCGCGTCGATGCCGGTCAGTTCGTCCAGGCCGAAGGCCAGGTTGAGGTTCTGCAGCGCCTGCGTCGCCGCGCCCTTGAGCAGGTTGTCCAGGGTCGACACCACCACCACCCGGCGGCCGTCCTCGGACATCGAAAAACCGCCGATCTCGACATGGTGGCGGCCGGCGATGCGGCTCACCCAAGGCGCCTCATCCAGCACCCGCACCATCGGTTCGCCGTCGTAATGGCGGTGATAGTGCTCGACCAGTTCCTCGCGCTCGAAGCGGCGCGACAGGTGCAGGTTCGAGGTCACGGTCAGGCCGCGGAAATGCGCCGCCACGTGCGGCATGAACTCGACCGGGTGGCCGAGGTGGCGGGTGACCTCGCGCTCGTGCAGGTGTCCGGTCAGCGCGTACGGCATCAGATTGTCGCGCAGCTTGTCGGGGTCGTTCTTGTCCGACGGCGTGGTGCCGGCGCCGGAGTAACCGGACACGCCGAAGCACTGCACCGCGCCCTCCAGCACGTTCAGCAGCGGCGCGATCGCCAGCTGCATCGCGCTGGCGTAGCAACCCGGATTGCTGATCCGGCGCTGGCCGTGGTACTGGCCGCGGGTCAGCTCGGGCAGGCCGTAGTACCAGTGATCGTCGAAGCGGTAATCGGCCGACAGGTCGACGATCACCGGCTCGGCGCCGGCGGCGTCGAACGCGGCCACGCAGGCGGCGGCCTTGCCGTTGGGCAGGGCCAGCACCACCGCGTCGGCGCCCAGCGCCGCCAGCTCGTCGTGGCTCGGCGAGCTGTAGCGCAGCTGCGGGCCCTTGGCCGCGTATTCGGGAATGTGGTCGGCCAGGCGCTGGCCATCGAGTTCGCGCGAGGACACGAAGGCCAGCTCGAACTCGGGGTGGCCGGCGATCAGCCGGATCAGGTCGGCGCCGACGTGGCCGCGCGCGCCGACGATGCCCAGGGTCTTAGTCATGGCTTGCCGCTCCGCTTGCGTGTCGGTCCAACTTGTACTGCAGATTGCGCTTCACCGCCGGCCACTCCGTGTCGATGATCGAGAAGGCGACCGTATCGCGGGGGCTGCCGTCGGCGTGCCGGCGGTGGTTGCGCAGCACGCCGTCCTGCTTGGCGCCCAGGCGCGCGATCGCGGTGCGCGAGGCCTGATTGAACCAGCTCGTCTCGAAGCCTACCGCGATGCAGCCCAGGGTTTCGAAGGCATGGCCGAGCAACAGCCGCTTGGCCTGGGTGTTCAGGCCGGTGCGCTGCACCCGCGGCGCGTAGAAGGTATAGCCGATCTGCAGCCGCGGCACGGTCGCGTCCATATCGTAGTAACGGGTGCTGCCGACCACCTCGCCGCGCGCGTCCAGCACCGCGAACGGCCAGGCCTGGCCGCGGTCGCGCATCGCCAGGGCCGCGTCGATGTAGCCGTCCACGCCTGCCGGCGCCGGCACGTTGGTGTACCAGGCCTGGGCCAGCTCGCCGCCGGCCAGGGCCGCGCGCAAGCCGTCGCCATGCTCGCGGCGCAGCGGTTCCAGGGCGACGTGCTCGCCGCTCAGCCGAGGTTGCCGCGTCCACGCATCGCTCTGCGCGTCCATCAGTCCTCCAGGGTCGGCGTGCGCCGGCCGGCGTACTCGACGCAGGCGGCGATTTCGTCGAAGCCGTGCATGCCGTACCAGAACACCTTCCACTTCTCCTGCTTCAGGCAGCCGTCGGATTCGGAGTAATAGAACGGATTGACCGGGTTGCCGTGGCGCGAACGCCAGAACACGCTCGGGTTCTGCTCGCGCATGATCTGCCACACCGCCCGCCCCAGGCCCTCGCCCTGGGCGTCGTCGAGCACCGCGAACTTGTCCAGGTAGGTGCGGCCGTCGGCCTCGATCAGCACGATCGCGGCGCGGTAGTTCTCGCTGACGTAGGCCCGTTTCAGCTTGGTGTCGTCGAAATAGCCGTCGACCAGCTTGCGGCCGAAGGCCGAGTCGATCAGGCCGCGCAGGCGGACCAGGTCGAGGTCTTCCCAGCGCGAAGCCTGCAGCACGCGCTCGCCGCGCCGGACCAGGGTGCCCGAGCCCTTGTGGGTGAACAGTTCCTTGGCCAGCTCGGAGGGCTTGGTGATCGACACCGACGAGGTCAGCGGCAGCTTGTCCAGCAGGTCCTTGATCTGCTCGATCTTGACCTTCATGCCGCCGTTGATCCACGGCTGTTCGATCAGGTGCTCGTACTCGGTCGACAGGTTGATCGAGTCGATCACCTTGCCGTTGTCGTCGAGCAGGCCGCCGGTGCCGGTCAGGAACACGATCTTGTACGGCTGCAGCACCTGCACCAGCTCGTTGGCGGCGAAGTCGGCGTTGACGTTGAGGATCTGCCCGCCGGCGGTCTCGCCGAGGCTGGCGATGACCGGGATCGAGCCGGCCTGCAGGCTGGCCTCGATCGGCGCCAGGTTGACCTTCCTGACCTCGCCGACCAGGCCGTAGGTGTCGCGGTCCAGGTACTCGGCCTCGAACACGCCGGAGATGATCGAGGTGGCGCGGCCGTCGCCGGCCTGCAGCGCTTCGACCAGCTTCAGGTTCTGCGACTGGAACACCCGGCGCACGATCGCCAGCGCCTCGGGCGAAGTCACCCTCAGGCCGTTGACGGTCTGCTTGACGATGCCGGCGGCGGACAGCTCTTCGTCGAGCTGCGGGCCGGCGCCGTGGATCACGATCGGGGTCAGGCCGACATCCTGTAGGAAGGCCAGCGACGAGGTCAGCGCGGCCAGGTCGTCGCGCAGCACCGCGCCGCCGACCTTGACCACCGCGAAGCGCTTGGAGTCGAGCTGGGAAAAACGCTTGAGGTATTGCGAGATCTCCTTGGCGCTGGCCATGCTCGACAGCAGCCGCACGATGGTCTGGCGGGTCTGCAGGTGGTTGTCCATGGAAACGCTCATTGCGCCTTGCTCCCGATGATGCGCGCCACGCTCTGGGCGTAGCCTTGCAGTTGTTCCAGCGCGACCCATTCGTCGGCGGTGTGGGCCTGGGCGATGTGGCCCGGGCCGTAGACGATCGCGGTCAGGCCGGCGGCCGAGAACAGCGAGGCTTCGGTCCAGAAATCGACCGCGTTGCCGATCGGCAGCTCCAGCGCGTCGGCCAGGTCGCGCGCTTCCAGCCGGCGATGCTCGGCGTCGGCGACGCCGCCGGCCGGCAACGGCGGGCCGCGGAAAGTTTCCTCGTAGCGCTCGATCGCGCCGGCGTCGACCAGGGTGCCGAAGGTTTCGTGCAGGCCGTCGATCGGCTGCGAGGGCAGCGGCCGGAAGCCGAAGCGCAGCTCGGCGCTGGGCGCGATCATGTTGGCCTTGATCCCGCCCTCGACCCGGCCGATGTTGAAGCGCAGCCCGGTCAGGCCGCCGAAGCGCTGGTGCGCCTGCGCCTCGACGTAGTCCAGCGCCTTGCCGCCCCAGCGGATCGCCTGGTGCAGGGCGCTGGCCTGCATCGCGTTGGCGCCGGAGGCGTGCCCGGCGACGCCGCGGAACTTCAGCAGCACCGAGCTGATGCCGCGATGCGCGAGCACCGCTTCGTTCATGGTCGGCTCGGCCACCAGCACTTCGGTGAAGCCGTGCGCGGTGCCGAGGAAACCGGCGATGCAGCGCGCGTCGTTGGCTTCCTCGTCGGTCGAGAACAGGAACGCGGCGTCGCCGTCGGCCGCCGCCGCGGCGGCCAGCAGGCCGGCCGCCGCGCCCTTGATGTCGCAGGCGCCCAGGCCGATCGCGCGGTCTTCGGTCACCCGCAGCACATGCGGATCCGCGCTCCAGGCTTCGGACGACGGCACCGTATCGAGGTGGACGTTGAACAGCCGGCGCGGATTGCCGCGCACGGCCAGCATCGACACCGCGCCGGCGCCGTGATCGGTGACTTCGATCCGGAACCCCGGCAACTGGCTGCGCAGGTAATCGAAGATGCCGTCGGTGCCGATGTCCCGCGGCGGATTGCGGGTGTCGTAGGAGACCAGGGCCTGCAGATGGTTTAGGACTTCGGGGAGCATGGTCGGCTGGTAGTTGAGTTCGGTGAGATGCGTCGCCGCAGCGGCGCCGCTTTCATCCCCTCTCCCGCTTGCGGGAGAGGGTTAGGGTGAGGGTGTGCGGGATCGCCGCGTTCCGCCCCTCACCCCACCCCCTCTCCCGCAAGCGGGAGAGGGGCTTGGAGCGGCGTCAGCCCTTGCGGTTGATCTCCGCCCACAGCGTGCTGCTCATGCCGAACAGCTTGATGAAGCCTTCGGCCTCGGCCACGCCCCAGTCGGCGGCCTGGGCGTAGGTCGCGCCCTTGGCGTTGAGGATGTGCCTGGACTCGATCGCCACCGCGTTGACGGTGCCGCCGTTGGTTTCCAGGGTCACTTCGCCGTTCACGGTGGACTGCGAGCTGGCCAGGAAGGCTTCCAGGTCGGCCTTGAGCGGGTCGTGGAAGAAGCCTTCGTAGACCAGTTCCACCCACTTGCGCGCCACGTCGGGCTTGAAGCGGTTCTGCTGCTTGCTCAGCACCGCCTCTTCCAGCGCGCGGTGCGCGGTCAGCAGGGCGATCAGGCCCGGCGCTTCGAAGATGATCCGGCCCTTGAGGCCGATGGTGGTGTCGCCGGTGTACAGGCCACGACCCACGCCGTACTGGGCGAACAGGCCGTTGAGCTTGGCCAGCAGCTGGTGGCCTTCGATCTTCTCGCCGTTCAGCGCGACCGCTTCGCCGTTCTCGAAGCTCAGCTTCACCGACAGGGTTTCGCTCGGCCACTGCGCGCGCGGCTTGCACCAGCCCACCGCGCCCTCGCCCGGCGCCTGCCAGCGGTCGATCTCGCCGCCGGACATGGTCAGGCCGAGCAGGTTCTCGTTGATGGTGTAGGCCTTCTGCTTGGCGCGCACGCCGAAGCCGCGCTCTTCCAGGTACTTCTGCTCGTAGGCGCGGACCTCGGTGTGCTCCTTCTGGATTTCGCGGATCGGCGCGACGATCTCGTAATCGCCCAGCGCCTTGACCGCCAGGTCGAAACGCACCTGGTCGTTGCCCATGCCGGTGCAGCCGTGGGCGATCGCCTTGGTGCCCAACTCGGCGGCGCGCTTGAGCGCGGCTTCGACGATCAGGTAACGATCCGACACCAGCAGCGGGTACTGGCCCTGGTAGCCCTCGCCGGCCCACACGAACGGCTTGACGAAGCCCGACCAGATCGCCGGCCCGCCGTCGACGGTGACGTGGCTGGCCACGCCGAGCTCGGCGGCACGCTGCTCGATGAAGGCGCGCTCCTCGTCGTCGACGCCGCCGGTGTCGGCGAACACGGTGTGCACGGCCCAGCCGCGCTCCTGCAGGTAGGGCACGCAGAAGCTGGTGTCGAGGCCGCCGGAGAAGGCGAGGACGATGTCTTTGCTCATGTTCGGAAAGTCTCTGCTCTGTTTGGCTCCCTCCCCCGCTTGCGGGGGAGGGTCGGGGTGGGGGCAAACGGATGGGGTGGATGTTGCGGAGCCAAGGCGAACGACGCCCTCACCCCGGCCCTCTCCCGCAAGCGGGAGAGGGAGCGAAGCGGATTACTGGCCGATCAAAGCGGCCATCACCGCCTTCTGCACGTGCAGACGGTTCTCGGCTTCCTCGATCGCGATGCAGTTGGGCGAGTCCATCACCGCGTCGGTGGCCTTGACGTTGCGGCGCAGCGGCAGGCAGTGGCTGAACACGCCATCGTTGGTCAACGCCATCTTGGCTTCGTCGACGATGAAGTGCTTGTACTGCTCGCGAATGGGCTTCTCCGGGCCCCAGTTGCCGAAGTACGGCAGCGCGCCCCAGCTCTTGGCGTAGACCACGTCGGCGCCGGCGTAGGCGCTGTCGATGTCGTGGCTGACGGTCAGCGAGCCGCCGCTCTCGGCGACGTTCTGCTCGGCCCAGCCCATGTAGCGTTGGTCGAGCACGTACTCCGGGGTCGGGCACAACAGGGTCACGTCCATCCCTAAGCGGGTGGCGATGGTCAGGGCCGAGTTGGCGACCGCGGTGTTGAGCGGCTTGGGGTGGTAGGTCCAGGTCAGCACGTACTTCTTGCCGCGCAGGTCGGTGGTGCCGAAACGCTCCTGCAGGGCCAGCGCATGCGCCAGCTCCTGGCAGGGGTGGGTGATGGTCTCCATGTTGATCACCGGCACCGGCGAGTACTTGGCGAAGGACTTCAGCACGATGTCTTCGCGGTCGTAGGCCCAGTCGACGAACTTCGGGAACGCGCGCACGCCGATCAGGTCGACGTAGCGGCCCAGCACCCGCGCCACTTCGGCGATGTGCTCCTCGGTGTCGCCGTCCATCACCGTGCCCAGGTCGAACTCGATCGGCCACGCGTCCTTGCCCGGCTGCAGCACCACGGCATGGGCGCCGAGCTGGAACGCGCCCAGCTCGAAGCTGGTGCGGGTGCGCATCGACGGATTGAAGAACACCAGCGCGATCGACTTGCCGCGCAGCTGGTCGCCGAGCTTGTTGCGCTTGAACGCCGCCGCCTGGGCCAGCAGCGCGTCGAGGTCGCTGCGCGACCAGTCCTGGGTGTTGAGGAAATGCTTCATCGGTTGGCTCGGGAATGGGGAATCGGGAATGGGGGAATCGGTTAGAGCGGTGGCGCTGTGGCCGGCAGTCGCGAGGGGAAACGGGCAACGGCGTACTGCTCTGCCGATTCCCGACTCCCCATTCCCGATTCCCGAGCCGAAAAGCAAAAAAGCCCAGCGCTAGGCTGGGCTTTTCGTGTGTGGTGCTTGTTACACGAACGACGGCGAGCGCCGTCACCCAGCGGATTGGCAGGGCAACGGTCGACGCGCGCGCGAGGTCATGCCCGCCGCCATGTAGGCGGAGGTCAGAACGTCGGCGTCGGCGTAGTTCGGGTTCATGAGGTCGCGAATGCTCGCATGCGCGGGGGCCGGGCGCAAGCCGTACGGTCGGGTCGGGACGCCGCCGGGCTCAGCGCGAGGTGCTGATCGGGGTGATGACCGGGGTCACCGCGACCCGGATCCGCAGCTTGTTGCCCGGGTCCTCGGGCAGGCGCGAGCGGAACCGGGCGCCCTTGTAGACGTAGTCGACGTCGTAGGCGATCGGCCGGCGGAACTCGCGGTCGACCGGCACCGGGCGGCAGTTGTCGCCGGTGCTCGGCTTGGGATTGCGCTCCCGGCCCAAGGCCTCGCGCACCGCCCCGACCACCCGCGACAGGCGCGAGTTCTCGTCCTTGGCGGGCTCGGGGTCGCATTGCTGCTCGACCGTGGTCGCGCGCAGGGTCTGGTAGACCGGGGTCACCCGCAGCACCTGGGCATAGTCGAAACGCACGTTTTCGGCCTGGATCACGGTGTGCTGGGCTGCGGCCGGCAGCGACGACGCCGCAGCCAGGGCGCTGGCCAGCACCAGGATCGAAGCCTGCAAGGCGGTTCGGTTCATCGGGCTCGCGGAGACGGATTCGTGAATAAATTGTAAGAGCAGTGTGCCGGCACGGCCTGAATCCCACCTTTAGGCCGGTCCCGGCGGCGGGCCGGACGCGGCCTGTCGGGCTCTCTCCAGGATCGCGGCCCAGCGCCGGCAAACCTGCCCACCGTCATCCCTGCCTACCGTCATCCCCGCGAAAGCGGGGATCCAGGGCTTCACCGCGACCAGACTCTGAAGTCTCCGGAGGCCCGCCTGCGCAGCCACGACGGCCGCGCAGCACCTGGCGCCGGCCGCCGCTCGCACCCAGCACCCCGGGCGATGCCGCGAGGCTCGGGCCGGCGCCGCCCCGCTCCATCCCGTCGCAGCCGGCGATCGCCGCAGCGCCGCGGCCGCTCCGGCGCGATCGCGTCCGGGCGCGGCGAGCGTGCCTTCGCTAGAATGAACCCGACTCCCATCCGTGCCGCCATGAGCCTGCATCTCTACAACAGCCTGTCGCGACAGGTCGAAGCCTTCGTTCCCCTGGATCAGGCCCGCCCGACCATGTATCTGTGCGGCCCCACGGTCTACAACTACGCCCACATCGGCAACGCCCGCGGCCCGGTGGTGTTCGGCGTGTTGGCCGACCTGCTGCGCCGCCGTTACGGCGCGCTGGCCTTCGCCCGCAACATCACCGATGTCGACGACAAGATCAACGCCGCCGCGGCCGAACAGGGCGTGCCGATCTCGGCCATCACCGAGCACTACGCCGCGATCTACCGCCAGGACATGGGCGCGCTGGGCGTGCGCCTGCCCGACCTGGAACCGGCCGCGACCGCGCACATCGGCCAGATCGTGGCGATGATCGAACGCCTGATCGAGGCCGGCCACGCCTACGAGGCCGAAGGCCACGTGTTGTTCGCGATCCAGAGCTATCCCGACTACGGCAAGCTGTCGCGCCGCGACATCGACGACATGCGCGCCGGCGCGCGCATCGAGGTCGCTCCCTATAAGCGCGATGCCGGCGATTTCGTCCTGTGGAAGCCCTCCAGCGGCGACCTGCCCGGCTGGGACTCGCCCTGGGGTCGCGGCCGTCCGGGCTGGCATATCGAATGCTCGGCGATGGCCGCCGCCCACCTGGGCGAGACCATCGACATCCATGCCGGCGGCAACGACCTGATGTTCCCGCACCACGAGAACGAGATCGCGCAGAGCGAATGCGCGCACGGCGGCAAGGTGTTCGCCCGGTTCTGGCTGCACAACGGCATGCTGAACTTCGACGGCGAGAAGATGGCCAAGTCGCGCGGCAATATCGAGACCGTGCACGAGCTGCTGGAGAAGCATCCGGCCGAGGCGCTGCGTTACGCCTTGCTGACCGCCCACTACCGCCAGCCGCTGGACTGGTCGAACAAGCTGATCGAGCAGTGCGCGCGCACCCTCGACCGGCTGTACGGCACCCTGCGCGACCTGGCCGCGGTCGACGCCGGCCCGGTGCGGATCCCGGACGAGATCGAGCGCATCCTCGACGACGACCTGGGCACGCCGCAGGCCCTGGCCGAGATCGCCCGCATCGCCGCCGAGGCGCGCAAGGCCGCCGATCCGGCCGAACAGGCCCGGCTCAAGCGCGAGCTGCTCGGCGCCGGCCTGGCCCTGGGCTTGCTGCAGCAGGATCCGGCGGTGTGGTTCGCCGGCGCTGCCGGCGACCAGGACGACGAGCGCATCCAGGCCCTGGTCGAGGAGCGCAGCGCGGCCAAGAAGGCGCGCGATTTCGCCCGTGCCGACGCGATCCGCCAGCAGTTGGCCGATGAGAACATCCTGCTCGAAGACACGCCGCAGGGCGTGCGCTGGGTGCGCAAGCGCCCGGAACTCAATACCGAGGAAACCGGGTCCTGACACGCGCAGGACCCCAGATTCGATGAACGCCGTCGCCCTCCCCGCTTCCCCGTTTCCGCTCGAACCCAGCGCCGTCCAGGCTCAGGCCGCGATCCGCGACGAGTTCGCCTTCTTCGGCGACTGGTCCGAGCGCTACCAGTATCTGATCGACCTCGGCCGCAAGCTGCCGGACCTGCCGCAGGCCTACAAGACCGAAGAGCATCGCCTGCTCGGCTGCCAGTCGATGGTCTGGATCGCGGTCGAGGGCGATGCGCAGCGCCTGGATTTCCACGCGATCAGCGATTCGGCGATCGTCTCCGGGCTGATCTACCTGGCCTTGCGCGTGTACTCCGGACGCAGCGCGAGCGAGATCGTCGCCACCTCGGCCGACTACATCGCCGACATCGGCCTGGCCAAGCACCTCTCGCCGACCCGCAGCAACGGCCTGGCCGCGCTGCTGGCCTTCATCCGCGAGCAGGCGCAACGGCGCCTGTGAGCGCCGGCCCGTCCAGCGCCGGCCAAACCGACACATCCGATCCGGCGTCAGAAGGCCCGGATTTCAAGGGCTCCGATTTCAAGGGTTCCGATTCCGAGGGCCCGGATTCCGAAGGTCTGCGCCCGTTGCTGCGCAACCCCGGTTTCGTCGGCCTGCTGGTGTACCGGCTGCTGGGCATGCTGTCGTACCAGATCGTCGCGGTCACGGTCGGCTGGCACGTCTACGAACTGACCCGCGATCCCTTCGCCCTGGGCCTGATCGGCCTGGCCGAGGTGGTGCCCTACTTCTGCTTCGCCCTGTTCGCCGGCTACGCGGTCGATCACCTGCCACGGCGCAAGCTCGGCCTGTTCGCCTGCCTGGGCCTGGTCGCGACCACCGCGCTGTTGGCCTCGGTCGCCTGGGGCACGCTGCCGGCCGGCGGGTTCGGCTTCGCCACCGCGACCATCTATGCGGCGATCGCGCTCAACGGCGTGGTCCGCGCCTTCCTCGGCCCGGTGTACATGTCGTTGTTCGCGCGCGTGCTCAAGCGCAAGCACTACGCGCGCGGCGCCGGGGTCAGCAGCGTGGTCATGCAGACCGGGCTGGTGCTGGGGCCGGCGCTGGGCGGCGTGCTGGTGGCCTGGGGCGGCAAGACCTCGGCCTACCTGGTCGCGACCGGCTTCGCCGTCGCCGCGGCGATCGCGATCAGCACCCTGCGGGTGACCGAACCGCCGGCGCCGAGCGAGCGCGCGCCGGTGTTCAAGAGCATCGGCGAAGGCCTGCGCTTCGTGTTCAATCACCAGGTCGTGCTCGGCGCGCAGGCGCTGGACATGTTCTCGGTGCTGTTCGGCGGCGCGGTCGCGCTGCTGCCGGCCTTCATCCACGACGTGCTGCATTACGGCCCGGAAGCGCTGGGCGTGTTGCGCGCCGCGCCGGCCGCGGGCGCGGTGCTGGTCGGCCTGTGGCTGGCCCGGCATCCGCCGCAGAAGCACGCCGGGCGCCTGCTGCTGTACGCGGTGGCCGGCTTCGGCCTGTGCATCATCGGCTTCGCCCTGTCGCGCGAGTTCTGGCTGTCGGCGCTGATGCTGATGCTGTCGGGCATGTGCGACGGCGTGTCGGTGGTGCTGCGCTCGACCATCCTGCAGTTGTCGACCCCGGACGAGATGCGCGGCCGGGTGTCGTCGATCAACGGCATCTTCATCGGTTCCTCGAACGAGCTCGGCGCGTTCGAGTCCGGTCTCGCCGCGCGCCTGCTCGGCCTGGTGCCGTCGGTGATCTTCGGCGGCTGCATGACCCTGGTGGTGGTCGCCGCGACCGCGCAACTGGCGCCGAAGCTGCGCCGGCTGGACCTGCGCGAGCTGCAATGAGGCCGCACCGCGGCCGGATCAATCGCTGCGCAGTCTGACCCGCCGGCGGTCCGCCTCGGAACGCGGTGCAGGCGCCGGTTTGCGCACGGCCGCCGCGACCGCGCCGATCAGGGCGATCAGGGCGTTCAACCCCGCCGCCGCGACCGCCGCCAGCACGTCGCCATAGCTGCCGGCGACGCTGGGCTCGGCATCGAGGCTGGCCCACTGCCAGACGCCCACGCCGATCAAGGGCGAACCGGCCAGCAGGTTGAGCGCGAACAAGGCCGGGCCGGCGATGCGGTCGAAGCGATAGGACAGCCGCCACAGCACGAGGTTGAGGCCGACGATCAGCGCAGGTGCGGCCAGTAACAGCAGATCGTCCATGCACGGCGGCCGGGTTGCGCGAGTGCGGACACCATAGCACCGCGTCCGGGCGCCGGCAGCCGCCGGCGGCTAGCCCGTCGCTGCAGGCGGCGTAGCCGGGCTCGGCGGCGATCTCATCGGGAATCGCGATCTCCGGCGCACCCACCGCCTCCTGCGGCGGTGCGAACGCATCGAGAAATCCGCCATGGTGCGGCGGCGAATCGAGTATCCGGGCATCCAGCAGGGCCGAACCACTCCGGCGCCCGCTGGCGCAGCGTCGTCAGACTGTGCGCCAGCGCGGCGAATACCGCTCCGGCGCAAAGCTCTCGACGGCGTGGCCCACGCCGAAGATCGCCTCATGGAGCTGGCTATCGTCGTCCAGCAGGCCTAGCACGAGCGGGATCGAGGCCTCGTCCTCGGCGCGAAAAGCCTCGGCGATCAAGCCGCCGACTCGTGGCGGGTGCCTCGCGCCCAGGCCGACCCGGCGCGGCTGGCAGCGCACCGCCTCGGCCGCCAACGAAAAGCCCCGCTTTCGCGGGGCTTTGATCAGGCCGGGCCGGAGCGACGGTTCAGTCGCCCATCTGCTTCTGCAGATGCTCCCAGCGCTCCTGGGCGTCGATGGTGCGCTCGGCGGTCAGGCGCGCCTCCAGGCGCTCCAGGCCGATTTCTTCGCCGGTATCGACGCAGAAGCCGTAGTCGCCGGAATCGACCCGCTTGAGGGTGCTGTCGATCTTGCTGATCAGCTTGCGATAGCGGTCGCGGGTACGCAGTTCGAGCGAGTTCTCGGTCTCGCGGGTGGCGCGTTCGGCTTCGTCGCCGACGTCGCGCACTTCGTCCTTGAGGTTCTCGATGGTCTGCTTGGACTCCTCGACCAGGTCGGTACGCCACTGCAGCAGGCGCTGGCGGAAGTACTCCAGCTGCAGCGGGCTCATGTACTCCTCGTCGGAGCCCGGCTTGTAGCCGTTCGGCACGATCGGCCGGCCGGTGGCCGGGTCGTTCTGGTAAGCCACGACCTTGACCTTGGTCTTCGGAGCCGGCGCCGCCTGCTTGGCGGTCACGGCGACGGCGACCTTGCCGGCCGGACGCGGCGCCGGAGCGGCCGGAGTCGCGGGCTTGCCCGCGGATGGTTTGCTGGATGCTGTCTGGGTCACTGTGTTCTTGATTCGGTCGGAGGTGCTGTCGACCTGCGCTGCAGGAGGGGCCTTGCGGGCGGCCTGCGGCGCGGGCGGTGGGGCAGCCGGCTTGACTGCGGGCTTCACAGCTTCGGGCTTTTTCACTTCAACTTTTTTAAGCTCGGGCTTCTTCGCTGCGCTGTCCTTGCCGGGTGCGGGTTTTTTCGCCGCCGCGGGAGGCGCCTTCTTCGCCGCGGGCGCCGGCTTGGCGGCCGGCTTCTTCGCTGCGGGCGCCTTGGCGGGCGCCGCCTTCTTTACGACTGCGGCCTTCTTGGCCGCCGGCTTGCTCGCTGCGGGTTTCTGCGCTGCGGCCTTCTTGACCGCCGCCTTCTTCGCCGCCGGTTTGGCCGCCTTGGTCACCGCTTTGGCCGCCGGCTTGGCCGGCGGCTTGGCCGGCGTTTTTTGCGGCGCCGGTTTGGACGCAGGCTTGGCCGCCTTCTTCGCAGCCGGCTTGACGGTCTTCTTGGCGGCCTGGGCGGCCTTCTTCGCAGGTTTTTTCACTGCCACGAGCGGCTTGTCCTTCTATTCCCTGAGGGCGCCCCCGGACGCGCCGTCCGAAAGGGCTTCGCGGGCCAAGCATGACCCACCCGGTCATCAAATGCACATGCGTTCGCTGACCGCAAGTGAAATCCGGCGTACGGCCGGTTTTCGCCCGGCCCGGGCAGACACGGTAGCATCGCTTCCGCGCCGCGGCGGACCTTCGTCTCGCACTTGCCTTGTTTGGGGAAAGCGCGCTGTTATACCCTGCTGCGGCACCTGCGGCAACCGCGCCAAATCACCGGCCAGACGCAGCACCCGAGGGCTTTCGCGACGCGCGTTTCCTGCGCCAGTCCCTACCGTTGCCGGCATTAAGAAAACGTGATCGACCGTCTCCTCATCGCCCTGCTTCGTGGCTATAAGCGTTGGATCAGCCCGATGCTGGGCCAGCGTTGCCGTTTCTACCCCAGTTGCTCGGCCTACTCGATGGAGGCGATCGACCGCTTCGGCGCGTTCAGGGGCAGCTGGCTGACACTGCGACGCCTGGCACGCTGCCACCCCCTGCACCCCGGCGGCCACGACCCCGTACCGCCCCTGGACTCCGGAAAACACACATGTCATCGACACTGATCGTCAACGCCCGGCTGGTCAACGAAGGCCGCGAGTACGACGGCGACCTGCGCATCGAGAACGGCCGCATCGCCCAGATCGGCAGCGGCCTGGACGCGCGCGGCAACGAAACCGTGGTCGACGCGGCCGGCCGCCGGCTGCTGCCGGGGATGATCGACGACCAGGTGCATTTCCGCGAACCCGGTCTGGAATACAAGGCCGACATGGCCACCGAATCGGCGGCCGCGGTCGCCGGCGGGCTGACCACGTTCATGGACATGCCCAACACCAACCCGCCGACCCTGGATTCGGCCGCGCTGGAGGACAAGTACCGCCGCGCCGCCGGCCGCGCCTGGGGCAACTACGGCTTCTACCTCGGCGCCAGCAACGACAACCTGGCCGCGATCCAGTCGCTGGACCCGCGCACCGCGCCGGGGGTGAAGGTGTTCATGGGCGCCTCGACCGGCAACATGCTGGTCGACGATCCGGTCACCCTCGACGCGATCTTCCGCGACGTGCCGACGCCGATCATCACCCACTGCGAAGACACGCCGATGATCGACGCCGAGCTGGCGCGCTACAAGGCGCAGTACGGCGACGACATCCCGGCCCGGTTCCATCCCGACATCCGCTCGCGCGAAGCCTGCAAGAAGTCGACCGAGCTGGCGATCTCGCTGGCGCGCAAGCACGGCACCCGCCTGCACGTGCTGCACATCAGCACCGCCGACGAGCTGGCTCTGTTCCAGGCCGGCCCGATCGAAGGCAAGCGCATCACCGCCGAGACCTGCATCCACTTCCTGCGCTTCGACCGCGACGACTACGAAAAGCTCGGCCACCTGATCAAGTGCAACCCGGCGATCAAGGACCCGGCCGACCGCGAAGCGCTGATCCGCGCCGTCGCCGAGGACGTGATCGACGTGCTCGCCACCGACCACGCCCCGCATACGCTGGAAGAAAAGGCGCGCCCCTACACCGGCGCGCCGAGCGGCCTGCCGCTGGTCCAGTTCGCCCTCAACGCGGCGCTGGAACTGGTCCACGAAGGCCGCCTGAGCACCGCCCAGGTGGTCGACAAATTCGCCCACGCCCCGGCCAAGCTGTTCGACGTCGAGCATCGCGGCTTCCTGCGCGAAGGCTATTTCGCCGACCTGGTGCTGATCGACGACGCGCCGTACACGGTGCGGCGCGAGGACGTGCTGTCCAAGTGCGGCTGGTCGCCGTTCGAAGGCCGCACCTTCCATAGCTCGATCGCCTCGACCTGGGTCAACGGCGTGCTGGCCTGGGACGGCACGGCGCTGGTCGGCGCTCCGAACGGGCAGCGCCTGGCCTTCGCCCGATGAACCGCGGCCTCGCCGCCGCGCTGGCGGCGTGCCTGGCGACGGCAGGCCTGAGCGCCGCCCCGGCATCGGCCCAGGCGCCGGCCGCGGCCGGCGCGCCGGCGCGCGCCGATGCGCGCATCGTCTTCCCCGAAACGGTGCAGCAGGGCGCGATGGTGATCGGCCGGGTGCCGCCCGGCAGCACCGTGCGCTATGCCGGCCGCAGCCTGCGCAGCACCGGCTACGGCTCGGTGGTGTTCGGGGTCGGCCGCGATGCGGCCGGCCCGCTCGAGGTCGAGGTCGAAACCGCGCCGGGCCGGGTCGAGCGCGCGCGCATCGCGGTGACTGCGCGCGACTTCCCCACCGAATACATCCAGGGCGTGCCGCCGAAGACGGTCAACCCGCCACCGGAAATCGCCGCGCGGATCGAACGCGAGCAGGCCGAGGTGGTGGCCGCGCGGCTGCGCGACGACGACCGCGCCGACTTCGCCCAGGCCTTCGTTTGGCCGGTGCGCGGGCGGATCAGCGGCCGCTTCGGCAACCAGCGGGTCTACAACGGCCAGAAAGGCTCGGGCCATTCCGGCATGGACATCGCCGCGCCTACGGGCACGCCGATCCTGGCCCCGGCCGCGGGCGTGGTCAGCTTCGCCAAGCCCGGCCTGTACCTGACCGGCGGCACCGTGGTGCTCGACCATGGCCACGGCATCAGTTCGAACTTCCTCCACCTCTCGCGCATCGACGTCCAGGTCGGCGACCGCATCGCCCAGGGCCAGACCGTCGGCGCGGTCGGCGCGACCGGACGCGCGACCGGGCCGCACCTGCACTGGGGCATGAACTGGTTCGACGTGCGCATCGATCCCTTGCTGGTGCTGGAACGCGGCGATGCGGTGCGCGCCAGCAAGGCGCCGGCCGCGCCCTGAGGCGCAGCTCAGGAGGCGCAGCTCAGTTCGCCAGCAGCGCGCCCAGCGCCGGCAGCGAGGGCGACAGCTCCAGCTCGCGCAACCGCAGCCATTTCGGATTGGCGACCCGCGGCCCGGCCGCGAGCAGGCCGGCGCCGGTCGCGATCAGGCCCAGCCGCGCGCGGGCCTGGGCCAGCGCCACCGCGAACCCGGCCTCGCCGATCGGCGCCTCGGCGCTCGCCGTCGCCCAGTCGCAGCGCCGCGACGCCGGCAACCAGGGCTCGACCCGGGCCCACAGCGCCGCTTCGTCCAACTCCGGGCACGGCAGGCTCCGCGCCGGCACCGGCGGCAGGCGCCATCCCGGCCCGCCGCGCCCGTGGACCGGATTCTCGGCCAGGCAGCGGTAGACGAATTCGCTCGCGGTCATCGCCTGCGCGTCGGCCTCGGCGACGCGGCGCAAGGCCTCGTGCAAGACCCGGCGCAGGCTGGGCCGGGCCGGCCAGTCGCGCTCGCGCAGCGCGGCCAGCACGCCGAGCGCGCGCAGGGGGTCGCCGGCATGGACCGGCTTGCGCAGCGACAGCGCATGGGCGAGCACGGCGATGCGGTCGGTGTCCTGCGCCGCCTCGCCGCCGGCCTGCGGCCGGCGCACTTCGGCGGCGCTCAGGTCGGGATCGGCCAGGCGCTCGGCCAGCGCCGGTTCGCTCACCCCGTCCGCGCCCAGCTCGATCAGGCAGCCGGCGCGGCCGACCAGGGTGATGTGGTCGTAGTCGCTGTCGCCGAGCCAGGCGTACAGCCGCGCCAGCTCGTTGCGATGGCGCAGCAGCAGCACGTCGCCGGTGCGCAGTTGCGCCGGCGCGCACAAAGCCGGCCGGCTGCGCTCGAAGTTCACGACACCGCCTCGGTTTCGGCCGGCTCGTTGGTGTGTCCGGTGACCCGGTCGCGGCCGGCCGACTTGCTCGCGTACAGCGCGGCGTCGGCGCGCTCGAGCAATTGCTCCGGGGTCTCGCCCGGCAGCAGTTCGGCCACGCCCAGGCTCAGGCTGACCGGCAACAATCGGCCGTCGATCGACAGCGGGCTGCCGCTGACCGATTCGCGCAAGTGCTCGGCCACCCGCACCGCGTCGCGCAACTGGGTGTCGGCCAGCACCACCAGCACTTCGTCGCCGCCGTAACGGCCGAACAGGTCGTAGGCGCGCAGGCGGTTGCGGGTGCGCAGCGAGACGATGCGCAGGGTTTCGTCGCCGACCCGGTGGCCGTGCTCGTCGTTGATGCGCTTGAAGTGATCGATATCGAAGAACACCACCGACATCGGCCGGTGCGAACGGTGCGCGCTTTCGACCGCGCCGCGCAGGCTCTGCGAGATCGCCGCGCGGGTCATCGCCCCGGTCAGGCTGTCGTAGGTGGCGAGCCGGTTGGCGGTGTCGCGGTCGCGGCGCAGCTGTTGCAGCTTCGAGGTCAGGCCGAGCAGCAGGCCGAGCCCGCCGAACGCCAGGCCGACCGGGAAGGCGTATTCGAGCCAGGCGTATTCCGGCCACCATTGGTGGATAGCGCCGACCCGCACCACCAGCACCGCCATCAGCGGGGTCCAGACCAGCAGCAGGAAGTAGGCCTCGCGCTGGCGGCGGCGGGTGGCCACCGCGGTGCAGTACAGCACCAGCGCGATCACCAGCAGCAGGTTGAGGTTGCCGTACAGCGCGCTGTGCTTCCAGGTCCGGAACACCGACACCACCAGCAGCGCGCCGAGCGAAATGCTGCAGTAATCCAGGATCCGCGCGATCCGCGGCTGACTGGTGCGCAGGCCGAGGAAGAAGATCAGAAAGCGGATGCTGGCCAGCACCGCGGCGGTGTTGAGCACGACGTTGGTGCGTCCGTCCGGGGCGATCTGGCTCAGCCACGGCACCGCGCGCATCTCGCCGCCGTCGGCGGTCAGGGTCAGGATCTGCAGCACCAGGGTCAGGCCCAGGTAGGCGTACCCGCGCTCGCGCAATCCGGCCCAGAAGCCGAACGCCAGCACCGCTGCCACCCCCAGCGCGGTCAGCACCACGCTGCGCAGGCCGACGTGCAGCATGTCCTGGCGATGCACCTGGGCCAGCGGCGCGAACGCCAGCTTGGACTTGGTCGAATCGACGGTCTGCAGGCGCAGGTACAAGACCTCGCCCCGGCGCATTTCGTGCAAGGGAAACACCACGAACCGGGTCGAATGGTCGAAGTCGGTGTCGGGGCCGTAGATCGAACGGCGCAGCGGCACCGCGTCGCCGGGGCGCCATAGCTCGATCACGCGCCGGTTCGGCTGGCCGACCACCAGTTGCGGCGCGGCCGCGGCGCTGAGCTCGCCGAGCAGGCTGAGCCGCCACCAGGTCGGCTGCCGCGGCGGCGCGGCGATCTCGTTGCCGGACACGGCTTCGAAGGCATGGTCGAATTCGCCGGCGAGCACGCGCGC
This sequence comes from Lysobacter sp. BMK333-48F3, assembly GCF_019733395.1. Taxonomy (NCBI): domain Bacteria; kingdom Pseudomonadati; phylum Pseudomonadota; class Gammaproteobacteria; order Lysobacterales; family Lysobacteraceae; genus Lysobacter; species Lysobacter sp. BMK333-48F3. Next base: position 3,427,704 of record NZ_JAIHOO010000001.1, on the reverse strand, counting down.
CGGCACCGGGTCCTGGCCGAGCCGGGCCAGGCCGAAAGCGGGCGCGCGAAAGGCCGGAGGGTCGGACGAGGACAGCCCCGGGGATTGCGCCGACGCGATCGCCGCCACCCACATGGCCAGCAGAGCCAACAGGGTCTGCCAGCTCCGACGCCAGGGTTTCCCCATGCCCCATCCGGTCACTGATCCAATGATCCGAGCATAGCCGATGCGGTGCGCCGGCCGGGGGTGGGTAGCGTCACGATTTGGCGCACCAATCTGTGCGCTGGCACACGCCTCGACACATTGCCGAGCGAGGAAGCGCGGCGCCCGCCGCAATTATGCAGATCGTTACCGGCGACGCGCGCCGGCGGCGACGCGCGGGTTCAGTCGCGCGCGCCCTGCCCGGTCACCCGCGCCACCGCATCGTGCGCGTGCAGGCTTTCGAAATGCGCGACCTCGGCGTCGAAGCGCTCGATCCGCGCGTCGCGCGACAGCGCCGCGGCGACCCGGCGCGCGGCGTCTTCGCAGAACATCAGGTTCTCGGCGTTGAGCTTGGCGAAAGCCTGCTCGTCTTCGCGCTTGACCGCGGTCTGCACCGGCGTGCCCAGCGCCTGCTCGATCGCGTCGATCAACGCCACCAGCGGCAGTTCGTCGAACGCCGGACGCAGTTCGACCCGCACGTCGGCGCGGCTGCGCTGCGCGTGCGGCGTCGCCGCCAGGCCGCGCTCGGAGGCCAGCCAGTCGCCGACCACCGCGGTCGACAGCGGATGCGCGGCGGCGAAATCGGCGGCGAAACGCGCCGCGTTGAGCTGGCGCGACAGCGCCGCCGACGCCGGACAGGTGCTGGAGTACTCGACCGCGAAGCGCAGGCCCAGGTGCAGGTGACCGTCGATCAGGCGCGCATCGATCTCGACCGGATAGCGCTTCCAGCCGGCGTTGTGGCTGGCCAGCGCCGGACGCAGCAGCAGTTGTTCGTAGCGCAGGCTCAGGCGCGCGGCGCCGGACAGGCCGCCCTGGCCGTCGATCAGGCTCTGCAGGGCGCGGCGCAGGCCGGCCGGGGTCACCGTCTCACTGGCGAACGCGTGCTGCAGGTGCAGGTACATGCGCGACATGTGGATGCCGCGCGCGTCGGCATTGCGCAGGTCGACCGCGACGTCGACCGAGGCCGGCACCTGGATGACGCTGCCGTCGCCGGCGGCGACGCGCAGCGGCAGGGCGATGTTGGACATGCCCACCCAGTCGAGCGGCCGCGCCGCGGCGGCGGCATCGAAGGCGACATCGGGCAGGACGGGCTTGAGCGCAGGAGCGTTGGGAGGATTCACGACGGCTGAGATGGGGGCGCGTGGGGGGAACGCAACGCCGCCATTCTAGCGGCTGGGGGGCCGCCGGCCCGGCCCCGGCCCTGCAACGCTCAGTTGCGGGCCCCGCGCCAGGCCGCCAGCAAGGCCGCCCACGGCGACAACGGCCGGGCCGCATCGCCGCGCTGCAGGCGGGTCCGGGCCAGGGCCGTCCACAGCCGCCGCGGCACGGTCGCGCCGCCGCCGTGCGGCCATTGGGCCAGCAGTTCCCGGCCCCATTCGGCCGCCGCGCCCTCGCCCGGGCGGGCCAGGGTCCGTGCGACCAGGCTCAACGGCACGGCCGCGTCGCCCTGCAGCAGCAGCCGCGCTTCCAGCAGCGCGGCCTGGATCGCCGGCACCGCAGCGACCGGCAACTGACCGGGCACCAGTTCGAACAGGGCCGCATCGACCGCGGCGACCGCCTCGGCCAGCGGGCGCAGGCCGTCGTAGGCCTCGTTGCGGTCGCCGGGGCGCTCGCGGCTGTCGCGCAGCCCCGGCAGGGCCGCCGCCAGCGCCGCCCAGGGCGCCGGCCGGCGTTGCAGGGCCAGGCCGAGCGGGTGGCGGCGCCGCCCCTGGGTCCAACCCTGCAGCTCCTCCATCCACCAGCCGAGCTTGGCCTCGCCCGGCGCGGCGTCGCTGCCGCCCCAGGCGGCGTCGGTCAATTCCTGCTGCAGCGCCGCCCAGGCCAGCGCGGTGGCGCGCTCGGCGCGCGGCACGAACACTTCGGCCACCGCCCACTCCGGCCAGCGCGCGCGCCACTTGCCGGCGAATTCGTGCAGCGCCTGCTCGTCGGCCTCGCCGGCGGCGAGGTTCATCGCGTCGCCGGCCATGCGCCAGGCTCGAGCAATTGCGTCGGCGTCTCGAGCATGACGTCGGCCCGCCAGGACAGCGGATCGTCGTGGTCGAGGCGGTAGCCCCACAGCGCGGCCACCGAGGCCATGCCGGCGGCGCGCGCGGCGAGGATGTCGCGCTCGTCGTCGCCGACGTAGACGCAGTCCGCCGCGGCCAGGCCGATGCGCTCGGCCGCCACGGTCAACGGCAGCGGATCGGGCTTGCGCGCGGCCAGGGTGTCGCCGCCGATCAGCACCGCGCAACGGGTTTCCCAGCCCAGCAGCGGCATCAGCTTGCGCGCCAGGTATTCGGGCTTGTTGGTGACGATGCCCCAGGCGCAGCCGGCGGCCTCGAGCTTGGCCAGCATCGCCTCGACTCCGGCGAACGGCGCGCCGTGCAGGCCGAGTTCGGCCTCGTACAGATCCAGGAATTCGCCCACCAGGCCGTCGCGCCCTGCGGCGTCCAGCTCCGGGAACGCCGCGCCGAGCATCGCCCGCGCGCCCTTGGACACGTGCGGGCGCAGCGCGTCGAGCGGCATCGGGCCGACCCCGCGCGCCGCGCGCATGCGGTTGGCGACCGCAAGCATGTCCGGCGCGCTGTCGAGCAGGGTGCCGTCGAGATCGAACAGCGCCGCCTTCGGGAAGGCGGTCGCGGCGGACTGCGCGGCCGCGCTCATGCCGCGTCCCCGGGCTTGCGCGCGCAGGCCAGGTAGTTGATGTCGGTGCGCGAGATCACCCGCGCCGCGTTGCGCCAGGGCTCGTACATCAGGCCGCTGACGTCTTCCAGCTGCAGTTCGGCTTCGCGCAGCCACGCCGCCAGTTCGGACGGCTTGATGAAATCGCGGTACTGGTGGGTGCCCTTGGGCAGCACGCGGGCGACGTATTCGGCGCCGACGATGGCCAGCGCGAACGCCGCCGGGGTGCGGTTGAGGGTGGACAGGAACAGCCGCCCGCCGGGCTTGAGCAGCCTGGCGCAGGCGCGCACGATCGCCGCCGGGTCGGGCACGTGCTCGAGCATTTCCATGCAGGTGACCGCATCGAAGCGGCCCGGCATTTCCTCGGCCAGGGTTTCCACCGACTGCAGCCGGTAATCGACCGCGACCCCGGTTTCCAGCCGGTGCAGCTTGGCGACCTTGATCAGTTCCGGCGCCAGGTCGATCGCGATCACCTGCGCGCCGGAGGCGGCCAGCGCCTCGCTGAGCAGGCCGCCGCCGCAGCCGACGTCGAGCACCTGCGCCTCGCGCAATGGCACGCGCTGGGCGACATAGCCCAACCGCGCCGGGTTCATCGCATGCAACGGCTTCTGCGGGCCTTGCGGGTCCCACCAGCGATTGGCGAGGGCGCCGAATTTGTCCAGTTCGGCCTGGCTGAAATTGTCGCGGCCGCTCGCGGACCCGGTGTCACCGGTGTCGTGCGTGTCGCCGGAATGGGGGGAGGTGCTGTGAGCGCTCATGTTCGTTACCGTTCGGACCGTTGCCGGTCGGTGGCGGCGCGGGCGCGCGATCGGCCCCTCGCCTGTCGGGCGCCGGACCGGGTCCGCCGCCGCCTTAGTGTGGCCAAGCGCCCGGGCCGCGGTGTTAACGCCGCGCGAGCGCCCGTCCGCTCAAATCGCGGCGATGCGCTCGCGCCACTGGCGCGCGTTGGCGAGCAGGCCGGCGACGTCGATGTCGACCAGCACGCGCTCGCGCAGCTTGGCGCGGCCGGCGATCCAGACGTCGCTGACCTGGTGCCGGCCGGTGGCGTAGATCAGCTGCGAAACCACGTGGTGCAGCGGCTGGGTCTCCAACTGCGACAGATCGACGCAGACCAGGTCGGCCTGCTTGCCGGCCTCGATCGAACCGATCCGGGTTTCGTAGCCGAGCGCGCGCGCGCCGCCGAGGGTCGCCGCGCGCAGCGCGCGGAACGCATCCAGCGCCTTGGCGTCGTCGGCCACGGCCTTGGCCAGCAGCGCCGCGGTGCGGGTCTCGCCGAACATGTCCAGGTCGTTGTTGCTGGCGCAGCCGTCGGTGCCGATCGCCAGGTTGACCCCGGCGCGCTCAAGCTTGCAGGCCGGGCAGAAGCCCGAGGCCAGCTTGAGGTTGGATTCCGGGCAGTGCACCACGCTGACTCCGCGCTGCGCGCACAGCTCGATCTCGGCGTCGGTGAGCTGGGTCATGTGCACCGCGATCAGGCGGTCGCTGACCAGGCCGAGCCGGTCCAGCCGCGCCAGCGGACGCTGGCCGTGCAGCTTGATCGAGTCGGCGACTTCCTGCGCGGTCTCGTGGGTGTGCAGGTGGACCGGCAGGTCGAGCTGGTCGGCGAGCATGCGGATGCGCTCGAAGTTCGCATCGCTGACCGTGTACGGCGCATGCGGCGCGAACGCGGTCGCGACCAGCGGATCGTCGCGCCACAGGTCGTGCACTTCGCCGGCGCGATCGAAATACTCGTCCGAGCTCTTGGCCCAGGCGGTCGGGAAATCGATCACCGGCAGGCCGACCCGGGCGCGGAAGCCGTGGCGCTTGTACACCGCGGCCTGCACGTCGGGGAAGAAATAGTTCTCGTTGGCGCAGGTGGTGCCGCCGCGCAGCATCTCGGCGATCGCCAGGGCGATGCCGTCCTCGACGAACTGCGGCCCGATCACCGCCGCCTCGACCGGCCAGATATGGCCTTGCAGCCATTCCATCAGCGGCAGGTCGTCGGCGATGCCGCGCAGCAGGGTCATCGGGTTGTGGGTGTGGGCGTTGACCAGGCCCGGGATCAGCGCCGCGTCCGGGCGCGAGACCGTCTCGGCCGGCGCGTAGCGCGCCCGCGCCTGGGCGATCGGCAGCACGTCGAGGATCTGGCTGCCGCGCACCGCGACGGCGTGGGCTTCCAGCACCACCGCATGCGGCTCGACCGGCACCACCCAGCCCGCTTCGATCAACAGGTCGCAGGCAATGGCTTGGGGTTCGCTGGTCATCTGCGCTCGCTCGGATGGCCGGACCGCCCGAGGCCGGGTCGGCCGGGTGTTGCGAAAACGCGGCCGGGGTCGCCGTCCGCGTACGGGTCGTGCTGACTGCTGCGCGGCGCCCGCGAGCGCCGCAAAACGGCGACCGGCGCCGCAACGCATTGTGCGCCGCCCTCGCCCGCGCCGCGCGGGCGGCGGCGAAAGCGGCAATGCCGGCAAACCGCGCCGCGAGCGTACGCCGCGGCGCGATCGCGGCCGCCCGCGACCGCCGGCGGCGGTCGCGGACCGGACCGTATCACTTCACTCGATCACTTCACTCGGCTGACGTACTCGCCCGAGCGGGTGTCGACCTTGATCATTTCTTCCTGGCCGACGAACAGCGGCACGCGCACCACCGCGCCGGTTTCCAGGGTCGCCGGCTTGCCGCCGCCGCCCGAGGTGTCGCCGCGCACGCCCGGATCGGTTTCGGTGATCTTCAGCTCGACGAAGTTCGGCGGCTGGACCGCGATCGGCACGCCGTTCCACAGCGTCACCACGCACTCTTCCTCGCCCTTGAGCCACTTCTCGGCGCCGCCCATGCCGGCCTTGTCGGCCTGGACCTGCTCGAAGGACTCCTGGTTCATGAAGTGCCAGTACTCGCCGTCCGAGTACAGGTACTGCATGTCGGTATCGACCACGTCCGCCTGCTCGACGTTGTCGGTGGCCTTCATGGTCATTTCGACCACCCGGCCCGACTTGATGCTGCGGTACTTGACGCGGGTGAAGGCCTGGCCCTTGCCCGGCTTGACGTACTCGGTCTCGGTGATGATGCACGGGTCGTTGTTGACCAGGATCTTCTGTCCGGTCTTGACGTCGTTCATGCCTAAGCTGGCCATGCTTGAAGCTCCTGCGAATTTGGAAAGTAATGAGGCGGCGCCCCGCGCCCGCGGCCGGCGCCCGGGCGCATCGCCCGGGTCCGCCGCTGGGCCCGCTGCCGCTTGGATCCGCCGCTGGGATCCGTCGCTAGAAACCGCGATCGGACGGGTAAGGCTAGAATGTCGGGCTGCGCGCCGCCCCGGCCTACGGCCCGGGCCGGCGCCGGCAGATCCGGCCACCCTAATCAGCCCGACATGATAACCGCAGCCCCGGCCCCGATGCAGCCGCCCGCCCCCGACCGCCCCGGCGCACGCTGGCAGGCGGCCTGGCGCGAGGCCCTGCGCGACCCGCGCGAGCTGCTGTCCCTGCTCGGCCTGGAGCAGGCCGCGCTGGGACTATCCGACCAGGCCGCGGCCCAGTTCCCGCTGCGGGTGCCGCGCGGCTTCGTCGCCCGCATGCGCCACGGCGATCCGGCCGACCCGCTGCTGCGCCAGGTCCTGCCGCTGGACGAGGAACTGCGGCCGATGCCCGGTTTCAGCCTGGACGCGGTCGGCGACGGCGCGGCCAAGGCCGGCCACGGGGTGATCCGCAAATACCGCGGCCGCGCCCTGCTGATCGCCACCGGCAGTTGCGCGATCCACTGCCGCTACTGCTTCCGCCGCCATTTCCCCTATGCCGAGGAAACCGCGGCCGCGGCCGGCTGGCGCGAGGCGGTCGCGGCGATCGCCGCCGACCCCGGCATCGACGAAGTGATCCTGTCCGGCGGCGACCCCTGGTCGCTGGCCACGCCCAAGCTGGCCGAGCTGACCCAGGCCCTGGCCGCGGTGCCGCACATCCGCCGCCTGCGCGTGCACACCCGCCTGCCGGTGGTCCTGCCCGAGCGCGTCGACGCCGAGCTGAGCGCCTGGCTGCGCGGCCTGCCCTGGCCGGTCGCGGTGGTCCTGCACGCCAACCACGCCGCCGAATTCGACGCCTCGGTCGACGCGGCGATGGCCCGCTTGCGCGCCGCCGGCGCCACTTTGCTCAATCAGGCGGTCCTGCTGCGCGGGGTCAACGACGACGTCGACGCCCTGGCCGCGCTGAGCGAGCGCAGCTACGCCGCCGGCGTGCTGCCCTACTACCTGCACCAGCTCGACCGGGTCCAGGGATCGGCCCATTTCGAGGTCTCCGACGAGCGCGCCCTGGCCCTGCACCGCGCCCTGGCGGCGCGCATTTCCGGCTACCTGGTGCCCAAGCTGGTGCGAGAAGTGGCAGGCGATCCCGGCAAGCGACCGTTGTAAGCTTGTAATCTGATCGGGGTTTGATCGGGGAACGACGCGAAACCGCCGACCGGCGCCGCCATGCGCCGGCCGCGCGAGGCTGCGGCGGATCGAACCCAACAACGGGTCACAGATTTTCGACCTTGCATGGACGAGGCCGGCCCTTCATGTCATAAACCCGGCCCACGGAGGTGGTCAATGCAATTCGGCAAAGACATGGTATTGCGCCTGTTGATCGTCGACGACAGCGTCGAGGCGGCCGAGGCCATCGTCAGCGGCCTGCGCAACAGCGGCATCGCGGTGCGGCCGACCCGGCCGGAAAACGAGCAGGAAGTAGCCGCGCTGATCCTGCAGCACCCGCCGGACCTGGTCCTGGCGGCGCGCGACTCGCGCAACGTCGCCCTGTCCAAGCTGATGCAGAGCGTCGACGCCAGCGGCAAGGACCTGCCGGTGCTGGTGCTGACCGAGACCGTCGACGATTCGATCCTGATCGGCGCGCTGGAGATCGGCGCGCGCGGCGTGGTGCTGCGCTCCAACCTGGCCCACCTGCAGAACGCGGTGCGCGCCGAATGGGCCGACCTGGAAGCGCGCCGTTCGCTGCGCCGGCTCGAGGCCCAGGTGCGCGAGACCGAACGCCGCTGCGACGCGCTGATCGACTCCTCGCGCGATCCGATCGCCTACATCCACGAAGGCATGCATATCCGCGCCAATGCGGCGTATCTGGACATGTTCGGCTTCGAGTCCTTCGAGGAAATCGAAGGCATGTCGCTGCTGGACATGGTCGCGCCCGGCCAGGTCGACGGCTTCAAGCAATTGCTCAAGCAGCTCAGCAAGGGCGAACCGCCGCCGCCGAGCTACGAGACCCAGGCCCGCACCCTGGACGGCAACGCCTTCCCGGCGGTGATGGAATTCACCCCGGCCACCTACGAAGGCGAGCACTGCCTGCAGGTGGTGCTGCGCCGGCAGGAAGTCGACCCGGAACTGGCGCGCGAAGTCGAAGCGCTGCGCCAGCGCGACCAGGTCACCGGCCTGTTCAACCGCGCCACCTTCCTGCGCGCGCTGGAAGACGCGGTCTCGGACGCGGCGCAGAACTCGGCCCACCACGGCCTGCTGCTGGTCGAGCCCGACCATTACAACCAGTTGCTGCAGGAAATCGGCCTGGACCAGGCCGACCAGCTGATCGCCGCCTGCGGCGAGCGCCTGCGTGCCGCGGTCGGCCCCGACGACGTGGTCGCGCGCTTCGCCGAGCACCAGTTCGCGGTGCTGACCCGGCACAGCGACCACAGCCATACCGCGGAGCTGGCCGAACGCATCCGCGCCACCTTCGCCGACCAGGTGCTCGAGGCCGGTCCGCTGGCGCTGAGCGCCACCGCCAGCCTCGGCGGCGTGCAGATCGGCGAGAAGATCGCCAGCATCACTGCCGTGCTCGGCAAGGCCAGCCAGTGCCTGCAGTCGGCCAGCGACGTCGGCGGCAACCGCAGCGAGCTGTTCGATCCGGGTGCGGTCGACCGCGCCGAGGAAGAACGCATCGCCGCCTGGGTCGCGCGCATCCGCGACGCGCTCGACGCCGATCGCTTCGTGATGAACTACCAGCCGCTGATCAACCTGCACGGCGAGCCGATCGAGATGTACGAGGCCTACCTGCGCATGCAGAGCGCGGCCCCGGGCGAGGTCGGCGGCGAACTGGTGCAGCCGCTGTCGTTCCTGCAGATCGCCGAGGAACACGGCCTGCTGTGGGAGATCGACCGCTGGGTGGTCGGCAAGGCGATCCAGATCATCGGCGAGCGCATGCGCCAGGGCCGCCGCACCACCTTGCTGGTCAAGATCACCCAGGCCTCGCTGCAGGACGAAAGCCTGCAGCAGCACATCGTCGAACAACTGGCCAAGTACGGCGCCGACGGCAAGCTGCTGGTGCTGCAGCTGCCCGAGTCCAAGGTCTTCACCAACCTGCGCGCGGCGCAGGAGCTGCAGGCGCGCATCGCCCCCTACGGCGTGCGCATCGGCCTGGAGCAGTTCGGCGCCGGCCTCAACTCGTTCCAGTTGCTCAACCACTTCGACGCCGCGTTCCTCAAGATCGACCGCGGCTACATCGAGGACCTGACCGGCAACCCCGACCACCAGTTGCGCGTGCGCGAGATCGCCGACAAGGCGCGCGAGCTGGGCAAGCAGACCATCGCCGAGTTCGTCCAGGACGCCTCCAGCATGAGCCTGCTGTTCGGCGCCGGCATCGACTACGCCCAGGGCCACTTCCTGGCCGCGGCCGGCCCGGAGATGGATTACGACTTCCAGTAAGGCCGGGAATCGGGACTCGGGACTCGGGACTCGGGACTCGGGACTCGGGAAAAGGCTAAGACCGGGGTTCCTCCCGTCAACAAAAAACCCGCCATCCGGCGGGTTTTTTGTTGCCTCATCGCTGGCGAACCGCCCTTGCCGTTCCCCCCTTTGAAAAAGGGGGGCCAGGGGGGATTTGCTGTTGCTGTTGCTGTTGCTGTTGCTGTCGCTTACCGCACCACCGCACGCCCGCTGGAGCGCTCCTGCGGCGCGTCGATCAGCGCCTGGATGCGCTCCTCCAGCGGCGGATGGCTGCGCAGCAGCTTGGACAGGCCGTGGCCGACCGCGCCGCTGATGCCGAAGGCCTGGACCTGGTTCGGCAGCGTGCTCTCGCCGTAGGTCAGCGACAGCCGCTTGAGCGCGGCGATCATCTTCTCGCGCCCGGCCAGGCGGGCGCCGCCGGCGTCGGCGCGGAACTCGCGGTAACGCGAGAACGCCATCGCGATCATGCTGGCCAGGATGCCGAACACCACGTCCAGCACCATCACCACGACGAAATAGAACACGCCCGGGCCGCGCGACTCGCGCTCGCCGTTGAGCATCGCGTCGATCCAGCCGCCGACGATGCGCGCGGCGAACAGCACGAAGGTGTTGAGCACGCCCTGGACCAGGGCCATCGTCACCATGTCGCCATTGGCGACGTGGCTGACCTCGTGCGCGAGCACCGCCTCGGCCTCGTCCGGGGTCATCGCCCGCAGCAAGCCGGTGGAGACCGCGACCAAGGCGTCGTTGCGGTTGGCGCCGGTGGCGAAGGCGTTGATTTCCGGCGCCTCGTAGATGGCGACCTCGGGCATGCCGATGCCGGCCGCCTCGGCCTGGCGGCGCACGGTCTCGACCAGCCAGCGCTCGTCGGCGTTGCGCGGCTGCTCGATCACGTAGGCGCCGGTGGTCCGCTTGGCGATCCACTTCGACATCAGCAGCGAGATCAGCGAACCGCCGAAACCGAACACCGCGGCCATCACCAGGATCGCGCCCTGATTGCCCAGGCGGATGCCGAATACGTTCTGCAACACCGACATGACGATGCCGAGCAGGACCAGCACGGCCAGGTTGGTGGCGAGGAACAGCGCTATGCGTTTGAACATGGTCGTAACTTGCTTGGGTTGCCGCGCACCATGCGCGGCTTCGTGCGACCTCCCTGTCGATGCGGCGACGTCGCCGCTCGTCCTCAAATGTGGCGAAACCGCCGTTAATTCAACGAGAATCCGTCTGCCACCCGTCGTCGCCAAGGGCCTCGTTCATTGTCCGGACATCCTTCGTCCCCGCCCGAACACCCCGGCGTCCCGGCTGCGGCCGCGCCCGAACCGGGCCGGCCGGCGCCGTACCGCGGGCGCTTCGCGCCCTCGCCCACCGGCGAGCTGCATCCGGGCTCGCTGCTGGCGGCGTTCGGCAGCTGGCTGCTGGCGCGCCACCGCCGCGGCGCCTGGCTGGTGCGTATCGAAGACCTCGATCCGCCGCGCGAAGTTCCCGGCGCCGCCGACCGCCAGTTGCGCACCCTGGCCGCGTTCGGCCTGGAAAGCGACGAGCCGGTGCGGCGCCAGAGCGAGCGCGGCGCGCTCTACCGCGCCGCCCTGGCCGAGCTGCTCGAGCGCGGCCTGGCCTTCGAATGCCGCTGCAGCCGCAGCGAGCTGGCCGCCGCCGGCGGCATCCACCGCCGCTGCGTCGGCGCCGCGCGCGCCGCCGAGCAGGCCGCGCCGCAGCCGGCGGTGCGCCTGCGCGTGGCCGACGACGCGACGGTCGAGTTCGACGATGCCGTGCTCGGCCCGCAACGCCAGGACGTGGCCGCCGAGGTCGGCGACTTCGTCCTGCGCCGCGCCGACGGCTACTGGGCCTACCAACTGGCGGTGGTGGTCGACGACGCCGAACAGGGCATCACCGACGTGGTCCGCGGCGCCGACCTGCTCGACTCGACCGCGCGCCAGATCCTGCTGCAACGCGCGCTGCGCCTGCCGACCCCGGCTTACGCGCACCTGCCGCTGCTGCTCGACGCGCAGGGGCGCAAGCTGTCCAAGTCCGACGCCGCGCGCCCGCTCGACCCGGCCGACCCGCTGCCGGCGCTGCGTGCCGCCTGGCACACGCTCGGCCAGGATCCCGCGCCGCTGGCCGAGGTAGCGACTGTCACCGAATTGCTCGACCAGGCCCGGGTTTCGTTCAGTCCGGCACAGATTCCAAAATGTGCTAAGACCCTCGCTGCTGTGCACAACACGCCGGCCCCGAATGCTGTCTAGAATCGGGCCGATACCGCGCTGCGCGGTCATGGAGAGCACAGCATGCAGTCACGCGTTGCACTGGTCACCGGCGGCACCGGTGGCATCGGCACCTCGATCGTCCAACGCCTCGCCAAACTGGGGCACAAGGTCGCGACCAACTATCGAGACGAAGCCAAGGGCCGCGCCTGGCAGGCGCAGCTGAAGGAACAGGGTTTCGACGTGGCCATCGCCCAGGGCGACGTGTCCTCGCCCGAGCAGGCCGAGGCGCTGGTGCGCGAGGTCGAGCGCCAGCTCGGCCCGGTCGACATCCTGGTCAACAACGCCGGCATCACCCGCGACGCCACCTTCCACCGCATGACTGCGCAGCAGTGGACCGACGTGATCGGCACCAACCTCAATTCCTGCTTCAACGTCACCCGCCCGGTGATCGAGGGCATGCGCGAACGCAAGTGGGGCCGGATCGTCCAGATCAGCTCGATCAACGGCCAGAAGGGCCAGTACGGCCAGGCCAACTACGCCGCGGCCAAGGCCGGCATGCACGGCTTCACCATCTCGCTGGCGCAGGAAAACGCCAAGTTCGGGATCACCGTCAACACCGTCTCGCCCGGCTATATCGGCACCGACATGGTGATGGCCGTACCCGAGGACGTGCGCAACAAGATCATCGCCCAGATCCCGACCGGGCGCCTGGGCACGCCGGAGGAGATCGCCTACGCGGTCGGTTTCTTCATCCCCGACGAAGCCGGCTGGATCACCGGCGCCAACCTGTCCGCCAACGGCGGCCAGTACATGGGCTGGTGAACCGGTCCGACGCCGGAGACCTGTTCAGGGTCTCCGGCGCGCAGCCGGACGGCGCCGCGACCGGCGGCCGCGGCGACCGCCCGTCGCGGCCATTGTGCCGACCCTGTTGCAAGCCCTCGCGGCCTGCGCCATGCTGCAAGGCACCACGTTTTAGAGCCAAAGCTCCATGGCCTCGACCCGCGTCATCAAGAAGTACCCCAACCGTCGTCTCTACGACACCGAGATCTCCAGCTACATCACCATCGAGGACGTGCGCCAGCTCATCGTCGACGGCGAGGAGTTCGAGGTGCGCGATGCGCGCTCTGGCGAGGACCTGACCCGCCAGGTGCTGCTGCAGATCATCGCCGAGCACGAGCAGGACGGCGAACCGGTGTTGTCGACCCAGTTGCTCAGCCAGATCATCCGTTTCTACGGCGACTCGCTGCAGGGCTTCATGGGCAGCTACCTGGAACGCTCGATGCAGCTGTTCCTGGACCAGCAGCAGCAGTTCCGCAACCAGATGGGCGGCATGCTCGGCCAGACCCCCTGGGCGATGATGAACCAGCTCACCGAGCGCAACCTCACCATGTGGAAAGAGTTCCAGCAGAACCTTTCCGGCAGCGTAGGCCAACCGACCACGCCGCGGAACAAGACCGACAAGCGCGAGCGTTGAGCCGCGCTTTTTTCTTGCGCGCCGCCGGCGCGCCCCGTCGTTGACCGAAGCCGTCCGCGGACGGCTGCCGAGCGCGTGTCGCCGCCGCGTCCGGCTTTCCAGTTGGGGTAATCCATGCACAAGCGCATCGCCGTCGTCAGCGGCGGCATCGGCGGTCTCGGCAGCGAGATCTGCAAGTCCCTGGCCCGCGCCGGCCGGCGCGTGATCGCGCTCGACCTGGGCACGCGCGCAGAGCGCATCGCCGAGTTCGGACGCCTGACCGAGGGCCTGGACGTGCGCTTCGAGGCCGCCAACGTCGCCGACTACGACGACTGCGGCGCGGCGATCGGCCGCATTCTCGAACGCGAAGGCACGGTCGACATCCTGGTCAACGCCGCCGGCATCACCCGCGACGGCAGCCTGCGCAAGATGGACAAGCGCGCCTGGGACGAGGTCATGGACGTCAACCTCGACGGCGTGTTCAACCTGTGCCGGCACGCGGTCGACGGCATGGCCGAGCGCGGCTTCGGCCGCGTCGTCAACATCAGCTCGGTCAACGGCCAGACCGGCCAGTTCGGCCAGACCAACTACTCCGCGGCCAAGGCCGGCATGCACGGCTTCACCATGGCCCTGGCGCGCGAGGTCGCGCGCAAGGGCGTCACCGTCAACTCGGTCTCGCCGGGCTACTGCGAAACCGCGATGGTGATGGCGGTGCCCGAGGACATCCGCAGCCGGATCCTCGACAGCGTCCCGGTCGGCCGCCTCGGCCAGCCCAGCGAGATCGCCCGCACCGTCGAGTTCCTAACCGCCGACGACGCAGGCTTCATCACCGGCGCCAATATTCCGGTCAATGGCGGGTTGTTTATGAGTTTCTGAGGGGCCGGGGGTCGGGAATCGGGAATCGGGAATGGGGAATCGTAAAAGCCGGGGCCAGGACCCCCATCTATTGCGATGTCGTCTCGACTCCAAGGACGCCGGCACCGATCCTCAATGAAAAAAGCCCGCCAACCGGCGGGCTTTTTCGTTCCAGCAACGGCCCTTGCTGTTCCCCCCTTTGAAAAAAGGGGGCCAGGGGGGATTTGCTGTTGCTGTTGCTGTTGCTGTTGCTGTTGCTGTTGCCCTAGCCCCGCCTCACCGCAACGGCCGGCTGGCGCAGTTGGCCTGATAGAACTGCAGCGCACGCGGCATCAGCGACTGCAGGGTCTGGATCCGGTTGGCCGGGTCCGGGTGGGTCGAGGCGAACTCCGGTGGGCGCTGGCCGCCGCCGAGCTGGGACATGCGCTCCCACAACGGCACCGCCTGGCGCGGGTCGTAGCAGGCCGCCGCGGCCAGCATCAGCCCGACCTGGTCGGCCTGGGTCTCGTGGTTGCGCCCGTACGGCAGGATCAGCCCGTACTGCGCGCCGGCGCCGAGCGCGGCCATCACCATCTGCTGCTGTTGCGGGTCCATCCCGCCCACCGCCATGCCCGCGGCGACCTGGCCCATCTGCACCAGCTTCTGCTGGGCCATGCGCTGCGAACCGTGGCGCAGCAGGGCGTGGGCGATCTCGTGACCCATCACCACCGCCAAGGCGTCGGTGTTCTGGGTGACCGGAAACAGCCCGGTGTAGACCGCCATCTTGCCGCCGGGCAGGCAGAAGGCGTTGGCCTCCTGCGAATCGATCACCGCCACGTCCCACTGGAAGCTGCGGTAATCGGTCGGCGCCTGCTGCTGGTTCGCCTTCGCCAGCGATTCGGCGACCTGCGGCACCTTGCCGATCAGGCGCTGGGCGATCTCGCGCACCGCCTGGCTCTGCTGCGCGTTGGCCGGCAGCAGCGCGCGCTGCGCGTTGGCGTCGCCGAGCACCTGCTGGAACGCCTGCGCGCCGAGCTGGACCTCCTCGTCGGCGGTGGTGCCGTAATGCGCGGTCTCGCCGGTATAGGGGTCGGTCTTGGCGCTGCCGAACCACTGCCAGGCCGCGTAGATCGCGAACAGGACCAGGATCCACCAGCGGAACCCGCCGAAACCGCGCCGCTGCCCGCGGCTCGCGCCGCCCATAGGATCGATCCGCATCTGCCTACTCCCGAAACTGCGCGCGGGCCCTCGCCCGCTTCGTTGCTGACCGGCCGGGCCGCGCTCGCGCGCCGCCCGCCCCCATCGCCGACGCTGGCCGCGCCATCATGCCGCGCGGCCCGCTCCGGTCAAATCTCCCGCACCACCCGGAACCCTAGGCGGCCGTTGGTGGTGTCGGCGCTGGTGCCCTGGCGCCAGGCCGCGCGCGACTGCGCCGGCGAGCTCGACCACGACGGCCCGCGCAACACCCGCGTGCGGCAGCCCGGATTGAACCAGGCCGCGCCGTCGCGGGGCGCGCGCCGGTAATTGTCGTGCCAGCAGTCGGCTACCCACTCGCTGACATTGCCGGCCATGTCGTGAAGGCCGAATGCATTCGGCGCGTAGCGGCCGACCGGGGTCGGCCCCCAGGCGCCGTCGCTGTAGCGGTCGAAAGCGTTGCGCCAATGGCGGCCGCTGGGCGAGGCGTCGAGGCTACCGGTCAGGTTGCCGGCGCGCGCCGGCGGCGAGCCGTCGCCCCATGGAAAGCGGCCCTGGGTGCCGGCGCGCAAGGCGTATTCGAACTCGGCCTCGCTCGGCAGCCGGTAACGCTGACCGGTGATCGCCGACAGCCACTCGGTGTAGGCCACCGCGTCCTTGGCGCTGACGTGCACCACCGGCATGTTGTCGGCTGCCGGCCGGCCGGCGTAGTCCGAACGCCAGTCGACCCCGCCGCGCCGGACCAGGTTGCCGCTGCGCTCGTCGTAGGCGGTGGAATAGCCGCGGCGGGTGGCGCGGGCGCGGTGCTTGGTGGAATTCATGAAGCGACGAAACTCGCCGACGGTGATCTCGTAGCGCGACATCGCCAGGCCGCGGTCGAAACGGATCGTGCGCAGCGGCCGCTCGGCATCGCTGGAACCGGACTCGACCGCGTCGGCGCCCATCCGGAACGCGCCGTGCGGGATCACCACCATCGCCGGGCCGCGGCCGCCGAAGTTCATCGCATCGGTGAACACCTGGCCGGGGCGGAACAGGCCGTAATGGGTCGCCAGCTCGATCCGCTCGCGCAGCTCGATCGCCGCCGGGTCGCCGGCCGGGGCGATGCGCAACAGGGTCGCGAGCAGGCCGCGCGCCTCGTCGATGCCGCCCGGACGCGGCAGCGCGGCGACGCCGGCGTCGCGCAGGTGGCCGATGCGGGCCAGGCGCTGCGCGGCGATCCGGCCCTGGGCGTCGGCCGCGGTGTCCAGCTTCGGCCGGACCTGCGCCGCCGCGGCCAGCCAACGCTCGGCCTGCGCGTAGTCGTCGCGATCGGCGGCGACCTCGGCGCGCCGGATCAGCGCGCTCTCGGCCGCGGCGATGCCCTGCGCCGCACGCACGTCGCCGGGGCGCAGTTCCAGGGCCTCGCGGAACTGGGTCAGCGCGCCGCCCTGGCCGGTCTCGCCGATGCGCCCGGCGTTGAGCGCCTCCTCGCCGAGGCGGTTGGCCTCCTGGGCCTGGTCGGCGCGGTCCAGCCGTTCCAGATAGGCCTCGACCTTGCGGTGCTCCGGCGCGACCGCGCGCGCCACCGCCGCGGCCTGGTGCGCCTCGCGCAGCGCCAGCGGCTCCTCGTCGATGCGCTTGAGCGCGGCTTCGCCTTCCAGCAGCAACAGCGCCACCGCCCGGTCCAGGCCGGCGGCGACCGCTCGGTCGGTCGGCGCGAAGCCGCGCAGGGCCAGATAGATCGGAATCGCCGAATCGGCGCTGGCGTACAGGTCGCGCGCGGCCAGCGCGGCGTCGGCGCGCTTGCGCAGGGCAGCTGCATTGCCCGCATCGACCGCGACCGCCGGCGCGCGCCAGGCCGGCACCGGCGAGACCGCCTGATCGGCGCTGACGGTGATGATCGGCGCGCGGGTCGCGGCCGGCGGCGCGGACGTCTTGCCGTCCCGGTCGGAGCACCCGACCAGCAGCGCCAACACCGCGATGCCCGAACCCACCAATGCGCGCAAACCCACGACCTCGCCAACCTGGGACCGCCCCAGCATAGCGCTTCGACCGCGCCGCCACGGCCGCGTTCCCGCCGCCGCGGCGCCCGCGCCGGCCCCGCCGAGCGTGCCGTCGGTCGCGCTTCGCGCCCCGGCGCGGAAAGTAGGCTATTGTCGCCCGCCCCGGCACCGATACGGCCGCCGCGCCCGAACGACGACTCATGCCTCACTGGATCACCACGCCCGACGCGCTGCTGGCGCACTTCGACCCCAAGCCCGCCCGTATCGGGCTGGACACCGAGTTCATCCGCGAGCGCACCTATTGGCCGCAACTGGCCCTGGTGCAGATCGCGATCGAGCGCGCCGGCGAAGACGAACCGCTGATCCTGCTGGTCGACCCGCTGCGCCCCGGCATCACCGAGGCGCTGGCGCCGATCCTGGCCGACACCGCGATCCTCAAGATCGCCCACAGCCCCAGCGAAGACCTGGTCGCGTTCAAGCGCGCCTGCGGCGTGGTGCCCAAGCCGCTGTTCGACACCCAGCAGGCCGCGGCCCTGGCCGGCATCGGCGGCGGCCTGGGTTACCAGAAGCTGGTCGAACAACTGACCGGCGTGACCCTGGCCAAGGGCGAGACCCGCTCGGACTGGCTGCGCCGCCCGCTGTCGCCCTCGCAGCTGGAGTACGCCGCCGACGACGTGCGCCACCTGTTCGCCATGCACGACGCCCTGGACGGCCTGCTCGGCCAGCTCGGCCGCCGCGAGTGGCTGGCCGAGGACGCCGCGCGCACCGTGGTCAACGCCGAGAACGACGCGCCCGAGCGCTGGCCGCACCTGTCGATGCGCAGCGCCCAGTTCTTCGACCTCGCCGCGCAGCGCCGCCTGCTGCGCCTGCTGCGCTGGCGCGACGGCTACGCCCGCGACAGCGACAAGCCGCGCAGCTGGATCCTCGACAACGAACTGGCCGCGACCCTGGCCAAACAGGCTCCGCCCGACCGCGACGCCCTGCAGCGCCTGCTCGACGCCCATCCCAAGGCGCCGCGCAAGCTCGGCGAGGCGATCTGGCAGGCACTGTCGACACCGTTGGCCGACGAAGACCAGGCCCCCGACGCCAGCGTCGCCGAAACCCGCGACAAGCAGCGCCTGCGCCAGTTGCAGGAGGCCGTCGCCGCTTGCAGCGCCGCCCTCGGCCTGCCCGACGGCGTGCTCGCCTCGCGCCGCTGGCTCGAAGCCCTGCTCGACCACGGCGTCTGGCCGGACGCCCTGTCCGGCTGGCGCCGCACCGCCCTGGAACCGTCCCTGACTCCCCTGCTCGGCGGCAGGGACTAGCGCGACGCGTCCGGCCCCGTTAAACTTCTCGCCCTGACTTGGGGCGGTAGCTCAGCTGGGAGAGCGTCGCGTTCGCAATGCGAAGGTCGGGAGTTCGATCCTCCTCCGCTCCACCAAGTCCTAAAAAGCCGACGATTCTTCGTCGGTTTTTTTTTGCCCGGACGGCCCTTCCGGTTTCGCCGTGCCGGGATTTCGCGAGTAGCGATCACGTGCGGGAACCCCGTACGCTTACGGCCGGGCTGCCAATCCGACGGGCTACGACGACAGCCGGCATCCGACCGACCGCCGGGCCCGAACCTCAGCCAGGAGGCCGCCATGCCATGCGGTGCGCGTCAGCCACGGCGGAGACAACCTGAAGACGTCTATGCCAGTACCGCACACCACGCTGTCGGCTCAGGGACAACGGCATGAAAAAAGCACTCGGCGCCTTGCTGGTCCTGCCTGCCCTGGCCTTTGCCGGAGAAGGGATCGTCCCTGAGGGCGAGCTGTCACTCGGCGGCGTCGCCATAGGAGACACCCCACGCACCGTCATCGCGCGTCTGGGCAAACCTGCGCGCAAGGTTGAGGAATCAGGCTATCTCGACCTTCACTACGACTACCCAAACCTGCGCGTGTCCTTCAGCGAGGGCGTCGCGGCCGGGCTCCACTCCGCACGCTCGGGAGGGTGTACTCCGAAGCGTCTGTGTCCGGAAGATTCCTTCAACAAGATGCGGGCCCTGTATGGCCCACCGCTCATCGCAGACCGGGAGACGGGACGCTTCTACGAGTACTACGCCATGGACGCGGCTTGTTGGCTGCAGATACCGGCTCGAGATGAGAAGATCGCGTCGATAACCGTCGCATGCCAGCCTTGAAGGCTCTGCCGCATCGACCGACCGCGCAGCAGTCGCTTCATCGCCTTGATTGAGCCTTGGGACTGGATACCTACCCGATCAGATGCAAACGACAGACGCATACTCCATGCTCGCAGGAAAGCTGGAAGCGGTCCGGCAACTGCCGGCGCAGGAACTGGCGGCCCTCGCAGGCGGTCCGGCCCTGGAATGGTCGGTGGACCTCGCTGGCGAACAGATCTCCGTGGAGGTCGTGGTCGCCTGGGAAGACCCGATCCATAGCGCCGTTCGCATCACCGGCCATGCGCGCGGCCCAAGCACCTGGCATCACCAACATCTGCGAGAGAGCATCAGGGTCGCCATTGCGCAAAGCGGCTCCGATGACGCTTGACCATCCATCCGACGGCGTCCCGGCATTCGCTTTTGCCCTGTGCCAGGCCGCAGCCGATACTTCTCGACGAACCGAGCCTTGCCATGCCTTACGCACTCATCGCCACCTTGGCGGCTTTGGCTTCGACGGGCTGGTTCGTGATCGCCGCCCGCGCGAGTCTCACGGCCAAAGTGCTGGTATCCGTCCTATGCGCCGCGTCGCTGGCCATAGGGTTCCTCTGGCCGCAATGGTGGCTGGCGGGCCTGCTGGTCCAGGCGCTGATCGTCATCGGCATCCGCCTGTATGCGACCGCCAGCAGGAACAGGTCTACGGCATCCGCTCCCAACGAGTAGCCCTGCGAGGAGCGTTCCGAATCGGCGCGTTCGACACACCACTTCAGCGACAGGAGTCCGGCCATGCGTTCGTTACCGCTGATAGCGGTCCTGTTTCTTAGCGGCTGCTCCGCCGAGCAATCCGCGCCCGTGCCGGAACGTCCGCATCGGGTCGTGGTCGCGGACCACACGCTTGAGGCGTTCGGCGGCCGCCTCTCGGGAACCGATGCCGGGGAATGGATCGGCAAGCTCGTATTCCAGGACGCCGACGGCGACTTGGAGACGGTGCTGAACGAGAACGTCCATGGCATCGTCGAAAACCCGGAAGGCGTCTTCGTCTTTACCGGACTGGCGCATCTGTCGAGCAACGAAGGCCACATCTACCTCATTACCCGCCCTATCGCAGACGGACCGGTCGCCGCGACCCGCCTGGGCCGACTGCCCGGCGCTCCCCGCCGGGTCCACCAAGCCCAACGCGACGGCGCCACGTCCTTCCTGGTCCATGCCGGCCACAGCAACGGCCATCAGCTGTTCGAGTGCTATCAACTGGCGGGCAAAATCGTCAGTCGCGGCCACGACTGCTTGCCGCCCAGGCGGCCGCCAGGCCGTGCATTCAATCCGAAGCCCTTTGCGGCCCGAGCCTAGTTCGAACATCGGCCACAGGAAGCGCCATGCAGAATTTCGAGTCGATCGAGGATGCCCATCGTGTTGCGAGCCGTATCTTGGCGGGAACGATAGACCCCAACCTCGGCTGCGGCCTGATCGCCGCCATCGGCGAAAAGCTCGGATTTCCGGAGACGCTCGCTGCCTTTCTCCTGCTCGGCCACGAGCAGTACGGCCATGAGCAGGTCGGCATCACGGCTGGATCCTGCGTTGCCGATATTCTCGAAGCCTGTCGCGAGCTTCTGGCGACCAGGGCCTGACACACGGCCGACGCCGCATCGCGCGCTTGGCTCAAATGGCGTTCGGCATGTACCGCCCCTTTCCGTCCAATGACGGCGATGAACGCTTCGCGAATCGACCCTGGCCAGACGCCCCATGACAATCCGAGCCCAGCCGGGGCCAATGTCCGGCGCAACTCGATGTAGGCAATGAATATGTTCGTACTATCGAAGCAACTGGACCACGGCAACGATCCGGAACTGCCTTTTAGGCGTTGTAAGGAGTATCTGGAACAGATCCGGCCACATCTTCCTGCGGCCGCCTACGACCTCGAGTGGGCCGGGGCGCCCGGCCTGGATGCGCGTTGGCTGATCGAAGCGTCGGATGTACGCCTGCAGACCTTCCCATTGGATGATATCTAGCGATTCTTCCGAGCGACTTACTTGCGGCGCGGCTTAGTCCCCGCCGCTCCCCAAGGAGTGGTCGGATGACCATTTGGAAAAAAACCCTGCTCGGCGCGGCGACGGTTTGCCTGCTCGTCCTCGGCGCCGGCTACCTCACGGCGTGGCAAAGCCTGGACGCCTGCACCGACGACACGTTTCAGGACCTGCAACGCAAAGGCATCCGCGGCAGGGATATGACCGGCGACCCCGTCGCGATGACGCGCGACACGGTGTCCGCGACAGTCGTAGGCCCGTTCCTGGTAGAGACTTACTACATGGTGCCGTTCAACCTGCATGGGTCCTTGCATATCAAGCGCTACTTGGTCTTGCCCTGGGGACGGTACGAGCGCTCGGCGGAAGTAGTGATTTTGGTTGCCGCGCCGCATCGGCCCCGGGACTCGAACGCCAGGCCTCCATTCCAGCCGATGCCGCTTCGCGGTCCGGCTTGATCCGGACATTGGGCCGCATGTCCAGACTCCTGTCGATACTGCTTCTGACCGCCCTGGCGGCGGCCTGCGCTCCGCCGCGCTGGGCCGAACCCAGTTGCTACGGGCTGCCCAATACCTGGGAGCTGAGCGAACAGGAACTGGCCACCCGGTTGGGCGAACTGGACGATGAGGAACTGCTGGATCTGGTGGCCTGCAATATGGGCACGTCGCATCCGCCCAACATCGGATTTCCGGAACGCTATGTGACCGATCGGCCTCCCACGATGGCTACTCGCTTGCTCGATCGTATCGAAACACGGGACGAAGGATTCGTCTCGATGAGCTACATCGGCCTGCTGGGCAGCATGGTCGAGCAAGCGCCCGAAGTCTTGACCGCATCGCAACGGGAATCGGCTCTGAACAAATGCCTGGCGGTGTACCCGCCCTATACGAACAGACGCGGCGAGGTACACCATTTCTGCGCGGCGTTCGGTGGGTCTCAATCAGCGCCGCCCTCCACGCCCGCCGACGGGGCTCCAGAGAACCAATGCCGCCCAGAATCCTGAAACGCGCGCTGCTCCTGCTTCTGGCGCTGCTCGGCGCCTATGCTGCCGCCATCTGCGTGCTCTTCCTGTACATCGCCTATGTGGTTGCGCCCTGCCCGCCTACTGGCAAGTGCTACTACCAACTGCACCATACAGGCGACTGGATATCGAGCTCGGCCTCATTGGCCGTCGCTTTTTTGCTCTGCCTGCCCGTTTCCTGGCTGTCTTTCAGGATCCGCAAGCCGTCCGGCCGAGCTTGAGCCTCTTCTCGTCGCAGCGAGACAGCTGGATCCAGCCAATGCAAACCCGGCGCAGAAGCTGCGCATCCTGCAGCGGTGGACCGCGCCCGCCCGTCTCAGCTGCGGTCGACGATGCGGACGATGCAGCCGTCGGCGAAGCCGAACTCGCTGGCGCCCTGCAGTTCCAGCACGGTGCCGGCCGGCGGGCCGCCGGGCAGGTCCAGCGCCAGGCGGCCGCGGTAGCCGATGTCGGCTTCGGCACGGGCGCCGTCCAGGCGCAGGCCGAGCACGCGCTGCTCGCGCTGCGCGAACAACTGCGCGCCTTGTTCGGCCAAGACACGAAACGCTTCGATGCCGTCGGCCTCAGCGGTCAGCTGGCCGCCGCTCCAGTTCTCGAACCGCACCTGCGGCGACAGGGTCGCGAGCATGCCGTCGATGTCGAAGGCGTTGTAGGCGGCGATATAGCGTTCGATCAGGGCGCGGGCCTGGGCGGCGTCCATGGGGCTCCATCCGGGATAGGGAACGAGTACCGCCGCAATGCGGCGAAGCGAGCGCGCTTGCGCGATGCGCGGCGCTCCGATCTTGCAGTGCGCCGCCGCCACCGGCAAGCGCCTCAATCGCGGATCTTGAAGCCCGGATTCTCGTTGAGGCTGCCGTCGGGCTCGAGCACGGCGTACTTCCTGCCGTCGCGATTGAACACCACCGGGATCGGGTCCTGGAACAGCGGCCGGCGCACGAAGCGCAGCTCCCAGCGAAAGAATTCCAGCGTGGTCAAAGCGTCCAGTTGCGCCGGCGTCAGCCCGGCGCGCAGTTCGGCGGCATTGAGCTTCTTGTCGCTGTTGCGGCGTTCGCGTTCGACCATGACCACCTCGGTGTCGCCCGCCTTCGCCATCGCGGACGAAACCCGGACCTGCGTTGGCTTCATCCTACCCGCGCGCCTGGCGGGCTCCAATTACGCCGCGCAAAACGTGCACAAGTCACGCTATTGGCCGCGTCGGACGGCCGGGCGCGCCCGGCTCAGGGCAGATTGAGCTGCCAGGACACGCCGTAGCGATCGGCGACCCAGGCGAAGCGGCGGCTGAAGCCGTAATCGTCCAGCGGCATCAGCACCGAGCCGCCCTCGCTCAGGCCGGTGGCCAGGGCGTCGAGCTGGGCCTCGTCGTCGCAATCGACGAACAGCGAGATCGACGGGGTGAAGCCGAAGGCATGCTGGACGTGGCTGTCGCTGCACATGACTTCGAGCCCGGCGACGCGGAAGCGCGCGACCAGGATGCTGCCTTCCGGCCCCGGCCCTTCGGCGCCGTAGCGGCGCAGGTCGAGCCGCGGCCGTCGGCGAACAGGGCGACGTAGCGGTTCATCGCCTGCTCGGCCTGGCCGGTGAACATCAGGAAGGGACGGGCTTGGGTCGGCATGGGCGCTCTCCGGTCCGGCATGCGCGGGAGGGCCCGACTGTAGTCGCCGCCGCGTACGGCGCACGTGAGCGACGCGGCCCGTCATTGCGTTAACCTGCGCTACGACACGCGGCCCTACGACACGCCCCCTAAGGCACGCGGGCGCACCGGCGCCGTCCGCGACCGCCGCTCACTCTGCCGCCCTGGCCCGAACTTGCCGATGGACATCCGACCCGACGACCTGAGCGGCCCCGAGATCCACGCCCTGTTGCAGGAACACCTGCGCAACATGGCCGAACTCTCGCCGCCGGAAAGCATCCACGCCCTCGACCTGGACGGCCTGCGCCAGCCCGGGATCAGCTTCTGGACGGTGTGGGAACAGGGCCGGCTGCTCGGCTGCGGCGCGCTGCGCGAACTGGACCGCGGGCATGGCGAAATCAAGTCGATGCGCACCGCCGCTGCGCATCGGCGCAAGGGCGTGGCCGCGCACATGCTGCGGCACCTGCTCGCCGAGGCGGGCCGCCGCGGCTACCGCCGGCTGAGCCTGGAAACCGGCTCGATGGCCGGGTTCGCCCCGGCGCGGGCGCTGTATGCGCGCCACGGCTTCGTCGAGTGCGCGCCGTTCGCCGACTACGCCGAAGATCCCAACAGCGTGTTCATGACCTTGGCGCTGCGCGCGGCGCAGTAACCGCTTCGGCCGCCGCATTCGCCGCGCCGGCCCAGGCGGTCTTCATGCCCTGGCGCCGCTCAGCGCGACGCCAGGCCTTCGCCGGCCGCTTCGCGCCAGCGCTCCAGCTCTTCCGGACCGCCGCGCTCGAGGATGTAGCGCAGCCAGCCGCTGAAGTCCTGCGGCCGGTCGCGCAGCGCCGCATCCAGGTCGGCGGCGCTGCGCCAGGCCCAGTCGCGCACTTCCAGCGGGTTCGGCCGCGGCCGACCGTCGTAGCGGCCGACGAAGATATGGTCGTATTCGTGTTCGATCAGGCCTTGCGAGACCTCGATCCGGTAGACGATGCGGGCGACCCCGCGCAGCTCGCAATCGAAGCCCATCTCCTCGCCCAGGCGCCGGTGCGCCGCGGCCTCGGTGGCCTCGCCTTCGCGCGGATGGCCGCAACAGGTGTTGCTCCACAGTCCGCCGGAGTGGTACTTGCCGGTGGCGCGCTGCTGCAGCATCAGCCGCCCGGCTTCGTCGAACACGAAGATCGAGAACGCGCGATGCAGCACCCCGTCGCGGTGCACGCGCATTTTCTCTCCGACGCCCACGGCGCGATCGTCGCCGTCGACCAGGATCAGACGTTCTTCCATTGTCGGCCCCTCTTTCCCCGGACAGGACTATGCCAGCGCTGCCGCGCGCATCCGTGCGAGGCGTCACGGCCGGGCAAGCCCGCGCCGCCGCGTTGCCCACGGCGCGCCGCGCGTCTCGGCGCGGGTGCGCCGGGCGTCTCGTCCGGGACGTTAGCCGAAGGTTACGCCGCGACCGGGCGGCCGGGTCGGGGCGAGCAGCGAAGCGAGGAACCGGCGAGCGGGCGACGCCGGGCTCGTTCCTGCGCGCCCGCTCCTGCGGGCTCGATCCTGCGCGCGCACTGCCGAGGCCCGCAGGCCCGGCCGTTCGGTCGGACCCAAGTCCGCAGGCGCAAACGACAACGGCCCCGATCGCTCGGGGCCGTCGCGGACGCAACCGACTCGGCTTCGATCAGGGATCGACACGGGCCGGATCGCGCTGCTCGGACACGTAGGCGTTCGGGTCGAAGCCGGTGCTGCGGCTGTACTCGTCGGCGCGGGCCTTGATGTCGTTGAAGTTCTGGCCGCTCGCGTTCGCCTTCTTCTCGATCTGCGAGTAGTTCATCTTCTTCTCGTAGGCGTCGGCGTAGGACGAATTGTCCTTGCTGTAAGCGTCGGCCTTGTCCTTGATGTCGTCGTAGTTGCCGGTGGTCGCCGCCTGGCCGACCGCCGCTGCGCCGAGGGCGGCGTCGCCGCCGGCCGGCATGCCGTTCGGGAAGGCCTGCTTGCACACGCGCGAGAACAGCTTGGCCGACCAAGGCTTGAAGCACTTGCGGCTGAGCACGCGGTACTCGCCGGTGGCGATGTTCTTCGGCACCCAGCAGTCCTGCGGCACGCCGACCTTGCAGAACACGAACGGGTTGTTGCCGTAGTAGGGAATGAATTCATTCGCCGCGGCGGACGTCGTCGCGAGCATCAGCACGACCGTCAGACCAAACTTCTTCATGGGACCTCTCCTTAGTGAACTGAAATTCCTAACGTGGCCCGGCGGATGCGACGGCGCGCCCCGGGTCCACCGCGCAGGCGGTCCGCCGGACCCCGAGATCGCTCCCGGCCTCCCCACGGCGGCGGCCTGTACGGCCGGTGCTGCCCGGCAAAGCCTAGCCGATGGTCTATGACCAGGCAATTTCCTGAATTCGACCGTGACCGCGGTCAAGTTTATGAATCCGGCGCTGGAGCATTCACTCCACGAAAGGGAAGGCCGGCACTGGCCGCCCCCACCGCAACGAAGCGGACCGACAGGTTAAGCCTCGCCCGTCGCCCTGGCTGCGACCCCGGCCAGCGTCCGAACGGGGCGGACGGTACCGCCGACAGGGGAAGAAAACGTGCCGTCTTGCCGGGCGCGGCCATGCCGCATGGACGGACGCCGGCGCCCGGAGCGCGGTTGCTGTCCGACGGGCGTTGCGCGGATCGGCCGCGACGATGCGCGGACGGCGCGAAGGAAACGAAACGGAAAAAGAAAAAGAAAAAGAAAAAGGCGAGCTTCTCAGCTCGCCTTGTCTTCGACGTCGAATCTATTTACCAGCTTCGTCGTCGTTTATCGTTGGTGCCCAGGAGAGGACTCGAACCTCCACGGTTTTACCCGCTAGTACCTGAAACTAGTGCGTCTACCAATTCCGCCACCTGGGCCTTTCGCGTCGCCGTTCAGCGTTGCGAGGCGCGTATGTTGCTTTGCAGCGGACCGGCTGTCAACGACTTTGTCATAAATTTTTTCATCCGCCGCCTGCCGCCCGATCCGGCACAGGCGCGCTCCGCCTGGGAACGGCTTGCGTCGGGGCCGGCTTGAAGCGCCCGCGGGCGCGGGCTAAGGTCCGCGGACATCCCTGAACCGCGGGCGGCGCACGCAGTGCGTCGCCCGTTCTCGCTTATGGAGCCCGCAATGAACGAACGACAACTGCCCCACCCCTCCGGCCTGCCGCCGCCGCTGCTGCTGTCGCGGCTGGACTGCGACCGGCTGGAAGCCCTGCTCGACCAGGCCCCGCCCGGCCTGGACCTGGGCGGCCTGCGCCGCGAGCTCGATCGCGCCGAGGTGGTCGAACCGGCCCAGGTGCCGGCCGACGTGATCACCATGAATTCGATCATCCGCTTCGTCGACGAGGCCACCGGCGAGGAACGCGAGGCCGCCCTGGTCTATCCGCGCGACGCCGACGGCCGTGCCGAACGGATCTCGATCCTGGCCCCGGTCGGCAGCGCCCTGCTCGGCCTGCGGGTCGGCGCGCGCATCGCCTGGCCGCTGCCGGGCGGACGCAGCGCGCAGCTGCGCGTGCTCGGCCTGCGCTATCAGCCCGAGGCCGCCGGCGACCTGCACCGCTGAGCGCGGCGCCCGCGCCTCAGGCGCGCAACGCGGCCGGTTCGGCCAGGCTGAAGCCGACCGTGGTGACGCCGTCGCCGCTGTCGGCGAACACCGCTCCGCCGTGCAGCACGGCGATCGCCTTGACGATCGACAGGCCGAGCCCGTGGTGGCGCTCGCCGCGGTGCTCGCGCGCCGCGTCGGCGCGGTAGAAGCGATCGAACATCCGCCCCAGATGCTCCGCGGCCACGGTCTGGCCGCGGTTGCGCACCGCCACCCGGGCGCCGCCGGCGACGATGCCGGGGCCGAGCTCGACCACGATCTCCGAACCCGGCGCGCCGTGCTGGACCGCGTTGTGCAGCAGATTGGTCATGGCGCGGCGGAACAGCGCCGAGTCGATCCAGGCGTCGACCGCGCCGTCGATGCGCAGGCGCATGCCGGCCTCTTCCAGCAGGTACTCGAGGAACTCGCCGGTCTTGGCCACCTCCGCGGCCAGCGGCACGCAGGCGCGGTCCAGGGCGATGTCGCCCTGGTCGGCGCGCGATAGGAACAGCATGTCGTTGACGATGCCGCGCATGCGCTCGAGTTCTTCCAGGTTCGACTGCAGCACCTCTTCCAGTTGCGCCGCCTCGCGCGGCCGCGACAGCGCGACCTGGGTCTGGCCCATCAGGTTGGCCAGCGGCGTGCGCAATTCGTGGGCGACGTCGGCGTTGAAGGCGTCGAGCCGGGTATAGGCCGCCTCCAGCCGGTCCAGGGCGCCGTTGAAGGCGCCGCTGAGGTGGCCGAGCTCGGGCGGCAACTGTTCGATGCGCAGGCGCTGCGACAGATTGCTCGGGCTCAGCGTCCGCGCCTGGCTCGACAGCCGCTGCAGCGGCCGCAGGCCGACCCGGGCGATCCAGTGGCCGAGCAAGGCCACCAGGGCGGTGCCGACCAGGGCGAGGGCGACGAAGGCCAGCGCGAACGAGCGCAGCGCGGCCACGTAGGGCTGCGAATCGATGCCGATCCACAACCGCACCGCCGGCCGCTGGCCGTAGGCCGGCACGACCTGCTCCAGGGTCCGGTAGGGCGAGCTCATGCCGGGCTGTTCGAGCGTGCCCATGCCGAAATCGCGGGCCGC
The DNA here is from genome assembly GCF_019733395.1 of Lysobacter sp. BMK333-48F3. NCBI lineage: Bacteria > Pseudomonadati > Pseudomonadota > Gammaproteobacteria > Lysobacterales > Lysobacteraceae > Lysobacter > Lysobacter sp. BMK333-48F3. Next base: position 3,399,086 of record NZ_JAIHOO010000001.1, on the reverse strand, counting down.
GGCGGCGCGCACCGGCAGCACGTGGTCGGCGCCGATGCGGAAATTCGCGCTGTCGCTCCAGGCCCAGAAGCGCGTATTGCGCTCGCTGGTGGTCAGGTTCTCGACCTTGTCCTGGACCTTGCGCCAGCGCTCCGGCGAGTCGCACAGCGCCACGCTGTGCGCGACCGAGCGCAGCTTGGTGCTGAGTTCGGCGTGCTGGTAGCGCACGATCTGGTCGCGCAGCACCTGGTGCAGCACCACCCCGACCAGGGCGAACACCAGCAAGGCGGCCAGGGCGAACATCGCCGCCAGGCGCTGGGCGATCGACAGGCGGCTCATGCCGGCACCCGCCCGGGCGCGAGGCCTTCGCGCTCGTCCTCGCGCACCTCCAGCACGTAGCCCATGCCGCGCACGGTGTGCAGCAGCTTGCTGCGGAACGGGCCGTCGATCTTGGTCCGCAGGCGCTTGATCGCGACCTCGACCACGTTGGTGTTGCTGTCGAAGTTGATGTCCCAGACCTGCGCCGCGATCACCGTCTTGGACAGGATCTGGCTGCGGCGCTGGGCCAGCAGGGCCAGCAGGGCGAACTCCTTGCCGGTCAGGTCCAGGCGCACGCCGTCGCGGAACGCGCGCCGGGCGATCAGGTTGATCTGCAGGTCGCCGACGACCAGCTCGGTCGGCTCCTGCTGGCGGCCGCGCCGGACCAGCGCCTGCAGCCGCGCCAGCAGTTCGATGAAGGAAAAAGGCTTGACCAGGTAATCGTCGGCGCCGGCGCTCAGGCCGTGCACGCGGTCGTCGACGCGGTCGCGCGCGGTCAGCATGATCACCGGGGTCTGCTTGCGCGTGCGCAGCTCGCGCAGCACGGCGAAACCGTCCATGCCCGGCAGCATCACGTCGAGCACGATCACGTCGTAGTCGAGTTCGCGCGCCAGATGCAGGCCGGACACGCCGTCGCGGGCGACGTCGACGGTCCAGCCCTGCTCGGCCAGGCCGTCGCGCAGGTAGTCGGCGGTCTTGACCTCGTCTTCGACGATCAGCAGCTTCATCGCGGCAGGCGCTTCATCGCTAGGGGCTCCGGGGGCTCATCCTACCCCTCCGCGACGGCCGCGGAAGCGTCCGCCGGCGCCTGCATCGCCGCCACGCGGCGACGCTGCAGCAACAGCCGGTCCAGGGCCAGGTAGATCACCGGCGTGGTGTACAGGGTCAGCAACTGGCTGACCAGCAGGCCGCCGACCACCGCCACGCCCAGCGGCTGGCGCAGCTCCGAGCCGGTGCCCAGGCCGAGCATCAGCGGCACCGCGCCGAGCAGCGCCGCCAAGGTGGTCATCATGATCGGCCGGAACCGGGTCAGGCAGGCCTCGTGGATCGCCTCCCGCGGCGACAGGCCGCGTTGGCGCTGGGCGTCGAGGGCGAAGTCGACCAGCAGGATGCCGTTCTTCTTGACGATGCCGATCAGCAGCACGATGCCGATCAGGGCCATGATCGAGAAATCCAGCTTCCACAGCCACAGCATCAGCACCGCGCCGACCCCGGCCGACGGCAGGGTCGACAGGATCGTCAGCGGATGGACGAAGCTCTCGTAGAGCACGCCGAGGATGATGTAGACCGCCAGCAGCGCGGCCAGGATCAGCAGCGGCTGGGTCGCCAGCGAATCGCGGAAAGCCTGCGCGCTGCCCTGGAAATTGCCGGAGATCGACGCCGGCAGGCCGATCTCGCCGGCGGCGCCTTCGACCAGCCTCACCGCGTCGCCCAAGGCCACGCCGGGCGAGAGATTGAACGAGATGTTGACCGCCGGCAGCATGCCGTTGTGGCCGATCGACAGCGGGCCGTTCTCGGCCGGCTCGACCTTGGCCACCGCCGACAACGGCACCATCTGCCCGCTGATCGGCGAGCGCAGGTGGAAATACGCCAGGCTGTCGACCCGGCCGCGCAGGCGCGGGTCGATTTCCAGGATCACCTTGTACTGGTTGGTCTCGGTCTGGAATTCGTTGATCTGGCGCTGGCCGAAAGCGTCGTACAGGGCCTGGTCGATGTCGGCGGCGCTGAGGCCGAAACGCGCCGCGGCGGTGCGGTCGATGCTCAGCCGGGTCACCGCGGCGCCGATCTGCTGGTCGTTGGACACGTCCTGCAGTTGCGGCAGCGCGCGCAGGCGCTCGGTCAGACGGTCGGCCCAGACCGACAGTTCGCGGCTGTCCTGGCCGCGCAGGGCGTACTGGTACTGGGTGCGCGCCGGGCCGACGCCGAGGTTGATGTCCTGCGCCGAACGCATATAGATGGCGATGCCCGGCACCGCGGCGAACTTGGCCCGCATCCGGTCGATGAACTGGTCGGCGGAGACGTCGCGGTCGCCGCGGTCCTTGAGGATGAACCAGAAGCGGCCGTTGGACAGGCTTTGGCTGCCGGCGGTGGCGCCGACCGAATGCATATAGGTCTGGATCGCCGGGTCGCCCTCGGCGATCTTGGCCAGTTGCAGGTGCTTGGCGCGCATCTGCTCGAAAGAGATGTCCTGCGCCGCCTCGGTGGTGGCGAACACGAAGGCGGTGTCCTGCAGCGGGAAGAAGCCCTTCGGGATCAGGCTGTAGGCCAGCACCGCCACCGCCAGGGTCGCGGCGAACGCGGCCAGCACCGCGCGCTGGCGGTCCAGCGCCCAACGCAGGCTGCGGTCGTAGCCGGCGATCAGGCGCTGCGGCCAGCCGGGGCGCGCCGCGTCGTGCTTCGGCGGCGCGCGCATGTAGCGCGCCGCCAGCATCGGCGCCAGGGTCAGCGAGGCGACGATCGAGATCAGGATCGCCACCGTCACCGTCATCGCGAACTCGGCGAACAAGCGCCCGACCACGCCGCCCATGAACAGCAAGGGGATGAAGGCGGCGATCAGCGACAGGCTGATCGAGACCACGGTGAAGCCGATCTCGCCGGCGCCCTTCAGCGCCGCCTCCAGCGCGCCCAACCCGGCCTCGCGGTGGCGGTGGATGTTCTCGATCACCACGATCGCGTCGTCGACGACGAAGCCGACCGCGATCACCAGCGCCACCAGGGTCAGGTTGTTGAGGCTGTAGCCCAGCGCGTACATCGCGGCGAAGGTCGCCACCAGCGCGACCAGCAGCACCGCGCCGACGATCATCGTCGCCGATAGCTGGCGCAGGAACAGACCCATCACCAGCACCACCAGCAGCACGGTCACGCCCAGGGTCAGTTCGACCTCGTGCAGCGAGGCGCGGATGGTGCGGGTGCGGTCGTTGAGCACCGCGACCTCGACGCTGGCCGGCAAGCCGGCCTGCAATCGCGGCAACGCCGCCAGCACCGCGTCGGTGGTGGCGATGATGTTGGCCTCGGGCTGGCGGTTGATCACCAGGGCCAGGCCGGGCTGGCCGTTGGGCCAGGCGTAGACGTAGTCGTTCTCGGCGCCGAAGCCGATCTTGGCCACCTCGCCCAGGCGCACCGGCGCGCCGTCGCGGTAGGTCACCACCAGCTTTTCGTAGTCCTCGGCGCGGAACAACTGGTCGTTCGCGGCCAGGGTCGACATGCGCCGCTCGCCGACCAGCGCGCCCTTGGCCTGGTTGACGCTGGCGTTGCGCGCGACCTCGCGCAGGTCGGCCAGGGTCAGGCCCAGCGCGGCCAGGCGCTCGGGCGAGGCCTGGATCCGGATCGCCGGCCGTTGCTGGCCGGCGATGAAGACTTCGGCGACGCCGTCGATCTGGGTCAGGTTGCGCGCCAGCCGGGTCTCGACCAGGTCGCTGAGTTCGGTCAGCGACATCTGCGGCGCGACCACGCTCAGCACCAGGATCGGACTGTCGGCCGGGTTGACCTTGCGCCAGGTCGGCAGCGAGGGCATGTCCGCGGGCAGCCGCCCGGCGGCGGCGTTGATCGCCGCCTGCACTTCCTGCGCGGCGGTGTCGATGCTCTTGCCGAGCGCGAACTGCAGGGTGATCGAGGTCGTGCCCAGCGCGCTGCTGGAGGTCATCTCGGTGATGCCCGGCACCGCGGTGAGCTGGGTCTCCAGCGGCGTGGCCACCGCCGAAGCCATGGTGTCCGGGCTGGCCCCGGGCAGGCTGGCGCCGATGCGGATGGTCGGGAACTCGGCCTGCGGCAGCGGCGCCACCGGCAGGCGCGGCTGGGCGAACACGCCGAGCAGGACCACCGCTGCGGTCAGCAGGGTGGTCGCGACCGGATGGCGCACGAACCAGGCCGAGATCGAGGCGCGCTGCACCAGCCGTTGGGTGGTCGAGCCGGCGCCGTGCCGGCCGGACGGCGCGCTCATCGCGTCACCGTCGGCGCGGGCTTGGCCGCGACCACCGCGCTGCCGGGCTTGAGCCGCGACTGGCCGTCGCGGACCACGGTGTCGCCCGGGGCGACCCCGCGCACCACCGCCAGCGCCTCGTCCTGGTAGCCGACCTGCACCGGCACCGCCGCGACCTTGCCGTCGCCGCCGAGACGGTAGACGAAACTGCCGTCGACGCCGCGCTGCACGGCGTCGCTGGCGACCACGGTCGCACCGCGCTCTTCGCCGGTGCGCACCCGCACGCTGACCAACTGGCCCGGCCACAGGCGGTCGCCGGCGTTGCCGAATACCGCGCGCAAACGCACCGTGCCGGTGGCTTCGTCGACCTGATTGTCGATCACCCGCAGTTCGCCTTCGCCCAGCACCTGGCCGGCGTCGCGGTCCAGCGCCTGCGCCGCGACCGGCCCGGCGGCCTGGGCCGCGCGCAGCGCCGGCAACTGGTCCTGGGTCAGGGCGAACACCACCGAGATCGGATCGACCTGCTGCACCGTGACCAATCCCTGTTCGTCGCCGCTGCGCACCAGGTTGCCCGGATCGACCCGGCGCAAGCCGACCCGGCCGTCGATCGGCGAGACGATGCGGGTGTAGGACAGCTGCACCTGGGCGGCGTCGATCGCCGCCTGGCTGCCTTGCGCGGTGGCCTGCAACTGCTGCACCGAGGCGGCCTGCTGGTCGAGCATCTGCTTGGCGATCAGCTGCGCGCCGGACAGCTGGCGGAACCGGCCCAGGTCGGACTGGGCCGCGCGCAGTTGCGCGGCGTCGCGCTCGCGCTGCGCCTGGGCGCCGTCGAGACCGGCGCGGATCGCGCGGTCGTCGATGCGCGCCAACAACTGGCCGCGCTTGACCGTCTGGCCTTCGCGGAACAGCACCTGGGTCAGCACGCCGTCGACCTGCGGGCGCAGCACCGCGCTTTGCAGCGAAGTCACGGTGCCGACGGTTTCCTGCCAGTGCGGTACGTCGCGGCGTTCGACGCTGGCGAAGGTCACCGGCACCGGCGGCGGCGGCTTCGGCGGGGCCGCGCCGCGGCTGCCGAAACCGCCCCAGGCCAGCCCCGCCGCCAGCGCGGCGGCCAGGGCGGCGACGGCGTAGGCGCGCTTGCGGGCGCGGGGCGACAACGTGCGATCGGCGGTGGGCATGTGCGGCGTCCTTGGCAGCGGGGGAGGACGCGGCGCCGGGCAAGCCGCGGCGCCGCGCAGGGCCGCGCAGGGGATGCACGCGGAACCTGCGCCGACTCTAGGCCGCGTGCGCGGACGTCAGGCTGTCGCGGCGCTGACAAATTCGTCAGCTGCGAGGGACAGGCTCACCGCGGCATGCGACCGCGCCGCCGGCGGGCGCGGCGCGAGTATCGAGACGCAGTTTTCGAGGGCGCGGTTTCGAGGGCGCGATCAGCGCTTGCCGCCGGCCGGCGCCACCGGCTTGATCTCGAACAGGTCCGGCCACCATTTGCCGGTCACGAACAGCCGGTCGCGCGCGGCGTCGTAGGCGATGCCGTTGAGCACGTCGGCGCCGCGGCCGCCGCTGCCGTGGCGCGACAACAGGCCGCTGAGGTCGATCCAGCCGAGCACGCGCCCGCTCTTCGGGTCGATCCGGACGATCCGGTCGGTCTGCCAGACGTTGGCGTAGATCTCGCCCTTGACCCATTCCAGTTCGTTGAGCTGGTCGATCGCGCGGCCGCCGTCGCGCACCTCGATCCGGCCGCGCTCCTTCAGCGTCTTCGGGTCGAGCAGGCGGATCTGGGCGCTGCCGTCGCTGAGGTAGACGGTGTCCTGCGAGCGGGTCAGGCCCCAGCCCTCGCCCGGGTAGCTGAAGGTGCCGGCGGTGGCGAAGCTGCCCATGTCGAGGATGTAGCCGGCGCGCGAGGTCCAGGTCAGCACCAGCAGCTGGCGGCCGCGCTCGGTCTGGCGGTCGGTCAGTCCCTCGCCGAACACCGAGGCCGGCAGATTGGCCCGCTGCAGCACCTCGCCGGTGTCGAGCTTGACCTTGCGCACCGTCGAACGACCGTTGAGGCCGGTGCTTTCGTACAGGAAACCGTCGCGGAAGATCAGCCCCTGGGTGAACGCGCCCGGGTCGTGCGGGTAGCGGGCGACGACCTTGTAGGACCAGACCGGCGCGCCGCGCGGCGCCTGCGCGGCCATCGCCGCGGCGATGCCGATGCCGGCCGCGGCCAGGCACAGGATCGGCATGAGCAGGCGGCGCAGGCGACTCGGCATGGCGGTCTCAGGCTGAGCGATGGAGGGCTGGCAGGATACCGCGCCGGCCGGATCGGCCGCAGAGCCGGTGCGGCGGCCGGCGCGGCGGATGCCGCCGCGGCCGCGACGTCCCCGCCACCCCCTGCCCGGTTAGAATCCCCGGTCAGCCCTACCCAGCCCCAGGTTCCATGACTGATCCCGTACGTCCGGTCTTCCACGGCTTCGAACAGATCCCCCTGCGCGAGTACGCCGAGCGCGCCTACCTCGACTACTCGATGTACGTGGTCCTGGACCGCGCCCTGCCCTTCCTCGGCGACGGCCTCAAGCCGGTCCAGCGCCGCATCATCTATTCGATGAGCGAGCTCGGCCTGAACGCCGCGTCCAAGCCGAAGAAGTCCGCGCGCACCGTCGGCGACGTGATCGGCAAATACCATCCGCACGGCGACAGCGCCTGCTACGAGGCGATGGTGCTCATGGCCCAGCCGTTCTCGTACCGCTATCCGCTGATCGAGGGCCAGGGCAACTTCGGTTCCAGCGACGATCCCAAGTCGTTCGCGGCGATGCGCTACACCGAGTCCAAGCTGACCCCGATCGCCGAAGTCCTGCTCGGCGAGCTCGGCCAGGGCACGGTCGACTGGGACCCGAACTTCGACGGCACCCTGGAAGAGCCGACCTGGATGCCGGCGCGGCTGCCGCACCTGCTGCTCAACGGCACCACCGGCATCGCGGTCGGCATGGCCACCGACGTGCCGCCGCACAACCTCAACGAAGTGGTCAGCGCCTGCGTGCGCCTGCTCGACGATCCGGACGCGACCACCCGCGACCTGTGCGAGCACGTGCTCGGCCCGGACTATCCGACCACCGCCGAGATCATCACCCCGCGCGCCGACCTGATCGCGATGTACGAAAGCGGCCTGGGCAGCGTGCGCGCCCGCGCCGTGTTCGAGAAGGACGGCGGCAACATCGTCATCACCGCCCTGCCCTACCAGACCTCGCCGGGCAAGATCATCGAGCAGATCGCGACCCAGATGCGGGCCAAGAAGCTGCCGTGGCTGGAAGACATCCGCGACGAGTCCGACCACGCCAATCCGACCCGGATCGTGCTGGTGCCGCGCTCCAACCGGGTCGACGTCGACCAGCTGATGGGCCATCTGTTCGCGACCACCGACCTGGAGCGCAGCTACCGGGTCAACTTCAACGTGATCGGCCTGGACGGCCGGCCGCAGGTCAAGGGCCTCAAGGCCTTCCTGACCGAGTGGCTGAGCTTCCGCAGCGACACCGTCACCCGCCGCCTCAATCACCGCCTGGACAAGGTCAACCGCCGCCTGCACCTGTTGCAGGGCTTGCTGGTCGCGTTCCTGAACCTGGACGAGGTGATCCGCATCATCCGCACCGAGGACGAGCCGCGTCCGGTGCTGATGAAGCGCTTCGACCTGAGCGAAGAGCAGACCGACTACATCCTCGAGACCCGCCTGCGCCAGCTGGCGCGCCTGGAGGAAATGAAGATCCGCGGCGAACAGGCCGAACTGGAGAAGGAACGCGAGCAACTGGTCGCGATCCTGGCCAGCAAGACCAAGCTGAAGAAGCTGATCAAGGACGAACTGCTTGCCGACGCCAAGAAGTTCGGCGACGCGCGCCGCTCGCCGCTGGTCGCGCGCAACGCCGCGCAGGCGCTGTCGGAGACCGAACTGGTCGCCAGCGAGCCGATGACCGTGGTGGTCAGCGAAAAGGGCTGGGTGCGCGCGGCCAAGGGCCACGACATCGACGCGGCCACCCTCAACTACCGCGAAGGCGACGGCCTGCTGGCCGCGGCCAAGGGCCGCAGCACCCAGCAGGTCGCGTTCCTGGATTCGACCGGCCGCGCCTATTCCAGCCTGATCCACAGCCTGCCTTCGGCGCGCGGCAACGGCGAGCCGCTGACCGGGCGCTTCTCGCCGGCGGCCGGGGCCTCGTTCCAGGCGGTCGCGGCCGGCGACAACGACACCCGCTTCGTGCTGTCCAGCAGCCACGGCTACGGCTTCGTCACCCGCTTCGAAAACCTCACCGGCCGCAACAAGGCCGGCAAGGCGATGCTGTCGCTGACCCCGAACGCCAAGGTGCTGCAACCGGCGCCGGTCGGCGACGTCGACCAGGATCGCGTGGTCGCGGTGACCAACGTCGGCCACCTGCTCGCGTTCCCGGTCTCCGAGCTGCCCGAACTGGACAAGGGCAAGGGCAACAAGATCATCGACATCCCCAAGGCTAAGCTCGGCACCGAGCGCGTGGTCGCGGTGGCGGTGGTCGCCCCGGGCCAGACCCTGAGCATCAAGTCCGGCGCGCGCAGCATGGGCCTGTCGTTCAAGGAACTGGAGCCCTACCTCGGCGCCCGCGCCACCCGCGGCGGCCTGCTGCCGCGCGGCTGGCAGAAGGTCGAGGGCTTGTCGGTGGAGTAAGCCGGCAGCGCCGCCTGCGTCCGTCGCAAGCCCGAACGCCCCGCCCCGCGCGGGGCGTTCGCGTTTTCGCCGCCGGCGCATCCGCCGACGCAACGCGCCGCCTCCTGTAGGAGCGGCGTCAGCCGCGACCACCGAAGCGGTGCAATACCACGCCGGTGCCCGAAACTGCGGACCATCAAACTGCGGACAATCAAACTCCGGACAATCAAACTCCGGACAATCGGAGACCAGGACAATCAACCGTTTCTTCGCGGTTTCGGGTGACCACGCTTGCGAAAACCGCTTCGGCGGTCGCGGCTGATGACCGGAGGAAATCCCGTGGGACGCCGCTCCTGCAGACAACCGACCGGATTTCGCGAACCGATCGGCACCGGGGACCGCATCACTCGCAGGGACGCAACTGGCTCTGCCAGAATGCGCCGTGCCGCCGCAGCGACGGGCGGCGCCATTCGATCGGCGCGATCTCGCGCGCCGCACTTCAGGGGATTGTTCGATGCATCTTTCCAGGCGCGCCCTCGCGGCGGCTGTTCCTGCGCTGCTGTTCGGTTCGGCCTGCTTCGCCGCTCCGCCCGCCCCGGCCGAAACCGCGCCGACCGGCCCGGCCAAGCTGGTCGTCTATCTGTTCGACGTGTTTCACGGCAAGCATGCGCTGAACCAGCAGTTGGTGGAGCAAACCGCCAGCGATCCCAGGCTTCGCGCGGTCGCCGAAGCCGCGCTCGCCGGCTTCGACACCGGCGCCTTGGCCGCCAAGCTCGAACCGCTGTTGTCGCAGGTCCTGCCGGCGCAACAGTTCGAACCCTGCCTGGCGTTCGTCGAGTCCGAGGACGGCGCGGCGATGATGGCCGCCAGCCGCAAGGCCACCTCGCCGAACGAGATCGTGGCGCAGTTGCAGGCGCTGCCGCCGCAACGGCAGCAAGCGCTCGAGCGCTTCGTCGGCACCGAGTGCTACGCCAAGACCCTGGCCGTCATGTCCTCCGAACCGGGACGGCGCATCTTCGGCGAGTACGGCAAGGGACTGGTGTGTCGGTATGTCGCCGATACCCATCCCGAGCTGCTGGACAAGCTCAAGCAGCAGGGCGAATGCCTGGCGCCGTAAGCGCCGCACCGGGATCGAACGCCATCGCCGGCCCGGGCTGCCGGGACCGCGCTGTGCGCACCGTAGCGGCGGTCGCGGCTTCGCTGCGGACGCCAGGCGCTGAGGCTCGGGGCAAGCTGCACCGGCGACGGCCTATCCCGTGCACCTGCCCGGTCATGGCCGGGGTACCGCTGCGGCGGGTACAATTATTGGCTGGTCGCGCCGACTACAAGACCACACAGAGGAATGCTCGATGGGCGCCTGAGGCGGCCAAGACTCTGTGGATAAGCTGAGGTTCTAGCGCATCGTTAGCGCAGCAGCTTGGAGCGGACGATCTAAGTAACTGATTTTAAACGCCGGCCCCGTAGCTCAGCTGGATAGAGCATCCCCCTCCTAAGGGGAAGGTCACACGTTCGAATCGTGTCGGGGTCGCCAATCCCGGCGCCGCGCCCAGCGCGTCGCCCCGCCCTCGCGGGCGCCCTTCCCGTTTCGCCGCGCCCCCCGGCGCGGCACCACATGGAGCTTCCGGTATGACCCACCCCGTTCTCGCCGCCCTGGGACTCAAAGACAACGAGTCCGGCACCTACCTCGGCCATGGCGAGTGGGCGACGACCGCCGACGCGGGCGTGCTCGAGCCGATCAACCCGACCGACGGCGAAGTGCTGGCGCGCGTGCAGGCCTCCTCGCAGAACGACTACGAGACCATCGTCGAGCGCGCCCAGGCTGCGTTCAAGGTCTGGCGCACCACCCCGGCGCCGCGCCGCGGCGAAGCGATCCGCCTGTGCGCCGACGCGCTGCGCAAGCATAAGGACGCGCTGGGTTCGCTGGTCGCGCTGGAAATGGGCAAGTCCAAGCCGGAGGGCGACGGCGAAGTCCAGGAGATGATCGACATCGGCGACTTCGCGGTCGGCCTGTCGCGCCAGCTGTACGGCCTGACCATGCATTCCGAGCGTCCGGGCCACCGCATGTACGAGCAGTGGCACCCGCTGGGCCTGGTCGGCATCATCTCGGCGTTCAACTTCCCGGTCGCGGTGTGGGCGTGGAACTCGTTCATCGCCGCCATCTGCGGCGACATCTCGATCTGGAAGCCCTCGCCCAAGACCCCGCTGTCGGCGATCGCGTCCATGAAGATCTGCAACGACGCCCTGCGCGCCGGCGGCTTCCCGGACCTGTTCTATCTGTTCAACGACGCCGGCACCGAGCTGGCCTCGAACTTCGTCGACGACAAGCGCATCGCCCTGGTCAGCTTCACCGGCTCGACCAAGGTCGGCCGCCAGGTCGGCGAGCGCGTCGCCCGCCGCATGGGCCGTTCGCTGCTCGAGCTGGGCGGCAACAACGCGATCATCGTCGACGCCAGCGCCGACCTGAAGCTGGCGATCCCGGCGATCGCCTTCGGCGCGGTCGGCACCGCCGGCCAGCGCTGCACCACCACCCGCCGCCTGTTCGTGCACGAGTCGATCTATGACGACGTGCTGGCCAAGCTGGTCGCGGCCTACAAGCAGGTCGAGAAGAAGATCGGCGACCCGACCGATCCGGCCAACCTGATGGGCCCGCTCAACAGCCAGGACGGCGTGCAGGCCTACCTCGACGCGATCGCCAAGGCCAAGGCCTCCGGCGGCAAGGTCGAGACCGGCGGCGAGCGCATCGATCGCAAGGGCAACTTCGTCCTGCCGGCGATCGTCACCGGCCTGAGCAACGACGCCGAAGTGGTGCAGACCGAAACCTTCGCGCCGATCCTGTACGTGATGAAGTTCAAGCAGCTCGAGGAAGCGATCGAACTGCAGAACGACGTGCCGCAGGGCCTGTCCTCGTCGATCTTCACCGCCAACCTGAAGGCCGCCGAGGCCTTCCTGTCCGCGGCCGGTTCGGATTGCGGCATCGCCAACGTCAACATCGGCACCTCCGGCGCCGAAATCGGCGGCGCCTTCGGCGGCGAGAAGGAAACCGGCGGCGGCCGCGAATCGGGTTCCGACGCCTGGCGCGCCTACATGCGCCGCCAGACCAACACGATCAACTACTCCGATGCGCTGCCGCTGGCGCAGGGCATCAAGTTCGATCTGTAATCCGCACGCCGGCCTCGGCCGGCTTCGATGCGACCCGACAGGGCGGCCGGCGACGGCCGCCCTGTTTTGTGACCGAGGCTGCGAATCCGTTCCGCGCCTTCGATCGCGGACCGCGACCGCATCGGCGTAATCGCCGCGTTCGCGTCCCTAGCATGGATCCGCCAGACGGACTGGCGACATCGAGGGGAATGCCCGTGAAAGCAAGGAACCGCACTTCCAGCCGTACCGCCGCGCTCGCCCTGGGCGCGTTCGCCTTCGCCGCCGCGCTGACCGCGTCCGCGGCGATGCCGCAATGCGACCACTGCCTGGCCGGCTACTACGCCTGCCGCGCCAACAGCCCCGACCCGCAGCCCTGCCTGGAAGAGATGTGGGCCTGCGAAATGGCCAACGGCTGTCCGATCAGCCTGCCGCCCGACGCCTGAGCGCCGCGGCTGCGCCGTCCGGGCCGCCCGGCCCGGATCGCGCGTCTGCGCCGAAGCCACCCTGCGCGGCCGCCGCGCGCCTGTCTTTGCCCAGGCGCGCGTTTCTCGTTCCTTCCGGCGCCGTCGTATGCTGTGACGAACTTCAAGCAACGAGGGACCGTTCGATGCAAGCACCCGTTCGCCAGACCAACGTCCTGGCCATCATCAGCCTGATCGCCGGCATCCTCGGCTGGACCCTGTTGCCGATCCTCGGCAGCCTCGGCGCGATCGTCACCGGCCACATGGCGCGCGGCCAGATCCGCCGCGAGCCCGACCGCTACGACGGCGACGGCCTGGCCATCGGCGGCCTGATCCTGGGCTGGGCCTCGGTGGTCATCGCCATCGTCAGCATCGTGGTGATCGTGCTGTTCTTCGGCGGCCTGGCCGCGATCGCGGCGATGGCCGGCAGCAGCCACTGACCAAGCGCGCGCTGGCGCACTGCGCGGCCGCGCGCCGCTGGCGCCGGTCCGCTCGCGCCGCACGTGCTGCGGCGCAGCTTGTCCGCCCCGCCGCGCGCGCCTAGCGTGGCCGGGCCAGACGGACTGGCGACGAACAGGACGTTTCGATGAAAGCCGCATGGAAAGGATGGACCCGCACCGCCCGCCTCGCCGCGCTCGCCGCCGGCGTGTTCGGTTTCGCCGCCTCGATCACCGCCTTCGCGGCGGTCGACCGCTGCGAGGAGTGCCGCACCAACGTGCTCGAGCCTTGCCAGCTCTACACCCCCGACGCGCGCCCGAGCTGCTTCATGCAGTACCGCGCCTGCCTGACCGCCTACGGCTGCCAGCTCGAGCCCTGAACGCCCCAGCCCTGCCCGCGCGCCGCGCCCGAGCGGGCGCGTCGCCGCACCGCATCCACTGCAAGGAGACGCAAGGATGAGCCACCGCCCGACCCGACGTATCCGCCTGACCCTGGCCCTGGCCGCGTTCGGCTTCGCCGCCGCCGCGGCGGCGACCTCGCCCGACGAGGAACGCTGCCGGCAATGCCGCATCGCCTGGGAGCACTGCGTGCTCGTCGCCGAAACGCCGAACCAGGCCCAGGCCTGCGAGCTGCGCTACGCCGACTGCGTCAGCACCCTGGACTGCCCGGCCGATCCCTGAGCCCGGCCGCGCGCGTCGCCCTGCGGCGGCGCGCGTTTTCCCCGGCGCCGTGCGCAAGCCGATCCGTCGGCGCGACGCGGCGCAGGTCCCGGCCCCGCCCCGGCCGCCCCGCCGCGTCACAGTCCGCCCCGGCGAGTGACGGTTTTCGGCCACAAACGCCCCGTCGAGGTCGCGGCGCGGCGCGGCATCGGCGATAATCGGCGTTCCCGTCCCCGAGCGCCCCCAACGACCTCGTGTACAGCCTCGCCCGACCCTTCCTGTTCGGCCTGGACGCCGAACGAGCCCATGGCCTCGGCCTGACGGCGCTGGAAACCGCTTATCGCACCGGCCTCAATCCGCTGATGGCGCGGACGCCCAAGCCGCTGCCGACCAAGGTCCTCGGCCTGACCTTCCCCAACCCGGTCGGCCTGGCCGCCGGCCTGGACAAGAACGGCGCGCATATCGATGCGCTGCTGGCGCTGGGCTTCGGCTTCGTCGAAATCGGCACGGTCACGCCCAAGCCGCAGGAGGGCAATCCGCGCCCGCGCATGTTCCGCCTCGCCGAGCAGCAGGCGGTGATCAACCGCCTGGGCTTCAACAACGAAGGCGTCGAGGCGCTGGTGCGCAACGTGGCCAAGGCGCGGCGCAAGCGCGGCCTGCTCGGCATCAACATCGGCAAGAACAAGGACACGCCGAACGAGCGCGCCGAGAACGACTACCTGTACTGCCTGGAGCGGGTCTATCCGCTGGCGGACTACATCACCGTCAACATCTCCTCGCCGAACACCGCCGGCCTGCGCGAGCTGCAGGAAGAACAGTCGCTGCGCCGCCTGATCGGCACCCTGCGCGAGGCGCAGGAGAAGTTCGGCGCGCGCGAAGGCCGGCGCGTGCCGATGCTGGTCAAGATCGCGCCCGACCTGTCCGACGACGACATCGAGGCCGCCAGCCGGGTGCTGAGCGAGCTGCAGGTCGACGGCGTCATCGCCACCAACACCACCATCGCCCGCGACGGCATCGAAGGCAGCCCCTATGCGGGCGAGGCCGGCGGCCTGTCCGGCCGGCCGCTGATGGCGCCATCGACCGCGGTGCTGCGCAAGATGCGCACCCGCCTGCCGGAAAGCATTCCGATGATCGGCGTCGGCGGCATCCTGTCCGGCGCCGACGCGGTGACCAAGATGGCCGCAGGCGCCAGCCTGGTGCAGTGCTATTCGGGCCTGGTCTATCGCGGCCCGGCGCTGGTCGACGAATGCGTCGAGGCGATCCGCCGCCGCAAGGAAGCGCCCAGCCGCGGCAACATGCCGCCGACGATCTGAGCGCGCCGCCATCCTGCTTTCTTTTTCCATCCCCGCTTCCGCCCCCGTAGCCGCAGGCCCCAGCGCATGAACTCCAGCGTGCGCGTGCAGCGCGACGTGTCCCTCCGCGACCGCAACAGTTTCGGCGTACAGGCGCGCGCGCCCTGGCTGGTCGGCGTCGACGACGCCGCCGCGCTGCCGCAGGCCCTGGCGCTGCCGGAACTGCGCGACGGCCCGGCCCTGGTGCTCGGCGGCGGCAGCAACCTGCTGTTCGCCGGCGATCCCGCTGGCGCCGTGCTCGAACTCAGCGGCCGCGCAGTGCGCACCCTCGAGGACGACGGCGAACGCGCCATCGTCCGCGCCGACGCCGGCGCGCCCTGGCACGGCTTCGTCATGCGGATGCTCGAGCAAGGCCACGCCGGCCTGGAAAACCTGGCCCTGATTCCGGGCACGGTCGGCGCCGCGCCGATCCAGAACATCGGCGCCTACGGGGTGGAAGTGCGCGAGTTCGTGCATGCGGTCGAGGCCTACGAGCCGGCGACGGCGCGCTGGCACCGCTTCGACGCCGCGCAGTGCCGGTTCGGTTATCGCGACAGCCTGTTCAAGCAGGCCCCCGACCGCTATCTGATCGTCGCGGTCGAATTCGCCCTGTCGCGCCGGCCGCAACTGCGCCTGGACTACGCCGGCATCGGCGAGGAACTGGCGGCGATGGGCGTGGCCGCGCCGACCCCGCTCGCGGTGGCCGAGGCGGTGATCGCGATCCGCCGGCGCAAGCTGCCGGACCCGGCGGTGCTCGGCAACGCCGGCAGTTTCTTCAAGAACCCGATCGTACCGGCGGCGCAGGCCGAAGCCCTGCAGGCGCTGCATCCGCAAGCGCCGGTGTTCCGCGGTCCGGACCCGGACACGCGCAAGCTGTCGGCGGCCTGGCTGATCGACGCCTGCGGCTGGAAGGGCCATCGCGACGGCGACGCCGGCGTGTCCGCCGCGCACGCCCTGGTCCTGGTCAACCACGGCCAGGCCAGCGGCCGGCAACTGCTCGACCTGGCCCGGCGCATCGCCGACTCGGTGCAGCTGCGTTTCGGCATCGCCATCGAACCCGAGCCGCGCGTCGTCGGCGCGAGCTGGTGAACGCCGCGCCGGCGCATCCGCTGCGCGCGGCCGGCCTGATGCTGGCCAGCACCCTGTCGTTCGGGGTGATGACGATCGCGATCCGTTTCGCCTCGCAGTCGCTGCACACCTTCGAGATCGCCTTCTTCCGCAATCTGTTCGGCCTGCTCGCGGTGCTGCCGCTGCTGCTGGGCGCGCAGCGCGCGGACCTGCGCACCCGCCAGCTGCCCAAGTACTTCGTGCGCTGCCTGATCGGCATATGCTCGATGCTGGCCGGGTTCTGGGCGATCGGCCACCTGCCCTTGGCGCAGGCGATCTCGCTGACCTATTCGACCCCGATCTTCGTCACCATCGCCGCGGTGCTGTTCCTGCACGAACAGGTGCGCGCGCGGCGCTGGCTGGCGGTCGCCGCCGGCTTCCTCGGCGTGCTGGTGATCGTGCGCCCGGGTTCGGCCGAGTTCTCCATCGACAGCCTGGCCGCATTGCTGGCCGCGGTGCTGGGCGGGGTGATCTCGATCCAGATCAAGCAGCTGTCGCGGATCGACTCGGCCAACACCATCGTCCTGTACACCTACGCGTTCTGGGTGCCGATGTCGCTGGTCCCGGCGCTGTTCGTATGGCAGTGGCCGCAGGGCATCGACTGGCTGTGGATCGTCGCCGCCGGCGTGTTCGGCACCGGCGGCCAGGTGCTGTGGACGCATGCGCTCAAGCTCGGCGAAGTCTCGGCGCTGACCCCGATCAGCTTCATGCAGTTGCCGCTGGTCGCCGCCGCCGGCTGGCTGTGGTTCGGCGAGTCGCTGGACAGCTACACCGTGATCGGCGCCGCGATCATCCTCGGCTCCAACGCCTACATCGCCCATCGCGAGGCGGTGCTGGCGCGGCGGCGCGCTTCGGCCGCCGCCACCGCCGGCGCGACGCCCGGCGAGTAAACGCCGCGACCGGATCTCAGGCGACGGCGACCCCGGCCTCGCGCGAGGTCCGCGCATTGGGCGAAGACAATCACATGCTGCAGCGCACGACATCAGCTCGCGCAGAGCCGATTCCGTGATCGTTTGCGGGGCAAAAGCGGACAGCGGCGTAAGCATTCGCGGACAAACTCGCCGCGCGACGCAATTCCGGCCTCGAGCCGATTGACCCGCCCTCGCGCCGGGGCTATCCAGACGCGGCAGTACGGACGCGCCCTCCCCGCCTGCGCCGATATGCACGGCGCTCGTCCGCCCCTCGGATGCCCAACAAGGAGAGAGTTTTATGGCCCTGAGCCGACACGCCGCCGCCGTGATGCTGGGCGGCCTGGTCGCCCTGTCCAGCCTGCCCTCGCAGGCCGAAACCGGCGATTACGGGTTCTTCCAGACCCTGCGCAATCTGTTCTCGCCGCCGCGCGCCGACAATCCGGTGCAACCGGCCCAGCGCAGCGGCCACTACCCGCTGCTGAGCCGCAGCGCCGCGCGCAGCGACGGCTTCGACCCCGCCGCCTACTACTCGTGGCAGACCGTGCAACTGCCGGCCGAGACCGGTGCGATCTGCGGCAACGGCTCGCCGTACAAGATCTTCGTCAACCGGGTGCCGAACACCACCAACACCATCATCTACATGGAGGGCGGCGGCGCCTGCTGGGACTACGCCAGCTGCACCGGCGCCACCGGCGTGCGCGGCGCGCGCAATCCCAACGGCGTGCCCGACGACTACATGAAGCTGCTCAACCCGGGCGCGAGCCTGGTCAGCCCGTTCGTGACCCGCGTCAGCCCCTTCGACGCGGTCAAGACCCAGGGCTGGAACATGGTCTACGTGCCCTACTGCACCGGCGACATCTACAGCGGCGACAAGGTCGCGGTGTACGACGACCCCAGCGGACAGAAGCCGCCGCTGGTCTGGCACCACAACGGCCTGCGCAACACCCGCGCGATCACCGCCTGGCTCAAGGACAACCTGCCGCGTCCGGGGCAGATGCTCAGCACCGGCTGTAGCGCCGGCGGCGCCGGCAGCCTGATCTCGTTCGACTCGCTGCGCACCGAACTGGCGCCGACCAACGGCTTCCTGATCGACGATTCCGGCCCGATCTTCCCGACCCCGCGCAACGGCAATCCGGCCGAGTACCCCTCGCAGCCGCTGATGACCACGATCCGCGAAGTCTGGGGCCTGGACGCGCCGAACGGGCCGCTGGCCTTCCTCTCCGCCGGCCTGCCGCAGGTCGATCTGAACGAGCTGGGCTCGATCTATCCGGCGCTGGCCAACAAGCACCGCAACGATCGCCTCGGCCACACCCACTTCTGGAAGGACCTGAACTACTCGTCGTATTCCTACGAGCGCTTCCACGACGACATCCGCCAGGCGCCGACCCAGGAAGCCAAGCAGGCGCTGATCCACGCCAAATGGGGCGTCGACACCCAGCGCCTGGCAGCCCGCCTCAACGGCCTGGACAACTTCGGCGGCTACTTCCCGCAGTACCGCAAGCTCAACGAGAGCCACTGCACCACCATCGTCGATTTCAAGAACGGCGACGTGCAGGCGCAGAACCTGGAGCTGAAGCACTTCATCGACAGCGTGCTCGACGGCCAGGGCAAGGTGCTCGACGCGGCCGAGGACAGCGACGCGGCCGACCGCGCCAAACCCTTCAACCTGCTGTACTGGCTGGTCGACCAGTTGCTGACCTGAGATGCGCAAGCCGGTCCTGATCGCCACCACGCTGACCGCCGCGGCCCTGGCCGCGGCGGTCGGCAGCGCGGTGTGGGCGCGGCGCGACGCCGGCGTCGCGCCCGCACCCGCACCGGCGTTCGCGAGTTCGGCCGCCGCGCCAGCGCAGGCGCAGCCCCTGCTCGCCACGCCGCAAGCGCGGCGATATCGCGAACGCCAGCAGTTCCAGCGCGAGGCACGGCAGTTCTTCGACCAGGCCGCGCGCCTGCCGGCCGTCGAACGCGAGCGCCGCGCGCAGGCCCTGCAGCAGGGCATCGACGCCTACGAGCGCGCCGGCGAACTCTCGGCCGGCGAAACCGTGCTGCTGCGGGTCGCCCTGATCCGCGCCACCGTCGCCGATCCGGTACGACAGGCCGAGTTGGTCGAGTCCCTGGCGGTGCGCTACCGCGGCGAAGCCGAACGGCGCAACGCGCAATGGGCGCAGCAGCAGGCGCAAGACCCGCGCTTTCGCCAGTACAAGCAGCGCGAACGGGAAATCGTCGCCGAAGTCATGGCGATGGAGGCCATACCGAACGGACTGAGCCGTAACGAATACCTGCGCCAACGGCTGCAGGCCGAACGCGAGCGCGCCTACCGTTGAGCCGGGCGGTCCGGCTCAGTCGCCGTGCGCCACCACCACCCGGTTGCGCCCGCCGCGCTTGGCCGCGTACAGCGCCTGATCGGCGCGGGCGATGGTGTCGTCGCTGGTTTCGCCGGCGCGGTACGTGGCCAGGCCGATGCTGAGGGTCAGCGGCAGCCCGACCGGCAGGTTGGCGATGGCCTCGCGCACGAACTCGCATTGCAGCTCGGCCTGGCGCAGGCCGGTCTCGAACATCATCAGGAATTCTTCGCCGCCGTAGCGCGCCACTCCGGCCGGCCCGGCGGCGTACAGGCGCAGGGTTTCGGCCACCGCGACCAGGATCCGGTCGCCCTCCGGATGGCCGTGGACGTCGTTGATCACCTTGAAGTGATCGATGTCGAGCACCGCGACATGCAACTGGCCGCCGTCGCGGCGCGCCTGCGCCTGTTCGAACGCGGCCGCGAACGCGCGTCGGTTCGGCAATCCGGTCAGCGGATCGGTGCGGGTCAAGGCGGTCAGGTCGGCGTTGCTGGCTTCGAGCTGCTGCTGGTACTGCAGCAGCTGTTTTTCGTACCAGTCGCTTTCCTGCAATTGACGCGCCAGCGCGCGGCTGACCCGGCGCAGCTCCAATACCCGCGAGGTCTGCTTGGACAGCGCCAGCAACGCCTTGCGCTGATGCGGCAGCAATTGCCGCGGCACAGTGTCGATCACGCACAAGGTGCCGATCGCCTCGCCCTGCGGCGTCACCAGCGGCGCTCCGGCGTAGAAACGGATATTCGGATCGTCGACCACCAACGGGCTGTCGTGGAAGCGTTCGTCCTGGTGCGTGTCCGGCACCACCAGCGGCTGGCTCGGATCGAGGATGGCGTGGGCGCAGAACGCCAACTCGCGCGGGGTCTGGTCCACCGCCAGGCCGAGCTTGGCCTTGAACCATTGCCGGTCGGAGTCGACCAGGCTGACCAGCGCGGTCGGCACGTCGCAGATCGCCGCGGCGATCGCGACCAGATCGTCGAAGTCCGGCTCCGGCGGCGTGTCGAGAATGTCGTAGCCGCGCAACGCGGCCAGGCGCTCGGCTTCGTTGGCAGGAATATCGGGCTTGATCACGGCACGAGTTTCCTGACGACGGGCGCCGGCCCGACGGCCGGTACCGGTGCGGGCAGTCTAACAAGCCGCATGTGAGGCCACTTCACCGACCCGGCATCCTGCGGCGCCGATCACAACCGCCAGCCGGGCCGTTCGTCGTCTCGCCCGTCCGGCGAGCGAAACCGCGCCGACGCGCAGCGATCCATCGACGGCGGTCACGCTTCCGCGGCTCCGCGCCGCGCCGCCGACGCCGACGCATCGACTGCAATCTGCCCTGCCTAGCATGGCGTCCCCCGAACGCGCCGACCGACCGCCGGCGCGGCCCACCCGGCCGCCGACCCCGCGTCGCCGGTCCTTGCAGGACGATGCAGTGAACGCCCACGACTACGTCGAGCTCAAGAGCGAGATCCTCGACGGCATGCGCAGCTACATGGACGACCTGCGCGCCGACGGCGCCGCCCCCGGCTACGCCGAACGCGACATCGACGCCTGCGAAGCCATCGTCGACCGCTACCTCGACGCCGCCCGCGACGGCAGCGGCGACCTTGCCCGCGTCCGCGCCGCGCTCAAGACCGCCGTGCTCGCCCTCAACGCGCTCAACGCCCGCTGCGGCTACGCCCTGATCGAGACCGAGCAACGCGAAGGCCTGTGCGACCTGCTGCTCGGCGCCGCGGCCGAGGCCGGGCTGGGGTCGGGCGAGGAGGATTTGACCGAGGCCTGGCGGGAGTGGTGAAAGGCGAGGCGCTCGCCGCCATCAAACTCGGGGTTCCACGCCGAGGTCGAGTCGACCCCGTCGACGGGCTACGCCGCCGCTTGGCAACGGGCTAGCGGAGGTATCGAGCCCCCGGTCTCAGCACGCCGCGGGTGGGCACTGCAACAAGCGCCGACTGCCTCAGTCGCTGGCAACGCCATGCATCAACAAACCTTGGCCCCGATCAACGTCCCACTTTCGAGCCTCACCCCGAAAGCGCATGTATACACCTCCCGGCCAACCTCTTTCGAACACGCCAAGCCACCTGCAGTCTTGGTCGTCAGCTCGTCGGAGCAAGGGTCCCTGACAGCTTTCCCCTTCATCGCCTGGTACAGATCCTTGGCAGCGTCCGACTCGACAAAGAACACGGCCCGGTCGCGCTTTTGCGCCGGCCCCGGATCGACCAGGTGCGCTGAAGTAATCGCGTAGCTACCGGACAGTTTCCGGTAGCCCTGGTCGTCGGAAGCGAGGGCGCCCGCTGCGAACATGTACATTGCGCCACTCCACAGCATTTTCGCCTTCATAGCTCGACCTCCCTGAGAGCATGGATAGCGGCAGCACCGACCTCGGAGCTGCCTGCCACTTGCTTATTCCGCGCTGCCGCCCTCGCTGCGGCGAACGATTCGATCTGGAACCAACAACCCGCGGCCTTGGCACGATACGACCACTTCGACCCGATCGGGTTCGATCGCATCGTTGACGAAGATCGCGATATCGACCTCATCCGAACCGACCTCCAGGCTGAGCAGTTCTTCCAACCTGATGTTGAACACCGACACCATACCTTCGGGCGAACTCAATCGCCCCGAGTAAGCAAGCATCCCCGTCTCAGCTGGCCGCGAAGAAAGCACGATCTTCGTCAGACCATCGGCGCCATTGAGCGTTCCCACAGCAACGCAGGAGTCGGTCGCAGTCGCCAGCTCATTACCAACCAGGGCCGGAAGCTCGCACGCCATAGAACCGGCGACGAACACCAATGATTTCTCGACATGAACGCTGATTATTTCCCTCATCTGCAGAACCATTGGCCTTTGAAGGTGTAATGCCCCACTCCAAACGAGTCGATACTGCCTTTCATCCTGAGTCAGGCCAGCAACGACCCGAACGTCGCAGCCGCTTCTCGCAGCCCCTCAGGGAATGGCCCGACCAAAAGCTGATCCTTCTGCCCAGTCGATGCGTCGTAATCCAGAAGAGCGAGCAGAGTCTTTTGCTGCCTGGCTGCCGCCGGCTCTGGAGGCACTGGAGCGGCCCTGAGCCAAGCCGCAGCTGCCGCTGTGTCTGCTATGTATAGATAATCGTCGCCAACGGGAAGTGTTTGCGCAGCAACACAGATTCCCGTATTGAACCCAACGTCCCGCAAAGTAGCCGACGAGAAATCATTGCCGCAGAACTCATTCCGCCAACGCCCGACCAACTGCGCATCCTCCGCCGGCACCGCACCATGAAATGTGGCTTCATTGATCACCGTCCTCTCGAAAACGCAGTTGATCAATTCCAGATCCAAAGCGATGACTTCCCGGAGAGTGCATTCAACGAACCGACACTCTGTCAGACTAGCTCTTCCTGCTACCGACAGTCTCAAATCACAGCGTTCGAAAACACACTCATTGAGATAAGACATCTTCGGACCGGAACCAAAGCAAGCTTGCTTGGCATGTATCCCAGTAAAAGCACACGACTGCAGCGTACTCGCCTCAATCCGGAAAGAATCCACCCGCATATCGGAGAACTTATCATCCTTACGGTCGGTCGTTATCTCCAGGGATGCCAACCTGTTCTTGCCAGAACCGCCAACGGCCTTAGCGACAATCTTCATAGCGGCATAACTCCACCTTAGCCCCCCCCTTTTAGGGTCTGGCCCGACTAGGGCGGAATCCTGTCGAGAACGACCGGCGCGAGAATCCAGCCGGAGTGTACGTTGCAGGCCCCTGCCATATCGCTCAGCAACGTGCTAATCAGCAACTGGATTAATTTCTACGCGTCGATTCCGCGACCGTCCTTCGTCCGTTCCATTGTCGCCTACCGGCAGGTCGCTCCCATGTCCGACAGGAGTTCTCAGTGAGGATGGAGACACCCCTGCGGCAAGTAGCCAGTCATACGCGATCCTGGCTCGTCTAGCGGACAGCTCCCGACAGTTTCCGCTGCACTCGATTGCGTCGGTGAAACCGACCACCTCGAAGCTCATCCCGGGCGTAGCCTTGATAGTCTCAGCATTCAATTGGAGCGCTCTTCGATAGAACTCCTCGGGCTCGGCCAGCGCCGTCTCGATGCCTTCGTCGTCCATTGGATGCCCGGACTTCATGTGCAAGGGAACCATCTCCAGCCCAGAGAACAACGAAGCTCCATCTGTTCTGATCTGAGTTGCCCGCCCGCATGAGGAGCCAAACGCGACCGATAGAAGCGATAGCAGAATCACCCTGCATATCACTTCAATCCGCCAGACAGCTTCGTCGCCTACCCGGCATCTTGTCGACGCGAGAAGCGTCGCATCAATCGTAACTAACATAAGCACGTCTGTTACGAGCACGCCCCTTCTCTGTTCCGTTGTCGTCTATGGGCCTTTCGGCGCCAAACCCCTGTGGCGCGGCGAGCCTGGAACTCGGAATACCCATGCCAATTAGCCAATCAGTTATGGCTTTGGCCCGGCGCAATGACAATTCACGGCATTCTTCACCAGCACACTCCCTGGAATCCGTGAACCCAACCACTCTGAGCGGAATGTCCGATGGCATTTTTCCAAGCAGATGCAAATCTTGCTTAAGAGCCTCCCGATCCGCCGACGAACTCAACAGAGCAACAGAAAAATCTTCACCCTGCCTAGGTCTAGCCGTTTTAAAATTTACGCCGATAAAGTCAACCGGATCGGAAAATACAATATTCCGAGCACCACCCATCGCCTGCCCCTCTCCCGTATCCACACCTGCACATGCAGACATCAGGAGAATCAAGCACATGGCCATGCACCGCGAATACCAATGGAAACCAATCATCGGCAACTCCCTTCGCTAGATTTAGCGCAAGACGACATCACAGACATCTTAGCTCGCCCGTTCACCGCCTCCTCACTTATTCCATCGCCCGCCCCCAAGGAGTCCATATGTTGTTTCCATTTTGCATGTATCCAGTGGCCTTCTGGTAATAGCCTTCAGCCCGATAGCCGTGCTGCTCCCTTTCAAATCTCTCAGCTCTCGATGACGGAAACCCTTTTTCGACTATTCGCACCCCATGGTCGCCCTCATGAACCGCCCTCATAGCTAGCCCATTGACGAGGCCTGATGCTCTCGCAGAATCCCTTCCGGAAATAGCCGCAAGATCAAACGTAACAGTACCGCGACCCGTCCTATCCGTATTGATGTTCGCGTAATCTCCCTTAAGACTACCAAAGGAGATTTTTACATTTTCTACACCCGCCTTACCATAGAACGCAACGGCTTTGCTGAGAGCAGCTCTCTGCGAAGACGACAGCTTCGGGTCAACGGCCGCTCTCGCCGCCATGCCGATTGCCACATCGAATCTTTTGCAATTCCCCTTATCGCCCGTACACACATATCGCCCATCAGGATCAATGAAGCGGTAGGGGTTGTCATTCGCATACCAGTAGCGATTGAAGTTTCCTCCCGTCTTTGAGTTTGCACCGACTGGGTCGATTGACAGGAAACGACCTATATCTGAGTCGTAATAGCGCTGCTGCATGTAGACCAAACCGGTCGCAGTGTCATTTACATGACCGGTATAGCCAGGGCCGTCGCCCCCTGGGGGATTCAAGAGTCGACCATACGGCTCGTACTCGCTACGTTCCGTAACATTTTGATTGACGTCGGTCACCGCCACGAGGCTGCCGAGCGCATCCGTATGGATGTATTCGACTGCAGTCTCCGCTTTTGCCCCAAACGGGACAAAGCTCAGCAGCGCTGCCGCGATGAGGTTCAAGATCAATTTCATATCGTCGTCCTCTTAATCCATCGCCTCAGTCCGCCGAGTCGCCGGATACGGCGGGCTCGACCAGGCTGAGCAGCCGCCGCTGCCGCAGGCGCGGACGGCGTAGTTGTAGGCGCAGTACTGGCCGCTGGAGCCGGACTGGATCTGGGTGGCCGAGCCGCTGTACAGCTGGGCGCCGTTGTCGGTGGACTGGAGCTGGTAGCTGCTCGCCTTGGCGACCGCGTTCCAGCGGATCGTGCAGGTGTCCAGGACCACGCGGCCGCGCAGGGTGTTGCGTAGCCAGTCGGCCAGGTTGATCGACGGCGCCGCCGGCGGGTGGTCGACGGTGATGAAGCCCGGCGAGGAGTACGGACCGCAACCGGCATCGTTGCAGCCGCGCACGCGATAGCCGTAGGTGCCGTCCCAGCGTCCCCAGATCGTCGCGCCGCCGGTGTTGGCCTCGTAGATCAGGGTCCAGGCGCCGCCGCCGGCGCTCTCTTCGAGCTGATAGCGGGTCGCGGTGTCGACGCCGTTCCAGCCGACCCAGAAGGTGCCGTTGTTGCTGCTGGCCGGCACGCTGATGCCCGGCGCCGCGGTCGGCGGGCCGATCACCTTTATTTTACGACCTTAATCGTATCCACATAAATCACGCTGTCAGAACAACCGCCAGCCTCGATGCGACGGTCCTTGATGTCAAACCATGCCGCATCGGGAAAGCGAGGGCGGAGAACAGTAGTGCCTGACAAAATTACAACCCGCTCACTCCACCGATCATGTTCTCTCATAACCGACTTCGGCAGCGCCAAGTCATAGCATTTTCCATCGATCACGCGTACCGAGGCAGCGCCGTACCCTCCAGGAAAAAGCTCAAGAATTCCTTTCACTTCAATCGCCTTCGGATTCGTTAGCACAGGCTGTTGCAACGTGCACGATGATAGGCAAGCACATGACAAAGCCACACCAAAGCTCAACAAGAGCTTGAAGAACATGACACCCCTCCCGAGTTGGATGCACCGTCGGACCGGTTCCATGCATCAATCTGATTGATCAAGTTACGGCGAGCCTCCCCACGCAACGCTGCTCCTTCGATCTGTCTGACCCTGTAACCAACCCCTGTTTTTTCTATAGCAAAAACACCCGCACGAGAAAAAACATAATTGGTCTGCCCGGTCACATTGACAAGCCCAGCATCACCCCGACCGGGAATCTCACTAATTTCACCCGGATGGGTATGGCCGGCACTATCGTCTCCGATCAGCCCAGCGACATTATATCTACCCCCTGTTCCAGAATCACCATCGCTGCAGGACCAACATATTTTCTGGAATGGATTGGATGAGGTTCCGTCAGCCCCGACCTTGATGCCTTGCTCTTCAGTGGTCTTCTTGTTGACATTCAGCTTCGTACCGTCGGAGAGTCGGCCGGCCTTATGGGCCTGAACTGCTTGCGCATCTTTCGCTTGAGTTCTCGCATTTGGCCCAGGCTGCTGTGCCGTACCAGTCTCGCTTTTAATCGACTGATAGCAAACCCGCGTACCAGTAGGACACGCTGCTCGTCCGTCCGGATCGATAAACTTATAAGGATTGCCGTCTGCATACCGATAACGGTTGAAGTTACCCCCCTCCCTCCCGCTGGCTGCTACAGGATCCACGGACAAGAACCTGCCTAACTCGGCGTCGTAGTAACGCTGTTGCATGTAGCTAAGCCCGGTCTGCGTATCAACCACATGCCCCGTATATCCCGGCCCGTCGGCCGCAGGTCGATTCAGCAATTGGCCATAAGGTTCGTACTCGCTCCGCTCGATTGTGTTCTGGCCGGCATCGGTCACCGCCACCGGACTGCCGAGCGCATCGGTATGAATGTATTCGACTACGGTCTGCGCCTTGACACTCGGTGAGGCGATAAGCAGCGTCGAACAGGCGAACATTGAGATCCATTTCATGTCATCGCTCCCCCTTCAATCCATCGCCTCAGTCCGCCGAGTCGCCGGATACGGCGGGCTCGACCAGGCTGAGCAGCCGCCGCTGCCGCAGGCGCGGACGGCGTAGTTGTAGGCGCAGTACTGGCCGCTGGAGCCGGACTGGATCTGGGTGGCCGAGCCGCTGTACAGCTGGGCGCCGTTGTCGGTGGACTGGAGCTGGTAGCTGCTCGCCTTGGCGACCGCGTTCCAGCGGATCGTGCAGGTGTCCAGGACCACGCGGCCGCGCAGGGTGTTGCGTAGCCAGTCGGCCAGGTTGATCGACGGCGCCGCTGGCGGGTGGTCGACGGTGATGAAGCCCGGCGAGGAGTACGGACCGCAACCGGCATCGTTGCAGCCGCGCACGCGATAGCCGTAGGTGCCGTCCCAGCGTCCCCAGATCGTCGCGCCGCCGGTGTTGGCCTCGTAGATCAGGGTCCAGGCCCCGCCGCCGGCGCTCTCTTCGAGCTGATAGCGGGTCGCGTTGTCGACGCCGTTCCAGCCGACCCAGAAGGTGCCGTTGTTGCTGCTGGCCGGCACGCTGATGCCCGGCGCCGCGGTCGGCGGGCCGATCACGTAGACGTTGGCCTCGCCCGAGGTCGGCCCGCAGCCGGCGGCGTTGCAGGCCCGCACCCGGTAGGCGTAGTTGCCGGTGGAACCGCCGTAGATCGTGCGGCTGGTGGCGCCGCCGTCCTGGATCAGCGCCCAGCCCTGCCCCAGCGCGTTCTGTTCGAGCTGGTAGCCCGCGGCGCCGGCGACCGCGGTCCAGCCGACGCTGAAGCTGCCCTGGGTGCTCTGCGCGGGCGCGCTGATCGACGGCGCCGAAGCCGGCGGGTAGATCACCTGCACGCTGGCGGTGTTCGACACCGGTCCGCAACCGGCCGGGTTGCAGCCCTTGACCCGGTAGCTGTAGCTGCCACCCGCACGGCCGCTGAAGGCCTTGGACAGATCCGCGCCGGCATAAGCCGTGGTCCATGCCGCGCCGCCGGCGCTTTCCTCCAGCAGGTAATCGGTGGCGCCGCCGGCCGAGGTCCAGCTGACGCCGTACTGGCCGTTGACCGCGGTAGCCGGCGCCGACAGCGATGGCGCCGAGGACGGCGGACGTTGCACGACCACGGTCGCGGTTGCGCTCCAGCCGCCGCAGCCGACCGCGTTGCAGGCCCGGACGCGATAGCCGTAGCTGCCGTCGCTACGGCCGGACACGGTGCGGCTGCGCTCGCCGCCGCTGTACAGCGCCTGCCAGGCGCCGCCGCCGGCCTGCTCCTGCAACTCGTAGCTGCCCTGGGCGGTGGTCTGGCTCCAGCCGACCGTGAAGCTGCCTGCGGAGACGAAACTCGGCGCGGTCAGTACCGGCACATCGGGCGCGATCGCGGTGCTGGCGCGCGCGACCAGGCTGCCGTTGAGGCTGAAATAGGCGACGTCCTTCTCTTTGCGGTAGTCGCGTTGGTAGCGCAGCGCGCCGCCCTGGTCGTACATCGAAACGATGCTGCCGAGACTGGGGCTGGTCGCGAGCACGCGCCGGCCATGAGCGTCGTAACGATAGCTCTCCGCACCGACCGCCTCGCGCAGGCGGTTGCCGAAATCGAAACGGAACTCCTTGCCGTTCTTGTTCTGCAGATTGCCCTGGACGTCGTAACCCAGGCCGATCACCGACTGGCCGGTGTCGGTCAGCTGCACGTTGGTCAGGCGGTTGGCGCCGTCGTAGTAGTAGGTGTGCTTGCGCCCGGCCACCTCGACCGTGCGCAGGTTGTCGAAGGCGTCGTAGCTGTAGCTGGCCGGGCCGAACATCGGCGAGACCGCGCTGGTCAGGCGGTCGGCGCCGTCGTAGCCGAGACTGCGATCGCCGCGCGCGCCAGGCAATCCGTCGCTGATCGCGGCGACGTTGCCGACCGCGTCGTAGTCGTAGCTGTCGTCGAGCACCGTCGCGCTGCCGGCGTCGCGACTGCGCTCGGGCAGACCGCGCAGGTTCTGCTGCAGGCTGTGGACGATGCCGTTACCGTAGGCGAAGCCCGACATGCCGCCATTGGGATGGTAGGCAACGCCGGTGGCGTAGCTGCCGGCCTGGGTGGGCTGGCCCAGCCCGTTCGGCGCGT
This sequence comes from Lysobacter sp. BMK333-48F3, assembly GCF_019733395.1. NCBI lineage: Bacteria > Pseudomonadati > Pseudomonadota > Gammaproteobacteria > Lysobacterales > Lysobacteraceae > Lysobacter > Lysobacter sp. BMK333-48F3. The sequence goes on along the minus strand of NZ_JAIHOO010000001.1, from coordinate 3,370,081 downwards.
AAGCGACCGCCTGCCCGTTCGGATAGCTGTGGCTGGCCAGCGCGCCCTCGTTGTCGTAGGTCGAGCCGAACGCCCAGTCGATCGCGTCGAACTGCATGCGCTCGCGGGTCGGCAGACGCCGCTTGTTGTACTCGTAGCTGTTGACCACGCTGTCGCCGGTCGCGCCGTTGTGGGTCGTCACCTGCTGGACCTGGCCGTCGGGGTAATAGCTCCAGGTCTGGTTGCCGGCGCCGTCCGGGAACGACAACTGGTACAGACGGTCGCGCGCGTCGTAGCTGCGGTCGACCCGACGGCCGGACTGATAGGCCTCCATGTGATTGCAGTTGCCGGTATCGGGCAGGCTCAGGCCGCTGGCCGACCAGGCCACTTTTCCGGTCGCGGTGTAGGCGGTCACCGTCGCGCCGGTTTCAGGCTCGACCGTTTTGCACAACTGGTGATGGATGTCGTAGCCGTACTGGCGCAGCAGTTGCACCGATTCGGCGCTGTCGGTACGGCGCAGGCTGGTGATCGCGCCGAGCAGGTCGCGATACAGCCAGGTCAGGCGACCACCGGGATGGGTAATGCCGGTCAAAGTGTCGTAGCTGGGCTGATCGAGCACGAAGTAGCTGTACCAGGTCTGCTGCTGGCGCGGGTTCGTGACCCGGGTCAGGAACTGCGGCAGGTATTCGGTGGTCGTGGTCAGCACGCCCAACTCGCTGTCCTGCTGCACCGAAGTGACCCGCCCGAGCGCGTCGTAGGCGGTGCGGGTGCCCTGCGTAGAGCCCGCCGGCTGACGGCTGGGATAGCTCGCGAACACGACCCGGTTGTCTTCGTCGAACGCCGCGGCACCGGCCTTGAGCGTGCCGGCGAAGTCGTTGCCATCGAATTCGTGGGTCAGCACCGGCCGGAACATCGCATCCAGGTACACATGCTTGTTGCGTCGCCCGACGGTCACGCTCTGCCGCCAATGCCCGCCGGGCAGGCCGTATTCGGCCTGCCCGCGCTGTTCCAGGCGCAACTGCATCGGCTCCCAGGCGTTGCTGTCGGCGCCGGGATAGCTGACCGTCTGCAACCGGCCCATCGCGTCGTAGGCATAGCCGGTGGTGTAGCCGTTCTCGTCGGTGATCGAGGTCAGCCAGCCGTTGTCGTCCACTACCGCCGAATCGCCGTTCTGATCGGCGTAACGGATCGACTGCGGCACGCCGCGCTTCCAGTTTTCCAACCGGGTCTTGCGTCCGGCGCCGTCGGTCAGCGCCGCCAGCGTGCCGTCGGGGTTGTACTCGTAGCTCTCGATCGGCTTGCCGAAGGCGAAGCGCTGCGATGGCAAGGCCTGGGCATTGTAGTCCGTCTGCGACATCACCCAGCCGGTGTCCGTATTGGACTCCTTGCGCACCTGCCCCAGCACCCACAGGCCCAGGTCGTCGTAGTACTCGGTGGCGTCGGTGCGGCCGCGGTCGGTATGACTGCCCGAGGACCACTTGGCCACGCTCAAGGGCCGCGCCTGGGCGTCGAAGCTGTTGATGCTGCGGTTGAAGGTCGCGCCGTCCTGGGCGGTGACCGTCGACTTCAGCGGCCGGTTCGAATTCGGCAGCCGGTCGGCGAACTCGTCGCCGTTGGACCCCATCCAGGACGGGAACGGCATGCCGGCGGCTTCCGAATCGCTCACGTAGCTGTTGCTGACGCTGCGATAGGTCGTGCCGGCCTTGCGCGTCTCGACCCGGAACAACTGGCCTTCGTTGAGATCGCGGTCGCGACCGAAGGTGTGCAGGTTCTGGGTGCCGTCCGGCTCGGTCACCGTCACCGTCTTGTAGTTCGGCGCCGGCGGCGCGTACTTGGCGTTCCAGCCCGGGCCGATGTCCCAGCGATTCTCGTCCTGGGTTTCGTAGCCCTCGCCCAGGCCTTCGTAGCCGTAGCGGTAGACCTTCTCGGCAATGCCGGCGCCGCTGATGCGCTTTTCGATCAGCGACCAGGTGTCGTGGAAGGTCGAGTAACGGTTGCGCCCGCTGCTGCCTTCGTCGTTGCCGGTTTCGCAGATGTAGGGCACGTTGGTACGGCCGTGCCGCATCGACTTGAACAGGTATTCGGCGGCCGCTCCCGACGGATGGACAATGCGTACCTTGGAACGGGTATCGGCGAGGATGCTGCCCGGGGAACAGGGAACGTTCTTCTGCGGATAGTGCTGGTTGTTGTCGGGGTTGATCAGATACTCGGCCACGTCCAGGCGCGGCATGTCGAACACCGCCGGCCCGTCGAACTTCCATTCCGAGCCGTCGGGATTGCGCACGTTGCCGCCATAGGCGTTGGCGTAGTCGAACGTCCAGGTGCGGCCGTTCGCGGTCGCGGTCTTGATGTTGGTCTGGTAGTTGCCGTCGAACAGGTAGGGCGCCGGGCTGGAGTAGGTCATGACGATCTCGCGACCGTCGTTGGCGTAGATGCGCGTGGGGTGGTCGTACTCCCAGTCGTACCTGACCCAGTTGCCGAACCGGTCCTCGATCTTGCTGACATAGAGCTTGAGCTTGTAGCGATGCAGCAACGCGTTGGGAACGGTATAGCCCCAGGGATGGCTGATCGAGGAATAGCGCCGGTACACCAGCCAGTCGAAGGTGTACTTGGTCCCGTCCGGCGCATAGCCCACCAGGCCCTTGCCGGGACCGTTCTGCACGCTGGGCAGTTCGGCGAAGAACCAGCCGTCCTTGGTGGCGAACTTGTAGCCGACCGAGTTCTGCGGTTTGACCCGCTTGGGGTCGTCCGGGATGGTCAGCAGATCGCCGCCCCCGCCGCCGTTGATGGTCAGGCGGTTGCCGCTCCAGAAAATCGAGCGGTCGAATTCGACATAGCCGTTGTTGACGTTGGGCGGGATCGCCACCCAGCCGTTCGCTTCCGCGCTTTTGCTGTGGTGCACCGCGCCCACGTAAGGCAGGTCGAGGTCCCAGTAGCCGTTGAGCGGCCCGCCGGTGATGTCGTGCGGGTCGTAGAAGATCCCCAGCGCGACCGGCAAGGCGCTGTTGCCCGGCAGCGACACCAGATCGTGGCTGAAGCGGACCGTGCCGTTGAACAGGTTGACCTTGTCGCCGAAGGCCTCGTCGCTCAACGGCGAGACGTGCTCGGTCGAACGCACCCGTTTGGCGTACTCGTTCGGCCAGTCCGTGCCTTGGGCGCGCACCGAGCCCAATACGAGCGCCAGGCCGAAGAACGCCAGCCAAGGCAAGGCGCGCCGCAACCAGAAGCCGCGGTCCTTGTGCGTCGGGGAAGCCTGCATGATTCCATCCCTGTCCAGCAGCCGTTGCGGCTGCGATCGCGCTCGGGCGCCATCGCCCGATCCTTGAGCGATCTTTCTCCCGAACAAATGTGCTATGCAAGTCTCGATTTAAAAGGGATAAAGTCACACTCGTCCAAGCCGCGCGGACCTTGCGACCGGAAAAAAACCGGGCCCGCGAACGGGCCCGGCTTGGACGACACTTGCATTGTCGGTTCGGTTCGAACCGCGGGCTTGCGCCCTGCCTCAGTCGGTCACCGTCAGCGCCACCCGCAACGCCACCTTCGGCTGGACCGGATCGTCGCTGGCGACGCAGACGTAACCGATGTGGCTGCCTGCGCTCAGCCCGCGCGCGTCGATGCGCACGCGGTTGGCGACTTCGCCGCGGCCCGGGACGGTGCCGAAGGCGCGCACCGGCGCGCCGATCCACGGTGCGCCGCAAGCGCTGGCGCCCTGGATGGCGTAGGCCAGTCCGGCGAAGCCCGCGCCGGCGCTCCAGCTGCCGGCGCCGCCGACCGAGGGGGCGATGGTGCGGAACTGGTTGTCGCCGCTGTTGGAGGCGTACCAGACCCAGCGGTTGGCGAAGCTGGTGCGCGCATGCACCACCAGCCAGTAACGGCCGGCCGGCAACTGCACGTTCTGCCCGGCCGCGGCCAGGTCGAGGGTGATGTTCGCCCCATCCACCCGGACCCCGGCGGCGTTCGGCGCCGCCGTGTAGGTCCACAAGGCCGAACCGGCGAGCGGGTTGCTGGCCGGGTTACCGCCGTTGTCGGCGAACACGCTCCAGGTCAGGCTGGTCGCGGTGCTGGCCAGCGCGGCGCCGCTGGAGACGAAGCCCTCGGCAAACAGCCGCGACAGGCGGGTGCTGTCGCTGAGCACGAAGTCGTCGCTGGAGAACTGCGCCGGCAGGCCGCCGGCCGAGGCCGGGTCGGTGTAGACGGTGCTGCGGAAGCCGCTGCTGACGCCGTCGGAGTTGGTGTCGACCACACTGCGCGAACCTTCGCCGGTGTTGTCGATCTGGAACTGCAGGGCCGAGGCGCTGAGGTTGCCGATCGCGAAATCGGCGAAGCCGCGCGTACCGGCCGGCAGACTCAGCGCGACCTGCGCCGGGCGCAGTTCGATCTGCGGCGGCGGCACGGCGACCGCGACCGGCAGATGCAACTGCGGCGACGGGCCGCCGAGCACCTGATCCAACTGCAGCGCGCCGAAGTGCCAGGCGCCGTCCTTGGGCAACTGATGGGTCAGCACGATCACCGTCACGTCCTGGGTGCGGCCCGGCTGGGACAGGAACACCGGCGGGAAGGCGATGCCGTCGACGCCCTTGAGCTGCGCCACCCACAAACCGGGCTTGCCCTGTGCGGCGCGGAAGCTGCGCTTGAACACGCAGGCCTGGGCGCATTCGCGCTGGGCCAGGCTGGCCAGGTTCAGGCTCGCGACCTGGCCGCCGGTCGCCGGATCGGCGGCCAGGTAGTTGGCGGTGGTCTCGTTGAGCACCAGACCGGCACGCAGCGCGCGATCGACCTGGACCCGGCCGGCGCCGGCGTCGAACGGATCGGCCAAGGTGACTTCGTCCTCGGTATAGACCTTGCGCTCAGCGGTCATCATCAGCGCCGACTTGATTTCCGCAGCGGTCCAGTCGGGCTTGGCCTGACGCAACAAACCGGCGGCGCCGGCGTGGTGCGGCGAGGCCATCGAGGTGCCGCTAAGCAGGCCGACCAGATTCTCGTTGCCGCTGATCGTGCTGCCGGACAGCACCGCCAACACGCTCACGCCCGGCGCGGTGATGTCGGGCTTGATCAGGTTGAAGTCGCCGGCGGGGCCGCGCGAACTGAACGCCGCCAAGGCATCGGCCGTGTTCGGGATCGGCGTCGGCGGGAAGTTGATCGCGGCGGTGGTGGTGTTGCCGTTGCCGGCGGCGAAGTTGCGCAGCGCGTCGCTGTCGGTCTGCAGGGCCAGGAACGCCGGAATGGTCGTGCCCGGCACGCTGGGCGTGGTCGCGCCCGGCTGGTTGTTGGCGATGACCACGCCGATCGCGCCGGCGGCCGCGGCGTTGTTGACCTTGATCGAGAAGCTGCAGGTGCCGCGGCGGATCAGCGCGATCGCGTTCTGGAACGTGCCCGGCGCGAACGCCGCGCAACCGTCGGTCGCGGTGTCGATGCCGGCGCTGACCTTGATCGGCGTGGTCGGCGGCAGGCTGGCGTTGAAGGCGGCGCCGCCGCTGCCTTCGGTCAGCTGGATCGCCTGCAGGGCCGGCGGCACGGTGCCCGGGCCGGTGACCTGCAACAGGAAGGCGAAGGTGCCGCGGCCGTGCTGGGCGGCGGCGGTCGAGCCGGTCCACGGTTCCAGGTGGCCCATGGTGTTCGGGCCGGGACCGGAGTTGCCGGCCGAAGTCGCGACGTAGATGCCGGCGTCGGAGGCGTTGAGGAAGGCCAGCGACACCGCCTCGCCCCAGGGCTGGCTGCCGCCGCCGATCGAGTAGTTGATGACGTCGACGCCGTCGGCGATCGCCTGGTCGACCGCGGCCACCGCCGAGGTGTTCGGGCACAGGCCCTGGCCGGTGGAGATGCGGGTGTAGCAGACGTCGTAGGCGATGATGTTGGCGTGCGGCGCGACGCCGGAAATGCGCACCGTGCGGCCCTTGTAGTTGGCGTCCCAGGCGTTGCCGGCCGCGGTCGACGCGGTATGGCTGCCGTGGCCGTTGGTGTCGCCGAAGCCGGGTTCTTCGCGGATGTCGGCCACGCCGCAGGTATTGCCGGGCGCGCCGCAGACGAAGTCGTAGCCGCCGATCAGCTTGTCGTTGCAGCGGCCTTCGTCGACGCCGCCGGGCGCGCAGCTGCCCAGGTAGGTGCCGCTGCCGAAGGGATTGACGTGCTGGTAGCCGGTGTCGTCGATCGCGGCGAACGCCGGGCTGCCGAAATTGATGCCCGAGTCGAGGATGCCGAACACCACGCCTTCGCCGCGGTACTGGGTCGGGGTGGCGTTCCACAGCCCCGGCGCGCCGATCAGCGCCGGACCGACGTCGGTGGCCTGCTCGTATTCGCGGTACTCCTCGACCAGTTCCACGCCGGGCAGCTTGGCGATGCGCGCGGCTTCGTTCTGGGTCATGCGGGTGATCACGCCGTTGACTGCGTGCTGCATGCGCCGTTCGATCGCCAGCGGCCGGCCGATCAGGGCGTTGATGCCGCGCTCGTGGTCGTGCTGGACCCGATCGAGATGGCGCACGTAGCCGCGCGCCTGCGCGCTGCGCACGTCGAGCCGGCCGGGCGCGCCGCCGTCGGCCGCGCTGTTGGCGTTCTGCGCGCCGGCCATGCGCTGCGGCGCCGGCAGGCTGGCGATCTCGCCGGCGTAGGTGGCCAGCGGCGCTTCCTTGTACAGCACGATGTAGCGGCTGGTCTGGGTTTCCAGGCCGCTGTCGATGCGGCTGGGGGACGGTGCGCCGCCGATCGCGCCGGCGTCGGCCGGCGTGTCGTCGGACAGGCCGCGGATCGCGGCTCCGGCGATGGCGGCCAGCCCGATCAGGCTGATCGCGATCGTCAATCGATTGACTGCGTTAGGCATCGAGAGGTCCTCTGCGTCGTTCGCGAAGACACCGCTCCCCGCCTGCCCCCTCAGGCATATCGCGGCGCGAGTTCAGGAAGAAACATCGTCCACGACGAACACCGGCCCTGCGCCGTGCCCGCTGCGCCCGGCCCGCTTCCTCCGGCCCCGGCTAAAGCCACTAACGCAATCCGGGCGGCACTCCCCCCACGGTCGCCGCCGGGTTCCCGCGGCGACGCGACAGCTCCGTGACGACCGCCACGCTTCGCGCGTGTCCGGCCGATTCTAGTCCGCGACCGGCGCCCCGCAAGCGGACCGCCGTTACGTTCCTGCAACACCGCGCGCGGCCGCGCGGCGGCGGTCGGGACGGGCCGTTGCGGCCCGCCCCGGCTCCATTCACCAACCGAAACCCACGCCGATGCCGGCCGAGCTTTCCGAATCGCTGAACGCGCCGCCCAGGGTCACCGTGGCGCGGTCGCTGATCGCACGCTGGTAGCCGATCGACAAGGCCTGCTGGCCGCCCTGGAAACCGGCGCCGACCGCCACCCGGTTCGGCGTGCGCAGCCCGGCCGCGCTGGCCGACATCTGCACCATCGCCGAGGTCATCGCGCCGAGCTTGTCGATGCGGCGGTCCTGCTTGTTGAAACGCCAGTTCATGTCGTCGCGCAGTTCGTTGATCGCCTCGGTCGGCGCGGCCAGCATCTGGGTCACGCGCGAATCGGTGTAGGCGTTGGCGCTGCGCAGGGTCTGGGCGTCGCCGCTCTGCACCTGCGCGACGTTGGCCGCATCGGTGGGCGCGGTGCCGGCGGCGACGTTGGACACGCGGGTGCCGCCGGCGCCCTGCAGCGCGACCTGGGTCTGCGAAGCGTCGGTATAGGTCACCGAATTGGCGGCGCCGGCGCCGACCCGGCCGTACAGATCGGTCAGGCGGCCGTCGACCGCGGCGAAGGCCGAGCCGACGTCGCGATAGCTGCCGCCCTGGATCGAGTAGGTCGGCGCGGTGAACGCGCCGCCGGCGAAGCTGGCGCCGCCGCCGAGCGCGCCGGCCAGGGTGTTGAGCTGGAACACGTTGGCCGCGTCGGTGTCGGCGGTGCCGGCGGCGACGTTGACCAACTGGCGTTCGGCGCCGGCGGCGCCGACCGATACCGTGTTGGCGCGATCGGCGATCGAGTTTGCGCCCAGCGCGACCGAATTGACCGCCGAGGCGGAGCTGTTCGCGCCCAGCGCGGTGGCGTTGTCGGCGCTGGCGGTACTGCCGGCGCCGCTGGCGGTGGCGAAACGCCCGCCGGCGGTGCTGGCCGAACCGTTCGCGGTGGAGAATTCGCCGGAGGCGGTGGCGCTGTCGCCGATCGCGCTGGCGTTGGCGCCCGAGGCGGTCGCGCCCGCGCCCACCGCCGAACTCTGGTCGCCCGATGCGGTGGAACCTGCGCCGACCGCGACCGCGCCGACCGCACTGGCGGTGGCGCCGGCGCCTTGGGCGACGGCGAAATCGCCGTCCGCGGTCGCGCCCTGGCCGCAGGCCAGCGCGCTGCCGCCGTTGGCGGTGGCGCCGCCGGTGGTGGTGCCGCCGAAGCCGTCGTCGAGCAGGCAGGCTTCGCCGGCCCAGGCCGAGGCGCAAGCCAGCGAGAGCGCGGCGGCGAGAAGGGTCTTGTGCGTGATGTTCAAACTGTCCCCCAGGAGGATGTCGTGCGCGCCGCGCGACCGTGATCGTGCGCGGCGGCGAAAGTGGCGTCGGCGCGGGCCGCGCTCGGCCCGGCCGGATGGAACGCGCCGGGTCCGCGAACGGACCCGGCGCGCAGCGCGGTCAGGGCGAAGGCGTAACGGTCAGCGCGACCCGCAGCGCCGCCTTGGGACGCAGCGGATCGTTGCTGGCCACGCAGACATAGCCGGAGTAGCTGCCCGGCGCGAGGCCGGCGGCGCTGATCTGCACCAGGGTGTCGACATTGGCGCCGACCGCGAGGCGGCCGAACGCGCGCGACGGCGCGCCGATCCAGGTGGCGCCGCAGGCGTTGGCGCCCTGCAGCTGGTAGGCCAGGCCGGGCGCGCCGGCGGTCGCCGACCAGGCGCCGCTGCCGTCGGGGTTGATGATCGCGCCGCGATAGACGTTGTCGCCGCTGGTGGCGTTGAACCAGAACCAACTGGTCGCCAACGGCGCGCGCACCGACACCACCAGCCAGTAGCGGCCGGCCGGCAGATTGAGGTTCTGGCCGGCGGTGGCGAGGTTGAGGCTGATGCTGGCGAAGCCCGAGGTCGACACGCCGGCGCCGTTGAACGTGGAGGTGTGGCTCCACACCGCCAACTGCGGCGTCGACTCCGGATTGCCTTCGGGGTTGCCGCCGACGTCGCGGAAGATCGACCAGTTGATGTTGGTCGACGTCGCCAGGGTGCCGCCGTTGACGAAACCGTCGGCGACGATGCGGGTGATCCCGGTCGCGTCGCTGAGGGTGAAGTCGTCCGCCGACAGCTGGGCGCGCGCGCCGACCGTGGCCGCGTCGGTGAACCGGGTCGAGCGGCGGCCGTTGGTGTTGTTCGGCAACTGCGCCACCAGCGTGCGTCCGCCGCTGCCGGTGTTGTCGATCTGCCAATCCAGGTTGGAGCCGCCGATGTTGGCCAGGCGGAAGGTCACGTTGCCGCTGTTGCCCTGGGTCAGGGTCAACGAAGTCGACGGCGTGGCGTCCAGGCGCGGCGGCTGCACCGCGACCGCGATCGGCAGGCGCAACAGCGGCTGGCTGGTATCGCCGCCGGACGGCGTCAGCACCAGCTTGCCGAAGTTGAAGTTGCCGTTGGGCGCCAGCGAACTGGTGCTGACGGTGATCTTGACCGTCTTGGTCTCGCCCGGGTTGAGCGTGAACAGCGACGGCGAGACCAGCGCGCTCAGGCCCTGCACCTTGCCGGTCCAGGTCTGCCGGGTCGGCAGCACGTTGCGGAAAGTGCGGGTGAACGAACACGAGTTGGCGCAGCTGTACTTGGCCATGCTGGCCAGGTTCAGGGTCGAGACGTCGCCGCCGCCGGCCGGGTTGGCCGCGCGGTAGTTGGCCGTGGTCTCGTTGAGCACCAGACCGGCGCGGATCGCCTGCTCGAGCTGCAGGCGGCCGGAACCCATTGCGTGCGCGTCGGCCTGGGTGACGCCGTCTTCCTTCAGCACTTCCTGCTTGGCGGTCATCATCAGCGCCGACTTGACCTCGGCCACGGTCCAGTTCGGACGCGCCTGGCGCACCAGCGCGGCGGCGCCGGCATGGTGCGGCGAGGCCATCGAAGTGCCGCTGATCAGGCCGACCGAGTTCTCGCTGCCGCTGATCGAGGTGCCGGCGGTGACCGCCAGGATGTCCACGCCCGGGGCGGTGATTTCCGGCTTGATCACGTCGAGCACCCCGGCCGGACCGCGCGAGCTGAAATCGGCGAGCTGGTCGGGGGTGTTGTTGACGATCACCGACGGGAACGGAATGCCGCCGGTGCTGGTGTTGGCGTTGGCGTTGGCGAAGTCGCGCAGCAGGTTGCTGTCGGCCTGGCTGGCGACGAAGGCCGGCACGGTCGCGCCGGTCACGGTCGGGGTCAGGCCGGTGGGCTGGTTGTTGGCGATCACCACCGCCACCGCACCGGCGGCCGCGGCGTTGGCGACCTTGTCGGTGAAGTTGCAGGTGCCGCGGCGAACCACCGCGACCGCGCCCTGGAAACTGTTGGCCGGGAACGCGGCGCAGCCGTCGTTGGCGGTATCGATGCCGGCGCTGACCCGCACCGGGGTGTTGTTCGGAATGGCGACGGCGAACGGCGTGCCGCCGCTGCCTTCGGTCAACTCGATCGCCTGCAGGTCGCCGGGCACGCTGCCCGGGCCGGACACCGACAGCACCCATGCGAAGGTGCCGCGGCCGTGCTGCGAGGCGGCGGTGGTGGCGACCCACGGCTCCAGATGGCTGGCGGTGTACGAGGCCGGGCCGTCGTTGCCGGCGGCCGCGGCGACGTAGATGCCGGCGTCGGTGGCGTTGAGGAACGACAGCGAGGTCGCCTCGCTCCACGGGTTGGAACCGCCGCCGATCGAGTAATTGATCACGTCGACCACGCCGTCGGCGATGGCCTGGTCGATCGAGCGCACCGTCGCGGTGTTCGGGCACAGGCCGCGGCCGGTGGAGATCTGGGTGTAGCAGGCGTCGTAAGCGATGATGTTGGCGCGCGGGGCGACGCCGGAGATGCGGATGTTGTGGCCGCGATAGGTCGCGGTCCAGGCGTTGCCGGCCGCGGTCGAGGCGACGTGGCTGCCGTGGCTGTTGGTGTCGCCGAAGCCGGGCTCTTCGCGCACGTCGGCGACGTCGCACTGGTTGCCGGGCGCCTGGCAGACGAAGTCGTAGCCGCCGATCAGCTTGTCGTTGCAACGGCCCTCGTCGACGCCGCCGGGCGCGCAGGAGCCCAGGTAGGTGCCGGCGCCGAGCGGGTTGACGTGCTGGTAGCCGCTGTCGTCGACGGCGGTGAAGGCCGGACTGCCGAAGTTGATGCCGGAGTCGATGATGCCGACCACCATGCCTTCGCCGCGGAACCCGCTCGGCGCGGCGTTCCACAACGCCGGCGCGCCGATCAGGGCCGGACCGACGTCGGTGGCCTGCTCGTATTCCTGATAGGGCTCGACGAAACGCACTTCGTCGAGTTGGGCGATGCGGTCGGCTTCGGCCGAGGTCAGCTCGGCGACCATGCCGTTGAGGGCGTGGCGCATGCGGAAATCCACCCGCGGGCTGCGGCCGAGTAGGCCGCTGATGCGGCGCTCGTGCGCGGACTGGACGTCGCCCAGGTGCTGCACGTAGCTGCGCGCCGACGCGCTTTGCACATCGATGCGGCCGTTGCCGCCGCTGACGCTGGGCAGGCGCTTGGGCGCCGGCATGCCGCGCAGTTCGCCCTTGTAGGCGCTCAGCGGCGCTTCGCGATAGACCACGATGTAGCGCTTGTAGCCGTCGAGGGCGGCTTCGCTCGCCAACGACGGCGACGGCGCGCCGCCGATCGGCCCGCTCTGTCCCGACTCGCGGCCCGACATCATCGCCGTCGCTCCGGCGATGGCCGCGACCGCAGCGATGGCCGTCGCGATGGACGTCCTCTTCATCACTTTCCGCATTCCCCTAGCCCCTCATTGCTGACGCTTGCGCTAAGCGCAACGCGGCCAACGCGACCGGCGTTGCGCACCCGTGTAGGGAGAGGTGGATCCATAGCGGCCCGGACTGGACACGGGCGCATACGCTGCGTCGCTCACTTCCCCCTGAAGGTGACAACGCAGGCGGACAGGGTTCCCCCTACCCGGCCCATGCAGTATCTGCGGAATAAGTTTGCTTGTTTTGGCGAAAACGCGGCAACGATGGCCGCGCCGCCCCTTGCCGGCGGGCTCTCGATCAGCTAGAGCGATGCCAGGGACGCCGCAGGCCGCCGCGGTACACGACCAGGTAGACCGCCACTACCCAGGCGGTGGCCACCGCCCAGCCGGCGAGGATGTCGGAGGGGTAATGCACGCCCAGGTACAGGCGCGAGAAGCCGACCGCGGGTACGAACGGCAGCATGATCGCCAGCACCGGCCAGCGCCAGCGCGTCGGCCAGCTCAGCAGCAGCAGGGTGACCAGCAGGGTCATCGAACCCATCGCATGGCCGCTGGGGAAACTGTAGTTGTGCTCTGGCGCGATCGATTCCCACAGCGACGGCCGCTCGCGGGCGAAGAACTGCTTGGCGGCGATGTTGAGCAGGCCCGAGCCGCCCAGCGCGAGCGCGGCGAAGCTGGCTTCGCGGAAGCGCCGGCGCAGGGTCAGGATCAGCACCAGGCCGATGTCGAACGGCACCACGCCCCACAGATAGCCCAGTTGCGACAGCAGCACGAAGGCGGTGTCGAAACCTTCGCGGGCCAGGCCGTGCGCGTACTGCAGGATCGGCACGTCGAACACGATCGCTTCGCGTTCGTGGATCTCGTCGGCCAGTTCGGCGAAGGCCCACAGCGGCAGCAGCAGGCCGAGGAAGACCAGGGCCAGGGCCCAGCCGTGGCGGCGCAGCAAGGCGATGCCGAAGCGCGCCTCCTGTTCCAGCGCGCTGTCGCCCGGCCCGCGCCGGAGCGCGGCGGCGTCTTCGCGGGTTCCGGCGTCGTCCGTGCGCCGGATCTCGGCCTCAGGCACCTGCGACACGGGCGGCGTAGTTGCGGTCGACGTAGCGGTCGATCAGATCGACGAACTCGCGGGCGATGTTCTCGCCGCGCAGGGTGACGGTCTTCTCGCCGTCCTCGAACACCGGCGCCGACGGCGCCTCGCCGGTGCCCGGCAGGGAAATGCCGATGTTGGCGTGGCGCGATTCGCCCGGGCCGTTGACCACGCAGCCCATCACCGCCAGGGTCAGGTTTTCCGCGCCCGGGTGGGTGATCTTCCACTCCGGCATCTTCGCCCGCACGTGCTCCTGCACGGTCTGCGCCAGTTCCTGGAAGAAGGTGCTGGTGGTGCGGCCGCAGCCCGGGCAGGCGGTGACCATCGGCGTGAACGCGCGCAGGCCCATGGTCTGCAGCAGTTCCTGGGCGACGATGACCTCGTTGCTGCGCGCCTGGCCCGGCTCGGGGGTCAGCGAGATGCGGATGGTGTCGCCGATGCCTTCCTGCAACAGCACGCCGAGCGCGGCGCTGGAGGCGACGATGCCCTTGCTGCCGATGCCGGCTTCGGTCAGGCCCAGGTGCAGGGCGTAGTCGCCGCGGGTGGCCAGTTCGCGATACACCGCGATCAGTTCCTGCACGCCGCTGACCTTGGCGCTGAGCACGATCCGGTCGGCGGCCAGGCCCAGTTCGACCGCGCGCGCGGCCGAGTCCAGCGCCGAGCGGATCAGCGCCTCGCGCAAGACGCGGCCGGCGTCCCAGGGCTCGGCGCGGGTGTGGTTCTCGTCCATCAGCTGCGCGGCCAAGGCCTGGTCCAGCGAGCCCCAGTTGGCGCCGATGCGCACCGGCTTGGCGTACTTGATCGCCAGCTCGATCAGGGTCGCGAACTGGCTGTCCTTCTTCTTGCCGAAGCCGACGTTGCCGGGATTGATCCGGTACTTGGCCAGGGCTTCGGCGCAGGCCGGCTCGGCGGTCAGCAGTTGATGGCCGTTGTAGTGGAAGTCGCCGATGATCGGCACTTCGATGCCCATCATCGCCAGCTTGTCGACGATGCGCGGCACCGCGGCGGCGGCTTCCTGGGTGTTGACGGTGATGCGCACCATCTCCGAGCCGGCGCGCCACAGTTCGGCGACCTGCTTGGCGGTGGAAGCGACATCGGCGGTGTCGGTGTTGGTCATCGACTGCACCACCACCGGCGCGCCGCCGCCGACCTGGACCCCGCCGATCTGCACGGAGCGGGTCAGGCGGCGCGGCATCGGGCCGAAATCGGGGTGGGCGCAGGGCAGGACGGCATCGGAATTCATGGGCTGCATTGTAACGCCGCCGCGGCGGGCGCAGGTGCGGCGGGGGTGAAGCGCGGCTGACGCGGCGAAACCGCGCTCGGCCCGGCTGCGCCTGGGTTTCGGCGCGGCCGGGCCGAGCGCGCGGAGTCTGAAGGCCTTCCAAGAAAGTCCGCGTTTCCTGCAGGCGGTCATCCGCGCCGTCGGGATGACGCTCCGGGCGCTCCAGCCTTCTCATGCGGGAAGGTCTCCCGGCCCGGTTCCTTGCGACCCGCCGCCTACCCCGGAAGCCCCGCGCCGGACGGGTTACCATCGCCGCACCTGTTTCGCTTCGAGCGGCTTGCCTCGCTCCTGCTTCGTCATGCCCCCCAGTTCTCCCGACGACGTCCTCACCCCCAGCCAGCTCAACGCGCTCGCGCGCAACGTGCTGGAAGACACCTTTCCGCTGATCTGGGTCGAGGGCGAGCTGGGCAATCTGTCGCGGCCGTCCTCCGGGCATCTGTACCTGACCCTCAAGGACGCGCGCGCCCAGGTCCGCTGCGCGATGTTCAAGCCCAAGAGCAGTTGGCTCAAGTTCGTCCCGCGCGAGGGCTTGCGCGTGCTCGCGCGCGGCCGGCTGACCCTGTACGAGGCGCGCGGCGACTACCAGCTGGTGCTCGACCACATGGAAGAGGCCGGCGAAGGCGCGCTGCGGCGCGCGTTCGAGGAGCTCAAGGCGCGCCTGGCCGCCGAAGGCCTGTTCGACCGCGAACGCAAACGCGAACTGCCGCGCTACCCGCGCCGCATCGCCGTGATCACCTCGCCCAGCGGCGCGGCGGTGCGCGACGTGCTCAGCGTGCTGGCGCGCCGCTTCCCCCTGGTCGAAGCCGAGGTGCTGCCGGTGCCGGTGCAAGGCGAAGGCGCCGCGGCGCAGATCGTCGCCATGCTGCAGCGCGCCGACGCCTCGCAGCGCTACGACGTGATCGTGCTGGCGCGCGGCGGCGGCTCGCTGGAAGACCTGTGGGCGTTCAACGACGAGCGCCTGGCGCGGACCATCGCCGCCGCCGGCGTGCCGGTGGTCTCGGCGATCGGCCACGAAACCGACTTCAGCCTGTCCGACTTCGCCGCCGACCTGCGCGCGCCGACCCCGTCGGTGGCGGCCGAATTGCTGGTGCCGCAGCGCGAAGACCTGCTGCACCGCCTGCGCAATCTCGATGCGCGCCTGTGCAACTTGCAGGCGCAGCGCCTGCGCCAGGCCATGCAACGCGCCGACCGCGCCGGCCTGCGCCTCAACGCGCTGCGCCCGCAGGCGCGGCTGGCCGCGCTGCGCGGCCGCCAGCAGGAGGCCTGGCGCCGGCTGGAGCAGGCCTGGAGCCTGCGCCTGGAGCGCGAACGCGCGCGCCTGCGCCACGCCGATGCGGTGCTGCGCGCGCACCAGCCGCAACGCCGCATCGCCGCCCTGCGCGAGCGCCTGGCCGCGCTGGCGCCGCGTCCGCGCCATGCGATCGTGCGGCGCCTGAGCGCCGAGCAGTTGCGCCTGCGCGGCCTGGCGCGCTCGCTGGAGGCTTGCAGCCCGCTGGCGACCGTGGCGCGCGGCTACGCCATCCTGCAACACCGCGACGGCCGGGTGGTGCGCCGGGTCGGCGACGCCGCCGCAGGTGAACGCCTGAGCGCGCGCGTCGGCGACGGCGAGCTGCAACTGCGGGTCGAGGCCGACGGCGGCGACGAAGCCGCGCCCAGCCAGGCCACGCTGCCGCTCTGAGCCGGCGGCCGCGACGCGCCGCGGCGCCGGTCATCGCCCGCCGCTAACGCGGCCTGGGCGACCATGCACGGCTTCGGGCACTGCCCGCGATGGAGTCCGGCATGACCAAGGCGTCCGATCTGTTCGTCGCCGCGCTCGAGGCCGAGGGCGTCGAGTACGTATTCGGCATTCCCGGCGAAGAGAACCTCGACCTGCTCGAATCGCTGCGCACCTCCTCGATCGAGCTGGTGCTGACCCGGCACGAACAGGCCGCCGGCTTCATGGCCGCGACCTACGGCCGGCTGACCGGCAAGGCCGGGGTCTGCCTGAGCACCCTCGGCCCCGGCGCGACCAACCTGGTCACCGCCGCGGCCTATGCCCAGCTCGGCGCCATGCCGATGCTGATGATCACCGGGCAGAAGCCGATCAAGATCAGCAAGCAGGCCAGCTTCCAGATCGTCGACGTGGTCGACACCATGCGCCTGCTGACCAAGTACACCCGCCAGATCGTCTCCGCCGACAGCATTCCGGCGCGGGTGCGCGAGGCCTTCCGCCGCGCCGAGGAAGAGCGCCCGGGCGCGGTCCACCTGGAGCTGCCGCAGGACGTCGCCGGCGAGCCTACCGAGGCGCGGCCGATCCCGGCCGCGTTCTCGCGCCGGCCGGTGGCCGAGGACAAGGCGATCGAACGCGCCGCGCAGGCGATCGCGCAGGCGCGCCACCCGCTGCTGATGATCGGCGCCGGCGCCAACCGCAAGACCACCGCCAAGACCCTGCACGCCTTCGTCGCCAAGCTCGGCATCCCCTACTTCAGCACCCAGATGGGCAAGGGCGTGCTCGACGAGGAAGGGCCGTTGTGGCTGGGCAACGCCGCCCTGTCCGACCACGACTTCGTCCACCGCGCGATCGACGCCGCCGACTGCATCGTCAACATCGGCCACGACGTGATCGAAAAGCCGCCGTTCTTCATGCGCGAGGGCCGGCGCACGGTCATCCACGTCAATTACGACGCGGCCGAGGTCGACCCGGTGTATTTCCCGCAGATCGAAGTGGTCGGCGACATCGCCCATTCGGTGTGGCGCCTTGGCGAGGTGCTGCAACCGCAGCCGCACTGGGACTTCGCCTTCTTCGGCCGGGTCCGCGACGCGCTGCTGGCGCAGTTGCGCGAGCGCTGCGAGGACGACCGCTTCCCGCTGGCGCCGCAGCGGCTGGTCGCCGACGTGCGCGCGGCGATGGCGCCGCGCGACGTGGTCTGCCTGGACAACGGCCTGTACAAGCTGTGGTTCGCGCGCAGCTACCGCTGCCGCGAACCGAACACCCTGCTGCTGGACAACGCACTGGCGACGATGGGCGCCGGCCTGCCTTCGGCGCTCGCCGCGCGCATCGTCTGCCCCGACCGCCGGGTGCTGGCGGTGTGCGGCGACGGCGGCTTCATGATGAACTCGCAGGAACTGGAGACCGCGGTGCGGCTGGGCTTGGACCTGACCGTGCTGGTGCTGCGCGACGACGCCTACGGCATGATCAAGTGGAAGCAGGCCCACGAGCGCTATCCCAGCTTCGGCATGGACCTGGGCAATCCCGATTTCGTCGCCTACGCGCGCAGCTACGGCGCGCGCGGCCACCGCCCCGAGTCCAGCGACGCTTTCCTGCCGCTGCTGCGGCGGGCGCTGGACACGCCCGGGGTGGACTTGATCGAAGTGCCGATCGACTACGCCGACGACGACCGTATCCTCAACCAGGACATTCCGCGCCTGGCCGCCGCGCTGCGCTGAGCGCGCCCCGCTTTCCACTTCTCCGGAGCATTCCATGGCCAAGTCCAAGACCGCCACCGCCGCCCGCGCCGGCAAGGGCCTGAAGCCCAGTTACCCCTACTACCTCGCCAACCGCGCGGTCGCCGCCAACACCGACCTGGACGTGCTGGACAAGTACAGCGGCAAGCGCGCCACCCGCGTGGCGATGGCCGACGCGGCCGCGGTGCGCAAGGCGATCGTCGCCGCGCACAAGGCGCGCGAGGCGATGGCGCAGTTCGCTCCCGACCGCCGCCGCGACGTGCTCGAACACTGCGTGCGCCGCTTCGGCGAGCGTTTCGAAGAACTGGCGCTGGCGCTGTGCATCGAGGCCGGCAAGCCGATCAAGGACGCGCGCGGCGAGGTCACCCGGCTGATCGACACCTTCCGCATCGCCGCCAACGAGGCCACCCGCAGCCCCGGCGAACTGCTCGAGCTGCAGATCTCGCCGCGCACCCGCGGCTACCGCGGCATGGTCAAGCGCGTGCCGATCGGCCCGTGCAGCTTCATCACTCCGTTCAATTTTCCGCTCAACCTGGTCGCGCACAAGGTCGCGCCGGCGATCGCCGCCGGCTGCCCGTTCGTGCTCAAGCCGGCGATCAAGACCCCGGTCGGCGCGCTGATCATCGCCGAAGTGCTGGCCGAGACCGACCTGCCCGAAGGCGCGTTTTCGGCCCTGTGCTGCTCCAACGAGGACGCCTCGCTGCTGGTCGAGGACGAACGGATCAAGCTGCTGAGCTTCACCGGCGGCCTGATCGGCTGGGACCTCAAAGCCCGCGCCGGCAAGAAGAAGGTCACCCTGGAACTGGGCGGCAATGCGGCCTGCATCGTCGACGCCGACCCGGGCGCGAGCCTGGACCACGTGGTCCAGCGGCTGGTGTTCGGCGCCTACTACCAGAGCGGCCAGAGCTGCATCAGCGTGCAGCGCATCTACGCCCACGCCGATATCTACGACAAGCTGCGCAAGAAGCTCAAGGCCGCGGTCGGCGCGCTGCGCATGGGCGACCCGCGCGACGAGAGCACCTTCATCGGACCGGTGGTCGACGAGCAAGCCGCGCAGCGCATCCAGGGCTGGATCGACGCCGCGCTCAAGGGCGGCGCCAAGCGCATCGCCGGCGGCCCGCGCCAGGGCACGATGATCCCGGCCACGCTGCTGGAAAAGGTGCCGCGCGACGCCGAGCTGTACCGCAAGGAGGCGTTCGGCCCGGTCGCGCTGATCGAGCCCTTCGACGATTTCGAGCGCGCGCTGGATCGGGTCAACGACAGCGACTTCGGCCTGCAGGCCGGGGTCTTCACCGGCCGCCTGGATCGGGCCATGCGCGCCTGGGACCGGCTCGACGTCGGCGGGGTGATCGTCGGCGACGTGCCCAGCTTCCGGGTCGACAACATGCCCTACGGCGGGGTCAAGGACTCCGGCCAGGGCCGCGAGGGCGTGCGCTATGCGATCGATGACATGAGCGAACAGCGGCTGCTGGTGATCCGCGACCCGGCCGGTTGAATCGGCGCGTTGAACCGGCACGTTGAACCGGCGCGTTGAATTGGCGCCTTGAACCGGCGCGTCAACCCGCGCCTTGAACCGGCGCCGCGGCGGGGTCTGCGCAGCGACCGAAAATTATTTGCACCGCCCGCAACCCCGTCCGCCGCGGCGGCGCGTTGATCTTCCCAGGTCCACACACCAGGGAAGCCGCCATGTCCGCCCGCGCCACATCCGCCCGTTCCGCGTCCGCTTCGATCCCGTCCCACCCGCGCGCACTGCGCGTCGCCCTGCTCGCGGCCCTGGCCGTCTCGCTCGGCGCCTGCCAGGCGCCCGGCGATCTGGCCAAGCAGGCACCGGAAATACCGCCGGCCGAGGCCGAAGCGACCGCATCCGGCAATGCCGCCCCGATCGAGGCCGCCCCAGCCGCTGCCGACGCCTACGCCGCGCCGGCCGCATCCATCGCCCCGCCCGCCCCCGCGGCGCCGCCCGCACCGCCGCGCACCGAGGCCAAGGCCGGCGCCGCGCTGGCGCGGATCCAGGTCACCGCCTCGCGCGTGCGGGCAACGTCCCAGGCCCTGAAGGCCGCGCCGGCCGCGCTCGGCTACAGCGCCCCGCCCGCGCCCCCGCCGCCGCCCGGGTACGCCCAAGCGGCCAACACCGAGAAGTACGCCGCGCGCGAAGACAACCCGGTGCAGCGCGCCAGCGAACAGCCGCTGTCGACCTTCTCCATCGACGTCGACACCGGCAGCTATGCCAACGTGCGGCGCATGATCAACGACGGCGTGCGTCCGCCGTCCGATGCGGTGCGCGCGGAGGAGTTCATCAACTACTTCGACTACCAGCACCCGGCTCCTGCTTCGCTGGCGACACCTTTCAAGGTCAGCACCGAACTGGCGCCGGCGCCATGGAACGCCCAGCGCCAGTTGCTGATGATCGGCATCAAGGGCTACGAGATGCCCAAGCGCGCCCTGCCGCCGGCCAACCTGGTGTTCCTGATCGACACCTCCGGCTCGATGGATTCGCCGGACAAGCTGCCGCTGCTGAAGAACGCGTTCTCGATGCTGACCCGCCAGCTGCGCCCGCAGGACCGGGTCTCGATCGTGGTCTATGCCGGTTCCGCCGGCCTGGTCCTGGCGCCGACGCCGGGCGACCGCCAGGACGAGATCCTGGCCGCGCTGGACCGGCTGCAGGCCGGCGGCAGCACCAACGGCGGCGACGGCATCCGCCTGGCCTACGCCATGGCCAAGCAGGCCTACGTCAAGAACGGCGTCAATCGGGTGATCCTGGCCACCGACGGCGATTTCAACGTCGGCACGGTCGACAACAACGCCCTGGAAACCCTGGTCGCCGACCAGCGCAAGAGCGGCATCGCCCTGACCACACTCGGCTTCGGCCAAGGCAACTACAACGATGCGCTGGCCGAGAAGCTGGCCGACGTCGGCGACGGCAACCACGCCTACATCGACACCGCGCAGGAAGCGCGCAAGGTGCTGGTCGAGCAGATGGGCTCGACCCTGCTGACCATCGCCCGCGACGTCAAGATCCAGATCGAGTTCAACCCGGCCCAGGTCGCCGAATACCGCCTGATCGGCTACGAAAACCGCCTGCTCAAGCGCGAGGACTTCGCCAACGACAAGGTCGACGCCGGCGACATCGGCGCCGGCCACCAGGTCACCGCGCTGTACGAGATCACCCCGGTCGGTTCCAAGGCTGCGCGTCTGCCGGCGTTGCGCTACGCCGCCTCCGCGCCGGCCGCGGCCGGCGGCCAGGACGAGATCGCCCTGCTCAAGCTGCGCTACAAGCGCCCCGGCGAAGAACGCAGCCAGCTGATCGAGGCCCCGGTGCGCAAGGATGGCCTGCGCGCCGTCGCCAGCGACTCGATGCGCTTGGCCGCCGCGGTCGCCGCTTTCGCCGACGCGCTGCGCGGCGGCAAGCAGATCGACGGCTGGGGCTGGGAGCGGATCGCCGCGACCGCGCGCAGCGTGCGCCTGGACGATCGCTGGGGCCTGCGCGCGGAGTTCATCGGCCTGGTCGAGCGCGCCCGGGTCCAGCTCGGCACGCCGGCGGCGCCGGCGACCGAGGTCGCAGTCAGCCGCTGAGCGAGGACGAGGCGCCGGCGGCGCGCGAAGCCGGCGCGCCGTCGGCCGCCGGCAGCGGCGGCGCGGCGACCGGGCCGCTCAGCAGCCGCTCGGCCGGACGGCCGAACAGGAAACCCTGGCCGTAGACGCAGCCCAGTTCGCGCAAGGCCGCGCGCTGGGCTTCGGTCTCCACGCCCTCGCCGATGGTGTGGATGCCCAAGGTGCCGGCCAGGGCCTGGATCGCGCGCACCACCGCCACGCTCTCCGGCCGCGATTCGCCGACCAGACCGGCGACGAAGCTTTGGTCGATCTTCAGGCACTCGATCGGGAACCGGTGCAGGTACGACAACGCCGAGAAGCCGGTGCCGAAATCGTCCAGTTGCGCCAGCACCCCGTGATTGCGCAGGGTGCGCAGCATCCGCAGCGCGCGCGGCACGTCGTCGAGCAGGGCGACCTCGGTGATCTCGATGCGCAGGCGCTGCGGGTCGGCGCCGGCGTCGTCGAGCAGGCGCAGCAGGCGGTCGGCGAAGTCGCCGGCGCGGAAATGCCGCGGCGAGACGTTGACCGAGATGTAGCCCTCGCCGCCGCGCGCCAGTTCGGCCACCGCGCGCCCGTACAGGATCCAATCGACCTCTTCGATCAGGCCGCTGTCCTCGCCCACGCCGATGAACTCGCGCGGCAGCAGCAGGCCGCGTTTTTCGTGGCGCCAGCGCAGCAGGGCTTCGTGGCCGATCAGGGCGCGGTCGTCCAGGCGCACGATCGGCTGGTAGTAGGCGACGAAGGCGTCGCCGTTGATCGCCCGGCGCAGGTCCGCTTCCAGGTCGAGGATGCGCATCGCCTGCTCGCGCATCTCCTCGTCGAACACCGCGCAGCGGCCGCGGCCCAGGCCCTTGGCCCGGTACATGGCGGCGTCGGCGTCGCGCAGCAGTTCGATGCCGTCGCGATAGCGCGGATGCCACAGGGCGATGCCGATGCTGGCCGAAGGGAACACCTCGCGCCCGGCGATCCAGCACGGCTCGCCGAGCGCGCGCAGCACCCGGTGCGCCATCTCTTCGACCATGCCCTGGCCGTCGAGGTCCTCGACCAGGATCGCGAATTCGTCGCCGCCCAGCCGCGCCACCGTGTCCTCCGCGCGCACCGCGGCGACGATCCGGCGGCTGCTCTCGACCAGCAGTTCGTCGCCGGCCGAATGGCCGACGCTGTCGTTGACCAGCTTGAACCGGTCCAGATCCAGGAACAGCACCGCGAACGCACGCCGGTCGCGGCGCGCATGGGCGATGGCCTGGCCCAGCCGTTCCAGCAACTGGCCGCGATTGGGCAGCCCGGTCAGGGTGTCGTGCAAGGCCTGGTGGGTGAGCTTCTGCTCGGCGCGCACGCGCTCGCCGATCTGCTCGACCAGTTCGGCGTTGGTATGGGCCAGCTCGCGGGTGCGCGAGGCCACCCGCTGTTCGAGTTCGCCGTGCGCGGTGACCAGCCGGTCCTGGGCCTGCTTGCGCGCCAGGCCGATGCTGATGTGGTGGGCGACGAAGGTCAGCAGTTCCTGGTCGCGGGCATTGAAGGCGATCGCGCGCGAGTAGCTCTGGATCGCGATCACCCCGACCACCGCCTCGTCGCGGAACAGCGGCACGCCCAGCCAGCAATGCGCGGCGGCGCCGTGGCTGCGCACCTCGCCGCGCGCGTGCAGCTCGGCGATGCGGTTGCGGTCGGCCAGCAAGGGCCGGCCCTGGCGGATCACGTACTCGGTCAGGCCGTCGGCGAGCCGGCGCGACTCGCGGATCATGTCGCGCTCGTCGATCGAATACGGGAACTGCAGCCGTTCGCCGTCGTCGGACAGCAGCGCGATGTAGAAATTGCGCGCGTACAGCAGCTCGCTGACCACGTCGTGCACCTGGGAGTAGAACCGGCTCAGTGTGTCGGAGGTGATGGTCAGCTCGGCGATCCGGAACAGCGCGCGCTGCAGGCGCTCGGAGCGCTGGCGCTCGATGATCTCGGCCTGCAGGTCGCGGTTGCTCAGCTGCAGCGCATAGGTGCGCTCGGCGACCCGGCGCTCGAGTTCTTCGCGGGCGTGGACGCGGTCGAGCGCGGTGAGGATGTGCTGGGCGACGAACGACAGCAGGGCGCGGTCCTCTTCGCCGTAGCTGCCCGGGGTGTCGTAGTTCTGCACCACGATCGCGCCGCACACGCGCTCGCCGCGGCGCATCGGCACGCCGAGCCAGTCGGCGCTGTCCGGGCCGTGGACCTCGTCCGGCGCCACCCCCAGCAGCTCGCGCAGGCTGGTCGAGCTGCCCTGCAAGGCCTCGCCGTGGCGCAGCAGCGCCAGGGTCAGGCTGTTGGGCGTGTCGGCGGCGCGGATCACCTGTTCGGGATCGGCGACGAAGGGGTCGGCGCGGTCGGCGAAGTACAGGAAGCGCATCGTGTCGGCGACGTCGTCGTAGAGCACGATGTAGAAATTCTCGGCGTAGGTCAGGCCGCAGACCACGCCGTGGATGCGGCCGAGCAGATCGCTCATTTCCAGGCCCGAGCCGGCCAGGTCGGCGATGCCGTACAAGGCCTGCTGCAGGCGTTCGGACTTCTCCAGCGCCTCGGCGCGGGCGTGCGCGCGCACCGCGGCCAGGTCGGCGGCGACGATGCGCCGCGCCATCGCCAGCCAGGCCGCGCGCAACGGCGTCGGCATCGACTGCGGCAGGGCCGCGACCAGGGCCGCGCGGCTGCCGTCCTCCAGCCACCAGGCGGCCTCGATGCGGTCCGAGCGGGTGTCGCCGGAGGCGCCCACCGCCGGCGGGTCGCGCTCCAGCCAGGCGGCGGCGTCGGCGCGCAACGGCGCCGGCGCGACCGGGGTCGACGAATCGGCCACCCGCCCCTGCGCATCGCGCCAGCACACCACGACCTGGGAACCGGCCGGCAAGGCCTCCTGCAGCGCACAGGCCAGGGCGTCGCCCGCAGACGAGCGTCCGCCTACCGCCACTGGAAGTACGTCACTGCTCTGCACCGGATCGCCGCCTTCTGCGCAGGACGCAGGATAACGCGAGCTTTACGCAAGCGGCATAGGCCAACCCCATGCCGGTCGCCGAACCGTTAACCCGAGCATGTCGATGGCACTGCAACTACCGCTATACGAGGCTCCCCAGGCGCGCAAGCGCTTCCCGTCGGGGCCGCCAGGCCGTACCCTGCCGCGGATGAATTCCGGTGCGGACGCCAGCGACGACGTGCTCATGCTCGCCTGGACCGGCGGCGATGCCGCTGCGTTCGAGGTGCTGTATGCGCGCCATCGCGGCCCCTTGTACCGCTTCCTGCTGCGGCAAATCCGTGATTCGGCGCTCGCCGACGAGTTTTTCCAGGACGTCTGGCAGCGGGTGATCGCGGCCCGGCACGGCTGGAAGCCGGAGGCGGCGTTCAGCACCTGGCTGTTCCGGATCGCCCACAATCGCCTCAACGACCACTGGCGCGGGCTCAAGCACCGCCCGGCGGCGCCGGAGGACGGCGACGAGCGCGCCGCGCGCGTGCCCGACCCGACCACGCCCGAGCGCGAGCTGTCCGAGTTCGAGCAGCGCCGGCGCCTGCAGCGCGCCATCGAAGAATTGCCGCAGGAACAGCGCGAAGTCGTGCTGCTGCGCCTGGAACAGGAACTCAGTCTGGAGGATATCGGCGCCATCACCGGAGCCGGCCGGGAGACCGTGAAGTCCCGGTTGCGCTACGCGATGGACAAGTTGCGCGCGAGGTTGACCGAATGAACCGCCGTCCCGACGCCCCCGATCCGTTGTCGGCCGAAGAACGCGAGCTGGCCGACCGGCTGCTGCGGCTGGGTCCGCACGACGGCCCTTCGCCCGCGCTCGACGCCAGGATCCTGGCCGCCGCCCATGCCGCGGTGGCGCAGGCGCCGCGCGCGCGGCCGCGTTCGCGCTGGCCGGCGTGGATCGGCGTGGCCGCCTCGCTGACCCTCGCGGTCGGCATCGCCTGGCAGTTGCGCCCGGCCGGCAAGAGTTTCGAGGCGGTCGGCGAAGACCAGGCCGCCCTACCCGCCTCGGCGCCCGCTGCCGTTGCCGAGCAGGCCGCCAGCAAGCAGGCCGCCAGCGCGACGGCCGACAGCGCCGCGACCGCCGAACTGCAGGCCCAGGACGCCGCCCCTCCGCCGCCGCCAAGCATCGCCGCGGACGCCGCCGGCCAGATCGTGGAGACCGTCGAGCCGCTGGTGGCCGCCCCGGCGACGCCGGCGCGGATGCCGCCGCCGGCCGAGCCCGCGCAGCGCGAACAGGCCGACGAAGCGGCCAAGGCCGAGCAGCGCGCCGAGCCGCTGCGCGCCCGCCGCGCCCCGCAGGCGTTCTCGCCGGAAGCGCCGGCCCCGATCGAACTGCCTGCGCCACCGCCTCCGCCGGCCCCGCCGGCGCCTCCGGCCGCCGCAGCGGCGGCTCCGCCCAGCGGCGCTGCCGCGCCGGGCGCGGCGTCCGCCGGCGCCGACAACGACGGTTACCGCGCCGCGGAACTGCAGCGCGCGCCCGCACCCACCGCGGCGCACAAGGCCAGCGCCGCCAATGCCGCCGAAGCCAAGGCCGCGGCGGCGACCGCCGACAGCGCCGCCGAGTCGGCCGTGCTGGACCGGGTCCAGGTCACCGGCAGCCGAATCCGCACGGTCGGCACGACCGGCGTGCCCGCCGACGCCGATGCGGCCGACGCCCGCCTGGCCCCGGCGCAATGGCTGCAGCGGATCCGCGAGTACCGCGATGCCGGCCAGACCGAGCGCGCCCGCGACGGCCTGCGCCGTTTCCGCAGCGCCCACCCGCGGGTACGGATTCCGGACGATCTGCGGCCGCTGCTGAAATGAACGCGCCCGCCGGCGCCTCGACCCTGGCCGAGCGCGCCAGCCTGGCCCAGGAGGTCAAGCACAGCCGCTTCCTGGCCCTGGCCGCCCCGGTCGAGAGCCCGGAGGCGGCGCTGGCCTTCTTCGCCGAAGTCGGCGACCCGGCCGCGACCCACAATTGCTGGGCCTATCGGATCGGCGCCCAGTACCGCTTCAACGACGACGGCGAGCCGGCCGGCACCGCCGGGCGGCCGATCCTGGCCGCGATCGACGGTCAGGGCTACGACCGGGTCGCGGTGGTGGTGACCCGCTGGTACGGCGGCATCAAGCTCGGCGCCGGCGGCCTGGTGCGCGCCTACGGCGGCTGCGCGGCCGAATGCCTGCGCCGCGCGCCGCGTCGCGAGCTGGTGCGCTACGACGAGCTCGGCCTGGCTTTCGCTTTCGAGGACACCGGCGCGGTCCATGCCGCGCTCGCCGCCTACGGCGCGGAAAAGACCGAAGAACGCTATAGCGCCGACGGCGTGCGAGTGCGGATCCGCCTGCCGGCGTCGCAGTTGCCCGCCTTGAAAGCGCAGTTGCGCGACGCCACACGTAACCGGGTACGTCTGGACGAGCCCGGCGCGAGCCCCCTTGGATGACCCTGACCCGATGAGCGACACGCCCACCGGCCGCCGCGCCGCCCCTGAGCCGCGCAAGAAGGCCCCGATCGGCAGCCTGCGCACCCTGTGGCCGTTCGTGCGCAAGCACCGCGGCCTGTTCGTGGCCTGGCTGTTCGCGCTGGCCGCGTCCAGCACCGCGACCCTGAGCCTGCCGCTGGCGTTCAAGACCATGATCGACCAAGGCTTCGCCCAGAGCGCGGCCGGCGGCGGCAGCAGCGCGATCGACCGCGCCTTCCTGCTGCTGTTCGCGGTCGCGGTGGCCCTGGCCCTGGCCACCGCGGTGCGCTTCTACTTCGTCTCGGTGCTCGGCGAACGCGTAGTCGCCGACCTGCGCGAGACGCTGTACAACCAGCTGATCACCCTCGACGTCGGCTTCCACGACCGCAACCGCAGCGGCGAGCTGGTCTCGCGCCTGACCGCCGACGCCGAGCTGCTGCGCAGCGTGGTCGGCTCGAGCATGTCGGTGGCGCTGCGCAGCGCGGTCACCGTGGTCGGCAGCCTGGCGATGCTGTTCGTCACCAGCCCGCGCCTGGCCTTGTACGCGCTGGTCGCGATTCCGCTGGCGGTGCTGCCGATCGTGGTCGGCGGGCGCCGGCTGCAGAAGATCTCGCGCGCCAGCCAGGACCGCGTCGCCGACGCCAACGCCCTGGCCAGCGAAACCCTCGGCGCGGTGCGCACGGTCCAGGCGCATGCGCGCGAGCCGTACGAGCGCGGCCGCTTCAACGCCTCGCTGCTGATCGCGATCAAGGCCGCGAGCCGGCGCATCAGCGCCCAGGCCTGGGTCACCGCGATCGCCATCACCCTGGTGTTCGGCGCCATCACCCTGGTGCTGTGGTCGGGTGCGCACGACGTGGTCGCCGGACGCATGAGCGCCGGCACCCTCGGCCAGTTCGTGCTGTACGCGCTGATCGGCGGCGGCTCGGTCGGCGCCCTGGCCGAAGTCTGGAACGACCTGCAGCGGGCCGCCGGCGGCATGAGCCGGATCGGCGAGCTGCTCGACGAAACCAATGCGGTGACCGCGCCGGCGCAACCGCGCGCCCTGCCGCAACCGGTGCGCGGCGAACTGGCGTTCGACCGGATCGGCTTCCACTACCCGATGCGCCCGGACCTGCCGGCGCTGGAAGATTTCAGCCTGCGCGTGCGTCCGGGCGAGACCGTGGCCCTGGTCGGCCCGTCCGGCGCCGGCAAGAGCACGGTGTTCTCGATCCTGCTGCGCTTCCACGACCCGCAGCAGGGCTCGGTCTCGGTCGACGGCATCGACGTGCGCCAGCTCGACCCGGCCGCATTGCGCCAGTCGATCGCCCTGGTGCCGCAGCAACCGACCATCTTCGCCAGCAGCGCGCGCGACAACATCCGCTACGGCCGCCTCGAGGCCAGCGACGCCGACGTCGAACAGGCGGTGCGCGCAGCGCACGCGGCCGACTTCATCCAGGCCCTGCCCGAGGGCCTGTCGGCCGAACTGGGCGAACGCGGCACCCGCCTGTCGGGGGGCCAGCAGCAGCGCATCGCGATCGCCCGCGCCCTGCTCAAGGACGCGCCGATCCTGCTGCTCGACGAGGCCACCAGCGCGCTCGACGCGCAGAGCGAACGCGCGGTGCAGCAGGCGCTGGAGACCCTGATGCAGGGCCGCACCACCCTGGTCATCGCCCACCGCCTGGCGACCGTGCTCAAGGCCGACCGCATCGTGGTCATGGACCGCGGCCGGATCGTCGCCGAAGGCACCCACGAACAGCTGTTGGCGCAGGGCGGCTTGTACGCGGAGCTGGCCAAGCTGCAGTTCCTGGACTGACAAAGAGCCAGGAACGAGTGCGCAGCAGCCAGGAGTGAGTAAGATCGAAAGCGTTGCGCGCGGCTTTCGCCCCGCTGCTTGCGGCGCTGCTGCGGTTTCTCGGCCTTAGCCGACGCCGCTTTCGCCCTGCGCCGGGCGGCAATCGCTCCGCTGCCGTCTTCCCTGCCTTACCGCCCCGCTCGCCCGCATGCTCAAGATCCTGATCGTCCTCGCCGTCCTGCTCGCCCTGGCCATCGCGCCGGTCATGTTCACCGCGCGCGCCGTCGATGCGCAGCGCAGCAGTCTGGGCACGGTGGTGTTCGCGCTGATCGTGCAGCAGGCCTTCGCCAAGTCGGTCGAGCATTTCATCGCCTCCGAACCGCTGGCGCTGGTGATCGGCTTTCTCGGCGCGGGCCTGCTGTACCAGTTCCTGCTCGGCACCACCTTCGTCAAAGGCCTGATCGTCAGCGCGGTCAGCACCGCGGTGCTGGTGGTCGGCGCCCTGATCGTGGCGGCGGTCGTGGCCGGCTGAACATCGAGGCGCCCGCCCGCAGCCAGGCGCCTCGATGCCGCATGCCGATCAGCCGCGGACCAGGCTCAGCCCGTACTGGCTCAGGATCGGGTTCAGGCGTTCGAACAGGCTGCTGCGCTGCGAAGCCGGAATGCCGCAGTTGTTGCCGTTGGCCTGGACGTTGCCGCCCGACATCACGCCCTGGGCCTGGCCGGCGCTGGTGATCCAGGAACCGCCGGAGTCGCCGCGGCCCATGCAGGCATTGCCCTGGGTCAGGCCGTAGACCGCGCCCTGGGCATAGTTGGCGGTGACGTTCTTGGCGGTGATGTTGCCGCAACGGTAGCCGGTGGTGCGGCCGGAGCGGCACACCGCCGCGCCGATCGCCGCCTCGGTGCTGCCGCGCACGATCACGTTGCCGCCGCTGTAGTTGCTGACCCACGGCTGCAGGGTGTTGCCGCTGCTGACGCTGACCCAGCCGCGGTCGTTGCCCGGGAACACCGAGCCGGCGAAGGAGCCGACCTGGGCGCCGCCGATGCGTACGATCGCGCCGGCCGAACCGCAATGGCCGGCGGTGACGAAGCCCTTGGTCGTGCTGCGCGTGACCGAGAAGCCGACCGAGCACAGCGAGGCGTTGTTGATCGAGTATTCGATGCCGCCGATGATCGTCGCCGCCGTCTGCAGCGTGCCCGGCGTTTCCTCGATCCGCACCGAACCGCTGTCGGCGCCGCTGAGGGCGACGAAGTCGACGCCGCGCTCGACCGCGCCCTGGTCGACCTTGACCACCACCGAATTGCTGACCGGGTCGACGTACCAGCTCTGCACGCCGGTCAGCGGCTTGGCGATGCCCTTGATCCGGGCGCGCGAACCGGCATCGAGCAGGTCCATCGACTGCTGCAATTGCTTGAGGCTGTGGCGCACGTTGCGTACTTCCACCCCGCCGATCGACGAGGACTTGCGCGCGCCCGCGCTGGCGGCGACCAGCTTGAAGCTGCCGTCGGCATTGCGTTCGATCCAGCTGCCGGCGTAAGCGCCGCCGAACTCGCGTTCGATCGCGCGGGCCTGGCTCTGGGCGAGGCGTTCGGTGGCCAGGTACTGCGCGTACTGGCCCGGGAAGATGCCCAGGTCGCGCTGCATCGCGAACTTCAGCTGCGCGTCGACGTTGTCGCCGGCGGCGGCGACGCCGGACGCGAACGTGGCCGCGGCGGCGAGAGCGAGGCAGGCGGACAGCGAGGTGGTGCGGGTGCGCAGGCGGGAAATCGAAACGGACATGTTGGAAAGCTCCTTGGAATGGGGAACTGACATGACTCGGATGAGGCCGCAGAGGCCTCGCGGCGCCGTCGCCGGGACGGCGGCCCGTCGTCGAATCCCGGCTTGCTTCGTGGCGTCGTGACGGACGGACAACGGGAGCGCTCAGTCAAGAAGATCGCCCACCGCCGCGGCAAGCCGCCGCTGCGAGGGCGCATCACACGCTGATCCCCAAGCGCGTCACAAGTACGGCACGCGCAGCCGATCGCAGCGACGATGCGCCGGCGCATCCTTGCGCTGCAGCATGCGTTGCGTACAGGCAGATGAAGAATTGCAAACGGCGCGAGACCGTAGCAGCGCGGTCGCGGCTCGCGCCGCTCCTACCCCACAACAAGCCCTCTGCCGTTGCCGTTGCCGTTGCCGTTGCCGTTGCCGTAGAGAGCTTGGCGCCGCACCGATCTCGCGAGAACGCCCTGAAGCCCCGGAGGGCGGCCCGCAGGGATGCGGGCCGTGCGCAGCCAGGCCATGGATGGCCTGTGCGGAGCAGCCCTGCGCAGGCCTCGTCCCATAGTGGCTTTTGATTCGAAACAGGAATGGCGTTTTCTTTGGTTACTTTCTTTGTCGCCTTGGACAAAGAAAGTGACCCGGCCGCTTGCGGACGGAAGCTTTGCTTTGGGCTTTGGGCTTTGAAGCTTTCGAAGCCTTCGAACGACAGACAGCGCGAGACCGCAAGAACGCGGTCGCGGCTTACGCCGCTCCTACAGGGGCGCAGGACAAAGACGTGGCGAGAGGGAGGGACGACGGTCGCGGCTTTAGAGGCCTTCGAGCACATACGCCGCGAGACCGCAGCTGCGCGGTCGCGGCTTACGCCGCTCCTACAGGGGGCACAGGACAAAGACGTGGCGAGAGGGAGGGACGGCGGTCGCGGCTTTAGAGGCCTTCGAACACAGACGCCGCGAGACCGCAGCAGCGCGGTCGCGGCTTATGACCGAAGGAAATCCCTGTGGGACGCCTCTCCTACAGAGGGCGCAGGACAAAGACGCGGCCAGCGGGAGAGATGGCGGTCGCGGCGGCGACGCGACACTCACTGCTCGCGATAGCGCTCGCCGATCCACCACGCCGCGCACAGGCACAAAGCGACCAGACCGGCGCCGCGGCTGAGCAGCATCAGAGCCAGCGAAAAATCCGAACCGTGCGCCGGCGGCGGCACGGCGGCCAGGGCGAGCAAGGCCAGCGCCTGGGTTTTGCGAGGACCACGCATGGCGACCTCCTGCGGCGGCGCCCAGGGCCGCCTCACCCGAACTTACACCCATCCGGCGCAGGATGCGGTCAATCTCCGCGATCGGGGCGACGACCGGTCGTCCGCGCCATTCAGATGCCGTCCTCGACGATGACCCGCTACCGCAATCTCGCCGGCGATTCCGGCGTGCGCCGCTACCGGATCGAACCGCAGGCGATCGCGGTCGAGTTCGTCGACGGCTCGCACTACCTGTACACGGCGGCCAGCGCCGGCGCCGAGGCGATCGCGCGGATGCAGGCGCTGGCCCGGGCCGGGCGCGGCCTGTCCACCTATATCAACCGCCATGCGCACGATGCCTATGCGCGCAAGTTGAAGTGAACCAACCGAATCGAGCGTGCCGAATCAAGCGCACCGAATCGAGCGCGCCAGCGCGAGCCGCTGCGCGGCAACCGCTGCGTCGCCGCGCTCATTCGCCGCCGGCGCGCTGCAGCGCCAGTTCGAAGTTCTCGTCGCTGTGCAGGCTGCCGTACGCCTGGCCGCGGCCGGCGCCGAGCCGGCTGGCGCAGAACGCGCCGGCCAAGGGGCTGCCGCTGCGCAACAGGTTCGCCGCCTGCAGGCCCAGGGCCAGGCGCTCGGTCCACAGCCGCGCCTGCGCTTCGGCGATGATGGTGCGCCCGCCCAACGCATCGCGCAACGGCGCCAGATACGCATCGAAATCGGCATCGCGCCCGGCCGCGGCGTCCAGCTCGGCCAGCAGCGCCTGCGCGGTCTGCGGCTCGCGGCCCAGGGCGCGCAGCACGTCCAGGCACTGGATGTTGCCGCTGCCTTCCCAGATCGAATTCAGCGGCGCCTGCCGGTACAGGCGCGGCAGCAGCGATTCCTCGACGTAGCCGGCGCCGCCGAGGCATTCCTGGGCTTCGTTGACGAAGGCCGGCGCGCGCTTGCAGACCCAGTACTTGCCGATCGCGGTGGCGATGCGCGCGAACGCGGCCTGGGCCGGATCGGCGTGGGCGCGGTCGACCGCGCCGGCGACGCGGATCGCGAAACCGGTCGCAGCCTCCGACTCGATCGCCAGGTCGGCGAGTACGTTGCGCATCAGCGCGTGCTCGACCAGGCGCTTGCCGAAACTGCGCCGGTGGCGCGCGTGGTGCAGTGCCTGCGCCAGCGCCATGCGCATCCCGGCCGCCGAGCCGAGCATGCAGTCCAGCCGGGTCAGCATCACCATCTCGATGATGGTCGCCACGCCGCGCCCTTCCTCGCCGATCCGCTGCGCCCAGGCGCCCTGGAACTCGACCTCCGAGGAGGCGTTGGACCAGTCGCCGAGTTTGTCCTTCAGCCGCATCAGCCGCAGCGCGTTCTTGCCGCCGTGCGGATGCCAGCGCGGCATCAGGAAGCAGCTCAGGCCGGCCGGCGCCTGCGCCAGGACCAGGAACGCGTCCGACATCGGCGCGGAGAAGAACCACTTGTGCCCGACCAGTTCGTACTCGTCGCCGGTCAGCGGCCGCGCCACGGTTTCGTTGGCGCGCACGTCCGAGCCGCCCTGCTTCTCGGTCATGCCCATACCCAGGGTCAAGCCGGGCTTGTCGGCGGCGGCGACGTCGCGGCCGTCGTAAGCCGGCGTCGCCGCCTTGCGCGCCCAGTCGGCCAAGGCCGGCGCGTGGCGCAACACCGGCACCGCGGCATGGGTCATGGTCAGCGGGCAACTGGTGCCCGGCTCGACCTGGTGATGCAGATAGCTCAAGGCCGCGCGCGCCACGTGCGCGCCGGGCCCGGGTCGGTGCCAGGACAGCCCGGCCACGCCGTGCTCGATCGCCGCGCCGATGATGGCGTGATAGCTGGGATGAAATTCGACCAGGTCGATGCGTTGGCCACCGGCGTCGTACTGGCGCAGTCGTGGCTTGTCGCGGTGCGCATCGAAGCTGAGCCGGTACAACTCGTCCCCGGCCAGCGCGCCGTAGCGCGCCAGCGCCTCGCCGTGGCCCGCGCCGCCCTCGGCCGCGACCGCCTCGCGCAAGGCCGCATCCTCGCGCCACAGATCGCGCGGCGCGAACGCCGGCGGCTGGTTCTCGACCCGATGGGTGGCGAACGGCGGCAAAGGTTCCTTCATTGCGCTTCTCCTGGGACGGGGACGGGGACTCGGGACTCGGGACTCGGGACTCGGGATTCGGGGATTCGGGGATTCGGGGATTCGGGATTCGAGATTCGGGAATCGGGAATCGGGAATCGGGAATCGGGAATAGGAAAGAGCTTAGAGGCTCGGGCGAGAGCCTGGGCTCAGTATCGCGCCGCCGTTGCCGTTGCTGTTCCCCCCCTTTGAAAAAGGGTGAGAGCGTGCGCTTGCGAACCGCAGGTTCGCGCATGATCGAACGCCAGCAGGCTGTGCCTGCTGGCCGGACAGGCCAGGGGGGATTTGCTCCTGCTCCTGCTCCTGCTCTTGCTCTTGCTCTTGCTCCTGCTCCGCTCCAACCCCGAACAGACAAAAAGAAAGGCCCCGCGATGCGGGGCCTTGGAAACTGTCCGATACGATCGGTCAGGCGCGGTCGTGCCGCGAGCGACGCGATCAGGCCGCCGGGGTGACCTCGGAGGCTTGGGCGCCCTTCGGGCCCTGGGTCAGCTGGTAGCTGACGCGCTGGCCTTCCTGCAGGCTGCGAAAACCCTTGGCGTTGATCGCGGAAAAGTGCACGAATACATCCGCGCTACCGTCTTCGGGCGAGATGAAACCGAAGCCCTTGGCGTCGTTGAACCACTTCACGGTGCCGTACTGCATATCCTTATTGACCTCATGCTGGATGCGTTGACGTGCGTCGCCGGCGAGTGTGCCTCAAGACGCAAGGCGAGTATGCAAACTGCGCCCGTGGAAGACAACGGCCCAACGTGACGGCATCGGCCACGTATTTGCGCAACCGAACCGGCCACGCGCAGGACGGATCGCCCGTGCGCGTCGCGGTTTATGCGAAGACGATCACTGATCCAGCACCGCGCCGAGCAAGGCCGGCAGCCCGGCCGAGGCCGCGGCGACGTTGTCGAGCACGTCCTGCAGGGTGATCACCTCGTCCGGGTCGGGACCGGCGCCGGCGGCCCAGTTGGCGACGATCGCCAGGCAGGCGTAGTCCAGCCCCAACTCGCGCGCCAGCCCGGCTTCGGGCATGCCGGTCATGCCGACCAGGTCGCAGCCGTCGCGGCGCATGCGCACGATCTCGGCGCGGGTTTCCAGGCGCGGCCCCTGGGTCGCGCCGTAGCAACCGCCGTCGACCAGGGCCACGCCGGCGCGCGCCGCCGCGGCCAGCACCGCCGCACGCAGGCTGCGCGTGTAGGGCTCGCCGAAGTCCACGTGCAGCACCTCGCTGCCGGGCTCTTCGCAGATCGTCGAGATCCGGCCCCAGGTGTAGTCGATCAGCTGATCCGGGCAGGCCAGCACGCGCGGCCCGAACCGTTCGGTGATGCCGCCGACCGTATTGAGCGCCAGCACCCGGCGCGCGCCGATCGCCTGCAAGGCGGCGAGATTGGCGCGGTAATTGATCTGGTGCGGCGGCAGCGAGTGGCCTTCGCCGTGGCGCGCCAGGAACGCGATCCGGCGCCCGCCGAGAGTGCCGATCCGGATCGGCCCGGACGGCGCGCCGTAGCGGGTGTCGGGCTGCTGCGACTGCACGTCCTGCAGCTCGGCGAGGCGGTACAGGCCGGTGCCGCCGATCACGGCCAGGTCGATTGCGGGCGCGCTCATCTCAATCCTTCAATGCGTAGATCGCGGGCAGGTTGCGGCCCTGCTCGTAGAAGTCCATGCCGTAGCCGAACACGTAGCGGTCCGGCACCTCGACTCCGACGTAGTCGGCGCGCAGGCCGTCGACGCAGCGGTCGTGGCGCTTGACCGCCAGCGCGGCGATGCGGACTTCGGCGGCGCCCTGTTCGCGGCACCAGTCGCGGATGCCGAGCAGGGTATGGCCTTCGTCGACGATGTCGTCGACCAACAGCACCCGGCGGCCGCGCAGCGGCGTCGCCGGACGGTGCTTCCAGACCAGGTCGGCGCCGGTGGTCTGGCCGCGATAGCGGGTCGCGTGCAGGTAGTCGAATTCCAGGTCCAGGCCGCGCTGGCCCAGTTCCATCGCCAGCTGCGCCGCGAACGGCAGGCCGCCGTGCATGATGGTCAGGTACACCGGGCGGGCGCCGGCGTAGTCGTTGCGGATCGACACCGCCATGCGCGCGATCTCGCGCTCCAGGCTGCGGCGGTCGTGGATCAGGTCGGCATCGGCGAGCGCCGCGGCCAAATCGTGCGAAGTCATCAGGCCAGTCCTTCTAGGCGTTGGCGGGTGGGTGCGTAGGCGGCGTCGGCGATCAGGCCGTCCCAGCCCAGCGCGCCGCGGCCGATCAGGCCGGTCAGCGCGGCGGTGTTGAGGCGGCGGCCCTCGACCGCGGCCAGAGATTCCTCGACCAGTTGCGGATGGCAGACCAGGACCACGTCGCAGCCGGCGTCCAGGTGCGCGTCGATCCGCGCCTTGATGCCGCCGACCGAGAACGCCGCGGCCATGCCGATGTCGTCGCTGAACACCACGCCGCGGAAGCCCAGGCCGCCGTGAGCGCGGTCGCCGCGCAGGATCTCCTCGATCCAGCGTCGCGAATAACCGGCCGGCTCCGGCGCGACCGCCGGATAGGACACGTGCGCCATCATCACCGCATCGGCCTGGGCCTCGACGCCGGCGACGAACGGGATCAGGTCGGTGGCGCGCAGCTCGTCGAGCGTGCGCGGGTCGGCCGCCTGGTCGAAGTGAGTGTCGGCCAGCACCGAGCCGTGACCGGGGAAATGCTTCAGCGTGGCGGCCATGCCGCGGCCGTGCATGCCGCGGATGTAGGCGCGGGTGAACTCGGCGACGATCTGCGGATCAGCGTCGAAAGCGCGGTTGCCGATCGCCAGGTTGCCACGGCCCAGGTCGACCACCGGGGCGAAGCTCAGGTCGACGCCGCTGGCCTGGACCTCGGCCGCCATCAGTCCGGCGTGCTCCTCGGCCAGGCGCAGCGCGGCGTCGCGGTCGTCGGCGTAGAGCTTGCCGAACACCTCCAGCGGCGGCAGCGCGCTGTAGCCTTCGCGGAAACGCTGCACCCGCCCGCCTTCCTGGTCGACGCAGATCAGCTGCGGCCGCGGCGCGGCGGCGCGGATCGCCGCCGACAGCTCGGTCACCTGCGCGCGCGAGGCGAAGTTGCGGCTGAACAGGATCACGCCGGCGCAGGCGTCGTGCTGCAGCCAGTCGCGCTCCTGCGCGGTGAGTTCGGTACCGGCGACGCCGATCACGAGCATGCGGAACTCCTGGGAAAAGTCAGCGCCGGACGCGCGGGCGCCATTGTCTCGCAGTGCCGTGGCCGGCGCACCCCGCCCGGCCGGGCGGTTCAGCCCGCGCCGTCGCGCTCGGCCTGGGTCCAGGCCGAGTACGGCCGGGTGGCCAGGGCCAGGTTGTAGTAGCGCTGCGCGTCGGTGACCTCGGCGCCGGCCCAGTCCGGGCGCTCGAACGGCGCGTCGGCGCGTTCGAGCTCGATCTCGGCCACCACCAGCCCGGCGTTGTCGCCGAGGAATTCGTCGACTTCCCACAGCCGGCCTTGGTGCTCGACGTAATGGCGGCGCTTGTCGACCAGGCCGCCGACGCACAGCGCCAGCAGCGCGCGCGCGTCAGCGACCGGAATCGGGTAGTCGAACTCCTGCCGGGTGTGGCCGAGTTCGCGCGATTTCAGGTTCAGATAAGCCTCGTCGCCGGCGATGCGCACCCGCACCGAGGCTTTCATCGCGCTGCGCCCGGCGGCGGGCTCCATCGCGTCGAGGTCGTTGAGGTAGCCCTGCGCCATCGGCACGACTTTGTGCGCGCTGGCGCGCCACGCGTCGCCGACGACGAGGAATTTGCGTTCGATTTCGATGCCCATGCGCCATTATGACCGAGGGCGGCGAGCGAATGCGCACGTAGAATGCGCGCTCCCGGCGCAACGCCGCATCCCGCAAGGACGCCATGCTCCCCCTGCCCTTTCCGCTGCGGCATCGCGCTGCACGGCTGAGCCTGTCGCTGCTGTGCCTGTCGTTGCCGCTGGCCGTCGCCGCCGCGCCGGTCGCGTCCACGCCGGCAGCGCCGACGCTCGATCAGGCCATCGCCGCGCAGCGCACAGCGCTCGCCGCCGAATCGCCGGCGGCGACGCCGATGGGCCAGGCGCTGGTCGAATCGATCCGGCTCAGCGAGTTGCGCCTCTGCGGTCCGCTGCACGAGGACCGGGTCGATTGCATCGTCCGGCTCGAATCGGGCCTGGGCGGCGCCTACCAGACCTACCGTTTCCAACTGCGCGACGGCGCCTGGACGCTGCTGCCGCTGGCCGACCTGGCGCCGCCGGCGCCGCCCCAGGCGCAGGCACAGGCGCTGCTGCGCGCGGACCTGCTGGTGCGCGCCCCGCGCCTGGACAAGGCCGAGCAGCGCGCCCGCTACGAGCGCGCCGCGACCAGCCTGATCGTGTCGGCACTGGAAGACTGCGAACTGGACCGCGACGAAGGCCTGGTCGCCTGCGACGTCGCCATGCGCCTGCCGGAAGGCGACGACCAGGCCAGGCTGCGCTTCGCGGCGCAGGCCGACGGCAGCTGGCGCCTGGATCCGCAGCGCTGAGCGCGGCGGACGGCGACCAGCGCGGGCCGCGCCTCAGCGCGGCTCGAACATCGCGATCGATTCCACGTGCGCGGTGTGCGGGAACATGTCCATGACCCCGGCCGCGCGCAGCTTCCAGCCCTTCTCGCGCACCAGATAGCCGGCGTCGCGCGCCAGCGAGGCCGGATGGCAGCTGACGTAGACGATGCGCTTGAACTGCTTCAGCGGCAGCTGGGTCAGCACGAAGTCGGCGCCCGATCGCGGCGGATCCAGCAGCAGGCGATCGAAGCCTTCGCGCATCCACGGCTCGGCGCTGAGGTCCTTGCCCAGGTCGGCGGCGTAGAACTGGGCGTTGCCCAGTCCGTTGTGCGCGGCGTTCTCTCTCGCGCGCTGGACCAGCCCGGCCTCGCCCTCGACCCCGACCACTTCGCGCACGGTGCGCGCCAGCGGCAGGGTGAAATTGCCCAGGCCGGCGAACAGGTCGAGCACGCGGTCCTCGGCCTGCGGTTCGAGCAGGTCGATGGCGTGCTGGATCATGCGGCCGTTGAGCGCGGCGTTGACCTGGATGAAGTCCAGCGGCCGGAACTTCAGTTCGAGCTCCCACTGCGGCAGCGAGAACGACAGCTGCGGATCGGCCGGCCACAACGGGTGCACGCTGTCGACGCCGCCGGGCTGCAGGAACACCGCGAAAGCGTGCTCGCGGGCGAAGCCGACGATGGCCTCGCGGTCGGTTTCCGACAGCGGCGCCAGATGGCGGAAGGTCAGCGCCATGCCGCCGTGGTCGCTCTGCGGATCGCCGCCGATGAACTCGACCTGCGGAATCTCGCGCCGCGCCTGCAGGCCGTCGATCAGCGTCGCCAGGGCTTCGATCTTGTCGCCGATCTGCGGGATCACGGTGTCGCAGCGGCGGATCTCGGCGACGAAACGCGGATCGGTCTCGCGGAAGCCGACCAGGGTCTTGTCCTTCTTCTCGACCCGGCGCACCGAGAACCGGCCCTTGCGCCGATAGCCCCAGGCCGAAGCGGTCAGCGCCGGCAACACCCGTTCGGGCGCGACGTGGCCGATGCGTTCGAAGTTCTCCAGCAGCACGTTCTGCTTGGCCAGGATCTGCTGGTCTTCGGCCATGTGCTGCAGGGCGCAGCCGCCGCAGGTGCCGAAGTGCGCGCAACGCGGCACGACCCGGTCCGCCGAGGCTTCCAGCACCTCCAGCGTCACCGCTTCGTCGTAGTGGCGCGAACGCGCGGTCTGCTTGGCCATGACCCGTTCGCCCGGCAGCGCGCCGGCGACGAACACGGCCTTGCCGTCCGGACGCCGGGCGACGCCGCGGCCATCATGAGTGAGGCCGGCGATGGCGGCCTCGAAAGGAGTTTGATCGATGCGGGCCACAGCTGCTGGCAGGAATCAAAGGCCGGCCATTGTCGCATTTTCGGCCGGCCGGGAATGGGGAATCGGGAATTGGGAATGGTCAGAAGCAAGAGCCGATAGCGTCCAAACGGCAAAAAGCCCGCCAAACGGCGGGCTTTTTGCTCGAATCGATTCCCGATTCCCGATTCCCGATTCCCGGCTATTTCTGCTTCCAACCGCCGCCCGCGTCCTGGTACCACCAGCCGCCCTTGGCGCTTTCGATCCATTGCCGGGCGAACACCTGGCGGATCTGGCCTTCCCATTCAGGGTGGCCGTTGGCGACGGCGATTTCGCGGTAGACCGCGGCCGAGTCGCGGCCCTGGTCGGCCACCGCCTGGTTGACCGCGACTCGCTCGCCGAGCGGGATCTTGCCGGCGTCGCGCACGCTGACGGTGCCGTTGCTGGTGAAGCCGAGCGCGCCGGAATCGAAGTGGGCGCGCAGCTGGCTGTCGAAGCGCGAGGCCATGCGCGACTGGATCGCCTGGATCGCCGGGGTCTTGATCGAGATGTCCGGCGACTGCGCGTAGGCGCTGCCGATGCCGACCAGAGACAGCCAGTCGATGCGCGCGGCGAACCGGGCCGCGTCGCTGGCCGGGGCCTGCGGCCGCACCGCGCCAAGGCCGCCGCCGGACTTGGCCGGCTCGGGCTGCGGCGTCGCCGCCGGAGCCTGGTCGCCGATCACCTTCTCGACGAACTCCTTGGCCGCTTCCTTGGCCTCGGCGGCCGGAAAGTAGACGTTGATGGTCACGCAGGCCGTCAACATCACGGCAGCGACCGGTACTCCCATCCAACGGCGCATGATCGGTTTCCTTTTCGTGGGCGCGCATCCTGCGCGGGGCCCCGCGCTTCCGGGCGCGGGCTGAACGAGTCGGCGCCTATTGAACCACGGCGCCGTTGAACGGCGAGATACACGGACGCGACCGCATCGCGGTCATTGCACCACCGGCTTGAGCTCGCCCTTGCTCACCGCTTCCAGGCGTTCGAGCAGGGTCGGCCAGTCGACCCGGCGGTTGTAGCCGACCACGTCCAGGTGCGGCAGGCCGGCGCCCTGAACGATCAGGAAGCCGTTGTTCTTGGCCGGCCCCAGACCGTCCATATGGCAGACCTCCTCGGCCAGGCGGCAGGAAATGCCGATGCGCGCATAGCCGAAGTCGTCGAAGAAACCGATCAGCCGGTCCTGCAGGCTGCCGACGAAGGACGAGTCGCCGACGCTGGACAGGTCCTGCACCGCGCGTTGGCTGATCCGCTGGCGCACGCCGGCGGCCTTGCGCGTATGCAGCTCGGCATCGAACGCGACCGGCTGCCAGTCGACCAGGCGCAGCCGGTCGATGCGGCCGAACAGACGGCCGGTGATGCTGCCGAAACCGAACACGCCGGTCAGCGATTCCAGGTCCAGGTTTTCCAGCGCCAGGTCCGAACTCAGGGTCGGCGCGACCCCGAACGGCCGCTCCATCGCCAGCGACGACACCGCCACCGTGCCGCCGAACAACTGCATGCTCAGGCCGCCGTCCAGTTCGAGCCGGTCGTCGGCGTAATGCGCCTGCGGCAGGCGGCCGCTGAGTTCGCCGACGAAGGCCGGGCCGTCCAGGGCCTTGGCCAGGCGGCCGATGTCGAGCCGGTCCAGGGTCAGGCCGAAACGCAGGTCCAGGCCGCGTCCGCCGGCCGGCGGGCGCAGCCGCAGACCGTCGATGCCGACCTGGCCGCCCAGCATCGGGAAGCCGATCGCGCGGCGCAGGCGCAGTTCGCCGTGGTCGCTGGAGAACGGCAGCCGGGTCGGGCCGAATTCCAGCCCGTACAGCGCCCCGCCCGACCAGGCCAGTTCGCTGTCGACCGGATCGGCGTCGGAATAGCGCAACTCGCCGTCCAGGCCCTCGAAACGGAACCGGCCCTGCGGGTCGTTCATGCGCACCGCGCCCAGTTGCGCCTGGGCCTGTTGCAGTTCGCCGCCGCGCAGCCGCAATCGCGCCTGCGCGGCGCCGCCGAGTTCCAGTTGCGCCAGCCCGGCCAGAGCCAGGAAACCGGACAGATAGCCGTCGCGCAGCGGCGCCAGATCGTCGCTGCGCACTTGCAGGTCGAGCGCGGCCAGGCCGGCGTCGGCGTCCAGCGCGGCGCTGCCCTGCGCCTGCAGCAGGCGACCGTCGCGCCACAGCAACTGCGGCAGACGCCAGCCGCTCTCGCCGGCGCCGCGCTCGGCTTCGATGCGCAGCTCCACCGGCCGCTGCTGCAGGGCGATATAGGCGTTGCCGAACAGCAGCTCGCCGCCCAGCAGGCGCCCGTCGACAACGAACCGCTCGCCGCCGCCGAGCGCGCTGTCCAAGTCCAGGCGCGCGCCGAGGCGTTCGGCCGCGACCGAGCCGTCGGGCGTGTCGAAGGCGGCGCCGTCGAGCCGCAGCGGCCCGGCGATGCGCAGCGGCCCGCGCGCCGGCGCGGCGATGTCGAGCCGGCCGTCGAGCCGGCCGGCCTTGATCCGCCCCTCCGGCCAGGCCTGGGCCAGCAAGGCCTGGGTCCAGGCCAGCGGCACACGAGTCAGGTCGATCCGGGTCAGGTCGGGGGTGGCCGCATCGCGGCGCAAGGCGATCGCGCTGTCGCCGCGGGTCAGTCGCGCATCGGTGCTGGCGACGCCCAGGTCCAGGGCCAGACGCAGCGCCCGCCCGCGGCCGCTGCGCAACTCGCCGGCGCAGGCCCAGCCGCCGCGCCCGTCGCGCCGCAGCGGGCAGCGCCAGCTCAGGTCGGCGAAGCGATAGCCCAGGTCCGGCGCCGTCACCTTGGCTGCGCGCAGTTGCAGTTCGCCCTGCTCGGCGCCGTCGGGCCACGACAGCCGCACTGTCACGCCGTCCAGCGTCGCCACGGCGGTGCTGACGCGCGCGATTCGGGCGTTCAATGTGCGCGCCTGCACATCGGCCGCTGCGATCCCGGCCAGGGGCAGCGACAAACCGATCAGTAGGCGTAACATGGCCCGCAGCATGGACGCAGGATAGCGGGCGAAAGCGAACCGGCAATGAAGAATTCCCCAGTCCCCCGCGTGCTGCTGGTCGAGGACGACCCGGTCACCCGCGCCTTCCTGACCGCCGCGGTCGAGGCGATGCCGGCCCAGGTCGACGGCGCCGACAGCCTCGCCGCCGCGCTCGCGCTCGGCGATGCGCACGACTACCAACTTTGGCTGTTCGACGCCAACCTGCCCGACGGCAGCGGCAGCGACTTGCTCGCGCGCCTGCGCATGCGCCACCCGCGCACCCTCGCGGTCGCCCATACCGCCACCGGCGAAAGCGAAGTGCGCGAGCGGCTGATCGCCTCGGGCTTCTGCGAGGTGCTGGTCAAGCCGCTGCCCGCCTCCGCGGTGCGCGCCACGATCCGCCGCCTGCTGGTCCTGCCCGAGCCGGAATCCGCCGCCGAAGCGTCCACGCCGGCCTGGGACGACGACAGCGCGGCGCGTGCGTTGAACGGCAATCGCACCCACATCGCCACCCTGCGCGGGCTGTTCGTGCAGGAACTGCCGAATGCGCGCCACGCGATCCGCAGCGCCCATCAACTCGGCAATGTCGATGCGGTGCGCGCGGAACTGCACAAGCTGCGCGCCAGTTGCGGCTTCGTCGGCGCGGTGCGGCTGGCCCAGGCGGTGCAGGAGCTGCAGGCGCAGCCCGACTCGGCCGCCTTGCTGGCGCGTTTCGAAAGCGCGGCCGACGAAACCGTCCGCAGCGCCGGCTGAGCGGCGCTAGTCCTGCGCCGCGCCCGGCTCGGGGCGGCTGCGCACCCGCGCCAGCTCGGCCATCATTTCCCAGGATTTCAGCCCGCGCGGGCCGAGATGATGGGTCAGCACCGCGCGCAGGGCCTGGCGCAAGCCCGGCAGGTCGGACGCCTCCGGCGCGAGGTCGCGCGCCAGGGCCAGCAGCGCGCGACCGGTCGCGGCGGCGCTGCGTTCGCCATGGCCGCGGTCGCTGAGCAGGCGGCGCGGCCCTTGCTCGGGGTCCAGGCGATAGCGCGCGGCCGGATCGATCGGCGCGCCATCGGCGTCGACGCTCCAGTCGAAGCCCGATCCCAGCGCCTCGAGCAGATCGCGCTCGAACCGGCGCAATGTCCAGGCCAGGCCTTCGCCCGGCAGCCGGGCGCGGGTGCGTCCGTAAAGCTCGTACAACTCCGGGAACGGGTCGTGCCGCGGCACCAGCCGCAGCAACAGTTCGTTGACGTAGAACCCGGCCAGCGCCGCATCACCGTCCAGGCGCGGCGCCGCATCCAGGGCTTCGGCCGCGGTCAGCCGCGCCAGTTCGCCGCGCAACAGCGCATCGACGCGGATGTGCTGGAACGGCTGCAGGGCGGCCCGCAACACCTGCCGCTTCGGCCCCTGCACCCCGCGCGCGACCAGGCCGAGCCGCCCGTGCTGCTCGCTCAGCACCTCCACCAACAGGCTGGTCTCGCGCCAGGGGCGCGCATGCAGCACGTAGGCGGGTTCGGCGGTCAGGTGCATTGGAGCCGGGAATGGGGAATGGGGAGTGGGGAATGGGGAGTGGGGAATGGTTAGAGCGGAACGCCGCGAACTGAACGATTCTTGCTCTGCCCACTCGCATTGACATG
This sequence comes from Lysobacter sp. BMK333-48F3, assembly GCF_019733395.1. Lineage (NCBI taxonomy): Bacteria > Pseudomonadati > Pseudomonadota > Gammaproteobacteria > Lysobacterales > Lysobacteraceae > Lysobacter > Lysobacter sp. BMK333-48F3. The sequence continues at coordinate 3,326,086 of NZ_JAIHOO010000001.1, read as the reverse complement.
GACGCGCGAAGCGGCCGAAATCGTCATGCCTTACCCATTCCCTATTCCCAATTCCCTATTCCCCGCCTTACTCGTAGCCCAACTGGCGCAACGCCGCCTCGTCGTCGGACCAGCCTTCGCGCACGCGGACCCAGGTTTCCAGGAACACCTTGGAACCGAACAGGCGCTCCATCTGCACCCGCGCCTTGGCGCCGATTTCGCGCAGGCGGACGCCGCCCTTGCCGATCACGATCGCCTTCTGGCCGTCGCGCTCGACCCAGATCACCGCGCCGATGCGCAGCATCGCGCCGTCGACGGCGAAGCGCTCGATCTCGACCGTGGTCGCGTACGGCAGCTCTTCGCCGAGCTGGCGCATCAGCTGTTCGCGCACCATCTCGCCGGCGAGGAAACGCTGGCTCTTGTCGGTGATCTCGTCCTCGCCGTACAGCGCTTCCTGCTCGGGCAACAACGCCAGCACGCTCTTGACCAGCGCTTCCAGGCCCTTGTTCTTCAGCGCCGAGACCGGATGCACGCTGGCGAAATCGCGGCCTTCGCTGACCTTGGCCAGGTACGGCAGCAACTCGCCCTTGTCGGCGATGCGGTCGACCTGGTTCACCACCAGCACCACCGGCAGGCCGGCGCCGCGCAGGGCGTCGAACGCCAGCGTGTCCTCGTCGTCCCACTGCCCGGCGCGCACCACCAGCAAGGCCGCGTCCACGCCCTCCAGCGAACCGCGCGCGGCGCGGTTCATCATCCGGTTCATCGCCCGCTTCTGCTCGCGGTGGATGCCCGGAGTGTCGACCAGCAGCAGCTGGCCCTCGGGAAAGGTGGCGATGCCGAGCAGGCGATGGCGGGTGGTCTGCGGCCGCGGCGAGACGATGCTCACCTTGGCCCCGACCAAGGCATTGACCAGGGTGGATTTGCCGACGTTGGGACGGCCGATGACGGCTACGTGGCCGGCGCGATGAGAAGAGGAAGTCATGCGGGAATTGTCCCCCTGGGCGACGGCGGGGGCAATGGAGCCGGGAATGGGGAATGGGGAATGGGGAATCGGGAATCGGAAGGCTAAGGGCGGGGCATTCAGGATGCTGGCGCGCCGCTCTTCACGATTCCCTATTCCCCATTCCCGATCCCCGGCCGTCAATCCGCCTTCAACTGGCGCAAGACCTCGTCCGCGGCCAATTGCTCGGCGGCGCGGCGGGAGCCGGCTTCGCCTTCGGCGCTCAGCGGCGGCTGGCTCAGGCTGCAGCTGACCCGGAACGTCTTGGCATGGTCTTCGCCGCTCTCCGCCAGCAGGGCGTAGACGGGCAAAGGCTTTTGCCGGCCCTGCAGCCATTCCTGCAGCCGGGTCTTGGCGTCCTTGCCGACCTTGTGCGCGGGCGGCAGGGCCTCCATCGCCGGCACGAACCAGGGCAGGACCTGGGCGCGGCAGGCCTCGAAGCCGGCGTCGAGGTAGATCGCCGCGACCACCGCTTCCAGCGCGTCGGCCAGGATCGAATCGCGGCGGTGGCCGCCGGACTTCATCTCGCCCGGGCCCAGGGTCAGGCGGGCGCCCAGTTCCAGGCCGCGCGCGATCGGCGCCAGCGCCGATTCGCGCACCAGTTCGGCGCGGGCGCGGGTCAACGCGCCCTCGTCGGCTTGCGGCCAACGCTGATACAGCGCTTCGGCCACGATCAGATTGACCAGCGCGTCGCCGAGGAACTCCAGGCGTTCGTTATGCGGCGCCCCGGCGCTGCGATGGGTCAGGGCTTGCCGCAGCAACGCCGGGTTGGCGAAGCGATGGCCGATCGGATCAGTCACCTTCTTTCGAGGTCAGCTGCTGGACCGCGTGGAAGCGGCCGACCACGTCGAGGTTGGCGATCAGCGGCCGGCGCACTTCGTAGGCCACGGTGATTTCCATGCCGCGGTCGTTGCGGACGATCTTGAAATTCTCCTGCTTCACGCTCTCGACATAGCTCATGTCCATGCGGCGGAAGAACAGGTCGCGCGCCTTGGCGCTGTCCATCTGCCCGGCGCCGGGCTCCTTGGACAGGTCGGCCAGCGAACGCTTGACCGAATAGAACTCCGAATACATCGGCACCAGCTTCATGCCGATATAGGCGAACAGGCCGGCCACGGACAGCACGATGATGAACCCGAGCAGGGTCATACCGCCTTGATTACGCTTCATACCTCGATCCCCTTCGATCAACCGGTTGGTCCAACCCAATCACGTCCCCGCCGCGACGGCGCGTGCCGTCACGGGATGCTGCTGCCGATGCGCGAGAAGTCCACGCCCCCATCGAAGTTCATCCAGATCAGGAACGCCTTGCCGCGCAGGTTGCGCTCCGGCAGATAGCCCCAGTATCGGCTGTCCTCGCTGTTGTCGCGATTGTCGCCCATCACAAAATACTCGCCCTCGGGCACTTCCCACTCGCCCTCGCCCTGGTCCAGCAGCGGCGACTCGGTGCGCAGCAGGATATTGTGCACGTGCTTGCCGACCTGTTCGCGCAGCTCCTGCGCGCCGGTCATTTCGGTGCCGTTGCCGCGGCCCTGGTAGACCCCGACCGGGGCGTAGGCGATCGGCTCGCCGTTCACGGTCAGGCGTCCGTCGCGGTAGGCGATCTTGTCGCCGGGCAGGCCGATCACCCGCTTGATCCAGTCCTGCTCGGGATGGTGCGGCGGCCGGAACACCACCACGTCGCCGCGCTCGGGCTCGCCCATCGCCAGCACCTTGTGGTTGGTGATCGGCAGGCGCAGGCCGTAGGTGAACTTGTTGACCAGGATGAAGTCGCCGGTCAGCAGGGTCGGCATCATCGAATTGGACGGGATCCGGAACGGCTCGGCGATGAAGCTGCGCAGGATCAGGACCACGAACAGCACCGGGAAGAACGCCTTGGAGTAGTCGACGACCACCGGCTCCTTGCCGTCGTCCAGCAGGCCTTCGCTCGCGGCGCGGCGCTTGGCCAGCACCATCTTGTCCAGCAGCCAGACCACGCCGGTGAAGATCGTCAGCGACACCAGGGCGATTTCGAACCAACGCATTGCCGTTTCCTTGCGGTGTTGTGAGCCGGAATCGAGAAACGCGGGCAACGGGCCGAACGTCGTGCGCGACCGGGCCGTGACGGCTCGATCGCGTTGCGCCTGTCCCTACCGCCGCCTGCCCTCGCCTTCCGATGATGTTACGGAAACTCCCCGAGCGAACCTCGCAACCGCCAGGCGCCGGATCGGGCGGCCGCGGTCCCTCAACCCCTCGATCCCTGTTTCCGCCGTTCGTTTACTTGTCGCCGGTGGAAAGCACCGCCAGGAAGGCTTCCTGCGGAATCTCCACGCGACCGACCTGCTTCATCCGCTTCTTGCCCTCTTTCTGCTTCTCGAGGAGCTTCTTCTTGCGGCTGATGTCGCCACCATAGCACTTGGCCAGCACGTTCTTGCGCATCGCCTTGACCGTGCTGCGGGCGATGATCTGCGAGCCGATCGCGGCCTGGATCGCGACGTCGAACATCTGCCGCGGAATCAGGTCCTTCATCTTCTCGCACAGCTCGCGGCCGCGCCGGTCGGCGTGGCTGCGGTGGACGATGATCGACAGCGCGTCGACCTTGTCGCCGTTGATCAGCGTGTCCACGCGCACGAACGGGCCTTCCTGGAAACGTAGGAAGTGATAGTCGAGCGAGGCGTAGCCGCGCGACACCGACTTGAGCTTGTCGAAGAAGTCCAGCACCACCTCGGCCATCGGCAGCTCGTAGCTGATCTGCACCTGGCTGGCCATGTAGGTGATGCCGATCTGCACGCCGCGCTTTTCCTCGCACAGCTTGATCACGTTGCCGATGTAATCCGGCGGGGTGAGGATGTTGGCGCGGATCACCGGCTCGCGGATCTCCTCGACCATGTTCACCGGCGGCAGCTTGGCCGGGTTGTCCATCGGGATCGTGGTGCCGTCGGTCTTGAGCACCTCGTAGATCACCGTCGGCGCGGTGCTGATCAGATTGAGGTCGTACTCGCGCTCCAGACGCTCCTGCACGATTTCCATGTGCAGCATGCCGAGGAAGCCGCAGCGGAAGCCGAAGCCCATCGCCTCGGAGCTTTCCGGCTCGAAGCGCAGCGCGGCGTCGTTGAGGCGCAGCTTTTCCAGCGCCTCGCGCAGCGCCGGGTAGTCCTCGGCGTCGACCGGGAACAGGCCGGCGAACACGCGCGGCTGCATCTCCTGGAAGCCGGGCAGCGGCTTGGGCGCCGGATCGGCGGCCAGGGTCAGGGTGTCGCCGACCGGCGCGCCGTGCACGTCCTTGATCGAGGCGGTGATCCAGCCCACCTCGCCCGCGCCGAGCTTGGCCAGCTCCTTGCGCTTGGGGGTGAACACGCCGACCTTGTCGACCTGATGGGTGCGACCGGTCGACATCACCAGGATCTTGCTGCCCGGGCCGATCTGGCCCTGCATGACCCGCACCAGCGAGACCACGCCGAGGTAGTTGTCGAACCAGGAGTCGATGATCAGCGCCTGCAGCTTGTCGGTGTCGCGCGGCTGCGGCGGCGGGATGCGATGCACGATCGCCTCCAGCACCAGCTCGACGTTGAGGCCGGTCTTGGCGCTGATCGCGACCGCGTCCTCGGCGTCGATGCCGATCACCGCTTCGATCTCGGTCTTGGCGCGCTCGATGTCGGCGGTCGGCAGGTCGATCTTGTTCAGTACCGGCACCACTTCCAGCCCCTGCTCCACCGCGGTGTAGCAGTTGGCGACCGACTGCGCCTCCACGCCCTGGGCGGCGTCGACCACCAGCAAGGCGCCCTCGCAGGCCGCCAGCGAACGGCTGACTTCGTAGGAGAAGTCGACGTGGCCGGGGGTGTCGATGAAGTTCAGCTGGTAGACCTTGCCGTCCTTGGCCTTGTACGGCAGGGACACGGACTGGGCCTTGATGGTGATGCCGCGCTCGCGCTCGATCGGATTGGAGTCGAGCACCTGGGCTTCCATTTCGCGCGCTTCCAGCCCGCCGCACAGTTGGATGATGCGGTCGGCGAGCGTCGATTTGCCGTGGTCGACGTGGGCGATGATCGAGAAGTTTCGGATCTGTTGCATGCGGGGCGACGTGAGGCTCGCCGGTTCCATGAGAGTTAACGGGGGATTATCGCATAGCCCCCGGCCCGTCGCGGCGCGGGCCGCGCGACCGGGGCGCGGCCGCAGCGGCGCGCCGGCGCCTGGGACGGGCGCCGACGCGGGCCGGGCGGCCCCGGCGATCAGCGGCCGGCGCCCGGCCGGCCGGGATTCACTTGCCCTCGCCGGCCTGGACCGCGATGAACTGGGTCGCGCCGCCGCGGCGCACCAGCAGCATCACCGTCTGGCCCGGACGGGTCCCGGCCAGGGCCCGCTCCAGCGCCGTGGCGCTGCCGACCGGGGTGCGGCCGACCGAGAGGATCAAGTCGCCGGGACGCACCCCGGCCTCGCCGGCCGCCGCGCCCGGGTCGCGCACCGCCACGCCCTCGCCGGCCTTCAGGCCCAGGCGCTGGCGGGCGGCCGGGTCGACGTCCTGGGCGGCGATGCCCAGGGCGTTGCCGCCGCTGCGCGAGGGCCCGGCCTCGCCGCCGTTGCCCGGGGCATCGTTGGCGGCCAGCGCGCCGTCGACGTTCAGTTCGTTGACCGCCACGGTCAGCTCGACCGTCTTGCCGTCGCGGAACACGCCGACCCGCGCCTTGCTGCCCGGCGCCAGGTTGCCGATCAGCGGCGGCAGGTCGCTGGACTCGTACACCGGGGTGCCGTTGACCGAGCGCACCACGTCGCCCGGCACGATCCCGGCCTTGTCCGCCGGACCGCCGTCCAGCACCTGGGCGATCAGGGCGCCGTTGCTGTCGGGCAGGCTCAGCGCGGCGGCCTTCTTCGAATCCATCGGCTGCACCACCACGCCGAGCTGGCCGCGGCTGACCTTGCCCTTGGCCCGCAACTGCTCGGCCGAGTTCATCGCCACGTCGATCGGGATCGCGAAGCTGACCCCCATGTAGCCGCCGGAGTTGGAGAAGATCTGCGAATTGATCCCGACCACCTCGCCGCCGGTGTTGAGCAGCGGGCCGCCGGAATTGCCCTGGTTGATCGCCACGTCGGTCTGGATGAAGGGCACGTAGCGCTGATCGGCGTAGGGATTGTTGCGGCCGACCGCGCTGACGATGCCGGCGGTGACCGAGTGGTCGAGGCCGAACGGCGAGCCGATCGCGACCACCCACTGCCCGGCCTTGGTGTGGCCGGCCTGGGCGGCGCGCAGGAACGGCAGGCCCTTGGCCTCGATCTTGAGCAGGGCGACGTCGGACTGCTCGTCGCTGCCGATCACCTTGGCCTTGAACTCGCGTCGGTCGGTCAGCTTGACCGTGACCGTGTCGGCGCCGTCGACCACATGATGGTTGGTCAGCACGTAGCCGTCCTGGGAGATCAGGAAGCCGCTGCCGATCGAGCGGCCGCCGCCGCGCGGCTGGCGCGGGCCCTGGCCGCCCGGGCCGGGGAAATCGGGACCGAAGAAGCGGCGGAAGAACTCGGGGATCTGTTCCTCGTCGGGCATGCCGCCGCGGGCGACCCGCTTGGGCGTGGTTTCGGCGCTGATGTTGACCACCGCCGGGCCGACCCGCTGCACCAGGGCGGTGAAGTCCGGCAGGCCGGTCACGATCGGCGCGGCCGGGGTCGCCGACGGCGGCGGCGCGATCGGGGTGGTCGGCGCCTGCGCCGTGCACGCCACGGGCAAGGCGACCGCGATCGCGCCGACCAGGGCCAGGGAATGCAGGGGGCGGCTGCGCGCGCGGCCGGCGGCCGGGGCGCGGGTCGACAGGCGGGGCATCGGGAAACGGGTCATGGAGCGGCCTCGTGACGATGGGGGTTGGGGGTGGATTACCAGCAACAGGAGCCCGTCGCGCGGCGCAGCCGCACAGGGACGGAATAAAGACAGCCAAAGACGGCCCGACCGGCGGCGCCGGCCGGGCCGGGGTTCAGCGCTGCGGCGCCCGTTCCGGGGCCGGCGGGCGCGCACGGCCCTCGTCGGCCGCGGCGGCGGGCTCGAACGGATAGAACGACGGCGACAGCGCGCTGCTGCCGTAGCTCGCGGTATAGCCGCTGTTGGCCGGGAAGTTCGGCAGCACCGCGCGCGGCCACGGCCGCGCCGCCGGCGCTTCGCTCTGCTGCGGGCGGAACGGGTTGTGCGCGGCGTCGGCCGAGGGCAGCGGCGAGGCGCCGCCGATCGCGGCGACCTGCACCGGCGCTTCGGCCTGGCGCTCGGCCGAGGCGCGCAGCGCGGCGCGCTGGCTCTGGCCGCGCGAGCGGCGTTCGTTCAGGCGCCGCGGCAGCTCGGCCACCGCGACCGCGGTCGCGGCCGCGCCGCCGGCCAGGGCCGAGGCGTCGCCCGAGGTCGCGGCCGGCGTGGCGGCGGGCGCCGCAGCGGGATCGGCCGCGGCCGGCGCCGAAGGCTGCGGCTGGGCCGGGGCGGCGGCCAGCGCCGGCACCGTGACCTGGGCCGGGTCGGCGCCGCCGGCGGATTCGTCGGAGAACGGACGCGCCACGAACAGGGCCGCGACCGCGACCGAGGCCGCCAACGCGGCGCCGCCGAACCAGCCGCGGCGGCTGCGCGAACGCTCGCGGATCGCCTCGGCCGGAGCCGCGGCGACGCTGTCGCGCGAGCGCTGGATCGCGGCCTCGGCGGCGATCGCGGCGGCGACGCGGTCGGCGAAATCGGCCGGCGCCACGCCCTGGGCGCGGCCGCGCAGCACGTCGCCGCACAGCTGCCAGCGGCCGCAGGCCTGGCGCCATTGCGCGTCGTGGCCGAGGCGCTTGAGCGCGAAGCGCGCGGCGTCGCCGTCCAGTTCGCCGTCGAACAGGGCGCTCAGGTTCTCGCCATCATCGCCATGGAAGGTGTTCGACATCATCAGTGCGCGCGCTCCCGGGTGTCCTGATTGTCCAGCAAGGGCCGAAGTTCGGTGTCGATCGCCTCGCGGGCGCGGAAGATCCGCGACCGCACCGTGCCGATCGGGCACCCCATCTTCTGCGCGATCTCGTCGTAGCTCAGGCCGTCCACCTCGCGCATGGTGATGGCGGCCCGCAGTTCCTCCGGCAAGGATTCGACCACCCGCATCACGGTGCGTTCGATCTCCTGCCGCAGCAGTTCGTGTTCCGGCGTATCGGTATCGCGCAGACGGATGCCGGCGTCGTACTGCTCGGCGTCGCCGGCGTCGATGTCGTCGGTCGGCGGCCGGCGGTTCTGCGCTACCAGGTAGTTTTTGGCGGTATTCACGGCGATACGGTGCAACCACGTATAGAACTGGGCGTCGCCGCGGAAGTTCGCCATCGCGCGGTAGGCGCGAATGAAGGTTTCCTGGGCCACGTCCTGGCATTCGCTCCAGTCGGGGATGTAGCGCCCGATCAACGCGGTGATCCGATGCTGGTACTTGCGCACCAAGGCATCGAAGGCCGCGCTGTCGCCGCGCTGGACACGCCTGACCAGCTCCTGGTCCAACTCATTCTCGGCCATACCGCGCCGGCACTCCTGTCAGCTCGGCCATGGCCGAACAATGGGACAACCCTGTCGGGGAAAAAGTTCAATCGCCGGATTAATGGGGTCGGCGGCGAACGCTCGCAACCGCCAAGTGTCACACAGCGGCCGGAGACTTGCCGTACGGACGGGCGCCGGAGCGAACGGATTTGACGGCGGCGAAACACAATCGGGATGATAGCGGCCTCCCCATACCTGAACGGATGGTGCGGCAATGACTGCAGCCCTCGACGGCCTCACCGCGTTTGACGGGCTCCGTGCCCGGCACTGGCACACCGAACTGCGCGCGGACGGCGTGCTGGTGCTCTCCTTCGACCGCGAAGGCGCGCCGGTCAACACCTTCGCCCAGGACGTGCTGATCGAACTCGACGGCCTGCTCGAGCGGCTGGCGCTGGACCCGCCCAAGGGCCTGGTGCTGCGCTCGGCCAAGAGCACCGGCTTCATCGCCGGCGCCGACATCAAGGAGTTCCAGTCCTTCGACCAGAAGGGCACGGTCGGCGACGCGATCCGGCGCGGCCAGCAGGTGTTCCAGCGCCTGGCCGAACTGCCCTGCCCCACGGTCGCGGCGATCCACGGCTTCTGCATGGGCGGCGGCACCGAAATCGCCCTGGCCTGCCGCTACCGCGTCGCCAGCAGCGACGGCTCGACCCGGATCGGCCTGCCCGAGGTCAAGCTCGGCATCTACCCGGGCTGGGGCGGCAGCGTGCGCCTGCCGCGCCTGGTCGGCGCGCCGGCCGCGTTCGACCTGATGCTGACCGGCCGCAGCCTGTCGGCGACGGCGGCGCGCGCGATCGGCCTGGTCGACAAGATCGCCGAGCCGGCGGTGCTGGTCGATACCGCCGCCGGCATCGCCCTGAACGGCGCGCAGCGTCCGTTCAAGCAGCGCTTCACCGCCTGGGCCAGCAACACCTGGCCGGCGCGCAAGATCCTCGCGCCGATGCTGGTCAAGCAGGTCGCGCGCAAGGCGCGCAAGGAGCACTACCCGGCGCCGTACGCGCTGATCTCGACCTGGGAACGCACCGGCGGCGGCGTGCAGGCCTTGCTGGCCGGCGAGCGCAAGTCGGTGGTCAAGCTGGCCTCGACCCCGACCGCGCGCAATCTGATCCGGGTGTTCTTCCTGCAGGAACGGCTCAAGGGCCAGGGCGGCAAGGACCACCGCATCAAGCACGTGCACGTGGTCGGCGCCGGGGTGATGGGCGGCGACATCGCCGCCTGGTCGGCCTACAAGGGTTTCGAAGTGACCCTGGCCGACCGCGAGCAGCGCTTCATCGACGGCGCGCTCGAACGCGCCCAGGCCCTGTTCGCCAAGAAGGTCAAGGACGACGGCAAGCGCGCCGCGGTCGCCGCGCGCCTGCGCAGCGACCTGGCTGGCGACGGCGCCGACGCGGCCGACCTGGTGATCGAGGCGATCATCGAAAAGCCCGAGGCCAAGCGCGAGCTGTACGCGCAGGTCGAGCCGCGATTGAAGGCCGAGGCGCTGCTGACCACCAACACCTCGTCGATTCCGCTCGACGAACTGCGCGGGCACATCCGCCGCCCGGCCCAGTTCGGCGGCCTGCACTACTTCAACCCGGTCGCGCTGATGCCGCTGGTGGAGATCATCCGCCACGACGCGATGGCGCCGGAGACCGAGCAACGCCTGGCGGCGTTCTGCAAGGCGATCGACAAGCTGCCGGTGCCGGTCGCCGGCAGCCCGGGCTTCCTGGTCAACCGGGTGCTGTTCCCGTACATGCTCGAAGCCGGCACCGCGTTCGCCGAGGGCATTCCGGGGCCGGCGATCGACAAGGCCGCGCTCAAGTTCGGCATGCCGATGGGCCCGATCGAGCTGATCGACACCGTCGGCCTGGACGTCGCCGCCGGCGTCGGCGCCGAACTGGCGCCGTTCCTGGGCCTGGAAGTGCCGGCCGCGCTGAGCAATGTCGAGCCGGGCAAGCGCGGCAAGAAGGACGGCCAGGGCCTGTACAAGTGGGAGAACGGCCGCGCCCAGAAGCCCGAGCTGGCCAAGGACTACAAGGCGCCGAACGACCTGGAAGACCGCCTGATCCTGCCGCTGATCAACGAAGCGGTGGCCTGCCTGCACGACGGCGTGGTCGCCGACCCCGACCTGCTCGACGCCGGGGTGATCTTCGGCACCGGCTTCGCCCCGTTCCGCGGCGGCCCGATCCAGTACGTGCGCGAAACCGGCGTCGACAACGTCCTCGCCCGCCTGCAGCAACTGCAGGCCCGCTACGGCCTGCGCTTCGCCCCGCGCCAAGGCTGGGATTCGCCGTTGCTGCGCAAGTAAGCGCGCATCGACGATGACGACGAAAAAGCCGCGCGAATGCGCGGCTTTTTTTGTTGCGCAGGGCGTCGTCGTGCGGGGCGCGGCCCTGTAGGAGCGGCGTGAGCCGCGACAACCGCAGCGACGTAATTCCATGCGCGGCCCGAAGCCCTGCTGCACGGCAAACAAGCGCCCCGAGTGTCCGGGCTCCGGCGATCGCGCTTGCGCACGTCGCTGCGGTTGTCGCGGCTTACGCCGCTCCTACAAAAAGCAGAAGCGGCTACACGAGGCGAATCACATCGTGTGGGTCGGCCGCTCGGCGTGGAGGGTGCCGGCCAGCAGGGCCTCGATCTTGCCCTTGACCGCGTCGCCTTCGGCGGTCTCGGCGAACTGCACCCCGATGCCCGCGGTGCGATGCCCCTGCGCCCCGGTCGGGGTGACCCAGACCACCTTGCCGGCCACCGGCATGCGTTCGCCGGACTCGGGCAGGGTCAGCAGCAGGAACACTTCGTCGCCGATGAAATAGCGCTTGGGCGTGGCGACGAAGATGCCGCCGAACTTGAGGAACGGCATGTAGGCGCTGTACAGCGCCGCCTTGTCCTTGATCGTCAGCGACAAGATGCCCTGCCGCGCTGCCCCTGCCGGTGCGTTCATGCCTTGCTTCCTCCTGCGCCGCGGCGCGCCTCGTCGGCGCGCCAGGCCATCAACAATTCGATAACCGCCAGATCGGCGCGTACCGTGGTCCGCAGCAGATCGCGGGTACGGTTGGCGCGATCGAACCAAGCCGCAAGACTGCGCGCGCGGCCCGGGTCGGTCAAGCCGCCGGCGGCTTCGGCCAACGCGATGTCCGACGCGTGTCGCAGACGCAGCGCGGCGTGCTCGTCGCCGACCCAGCGCTGGGCCACTTCCGGCGCCGAGATTTCGCCGCGGCCGAGCTTGGCCAGATCGGCGGCGACTTCGCGCCGCAGCTTCAGCCCGTCGCCGGTCAGCCACTCCTGGGCCAGCCCGGGATGCCCGCGCGCGGCGTCGAAGGCTTCGCCCGCGGCCGCTTCGGCATGGCCTTGCGCGCGCAGCCAGGCCAGCGCCTCGTCGTGCGGCGGCAGGCGGAACTCCAGCCGCTGGCAGCGGCTGCGGATGGTCGCCGGCAGCCGCGCCGGATGCGAGCTGACCAGCCACAGGTAGCGCCCCGGCACCGGCTCTTCCAGGGTCTTGAGCAAGGCGTTGCACGCCGCGTTGTTGATCGCGTCGGCCGGGTCGATGATCGCGATCTGCGCGCCGCCGTACTGCGGGGTCAGCGCCAGCCGCTCGGACAGCGAGCGGATCTGCTCGATCACGATCTCGGTGCGCAGCCGGGTGCCTTCCTTGTTCGGCACGAAGCTGACGAACTGGTAATCCGGATGGGTGCCGGCGTCCAGCAGCAGGCAGCTGCGGCAGCGATCGCAGGGCTCGCCGCCGGCGTCGGGTTCGCGGCACAGCAGGCCGCGCGCCAGGCGCTGCGCGACCGCGCGCTTGCCGAGCTGGGCCGGACCGCAGAACAGCAGGCCGTGGCCGAGCCGTCCGGCGGCGATCGAGGCCTTGGCCTGATCGTAGATGCGCCGCTGCCAGCTGGCGAAGGCCGGCGCGCTCATGCCTGCGCTCCGCCGGCCGGGGTGCGTGCGATCAGCGCGCGCAGCTGCGCCACCGCCTGCTGCGCGACCGCCTCGGCCGGCTGGCCGGCATCGATCACGGCGAAGCGCTGCGGCTCGGCCGCGGCGCGTTCGCGATAGGCATGGCGCACGCGCTCGAAGAAGTCGTTGCGCTCGCTTTCGATCCGGTCGGCGGCGCCGCGGCCGCGCGCGCGCGCCAGGCCGACGTCGACCGGCACGTCGAGCAACAAGGTCAGCGCCGGCCGCAGGCCGACCACGCGCAGCTCCAGCTCGGCGATGAACTGCAGGTCCAGGCCGCGCCCGGCGCCCTGGTAGGCGTAGCTGGCGTCGGTGAAGCGGTCGCTGATCACCCAGCGGCCGCGCGCCAGCGCCGGCTCGATGGCCGTGCGCACGTGCTGGGCGCGTGCGGCGAAGGCCAGCAGCAATTCGGTCTCCGGCGCCGCCGGCTCGTGATGGGTGTCGAGCATCAGGCCGCGGATCTGCTCGGCCAGCGGCGTGCCGCCGGGCTCGCGGGTGTAGACCGCGTCGATGCCGGCGTCTTCGAACGCGCTGCGCAGCGCGGCCAGCACGGTCGACTTGCCGGCGCCCTCGCCGCCTTCCAGGGTGACGAAACGCGCGCCGGTGCGCAGCGGCGCGCTCATCGGCGCGTCCCGTTCTGCGCCGGCGCGGCGGGCGCGGAAGCCGCGCCGTCCTGCTCGGCCTCCTCCAGCACCGCCTTGCCTTCTTCCGGCTGGCTGTGGGTGCGCTGCTGCCGGTAACGCTGCAGGTACAGGCGCACGTTGGCCTGGTGCTGGGCATAGGTCGCCGCGAACAGGCTGCGGCCGGTGCCGTCGCCGGCGGCGACGAAGAACAGCGCATCGCCCGGCGCCGGATTGGCCGCGGCCTTCAGCGCCGCCAGCCCCGGCATCGCGATCGGCGTCGGCGGCAGGCCGGTGCGGGTGTAGGTGTTGTACGGCGTGTCGGTCTGCAGGTCGCGCTTGCGGATGTTGCCGTCGTAGTTCGCGCCCAGGCCGTAGATCACGGTCGGGTCGGTCTCCAGCTTCATGCCCAGCTTGAGCCGGCGCTCGAACAGGCCGGCGATCTGCGGCCGCTCGGCGGCCAGGCCGGTTTCCTTCTCCACGATCGAGGCCATGATCAGCAGCTCGGCCGGGCTCTTGAGCACGCTGTCGCGGTCGCGGCCTTCCCAGGCCGCCTGCACCGCGCGGTCCATCGCCTGATGGGCGCGCTTGAGCACGTCCAGGTCGCTGTCGCCGCCGGTGTAGAGATAGGTCTCGGGCAGGAAGCGGCCTTCCGGATGCTGGCCGGGGCGGCCGATCGCCTTCATCAGCGCGGCGTCGTCGAGCTGCGCGGCGTCCTGTTTCAACGGCGCGGCGCGGGCCAGCGCCGCGCGCAGCTCGCGCATGTTCCAGCCGTCGACGATGGTGAAGCGGTGGCTGACGACCTTGCCGTCGCGCATCGCGGTCAACAGCTGGCGCGGCGTGGTGCCGGGCTCGAGCGCGTACTCGCCGACCTGCAGCCGGCCGGCCGCGCCCAACTGCTTGGCCAGCGCGCGCCATTCCAGCGCCTGGCCCTCCGCGACCCCGGCCGCGCGCAGTTTGCGCACCACCGCCGGCAGCGAATCGCCGCGCTCCACGCGCAGGCTCTCGCCCTTTTCCAGGCCGCTCATCGGCGCGTCGGCGAAACCCTGATAGCGCTGCCACAGCAACGCCCCGCCGGCGGCCAGCGCGGCCAACAGCAGCACGATCACGATCAGACAGCCGCAGCCGCGTTTGCCAGTCTTACCCACGACACCTCCAAGCCTACGATCCGAGCCGCCGCGCACCGGCGCGGACCGCGTCCGCGGCGCGGAGGCTCAGTCGTCGACCGTAGGCGGCGGGATGGGCTGCGCCGAGCCGGCGCCGCGTTCCGGCCGGGCCGGAGGCGGCGCGCGAACCGCTCGTCGAGCCGCGCCTGGGTCAGGATACCGCGCGCGGCGCGGCGGATGAAAATCGCTGCGAAACGGCGTGCGCCGGATCGCCGCACCGTGCGCAGGCCCGGCCTGCGGTACGGACGCCGGGCGCCGCAGTAGCGCCCGACACGGCGCAACCGGCGCGGCCGGCTGCGCATCGCCCCGCACGCAGCGCGGGGCGCGGACCTCAGACGCGCTTGAACACCAGGGTGCCGTTGGTGCCGCCGAAACCGAAGCCGTTGGACACGGCGATGTCGACCTTGGCTTCGCGCGCGGTGTTGGGCACGTAGTCCAGGTCGCAGCCCTCGCCCGGCTCGTCCAGGTTGATGGTCGGCGGAATGATGCCGTGGTACAGCGCCAGCACCGAGAAGATCGCCTCAGCGCCGCCGGCCGCGCCGAGCAGGTGCCCGGTCATCGACTTGGTCGAGCTGACCATGGTCTTGTAGGCGTGATCGCCCAGCGCGCGCTTGATCGCCAGGGTCTCGGCGAGGTCGCCGAGCGGGGTCGAGGTGCCGTGCGCGTTGAGATAGCCGACCTGGTCCGGGTTGATGCCGGCGTCGGCGAACGCCGCCGCCATGCAGCGCGCCGGGCCCTCGCCGTTCTCGCTCGGCGCGGTCATGTGGAACGCGTCCGAGCTGGCGCCGAAGCCGGCCAGTTCGCAGTAGATGCGCGCGCCGCGCGCCTTGGCGCGTTCGTACTCTTCCAGCACCAGGATGCCGGCGCCGTCGCCGAGGACGAAGCCGTCGCGCTCCTTGTCCCACGGCCGCGAGGCGCGGGTCGGGTCGTCGTTGCGGGTCGACATCGCCTTCATCGAGCAGAAGCCGCCGACCGAGGTCGGCGAGGAGCCGCGCTCGGCGCCGCCGGCGAGGATCACGTCGGCGTCGCCGTACTGGATCATCCGCATCGCCATGCCGATCGAATGGTTCGAGGTCGCGCAGGCCGACACGGCGGAGAAATTCGGGCCCTTGATGCCGGTCAGCAGCGAGACCTGGCCGGGCAGCATGTTGATGATCGTGCTGGGCACGTAGAACGGCGAGATCTTGCGCGGGCCGCCCTCGTGGTACTTGATGGTCTGCTCTTCGATGCCGAGCAGGCCGCCGATGCCGGAGCCGATCAGCGCGCCGATGCGCTCGGCGTTGGAATCGTCGACGACGATGCCGGCGTCTTCCAGCGCCATCAGCGAGGCGGCGACGCCGTAATGGATGAACTCCTCCATCTTCTTGGCGTCTTTCGGGTTCACCCAGCGGGTGATGTCGAAGTCGCGCACTTCGCCGGCGATGCGGGTGGTGAACAGGGCCGGATCGAAATGGGTGATCGGACCGATACCGGAGCGGCCGTTGACGATGCCGTCCCAGCTGCTGACGACGTCGTTGCCGAGCGGGGAGACGAGGCCGAGGCCGGTGACGACCACGCGGCGGTTGAAGGAACGGTTGGACATGCAACGCTACCTCTGCTGGATCCGTCTGCGGACGCTACGCCGGCGTATCGACCGGCCTGAAAAGCACGGGGCCGCAATGCGGCCCCGAGTTGTCGCTGTATGGCATGGCATGCCGTCCGCGAGCCGCCAAGGCGCATCGCGGACGAGCGGGCGCATTACGACTTGACGTGCGCCTTGACGTAGTCGATCGCCTGCTGCACCGAGGTGATCTTCTCGGCCTCTTCGTCCGGAATCTCGCACTCGAACTCTTCTTCGAGCGCCATCACCAGCTCGACCGTGTCGAGCGAATCCGCGCCGAGGTCGTCGACGAACGAAGCGTTGTTGGTGACTTCCTCTTCCTTGACGCCAAGCTGTTCGACCACGATCTTCTTGACGCGTTCTTCGATGCTGCTCATGGATGCTGCTCCTCCCGTGAGGGGTTTTTCGACGGAATAGTCTAATGGAATCGGAGGGTTTCGCGAGGGCCGGGCGCCTTTCGACGAAACCCCTTTGGGTTCAATCGCTTACAGCCTACGCCAAAGGCTCAGGGCATGTACATGCCGCCGTTGACGTGCAGCGTTTCGCCGGTGATGTAGCCGGCGCCGGGGCCGGCCAGGAACGCCACCGCGCGGGCGATGTCGGCCGGGTCGCCGAAGCGGCCCAGCGCGATCTGGTCGAACATGGCCTTTTTCGCGTCCTCGGGCAGGTCGCGGGTCATGTCGGTGTCGATGAATCCGGGGGCGACCACGTTCACGGTGATGCCGCGGCTGCCGATCTCGCGCGCCATCGACTTGCTGAAGGCGATCACGCCGGCCTTGGCCGCGGCGTAGTTGGCCTGGCCCGGGTTGCCGGTCACCCCGACCACCGAGGCGATGTTGATGATCCGGCCTTTGCGCGACTTCATCATCGCGCGCATCACCGCCTTGCTGGTGCGGTAGACGCTGCTGAGGTTGGTGTCGAGGATCGCCTGCCAGTCCTCGTCCTTCATCCGCATCAGCAGGTTGTCGCGGGTGATGCCGGCGTTGTTGACCAGGATCGAGATCGGGCCGACGGTCTTGGCGACCTCGTCGATCAGGCCCTCGACCGAGGCCGGATCGGCGACGTCGAGGACCCGGCCGTGGCCGCCGTGGCCGGCCAGGCGGGCGGCGATGGCCTGCGCGCCGGCTTCGCTGGTCGCGGTGCCGACGACGGTCGCGCCCTGGGCGGCGAGTTCGTCGGCGATCGCCGCGCCGATGCCGCGGCTGGCGCCGGTGACCAGCGCGATTTCGCCCGAAAGCGGGGTCGTGCTCATGCGTGTTTCACTCCGTAAAGGCTGCGGGCTCGTGGGTGGCGGCGCGGCGCCCGGTCGTGGTCGACCGCGGGCGGGCGCGGCGTCCCGCCTCCAGGCCGGCCGGCGCGCGCCACGAATCGGCGCGGTCAAGGCTACAGGCTGGGGGCCGGGGTTGAGTAGCGCAAGGGTCGGCGGTGTGCGACGGCCCGATTCAGCGCCAGTCCGCCAGCGCGGATTCGAACTCCGCCGGCGTGCCGATCGCGCGGCCGTCGATGGCCTTGTCGATGCGCTTGATCAGGCCGGCAAGCACCTTGCCGGGACCGCATTCGGCGATGCGCTGCGCGCCGCGCGCGGACAGGGCCTGCACGCAGCCGGTCCAGCGCACCGGCAGATAGAGCTGACGCACCAGGGCGTCGCGGATCGCATCCAGGCCGTCCTCGGCCTGGGCGTCGACGTTCTGCACCACCGGAATCGACGGCGCGCGCCAGTCCAGGCCGGCCATGGCTTCGGCCAGGCGGTTGGCGGCTTCGCGCATCAGCGGCGTGTGCGAAGGCACGCTCACCGCCAGCTTGACCGCCTTGCGCACGCCGGCTTCGGCGAGCCGGGTCAGGGCCTTGTCGACCGCGCCGGCGTGACCGCCGATGACGATCTGGCCCGGCGAGTTGTAATTGGCCGGCACCACCACTTCGGCGCCGGACACCGCCGCGCACACTTCCTCGACCAGCGCGTCCTCGGCGCCGAGCACGGCGGCCATCGCGCCGACGCCGGCCGGAGCCGCGTCCTGCATCAGTTGCCCGCGCAGGCGCACCAGGTGCGCGCCGTCGCGCAGCGACAAGGCGCCGGCCGCGACCAGCGCGCTGTATTCGCCCAGGCTGTGCCCGGCCAGCAGCGCCGGCTGCGCGCCGCCCTGCGCCTGCCACAGGCGCCACACCGCCACGCCCGCGGCGAGCAGCGCCGGCTGGGTGAACTCGGTGCGGTTGAGCTGTTCTTCCGGGCCGCCCTGGCTCATTGCCCACAGATCGACGCCGGCGCCGTCGCTGGCTTCGGCGAAGGTTTCTCGGATCTGCGGATGCAGTTCGGACAGCTCGGCCAGCATGCCCAGCGACTGCGAGCCCTGGCCCGGGAAAACGAAAGAAAGGCGCTGATCGGTCACACGTGCCGCCACATCGAAGGGATGGCGAATCATACGGGCGAACGCTTGCGAACGTCTGTACCGGGCGGTACGGCGTCACGCCGCGTCGCAGACTGCCGCGATCCGTCGCAGAACCTCGCTGCGGCGCGGAAAACCGCACCGCCACCGATGGCGCAGGGCGATCCGGGCGAACCACCCCGGGTTTGCCGGTTCGGGCCGATCAACGCGATGGCACATATCGCCCCCTATCCGGACCTTTTGCAGGAGCCGCGCACAGCAGTTGCCGTTAGCCGTTAGCCGTTAGCCGTTAGCGGTTAGCGGTTGCGGTTGCCGTTGCCGTTGCCGTTGCCGTTGCCGTGAAGAGCTTGGCGCGGTTTCGATCTCGCGAGAACACCCTGAAGCCCCGAAGGGCGGGCCGCATGGATGCGGCCCGTGCGTAGCCAGGCCAGGGATGGCCTGTGCGGAGCAGCCCCGCGCAAGCTCCGTCCCATAGTGGCTCTTGATTCGAAACAGGAACGGCGTTTTCTTTGGTTACTTTCTTTGTCGCCTTGGACAAAGAAAGTGACCCGGCCGCTTGCGGACGGAAGCTTTGCTTTAGAGGCTCTAAGGCTTTGGAAACCTTCGAACGACAAACGGCGCGAGACCGTAGCAGCGCGGTCGCGGCTTGCGCCGCTCCTACCCTGCGATGGTTTCGAGCTTCGATCCATGGCGTCGGCCTTGGTTCTTCTGCGCGTCCCGTGGTCGCGGCTTACGCCGCTCCTACAGGGGGCTAGGACAAAGACGCGGCGAACGGGCGGGATGGCGGGCGCGGCTTGCGACCGAAGGAAATCTCTGGTGGGACGTCGCTGCTACACAAATGCGCAAGATCAAAAACGCAAAAGGCCGGCTCGCGACGAATCGCGGCCGGCCCCGGCGAAGCAACAGCGGGATGCGAAGATCAGTAGCGCAGCAGCGCCGAGCCCCAGGTGAAACCGCCACCGAAGGCTTCCAGCAGCAGCAACTGGCCGCGCTGGACCTTGCCCGAGCGCACCGCCTCGTCCAGCGCCAGCGGCACCGACCCGGACGAGGTGTTGCCGTGGCGGTCGACGGTCACGATCACCCGCTCCATCGGCATGTCCAGGCGCTTGGCCGTGGCTTCGATGATGCGCAGATTGGCCTGGTGCGGAATCAGCCAGTCGATCTCGTGACGGTCCAGGCCATTGGCTTCCAGGGTCTCTTCGACCACCGAGTCCAGCGCCTTGACCGCGTGCTTGAACACTTCGTTGCCGGTCATCAGCACGCGCACGCCGGCGTTGTGCTCTTCGGGCTTGAAACCGGCCGAGACGCCGACCGGATTCCACAGCAGCTCCTTCTTGCCGCCGTCGGCGTGCAGGTGGGTGCTGAGGATGCCGGTCTCGCTGTCGGCCTTGAGCACCACCGCGCCGGCGCCGTCGCCGAACAGCACGCAGGTGCCGCGGTCGTTCCAGTCCAGCATCCGGGTCAGGGTTTCCGAGCCCACCACCAGCACGGTCTTGGCCGCGCCGGAACGGATGAACTTGTCGGCCACGGTCAGCGCGTAGACGAAGCCCGAGCAGGCCGCGTTGACGTCGAACGCCGGGCAGCCGTCGGCGCCCAGGCGGTGCTGCAGCAGGCAGGCGCTGGACGGGAAAATCAGGTCGGGGGTGGTCGTGCCGAGCACGATCAGGTCGATCTCGCTGGCCGCTACGCCGGCGGCTTCCAGCGCACGCACCGAGGCGTGGTAAGCCAGGTCGACGGTGGTCTCGCCCTCGGCCGCGATATGGCGCTCGCGAATGCCGGTGCGGGTCGCGATCCATTCGTCGCTGGTATCGACCAACTTGGCCAGGTCGGCGTTGGTCAACACCTTTTCCGGCAGGTAGCTGCCGGTACCCGCGATGCGGGCGTAAATCCGATCTGTCATCACCACTCCGCGGCGTTGCCGTGTAGGGGCCCGCTCAGGCTGCGCACGCCGCGATGCAGCGTCGTCGCCGGACGCAGGCCGCCGAAGTCATCAGTGCCACAAACGCAGGCCGCCAGCGTGAGCTGGCGGTGGAACGGTGCCGCGACGGCCGCAGGTCTGAATTCGGACGCGCCGCCGCGGGCGGCGGAGCGGATCGGCGCCGGCGTGGGGATGCGCTCCCGGCCGCCGGCCCAGATCGGCGGCGACGCGCGCCGGAAACCGGGCGCACGTCGCGGCGCGAACGAAGATTATTCTTCGTCGACGATGCGGGTCTTGGTCTCGATGACCTTCTTGCCGCGGTAGTAGCCGTCGGCGGTCACGTGGTGGCGGATGTGGGTCTCGCCGGTGGTCGGGTCGGTGGCCAGCTGCTTGCTGGTCAGCGCGTCGTGGGCGCGGCGCTGGCCGCGACGGGACGGGGTAACGCGGGACTTCTGAACAGCCATGGTCTTGCTCCGGAAAAGCGGTGGAAACCTGAGGTGGATAGCGTAGCCCGATTCGCAGGAACGGCTTGCTGCTTCGCCTGCAGGTCGGAGTGGAACGAAAAGGGTGAAACCGGTCTTGCGTCAGTTCTTCTTCAGCGAGGACAGCACCGAGAACGGATTGGCCGCGTCCTGTTCGGCCTGGGGGGCCTCCCATTCGCGCTCGACCGCCTCGCTGCCGGGCGCCATCGGCACCACCGGAACGGCGAGGATCAGTTCGTCCTCGACCAGCTCCACGGGCCGCAGCATGCCGTCGTCGGGCATCAGCAGCGGCTCGTAGCCCGGCGGCAACGCGGCTTCGTCGGCCTCGTCGCGGATCAGCCCCAGCCGCTGCACGATCTGCACCGGCAACAGGAACCGTTCCAGCGAGCGCTGGCACAACAGCGGCAACTGCGCGTCGATCTTCAGTTCGACGTAGGGCACCTGCAGCGCGTCGCTGTCGAAATCCAGCGAAAAGCTGACTTCGCCTTCGGCGTCGACCAGGCTGTCGCGCAGCCGGACGAAATCCGACAACGGCACACGGCCTTCCACGCCGCGCCGTGCCGCCACCAGGCGCCAGGCATCGAGGACGTCGGGCACCCGCCCAGATGGCACATCGGCTGACATAAGCCGCGGAATGGTAGAGACCCCGCCCCCCGCTGTCAAACCGTAAGCCCCGGCCGGCGCAGGGGATTTGCCGCCGCCCCCGCCACGCGTGCAGACTTTCCGGCCTCCCGCCGAGCGAAGCCGCCCCCTTGATCCTCTTCCTGCTGCTGACCCTGGTCGTGCTGGCGGCGCTGGCCGCGGCCGCCGTCGTGGTGCTGGGGCCGGTCCGGCGCCAGCGCGCGGTGCGCGAACTGCTCGATGCCGCCGACGCCCTGGAGGCCCGCTTGCGCGCCGCCCGGGCCGAGATCGAGGCGGTCGCCGGCGACGAGGGCCGCGACCCGGTCGGCGAGGCGATGCGCGAGATGCTGCGCCAGCGCCTGTGGCTGCGCGAGTACGGGCGCCGCGCCAGCCTGGCCCAACTGGCCGAGGTGCGCAGTTCGATCGATGCCGCGCGCGACCGGATCGAGCAGCAATTGAACCAGATCGAGCGCGCGCGTCTGCCGACCGGCTGAGACGTCGGCGCCATCTCAATAGAGCAAGAGACTCGCGATGCCCTCCCCGCTGATCCTGGCCTCGACCTCGGTCTACCGCCGCGAACTGCTCGGCCGTCTGGGCCTGGCCTTCGACACCGCCCGCCCGCAGACCGACGAGACCCCGCTGCCCGGGGAGGCCCCGGCGGCACTGGCCGCCCGCCTGGCCGTGGCCAAGGCCGCCGCGGTCGCGGCCCAGCAACCGCAGGCCTGGGTGATCGGCTCGGACCAGGTGGCCGAGTTCGACGGCCGCCCGATCGGCAAGCCCGGCGGCCGCGACGGCGCCCTGGCCCAGTTGCAGGCCATGTCCGGGCGCGAAGTGCGGTTCTTGACCGGGCTGTGCGTGCTGCGCCACGGCCGGCCCGCGCTGACCGCGCTGGACACGACCACGGTCCGCTTCCGCGAACTGGACGCGGCCGAGATCGCCCGCTACGTCGACGCCGAGCAGCCCTACGACTGCGCCGGCAGTTTCAAGTCCGAAGGCCTGGGCATCGCCCTGTTCGAGGCGATCGAGTCCAGCGACCCGACCGCGCTGATCGGCCTGCCGCTGATCGCCACTGCGCGACTGCTGCGCCAGGCCGGCTACGCCCTGCCCTGAGCCTGCCGCGCCGGAGCGAGCGGATGCGTCCGCGCTCAGCGCGGCGCCAGTTCGATCGGCTGTTCGGCCCAATCCTCGACGCTGCCGTCGCGGCCGTGCAGGCGCAGCCCCAGCCAATGCCGTCCCGGCGCCTGCGCGTCCAGCCGCACGCGCGCAACGAAGCCGATCCGCGGATGCTGGGGATCGTTGCTGATCCGCCAGAACTCGCGCACGCCCGGCAACTCGCGCCCGTACTGCGCCGGCGCCAGCGGCCGCCCATCGAGCAGGATCTCGACCCGGGCCAGGCCGACGCCGTCCTTGAACGCCCAGCCGGCGACCTCGAACTCGCGCCCGACCCGCGCGCCGGCCGCCGGCGCGTCGACCCAGGCCATCGCCGGCGTCGTGCATGCGCCCTGACGCGGCCGGCCGTCGAGCGCGAACAGCAGGAAACGCTGCCGGCCGTGATCGACGTTGAGCGCCTGCGGCGCCGGCAACGGCCCGAGCATCGCGCACAGGTCGTGGTAACGCTGCAGCAGGTGCTTGTAGTCGACCTCGGTCGCACCGACCACCAGCAAGGCCGGCTCGCCGGCGACATCGATGCGGCGATCGCGCTCCAGCCCCCACAGGCGCAACTGCGGCGCGCGGCCGTGCTTGTGGTTGATCGGATGATCCAGCACTTCGATCCGCGCATCGCCCAGGGCGAAGCCGAGTTCGGCGCCGATCTTGAAGTTGTCGGCCAGCACCCGCGTGTTCGGCGGCGACTCGCGCAAGCGGCGTTCGACCTGCGCGGCCAGTTCGTTCCAGCCGGCGAAGTTGGACGGGTACCACTTCTCGCCGGCGCTGCGCGCGCGCAGCGCCGGCACCGATACCGCGACGTAATAGCCCAGCACCGCCAGCACCGCCGCGCCGGCGAGCGCCGCGGTGAGGCCGCGCGCCCAGCGCGGCCAGGCCGCGAGCACGCCCGGCAACAACGGCAGCAGGGCCAGATAGCCCGGCAACGGCCAGTGGAAGCTGACCCGTTCGGTATCGGCGAAAAAACCGAGGGCGAAGAAGCCCAGCACGATCAGCGCCCCGGACAGGGCGAAGTAGCGCGCCGCCGGCGTCGCCGCGCGGGCGCCGCGCCAGGCGGCCAGGACCAGGGCCGCCAGCAGCGGCGGAGTGACCAGCAAGGCCTGAATGGCGACGAACCACAGGCCGTCGGCGTGAAACGCCCAGGGATGCCGGTCGACCAGTTGGAAGCG
The DNA here is from genome assembly GCF_019733395.1 of Lysobacter sp. BMK333-48F3. Lineage (NCBI taxonomy): Bacteria > Pseudomonadati > Pseudomonadota > Gammaproteobacteria > Lysobacterales > Lysobacteraceae > Lysobacter > Lysobacter sp. BMK333-48F3. The sequence continues at coordinate 3,302,576 of NZ_JAIHOO010000001.1, read as the reverse complement.
CAACCCGGCGTCGGCGTTGTCCATGTTCCAGGCCACCAGCGGCGCCCAGGCCGAAGCGCCGATCGCCGCGGCGATCAGCACGCGCACGTCGCGCAGGGCGCGCCGCCCTTCCGGCAGCAACAGCAGCACCGCGCCGCCGACCGCGATCACGGCGATGAAGCGATAGTGGCTGAGCGCGCCGAGGGCGAGCCCGGCGGCGAGTTCCACCGCCGCGCGCGCATCGACCTCGCGCAACAGCCGCGCGCCGGCGTCCAGGCACAGCAGCGTCGCCAGCGCCATCATCGCGTCCGGCAAGGCGAGCAGGCCGAGCGTGCCCGCCAACGGCAGCAGCAGGCCGAAACAGCCGGCGACCCAGCCGGCGCGGGCGCCGAACTCGCGCGCGGTCATCCGCACCAGCAACAGCGGCACCAGCGCGGCGACCGCCAGGAACGGCAGGCGCAAGGCCCAGGCCTGGGCGCCGCCGAGTTCGACCCCGAGCCGGGTCAGCCAGGCGGTCAGCCCGGGCAGGTCCGAATAGGCCGCGGCCGGATGCTGGCCCTCCTGCCAGTAGAAGGCTTCGTCGACGAACAAGGGCAGGCGCGCGGCCACCGCCGCCTTCAACGCCAGCAACACGCTCCACAGCGCCCAGAACGCGCGCGCGGCATCGCCTGTGTCCTGCTTGGGTTGCCGCATCGACGCTCGACCTCGCTACACTTCGAATGGGGTTGGACCTGCCGCGCATCGGCGCGCACGAATCCTCGCACGCCGCCGTTCGGGCGATCGTCGCGGGCGCGCCAGACTCGGCAAATCCGCACGACCGGGCCGCTCGACCGAACGCCTGCGGCGAAGCCCGCACGGCCGGGCCGCAGGCGAGATCCGCACGCGAACGCCGGCACGGCGAACGCTGGTTTTATCGACATCCGATTTTTGTTGATGCCCGTCCCAGAACATCCGCACGCACCCAACCGGCGGCTGCACCGATCGCGACCGCGCGCGATGATGCTCCGACGACGGCGCGACGCGGCATCGCAGCGACGACGATACCGACACAGGAACCCAGCACGATGACGGCAGGCAAGACCACGGCGGCGAATCCGGCGCAGCGCGAGACCATCCTACCCGACGCCCTGCGCAGCGCCCTGGAGCAGGCGCAGGCCCAGGTCAACTCGCTGGTGCTGGGCAAGGCGCAGGCGGTGCGGCTGGCCTTCGTCGCGCTGCTGTCCGACGGCCACCTGCTGATCGAAGACCTGCCCGGCCTGGGCAAGACCACGCTCGCGCATGCGCTGGCGGCGACCCTGGGGCTGGAGTTCCAGCGCGTGCAGTTCACTTCCGACCTGCTGCCGGCCGACGTGGTCGGCGTGTCGGTGTTCGATCCGCAGTCGCGCCAGTTCCAGTTCCATCCCGGGCCGGTGTTCACCCAGGTGCTGCTCGCCGACGAGATCAACCGCGCGCCGCCGCGCACCCAGAGCGCATTGCTGGAAGCGATGGCCGAACACCAGGTCACCGTCGACGGGCGCACCCACGCCCTGCCCGATCCGTTCTTCGTCATCGCCACCCAGAACCCGGTCGACCTGTCTGGCACCTATCCGCTGCCGGACTCGCAACTCGACCGTTTCCTGTTGCGCCTGCACCTGGGCTATCCGGACGAAGCCGCCGAGCGCGACCTGCTGGCCGGCGCCGACCGGCGCAACCTGATCGCCCAGACCCGGCCGCTGCTGAGCGCCGAAGACGTGCTGGCGATCCGCCGCGCGGTCGACGCGGTCTACGCCAGCGACAGCCTGATCGGCTACGTGCAGGCGCTGCTCGCGCGCAGCCGCAAGCACCCGGGCGTGCGGGTCGGCCTGTCGCCGCGCGCCGGCCTGGCCCTGTTGCGCGCCGCGCGCGCCTACGCGCTGCTGCTCGGCCGTTCGCACGTGGTGCCCGAGGACGTGCAGGCGCTGTTCGCCGCGGTCGCCTCGCACCGTCTGGTGGCCGAGGCCGATGCCGGCCCCGACGTGGCCAAGTCGATCCTGTTCGCCGTGGCGGTGGATTGAACCGGTCGCGCATGGCCCAGGCCGCAACGACCGCCGCGCCATCGCCGCAGCCGCGCCTGAGCCAATGGCGCCGGCGCCTGCTGGCGCTGACCCGGCCGCGCCGCCGCGAAGCCTTGCCGGCTCGGTTCGACCGCCGCCGCATCTACGTGCTGCCGACCGGTTTCGGTGCGTTCTACGGCGCCTTGCTGGCGACCATGCTGCTGGGCGCGCTGAACTACAACAACAACCCGGCGCTGCTGCTGGCGCTGCTGCTGGCCGGCGCCGGCCTGGCCAGCCTGATCGCCGCGCAGTTGCAGTTGTCGGGGCTGAGCATCGTCGCGATCGACGCCGAACCGGTGCCGGCCGGCCAGCCGATGACGGTGCGGGTGCATGCGCGGGCCAAGCCCGATCGCGCCCGGCGCGGATTGCGCGTGGACGACGAAGGCGCGCTCGGCGCCGGGGTCGCCGCGCTCGACCTGGACCAGGGCGCCGGCGAAGCGGCGCTGCGCGTGCTCACCGAACGGCGCGGCTGGCTCGAACTGCCGCGGCTGCGGGTGTGGACCACCCGGCCGCTGGGCCTGGCGCGGGCCTGGGCCCTGGTCTGGCCGCAGGCGCCGCTGCTGGTCTACCCGGCGCCGGAACCGCACGGTCCGCCGCTGCCGACCGGCGGCGGCGACCAGGCCGTGACCCGGCTGCACCCGGCCGGCGAGGATGTCCACCATCTGCGCGCCTACCGTCCCGGCGACGCCCGCCGGACCATCTCCTGGAAGCATTCGGCGCGGCGCGACATCCTGCTGGTGCGCGAATACGAACAACCGCTCGGCGCCGACGTCGAACTGGAATGGCAGCGCCTGACCGGGCTCGACCAGGAAGCGCGCATATCGCGCCTGGCGCGCTGGGTCGACGAGGCCGAACGCGACGGGTGCCGCTACCGGCTGAGCCTGCCCCACCAACCCTCGCTGGGCCCGGGCAGCGGCTCGGCGCATCGCCATGCCTGCCTGCGCGCCCTGGCGCTGATGCCGCATGGCTGAGCTGCGCCTGCCCTTCGCCGCGTCCGCCCGGCGCGCCGTCGACGCCGCGCCGGCCGAAGGCCTGCCGCCGTCGGCGCGGCGCGCCACCCTGCTGGCCGGCGCCAGTTGCCTGCTGCCCTTGCTGCTGCAATTGCCGCCGAGCATCGCCGGGCTGATCGCCGCGGTCGGCGTCGGCATCGGTCTGTTGTCCTGGCGCCGCCCGCTGCCGAGCACGCTGCGCCTGCTGATGGTGCTGGGTCTGGTCGGCGCGGTCATGGTGCTGGCCGGGTTTTCGCTCGGCCGCGACACCGGCTGCGCCCTGCTCGCGGCGATGTTCGCGCTCAAGCCGTCGGAGACCTACACCCTGCGCGACGCGCGCAGCCTGATCGGCTTCGCCCTGTTCGGCCCGTTCGCGACCTTCCTGCTCGACCAGGGTCCGTGGTCGCTGGCGTTGGGCCTGGCCGCGGCGATGCTGGCGCTGGCGACGCTGCAGCGCCTGGCCGAATACGAATCGCGTCCCGACCCGGCGCGCGCCGCGGAACCGGCCCTGCCGCCGAGCCAGCGTCTGCTGGCGATCGGCCGCCTGATCGCGATCGGCCTGCCGCTGGCGCTGGCGGTGTTCTGGCTGTTCCCGCGCCTGAGCTCGCCGCTGTGGGGCATCCCCGACCGCGCCCTGGCCAAGCCCGGCCTGTCGGACCGGATGAGCCCGGGCGAGATGGTCGAGTTGCTCAACGACGAGACCGTCACCCTGCGCGCGCGCTTCCGCGGCGCCGCGCCGCCGACCTCGCAGATGTATTGGCGCGGGCCGGTGCTGTGGAATTTCGACGGCCGCGAATGGACCCGCTCGCGCTGGGTCCAGGGCCTGCCGGCGGCGCCGATCCGCGCCGCCGGCAACGGCTGGGACTACGAATTGGAGGTCGAACCGACCGACACCCGCGACTTCGTCGCCCTGGACCTGCCGCGCGCGGCGCCTGCGGGCGCGCGGCTGACCCTGGACCACAACCTCTACACGCGCCGCCCGCTGAGCACCCTGACCCGCTGGCAATTGCATTCGGCGCCGCCGGCCAGCTACGAGCCGCAGCTGCGCGAAACCATCCGGCGCATGGCCCTGGAACTGCCCGAAGGCTACAACCCGCGCACCCTGGCCCTGGCCCAGCGCTGGCGCAGCGAAGCCGGCGCCGACGACGCGGCGATCGTGCGCCGGGCGATGGCGATGATCCGCGGCGAGTTCGCCTATACCCTGGCCACGCCCCTGCTCGGCCGGCACTCGGTCGACGAATTCCTGTTCGATCACAAGGCCGGCTATTGCGAGCATTTCAGCTCGGCCTTCGTGGTGCTGATGCGCGGCGCCGGGATCCCGGCGCGGGTGGTCACCGGCTACGCCGGCGGCTACTACAACCCGGTCGGCAACTATTGGCTGGTGCGCCGTTCCGACGCCCACGCCTGGGCCGAGGTCTGGCTGAGCGGGCGCGGCTGGATCCGGGTCGACCCGACCGCGGCGGTCGCGCCGGAGCGCATCTACGACACCCTGGCCGACCGCCGGCCCGGCACCGGCGGCCTGTTCGGCGGCATCGCCGCGGCCACGCCCTTGTTCAATCTCAGCGACTGGCTGCGCCGCGGCTGGAACGATTTCGTGCTCGGCTTCGACGCCAGCCGCCAGCAGCGCATGCTGCAGCCGTTCGGCGTCGACCGCCTGGACAACCAGAAGCTGGTACTGCTGTTCGTGCTGTTCGCCAGCCTCGCCGGGCTGTGGATGGTCTGGCTCAGCAGCCGCGGCGAACGCGAGCGCGACCCGGTGGTGCGGGCCTGGCGCGCCCTGGGCCGGCGCTACCGGCGCCTGGGCCTGGAGCGCCAGCCGCACGAGCCGGCCCTGGCCTGGGCCGAGCGGGTCGGCCGGACGCGACCGGAATTGGGCGAAAGCTTGCTCCGGCTCAGCCAACATTTCAGCGATTGGCGCTACGCTGGTACTGAACCCGGGCGGCGCGAGGCCCGAGCGCTGCGCAACGAACTGGTCCGGGCCTTACGCGCGCACCGGCCCGGCCCTTCTGGAGAACGACGATGAAGCTGCGTCTTGCCGTTATCGCTGTCGGTGTCGCGCTGCTCGGCGCCTGCGCCACCCAGCCCAAACCGCTACAGGGGGCGTTCTCGCCCATCACCCCGGCCGACGCCGCGGCCAACGACAGCACCGGCGCGGTGGTGCGCTGGGGCGGCCGGATCGTCGATGTCGAGCCGCAGGCCAACCGCACCTGCTTCGAGATGATCTCGACCCGGCTCGGCGATTCGGGCCGGCCGTACTGGGCCAGCGACGACGTCGGCGGCCGCTTCCTGGCCTGCCGCTCCGGGTTCTACGACCCGGCGCTGTTCGAGAAGAACCGCGAAGTCACCTTCACCGGCCGCATCGCCGGCTACGAGTCGCGGCGCATCGGCGGCTACGAGTACCGTTTCCCGCAGCTCGACGCCGACGTGGTCTACCTGTGGCCGGTGCGCGAACGGGTCGACGTGATCGAGCGTCCGGCGCCGTGGCCGTGGTGGGGTTGGTGGTGAGCGCGGCGCGCGATCGCGGTCGCGCGAGGCAGTGACGACGAAGGCGCCCTTGGGCGCCTTCGTTGGTTTTGCCGGTGGGGTTTTTGGGGGCGCCGAAGCAAGAGCCAAGGGCAAATCCCCCCTGCCCCCCTTTTTCAAAGGGGGAAAGGCTTGGGGCGAAGGGAGGTGCGGCGGCAGCGGTTCGAACGCGCGCTGCGCGGCGCTGCTTCAGCGCGGGGTGCCGAAGCGGCCGAGCTGGTCGCCGGCGAGCAGGTGCAGGTGCAACTGGAACACGGTCTGGCCGCCGTGGCCGTTGCAGTTCATGACGATGCGGTAGCCGTCTTCGGCGAAGCCTTCGCGCTGCGCGTACTGCGCCGCGGCATGGGCCAGCCGGCCGACGATCGCGGCCTGATCGGCCTGCAGATCGTTGAGGGTGGCGATCGGCGTCTTCGGCACGAACAGCACGTGCACCGGCGCCTGCGGGGCGATGTCGCGGAACGCGATCAGGTCCGCGTCTTCGTAAACGATGTCGGCCGGCAGCTCGCGCCGGATGATCTTGCCGAAGATGGTCGAGTCGGTCATGGGGCCGGGAATGGGGAATGGGGAATGGGGAATGGGGAATCGTACCTCGCGGCGGCGGACGAATCCTCGCCCCCGCTCCCGTTCGAACCTTTCATCCGCAGCGAACGATGGACCCAACCCGCCCTCAGCGCCCTGCTCACCCCATTCCCTATTCCCGATTCCCCATTCCCCGCCCCCAGCTACATCTCGCTCCGGCTGCCGAACGCATGCGACAGCGTGCCGCGGTCGACGTACTCCAGCTCGCCGCCGAGCGGGACGCCGTGGGCGAGGCGGCTGGGGCGCACGCCGTGCTGGCGCGCGAGTTGGGCCAGGTAGTGGGCGGTGGCCTCGCCTTCGACGGTCGGGTTGGTGGCCACGATCAGCTCCTGCACCTCGCCTTCGGCCAGGCGCGCGGCCAGCGCGTCCAGGCCGAGTTCGCGCGGGCCGATGCCGTCGAGCGGGCTCAGCCGGCCCTGCAGGATGAAGTACAGGCCGCGGTAACCGGTGGCCTGTTCGATCGCCAGCCGGTCGGCCGGCGATTCCACCGCGCACAACAGGTGCGCGTCACGCGCGGCGCTGGCGCAGGTCGGGCAGACCTCGCTCTCGCTGAAGTCGCGGCAGCGCACGCAATGGCCGATCTTGTCGATCGCCTCGGCCAGGGCCTGGGACAGGCGCTGGCCGCCGGCGCGCTCGCGTTCGAGCACGTGGTAGGCCATGCGCTGGGCCGACTTCTGCCCGACCCCGGGCAGGACCCGGAACGCGTCGATCAGTTGTTCGAGCAGGCTGCTGCTCATGCGCGCCGAGGTCCGCTCATTCGCTGATGGTGAAGCCGCTGCGCGCAGCCGGCTCGCGGTTCATCGCCCGCACCACGTTGAGGCAGACGATCGCGCCGAGCAAAGGCAGCAGCCAGACCAGCGCCGACTGCAGCCCCTTCTGCGCACCGGTCAGGTCCGGCTCGCGCCAGATCGCCCAGGTGGCGTAGGCGTCGAGCCCGAGCAGACCGGCAGCGACTATCGCGGCGGTGGCGCCGATGTGCAGGTTCATGGACGCGCGTCGCTCAGAACGGCAGCTTCATGCCCGGCGGCATCGGCATGCCGGCGGTGGCGGCCGACATCTTGGCCTGCGACTCGGCGTTGATCTTGTTGACCGCGTCGTTGAAGGCGGCGGCGATCAGGTCCTCGACCATTTCCTGGTCGGACAGCACGCTCGGGTCGATGCGGACCTTGCGGCAGTCCATGCGGCCGGTCAGGGTCACGCTGACCATGCCGCCGCCGGCGCTGCCGGTGACTTCGATCTTGGCCAGTTCTTCCTGGGCGCGCTGCACGTTTTCCTGCATCTTCTGCGCCTGTTGCATGAGTTGGGCGATGTTGCCGCGCATGGTGGTCCTGCCTCGTGGTCGTGTTGGGAATCTGGAGGAGCCGGTCGGGGCGACCGGATCCGGACAGCGGCGCCGCGCGAGGACGGCGCCCGCTCGAAGGGATGAGGGCGCGGCGGGCGCCGCGCAAGGGCTCAGGGCTCGTCGTAAGGGCGGATCGAGTCCGGCACGAGCTTGGCGCCGTGAACGTCGATCAGCCGGCGCACGTCGGGATCGTTCATGAACATGTCCTCGGCCGAAGCCTGGCGCTCGTCGCGCGCGCGCAGGTTGCGCGCATGCATCGATTCGCCGCCGGCCTCGGTCTCGAAGCGGATCTGCGGAGCCGCGCCGAGCCGCTGGGCCAGCGCGTCGGCGACCATCTTGATCAACGCCGGCGCGCGCAGGTGGTCGTCGTTGGGCCCCAGCGACAGGCTCAGCACGCCGTCGGCATAGCCGAGAAATCCGGAATGCTCGGCCAGGATCCGCGCCGGGCCGCGCAGGCCGCTGGCATCGACCAGGGCGTGCCAGGCGTCGGCGTCGGCGATGCCGCCGCCCGCGCCGGCGCGCGCCGGCATCCTGATCGGCTCGGACGCACGCGGCGCCTGGCTGGCGAACATGTCTTCGCGCGGCACTTCGTCCGGCACCACGCCGGGCGGCGGCGCGACCGCGACTGCGGGCGCGCGCGGTTCGGGTTCGGCGGCGATCGGTTCGACCCGTGCCGGCTGCGACTCGGTATGGATGGACTCGGTACGGACGGATTCGATCGGGTCGGGTTCGACCGGGACAAGCTCGACGGCCGGCGCCGGGGCGTCCTGCGGCACCGGGCGCGCCTGCTCCTGATGGGTCGGCTCCTGATGGGCCGGCTTCTGATGGGCCAACGCCTCATGAGCCCGTCCCTCACCGCCCAACTCGCCGCGAGCCAGTTCCGGACGAGCGAACTCCGACCGGTCAGGCTCCGACCGGCCCGACGCCGGCCGCGACGGCGCATCGTCCTCCGGCCACAGCGGCGCTTCCTCGCGGACCGCATGGACCGGCTGCGGCGGACGCGCCGGCTCGACGCGGCGCGCCGGTTCCTCGTCCGGCCACAGCGGCGCTTCGCTCGCCGGCGCAGCGGCGACCGGCGCAGGCGTAGGCTCGATCCGGGCCGGCTCGTTGCGGGCAGGCGCGGGCTCGACCGGCTTCGGTTGGGACGACGCCGCTACGAACGGCGATGCTTCGAACGGCGCGACCGAACGCGGCGACGGTCCGGAACCGGACGCGTCGCGCGCCGGTTGCGCTCGCGCCGCGGGTTCGACCGGAGCGGGTTCGACCGGAGCGGGCTCGAACGCGGCAGGCGCGACCGACGTCTTCGCCGCCGCAGCAGGCGCTGCGGACGGCGCCGATTCGCGCGCCGCGCCCTCGCGTACCGGGCCGGCACCCATTTCGCGCATCGCCGCAGCCGCCTGGGCGGCGGCGTCGCGGCCGCGCGCGGGCTCGCTGCGTCCGCCCGAGCCCGGCGCCGGGCCGGGTTCGGCCGCGCCGGAGGGGCGGAAGGCGAGCATGCGCAGCACGCTCATTTCGAAACCGGCGCGCGGGCTCGGCGCCAGCGGCAGGTCGCGGCGTCCGTTGACGCTCATCTGGTACCACAGCTGCACCACCTCCGGCCGCAGCTGCGCGGCCAACGCGTCGACGTCGACGCCGTCGGCCTCGACCGCCGCTTCCGGCACCAACTGGCGGACCTGGATCCGGTGCAGGGCGTCGCTCAGCGACTCCAGCACGCTGCCCCAATCGGGCGAGAACTCGGCCAGGGTCGCGACCTCGGCCATCAGCCGGGCGCCGTCGCCGTCGCCGAGCGCGGCCAGCACCGCGCCGACCCGGGTCCGGTCGACCGAGCCCAGCATCGCCGCGACCGCGCTGCCCTCCAGGCGCGTATCGCCGCCGGCGCCGCCGTAGGCGATCGCCTGGTCGAGCAGCGACAGACCGTCGCGCAGGCTGCCGTCGGCGGCCTTGGCCAGCTGGCGGATCGCCGATTCGTCGACGCCGATCTGCTCGGCGGCGAGGATCCGGGTCATCTGCCCGCTGATCTGCTGCTCGTCCAGGCGCTTGAGGTTGAACTGCAGGCAGCGCGACAGCACCGTCACCGGCAGCTTCTGCGGGTCGGTGGTGGCGAGCAGGAATTTGACGTGGCCCGGCGGCTCCTCCAGCGTCTTCAGCAGCGCGTTGAACGCCGACTTCGACAGCATGTGGACTTCGTCGATCAGGTAGACCTTGACCCGGCCGCGGCTGGGCATGTACTGGGCGTTGTCGATCACCTCGCGCACGTCGTCCACGCCGGTGTTGCTGGCGGCGTCGATCTCGAGCAGGTCGATGTAGCGCCCGGCGTCGATGTCCAGGCAGGCCGCGCACTCGCCGCAGGGGTCGGCCGAGGTGCCGCGCTCGCAGTTCAGCGACTTGGCGAAGATGCGCGCGATGGTGGTCTTGCCGACGCCGCGGGTGCCGGTGAACAGGAAGGCGTGGTGCACGCGCCCGGTGCCGAGCGCGTTGGTCAGCGCACGCACCACGTGCTCCTGCCCGACCAGTTCGGCGAAACGCTTGGGGCGCCACTTGCGGGCGAGGACGAGATACGACATCGGATCCTTTGCGATGAGGCGTGCGGACGAAGCGCCAGGGTAACGCGGCGGCGCGACGGCGCGCGCGAGCGGAGGCCGGCGCGACGCGGGGGAGACCCTCGCATTGTGCCACGCCGGCCCCTCGCGCCCGCCCCTCGAAGCAAGGGCGCAACCCGACCGCCACACACCGGACCCGGGCCGCCCGCACCGGGCAGAGACCGCCCCGCCGCCGCCCAGCTTGTCCCCCAGGGCCCTGCAAGGCTAGAATTCCCGGCTCTGAACGGCCCGCCCAGGCGGACCGCCAGATCCCGGAGAGGTGTCCGAGTGGTTGAAGGAGCACGCCTGGAAAGTGTGTAAGCGTCTAAACCGCGCTTCGGGGGTTCGAATCCCCCTCTCTCCGCCAGTTGAAGTAAAGAAAGCCCCCGAGTCCGCTCGGGGGCTTTTTTGTGCTCGCCGCATGCGAGACGCCCGCCCCAGGCCGCAGCGCGGTGGACGGCCAGCGGCTGGGCCCGCCCCCGGCGCCGGCAGCCTCGCAGACTTCCGAGTTCAAATTATTTCGACTCGTCGAACAGTTGACTCTTGACCCATAGGTCGAAGGTTCGCCCCCCTTACGACTCGCCAAGTGCCTGCTCTACGACAGTGCTCGAATTAGGCCGAGCCGATGAAGCGGCTTCGGCCTGAATCAATCGTTGGCATAAAACCGTCGGTTGGGCGTCCCAAAGCCTGAGGACTGAACCGGCATGTTTCCCGAGAACACTCCCTCGAAGACAAGCTGGGCCCTCTCCCGGTAGTCATAGACCTGCGCATAGTCAGGTTATCGATCCTGAAGGCATCGTTTGGATAGAAGTCCGCTCCGAGACTGACCATGGTGTAGCTGAAGAGGCGGAACAGGGGACACATCAGCCGGGGAAAATCCTTGGGTGAGCGGCAAGGAAGTAAATGAGGCCTCCAACTCCCAGCACTTCTCAGTGTCCCAGACGGCCCGCTCATGCAGGGCGCCGTTGAACGAATCTTCATCGTAGCGGTCGCTCCAAGCAACGTTTTTGAGGATCGCCTCGATGTGATCCATGGCAACCCCTACCCTTTCCGGACCAACGTGGGCCTAAGCCCCTGTATCGACGCACGCTTCATAGGCCTAAAAATAAGAGTTCTAGGTAGACGTCGCGACCACCCTCATAGTTGGGGCATCGCTTCATGGCCAAACCCTCTTGGATTTTGGTCCGGCATGGCCAGGAATTCCCCATACAAAGAACTAAGCCCCGATCCTCAGGGACTTAGTTCTTTCTGCCTATCGGATTCTTTGCCCGGTATCGCGCTAAAGAACACGCGTCTGTTCTTCATGTCACTGGGTAATGATGATCCTGTTGCCGCCCACAGGATCTGCGCTGTCGGTCTGGGTCGCGCCGGGCGGAGTGGTGCAAGTGCTGGTGTGGTCGACACTGTTGGTCTTCATCCCATTGGCGTCTATCAGCGTCGTGCGCCAACGGAATGTCGCAGTGGGAAGGGGCGTGGTATTAGTGCACCTGAAATAGAAAGTCAGCGGCGACGGCGTTTGAGCACTGTAGGTTCCGATGTAGTCGCTGCACTCCCAGCCGCTGGCGCATTCGACGATTTTCGTCTCTCTCCTAACCGGAAAGACCGGCGCGCCCTTGTAGAAGACTCGGGCCAGAATATTGGCACCCTGCGGCCCCGCCACGTTCTCGAGGGCCATGATCCTGAACGTCAAACCGTAGGCTCGGATGTACTCCTGCCTTTCGGCTTCGCACAGCACCCTACGCGACTCGCCCTCTTTCAGCGTTTTGTACATCGAACAACCGGTCTGGTCGTAGGTGTGCTGAAAGCCGACAGCATGCCCAAACTCGTGAAGGATCGCCGACTCCCAGTCGTACTTGTCCGGCGGCACGCTACTGCCGGTATCGCAACTGAACTGGAACAGCCCCTGAGTCTGATTCATGTGCCGCCGATCCACGAATATATCGGCGTTCAGAATCGTTCCCGTCTGGGAATTCGTCATGATCCGGGCTTCCATAAGGGCGCCGGGAAGCAGCTGCGCGTCGTCTTCGACGGTTATGTGCGAATAATTGTAGGCCTGAGTTTGCTCATCAACGCGAGGATGCGTCGCAAGCGAGTCGGTCTGCAGATGCAAATCCACTCCCACGCGGTTCCAGGTATTGCTGGCCCCTATGCTGGAAAAGATGCAGGCCGAAACTGAGTCGTGAAACCCAATATTGACCGAGGCGGCCTCCCATTGCGAAGTGATGACCGGCGCCTGGGCCGACGCTTGAAAGCCGCAGACGGCCAGGGCCGTCGCCACAAGCATGCGAGCCGAAATCATGGCGTGCTCCCGGCGCTACGCTTGCCAGGAGAAAACTTCTTTAACTCGTTCGCAGCCTCGGCGATACTGCGCGGGTCTTCGCCCGAGCGCGTGGCGCGCGGACCGTCCCGCAGGGTGTCGTTGGGGAGTATTTCGTACGCCAGATACGGCACCGCGATGAAACCGGCCTCGGTTTGCTTGCGCTTCTCAGCGACCCACTGCTCGTACCAATTCTTCGACAATACCAACAAGTACTTCTTTCCCACCGTGAATTCGATGTCGGAGGTTACGGTCAGGACGGTGCCATCCGGGTTCGCCCCGGATTTTCGTGGGACGTAAACCGTGTCGCCTGGCGCCCGCGCGCCCTTAAGCGATTTCACAACGGTAAACGGACTCGTCGACAAGAACCCATCCAAGCGTGCCCGACCGTCCATCGTCTTGCCTGCTGTTGCTATGACCACGGTGTCGGCCATGAGCATTTGCTCGGCGGCAGTGGTGCTGCCCGCAAAAAACCGCTGCGCGATATCGAACAAGTCAATCTCGCTTTGCCGGTAGACCGCCACGTCCTTTGCCGTGAACCCCAGCGCCGCCAGGTCGACCGCGGTCTGCTGCGTCAACGCTTGCACTTGCTCGGGTGTGGGCCGCGCGCCTTTGAGCCCCCCGCCCACCGCGCCGTGCTTGACTTGAACTTGGCTAGCCCCCAACAACTGCTGGTAATTGCTGTAACGACCCCGTTTGGCCAGGGCCTGGAGACGGCTTTGCTGCTGAGTCTGGATCTGCGTACGACCGCCGTCGGATACACGCTGATTGGTGGCTGCAGTGGCTGCGGAGAAGCTGCAGCCGAACAATATCGAAGCCAGTATTACGGATCCCCGCATTTCACATTCTCCTTGTGGTAATCGCTTCCGGAACCGGTTTGCAACTGATCGAGAACGGGTGAGGAATGCGTGGAACTCCCTTCTCTCTATTGCGACCGTACTTTTTTCGTCGTAATACGCGCCCGGGCGCTTGCGCATTTTCGGAACCGTTGCGCATCTCGGGCACAGCGATTGCGACTGCCGATACGCGAAGCTCCCGGCGGCGCGGAACCAGGGGGCGACGCAGCGTCAAGCCCAGACCGCTCCGATACATGGGTCTTCCAACGCATCTTGCCCCAAGCATCGCCGCCCCATGATCGCCTGGCAAGTTATCCCGTACCGCACCGGCGCGTTCCATCATGGACCGCCCGCCTCGCAAGAACCGAGACGAGGCGCGGCGTACCAGGCCGCATGCGGCGTGTTCTCGACCAGATGCCGATTGCAGTCCGGCGCGATTAAGTTGAAGTAAAGAAAGCCCCCGAGTCCGCTCGAGGGCATTTTTGTTTCATCGGCGATGGCCACCCGCTGCATCCCGCTCGACGATCGGGCCGTACCGTCCGCAGCCACCTTGCCTCCATCGCTCTCCTGCTCTGACAGGTCTACTCCCGGCGACCTGCGCTCTCGACGGCCTGCTACCGACAACCTGCCCCGGCCGGCTTGAGCACCCGCGCGCCGGCATCGCGCCATACCCGACGCAGTCCGCCGCGCGGCGCATCGTCGCGCGGCCAACGCACGCAATGCAGCGCAAGCGCCTTCCATCGCCGACCGGCGGTCGCAGTGCGGCGCGTCGGCGTATGGACAGAGCGCGACTGCGGACTCACTACAACCTTTCGTTACAACTGCCATCGCAGTTGCACAGGCGAACTGCGTTGCGCATCGCAATTCCATCGAGGCGTCGCGCCTAGATTGCGCGCGGCTTGCGACGGACCGGCTCCACCCGCGTTCGCCCCCGCCGCCGTCGCGGCCCTCGCCCTTGCGGGCGCATCCACTACACAAGGATTCTCATGAGCAAGAAATCTTCCGGCAACGACGCCACTCCGACTTCGCGTTCGCGCCGCCAGCTGATCGGCGCCGCCGGCCTGATGGCCGCGGCCACCGCCGGCGCCGGTGCGGCCGCCGCCGCGGCCGTCGCGCCGACGCCGCGCCGCACCGCCGCCGCTGTCGGCACCCTGGCGCTGCCGGCCGACGGCCGGGTCAACGTCAAGGACCACGGCGCGCTCGGCAACGGCAGCACCGACGACACCGCGGCGATCGAGCGCGCGCGCGATGCGGTGTTCGCTTCGGTCAACAGCAACGGCTGGCTGACCCATCATCTGTACTTCCCCGCCGGCGTGTACCGGGTGACCAAGGCCGACGCGCTGCTGCCGATGGTCGGCCCGCAACTGCGCAACTACGTGATCGAAGGCCAGGGCAAGCGCAGCTCGGAAATCCTGTTCGACGCGCCGCTGGTCAGCGGCGACCGTTTCAACAACAACCTGATGACCGCGGCCGGCCGCCTGCGCCAGTTCCGGGTGCGCGAGATCGGCTTCCGTTCGGCACGCGCCGGCCTGAGCTGGCTGTTCGCCTGGTCGGCGGTCAACGATTCCAACCAGGACTTCGCCTTCGACGACGTCGAATGGCGCGGGCCGTGGGAGCGCATCATCGGCCTGGACGGCCCCAGCGATTCCAACCTCAATTCGGAGTGGTCGTTCAACCGCTGCCACCTGACCAACGACGTGGTGTTGAGCGACGCCTTCCTGCACTCGGGCATGTCGCCGGAATTCTCCCAGCAGGACCAGTTTCTCAATTTCTGGTTCCGCGACTGCAAGTTCGAGTACAAGAGCGGCACCCTGCTGCGCTTCGCCAAGGGCGGCTACATCAACGTCTACGGCGGCTCGTGGATCCACACCAATACCGACCCGCAGGTGCCGTCGGTGTTCTTCGACCTGCCGGCGCAGAGCCATTCCAACACGGTCAAGACCCTGGTGGTGATCGGCGTGCGCTTCGAGCTGCGTTCGACCAGCAGCAAGCTGCTCAACTGCGGCTGGGACGCCAAGAACGGCAGCCTGACCTTCATCAGCTGCACCGACGCGGCCTGGTCGCACGTATCCTCGGTCGGCCCGGTGTCGTTCCCGGTCACCTACCGCCCGCGCAACGGCGACATGCCGTTCGTGAAGTGGCAGTCCTGCCAGCTGATGGGCCGGCACGAGTCCTATGCCACGGTCAACCGCGACCGCTTGTTGTTCGAGCAGTGCAACACCTTGAACGCGACCGCGGCGACGTTCGTGGTGCAGCGTTGATGTGAACCGTTGCGATCGTGGATCGCGCCGCAGCTCAGAGCGAAGACTCGGCGGCTGTTGCGCCGACGAATCCGCCAAACGGCGGCCGTAGGAACGATCGCGAATCCCAGGGGCGGCGCACAGGACGTGCGCCTTGCTCTGAAAGCGCTTGCTTCGATTTCGAGGGGCGAAGGGCGGTGCGGGCGCTGCGCGTCCCGTGTCGCGGCTTACGCCGCTCCTGCAGCGAGCCGGCGAAGGGAACCAGCGCGCGATGAACCGTTGCGGGCGTCTAGACCCGGCCGGTCAGCAGCGCGCGGGCCCAATCTTCGCGGCCGTTGCGCCGGGCCAGCGCCGCCGCCGCGCCCCAGTCGTAATCGACCTGCAGCAGTTGCGCATGCCAGCCGCGGGCGTCGCGTTCGACGATGGCGTAACGCGCCTGCGGCGTGCCGTTCTCGACCCGGTGCGGATGCGGGTGTTCGCCGGCGTAGGCCTGCAGGCCGACGCTGCCGGGATTGACGATCAGGCGGCCGTCGTCGAGCCGCACGGCGCGCGGCACGTGGGTGTGGCCGCACAGGATCAGCCGCGCCGGATCGGCGCCGGCGCGCCGGGCGACTTCCGCGGCGCTGGCCGCGCGCATGCCGCCGGCATCGACGGTTTCCAGAAAACATTCCAGGTCGCTGGCCGGGGTGCCGTGCACCAGCAGCACCTCATCGTCCAGGCGCAGGCTCGGCGGCAGACTGCGCAGCCAATCGCGCTGGTCGGCGCGCAATTCGCCGGCGGCATGGCGGTCGGAGGCGCTCATGCGCTCGGGCGGGTCGTTCAGCACCTGGCGCTCGTGATTGCCGGCGATGGTCGGCCAGCCCAGGCCGATCAGGCGGTCGGCGGTTTCGCGCGCTTGCAGCGGCCCGGACAGCAGGTCGCCCAGGTCGAGCGCGCGCTCGACGCCGCGGGCGCGGAAATCGGCGATCACCGCCTCGAGCGCGGCGAGGTTGCCGTGGATATCGGAGAGCACTGCCAGGCGCATGCGCCGATTCTACGGCCGAACGGCCCATCCCTCGCGCCGCCGCATGCCAGGACCGCCGCGCTGAACGCCGGCCCCCGCCGCGATTGCGTCGCGGCGGGGGCTCAGGCAGAATGCCGGGCCTCGCGACGCGCCCGCGCATCGCCGAGTCTATGGTGGCCCCGTTGGCGCCTCCGCGACGATAGGTCGAAAACCCCGCCAGGGCCGGAAGGCAGCAACGGTATCGACTGATTCGGGCGCCGGAGTCACGCTTGCGGGGCCGCCGCCTTTTCCGGGCCCGAAAACGCCCGACCGCACCTACGTCGCGCGCCTCTCCCCTCACATCGCCCGCCAGGCCTGCGCCAGCTCCGCGGCGAAGTCTTCGAACCGGGTCGGCGTGGTGTTGGTCGCATTGCGCCCCTGCAGCGACCGGATCAGCCCGGCGTTGATGCTGTGCGCCAGCTCGACATAGGCCGCGGCCAGGTCCGGGGCGAAGCCGGCGCCGACCAGCGCGTCCACCGCATCGCCCGCGTCCAGTTGCCGGTACTCCAGGTCGGGCCGCCCCAGGCGCTCGCCCAGGATCGCGGTGGCCTGGGCATGGCTCAGGTCGCGCTCGCCGAGCACCTCGCGCACCTCCACCCCGCGCCAACGCCGCGCCAGCAAGGCCCAGGCCGCGGTTTCGGCGATATCGCGCGCGGCGATCATCGGTAGCGGCGCGTCCGGCGCGAACGCGTCGCCGACCCAGCCGCAGGCGCGGATCGAACCGAGCGCGCCGTGGAAGTTCTCCATGAACGCGCCGGCGCGCAACACCAGCAGATCGAGTCGGTCGATCGCGCTCAAACGCTGCTCCTGCCGGCGCATGCTCAGGATCGGCCCGGTGCCTTGTTCCAGATCGGCGCCGAGGCTGCTCAGGGCGATGCAATGGCGCAGCCGGCTGCTGTGCAGGGCGCGCGCGATCGCCTCGCCCTGGCGGTCCTGGGCGACGTGATAGCCCGGCGCCGAGATCTCGTACGGCAGCAAGGTATAGGCCGCCGCGGCGCCGCGGAAGGCGTCGGCGAGAAACTCCGCATCGGCCGGATCGCCGGCGCGGACCTCAGCGCCGGCCGCGGCCAGCGGCGCCAGGCGTTGCCGGTTGCGGCCGAGCGCGCGCACCGGCACGCCGGCGCGCAGCAGATGGTGGACGATGGCTCGCCCGGTGTGGCCGGTGGCGCCCATGACGACGTACATGGCGGAACTCCTGTTGGGGCTGGGAACGAGGGGAAAGAAACGAGGAACCAGCAGCGCGAGAACCGTGTCGCGGGCTCGCCTTCGTTGCCGCCCACTCTCGTCCCGCGGCCGCCGCCGGCCCATGCCGGGGCGTCGCGGATTCTTGATCGCGCGTCCAGGAGGGCGGGAGCGCGGACTCGGAATCCCGCAGCCGCTGTCTTCTGTCTCCTCAGCGTCGACGCCTTGCCCTGGGCGACCGCGGCGCCCCACACTCCCCCCATGCCCGCCCCCGACGTCTGGTCGCCGCTCGATCCGCTCGGCGAAGCCCTGCACTCGCTGCGCATGAGCGGCGCGTTCTATTGCAGCTCGGAGTTCAGCGAACCCTGGGGGCTGGCCCTGCCGGCGATGCCGCAGTGCCTGATGCTGCACGTGGTCACCCAGGGCGAATGCTGGCTGGAGCTCGACGGCCGCGCGCCGCTGCCGCTGCGGCCGTTCGACCTGTTGCTGGTCCCGCACGGCCTCGGCCATCGCCTGTGCAGCCGGCCGGGCGTACTCGCCACGCCCTTGTTCGATCTGCCGCGAGCGCAGGCCGGCGAGCGCTACGAGGTGATCCGCCTCGGCGGCGGCGGCGCGCCGGCGCGGCTGCTGTGCGCGGTGGTGCGTTTCGACCATCCCGCCGCGCAGCGGCTGATCGGCCTGCTGCCGCAGGTCGTGCACGTCGGCCGCGACGACGCCGACGACGGTCCGCGCAGCGACTGGCTGCGCAGCACCCTGCGCTTCGTCGCCAGCGAAGCGAGCGAGCTGCGCCCCGGCAGCGAAACCGTGATCACCCGCTTGGCCGACATCCTGGTGATCCAGGCCATCCGCACCTGGATCGAACGCGATCCGGCCGCGCGCAGCGGTTGGCTGGGCGCCCTGCAGGACCGCCAGATCGGCCGCGCGATCGCCCAGATCCACCGCGAACCGGCGCGCGCCTGGACCCTGGCGGCGATGGCGCAAGTCGCGGCGATGTCGCGCTCGGCCTTCGCCGCGCGTTTCCACCAACTGGTCGGCGAGCCGGCGATGCAATACCTGGCGCGCTGGCGCATGCACATCGCCCTGACCTGGCTGCGCGAAGGCGACCGCGCCGTCGCCGACATCGCCGAGCAACTGGGCTACCAGTCCGAAGCCGCGTTTTCGCGCGCGTTCAAGCGCGTGCTCGGCATCACCCCGGGCGCCGCGCGCCAGGGCGAAGCGACGGTCGCGCTCGACGCCTGAAGAAACCGCTCAGGGCGCCGCCGTCAGCGCCAGCGCATCGGGCTCGCGTCCGGTCGGCCAACGCGCCGTCACCCGCCAGCGGCGACGGTCGATCACCGCGATCTCGTCGCCGCCGCTGATCGCGACATAGACGCGCGGCCGCTGCGGATCGGCGACGACCCCGATCGGCAACGCGGCCCGGCCGAGCAGCGTGTCGCGGTACTGCGCGCCCTCGCGCGCCAAGGCGATGCGCGCCTGCAGGCGCTTGCGTCGCGCGTCGAACACCGACAGCGTCGCCGCGCGCGCGTTGCTGACCAGGGCGTAGCGGCCGTCGGCGGTGAACGCAACCCGGATCGGAAAGCCGGGGCTGTCCAGGGTCGCGCGAACCGACAGGTCGCGCGGGTCGTGCACCGTCACCGTACCCGCGTCGCGGTTGCCGACCCAGATTTCGCCGCTGCCGGGCCGCACCGCCAGGCCTTCGGCGCCGGCCCCGGCGGCGACTTCGGCAGTCTTGCGGTTGTCGTCCAGGTCGATGCGGCTGAGGCTGCCGCGGTCGATCTTGCTGACGTAGGCGCTGGCGCCGTCGGCGCTCAGCGCGACCATGTGGCCGCGGCCCTCGCCGAGCGCGATCTCGGCGACGATCCGGCCGCTGGCGACGTCGACCCGAAGCAAGTGCGCGCTGGCCTCGGTGGTGACCAGCAATTCGCGCCCGCCGGGCAGGAAGCGCAGGCCGTGCGGGCGGCCATGGCGGCCCAGCTCGATCCGCCGCGGCGCTTGCCTTGCCTGCAGATCGAGCACGGTCAGGGTATGTCCGGGCGCGTCCTTGTCGCCGTAATCGGCGACCACCGCCAGCGCACCGTCGACCGCGATTTCGTGCGGGCCGTGGCCGCTGGCGAATTCGCCGAGCTTGCGGCCGTCGTCCAGCGACAGGCGCCAGACCGTGTCGGCCGCCTTGTTGCCGACCAGCAGTTCGCCCGCGGCCGCAGGCGCGATCAGCAGATACAGGCCCAGTCCCAGGGATCGCAAGCGCA
Source organism: Lysobacter sp. BMK333-48F3 (assembly GCF_019733395.1). Classification (NCBI taxonomy): domain Bacteria; kingdom Pseudomonadati; phylum Pseudomonadota; class Gammaproteobacteria; order Lysobacterales; family Lysobacteraceae; genus Lysobacter; species Lysobacter sp. BMK333-48F3. Next base: position 3,282,647 of record NZ_JAIHOO010000001.1, on the reverse strand, counting down.
TGGCGGTCCGGCTCCGATGAGGTTCGCGACAGCGCGCGACGGCGTCGAGCGGAGCCTAGCGTAACGCCGGCCAGCGGCCGCGCACCTGCGTCGCATTCGCGCGACCGCGTTTACGGCGGTTCGGGATGCAGCCAGTCGGCGGCGCCGTCGGCGTAGCGCTCGTGCTTCCAGATCGGCACCCGCCGCTTGGTCTCGTCGATGATGTAGCGGCAGGCGGCGAAGGCGGCGTCGCGGTGCGCGGCGCTGACCCCGACCCACACCGCCAGTTCGCCGATCGCCAGCTCGCCGACCCGGTGCACGCAGCAGGCTTCGACGATGGCGAATTTCTCCAGCGCCTCGTCCAGCACCCGCTCGCCTTCGGCCGCGGCCAGGGCGGCATAGCTCTCGTAGCGCAGGCCGGCCACCGCGCGGCCGCCGTGGTGGTCGCGCACCCAGCCTTCGAAGCTGGCGTAGGCGCCGGCGCGTTCGCTGAGCAGGCGCTCGCGCAGCGGCGCGATGTCGAAGGCTTGCTCGGACAATCGGAACCGGGTCATCGCTCAGCCTCCCGACACCGGCGGAATGAAGGCAACTTCGCTGCCCGCGCGCGGCGCGTCGTCCCAGCGCGCGAAGGCGCCGTCGACCGCGACCCGCAGCCGCTCCACCGGCAGGGCGAAACCGTGGCGCGCGCGCAAGACTTGGTACAACGCGCGCAGATCGGCCGCGTCGGCGTCGACGGTTTCGCTGGCGACGCCGGCGGCGTCGCGCAGGCTGGCGAAATACAGCACGGTCAGACGGCTCATGCGGCGCCTCCGCGACGCGCACGCGCCGGCCGCGCCGGGCCCGGCTTGCCGGCAACGCGTTTGCCTGCAGCGGGCTTGGCTGCGACAAGCTTGGCCGCGGCAGGCTTGGCTGCGGCAGGCTTGACGGTAGCGGGCTTGGCCACAGCCGCCCGCTTCGCGGCGCTTTGGCGCGGCTTCGCCGCCGCGATGGCGTCCTCGGCGAATCCGCTGCGGCCGAAATCGCGCTTGCCGCCGCGCTTGCCGAGCAGCCGCGCCGGGCCGAGCACGATCGCATGCGACAAGGCCTTGCACATGTCGTACACGGTCAGCGCCGCGACCGTGGCCCCGGTCAACGCTTCCATCTCGACCCCGGTGCGATGGGTGGTGCGCACCGCGCAATCGATCGCCAGGCTGCGTTCGCCGTCCCAGTCGATGGCGATCCGGCAGCCGTCGATCGGCAGCGGATGGCAGAACGGAATCAGCTCGTGGGTGCGCTTGACCGCCATCGTGCCGGCGACGATCGCGGTGTCGATCACCGCGCCCTTCTTGCTGCGCAGCCCGCTGGCGCGCAACTGCGCGGCGACCGCGGCCGGAAACGTCACCCGGCAACGCGCCGCGGCTTCGCGCGCGGTGGTCGCCTTGGCGGACACGTCGACCATCGCCGGACGGCCGTCGCGATCGATATGGGTCAGGGCGGAATCGGCGCTCAAATCGTCACACTCCAGCGTAGTCCGTACCCCGGCTCGCGCGGTCCGAACAGAAAATGCAGCACCCGCCGCCGGCCCTGCGGTCGGACCGCCTTGGACGAGGCATGCAGCAGCAAGGGTTGCATGATAAGCAGATCGCCGGGCTGCGCGCTGCATTCGGTTTCGCCCGCGCCGGCGCGCAATGCCTGCGCCTGCGATGCGCGCAAACGCCCGTGCCGGTGCGAGCCCGGCACCACCCGCAGCGGACCGTCGCCGCCGCCGCAGGGATCCAGGTGCAGGCGCACCACGGTCAGCCGTGCCAGCAATCCCACCGGCGGCTGGACGAAATCCAACCCCTGCTTGCGCGACCAGCCGCGCAACTGCGGATGTTCGATGCGCTCGGCGACCGGCACCGAGAGATCCTGGTGCCAGGCGACCTTCCAGTTACGCGACGCGCTCTTGCGGAACAAGCTGGCTTGCACCGCGACGGCGTCCGCGTCGAGCACGTCCGACGCCGCCAGCAGGCGCCGCAAGGGCGCGACCCAGGCCGCGCAACCGGCGTGGGCGAGCAGATCGCGGCTGCCCGCCTCGGCCTCGTCGAGCCCCTGCACCGCCGCATCGGCCTGCGCGCCCGCCCGCGCCAGGTCCGCGCCGGACAGCGCGCCCGGCCAGAGCAGGAAACCCTGGCTGCGCAATCGCTGCGCCCCGGTCGGCTGGACATGCGCAGCGGCGATCGCGTTCATGCCTGGATTGTGCCCGCTCCGCACGGCCCGCGCCGCAGCGCTCAACCGCCGATCAGGAACATCTCCACATGCCGGCGCGGGCGCGGCGCGTCGGCGGCGCGCAACTCGCTGTAGCGGTCGCCGCGTTGCGACCACAGCCGGGCCAGGTGGGCGGCGAAGGCGTCCTCGCCCTGGGCCAGCGGCGGGCGCAGATCGCTGCCTTCGGCGGCGAACAGACAGGTGTACAGACGACCGTCGGCGGAGACCCGGGCTCGATGGCAGTCGCCGCAGAACGGCGCGCTGATCGAGGAGACGAAGCCGATCTCGCCGGCGCCGTCGACGAAGCCGTAGCGCGAGGCGACTTCGCCGCGGTAGTTGGCGTCGAGCGCGCGCAACGGCCAGCGCGCATGGATCCGGTCGCGCAGCGCCTGCGAGGGCACGACGCCGGCCTGGCTCCAGCCGTTGCAGTTGCCGACGTCCATGTATTCGATGAAGCGCAGCACGTCGCCGCCGGCGCGGAAGCGCTCGACCAGCGGCAGCACCTGGTCTTCGTTGACCCCGTGCTGGACCACGCAATTGAGCTTGATCGGCCCGAACCCGGCCGCATGCGCCGCATCGATCCCGGCCAGCACCTGCGCGACCTCGCCGCGGCCGCCGGACAGGCGCCGGAACAAGGCCGGGTCGAGCGCGTCCAGGCTGACGGTGAGACGGCGCAGGCCGGCCTCGCGCAGGGCCTTGGCCTGTCGCGCCAGCAACGAGCCGTTGGTGGTCAGGGCCAGATCGTCCAGGCCGGGGATCGCCGCCAGGCGCGCGATCAGTTCGGGCAGGCGCTTGCGCAGCAGGGGTTCGCCGCCGGTCAGGCGCAGCTTGCTGACCCCGATGCGGACGAAGCCGCGCACCAGGGTTTCGATCTCGTCGAAGCTCAGCCGCCCGGCCGCGTCCAGGCCGTAGTCGTCGCCGACCCGATCGGCCGGCATGCAATACGGACAGCGGAAATTGCAGGCCTCGATCAGCGACAGGCGCAGGTCGCGCAGCGGCCGGCCGAGCCGGTCGAGCGGCAGCGCCGGCGCCGCTTCGCCAGCGGCCCGTGCGGCAAGCTCCTGCGCTGCGACGGCATTCACCTAGGACGGCACCTGGGTCTGATGGGGCTCGGCCAGCTCGATCACCTCGCCCGGCCTGCCCACACGATACCCCCGCGCGGCCAGCACGTCGCCTTCCTCGCGGCTGCCGTAGTGGTACAGGACGCAGCGGTTCAGCAACTCGCGCGGGTATTCGCGCTCCAGGTCCTCGATGCCGCTGTGCGAGGGGTTGCCGTGCAGGGCGCAGTCGTGGGCGATCAGTTCGCCGGCGTCGGCGTATTTGGCCAATACCTCGGGAATCGGCCGGGTGTCGCCGGTCCAGATCGCGCTGCCGCGCAGACGCAGGCCGAAGGCGCTGTCGGGCCAATGGTGGCGGGTGGCGAACACTTCCAGGCGCTGGCCGTCGTGCCAGAAATGGCCGCTGACCGGAACCAGTTGGAACGCATCCCAGAAGTTCACCCCGCCCTCGGCCAGCACGTTGGGGTAGTCGGCCACGCGCTGGTGCAGCAAGGGCACCACCGGCGCCGGCACGTACAGGCGCACCTTGCCGCGCTTCGCCGGATCGAAATAGTGGGCGACGAACAAGCGCTCGAAGCCGGCGACGTGATCGAGGTGGGTGTGGGTGACGAACAGCGCTTCGGGCATCCGGCCGTAGTGGGCCAGATACGCGGTCAGGCCTTCGCCGCCGCAGTCGACGGTCAGCCACGGCTCGCCGTCGCGCTCCAGCGTCGCCATCGCCGAACCCAATTCCACCGCCGACGCATTGCCGACGCCGTGCAGACGCAACCGCCAACTCATGCCCACCCTCGCCTTTGACCGAACACTCTTTCAGTAACCACGTTCCCAGGCGCGGTCATAGGCCGTGCGCAGTCGGGCGAAATCGCGCTCGACCTCGGCCGGCGAGCGCGCGCCGCGCAGCTTCTGCAGCGAACGCAGCAGCCGGGCCAGATTGCGCTCGCGCCAGGCGGTGGCCGGGATCCGGATCGCGCCGCGGTCCAGGTCGATGACCCAGCCGCGGCCGCCGCTGTCGAACAGCAGATTGGTGGCGTTGAGGTCGGCGTGGTCGAGCCCGGCGCGGTGGCAGCGCGCGATCAGCCGGCCGGCCTCCTCCCAGGGCGCGCCGTCGCCGGCGACCGCGGCGCGGTCGGCCAGCGAGCGCACGTCGTTCAGGCGCTCGATCAGGATCGCCGCGTAATAGTGCAGCCCGTCACGCCGGTACCAGGCCGCGACCGGCATCGGCACCGGCAGACCCTTGCGCGCGACCTCGCGGGTCAGGCGGAACTCGGCGAAACTGCGGGTGCGGTGGGCGCCTTGCCACCAGTAGCGGTCGCGGTTGAAGCGCGCGACCAGGCCGCCGCGCAGGTAGCGCCGCAGCACCGCCTGGCCGAACGGCGCGTCCACGAACCAGGCCCCGCCGCGGCCGCCGCTGTCGACCGGACGCGCCTTGGCGCCCCAGTGCGCGGGCGAGAACCACTCCGGCAGCGCTTGCTGCACCCGCTCGCGGTCGAACAGAATCGCACCGTAGCCGCTGTCGTCGCGGTACGGCGTCAGTCCCTCGGCGGCGTCATAACCCGTCATCCGTCCGAGTCTAACAAGCACGTGAGCCAATCGCCTCTCAGTTCTTCGCCTTCCCTATGCCTGCTGCGCCTGTCGGCGCTGGGCGACGTGACCCATGTCGTGCCGCTGGTGCGGACCCTGCGCGCGGCGCGCCCGCAGGCCTCGATCGTGTGGCTGATCGGCAAGGGCGAACGACGCCTGCTCGACGGCCTGGAGGGGGTCGAGTTCGTCGAGTACGACAAGAAGACCGGCTTGGCCGGCATGCGCGCCGTCGGCCGCGCGCTGCGCCAGCGCGAACTGCCCGACGGGCGCTTCGAGGCGCTGTTGCAGATGCAGGTCGCCGCGCGCGCCAACCTGCTGTCGGCCTTCGTTCCGGCCCGGCGCCGGGTCGGCTACGACCGCGCCCGCTCCAAGGACCTGCACGGCCTGTTCGTCAACGAACGCATCGCCGATCGCCCAGGCATCCACGTGCTCGACGCGATCGGCAGCTTCTGCGAACCGCTGGGGCTGCGCCAGACCGAAGTGCGCTGGGACCTGCCGGTGCCCGACGAGGCGCGCGAATGGGCGCGGGCGCAGTGGCCGCAGGACGGCGTGCCGACCCTGCTGATCTCGCCCTGCTCCAGCCACGTGCTGCGCAACTGGCGCAACGAACGCTATGCCGCGGTCGCCGACCACGCCGCCGACCGCGGCTGGCGGGTGGTGCTGTGCGGCGGCCGCAGCCAGCTCGAACGCGACACCGCCGACGCCATCCTGGCCGCGATGCGCCATCCCGCGCTTGACCTGGTCGGCAAGGACACGCTCAAGCAACTGCCGGCCTTGCTCGAGCGCGGCCAGTTGCTGATGACCCCCGACTCCGGGCCGATGCACATCGCCAACGCCATGGGCACCAAGGTGCTGGGCCTGCACGCGGCCAGCAATCCGGCGCGCAGCGGGCCCTACAGCGACCGCCGTTATTGCGCCGACCGCTACGACGACGCCGCGCGCAAGTACCTGGGCAAGCCCGCGGCCGAAATCGGCTGGGGCCGCAAGATCGAGCACGACGGGGTCATGGACCTGATCACGGTCGAGGACGGCATCGCCGCGTTCGAGCGCTACCGCGCCGACCACCCGGCGCAAGCGGGCGCCTGAGCACGGGCCAGCGGCCGGGCCAGCCGCCGGCCGGCGCTGGCCGAGTTTCTACTCCATACGGGTACGTATACCCTGCCCGCCTAATTCCCCGACGCAACCCGGCCGGACCGCTGGCGCGGCCTGAATCGGCCGGGTTTTGCGTTAACGAAGGTGCGGTGTCGTCTGACCGACACGGCCCGATGCGACGTTGAACCGTCCCCAACGAGACGCTGCCCATGGCTTCGGCCGCCTACGCCGGTTTCCACGCGCCGCCGCCCGGTTCCCTGCCCGCCGACCTGGAGGCGCTGCTGCGCCTGTGGCGGCGCCAGCATCCGCCGTTGCTGCAGTTGCTCGCCGAACTGGGCTGCACGGTGATCGATCACGACTACCAGCCCGCCCTGCTCGACCCGGAGGGCTATCTGAGCCGCGCCGACCTGGCCGATCCGATGGTGCGCGCGCGCTGCGCCGCGATCGAGGGCGTCAGCGCCTACATCAGCTTCGTGATCGAGAACGACGAGGGCGAGGTGATCGGCTATTGGCACGGCCCGGAGCAGCGCTCGCTGCACGAGGCGCCGATCGTCAAGCTCGAGGCCCGGGGGCGCTTCCAACTGTTGCCGGGCCGGCACCTGATCGAGGCCCTGCTCGGCGAACTCGGCCGCGCCGACCCGGCCGCGGCGGGCGATTTCGCCCGCCTGTTCGCCGGGCTCGGGATCGCCGCGCCGACCCGCGGCCGCAGCGAGCCGGCTTGGCCGGACGCGGCCACTCATCCGGCCAGCCTGCAGCAACGCCTGTACGAGGCGGCGCTGGATCCGCGCCGCCACTGAGCCGCGGGCGCGGCCCGCGGCGCGGCGCTCAGCCGATCGGGCCGCTGCCGTAGTCCTGGTAGGACTTCTCTTCGACGTAGGTCGAGCCCAGGGCGATGTTGATCTGCTTCTTGACCCGCGCGCGCTCGTCGTTCTCGACGTAGACCGAGCGCGCCAGGCGGATGAACTCGGCGTCGAATTCCTGGCGCTTTTCCTTGATCCGGATGTCGTCCTCGATCACCCACAGGCGCTCGTTGACCGCCTTGAGGTCGGCGCGCAGGCGGACGATGTCGTGGCCGGCGGCCGGGTGCGCCATCCAGGTCTTCTCCAGCGCGGTCAGCTCGTTGCGCACGTTGGCCAGCTTGGCCTCGTCGCTCATGCGCTCGGACTTGATCTGCAGGATCGCGATCTTGTCGAGCAGTTCGCCAAAGGACACCGGAACCAGGATTTCGGACATGTCGCGCAGCCGTTCGTCAGCGTAGGGGCGGCTAGTGTAGCCCGCGACGATCCGGGTCGCCGGGCGGCCCGGCACGAAGCGCTTGTCGGCGGGCGCGGCACCCCGTATCATTCTCGGCTCGCACGCACCCGGAGAGGTGGCAGAGCGGTTGATTGTACCTGACTCGAAATCAGGCGTACGTTTATAGCGTACCGGGGGTTCGAATCCCCCCCTCTCCGCCAGATACGCAACACGACGGGCCCCTCGGGGCCCGTTTTGTTTTCCGGCGCCGGTCCCGGCGACACGCTCGTCCACGCGAGCGTGCGGCCAGTCCGGCAGCGAGGCGGGCTTCATCGCCGGTTCGGCCGGCGCGGGCCAGGCTGCCGGCTACCCCGCTTGCAGGCACGCGACTCACGCCTGCAGCCGGGCCACGTTATCGAACGCATACACGGCCTTCATCCACCCTCGTGCATGAAGCCGTGCAGGGATCACGCTTTCTTGCTACGCGGCCGCTGGACCGCGATGATTCCGTTCATTGCATTGGCGCACACGACGGACGCGAACGGCACGACCGGCAGATGATCGAATTCGGACACCTCACGCACGTCGGCCTGCGCCGCGAACTCAACGAAGACACCTACTACGGTGACAGCGAACTCGGGCTGTGGCTGGTCGCCGACGGCATGGGCGGCCACGAATACGGCGAGGTCGCCAGCGCGCTGGCGCGCGAGGTGATCGTGCGCGAAGTGCGCAACGGCACCGCGCTGGCGCAGGCGATCCGGATCGCCGACGAAGAGATCATCCGCATGTCGCGGCGGCGCAACGAAGCCCTGCCGATGGGCACCACCGTGGTCGCCGCGCGCATCGCCGGCAACCGCTTCGAAGTGGCCTGGGTCGGCGACAGCCGGGTCTACCTGTGGCGCGACGGCCATCTGGCCCAGCTCTCGCAGGACCACAGCTACGTCCAGGAGCTGATCGCCAACGGCGCGATCACCCACGAACAGGCGCGCAGCCATCCGCACCGCAACGTGGTGACCCAGGCGCTGGGAGTGACCGACCCGCGCAATCTCAACGTCGAGACCATGACCGGCGAACTGCGCTCGGGCATGCAGTTGCTGCTGTGCAGCGACGGCCTGACCGAAGAGGTCGACGACCGCAGCATCGCCCGGGTGCTGGCGCACAACGATTGCAGCGCGCAGGAATGCGTCGATTCGCTGGTCGCCGCGGCCCTGGACGGCGGCGGTTCGGACAACGTCACCGTGGTGCTGGTGCGCAGCCACTGAGCCGCGCCGGCCCGGCCGACGGGCGTTTTTAGACGAGCGCCCGAAGAACCAAGAAATTCCAAACATTTCCAAAGCCGCGCCGCGGACCGGCGCGCGCTTTGCGTGCGCGGCTCGCGCGCTCAGGCCTCGGCCGCTTCCAGCGCCGGTTCCGGCAGGACCTGGTCCCACACGCACTTGCCGGCCTTCTTGCGCAGCTTTTCCAGCCGCGCGCGGTGCGCGGCCAGTTCGTCGGCGTGCACCACCACCCGCGGCCGCGCCGCGCCGAGGTCGACCTGGAGGCTGACCTGGGCGTCCTGCGCCGCCACCGCAGTGTCGCCGAAGCCGATCTCTTCCTGGCCCGAGGTCAGGGCGATGTAGACCTCGCCGAGGATCTGGGCGTCGAGCAGCGCGCCGTGCAGCTGGCGGTGCGAGTTGTCCACGCCCAGCCGCTTGCACAGCGCGTCCAGCGAATTGCGCTGGCCGGGGAAGCGCTGCCGCGCCAGCAGCAGCGAGTCCTCGATGTTGCTGACGTGGTCGCCGAGCTTGCCGTACTGGGCGCCGCAGATCGACAGCTCGTTGTTGAGGAAGCCGACGTCGAAGGCCGCGTTGTGGATGATCAGCTCGGCGCCCTGGATGAAGGCCAGGAACTCCTCGACCACCGCTTCCATGCGCGGTTCGTTGGCCAGCCGCTCCAGCGACAGGCCGGTGACTTCCTGCGCGCCGGCCTCGAACTCGCAATCGGGCTTGATGTACTGGTGATAGGTGCGGCCGGTCGGGCGGCGCTCGACGAACTCGACGCAGCCGATTTCGACCACGCGGTTGCCGCGCTCCCAGCTCAGGCCGGTGGTTTCGGTGTCCAGGATGATTTGGCGCATGGGGGGATTGTCTCAGATGCCGGGAGCGAGCGTGCGGGAGGTTGCTCGTCGCCAGGCGACCTCGTCGCGTGCGAGGTTGCTCGGCACTAGGCGGCCTCGTCGCGTGCGAGGTTGCTCGGCACTAGGCGACCTCGTCGCGTGCGAGGTTGCTCTGCGCCGCTCCCGGTCTTCGCTCGTTGATGCATTACGGTCGGTAGGGCCGCAGCCGCTCCGCCTGCACCCGCGCCAGCGTGTCCACGCGCTCGTTGTCCGGGTCGCCGGAATGGCCCTTGACCCACTTCCACTCGATCGAATGGCGCAGGCTCGCGGCGTGCAGGCGCTCCCACAGGTCGCGGTTCTTGACCGGGTCGCCGCCGGCGGTCTTCCAGCCCTTGCGCACCCAGTTGTTGATCCACTGGGTGATGCCCTGGCGCACGTACTGCGAGTCGGTGGTCAGCACCACCTTGCACGGTTCGTTGAGCGCTTCCAGGCCCATGATCGCGCCCATCAGCTCCATGCGGTTGTTGGTGGTGTCCGGCTCGCCGCCGGACAGCTCGCGCTCGCGCCCCTTGTAGCGCAGCAGCGCGGCCCAGCCGCCGGGGCCGGGGTTGCCGAGGCAGGCGCCGTCGGTGTTGATTTCCACGAGCTTGTCGGCGCCCGGACTGGTTTGGCTCACGCAGCGGTTTCTCTTGAACGGCAGCCGGACATTATCGCCGTTGCGCGCCCCGGGTCGAGCCGCGCTGGGCGCGCGGAATCAATCCGCCGCTGCCCTGCCAGCGCAGCACCTGCAGCCGCGGCGGCGGAATCGCCGCATGCACGCGCTTGGTCAGGGTCAGCGCGACTCCGGCGCGGAACACATCGGCCGCGGCCACCCCGGCGTCGCCGTGGGCGACCCGCCAGCGCGGCCCCAGCCATTGCAGGCTGACCGCATCGGAGGAAAAGCCCGAGCTGCGCAGCATCGCCTGCCAGTGGCCGGCGTCGCGGGCGATCAGGCCGCTACGCGCCCAGCGCAGCCGGTAGGGGCTCCAGGGGTTCAGGGTCGCCAGCCACAGCCGCCCGCCCGGGGCCAGGATCCGCGCGCATTCGCTCAGCAACGGCCGCGGGTCGGCGCCGTCGTCGAACACGTGCTGCAGCAGGACCGCGCCGAAGGCCTCGCTGGCCAGCGGCAGCGGCAGCCGGCAGCGGACCGCGCCGTCGAAGCCGTAGCGGCTGCGGCGCAGGGCCACCCCGCGCCCGCCCGGCGCCGACGCCGCGGGCAACCCGAACCAGGCCCAGGGCAAGGCCGGACTGGCCGCCAGGACCCGGCTCATCGCCGCCGCCTCGACCTCGAGCAGGCCTTGCCCAGCGACCTCGCCGAACCAGCGCAGGGCGCCGGCGGGGTCGACTTCGGGTTGACGGCCGTGGGACAGGGCGGGCATGGTCGCGTCTCGCAGGGACGGGGCGGAACTGGCGGGGACCGTCGGCGGCGCCGAAAGCGGCGCCCGGACGGAGCCGGAGTTCGCCGCCATGGTCGCAGATCGCGGTTACGCCGGCGTGGTCCGGCCATCGCCGGCGGCGACGAGCCGCCCTCCCCGCGTACCGACCGGCGGCCGGCCCTGGGCCGGCCCCGACCGCGGCGGGCGCTCGCCCGGACTGTGCGCCTGCGGCGCCGGCCGGACCAGCCCAGCCACCCGCCCACGCCGACGGCGCGCCGCCGGCGTCCGCCAGGAGACCGACGATGCGGCTGCTCGCCCTGCCCGCCCTCAGCGACAACTACATCTGGGCCCTGTGCGGCAGCGACGACGAGACCGCGCTGATCGTCGATCCGGGCGACGCCGCGCCGGTGCTGGCCGCGGCCGCCAACGGCCTGCGCCCGGTCGGGGTCCTGCTGACCCACCACCACAACGACCACATCGGCGGCACCGCCGCGCTGTGCGAGCGCTGGCCCGGCCTGCCGGTGTTCGCTCCCGACGACGAACGCATCGACCAGGCCACGGTGCGGGTCGACGACGGGGTTCGGGTCCATGTCGCCGGCTGGACCCTGCAGGTCCTGGCCGTGCCCGGCCACACCCGCAGCCACGTCGCCTATTACCTGGACCGCAGCGGCAGCGACGGGCAGCGCCTGCTGTTCAGCGGCGACACCTTGTTCAGCCTGGGCTGCGGCCGCTTGTTCGAAGGTACCGCCGCGCAGATGCTGAGCTCGCTGACCCGGCTGGCCGCCCTGCCGGACGACACCCGGGTCTGTTGCGGACACGAATACACCCTGGCCAACGCCGCCTTCGCGCGCGTGGTCGAACCCGACAATCCGGCGCTGCGGCGCCGCATCGAACAGGCCCAGACCATGCGCAACGCCGGACGCCCCTCGGTTCCCAGCTCGCTCGCCGAGGAGCGCGCGACCAACCCCTTCCTGCGCAGCCGCGAAGCCGCGGTGCTGCGTTCGCTGACCGCCCGGCTCGGCCGCGCGCCGGCCGACGAGGTAGAAGCCTTCGCCGAATTGCGGCGCTGGAAAGACGGGTTCCAGGCGTGAACGCGGCCGCCTCGCACGGCGTCCGCCGGCTCGCCCTGGGCGCGGCCCTGGCCTGCGCGCTCGCCCTCGGCGCCGCGCCGGCGGCTGCGGCCGAGCCCGCCGCCGACGAGGCCGCCGCCAGCACCCGCAACGGCCGCGAGATCTACCGCCGCTTCCGCGAGGGCCTGGCCGACCCGAGCTGCGAGCCCGGGGTCAGCAGCCGCTGGCGCCAGCACTTCGCCACCGCGCCCAAGCGCCTGGCCCGTTCCGACGACGACCTGCTGCCGCTGTTCGGCTACGTGGTCGACGCGCTGCGCGAGGCCAGCCTGCCGACCGAGTACGCGCTGATTCCGTTCGTCGAAAGCGGCTACCGCCCCGGCGCGCGCAGCGCCGCCGGCCCGGCCGGGCTGTGGCAGATGATCGCGATGACCGCGCGCAACCATCGCGTGCCGATCCGCGAGGGCTACGACGGCCGCCTGTCGCCGGTCGAGTCGACCCAGGCCGCGGTGCGCTACCTCAAGACCTTGCACGGCATGTTCGGCGGCGACTGGCGGCTGACGGTGATGGCCTACAACGCCGGCGAGTACCGGGTGCTCAACGCGGTCCGGCGCGCCGGCACGCCGATCGCCCAGACCCGCCACGACAGCCTCAGCGGCCTGTCCGAGATCACCACCGCCTATGTGCGCAAGCTGCACGCCCTGTCCTGCCTGATGGAACAGGCCGACGACCGCGACGAGTGGCTGGCCGCGCTGGACCGCCCGGTGCCGCGGCTGGAGGCGGTGCAGGTGCCGGCCGACGTCGACAGCATCGGCGAGTGGGCCGCGCGCACCGACCAGGACCCGGCCCGGCTGCTGCGCCTGAACCCGGCCTTCCGCGACGGCCGCATCGCCCGCGCCGGCGGCAAGCGCGCGCCGTTGCTGGCGGTGGCCAAGCCGGCGATCGGCTCGCCCGGGCCGGTCGCGGCCGAGGTGGCCGTGGCCGAAGGCGCGCTGCCCTCGAGCCCGGCCAGCGCCATCGAAGGCTCCGCCGCCGACGCCCCGCTCACCCGTACCTCAGCCGACGCCGCGCCGCCGGGCGAGCCCGGCGCCGGCCGCCGCCATACCGTCGGCCGCGGCGACAATGCCTGGACCATCGCCAAGCGCTACCGGATCCGCGTCGCCGACCTGCTGCAGCGCAACGGCCTGAGTCCCAAGGCCGTGCTCAAGCCGGGCCAGGCCTTGCTGATCGACGCGCCAGGGCGCAAGCAGGACTGAACCCCGGCCGGGCCGGAACCGGCGGCGGCAGCGAACCGGGTCAGCGCCGCAGGCGATCGGCGCGGTCCTTGCCTATTGCCCGTCCCCACGCAGACGGTCGGCCGGGTTGGGGCGAATCGCTCGCGCGCTGCGCCTGGCGCGCCAGCGCGCTCAGCCCGCCGCCGCCTCGGCCGCGCGCTTGCGCGCAGGCCACAGCATCGCCACCAGGGTGATCCCGCCGAGCAGCCAGCTGTAGTGGACGTTGCCGACCAGTTGCAGCGGCGAGACCTTGCTCAGCGACGCGGCGAGCAGGATCTGCGCGCCGTAGGGCAGCACGCCCTGGGTCACGCAGGCGAAGATGTCGAGCACGCTGGCCGCGCGCGCCGGCGGCACGCCGTGCTGCTGGGCGACGTCGCGGGCCAGGCCGCCGCTGATCAGGATCGCGACCGTGTTGTTGGCGGTGAACACGTCGGTGGTCGCCGACAGCGCGGCGATGCTGATCTCGCCGGCGCGGCGGCTGCGGTGGCCACGGGCGAACTTGCCGATCACCTGGGCCAACCAGGCCAGCCCGCCGGCCGCCTTCATCAGCGCGCCCAGGCCGCCGACCAGCAAGGACAGCAGGGTGATCTCGACCATGCTCTCGAAGCCGTCCCAGATATGGCTGGTGTAGGCGGCGAAACCGAAGTCCTCGGCGAAGAACACGCCGAACAGGCCGGCCACCACCAGGCCCAGGCTCAGCACGATGATCACGTCGATCCCGGCGATGGCCAGGCCGAGCACGATCAGATAGGGCAGGATCAGCCACGGCGAGACCGGATCCGGCGTTTCCACCGGCGCGGTCTCGCCGAGGAAACCGAGCAGCACCAGGGTCGCCAGCGCCGCCGGCAGGGCCAGCTTGAAGTTCTCGCGGAACTTCTCGCGCATGGTGCAGCCCTGGGTGCGGCTGGCGACGATCGCGGTATCGGAGATCACCGACAGGTTGTCGCCGAAGGTGGCGCCGCCGATCACCGCGCCCAGCACCAGGGCGCGGTCTAGGCCGGAGGCGTCGGACACGCCCAACGCGATGGGCGCGACCGCGGCGATCGTGCCCATCGAAGTGCCCAGCGACATCGAGATGAAGCCGGCGACCACGAACAGCGCCGGCAGCAGCAGCGCCGGATGCACGTTGCCGACCCCGAGCGCGACGATCGCGTCGACCGCGCCGATCGCCTTGGACACTTCGACGAAGCCGCCGGCGAGCAGGAAGATCAGGCACATCAGCACCACGTTGTGGTCGCCCATGCCCTGCAGCAGGGTGTCCAGCGGCTTGATCCCGCGCCGCCAGGCGATGAAGGCGGCCAGCGCCAGCGCCGGCAGGATCGCCACCGGCGCGTGCAGCTGATAGAAGCCCATCGCATCGCCGTGCGCGGTGAAGTACAGCCCGGCGCCGAAGAACAGGGCCAGGAACACCAGCAGCGGGCTCAGCGCCAGCGCGCTCGGCGAGAGGGGCGCGCCGGGGCGGGACGGATCATTCATCTCTTCATCCGAATGGAATAGAAAACTGGGCGATTTTGCAGCGCAGCATCACGAATGTCGAGTGCCGGGGGTGGAAAGCTGGGATTCGGGATTCGGGATTCGGGATTCGGGATTCGGGATTGGGGATTGGGGATTGGGGTTTGGTGTCGGCCCAGGGCTTTAGCCTGGCCTGGAGGCTTTCGCCCCACCCTCACCCCAGCCCTCTCCCGCAAGCGGGAGAGGGGGCGATACGCGGCGGTCCTCTCCCCTTCTGCCAGCCGCCCCCCTACATCGCTTCTGCTCTTCCCTTCTCCCGCTTGCGGCGACCGCAGGAAGTGCAGAGCCGAGAAGGTGCCCGCAGGGCGGATGAGGGCGGCGGCCAACGAAAACGGGGCGCCCGCAGGCGCCCCGTCGATATCGCGTTGGCCGGCCGGCGCCGGGCCGCCGTGTTGCAGACGGCCCGGAGCGCCGGCGCGAGGGCTCAGATCACGATGACGCAGCGGCCGTAGCGGTCGCAGATCGCGTAGGTCTGCCACACGCCTTCGTCGCACAGATAGATCCGCGAGCTGCCGTCCCAGGAGCGTTCGGTGACCCGCTGGCCCTGGTTTTCCGCGGTGCAGGTGCCCGGCGCCGGAATCGCGGCGACGGTACCGGCGGCGCTCATCAACACGATCGCCACGAATGCGATCGCCTTGCCCTTCATCGTCCTGATCTTCATGGATGCCTCAATGCATACAAGGTGCCGCCGGAAAGGCGCGTCGCGATGCGGCGCCCGTGGCGCGCCTGGCGGCGCGCTCGGCAGTCGACGGCGTCCTGCCGGTCTCATGCCGCGATCGCTCAGATCACGATGACGCAGCCGCGGTAATCGCAGATCGCATACAGCAACCACACCCCGTCTTCGCACTGGTAGATGCGCGAGGTGCCGTTGGCGCCGTATTCCTTGACCCGCTGGCCCTGGTTTTCCGCGGTGCAGGTGCTGCGCGGCGGGATCGCGGCGACGGTGCCGGCCGCCGCCATCAGCGCGATCGCCAGCAACGCCAAGGCCTTGCCCTTCATCTTCCTGATCTTCATGTCGTTCCTCGATGCGAACCTGACCGCCGGGATGCGGGGCCGCCGCCGCTCCCCAGCGGTGACGGGCTTGAATGCGCGCGCGGCCCCTTCGGGCAGTCGACGGCGACCTGCCGGAATCTCGCCGCAGGAGCCTAGCGCCGCGGGCCGCGCGCAGGCGTGCGGCGCGCCGCAAAAACGAACGGGGCGCCCGAAGGCGCCCCGTCGTCGATCGCAGCGGGCGGTGTCGCTCAGGCCGCGGCGCGGCGGGCGATGGCCTTGGCGAAGGTCAGGGTGTCGGCTTCGCCGCCCAGGTCCGGGGTCAGCGAATCCTTGGCTTCCAGGGTGGCGACGATGGCGTCGCGCAGCTTGGTCGCCTTGTCCGGCTGGCCCAGGTGATCGAGCATCTGCGCCGCGCCGAGCAGCAGCGCGCAGGGGTTGGCGATGCCCTTGCCAGCGATGTCCGGCGCCGAGCCGTGCACAGCCTCGAAGATCGCCGCGTCGGTGCCGATGTTCGCGCCCGGGGCCAGGCCCAGGCCGCCGACCAGGCCGGCGCACAGGTCGGAGATGATGTCGCCGAACAGGTTGGTGGTGACGATGATGTCGAACTGCTCCGGACGCATCACCAGCTGCATGCAGGTGTTGTCGACGATCATCTCGTTGCACTGGATGTCCGGATACTGCTGCGCCACTTCGCGCGCGGTCTTCAGGAACAGGCCCGAGGTCGACTTCAGGATGTTGGCCTTGTGCACCACGGTGACCTTCTTGCGGCCGGTCTTGCGGGCCAGGTCGAAGGCGTAGCGGACGATGCGATCGGAACCGCGACGGGTGATCTTCTGGGTCAGGGTCGCGACTTCGCCGTCTTCCGACAGCGACTGGCCTTCGCCGATGTACGCGCCTTCGGTGTTCTCGCGCACGGTGATCAGGTCCACGCCCGAGGGGAAGCGCGACTTGGTGTTCGGGAACGACTTGGCCGGACGCACGTTGGCGTACAGGTCGAAGCGCTTGCGCAGCTCGACGTTGATCGAGCTGAAGCCCTCGCCGACCGGGGTGGTCAGCGGGCTCTTCAGCGCGATGCGGTTCTTGCGGATCGAATCCATGGTGGCTTGCGGCAGCAGCTCGCCGTGCTTTTCCAGCGCAACCAGGCCGGCGTCGGCGAACTCGTAGGACAGGCCGACGTTCATCGCGTCGAGCACGTGCAAGGTCGCGTCCATGATCTCGGGGCCGATGCCGTCGCCACGGATGACCGTAATCGTTTGCGTCATGAGAAAGGTTCTTCCAGCGGTAGGGCGCGCGGCGCTGTGGCGCGGCGCACGAAACGAAAGTGTTAACCGCACAATTATGCCGGAAGCCGTCCCGCCCTGCATTCGCGGCCGTACTGGACCAAGGTCGGATGGCCGGTTTCGCCCCCAGCGGCCCGATTCGGCCAAGCCGGGCGGCTTCGGGCGCTCGCCAAAGGGTAGGAGCGGCGCCCCACAGGGATCTCCTCCGGTCACAAGTCGCGACCGCGCAGGCGGCCGCCCTGCGGCATGGCGCCAGTCTCGCGGCCTCTCAAGACGCGAAAACCCGGTCCCGCCGTCGCAAAACGGAGGCACCGGGCTTCGGGGTCGCGGCTTACGCCGCTCCTACAGGGGATTCAGCCGTGGTCGTGGCCGGCCGGGGCCTGGGCCTCGCCCTGTTCGAGCCGGTCGAGGAAATCGACCGCGCGGCGCAGATGCGGGATCACGATCGAGCCGCCGACCACCAGGCCGACCGAGAAGGTCTCGAACATTTCGTCGCGGTTCACCCCCGCTTCCTTGCACTGGGCGACGTGGTAGCTGATGCAGTCGTCGCATCGCAGCACCAGCGAGGCGACCAGGCCCAGCAGCTCCTTGGTCTTCACGTCCAGCGCACCGGCCTGGTAGGTCTGGGTGTCGAGGGCGAAGAAGCGGCGCACGACCTGGTTGGGTTCGGCCAGGATGCGTTCGTTCATGCGCTTGCGGAACGCGGTGAATTCGGCGACTCGGTCTTGCTGCGACGAGGCGGCGTCGTCGGCGGGGGGATGGCTCACGCGGGGTCCTTGGGTAAGAAGCTTGGATAAGAAGCTATGGCATAGAGGGGCTGGGCGCGGAGAATGAACCGCCGCGCATGCCGTCCCTGGCGCGACTTGGCCGGCTCCGGATCGTCCGGCCCGGCCATCCCTGGCCGGGCGTTCGCGAGCGCAGGCGGCGGTGCCGCCTGGGCGCGCTCGCTCACCCCGCCAGCAACGGCTCCAGGCCGCCGGCGCGGTGCAGCGCGATCATGTCGTCGTAACCGCCGACATGGGTCTGGCCGATGAAGATCTGCGGCACACTGGTGCGCTGGGTGCGGGCGACCATCTTCTCGCGCTCGCCCGGCTCCAGGTCGATCCGGACCTCGGTCCACTGCTGGCCTTTGCTCTTGAGGAAGTTCTTGGCGGCGACGCAGTAGGGGCAGATCGCGGTGGTGTAGATGAGGATTTCGGGCGTGCTGGGGGCGGTGTCGCTCAAAACGGTTTCTCCTGCCTGAACTCTGGGGTGCGCTTGCGGTCGAAGGCTTGCGCTCGAAACATGGGCGCAGACCCGGCGAGTTTAAAGTTCGCCGGCGGAACGCACTCCACCGGCATTCGATACGCCGGCGTCCGGAACAAGGCGTCTGCAAGAAGGATACCGGCCGCGCGCAACCGCCGCGGCCGTCTTCGATCGGATGCCGGCTTGCCGACGCTACCGATCCCAGGGTGAACGCACCGAAGACGAGGCGCCGAAGTTAACACCGTGTTCACGCCGTCCGCCGATCCGGGCGGCATCCTGCCATGCATCCGCTGCGCGCGTACTCCAGCCGCGTCGCCGCACCCAGCCGACCGGCCCCGCCGGCCCGAGGACCACCGCTTGCGCCGCATCGCCCTGCTCACCGCCGCCGTCACCCTCGCCCTCGGCAGCCTCTGCGCCGACGCGCAGGAATCCAAGCTGCCGGACATCGGTTCCTCGGCCGGCGAACTGCTGACCCCGGCCAAGCAGCGCCAGTACGGCGCGATGATGCTGGCCCAGTTGCGCCATTACGATTACCTGCTCGAAGACCCGCTGGTCGACAGTTGGGTGGAGATGCTGGGCACGCGCCTGGCCGCCAACAGCGACAAGCCGCGCCAGCCGTTCAATTTCTTCATGCTGCGCGAGCGCCAGATCAACGCCTTCGCCACCCTCGGCGGCTATATCGGGGTCAACTCCGGCCTGGTCCTGACCGCCGAGCGCGAGGACGAAGTCGCCGCGGTGCTGTCGCACGAAATCGCCCACGTCACCCAACAGCACGTGCTGCGCGGGGTCGAACGCGCCCAGCGCGACCAGTTGCCGATCCTGCTGGCGATGCTCGGCGCGATCGTCGCCGCCCAGGCCGCCGGCGGCAATTCCAGCGACGACGCGACCATGGCCGCGGTCAGCTCCGGCATGGGCCTGATGCAGCAAAGGCAGATCAACTACACCCGCTCCAACGAGTCCGAGGCCGACCGGATCGGCATCCAGACCCTGTCGCGCAGCCACTACGACACCACCGCGATGGCCGATTTCTTCGCCCGCATGCAGCTGGTCTCGCGCAGCAACAAGGCCAACTGGTACGGCGAGACGCCGGACTATCTGATGACCCACCCGGTCACCACCACCCGGATCAGCGAGGCCAAGGAGCGCGCCGAGCAGATCGCGGCCAAGAACAGCGTCACCGCGATCACCGCCACGCCGGACGCGACCCGGGTCGAGCGCATTCCCAAGACGCCCTTCAGCCTGCCCGACAGCAGCGACAACCCGCTGCTGCCCAGCGGCATCCGGATCAGCGACCAGGCCCTGACCGCGGGCGGCACCGGCGTGTTCGATTTCGCCCGCGAGCGGATCCGCGTGCTCAGCGCCAATTCGCCGCGCGACGCGGTGCGCGAATACGAACGCCTGGGCACCCAGAGCGACGCCCAGCGCTACGGCATGGCCCTGGCGCAGATGCGCAGCAATCAGCCCGGCGCCGCGGTGCCGGCGCTGGAGACGCTGCTGCGCAAGCACCCCGGGCAAATGTGGCTGAGCCTGGCCCTGGCCGAGGCGCAGGCCCAGGCCGGCCAGACCGCGGCCGCCGACGCCCGCTTCGAGGCCCTGCTGCGGCAGACCCCGAACAACCGCGCCGTCGCCCTGGGCTACGCCAAGGTCCTGACCGACCGCAATACGCCGGCCGCCGGCCAACGCGCCCAGGCGGTGCTGCGGCCCCTGCTCGGCGGCGGCGGCGAAGACCCGCTGCTGCAGCAGACCTACGCCCGCGCCTGCGAGATCGCCGGCGACGCGATCCGCGCCGGCGAGGCCTATGCCGAGGCCGCCTACCTGCGCGGCCGGCCGGAACAGGCCCTGGTCCAGCTCAACAACCTCAAGCGCAAGCCCGACCTGGACTACTACGCCCGCGCCCGGATCGAGGCGCGCATCGCCGCGATCACCCCGACCGTGCTGGAACTGCGCCGCCAGGGCGTGCGCGACGAGGACCTGCGGCGCCAGTAACCGGCCTCCCTGCGCGGCGCCCTGCCGCCGGCGGCCGCGCCGGCGCGCGGCCGACTGCCATGCCCATGTCATCTGGCGGCCAAACTCGAGCGTCGCCGATCGCGCCGTCATCGCCGGCGAAACTGGCGCCTGATCCGCGCAAGCCCCACCCCCCGGGGGTTTCCCTCCGCGCCGCGGCGGCGACGCTGGCGATCACAGTCCGCTCAAGACCGCCCGTCCCATGTCACGGAGCAGTCATAAAACGGTAGTGTACTGACGCGGTTTCAAGGCCCTCCCCAGCCTCCCCCGGTGACCGTGTGCAGAAGCGCATCCTGATAGTCGAAGACGAACCCGCCATCCGCGACATGGTGTCCTTCGCCCTGCGCAAGGGCGAGTACGAGCCGGTCCATGCCGGCGACGCCCGCGAGGCCCAGGCGGCGATCGCCGACCGGGTGCCGGACCTGATCCTGCTCGACTGGATGCTGCCCGGCACCAGCGGCCTGGAGCTGGCCCGGCGCTGGCGCAAGGAATCGCTGACCCGCGAGATCCCGATCATCATGCTCACCGCCCGCGGCGAAGAGAACGACCGGGTCGGCGGGCTCGAGGCCGGGGTCGACGACTACGTGGTCAAGCCGTTCTCGGCGCGCGAACTGCTGGCGCGGATCCGCGCGGTGCTGCGCCGCTCGCGCGAGGACGACGAGGACGGCAGCGTCGGCGTCGGCCCGCTGCGCATCGACGGCGCCGCGCACCGGGTGTTCGCCCAGGCCGACGGCGGCGACCAGCCGGTGCAGATCGGCCCGACCGAGTACCGGCTGCTGCATTTCTTCATGACCCACCCCGAGCGGGTCTACTCGCGCACCCAACTGCTCGACCACGTCTGGGGCGGCAGCGTCTACGTCGAGGAGCGCACCGTCGACGTGCACATCCGCCGACTGCGCAAGACCCTGGAGCCGCACCGCCTGGATGGCATGGTCCAGACCGTTCGTGGCGCCGGGTATCGTTTTTCCGCTTCGCTCGCCGCGTAAGCTGGGGGTATGCCGCCCCGCGCACGCTCCGCCTGGTTCCGCACCCTGGGTCAGCTCGCGCTGATCCTGGTCGCTGCGGCCGTACTCGGCGTTCTGATCGGCCATCCCTGGCCGGTGGTCACCGCCGCCGCCCTGGGCGTGGTCGCCTGGCATTACTGGCGTCTGCGCCGGGTGCTGATCCGGCTGACCGCGCGCCAGCGCCTGACCCCGCCGCTGGGCGAAGGGATCTGGAACGAACTGGACCGCCTGCTCCACCGCAGCCAGGCCGAGATGCGCGGGCGCAAGCGCCGCCTGATCGAAATGCTGCGCGCCTACCGCGCGGCCGCGGCGGCGATGCCCGACGCGATCGTGGTGGTCGAGCGCAACAGCCAGCGCATCCAATGGTTCAACGAAGCCGCCAACGGCCTGTTCGGGCTGCGCTATCCGCGCGACATCGGCGCGCCGGTGGTGCAGCGCCTGCAGCCGCTGCAACTGGCGCACTGGCTGGCCTCCGGGCGCAACGCCGAGCCGCTGGAAGCGGCCTCGCCGTGGAATCCGGCGATCACCCTGAGCCTGCGCCTGATCCCGTATTCGGAGAACCTGTGGCTGCTGGTCGCGCGCGACGTCAGCCGGTTGCTGCAGCTGGAGCAGATGCGCCGCGACTTCGTCGCCAACGTCTCGCACGAGCTGCGCACCCCGCTGACCGTGGTCCACGGCTACCTGGACATGCTCGATCCGGAAGAGCACCCGGACTGGGCGCCGATGCTGGCCGAAATGCAGCGCCAGTCGCAGCGCATGACCCAACTGGTCGAGGACCTGCTGACCCTGTCGCGGCTGGAATCGCAGGACGGGCTGGCCGGCGAGGAGACCGTGGCGATGGCCTCGATGCTGGCCACGCTGAGGCGCGAGGCCAACGCCCTGAGCCAAGGCCGGCACGAGATCGCGATGGACGACCTGGCCGGGGTCGACCTGTTCGGCTCCAACAAGGAACTGCACAGCGCCTTTTCCAACCTGGTCAGCAACGCGATCCGCTACACCCCGGCCGGCGGCACCATCCGCATCCGCTTCCGTCCCGAAAGCGACGGCCTGGCGCGCGGCGCGGTGCTGGAGGTGGTCGACAGCGGCTACGGCATTCCCGCCGCGCACCTGCCGCGGATCACCGAGCGTTTCTATCGCGTGTCCACCAGCCGCTCGCGCGAAAGCGGCGGCACCGGCCTGGGCCTGTCGATCGTCAAGCACGTGCTGAACCTGCACCAGGCGCGGCTGGAAATCGCCAGCGAAGTCGGCCGCGGCAGCACCTTCGCCTGCCATTTCGGCGCCGACCGGCTGCGCCGTCGCGACGCCTACGACGGCTATTCCGATACTCTTCCCGAAGCACTGCCCTAGGACCGCCGCTGTAGCGCCATGAACGCGATGACGGAAACACCGCTGGACACCGACCCGCTGCGCGACAGCGCGCTGTACTTCAACCGCGAGCTGTCGCAGCTGGACTTCAACTTCCGCGTCCTGGCCCAGGCCCAGGACCCGCAGGTGCCGCTGCTGGAGCGGCTGAAGTACCTGTGCATCTCCTGCACCAATCTCGACGAGTTCTTCGAGATCCGCGCCGGCACCCTGCGCCACGCCCAGGACCTCGGCCTGGCGCCGGGCCCGGACGGGCTGGCGCCGCAGACCGTGCTCTCGCACATCCACGAGCGCGCCGCCGAGCTGGTCAAGGCCCAGTACGAATGCTGGAACGAGGTGCTGCGCCCGGCGCTGTCGGACGCCGGCGTGCGCGTGCTCGGCCGCAATTCCTGGAACGCGCGCCAGACCCGCTGGCTGCGCGCCTATTTCCGCGACGAGATCATGCCGGTGCTGTCGCCGCTGGGGCTGGACCCGGCGCATCCGTTCCCGAAGATCCTCAACAAGTCGCTCAACATCGTCGTCGTGCTCAAGGGCAAGGACGCGTTCGGCCGCGCCGGCAACCTGGCCATCGTGCGCGCGCCGCGCTCGCTGCCGCGGATCATCCAGCTGCCAGAGAACGTGTCCGGCGGCAAGCACGACTTCGTATTCCTGTCCTCGGTGCTGTCGACCTTCGTCGACGAGCTGTTCCCGGGCATGGAGGTCAAGGGCGCCTACCAGTTCCGGGTCACCCGCAACTCCGAGCTGCTGGTCGACGAGGAAGAGGTCGACAACATCGCCCTGGCCCTGCGCGACGAGCTGATCGGCCGCGGCTACCTGCGCGCGGTGCGGCTGGAGATCGCCGAGCAGTGCCCCAAGCCGATCGTGCGCACCCTGCTGGAGAACTTCGACCTGCCCGAGAACGCGGTCTACCGCATCAACGGCCCGGTCAACCTCAACCGGGTGATCCAGGTCTACGATCTGGTGCAGCGCCCGGAGCTGAAGTTCCCCTCCTACCAGCAGCGCGTGCCGGCCGGCATCGACAGCATTTTCGATACCGTCGCCGACGGCGACCTGCTGCTGCACCACCCCTTCGATTCGTTCGCGCCGGTGCTGGAGCTGATCCGCCAGGCCGCCGAAGACCCGAACGTGCTGGCGATCAAGCAGACCCTGTACCGCGCCGGCAAGGATTCGCCGATCGTCGAGCAGCTGGTCCAGGCCGCGCGCAACGGCAAGGACGTCACCGTGGTGGTCGAACTGCGCGCGCGCTTCGACGAGGAGGCCAACCTGGGCCTAGCCGACCGGCTGCAGGAGGCCGGGGTGCAGGTGGTGTACGGCGTGGTCGGCTACAAGACCCACGCCAAGATGCTGCTGATCGTGCGCCGCGAGGGCCGCAAGCTCAAACGCTACGTGCACCTGGGCACCGGCAACTACCACAGCGGCACCGCGCGCGCCTACACCGACTTCGGCCTGATCACCGCCGACCCGGACATCGGCAACGACGTGCACCTGATCTTCCAGCAGCTGTCCGGCCTGGCGCCGTCGCTGAAGCTCAAGTGCCTGCTGCAATCGCCGTTCACCCTGCACGCAGGGGTGCTCAAGCGGATCGATCGCGAGACCAAGCACGCCCGCGCCGGCAAGCCGGCGCGGATCGTGGCCAAGATGAACGCCTTGAACGAGCCGCAGGTGATCCGCGCCCTGTACCAGGCCTCGCAGGCCGGGGTCCAGATCGACTTGATCGTGCGCGGCGCCTGCACCCTGCGCCCGGGCGTGGAAGGCGTGTCCGACAACATCCGGGTGCGCTCGATCGTCGGCCGCTTCCTCGAACACCACCGGGTCTACTGGTTCGCCAACGACGGCGCCCCGGACCTGTTCTGCTCCAGCGCCGACTGGCTGGAGCGCAACCTGCTGCGCCGGGTCGAAACCGGTTTTCCGATCCTGGATTCGGACCTGCGCGCGCGGGTCTATGAGGAGGCGCTGGCCAATTACTTGAACGACAACCTCAACGCCTGGCAGCTCGGCGCCGACGGGCGCTACCAGCGGGTGGCGCCCGAGGACGGCGCGATGCCGCACTCGGCCCAGGCCACCCTGTTGGCCAAACTGTGCGGATAGTCGAAAATTCCGCGCCATGAATAACCTGTTCCCGACCACCCGCCTGCCGCTCCAGGACGGCGACCTGCTCGCCGCCGTCGACCTGGGGTCGAACAGTTTCCACATGGTGGTCGCGCGTTACGTGCTGGGCCAGTTGCGCACCGTCGACCGCCTGCGCGAGACCGTGCGCCTGGCCGAAGGCCTGGACCGCAAGGGCGGCCTGGCGCCGGAAGTGCGCCAGCGCGCGCTGGATTGCCTGTCGCGCTTCGGCCAGCGCATCCGCGACGTGCCGCCGCAGCGGGTGCGCGCGATCGCGACCAATACCGTGCGCCGCCTGGCCGCGCCGCAGGCCTTCCTGATGCCTGCCGAATCGGCCCTGGGCCACGCCATCGAAGTCGTTTCCGGCCGCGAAGAGGCGCGCCTGATCTACCTCGGCGTGGCCCACGCTCAGCCGTCCAAGCCCGGCGAGCGCCGGCTGGTGATCGACATCGGCGGCGGCTCCACCGAATGCATCGTCGGCAGCGGCTTCGAGGCGATCGAGCGCGAGAGCCTGCAGGTCGGCTGCGTCGCCAGCACCCGCCGCTTCTTCGAAAACGGCAAGCTGTCGAAGAAGAAATGGCGCGACGCGCTGAACGAAGTCTCGGCCGAGTTCCAGCAGTTCGCCGGCACCTACCGCGCGCTGGGCTGGCACGAGGCGCTGGGCTCGTCCGGCACCAACAAGGCGATCGGCGAGATCTGCGCGGCGATGAAGCTGACCAAGGGCGCGGTCACCGCCGAAGCCCTGCCGCAGCTGCGCGAGCGCCTGCTCCAGGCCGAGCGCATCGAGGCCATCGACCTGCCCGGCCTGTCGGCCGACCGCCGGCCGATCATCGCCGGCGGCATCCTGATCCTGGAGGCCGCGTTCAACGTGCTCGGCCTGCAGCGCATGGCGGTCAGCAAGGCGGCGATGCGCGAGGGCGTGCTGTACGACATGCTCGGCCGCGGCGGCGCCGACGATCCGCGCGACGCGGCGGTCGCGGCCCTGGTCAAGCGCTACGGCATCGACGAGCAGCAGTCGGCGCGGGTCGAGGCGACCCTGATGCGACTGTTCGACCAGGTCGCCAAGGGCTGGAGCCTGGACGCCGACGACCGGCTGATGCTGCAGCGCGCCGCGCGCCTGCACGAGCTCGGCCTGGCCATCGCCCACAGCCAGTACCACGTGCACAGCTCCTACGTGATCGAGAATTCGGACATCTCCGGCTTCTCGCGCCAGCAGCAGCAATTCCTCGCCGCGCTAGTGCGCACCCACCGCCGCGGCATTCCCAAGTCCGCCTTCGAGGCCCTGCCCGACCGCCTGCTCGCCGCGGTCCGGCGCAGCTCGGCTCTGCTGCGCCTGGCGGTGCTGCTGCACCGCGCCCACGAGTCCGATCCGATCCCGCAGCTCGACGCTCACGCCGACGGCGGCACCCTGACCCTGACCGTGTCCAGGCGCTGGCTGGAGTCGCGGCCGCTGATCCGCGCCGACCTGGAGGGCGAACCGCAGGACATGGCCGGGTTGGGGATCGCGCTGAAGCTGCTGGCGTCGTAAGCCGACCGGTCCGCGGCGAGGCGCGCCTGCGCCCGGCTCAGCCCGCGCCGGGGCGCCGCGCCAACAGCTCGACCATCCGCTCGCGCATCAGGTACTTCTGCGGCTTGCCGCTGATCGTCATCGGCAAAGCGTCGACGAATTCGACGTAGCGCGGAATCTTGTAGTGGGCGATGCGCCCCTGGCAGAAGCCGCGCAGGGCTTCGGCATCGAGCGCGGCGCCTTCGGCCAGGCGGACCCAGGCGCAGACTTCCTCGCCGAACTTCTCGTCGGGCACGCCGAACACCTGCACATCGGCGATCGCCGGATGGGTGTAGAGGAATTCCTCGACTTCGCGCGGATACACGTTCTCGCCGCCCCGGATCAGCATGTCCTTGAGCCGGCCGACGATGCGGCAATAGCCGTCGGCGTCGATCGTGGCCTGGTCGCCGGTATGCATCCAGCCCTCGCCGTCGACCGCCTCGGCGGTGCGGCGCGGATCGCCCCAATAGCCCTGCATCACCGAGTAACCGCGGGTCAGCAGCTCGCCGACCTGGCCGCGCGGCACAGTGGCGCCGCGCTCGTCGACGATCCGCACTTCCACATGCGGGTGGACCCGGCCGACCGAGTCCACGCGCCGCTGCAGCGGGTCGTCGGGCACGGTCTGGAAGCTGACCGGGCTGGTCTCGGTCATGCCGTAGGCGATGGTCACCTGCTCCATGTGCATGCGCCCGACCACCTGCTTCATCACCTCGATCGGGCAGTTGGCGCCGGCCATGATGCCGGTGCGCAGGCTGCTCAGGTCGAACTCGGCGAAACGCGGGTGCTGCAGCTGGGCGATGAACATGGTCGGCACGCCGTGCAGGCCGGTGCAATGCTCGGCGGCGACCGTCTGCAGGGTGATCAGGGGATCGAAGCCTTCGCCCGGAATCACCATGCAGGCGCCGTGGGTGGCGCAGGCCATATTGCCCAGGACCATGCCGAAGCAGTGATAGAACGGCACCGGGATGCACAGCCGGTCGCGCTCGCTCAGCCGCATCGCCTGCCCGACGAAGAAGCCGTTGTTGACGATGTTGCGGTGGGTCAGGGTCGCGCCCTTGGGCGCGCCGGTGGTGCCGGAGGTGAACTGGATGTTGATCGGGTCGTCCGGCGACAGCTGCTCGCTCAGGCTGCGCAGCAACGCGTGCGCGGCCGGGTCGTCGCAGGCGGCGACCGCATCGAAGGCGTGCGCGCCCGGCGGCGGCTCGCCCGCACCCATGATCAGTACGTGGCGCAAGTCCGGCAGGCGCCGCGCGCGCAGCAGGCCGGGCGGGTGGCGGCCGAGCTCCGGCGCCAGTTCGCGCAGCATGTCCAGGTAGTTCGAGCTCTTGAACGAAGGCACGATCACCAGCGCGCGGCAGCCGACCAGGTTCAAGGCGTATTCCAGCTCGTGAGTGCGATACGCCGGATTGATGTTGACCAGGATCAGCCCGGCGCGCGCGCTGGCGAACTGCAGCAATACCCATTCGGCGCGGTTGAGCGACCACACCCCGATCCGGTCGCCGGGCGCCAGGCCGAGCCTGAGCAGGCCGGCGGCGAGCCGGGTCGTCGCGGCGTCGAACGCGCGCCAGCTCAGGCGCAGGTGCTGCGGCGGCACCACCAGCGCTTCGCGCTTGGGCCAGGCGGCGGCGATGCGGGCGAGCATCGCGCCGATGGTTTCGTCCAGCAGCGCTGGCGCGGTCGCGCCGACGACGTGGCTCAGCGCGGGATCGGGAGCGTCGCGGGTCTGGTCCATGCGCCGAGCATAGCCCCTCGCCGCACCGCGCAAACGCCCGCGGCCGCCCGGGCCGCGGCCGATCCGTGACTCAGGCTGAGGAACGCTGGGCCGCCTCGATGCGCAACTGCCGCGCCCGCACCAGCACCGGCGGCGGGGCGATTTCCTCCGGGATGCGGAAGATCCCGAGCTTGCGCAGGAACAGCCCCGGCGCGCGCGAAGAAGTGAACGCGACCACCGGGATCGACACGACCAGGCCCAGGATCACCGGCGACATCCACGCCGCCAGCGGCGGCGAAATCACATAAGCCATCGAGCCGATCAACAAGCCGAGCAGGCTCAGCCCGCCGTAGCTGCGGATCAGCCCCGACAGCGGCAGGCTGCCGTCGTCGCGGCGCTGCGACTCCCAGCCCGAGTCCTTGCCGGCCAGCACTTCGGCCACGCCGCGCGACTGCACGTACATGGTGATCGGCGCCATCAGCGCCGCCAGCAGGGTCTCGAAGATCATGCTGACGAAGGCGCGCACCGCGCCGCCGCAGCCGCGCCGGGTTTCCGGATCGGTCAGCAGGGCCAGGTAGGCCATGAACTTCGGCGCCAGCAGCACCGCCATGGTCGCCACGAACACCCACAGCACCCGGTCCGGGTCCTGGTCGCGCCAGTAGGCGCTGGGCGAGAAGCCCGGCAAGCGCACGCTGTCCCAGTTGAAGAAACCGGCGTGGTCGAGCGGAATCGCCAGGCCGATCAGCATCAGCATCGCCCACATCGGCGCGGTGAAGTAATGGCCGATGCCGATCAGCAGGTGCAGGCGATTGATCCAGTGCAGGCCGCGCGCCGGCAGCACCGCGGTGTGCTGCAGATTGCCCTGGCACCAGCGCCGGTCGCGCACCAGCATGTCGGTCAGCGACGGCGGACCTTCCTCGTAGCTGCCGACCAGGCCCGGCACCATGTGCAGGGCCCAGCCGCCGCGGCGCATCAACGCGGCCTCGACGAAATCGTGGCTGAGCACAGTGCCGCCGAACGGGCGCCGGCCGCGCAGTTCGGGCAGGCCGGCGTGATCGGCGAAGGCGCGGGTGCGGATGATCGCGTTGTGGCCCCAGTAATTGCTTTCCGCGCCGTGCCACCAGGCGATGCCGTAGGCGATCACCGGGCCGTACACGCGGCCGGCGAACTGCTGCATGCGCGCGAACAGGGTCTGGCCGTTGACGATCATCGGCAGGGTCTGGATCAGGGCCACGTCCGGATGCCGCTCCATCGCTCCGGACAGCTTCACGATGACCTCGCCGGTCATCAGGCTGTCGGCGTCGAGGATCAGCATGTGCGGATAGGCCGCGCCGAAGCGGCGCACCCACTCGGCGATGTTGCCGGCCTTGCGCTCGGCGTTGTTCTTGCGCCGGCGATAGAAGATCCGCGCCTGGCCGCCGGTGCGCTCGCGCAGCGCCTGGAACGCGCGGATCTCGGCCTGGCGGATCGGTTCCTTGGTGGTGTCGCTGAGGATGAAGAAGTCGAAGCGGTCGAGCTGGCCGGTGGCGGCGACCGATTCGTAGATCGCCTGCAGGCCGGCCATCAGCCGCTCGGGGTCCTCGTTGTAGGTCGGCGCCAGCAAGGCGGTGCGTTCGCCCAGCGCGGGCAGTTCGCCGTCCTGCTTCAGGCCCAGCCGCCAACGCCGCCGCGACAGGATCAGGGCGAAACCGGCCAAGGCGCTGGTGAAGGCCAGCGCGATCCAGGCGAACAGGAACACGAACAGCAGCAACAGCACGCCTTCGAGCAGATTCAGCCCGCCGACGTAGAGCACGCGCAGGATCTGATAGGCCGCGACCAGGGTCAGCAGCGCGGCGCCGCCGATCACGTACAGGCGGCGCCAGGCCATCGCGCTGGGCACGGTCGGCAGCGGCGCCCGCGACAGCGCGCCGGCGGACAGCGTCTGCACGGGCATCGCCAACGGCGACTCCGGCGGCAAGGCCTCGAACGGCACGGAACTGGGACGGTGCAACGGAGCGACGGTGGGATTCATGCGGTCCAACGATAAAGCCAGGTTTCGGAAACAGGACCGCGCTCGTCTTCGAGCACGGCGCGCAATTCGATCGCGCGCGCGTCCTGCGGTTGCAATTCGAAGGCCATGCGCCAGCCGCCGGTGCCGGCGTTGGCGTGCGCGACCGCGTCGACGACGCGGCCGGCCGAGGCCCACACCGACGCGCGCAAGCGCGCGTCGCGGCCGAGCGCGGCCAGGCGGCCGCCCTCCAGGTCGATCACCACCCGCCGCGCGCCGTCGCGGCCGGCGCCGATGCGGGTGCCGGCGACGCTCGCCAGCTCCGGCTTCCAGGCGTGGCGCGCGCACCAGTGCAGGCGGTAGTCGTAACGGTGTTCGCGGCCGGCCGCCAGCGCCGCGCGCGGGCGCCAGAAGGCGACGATGTTGTCGTGGTATTCGTCGCCGGTCGGAATCTCGATCAGGTGCACCGCGCCCTCGCCCCAATCGCCGAGCGGCTCCACCCACAGGCTGGGCCGGCGCTCGTAATGCGCCTCGGCATCGGCGTAGTCGGCGAAGGCGCGCTTGCGCTGCATCAGGCCGAAACCGCGCGGGCGTCGGTCCTGGAACGCGCTTTCCTGCAATGCGCGCGGATTGTGCAGCGGGCGCCAGATCTGCTCGCCGGCGCCGTTGTACAACGCCAAGCCGTCGGAGTCGTGCACCGAAGGACGGAAGTCGTCGATGCCGACCCGGTTGGCCGCGTCGAAGTGGTACATGCTGGTCAACGGCGCGATGCCGACCCGCTGCAGGGCCACGCGCGGGTACAACCGCAACTGCGTGTCGAACACGGTCTCGGTGCCGGGGGTGATCGAAAACCGCATCGCCCCCGCCACGCTGGGGCTGTCGAGCAAGGCGTGGACCACGATGCTGCGCGCGCGCCGCGCCGGCCGTTCGATCCAGAAACCGGTGAACGCCGGGAACTCCTCGTCCTGGCCGGCGCCGGTGTTCAGCGCCAGGCCGCGCGCCGACAGGCCGTACAGCAGGTCCTTGGCGACCGCGCGGAAATAGCTGGCGCCGAGGAAGGCGGCGACTTCGTCGTAGTAGTCGGCGCGGTTGATCGGGCCGTGGATGCGGAAACCGGCGAAGCCCAGGTCGTCCTGCTGCGGCTTGGGCGCGGCGCCGAAGCTGAACATCTGCGGCCGGTACACCAGCGGCGTGGCCTGCCCGGCTTCGACCAGGTGCACGTCGACCCGCTGCTTGAACAGGAAGCCGCGGTGGAAGCACTGCAGCTGGAACGGCAGCCGCTCGGCCTTCCACAGCGCCTGCGCCGGGTCGAAACGGATGTCGCGGTAGCGGTCGTAGGGGATCGCGGCCAGCGCCGGCGGCAGCTCGCTGTCGCCGGCGCGGTAGGGTTTCGCGGCCAGCGCGCGCGCCAGCGCAGGCACCGTGTCCGGGCCGAACGGGCGCGCCGGCCCGGCCGCGGCCAGCGCCGCCCACGGCGAGGCCGCGCCCAGGCCCAGCCAAGGCAACGACAGCCCGGTTTTGAGTAGCTCGCGTCGGTGCACCGGCGGGGGATCCGGATCCAATGAATCGGGCGATTGTAGGGATCGGGTTGTTAACACTCCGGAACGTGACCCCAGTGTGCCGGCATTGACGGCCCGGGCCCGACCCGTTCCGCGGCGGGCAAATGCGCTTTGCGTCACGGTCTCGAAGTCGGCCCCGGCCCGCGTCATGCCACGGTCATGCCGGCGCCATCGCCGGGACATGCCGCGCGCCCAGGCTTGCCCAAACCGGGAGCCGCGCATGCGCTACGCGATCGTCACCGAGACCTATCCGCCGGAGATCAACGGCGTCGCCCTGACCGTCCAGGGTTTGGAACAGGGTCTGCGCGAGCGCGGTCACGCGGTCGAGCTGGTGCGGCCGCGCCAGGCCGGCGACCCAGCCCGGGGCCCGGGGCAGGAGTTGCTGGTGCGCGGCCTGCCGCTGCCGCGTTATCCGGGGCTGCGCTTCGGCCTGCCCTGCGCCGGCCGCCTGCGCGCGGCCTGGACCCGGCAGCGTCCGGACGCGATCTACGTCGCCACCGAAGGCCCGCTGGGCTGGTCGGCGCTGCGCGCCGCGCGCCGGCTCGGCATCCCCGCCGCGACCGGCTTCCACACCCGCTTCGACGAGTACATGCGCGACTACGGCGCGCCCTGGCTCGGTGGCGTCGCCCTGGACTGGATGCGCCGCTTCCATAACGGCGCCGACGCGACCCTGGTGCCGACCCGCGAGCTGGTCGAGTTCCTGCGCGCGCGCCGCTTCGAAGACGTGGTGCGGCTGCCGCGCGCGGTCGATACCGCGCTGTTCGCCCCGCACCGACGCAGCGCCGCGCTGCGCCGCGACTGGGGCCTGGGCGAGGACGGCTTGGCGGCGATCTACGTCGGCCGGGTCGCCCCGGAGAAGAATCTCGACCTGGCGGTGCGCGCGTTCCGCTCGCTACAGGCGCAACGGCCGCAGGCGCGCTTCGTCTGGGTCGGCGACGGGCCTTCGCGCGAGAAGCTGCAGCGCGACAACCCGGACTTCATCTTCTGCGGCCTGCAGCGCGGCCCCGCCCTGGCCAGCCATTTCGCCAGCGGCGACCTGTTCCTGTTCCCCAGCCACAGCGAGACCTTCGGCAACGTCACCCTGGAAGCGATGGCCAGCGGGGTGCCGACGGTGGCCTTCGACTACGGCGCCGCCCACGAACACCTGCGCGACGGCGTCGACGGCGCGGCGATCGCCGACGGCGACGACGCCGGCTTCGTCGCCGCGGCGGTGCGGATCGGCGGCGACGACGCGCTGCGCGCGGCGATGGCGCGCGCCGGCCGCGAAGCAATCGCCGGCCTGCGCCCGGAACAGGTCGCGGCCGACTTCGATGCCCTGCTGCGCGGCCTGGCCGAACGCAACACGCCCGGGCGCCCGCGCCGCAGCGACGACGGCGCCGAAACCGCCGCTCGGCCCGCGGCCGAAACCGTCGCTCCCCCCACCGCTCCCGGCAAACCGCCCCAGGAGGTCGCATGAACCGCATGCCCTTGCGCAAACGCCTCAGCGACGGCGAATCCGGCTGGTGCCTGCGCGCCAACCGGCTCGGCGAACGCAACGGTTCGCGCGCCTACTTCGCCGCGATCAGCCGGCTCGGCGACGGCGTGTTCTGGTACTCGCTGATGGCCGGCCTGATCGTCGCCGACGGTTACGACGGCCTGCGCGCCTCGCTGCACCTGGCCGCGACCGGGGTGATCGCGCTGGCGCTGTACAAACTGCTCAAGCGCTGGACCCGGCGTCCGCGTCCGTTCGCCTCCGACCAGCGCATCCACGCCTGGGTCGCGCCGCTGGACGAGTTCAGCTTTCCCTCCGGCCACACCCTGCATGCCGTCGCCTTCAGCCTGGTCGCGATGGCCCACTACCCGATCCTGGCCTGGTTGCTGATCCCGTTCACCGCCAGCGTCGCCGCCTCGCGCGTGGTGCTGGGCCTGCATTACCCCAGCGACGTGCTCGCCGCGACCGCGATCGGCAGCGCGCTGGCCGGGCTGTCGTTGTGGCTGGTGCCCGGCGTGTCGTTGTGGTGAGGCCGGGAATCGGGAATCGGGAATCGGGAATCGGGAATCGGGAATCGGGAATCGGGAATCGGGAAGAGCAAATCCCCCCTGCCCCCTTTTGCAAAGGGGGGAAAGGCGATGCTGCCTCGGGGGGAGCGCGCAGCCGGGGTAGGAGCGGCGTCCCACGGGATTTCCTCCGGTCACAAGCCGCGACCGCCCTGCTCCGATCTCGCGGCGCCGTCGGCCTGCCCCTGTAGGAGCGGCGTCAGCCGCGACAACCGAAGCGAGGCCATACCACGTCCGCTGCCGAAGCGATTCGAACACTAGGCGCTGGCTTGAACAGCCTCGTGCATGCAGGCTTCTTGCGGCCGCGCTTGCGCACGTCATTTCGATGGGCGGCTCATGACCGGAGCAAATCCCCGTGGGACGCCGCTCCTACAGGCGCGCGGGTTGCGCGACGACCGTGGATCAGCCCCGCGGCTCCCAGCCCTGCAACCTCGCCCGCGCGATCGCCGGGGCGTGCTGGCCGGGCCAGTCGCGGTCGTTGGCGACCTGCGCCTGCGCGCGGCTGGCCTCGAGCGCGGCGAAGTCCAGGTCGGCATAGGCCCAGCGTTGTCCGCCGCGGGTCTGCGCCAGCACGCCGTCGGCCGGCAGGCCCACGTCCATCGGCGCGTACACCGCGGCCTCGCCGGTGTTGACGTCCAGCGCCGGGCTCCAGGCCGCGTCGCCCGCGGTGACCGCCTGGGCGACGAAGCAGCGGTTCTCCAGCGCCCGCGCCAGGCAGCCGACCCGCACCCGGGTCGCGCCGGCGTCGGTGTCGGTGCAGCTCGGCGCCAGCAGCAGCCGCGCGCCGGCCTCGCATTGCGCGCGCACCGGCAGCGGGAACTCGATGTCGTAGCAGATCGCGATGCCCGCGCGCGCCGCGCCCAGGGCGAAGGCGCTCAATTCGTTGCCGGCCTCGATCACCCCGGCGCGCTTTTCGAACCCGGTCAGCTGCAGCTTGTCCTGCCACACCCGCCCGCCGTCGGGCGCGAAGGCGTAGCTGCGATTGCGATAACGGCCGTGCCCGGGATCGAACAGAAAACTGCCGGCGACCACGTGCAGGCGCAGTTCGCGCGCGAGCAGGCCGAACAGTTCCAGCCAGGCGCCGTGATAGGCCTGGGTGGCGACCAGCGAAGCGTGCAGATCGCCCTGGGTCGCCGCGCCGAAGGTCGCGCCCAGCTCCAGCGACAGA
Source organism: Lysobacter sp. BMK333-48F3 (assembly GCF_019733395.1). Taxonomy (NCBI): domain Bacteria; kingdom Pseudomonadati; phylum Pseudomonadota; class Gammaproteobacteria; order Lysobacterales; family Lysobacteraceae; genus Lysobacter; species Lysobacter sp. BMK333-48F3. The sequence continues at coordinate 3,248,113 of NZ_JAIHOO010000001.1, read as the reverse complement.
TACTCCGGCAACACCGCCACCTGCGCGCCGCCGGCGCGCGCCTCGGCCAGCCACTGCGCCTGCTTGTCGGCGAACTCGGCGAAATCGCGCGGCGCGCCGATCCGGTACTTGGCCACCGCCACTCTCATCGCGCTCGCTCCAACGGCCGCAGCCAGAAACTCAGGGTATGCGGCTGTTCGCCGCAGCCGATCTCGCTCCAGCTCAGGTGGGCGCGCAGTTCGGGACGATGGGTATAGCCGCGCTTGCGCCAGAAGACCTCGTTGCCGCGATGGAACGCCGGCCGGCGCGGGTCGTCGGGGTCGCGCTCGACCGAGCAGAACGTGGTCCAGCGCAGGTCGCCTAGCGCGCGCGCGTGCGCCTCGCGCAGATCGAAGAAACGGTGGCCGACGCCGAGCCCGCGATACTCCGGCAGCAGCACCGATTCGCCGCAGTAGAACACGTGCTCGACCTGGACCAGGTGGCCGTCGAAGGCGGCGCGGATCTCGTCGGTCTCGTCGCTCAGCGGCAGCCCGGTCGAGGCGCCGACCACCCGGCCGCCGTCGAAGGCCAGCACCACCACGCTGCGCCAGGAGTCGCGATAGGTGCGCAGGTACCGCTCCTCGTACTGCGCGTCGCCGTCGTACAGATACGGCCATTCGCGGAACACCCGCATGCGCAGTTCGGCCAATGCCGGCAGATGCGGGGCGATTTCCACTCCAGCGAAACTGCGGATTACGGGCATCGGCTTTTTCATCGCTCCATCTTAGTCAGCGCCGGTGCGCTGCGCCGTCCCTGGCGCGATTTTTTCTGTATCAAGGTTTGCGCAACCGCCGTTGCGCTGCGCCCGGGGCCTCCGGGCGCAGCGCGGGGGCTCAGGCCGGGCCGACCGGCGGGTCCGGCACCGGCGCGCGCCGCGGCAGGCCGCCGCCGAGCTGATACCAGTCGACCTTGCGGGTCACCGCCATGATCGTGGCCAGGATCAGGAACAGCAGGCCGGCGCCGAGCACCAGGGCGTTGTCCTCCGACACCAGCAGCCCGTACAGGGCGCCGTACAGCGTGGTCAGCATGGCGCCGAAGCCCAGCGCGCGCACCAGGCTGCGCAGCACCGCGCTCAGGTAGAACACCAGCAGGCCGATGCAGGCCGCGCTCGCCGCCAGATAGGCCTGGCCGAAGGCGATGTGCTCGCTGAGGCTGACCAGCAACAGGAAGAAGATCGCCAGCGCCAGGCCGACCAGGCCGTACTGGATCGGGTGGATGCGCAGTTGCTTGATCAGTTCGAACATGAAGAAGCCGACGAAGGTCAGCAGCACGAACAGCAGGCCGTACTTGGTCGCGCGATCGGCCTGGCTGTAGACGTTGACCGGGTCCTTCAGCGTCACCTGCACCGCGTTGATCTCGCCGCCGGGCTCGTTGGCCGCCTCGTCGCGGGCCAGGTGCACGGCCGGCAGCACGGTGCCGGCCAGGTACTGGCGCTGGGCGTTGGTCGCCACCGAAGCCACTTGCCATTCGGCGCGGAAGCCGTCCTTGCCGATGTCGTCCGAGCTGGGCGGGAAGCTGCCGCCGTAGTTGGGGTGCGGCCACTTGGAATGCAGGGCGAAGCGGTTGTTCTTGCCCAGCGGCACCAGGGCCAGCGATTCGGTGCCGCCGAGGACGAAGCTCAGCTCGGTGTTCAGGCGCAACTGGGCGCCCGGCGCCGGGATCGCCAGGCGGGCATGGATGCCGCCGCCGTCGCGCGCGCCCAGGCCGTCCTCGATCGCCGCCTCGACCCCGTTCAAGCGCAGCTTCGGCGCGCGCAGGCCGCGCACGTCGGTGAAGGCGTAGCTGATCCACGGCCGGCCGATGCTGCGCACCCGGCCGTTGCGGACCGGGTCGGCCGCCGGCTCGGCCGGAATCGTCGCGCTGAAGTCGGCGCGCGCGCTGCCGGCCCAGTCGTATACCCGCACCTTGTGCAGGCCGAGCTGGCGCACCCGCGGCAGCAGTTCGCCGTCGACGTCGAGCTTGTTGGGGAAGAAGGTCCAGTGACCGAGCTCGCGGCGGCGCACCTGCTTGATCGCGCCGTCGAGGTCCTTCTGCTGCTCGATCCAGGTGTCCTCGTACGGCACCACCAGCACCGGCCCGGAAAACGCCTGCGCGCCGGCGTAGCTGCGCGCGATCTTGTTCACCGCCTCGGCGCGATAGCCCTGCCGCTCGTCGATGATCCCGCCGATCATCAGCAGCGGAATCAGGATCGCCAGGGTCATCCCCAGCACCAACAACATCTTCAGCCACACCCGCATGGTCTTGCTCCTGGTTACGAACTCGGAGCGCAGCTTGCGCAGCCCGTGCGTAGAGGCGATGGCCCGGCGGTGTGGCGGCAGTGAAGCAGCGGTGAAGCACGCACGCGACGCGATGCGCGGCCGGACCACCGCCCCGGCACGGACGCCAGGTTTCGGCCCTGCTTTCGCTACCCGTCCGGCGCCGCGGCGCAGCGGTCGGCCGCCTCCGCCGCCTTCATAAATCTGAATTGGGAAACGACGCGATCTTCGGCGTACAGGCCGTTATCGCCCGGTTTTCTGACCGCTAAGGGCCTGCGGACGTGCCGATCCTGGCCCGAAAAGACGCAAACCGACGCCTGGGGTCAGCTTCTGACTCACTTCTTCTCACGCAAAAATCACTTGCTGTTAACAATTTCAATGAGCTATCGATCACATTTCTTGGCACGGAACATGCTTTTGCCTGCCCTCAGCGTCCGGAGCCCCGGCCGCCCACCTCCTTTGGACACCGCATGATGCGCAAGCTTCCGACCTCTCTTCTGGCCGTCGCCCTGCTGGCCGGCGCGCCGCTGCTCGCCCAGGCCGAATCGCAGTACAGCACCGGCAGCGCCACCCCGCTGACCGCCGCCGCCAAGCTCGACTTCCAGATCACGATTCCGAAGATCCTGTTCCTGCGCGTCGGCAGCGGCGCCGACTACACCACCACCGCCACGGTCAACCAGATCGCCTTCGCGGTCCCGGCCGCCAACGTCGGCAACGGCGCCGCCGTGACCGCGACCGCGACCTCCGGCGACCTGGGCAACGGCGAGGTCACCGCCAAGGTGGTCGGCAACAACGGCAACATCACCCTCGGCGCGACCGCGCTGGGCGCGCTCAGCAACGGCGCCGCCGGCGACACCATTTCCTACAGCCAGATCGCCACTGCCAGCGACACCGCCGCCCTGCCGGCGCCGACGCTGACCGACGGCGCCTCGGCCCCGCTGACCATCGCCCCGGCCAGCGGCAAGGTGGTCAACCGCAGCGCGCGTTGGACCTACACCTACCTCAACAACAACGTCGTCGCCCCGGGCGTGTACGGCGGCGTCAACGCCAACAACAGCCGCGTCACCTACACCGCTTCGATGCCGTAAGCGGCGAGCCGGCGGCGCCTGGCGCCGCCCGCTACGCCACCGCCTCCCGCGGTCCGCCGCGGGAGGACGTCTCCGCCTCCGCACCGGAACCGCCGTCATGACGCCGTCGCTGCGCGCAATCCGCCAGATCAGCCCGATCAAGATCAGCGCGATCAAGATCAATCCGATCAAGAGCCGCACGTCCCGCTGGGCCCTGTTGCCGCTGGCCGCGCTGTGGTTCGGCGCCGCCCAGGCTTTCGTGGTCACCATCTCGCCCGGCACGCGCGCGGTCTACCTGCGCGTCGGCAACGGCGTATTCACCGGCACCTACCAAGGCGGGGGCACGCCGGGTTCCGGCGGCACGCTCAACAAGGTCTCGGTGACCGTGCCGGCCGCCCAGCTCGGCAACGGCAGCGATCAGTTGATGACCAGCGACGGCACCCAGACCACCAGCCATTACGACGGCTACACCTTCTGCAACGTGCCCAACGAGGTCTACGTCGGCGGCTTCTACCGCCGTTCGACCACCACCGGTTCGGCCAGCCTGACCGTCTCTTCGCCGGCCAATCTCGGCAACGGCAGCGGCGACAGCATTCCCTTCACCCAGATCGCCTGGGCCAGCAGCGGCAACGGCGACACCGACGCCCAGCCGATCCCGGCCGGCAGCTTCAACGGCGGCGTGCAGACCCTGGCCAGCTTCCCGGCCAACACCTGGCGCGAAAGCTGTCACCGTTTCCGCTACAGCAACGACGCGGTGGTCGCCGCCGGCACCTACACCGGGCGGGTGGTCTACACCCTGAGCGCGCCATGAGCCGCGCGCTTGCGATCGTGCTGCTGTGGCTGTGCGCCGGCCTGGCCCCGGCCGCGACCTTCCGCGTCGACGACAGCGCCAGCCAGGTGCTCGACAACGACGTGCAGATGCGCTGGGACGACGCCGTGCCCGGCCGCAACGCGCGCCAGACCGTGTCCGGCGCCTTGACCGTGCTGGTGCGCCTGGACCTGTCGCCGTGGCAGGGCCGCCAGGGCCGCGTCTACATGACCCTGCCCGCTTCGCCGTCCGGTCCGATCCTGGCCGAGTGGACCACTCGCGGCCGCCTGCTGCCGGGCGCGCTGCGCGCCGGCGAGCGCGCCCTGGTCTACGCCGGCCCGCTGCCGGCCGGCCTGCTCGAGGACACCGTGCGCCTGAGCCTGCAAGCCGACGGCCAGCGCCTGGCGCGCGCCGAACAACTGCATTTCTCCTTCGAAATCGACCTGGACACCCCGTGATGCGCCTCGCCCGCCTGCGCGCCCTCGCCGCGCTGTTCGCGCTCCTGCCCGTCTGCGCCGCCGCGCAGGGCTTTTCGGCCCTGGTCTCGCCGCCGCGCTTCGAAGACTCGGCCAAGCCCGGCACCACCTACCGCAACGTGGTCGAGATCTCCAACCTGTCGCCGGCCGCGGCGCGCTACACGCTCAAGACCGCCGACTGGCGCCTGGACGCGCAGGGCGCGGCGATCTTCGACGAAGCCCTCGCCCCGGGCAGCTGCCGGCCGTGGGTCGGCCTGGAAGCGGCGCAGATCGAGGTCGGCGCGCAGGGCAAGCGGCGCTATCGCTTCGAGGTCGCGGTGCCGGCCGACGCGCCGGCCGGCGAGTGCCGCTTCGCGATCCTGCTGGAAGGCGAGCCGGAAACCGTGCGCGGCGCGGTGGCGCTGCCGGTGTCGGGACGGATCGGCATCATCGTCTACCTGGCCGTCGGCGATGCCGCGGCGCGATTGCAGACCCGCGCCAGCCGGGTCGAGCGGATCGACGGCCGCGATCTGCCGGTGCTGGAAGTGCACAACGCCGGCAACGCCCATTCGCGCCTGGAAGGCCTGATCGACGGCACCGACGCGCAGGGCCGCAAGCTCGCCTTCGCACCGTCCAACCTGCCGATCCTGCCCGGCGAAACGCGGCTGATCGCATTGCAGCCGCAGGGCGACGACCCGGCCACGCCGGCGCCGCCGGTGGCCTATCCCTTGCGGCTCAAGGGCGCCCTGGACTGGGACAAGCAGCGGCTCGAGCTCGACGCCGTGCTGGCCCGATGAGGCCAGTCCCACCCATCGTGGATTGGCCTGGCGTGGACTTGCTTGGCGTCAGCCGGCTTGGCGTCAGCCGGCCGATGCTGCGCCGGCTGGCCTGGTCCATCGCCGGCGCCCTGTTCGTCGCGCCGGTCGCGATGGCGCAGACCGCGCCCGACCCGGGCGCGTACCGCGACCGCATCATCGCGCCGCAGGCGCTGGCGCCGTTGCCGCCGGACGAGGACGAAGCGCCCGCCGACGACGGTCCGCCGCGCGCGCTGCGGGTCGAGCTGCACCTGGCGCGCAGCGAACGCGGCGAGCGCAGCTACGACGAGCACGGCCTCTCGGCCGGCGGCTTCTGGGAAACCGCCGACCACGGCAGCCTGTCGCTGGACGCGAACCTGTTCCGCAGCGATCGCCTGCACGGCGAAGACGGCGACGGCCGCGACTGGGGCGGGCTGGCCACGCTGTGGCAGCGCAACCTCTACCTCGACGGCGGCTGGCGCCTGGACAACGGCCTGGGCGTGCTCAACACCCCCGCGCCGGAGCTGCAACGCAACCAGTACCGGTTCTTCCTGCCGACCGCGCCGCTGGCCGGCGCCAGCACCCAGTGGCGGCAGGACGCCAGCGGCACCACCGCCTACGCCGCGTTCGGCCGCGCCGGCGTCTACGACGGCCGGCGCATGATCGGCTTCGACCCCGGCGACGGCCGGGTCGCCGCGGCCGGCGTGCAGTGGCGCAGCGGCGCGGCCTGGAGCCAGTCGCTGGCGCTGCTCGGCAGCGGCGGCCGGATCGTCGCCGACGGCCGCGGCGACATCGGCTTCGCTTCCGGCGACAGTCAGGCCGCGCACTGGGCCGGCGCCTGGCACTCGGCCAACGACAGCGTCCAGTTCAATCTGCTCGGCAGCCGCAGCGACGGCCGCGACGCCGCCGGCGCCTGGATCGACGCCAGCGCCAGGCGCGGCCGCTACCGCCACAACTACGGCGTGTTCTCGCTCGACCCGGGACTGGCCTGGGGCGCGCTGCCGATCAATCAGGACGTGCGCGGCGGCTACTACCGCATCGGCTACCAGTACGGACGCTGGCAGTGGAACGCCGGCATCGACGACATCCGCTCGATCGGCGGCGACGGCTTCGACGGCCAGTACGCCACCGCTTACGCGCGTTACCAGACCAGCAGCCGCATCGGCTACGGCGCCAGCCTCAGCCTGCGCCACGCCGACGGCAACGCGCATGCGGTGCAGTTGTTCGCCGACCGCGCCGGCGACTGGGGCCAGACCCGGCTGCAGTTCGACCACGCCGACGGCGCCGGCGCCGGCCGCAGCTGGCAGGCCAGCCTCGATCAGGCGCTGCCCTTGCGCGCCGGCCGGCGGCTGTCGGTGTCGCTGGGCTACGGCGAGATCGCCGACGCCGAACTCGGTTCGACCCGCACCGCCACCCTGGCCTTCTACGGCGGCCTGGCCCTGGGTTCGCGGGTCAGCCTGGACGGCAACGCGCGCTGGACCTACGGCGACGGCGCCAGCGCGCTGCGCGGCACCGACCTCAACCTCGGCCTGGACTGGCGCATCGCGCCGCGCTGGTCGCTCAACCTGGCCGTGTACCAGAGCCGCGGCCGCCAGCGCTCGCCGTTCGCGCTGGACCCGCTGGCGATCGAATCGCCGTTCCTGGCCTTGCCGCGCGAACGCTCGGCGCTGCTCAGCCTGCGCTACGACCGCCAGCGCGGCCGCAGCCAGGCGGTGCTCGGCGGCGCGCCGGGCGCGGCCACCGGCGGCATCGCCGGCTCGCTGTTCCTGGACGACAACGACGACGGCGTGCGCGCCGCCTCCGAACAGGCCGCAGCCGCCGTCACCGTGGTCCTGGACGGCCGCTACGCGGTGCGCACCGACAGCAACGGCGAATTCTCCTTTCCGCGCGTCTCGGTCGGCGAACACACCCTGGAGGTGATCGCCGACAACCTGCCGTTGCCGTGGTCGGTGCGCGAACAGTTCGCCCGCCGCCGCATCGAGGTGACGGTGCGGCGCAACGCGCGGGTCGACATTCCGGCGGTACGGCCGCGATGAGCGCCGTACCCCTGCCGCCGCGTTCGGCCCAGTCCGCGAGCCGGCGTTGCGCCGTTTCGGGCGCGTTCGCGATCGCCTTCCAGCCCATCGTCGATCTCGCCCGGCGCGAGGTGTTCGCCTACGAAGCGCTGGGGCGGCGCGCCGGCAGCGACGGCGCCGCGGCCTTGTTCGCCGGCCTGGACGCGCCGGCGCGCGCCGACCTGGAACGGCGCCTGGCGCGCGCGGCCCTGCGCGCCGCCGCGCACATGCCCGGCGGACAGCGGCTGTCGATCAACCTCGGTTCGTCGATGCTCGGCGACCCGATCGCCTTGCACGAGCTGCACCGCCAGGCGCAGTCGCTGGGCCTGGACGGCCAGCGCATCGTGTTCGAGTTCCCCGAGTCCTGTCCGATCGCGCGCAACGCCTGGAGCCGAGCGCAACGGTCGCTGCGCGATTGGGGCTACGCCACCGCGATCGACGACTTCGGCGCCGGCTATGCCGGCCTGGCGCTGCTCGCCGATTGCCCGCCGGACCTGCTCAAGATCGACATCGGCCTGGTCCGCGGCATCGCCGCCGACCGTCCCCGCCAGGTGATCGTCGCCGGCCTGGTCTCGATCGCCGCGCAACTGGGCATCGCCCTGATCGCCGAGGGCGTGGAAACCCAGGCCGACGCGGCCCAGCTCAAAGCGATGGGGATCGTGCTGCAGCAAGGCTATCTGTACGCCCGCGCCCAGGTCGGCCGCTGGCCGCAGCCCGCGCCCGACGTATGGGCCGCCGTCGGCGGACGCGCGATCGATCGCCGCGCCCTGTGATCCGGCGTCCCTGCAGCGGCGTAACCGCCTCTGTAGGAGCGGCGTAAGCCGCGACCACCGAAGCCGCGAACTACCACGCCGCGGTCCGAAGCCCGGTAGCTGCGACAAAACAGCCGGAAAAAATCCCTGTGGGGCGCCGCTCCTACACGGCCCGCGCTCCGGCTACCCCGGGATCGACATCCCGGCGATCGCCCCGCTCTCGCCGTCGCCGCGGTTGCGCAGCTCGGCCACGCCGCCGTGCAGCGACGCCACCTCGGCGACGAAGCACAGGCCCAGGCCGCTGCTGCGGCTGCCGCCGGCCGGCCGCGGCAGCGAATAGAACCGCTCGAACACCCGCCCCAGGGCATAGTCCGGCACCCCCGGCCCGCGATCGCCGACTTCGATCCGCTGCGCCTCGCCGACCGCCTGCAGGCGCAGCGCGATCTCCCCGCCCGGCGGCGAGAAATCGGCGGCGTTGTCGAGCAGGTTGATCAATGCCTGGCGCAACAGGAAGGCGTCGCCGCGCACCGGCGGCAGGCTCGGGTCCAGGTCCAGCAGCAAACGCGCGCCGGCGCTTTCGATCCGCTGCGCGCATTGCTCGGCGGCCTCGCGCGCGATCGCCGCCAACGCCACCGGCTCCGGCCGCTCCAGGCGCTGGCGATGCTCGACCGCGGCCAGCGCCAGCAGCTTGTCGATCATCTGCGCCAGGCGCTCGGCCTGGCGGCGGATGCTGCCGGCGAAGCGGGCGCGGTCGGCGTCGGGCATCGGCGCGTCGCCGGGCGGCGATTCCAGCAGTTCGGCGCTGCCGCGGATCGCCGCCAGCGGGCTTTTCATTTCGTGGGTCAGGGTGTGCACGTACTGTTCGACGTACTGCTTGCCCTCCAGGCGCGCGCGCATGGTCTCCAGGGCCTGGCCGAGTTCGCCGAACTCGCCGGCGGCGTGCGGCGGATCGGCGCGCTTGCCGGCGGTGACCGCCTGCGCGTAACGCCGCAGCAGGCCGATCTGGCGCGACAGCCACCACGACACGATCACCCCGACCGCCAGCGCCGCGCCCATCAGCACGAAACCCCAGCGCGTCACCACCGCCTGGCTGCGGGCGATGAACGGCGCGATCGCGGCGTTCGGCTTGGCCACGGTCAGCGAACCGATCACCCGCCCGCGCTCGTCGCGGATCGGCGCGGCCACGTGCATCACGGTGTCGTCCGGACGCGCCGGATCGACCGCGCTGGAGCGCGCGCCGTAGCGCCCGCGCAAGGTCAGGTAGACGTCGTTCCAGCGCGAATAGTCCTGGCCGACCGCGGCGCCGCTGCTGTCGAACACGACGATGCCGCGCGCATCGGTCACGTACACGCGGTAGCTGGTTTCCGGCTTGCGGAAGCCCCAGATCGCCGCGCCGACGTCGCGGCCGTCGAGCGAGCGCACCCGCTTGGCGAAATCGCCGCGGTCGATGCGCCCGGCGAGGAAATCGTCGGTGGCCAGCTCGGCCAGCACGTTGGCGGTGTCGACCAGGGTGTCTTCCATCGCCTGGCGCACGCCGGGCTTGACCTCGGCCACGAACACCCGCGCCAGCAGGAAGGCCGCGACCGCGACGATCAGGAAGTAGCCGAGGAAGATCCGCAGGCCGATGCGCATCGCCGGCTCCGGCTCAACCGTTGTCGAGCGAGTAACCCAGGCCGCGATGGGTGCGGATCGGGTCGGCGTCGGCGGCGACCTCGCGCAGCTTGGCGCGCAGGGTCTTGATATGGGTGTCGACGGTGCGGTCGCCGCTGTCCAGCGCGTCGCCCCAGACCCGGTCCATCAGCTGCGCGCGCGACAGCACCGCGCCCGGCCGCTGCAACAACGCCGCCAGCAGGCCGTATTCGTAGCGGGTCAGGTCCAGCGCCTGGCCGCGGTAGCGGATCCGCTTGCCCTCGGGGTCGTGGACGAAGCCGTCCTCGGCCGGCGCCGCCTCGCCGCCGCCGGGCCGCACCCGGCGCAGCACCACCCGCACCCGGGTCGCCAGCTCGCGCGGCGAGAACGGCTTGGTCACGTAATCGTCGGCGCCGATCTCCAGGCCGAGGATGCGGTCGGCCTCGGCGTTCTGCGCGGTCAGGAAGATCACCGGCAGATCGCGCTCGCGGCGCAACTCGCGGCACAAGGCGAAGCCGCCGATGTCGGGCAGGCCGACGTCCAGCACCGCCAGGTCGAACGCCACCCGCGCCGCCTCGCGCAGCGCCTCGCCCCCGGTCAGGCAATGCACCGCCTCGTAGCCTTCCGCACGCAGGGCGTACAGCACGGTGTCGGCGATGGCGGATTCGTCTTCTACCAGGAGGATGCGCATGGGGCGGGGAATGGGGAATCGGGAATGGGGAATCGGAAAGCGCTGGCGTCGCTCATGATGCCTCGCCGGGCCGGCGGATGTCGCTTCAGGCGAAAAACGGCCCGATCCTCATGGCCTCATAATGGCCCGGCCAAGCCGCGCTTCGCTTTTCCGATTCCCCATTCCCGATTCCCCATTCCCGGCCCCCCAATGAACTACCGCCACGCCTTCCACGCCGGCAACCACGCCGATGTGCTCAAACACGTCGCCCTGCTGGCCCTGTGCGACGCGCTGACCGTCAAGCCGGCGCCGGTGTTCGCGCTGGACACCCACGCCGGGCGCGGGCTGTATCCGCTGGACGGCAATTCGGCCCAGCGCACCGGCGAGGCCGAGGGCGGGATCGGGCGGCTGATCGCCGAGGCGCCGAAGCAGCCGGCGATCGCGCGTTACCTGGCCGCGGTGCGGGCCTGCCGCAGCGTGCACGGCCCGGCCGCCTACCCGGGGTCGCCCTGGCTGCTGGCCCACGCCCTGCGCGAAGACGACCGCATCGCCGCCTGCGAGCTGCAGCCGGAAGAAGCCGGCCAGCTCAAACAGCATTTCCACGCCGACCCGCGCATGGCCGTGCACGCCCGCGACGGCTATGCGGCGATGAAGGCGCTGCTGCCGCCGAAGATCGGCGCGGCCCGCTACAACCGCGGCCTGGTCCTGATCGACCCGCCCTACGAAGCCCAGCTCGACGAGTTCGACACCGCCCTGGCGGCGCTGCGCGAGGGCCTGGCCCGCTGGCCGCAGGGCTGTTACGCGCTGTGGTACCCGATCAAGCGCCGGCGCGCGCTGCAGCCGTTCTACCGCCGCGCCGCGGCGTTGCCGGCCAAGTCGATCCTGACCGTCGAACTGCTGGTGCGCGCCGACGATTCGCCGCTGCGCATGAACGGCAGCGGCCTGTTGCTGCTCAACGCGCCCTGGCAGTTGGACGCGACCTTGTCCGCGGCGCTGCCGGCGCTGGCCCGCACCCTGGGCGAGACCGACGCCGCCGAGGGCGCGTTGAACTGGCTCAAGCGGCCCGACTGAGCCGCGCAGCGACGCGCTGCAACGCAGCGAAAATCGCGTCCGAACGCACGCTTGGCGCAGGCTCCTTACTGGCCGCCCGGCGCGCTCCCGCGCCGTCGCGGCCACGCCGCGCAGCCTGGGCCTTGCCCTCCCGCCGCGGATTTTCGCCAGGCCGCCGGACCGCCGGCAGCCGCAGGCGCGCACCGGGCCGCTTGCATCGGCCGCAGCCGGCGTCGTATCACGGCGCCGCCCAATGACGGGCGGAAGAGAGGGATTTCGCATGATCAGGAAGAAGATCGGTTTTCTCGCCGTGTGCGCGTTCGCCTTCGGCATGACCATCGCCAGCAGCGCCGGCGCGTTCGCCTGCAACAACACCTGCCGGCTGGGTTGCGAAACCGCGCTGACCAACTGCGAAAACAGCGGCGGCACCCGCTGCTGGGTCGACTACTACAACTGCTATCGCCGTTGCGGCTGCGTGCTGCCCTGATCTGAGCGGGGTCTCCGCCCGGATCGACGGCCGGAGGCGCGCCTCCGGCCGTTATCGCCGCGCTGGGTCCGCGTGCGGCGTGGCGCGGCGCATCTCGACCAGATCGAATCCCGGGGCGAAGCCGTCGCGCACCTCGCGCACCGCGACGAAGCCGTAGCGGGCGTAGAAGCCGCAGCTGTGCTGGGTGGTTTCCAGCAACACCCGGGCATAGGCCGGATCGCGATCCAGGCGTCGCAGGCGTTCGCGCAGCAGGCGTTCGCCCAGCCCGCGCCGGTGCAGGTCGCGCCGCACCATGCCCCAGCACAACGCCGCCGTGCGGGGTTCCCGCTCGACCGGCGCATAGCCGCCGCAGGCGACCACGCCCTCACCGGGCGCTTCCAGCACCCAGTAGTCGGCGATGTCGTCGAGAGTGGCGACGAAGTCGGCGCGTTCGAGTTCGGCGAAATACTCCGGCACGTTGCCGGAAAACAACGCCAGGCAGGCCGCGCGGTCGCTGGTGCGGTACCGGCGCAGACGCGCTGATTCGGTTGCGGGCTGCGCCATCGCGGACTCAGTAACAGTCCCAGTGGTAGGCGACGCGGCTGAAGTCGGCGCGGGCCAGGTCGTCGGGGTCGATGAAGAAGTTGGCGATGCCCGAATCGCCCCACATCAGCGCCTCGTCGCTGTCGAGTTGCAACAGCAGCACGCGCCGGTCGCCGGCGGCGCGCGGGTCGGACTGGGTGAAATCCGGGTAGCCGCCGAGCTTGTGCCCGGCGCGCTCCAGGTAGGCGGCGACGTCGTCGCCGAGTTCCTCGGCGTCGGCGTCCGGATGGAGCTTGCGGTAGTCGGCGATCAGGCCGTCGACCTCGCGCCCCAGCACGCGCTCGAAACCGGCGTCGTTGCCGCCGATGGTCTCGTGGTCGGCGACGAAACGGATCCGCCGCGGCCGGGCCGGATCGAACGGCAGGCCCTCGCCCTTCAGCGCCTCGGCCGGCGGCGCGACCGCGGCGGCGTCGATGCGCGGCCAGTACACGACGCGGAAACCGCGCGGCTCGGTCAGCGCCTGCATGCGGTCCTCGCCGTGGGCGCGATCCAGACCGGCGCCGTAGTAATCGTCGGCGGCGACGAAGAACTGCAACAGCCCCTGGCGCGGGTAGCCCGGCATCGCCGGCAGTTCGGCGAAATCGATCTGCGCCAGCAGGAACAGCGGCCGGCCCTGTGGATCGCGCGGATAGTCGCGCCCGGCCGCCCAATAGGCGCGGCCGCCGACCTTGCTCGATCGCGGCGCATCGGTTTTCAGTTCGCTCAGCTCGATCCGCGCCACCGGCCGCTGGCTGGCCTGGACCGCGGCGGCCACCGGCGCCAGCACCGCGCGGGCGCTCGCGTCCGGGTCCTGGATCGCGCAGCCGCCGCCCTTGCCGCTGTCCCCTGCCGACGGCCCGGCCGCGCTGCGCGCTTCGCCGGCGGCATCTTCAAGCCCCGCCCGGCTGGGTTGCGCCACGTTGTCGTCGAGTTGCCGATAGGCCAGGTAGCCCACCCCGCCCAGGGCCGCCGCAGCGGCCGCCACGATCGCCATCGACAGCAATACCGCTTGGCCGGTCTTCATCGTTCGGGGTCCATCCGTCGTCGTCGGGACGATTATCGCCAACAAAAAGGCCGGAAGCGCAGTGCGCTTCCGGCCCGTTCGGACCGCCCGCGAAAGGCGGTCTTCAGTCGCCGCGCGCGACGTCGGGCTCGAAGAAGCTCCAGCGCACTTCCGGGAAGGCCTGCTTCATCGCCCGTTCGACCGTGTTGATCTGCTCGGTCAGCCCGGCCACGCTGTGCTCTTCGCGCATCTGCGCCTGCACCGAGACCATCACCTCGTTGCCCAGCTGCAGGGTGATCACGCTGATCACCCGCGCCACTTCCGGGCGCGCGTCGAGGAACTCGCGGATCTGCTGCTGGCGCAGCGGGTCCACGCTCTGGCCGATCAGCATCGCCTTGACCTCGATCGCGACGAACACCGCGACGATGATCAGCAGCGCGCCGATGCTGACGGTGCCGATGGCGTCCCAGATCGGGTTGCCGGTGACCACGGTCATGATCACCGCGGCCAGCGCCAGCACCAGGCCCAGCAGCGCGGCGAGGTCTTCGCCGAAGATCACCACCAGTTCGGCCTGGCGGCTTTCGCGGAACCATTGCCACAAGGTGCGCTGGCCGCGGGCCTTGGCCACTTCCTGCAGGCAGGCGCGCATCGAGATCGCCTCGGCGACGATGCCGAAGGTCAGCACGCCGGCCGCCCACCACCACTGCTTCAGCGGTTCGGGGTGCTGCAGTTTGTGGATGCCTTCGTACAGCGAGAACATGCCGCCGACGGTGAACAGCATCACCGCGACCAGGAACGACCAGAAATAGATCGCCTTGCCGTAGCCCAACGGGTAGTCCGGCGACGGCGGGCGCTTGGACTGCTTCAGGCCCAGGATCAGCAGGCCCTGGTTGCCGCAGTCGGCCAGCGAGTGGACGGTCTCGGCCAGCATCGCACTGGAGCCGGTGAAGAACGCCGCCACGCCCTTGGACACCGCGATCGCGAAATTGGCGCCTAGCGCGAACAGAATCGCGCGGGTCGAATCACCACCACCTGCCATGACTGAACTGCTCCTTCGGGTTTCAAGCGGCGGAGTCTAGCATTGCCGATGCTGGCGGTTTAGGGCCGAAAGCCGGGGCTCGCGGGCATCGGCCGCGGCGGGGGCGCCCCGCGGCGGCCGGCGTGGCCCGGCCGCCGCACAAGCCGGCTTCAGAACCGGTAGGTCACCGTCCCGGTGACGTTGCGGCCGTTGCCGGTGAAGCAATCGCCGAAGGCCCGGCACGGCGCGTAGTACTGCTTGTCGGCGAGGTTGGTCAGGTTCAGCGCGAACGACCACTGCGGGCGCTCGAACGCGACCAGCGCGTCGGCCAGGGTGTAGCCCGGCGTGCGCAGTTGGCCGTTGCCGCCGATCGACAGGGTCGGGCCGACCTCGCGCAGGCCCAGGCCCAGGCGGATGCGGCCGTCGTCGCCCCAGTCGAACTGCTTCACGCCCCAGGCCGAGGCCAGGCGCTTGGGCACGTCGGCGAGTTGGCGGCCAACCTCCGCAGCGAAGTTGCTGCGCGCGACCTCGGCGCGGTTATGGCTGTAGCTGGCGGTGAGGTAGAAGCCGCCGTCGAAGCGATGGCTGGCCTCGAACTCGACGCCCTTGGCGCTGACTTCGCCGGTCTGCACCGAGTTGAGCACGTTCTCCGGGTCGTTGGTCTGGCGGTTCTTTTCGCGGATGTCGTAAGCGGCCAGGGTCAGCAGGGTCTGCGCGCGCGGCTGCCATTTCAGGCCCAGTTCGTACTGGCGCCCGCGTTGCGGCTTGAACGGCTGGTTGAAGAAATCCAGGCTGCCGATCGGCAGGAACGACTCGCTGTAGCTGAGGTAGGGCGAGAAACCGCGCCCGGCGTCGACGATCAGGCCGGCGCGGTAGCTGGTCGCGTAGTCCTCGATCTGCGCCTGGCCTTCGACCTGGGTGCGGGCGCGGTCGCGGCGCGCGCCGAGCACCGCGGTCGCCCGGCCCCAGCGGATCTGGTCCTGCAGGTACACGCCGAGCTGGCTCTGGTCCTGGCGCGGCTGCCGGCTCAATGCGGGCAGGACGAAATCGCCGTACACCGGCGCGTAGGCGTCGATCGGCGTGGTCGCGCCGAAGCCGGTGGTGGCGGTCTGGCGGAAGCGCAGGTAGTCGATGCCGGCGAGCACGGTGTGGCGCAGCGCGCCGGTGGCGAACTCGGCCTGCAGGTTGTGGTCGCTGGTCAGGGTGGCGATGTCGGGATTGCTGATGTACGCCGAACGCGCCAGCACCCGCTTGGCCGGGTCGATGAAAGGATCGGCCGGATTGGAGTACACGTCCGGATAGATCTCGGTGAAGCGCGTGCGCGAACGGGCGTAACGCAGTGCGCTGTTGAGCCGCAGCGCGTCGGAGAAGGCGTGTTCGAACAGCAGCGCGGCGCTGGACTGGCGACTGTCGAGGCGGTCGGCCTGCGGCTCGCCGAGCAGGCGGTGCGAAGGCAGGCGCCGGCCGGGCGGCGCGTGCAGGGTCGCCACGACCGGCAGGAACTGCTGGCTGGACCCGCTGCGGTCGTGCTGCCACAGGCCGAGCAAGCTCAGCGTGGTGGCGTCCGACGGACGCCAGGTCAGCGACGGCGCCAGCACCCGGCGATCGTCGGGCAGGCGATCGGTCTGCAGTTGCGCATCGCGGGCCACGCCGACGATGCGCCCGGCCAGGGTGCCGGCGGCGTCGAGCGGGCCGGTGAGGTCGAACTGCAGCTGCCGGCGCTGGTGGCTGCCCAGGCTCAGGCCGATTTCGCCGGCGCGCTGGAACTGCGGGCGCTTGCTGACCTGGTTGAGCACGCCGCCGGAGCCGCCGGCGCCGTACAGCATCGACGAGGGGCCGCGCAGCAGTTCCAGCCGCTCCAGGGTGTACAGCTCGGGCCGCGGCACCAGGCTGGAGCCGATCTGGCGGGTCATGCCGTCGAGGAACGATACCGGCGAGAAACCGCGCACCAGCGCCACGTCGCTGCGGGTGTCCAGGCCGTAGGCCTCGGCCACCGCGCCGGCCGAGTAGCGCAGGACTTCCTGCAGGTTCTGCGCGCCGCGGTCGGCGGCCTGCTCCATGCCGATCACGCTGATCGACTGCGGCGTTTCGATCAGGCGCGTATCGGTCTTGGTCGCGGTGCTGGCGCGGTCGGCGACCACCACCACCGCATCCAGGCGGGTGGCCTCGTCGTCGGCGCGCGCCGGCGCGGACACGGCGAGCACGACGGCGGCGAGACCGAGGGCGAGCGGGGAAAAGCACATTTTTGCAGGCATGGACGGGTTCCGCGGACGGCCCGTGCGCCCGCGCCGCGGCCGCCGCGCAGGCGCACCCCCGCCCCGCGCGACGAGCGCGCAGGACGGCGGACGGAGCATGCGAACGGGCCGCCGGCGGGACGTCCGGGCGGGGAGATGAGGGCGAGGCTGGCTCGACCTACGCACATTAGGCGTGGGTCTGGCTGGCGAACGGCAGTTGTCAGGCCGCGCTTAGCCGGCCATGATGAAACCAATTCTCATTTCAGGCATGGACTGCGTCAAGAAACCCAGGCCGCCGAAGCCCCGCACGGGACCATGCCCTTCGTCCCGCTGCCGCCTCGCCGGCATGCCGCAGCCCGCCGGTCGGGAAGCTCCGACCGGCATCGCAAAGAGGAAGGGCTAAATCCGTCACAATGTGCCACTATCGAACCCATGGCCACGCGTGAACGATTGCCGCCCTGGCACGAACGCCAGCGTCTCCCCAACGGACGCGAGGTGTTGATACGCCCGGTCCGGCCCGAAGATGCCGAGCCCTTGCGGGCCGGCTTCGCCCTGTTGCAGCCCGACGAAGTGCGTCAGCGCTTCTTGTATGCGCTGAAGGAGCTCACGCCGGAAATGGCCGAGCGCTTCACCCGCATCGATCCGCGCACCGAGTTCGCCCTGGTCGCCGCCGAACCCTTCCCTCCCGGCGAAGCCCTGGTCGGCGCGGTCGCGCGGATCGCCGTCGACGAGCGCACCCGCGACGCCGAGTTCGCGATCCTGGTCAGCCGCTACATCGCCAACATGGGCCTGGGCCGCTACCTGATGACCCGGCTGGTGAAGTGGGCGCGCGGCAAGAAGGTGCATCGGCTGTACGGCGACGTGTTCGAGCACAACGCGCCGATGCTGTCGCTGGCGCAGTCGCTGGGCTTCGAACGCGAATTCCAGCAGGACTCGCCGGGATTGATCCGGGTGGTGCTGGACCTGCGCGCCAAGCCGCCGTCGCAGGCCGAAGGCCTGGGCGATGCGGAGCTGGGCGACGAGGCCGAGCCCGATCGGGACGAACCCTCGTCCGGCTGAGCGGATCGCTCCGCTGCGGATGCGCGATCGAGCGCCGCGGCGGCGCGGCGTTCGTCGTCGCGCGCAGGACCGCGCGCAGCGACCGAGGCCGCGATGACCGCCGGCACCGCGCGGCGTGACGCGGTCCCGGGGGAAAGCTAACCTAGCGCCCCCCGCGAAAAACGCTGCCCTGTGCCCTCTCTTCTGCCCAAGACCGGCCAGCAGCGCGCCTGGTGGCGCGCGCCGGCCTCGCCGTCCGCCCTGGCCTGGGCGCTCGCCCGCGCCGCCGCCGAACACGACGCGCCGCTGCTGGCGATCGCCCGCGACAACCACGGCGCGCACCAGCTCGAATCCGACCTGCGCACCCTGCTCGGCGCCGACCCGGCTTTGCCGGTGTTGGCGTTTCCGGACTGGGAAACCCTGCCCTACGACGTCTTCAGCCCGCACCCGGACATCGTCTCGCAGCGCCTGGCGGCGCTGCACCGCGTGCCCGGCCTCCAGCGCGGCATCGTCGTGGTGCCGGTGCAGACCCTGCTGCAACGGCTGGCGCCGCGCCGCCACGTGGTCGGCGGCAGCTTCGACCTGGCCGTCGGCCAGCGCCTGGACCTGGACGCGGAAAAGCGCCGGCTCGAATCGGCCGGCTACCGGCACGTGCCGCAGGTGCTGGACCCGGGCGACTTCGCCGTGCGCGGCGGCCTGCTCGACGTCTATCCGATGGGCGCGCAATCGCCGTTCCGGGTCGAGCTGCTCGACGACGAAATCGAAACCATCCGCGCCTTCGATCCCGAGTCGCAGCGCTCGCTCGACAAGATCGAGGCGGTGCGCATGCTGCCTGGGCGCGAAGTGCCGCTGGACGAGGCCTCGCTCAAGCGCGCGCTCGACGCGCTGCGCGAGCGCTTCGACCTCGACACCCGGCGCAGCGCGCTGTACCAGGACCTCAAGGCCGGACTGGCGCCGTCCGGCATCGAGTACTACCTGCCGCTGTTCTTCGAACAGACCGCGACCCTGTTCGACTATCTCGACGAAGCCGCCCTGCCGGTGCTCGCCGACGGCGCGCTGGAAGCCGCGGACCAGTTCTGGAGCCACACCGGCGAGCGCTACGAACAGCGCCGCCACGACATCGAACGGCCGCTGCTGCCGCCGGACCAGCTTTACCTGACCCCGGTCGGCCTGCGCGAACGGCTCAACCAGGGCCGGCGCATCGAGCTGTGCGGCGAAGGCCATGCGCAGCGCGAGCGGGCCCTCGCCCTCGGCGACCAACCGGCGCCGGCGCTGCCGGTCGCCGCGCGCGACGCCGCGCCGGCCGAAGCGCTGAAGTCCTTCCTCGGCCATTACCCCGGCCGGGTGCTGATCGCCGCCGACAGCGCCGGCCGCCGCGAGGCCTTGCTGGAAGTGCTGCAGGCCGCGCAGCTGCGCCCGCAGGTGGTCGCCGACTGGCGCGGGTTCCGCGACGGCGCCGATCGCTTCGCGATCGCGGTGGCGCCGCTGGAGGACGGCTTCGCCCTCGACCATCCGCCGCTGGCGGTGTTGACCGAACGCCAACTGTTCCCCGAACGCGCTTCGCAACCGCGCCGGCGCAAGCGCGTCGGCCGCGAGCCCGAAGCGATCATCCGCGACCTGGGCGAGTTGTCCGAAGGCGCGCCGATCGTGCACGAGGACCACGGCGTCGGCCGCTACCGCGGCCTGATCGTGCTCGAGGCCGGCGGCCAGCCCGGCGAATACCTGGAAATCGAATACGCCAAGGGCGACCGCCTGTACGTGCCGGTCGCGCAACTGCACCTGATCAGCCGCTATTCCGGCGCCTCGGTCGAAACCGCGCCGCTGCATTCGCTGGGCGGCGAGCAGTGGACCAAAGCTAAGCGCAAGGCCGCCGAGAAGGTCCGCGACGTCGCCGCCGAACTGCTCGAGATCCAGGCCAAGCGCCAGGCCCGCGCCGGCCTGGCGCTGGACGTCGACCGGGTCATGTACGAGCCGTTCGCGGCCGCGTTCCCGTTCGAGGAAACCCCCGACCAGCACGCTTCGATCGAGGCGGTGATCCGCGACCTGTCCAGCAGCCAGCCGATGGACCGGGTGGTCTGCGGCGACGTCGGCTTCGGCAAGACCGAAGTGGCGGTGCGCGCGGCCTTCGTCGCCGCCGCCGCCGGCAAGCAGGTCGCGGTGCTGGTGCCGACCACCCTGCTGGCCGAGCAGCACTACCGCAATTTCCGCGACCGCTTCGCCGACTGGCCGCTCAAGGTCGAAGTGCTGTCGCGCTTCAAGACCGGCAAGGAGATCAAGGCCGAACTGGAGAAGCTGACCGAGGGCAAGATCGACGTCGTGGTCGGCACCCACCGCCTGCTGCAGAGCGACGTGCGCTTCAAGGACCTGGGCCTGGTCATCGTCGACGAAGAACAGCGCTTCGGCGTGCGCCAGAAGGAAGCGCTGAAAGCGCTGCGCGCCAACGTCCACCTGCTGACCCTGACCGCCACGCCGATCCCGCGCACGCTCAACATGGCCATGGCCGGGCTGCGCGACCTCAGCATCATCGCCACCCCGCCGGCGCACCGCCTGGCGGTGCAGACCTTCGTCGTGCCCTGGGACGACATGCAGCTGCGCGAAGCCTTCCAGCGCGAACTCTCGCGCGGCGGCCAGGTGTATTTCCTGCACAACGACGTCGAAAGCATCGGCCGGATGAAGCGCCAGCTGGAAGAGCTGGTGCCGGAAGCGCGGATCGGCATCGCCCACGGCCAGATGGCCGAGCGCGAGCTGGAAAGCGTCATGCTCGACTTCCACAAGCAGCGCTTCAACGTATTGCTGTGCACGACCATCATCGAGTCGGGCATCGACATCCCGAACGCCAACACCATCATCATGAACCGCGCCGACAAGTTCGGCCTGGCCCAGTTGCACCAGCTGCGCGGCCGGGTCGGCCGTTCGCACCACCGCGCCTACGCCTACCTGGTGATCCCGGACCAGCGCTCGATCACCGCCGACGCGCAGAAACGCCTGGAAGCGATCGCCTCGATGGACGAACTGGGCGCCGGCTTCACCCTGGCCACCCACGACCTGGAAATCCGCGGCGCCGGCGAACTGCTCGGCGAGGACCAGAGCGGGCAGATGGCCGAGGTCGGCTTCAGCCTGTACACCGAACTGCTGGAGCGCGCGGTGCGCTCGATCCGCCAGGGCAAGCTGCCCGACGTGGACTCGGCCGAAGCGCGCGGCGCCGAGGTCGAGCTGCATATTCCGGCGCTGATCCCGGAAGACTACCTGCCCGACGTGCACACCCGCCTGACCCTGTACAAGCGCATCAGCGGCGCGCGCAACGGCGACGAACTGCGCGAGTTGCAGGTCGAGATGATCGACCGCTTCGGCCTGCTGCCGGACGCGGCCAAGCATCTGTTCGCGGTGGCCGAACTCAAGCTCGGCGCGACCGCGCTGGGTATCCGCAAGCTCGACCTCGGCGACAAGGGCGGCCGCCTGCAATTCGTCGAACGTCCCAACGTCGACCCGATGTCGATCATCAAGATGATCCAGGGCCAGCCCAAGCTCTACCAGATGGACGGCCCGGACAAGCTCAGGATCAAGCTCGACCTGCCCGACCCGCCGGCGCGCCTGGCCGCCGCCAAGGGCCTGCTGACCTTGCTCGACACCAAGCACTGAAGCAAATCCGCCGCGCCGGCTACGCGGTCGCCCGCCCCCCTTTGTCAAAGGGGGCAACAGCAAAAACGCACACGCAGCGCCGCCCCACCTATCGCCCCCCTCTTGCGACCCACCTATCGATCCCCCCTTTGAAAAAGGGGGGCCAGGGGGGATTTGCTTTTGCTTTTGCTTTTGCCGTTGCCTTTTCCTTCCCCCCGCAAGACCAACAGCACTGCCCTCGCGCCCGCAACGCCGCTACTCTCGCGCCATCTCCCGGTCCGAGTCCGCCATGCTGCGTCTGCCGTCCGTATTGCTCGTTGCCGCCCTCGCCTCCGCCTCCTGGCCGAGCCCGGCGGCGACGCCGCTCAAGCAGCAGCTGAGCCAGCGCACCGTGCTCAACCTCGCCGCGGCGCAGCGCATCGCCCAGGCGGCCGAGGACAAAGCCCGCGCCGACGGCCTGAACGTCGCCATCGCGATCGTCGACGAGGCCGGCCGGCTGCTGCACTTCCAGCGCATGGACGGCACGCCCAATTCCAGCGTCGAGGTCTCGATCGGCAAGGCCGTGCACGCCACCAACTACCGCCGCGACTCGGTCTTCCACCAGAAGCTGCTCGAAGGCGGCAACGCGGTGGTGCTCGGCCTGCCTAACGCGCTGCCCATCGAAGGCGGCGTGCGCCTGCTGCTCGGCGAGCAGGTGATCGGCGCGATCGGCGTGTCCGGCGCGCAGGCGGCGCAGGACGGCGCCATCGCCCAGGCCGGCGCCGATCTGTTGCGCCCATGAACTCGCCAGCGAATCGGGATGCCCTCATGAACGTTCTGCACCGCCTTTCGTTCGCCGCCTGCGCGGCGCTGCTGTCGGCCTGCGCCACCGCGCCCAAGCCGGACGCACCGACCGTGGTGGACACCGCCGCCGGCGCCACCTATCTGATCGTGCGCCACGCCGAGAAGGCCGCCGACGACCCGCGCGACCCCGGCCTGGCCGAAGCCGGTCAGGCGCGCGCGCAGCGCCTGATCGAGGCGCTCGCGCGCACGCCGCTGCGCGCCGCGTACGCGACCGGCTATCGCCGCACCCAGGACACCGCCGCACCGGCCGCGGCCGCGCACGGCCTGCAGGTCACGCTCTACGACGCCAAACAGCCGGCCGCCGATTTCGCCGCTGCCCTGCGCCGCGACTGGCCGCAAGGCACGGTGCTGGTGGTGGCGCACAGCAATACCGCGCCCGGCATCGCCGCAGCCCTGTGCGGTTGCGCGGTCGAGCCGATGAGCGAACACGAGTACGACCGGCGCATGTGGGTGCGGGTGGATGCGCAAGGCCGCGCGCAATTGCGCGTAGGCCGCGACACCGGGCCGGAATCCGCACCCGGCCGGTAACGCGCGCCGTCGCCGCCGGAATGGGAAGGGAGCCGGCAGGGAGCCGGAAGCGATCCGCAGGCGAACCGACTCCGGTGCCGTGACGGCGTCGGCGCAGCGTCGCGCCGGCAAGGGCTAGACTCGTTGCCGTCCTGCCGCCCGGAGCCGCCGATGAAATCCAGATTCGCCGCCCTCGCGTTCGCCGTCGCCGCGCTGACCGCTTGCGCCCATGCCGGCCCCGGCGGCGCCGCGCCGCGCCAAGCCGTGCCCGGCCAGCCGACCGCCCTGGCGCGCGGCGACAGCCTGGCCCTGCCCGACGGCGCGCGCCTGCGCTTCGCCGCGGTCAGCGCCGACTCGCGCTGCCCGCCGAAGCTGCAATGCGTCTGGGCCGGCGATGCGGTGCTGGCGTTCGAATTCACCGCCGCCGACGGCGCGCGCACGCCGCTGTCGTTCAACACCGTCAGCGATCCGCGCCACAGCGCCGGCGCCTGGACGATCGAAGTGCAGGGCCTGGACTTCGCCGATCCGCCGAACGCGACGCTCAAGATCGAGGCGAAGTGACCGCATCGCCGCACGCCGCAGCTCGCCCTGCCGAAGCTGCGGTCCACGCGGCCATCGACTGGCGCCGCCGCATAGCCACCGTCGGCGGCGGCGCACGGCCTCGCCGTCGCAACACGCAGTTGCAGCATCGGTAGCGCGATCGTCGCCGACTCATGCCACCCTGCAGGCATCGTCCTGCAGGAATCGCGACCATGACCACGATCATCGCCCCGCGCGTCCACGACCTCGGCGGCTTCCAGGTCCGTCGCGCCGTGCCGTCCATCCAGGCCCGCTCGGTCGGCCCGTTCGTGTTCGTCGACCACATGGGGCCAGCGCTGTTCGAACCCGGCCACGGCATCGACGTGCGCCCGCATCCGCACATCGGCCTGGCCACGGTGACCTTCCTCTGGGCCGGTTCGATCGGCCATCGCGACAGCCTCGGCAGCGTGCAGGACATCCAGCCCGGCGACGTCAACTGGATGACCGCCGGCCGCGGCATCGCCCACTCCGAGCGCACCCCGCAGGGCCCGCGCGCCGACGGCCACGCGCTGCACGGCATGCAGACCTGGGTCGCGCTGCCGCGCTCGTTCGAGGAAACCGCGCCGGCCTTCCATCACCACCCCGCCGCGACCCTGCCGCAGCAGCGCCGCGACGGCGCCTGGCTGCGCGTCGTCGCCGGCCGCGGTTTCGGCGAGGAGTCGCCGGTGCGGGTGTTCGCCGACACCCTCTACGTCGCCATCGACCTCGATCCGGACGCGCAGCTCGACATCGAGGACAGCCATGCCGAGCGCGCCCTGTATCTGCTCGAGGGCCAGGCCCAGCTCGACGGCGCCGACCTGCCGGAGAAACACCTGGTCGTGCTCGAGCCCGGCACCCGCCCGCGGCTGCGCGCCAAGACCCCGCTCAAGGCGATGTTGCTCGGCGGCGAACCGCTCGACGGCCCGCGCCACCTGTGGTGGAACTTCGTCTCGTCCTCGCGTGAGCGGATCGAGCAGGCCAAGCTCGACTGGGCCGAAGGCCGCTTCGGCCTTATTCCCGGAGAGCATGAGTTCATTCCGTTACCTGAATAGTGCTTTAACGTTTGTCAACCGGTTCGAACTGGACTAAGGTCACAACCTGCAAAGGCTCTCAACACCGTTTGACCTATTCCAGGTTCAGGGGGACGTGTCGTGAAGTCAGGTGGGAAAGGCCAACACGCTTGGCCATGGTTGGTATTGCTGTTTTTTGCCTGCGCCCAGGCGCAGGAGCCCGCCGGCGACAACGGCGCCTGCCCGCAATTGCCCGACGGCAGCAGCCTGCGTTGGGAATACCGCGCCGGCGCCGATTCGGACTTCTGCCGGGCGATCCGCAACAGCGACGGCAGCGAGGCCTTCGGCCTGTACATCGCCGCCAAGTCGCCGTTCGCGCCGCGCCGCGGCGACCGCGCCGAAGCCGGTTCGATCGACGGCCATTCCATGCACTGGTACCGCGGCGAACTGGCCGGCAAACCCAATGTGCAGGTGCGCGAAACCCTGATCGAGGTCGGCAGCGGCAAGCTCGCCCACATCTGGTTGCAGGCGAACTCGCCGGAACAGCTGAAGGAGGTTCTCGGCCAAGCCGAGGGCCTGCGATTTTCCGCGACCCGACTGAGCAGCAACCGCTGACCTCACCGGCTCTGCACGCGCGGCGCGGCACTCTGCGCCGCGCTTGCGGGGGGATTCGCTCTCGGCACATTTTTGTGACCGATTGCTCATTTTCACGTTATCCGCCAGCATGAGAATCGACCCGGCTGAATGGGGTCGCGACGCGTCGTTCCCCGCCTGAACGGGAACGCCGTCCGATCCCCGGCCGAGGGCACGTCCCATCACTCGGAGGAAAACGACATGATCAAGCGACTCGGTGCAGAGCTCATCGGAACGTTCTGGCTAGTGCTCGGCGGTTGCGGCAGCGCCGTGCTCGCCGCCAATTTCGGCGGGCCCGGCAATCCGCTCGGCATCGGCCTGCTCGGCGTGTCGCTGGCCTTCGGCCTGACCGTGCTGACCGGCGCCTACGCGCTCGGCCACATCTCCGGCGGCCACTTCAATCCCGCGGTGAGTTTCGGCCTGTGGGCCGGCGGCCGTTTCCCGGCCAAGGATCTGGCGCCCTACATCGTCGCCCAGGTCGTCGGCGCGATCCTGGCCGGCTTCGTCCTGCTGCAGATCGCCGGCGGCGCGGCCGGTTTCTCGATCGACCCGACCGCGGCCGGCACCTTCGCCAGCAACGGCTACGAAGTGATGTCGCCGGGCGGCTACTCGATGCACGCCGCGTTCCTGACCGAAGTGGTGATGACCGCGATGTTCCTGGTGATCATCCTCGGCGCCACCCACCGCAACGCGCCGGCCGGCTTCGCGCCGATCGCGATCGGCCTGGGCCTGACCCTGATCCACCTGATCAGCATCCCGGTCACCAACACCTCGGTGAACCCGGCCCGCTCCACCGGCGTGGCGCTGTTCGCCGGCCCGGCCGCGATCGGCCAGCTGTGGCTGTTCTGGGTCGCGCCGACCCTCGGCGGCCTGCTCGGCGGCGCGATCTATCGCTGGCTCGGCAAGGACTGAACCGTCCCGCCGCGCGACACGAAAAGCCGCGCGCGAGCGCGGCTTTTCGTTTTTCTCGCCTGCGCCTCGGTTCCGCGCCGGCGCAAGCAGGAATCCATTCCGACCCGCGAACACCGCTCGCCGCATGGCTTGGCCTCTCGCGGCGCAACGGCGCCGGTGGAAAGGCGAGCGGAATGGATTCCGGCTTGCGCCGGCACGGCCGAATGCCGCGTTGCCGCGACGGGCGCAGGCCCGCGCCGGCTCAGGCGCCGACGGCTTGCTGCGCCAGTTGCACCGCGTTGTTCTGCAAGTCGGTCTTCAGCCGGCCGGCGGCCAGACCGTCGGCGCTTTCCAGCATCTGATACGCCGCCTGCAACTGCTTGATGCCGCGCGGCGGCACCTTCTTCAGCTTGCCGCCGACGATGACGAAGCCGCCCGCACCGGCGGCGACGCCGGCGGAGACGAAGGTGGCGACGATGGTGAACTGCTTGGGATCGAGTCGGGTAGCCATTGGCGATTGCTCCATGCGGGCGCGGCGTGCCGCGCGTCATCGCAACCGCGGCGGCCGACGCCGCCGCGCTGCGCTCCATACTCGATCAACGCACCGGCCCGCAGCGGTCGGCCATTCGTTTCTGCAACACTCGCGCCCGCCGCTCCGGACCGCAGGCCGGAAAACGGCGAAGGACCGCGCTCGCGCGCGGCCCTTCGGCGTTCGCACTGCGGGACGGCGGCGGGGCCGCCGCCGCATCGCGCCTCAGAACTTGCCTTCCTGGAAGTCGACGAAGGCCTGCATCAGTTCCTGCTTGGTGTTCATCACGAACGGGCCGTAGCGCGCCACCGGCTCGCGCAACGGCCGGCCGGCGACCACGATCAGGCGCGTGTCCGGATGCCGCGCCTGCACCCGCAAGCGGCTGCCGCCGGCCAGCACCGCCAACTCTTGCGCCTGCACCGTGCGCGCGTCCTCGCCCTCGCCGATCGCCGCTTCGCCCTCGTAGACGTAGGCGAAAGCGTTATGGCCTTCGGGCAGCTCGTATTCCCAATAGGCGCCGTCGTCCAAGGCGAGGTCGAGGTAGACCGGGTCGGTCGCCGGCTGCGCGATCGGGCCGCGCAGCTCGCCGATGCGGCCGGCGATCAGCTTGATCTGCACGCCCGGCGCCGGCGCCAGTTGGACGATGCGCTCGGGGGCGAATTCCTGGTACTTGGGCTCGCTCATCTTGTCCCGCGCCGGCAGGTTCACCCACAACTGGAAACCGCGCATGCGGCCCTGCTCCTGCTCGGGCATCTCCGAATGCACCAGGCCGCGGCCGGCGGTCATCCACTGCACGCTGCCGGGCACCAGCACGCCTTCGTTGCCGTGGTTGTCGCGGTGGCGCATGCGCCCGTCGAGCATGTAGGTGACGGTCTCGAAGCCGCGGTGCGGATGCTCGGGAAAGCCGGCCAGATAATCCTCGGGACGGTCGGTGCCGAACTCGTCCAACAGCAGGAACGGGTCCAGGTCGGGCAGCTGCGGGCCGCCGATGACCCGGGTCAGGCGCACGCCGGCGCCGTCCGAGGTCGGCTGACCGCGCAGCTTGCGGCCGACGCGGGCATAGGCAATGGGGGTGGCGGTGGCCATGGGACGCTCCAGATTCGACACGCCGGATCGGCGATGGCGGCTAGGATGTCACGGCAAATTCAGAACAATGGCAACGATACTGCAATCATCAATTACATAAATGAAACAATATCGCCCGGCGACGGTCGCCGCGGGATGGAGCCTTCAAGGCCGGCTTCGAAGGGGGCGCCGGCGCCCACTGCCGCGGCGTTGCGGCGTGTGGCCGAAGCAGATCGCTGTGCGACGGCGCTCCTGCCGGCAACCGACGCCGCTGCGCTCAGCGCTGCGGCTTGCGGTAGACGTACACCGTCGCCGGCGGCACGTTGCGCAGCACGAATTCGCCGCGATGCACCTGCAGCCCCAGTCCGCGCGCCACCGCTTCGGCGACCGGCGCGCTCGGGCCGTAGGTGAACTGCACGAACACCCCGCCCTCGCGCAGGCAGTCGAAGGCCGCGGCGAGGATGTCGCGCTGCAGCGGATGCGGCATCGTCAGCAGGCCCAGGCCGGACACGATCGCGTCGGCTGGGCCGTCTTCCAGATAGCCCTGCTCGCGCGCCAGGTCCGGCAGCATGCGCGCGTCGCCGAGCAGCACCGGCACGCGCGGGAAGCGCAGCTGCAGGTGCGCGTGCAGTTCCTCGTTGAGTTCCAGCACCAGCAGGTCGCGCTCGAGGATGCCGGCCTCGAGCAGGGCGCGGGTGATCGCGCCGGTGCCGCCGCCGAGTTCGATCACCCGCCGCACGTCGTCGGGCAGTTCGGCGATCATCGCCGCGGCCAGTTCGGCGCTGGACGGCGCCACCGCGGCGACCCGCAAGGGGTTCTTCAGCCATTGGCGGAAGAACGTCCAGGCGCCGGGCTTGCGTACGGGTTTCATCGGCCAGACTCCATCGCACCACGGCCGGCGAACGGCAAAAACGAAAACAACGGCATCAACGCGGTTCCAGGCGCCAGCAACGGTGGATCCGGGCGTCGCGGGCGAAATCCGGCGGAACGGTCGCGGCGCTGATCTCTTCGCAGCGGGCGAATTGCGCCACCGCCTCGGCATCGAAGCGGAACCGGCGGAAGTTGTTGGAGAAATACAGCACGCCGTTGTCGGCCAGGCGCGCCGCCGCCGCGCGCAACAGACGCACGTGTTCGCGCTGGATGTCGAAATCGTCGGCGCGGGCCGAGTTGGAGAAGGTCGGCGGGTCGCAGAAGATCAGGTCGTAACGGCCGCGGTCGGCCTCCAGCCACTGCATCGCATCGGCCTGGACCAGGCGGTGCTGCGGCCCGGCGATGCCGTTCTCGCGCAGGTTGTCGGCGCACCATTGCAGATAGGTCGCCGACAGATCGACCGTGGTCGTCTCGCTGGCGCCGCCGACCGCGGCATGCACGGTCGCCGCGCCGGTGTAGGCGAACAGATTGAGGAAGCGGCGTCCGCGCGCCTCGGCGGCGATGCGCAGGCGCATCGGCCGGTGATCGAGGAACAGGCCGGTGTCGAGGTAGTCGAAGGGATTCACCCGCAGCCGCGCCGCGCCTTCGCGCACCGTCAGGAACTCGCCGCGGTGGTCGAACTGGCCGTACTTGCTGCCGCCCTTGCCGCGGGCGCGGGTCTTCAGCGCGATCTGCTCGCGCGGCACCGCGAACACCTCGCGCGCCGCCGCCAGCAGTTCGTTCCAGCGCCGGCGCTGGTCGGCTTCGGGAATCGTCGCCGGCGCCGCGTACTCCTGCACGTGCAGATAGGTGCGCGGCTGCGCCTCGTCGCTGGCGTAGACGTCGATCGCCGCGGCGTACTCGGGCAGGTCGGCGTCGTAGGCGCGGTAGCAGGTCACGCCTTCGCGCTCGCGCCAGGACTTGAGCTTGCGCAGGTTCTTGCGCAACCGGTTGGCGACCATCTGCGCGCCCTCGCCTAGCGGCGCCGGCGCGGCGTCCTGGGCTTGCGCGCGCTGCTCGGCATGGCCGACCCGGGCGATCGGATCGCAGACGATCAGCGCGCATTCGATCGCGCCGTTGAACACCTGATATTTCTTGCTCGCGCGCAGGCCGGTGGCCTGGGCCAGCTCGGCGTCGCCGCACAGCAGGCTGGCGCGCCAGGACGGCACCAGGCGCTTGAGCGCGCTGCCGAGCGCGCGGTACAGCGCGGGGTCGGCGGCGAGGCGGGCGTCGTAAGGCGGGTTGCAGACCGCGACTCCCGGCGCATCGCCGGCGTCGATCGGCAAGGCCTGCAGTTGCGCGACATCGGCGACCTGCCAGTGGATCAAGCCGGTCAGACCGGCCGCCGCCTCGTTTTCGCGCGCCGCGCGGATCGCGTGCGGGTCCAGGTCGCTGCCGGCGAACGCGGGCCGCAGCGCGGCCAGGCCGGCGCTTTCGCGCGCCCTCGCCTGGTCGCACAGCGCGCGCCAGCCGGCGAAGTCGAAACCGCGCCAGCGCGTCGGCGGCAGCAGGCCGTGGCGTTGCAGGCCCGGGGCGACGTCGGCGGCCATCAGCGCGCCTTCGATCAGCAAGGTGCCGCTGCCGCACATCGGGTCGAACAGGGCGCCGCCCTGGGCGTAGAGCTTCGGCCACTGGCCGCGCAGCAGCACCGCCGCGGCCAGGTTTTCCTTCAGCGGCGCTTCGCCCTGCTTCTGCCGCCAGCCGCGCCGGTGCAGCGAGCCGCCGCCGAGATCGACCGAGAGGATCGCCCGGCCCTTGCGCACCACCAGGTTCAGGCGCAGGTCCGGGCTTTCGGTATCGACGTCCGGGCGCGCGCCGGTGCGCGCGCGCAAGGTGTCGACCACCGCGTCCTTGACCCGCTGCGCGGCGTAGCGCGCATGGGTGATGGCCTCGCCGGACACGTGCGCGTCCACCGCCAGGGTGTGCACGCTTTCCAGGTGTTCGGTCCAGTCGACCGCGGCGACGCCGTGGTACAGCGCGTGTTCGTCGGCGCAGTCGAATTCGGCGATCGGCCACAGCACCCGGCTGGCCAGGCGCGACCACAGCACGGCGCGCTGCGCATCGGCGAGCGTGCCTTCGACGTTGACCCCGGCGGTGGCGGCGGTGGCGCGATGGCAGCCCAGCGCGACCAGTTCGTCGGCCAACAGGTATTCCAGGCCCTTGCCGCAGCTGGCGTAGAACTTGTTCATGCCGCGCTCCCGCCGATCCGCTCGAGCAGGCGCGCGAAGGCCTCGGCGCTGGCCTCGACGTGCGCCGACAAACGGTGGCTGTCGTCGACCAGCAGCAGGCGCGCGCGGCGCGGCTGCGCCCAGGCCACCACCTCGGCGGCCGGGATCAGTTCGTCGTCCCAACCGTGGACGATGCTCAGCGGCACCGGCGCGGCATCCAGCGCCGGCGCCGGGCCCATCGCGGTCGGCGGCGACAACAGGAACAGACCGACCACCGGCACCTGCAGCGAAACCTGCGCCGAGATGTAGGCGCCCAGGCTCGAACCGGCCAGCAGCAGCGGCCCGCGCGCGGCGGCGGCGCGGGCCAGGTCCAGCAGACGCTGCTGGCGCGCCATCACGTCGCCGAGCGAGCTGACTTCGCGCTTGGCGTCCAGGTCGGTGTAGTCCGGGCGCTCGTGGGTCCAGCCGCAACGCTGCGCGACTTCGGCCAGGGCGGCGACCTTGGTCGCGTCGGGGCCGCTTTCGAAGCCGTGGGAAAGAATGCAGTGTCCGCTAATGGCCATCGGTCCGATCTGAGTGAAGTAGTTTCAATTCGCCGCGCCGGAGACGCACGGGCCGCAACCGCGGTCCGCGCCGGCGGGCGATCCGCGCGCCGCGCTCAGGCGTCCGGCGCCGGCACCAGCGCGTCGCCGCGGCGGATGCGTCCGCCCTCGACCACCCGCGCGCACACGCCGCCGTGGCCGCGCATGGCGTTGAAGCCGCCCGGGCCCAGCGCCGCTTCCATCATCGAGCACGGATCGCAGGACTCGGTCCATTCCAGCAAGGCTTCGCCGAGGCGGAAGCGGCGGTCCTTCAGCGCGATCAGCGGCAACCCCGAGACGACGATATTGCGCCGCAGGAGCGCCGGCTCGACCGCGTCGCGGCCGGCCAGGGCGGCGATCGCCGGCAGGTGTTCGGCCTGGATCAGGGTGATCCCGCGCTTGCCGCTGGCGTTCTTGTAACGGTCGCCGGCGAGGCCGGCGCCGGCGGTGGCGACGACTTCGTCCAGGGCCTGCATGAGCACGCCGCGCGCCGGGCGCACGCCGATCCACTCGACCCGGCCGGGCCGCGGCAGGGTGGCCATCAGTTTTGCGAGCGCGGAGTCGGCAGGCGGCAGGGTCATGGCGGGCTCCGTAGGAAGGCGAATGGTAGCATCCGGGCCCATGCCGCCCCTGAACCTGACGATCGCCCCCCTGCCCTACGAAGCCCGCCTCGACGCGCGCGAACCCGGCGCGATCGACCTGGTGGTGATCCATTGCACCGAACTGCCGGACCTGGCGACCGCGCGCGAATACGGCGAACGCGTGCTCTATCCGGCCTCGGGCACCGGCAACAGCGGCCATTACTACCTCGACCGCGACGGCCGGGCCCTGCGCTACGTCGCCGAGGACCGCATCGCCCACCACGTGCGCGGCTACAACCCGCGCTCGATCGGGATCGAGCTGGTCAACACCGGGCGCTATCCGCACTGGCTGGACTCGCGCCACCAGGCGATGGACGAGGCCTACCCGGCGGCGCAGATCCAGGCCCTGCTGGCCCTGCTCGCCGACCTGCGCGCGCGCCTGCCGTCGCTGCGCTATATCGCCGGCCACGAAGACCTGGACACCAGCCGGGTCGCGGCCAGCGACGACGCCGCAGTCGAGGTCGTGCGCAAGCGCGACCCCGGCCCGCGTTTCCCCTGGCCGCAGGTGCTGGCCGGCTGCGGGCTGCAGCGCCTGCCCTGAGCCTCGCCGCCGACGGCTTGCGACGGAACCCGCCGTAGCCGCGACGAAACCCGGGTTTCGTTCTCGCCCGGCGATCCGCGCTGCCTGGATACTGATCCCGCGCCGACAGGAAGCGCCGACAGGCATCGCAGCGGCGCAAGCGCCCGCAGCAGCGGCGCGCATTCTCCCCACAGGATCAAGGACGCCCTACTCATGACCCGTGCCACCGCCCTCGCCGCCGCGCTCGCGCTCGCGCTCGCGGCCGCTCCGCTCGCCGCGCAACCGCGGCTGCAACTGATCAGCCACGCCTACGACAACCCCAACGCGTCGATCAACGCCTACTACCCCGAACTCAGCGCCGACGGCCAGTGGGTGTCGTTCAGTTCGACCGCATCGGGCTTCGTCGCGCCCGGTGCCGACGGCTTCATCGGCGCCGACGTGTTCGTCTACGACGTGTTCTGCCGGCGCACCGAAGTCGCCAGCCTCACCTGGGACGGCAAGGCCCCGAACGAGGCTTCCGGCGGCTCGATGGGGCGCTCGTCGATCAGCGGCGACGGCCGCTACGTCGCCTTCGCCTCGCGCGCCAGCAACCTGGTCTATGGCGACAACGACAGCAACGGCCATACCGACGTGTTCCTGCTCGACCGCCACCGCCCGGTCGGCGATCCCAAGCGGATCCGCCGGGTCAGCGCCGCGCGCACCGCCGGCAGCAACGGCCCCAGCGATCAGCCTTCGCTGAGCGCGGACGGCCGCTATCTCGCGTTCCAGTCCGCCGCCAACAACCTGGTGCCGAACGACACCTCCGGCACCAACGTGTTCGTCTACGACCTGCAGGCCGACACCCTCGCCCTGGTCAGCCGCGACCGCGATGGCAAGCCGGCCGAAGGCCAGTACCCGCGCATCGACGCGCAGGGCCGGCACCTGGCCTTCCGCAGCGGCGCGCTCAACCTGATCGCCGAAGACATCGTCTGGTCCACCACTCCGCACGTCTACCTGCGCGACCTGGACGCCGGCCGCAACCAGCTCGTCGACCGCCGCAGCGACGGCCTGATCCCCAGCCAGGGCGCCACCGACGTCGACGCGATCAGCGGCGACGGCCGTTACGTGTCGTTCCGCAGTTCCGCAGCCGACCTCACCGGCAGCACGTCGCCGCTGACGCCGCAGATCTTCGTCCGCGACACCGTCGCCGGCACGCTGGAGATGATCACGATCAATCCGGGCAACGCACCGACGCCGTACCAGAGCCGCTGGTCGGCCCTGGACCACGACGGCCGGCATGTGGCCTTCAGCTCGCCGTCGCAAGGACAGTGGAGCCCGGCCGGCCTGTATCGTCGCGACCGCAGCAACGGCGCCACCGAGCTGCTGTCGCCCGGTTACCAGGACGGCTCGCCGCAGGACAGCAGCTACGCCAGCATCAGCGCCGACGGCCTGCGCACCGCCTTCGTCTCCGGCTACGGCCGGCTGATCGCGGGCGTCAACGCCCCGGCGATCTTCCTCGCCGACCTGCGCGTCAGCGTGCCGCCGCGCTACTGCCCGCGCTGAACCGCGCCGCGACGGGCCGGCCCGCCGGCCGGCCCGTCCTTGCCCCTTCGCTATACTGCCGGCCTCGCCCCCTGGCCCCGGCCGCATGACCACCTCGCCCGTCTCCGAACTGATCGAACTGCTGTCGCTGGAGCGGCTGGAAGACAACCTGTTCCGCGGTCAGAGCCGCGACATCGGCACCAAATACGTGTTCGGCGGCCAGGTCCTCGGCCAGGCCCTGTCGGCGGCGCAGGCGACCCTGCAGACCGCGCGCACCGCGCATTCGCTGCATGCCTATTTCCTCAAGGCCGGCGACATCGAGGCGCCGATCGTCTACCAGGCCGACCGCACCCGCGACGGCGGCAGCTTCTCGGTGCGCCGGGTCACCGCGATCCAGCACGGCCAGCCGATCTTCTTCCTCGCCGCCTCGTTCCAGGAAGACCAGGACGGCGGCGAACACCAGTTGTCGATGCCGGAGGTGCCCAAGCCCGAGGACATCGACCCGGCGCCGGCGGTGCCGCCGGAGGTGATGGCCTCGCTGCCGAACAAGGTCCAGCGCTGGCTGTCGCGGCAGGGACCGTTCGAGTTCCGCCACGTCTATCCGCGCGACGAACTCAATCCGCCCAAGCGCCCGCCGTACCAGCAGGTCTGGTTCCGCCTCAGCGAGCGGGTCGGCGACGCGCCCGAGCTGCACCGCGCCCTGCTCGCCTACGCCTCGGATTTCCACCTGCTCGGCACCGCGACCTTTCCGCACGGGATCAGCTACTACCAGCCGAACGTGCAGATGGCCTCGCTCGATCACGCGCTGTGGTTCCATCGCCCGTTCCGCGCCGACGAATGGCTGCTGTACTCGATCGACAGCCCCAGCGCGCAGGGCGCGCGCGGCCTGGCGCGCGGGCAGATCTACGACCGCGACGGCCGCCTGGTCGCCAGCAGCGCGCAGGAGGGCCTGATCCGCGTGGTCAAGGACGCCGCCAGCGCGAGCCACGTGCCGGCGAAGGAATGACATGAGGCAGGTATTCAGCAGTTCGCGGCTGGAAAACGTCGAAGGCGTGGCGCAGTTGCTGCGCGACGCCGGGATCGAGGTGCGGGTCACCAACGACCGTTCCTACAAGGGCAACCGCCGCTCCAATTTCAGCTACCGCGAGCAGGCGCCCGAGCGGCCGGCGGTATGGGTGATCCGTTCCGAAGACCAGCTGCGCGCGCGCGATCTGCTGCGCGAGGCCGGACTGATCGACAGCACCCGCGCCGAGGAACCCAGCCACGCGCCGTTCCGCTTCGAATCGCGGATCGACCAGGCCCGCACCCCGGGGCAGAAGCGCGCGCTGCGGATCAAGGTCGGCCTGCTGGTCTGCATCGCCGTGGTGCTGGGCCTGGCGATGTTCCACAACCTGCGCAACCGGCCGGCGCCGACTCCGGCGAAGGACCCGGCCGAGGTCGCCCTGGCCGCGCACGCCTTCGACGGCAAGACCGCGGCGACGCCGGCGGCGCTGGCGCAGGCGGTGTTCGCCCACCAGCTCGCCGAGGCCGACCAGACCACCCAATGCCTGCGCGTCGACCGGCGCGATGCGCCGCGCAAGCTGTTGACCGCCCTGGCCCGGCCGGGCCTGCGCCTGCTGCCGGCCAGCCAGTGCGTCGAAGTCGCCGACGAGGAACGCGGCAGCCACGCCCTCGATGGCAAGCCGGCCGAGCTGATCGAGGTGCATGCGTTCCGGCCGAGCTCGGCCGATGCCGGCACGATCGAATACAGCGCCTACCACCACCGCCTGGCCGCGGCCTACAAGACCCTGGAGGTCAAGCGGGTCGGCGGGCGCTGGACGGTGGTGCGGGTGGCCAAGACCGTGCGCGCGATGGGCTGAGCCGGCGCCGCCGGCTCGGTTTGCGCCCCCGCCTGGTCCGATCGTTCGATCGGCGGCGCCGGTGATCGGCCGCATGGACAGCCGTGCGGCCGGCGTGGTCACATTTCCGCAGGGGCGACGTCTGGGGAAACAGGCATCGCGCGATGCCGCCGCCCGGAGACCGACCCGATGTCCTGCCCGCACCCGTTCCGCCCCTTCCTCGCACCGGCCCTGCCGGCGTCCCCGGCCGTCGCCGCGGAGGCCGCGCGATGAACGCCGAGGCGCTCAACTCGCTGATCGGCGGCGACCTGCCGGCGGCGTCCAACGGCGACGCCGCCGCGTACTCGCGCATCGTCTCCGCCTGCCAGAACTCGATCACCGCGATCGCCCTGGCGATGGTCCGCGACGTATCCGCCAGCGAGGACATCGCCCAGGAGGCCTTCCTCAGCGGTTGGCAGAACATCCGCAAGCTGCACAACCCGAGCAGCTTCCTGCCCTGGCTGCGGCAGATCACCCGCAACCTCGCCCACGACCACCTGCGCGCGCGCTCGCGCCAGCCGCGCGAGGCCGACGATTTCGAAGCGGCGATCGCCGCCGCGGCCGATCCGGAGCCCAGCACGGTCGAGCGCCTGATCCAGCTCGAGCGCGCGCAGGCCGCCGCCGAGCTGATCTCGGCCCTGCCCGACGAGAGCCGCGAAGTGCTGTTGCTGTATTACCGCGAAGGCCAGAGCTCGCAACAGGTCGCGGCCCTGCTCGGGCTCAGCGACGCGGCGGTGCGCAAGCGCCTGTCGCGCGCGCGCAGCACGGTGCGCGCCGAACTGCTGGAACGCTTCGCCGCGTTCGCCCAGGCCAGCGCGCCCTCGGTGGGCTTCACCACCCTGGTCGCCAGCGCCCTGGGCGTGATCGGCCCGGGCGGCACGACCACGGCGGCGGTCGCGGCCGGTACGCTGGGTTCGGGGCTGGCGAGCAAGTTCGGCGCCAGTAGCGCCGTCGGCGCCATGGGCGGCGTCAGCGGCAGCGTGCTCATGTTCGTACTCGAACGGGTGGTTTCGCCGGTGACCGAGGCAGTGACCGGCGCCCCGCTCGACGCGGCCGCGCTGTCGTTGCGCTACGCCGCATGGATCGAAGCGTCGATGGGTCCGCTGATCGGCGGCTTCATCGGCGGCGCGACCATGACGGTGCTGATCTCCCGTTACCTGCTCTCGTTCGCCGGCACCCCGCAGGAGCGCCGGCTGATCGTGCGCCTGATCTGGGAGATCTCGGTAGTGGGCACTGCCGCAGCGCTGATGGTGCTGGCGGCATTGGAATTCAGCCGTGGCTGGGTCGTGCCGATCGCGCTGTTGGCTGTGGCGCAGGCGATTTCCTTGTGGCAATACCTGTACTCGATGCCGCGCCTGATGGCGCCGAGCATGGCGCGCATCCAACGCGAAACCGGGCGCGACCCGCGCCAGGATCGCATGTACCGCTGGGTGCTCGGGCCGAAGGCGATCGCTTGGAGTTCGTTGTTGCTGACCGGCATCGTCGTGTACCTGCTCTATCACACCGGCCGCTTCGGCTGAGCCGGATCGGCGCGCCGCGCACGCTACGTCCCAAAAAACGGGCGTGCTCCGCACGCGACACCCCCCTCAAAAAAGCGGGCGTGCTCCGCACGCGACATCCCCCTCAAAAAAACGGGCGTGCTCCGCACGCGACATCCCCAAAAAAAACGGGCGTGCTCCGCACGCCCAAGGGGGAGCATGCCCGGTCGTGCTGGGCATGCCGGCGTCGCGGCGGTCGGCCGCGACGGATCCGGGCCGTCGCCGGGGTTCAGCGATGCGGCGTCGGCTTCAGGTCGGCCTTGGTCAGGAAACCGTCGCGGTCTTCGTCGTAGAAGGCGAAGCTGCGCGCCAGCCGCGGCATCTTTTCCTCAACCTCGATCTTGCTCAGCTTGCCGTCGCGGTTGAGGTCGGCGGCGGCGAAGTGCTCGTCGAAACGCTTGGCGCGCTCGGCGTCGCGCTTGGGACGCTCGGCCTCGTGGTGGGCGCGCAGTTCGCTGCGCACCAGATAGCCGTCGCGATTGCGGTCGATGCGTTCGAAGGACTCGCCCAGGCGCGGCGACTTGCCCGCCTCGGCGCGGCTGATCCGGCCGTCGCCGTCGGCGTCGAGCGCGCCGATGCCGCCGTGGCCGCCCGGACCGCCATGGCGGCCGCCGTGCTCGCGCCCGCCGCGGCGCTGCGGTCGCTCGCTCGCATCCAGCTTGCCGTCGCGATTCTTGTCCAGGCTGTCGAACTTCTCCGCCAGGCGCGGCACCTTGGCCGCTTCCTCACGGCTGATCACGCCGTCCTGGTTGGCGTCGAGCTGGATCCGCGGGCGCTGCGCGGCGCCGTCGGCGGGAGGCACGGCCGCGGCCGCACCGGCGAACACCAGCGCCGCCAGGGCGGCGACGTAAAGGGGGGAACGGTTCATGCGTTGACTCCTCGACGGGCGCCACCGCGGCGCCGATAGACGGTCAACGCCCGCGCCGCGAACCGGTTGACATCGGTCCGGCCAGGTTCAGTCGCAAGACAGCGACGCAGGCCATGCGCGGCGCGCGCGGGCGGCGCTATGCTGGCCGCATGGGCACGCAACCGCAGCCGGACAGCGACGACCTCCGCCTGTTCCACACCGGCGAGCACGCCTGCGGCTACTGGCCCGAGCGCACCGCTCGCGACCTGGTGCTGGACCCGCGCGACCCGCGCCTGCGCGACTGGTACCCGCATGCGCTGGGCTGGGGTTTCCGCCGCTCCGGCGACATCGTCTACCGCCCGCACTGCGCCGCCTGCCGCGCCTGCGTCGCGGTGCGCATCCCGGTCGAGCGCTTCGTCCCCGACCGCAGCCAGCGCCGCTGCCTGGCCCGCAACGCCGCGGTCGAGATGCGCGTGCACGCCGCCGAGCGCACCGCCGAGCAACTGAATCTGTACAAGCGCTACCTGGCCTCGCGCCACGCCGGCGGCGGCATGGACGGCCACGGCGCGGTCGAGTTCGACCAGTTCCTGATCGGCAGTTGGAGCGAGAACCGCTTCCTGGAACTGCGCGAGCCCGGCCACGGCCGCCTGCTCGCGGTCGCGGTCACCGACGTGGTCGACCACGCCCTATCGGCGGTCTACACCTTCTACGACCCCGAGTACGCCGACCGCGGCCTGGGCACGCTGGCGATCCTGCGCCAGATCGAATGGGCCCGGCGCGAGCGTCGCAGCCATCTGTACCTGGGCTACTGGATCGCCGGCCATCCGAAGATGGACTACAAGCGCCGCTTCCGTCCGCTCGAGGCCTTCGACGGACGAGATTGGCGCGTTTTTACACATTTGTAACACTCGTCTCGTTCAGGTCGTGTATCACGTTGCCCGGTCGTGACCTTAGTCCCACGACACGCGGGAAGGCGCCGCCCAGGCATGGCAATGGAGCCGCCACCCGATTCAATCACCGCCACATGGAGTCCGCGATGAAGTTCAACACCCTGTTCCTGGCCGCTGCCATCACTCTGGCTCTGGCCGCCTGCAACAAGCCGGCCGACAAGCCGGCCGACGCCGCCCCGGCGACCGACGCCGCTGCGGCTCCGGCCGCCGATGCCGCCGCCGCTCCGGCTGCCGACGCCTCGGCTCCGGCCGCTACCCCGGCCGCGACCGATCCGGCCGCTGCCGCCGCCCCGGCCGCCGACAGCGTCGGCGTCGCCGAGTGCGACGACTACCTCAACAAGATCGCCTCCTGCCTGGCCGACAAGGTGCCGGAAGCCCAGCGCGCCGCGTTCCAGACCGGCATCGACTCCAGCCGCAACGCCTGGAAGCAGGCCGCTTCGACGCCGGAAGGCAAGGCCGGCCTGGCCCAGGCCTGCAAGATGGCCCTGGACCAGAGCAAGGCCCAGTACGCCGCGTTCGGCTGCACCCTGTAATCCGGCGGCGACGGTTCCGACCGTTGCCACCCGCGACGCCCCGGCCCCGCCGGGGCGTCGTCGTTTGCGGCGCCGCGCGGCGCCGAGCCGCCCGGCCCTGTAATCAACCGCGCCGAAGGACCGTGCCATCATGCGCGCATGTCACGACTCCCCCTTTTCTGCGCCGCCCTCGCCGCGGCGATGCTCGGCGCCTGCACCCAAGTGAACGTCCACGGCGATCCGCAAGGCTGGCTGCGTTCGCAGACCGATGCCGCCACGGCGCTGCGGGTGGCGACCTATAACACCTCGCTGTACGACGAGAGCGCCGGCGGCCTGATCCGCCGCCTCGAAGCCGGCGACGGCAACGCGCGCAAGATCGCCGCGGTGCTGCAGCGCGTGCGCCCCGACCTGGTGCTGCTCAACGAGTTCGATTACGACCCGCAGCAGCGCGCCGCCGACCTGTTCCAGCGCGATTACCTCGAAGTCGCCCAGCCCGGCGGCGGCGAAGCGCTGCATTACCCCTACCGCTACCTGGCCCCGGTCAACACCGGCGTGCCCAGCGGCCTGGACCTGGACGGCGACGGCCAGTCCGGCACCGCCGCGCGCAGCGACCGCGCGCGCGGCAACGACGCCTGGGGCTACGGCCTGCACCCGGGCCAGTACGGCATGCTGGTGCTGTCGAAGTACCCGATCGACGCCGCCGCGGTGCGCAGCTTTCAGACCTTCAAGTGGGCGAACCTGCCGAACGCGCGTCAGCCGCGCGACCCGGCCAGCGGCAAGTCCTGGTACGCGCCGGCGGTGTGGCCGCAGATGCGGCTGTCGTCGAAATCGCACTGGGACGTGCCGGTGAAGACCCCGCTGGGCGTGCTGCACTTCCTCGCCGCGCACCCGACCCCGCCGGTGTTCGACGGCCCCGAGGACCGCAACGGCGCGCGCAACTACGACGAGATCGGCCTGTGGGCGCGCTACCTCGACGGCGGCGCGCCGGCCTGGCTATGCGACGACCAGGGCCGCTGCGGCGGGCTCGCCGACGGCGCCCGCTTCGTCGTCGTCGGCGATATGAACGCCGACCCGTCCGACGGCGACGGCATGCCCAGCGCGATCAAGCAATTGCTCGACCACCCGCGCGTCGCCGCCGGCCCGGCGCCGCGCAGCGAAGGCGCGGCCGAACGCGCCGCCGCCTACGGCTTCGCCCGCAAGGGCGACACCGCCGAACACACCGGCGACTTCGGCCCCAAGGCCGGCACCCTGCGCCTGGACTACGTCCTGCCCTCGCGCGGCTGGAGCGTGCGCGAGCGCGGCGTGTTCTGGCCCAAGGCCGACAGCGAAGCGGCGAAGATCGCCGACGCCAGCGATCATCATCTGGTGTGGGTGGATCTGGCGGATTGAGTTCGGCGATGCGTGAGCGCAGGCCAGCCGCTTCCGCTGTAGTCCTGCCGCATGATTTGAGCCGCTAACGTATAAGCCCAGTGTCGCGCAACGCTTTGAGCAGCGCCTGCGGTGGCCCGGAGCGACTCCAACCAACGCTCTTGCTTACCAGGCGCCCGTCCTTGAAGAAGAAAAAAGCCGGCTGCCGGGAAAAATCCACGCCTTTCCACGCGGCATGATTGAAAGCAATTCGAATGGGACTATCCGGGAACTCCAAGTTCCATTGCCTAATCTCGGCCGAATCAAAAGCCCTATCCGCCGGCGCCAACCACAACGCATCTGCATGCAGGAATGCTTCGCGAAGAGCAGCGTCGCTGGCAATTCCACGAGCAGCATCCCGAGCGGCATGACAGCCTGAAACGACAATGACGCGCACACCGCTTCCCGCTGCAGCTGAGTTGCGCAGTATAAATTTTCGACCGCCGCTCGGAAGATCAAAATAGCCCGAGCGCACCGGACTAAAATCCCTGGCAATATCAAACTCCAAAGGAGCCTGACGCCCTAGAACCACGCTCGCTCGCGCAAGGCCCCTAGCTTCATCGAATCGCCGCGCCGCAATCAAGGCGCCATAAAGATCCTGATCGTTTCGCTCAGAGTGAACGCCGAGAGACGCAAGCACTTCACGCGCATAAACCATGTTTGCGACGTAGTTAGAGTTCTCTCCGCTCCTGAAGTACATGGTGTAGCTAGCCAACATGTTCGATGCGTCGAACAGCGCTTGAAGGTCATCGGGCGACATACCCTCCCGTCGCACCAGCCCTTCAAAATGCAAGGCGTATGCCTCACTCAACCTATCAGTCTTGACATCCGTCGACAGGCTGGAGTTCCGACTGAGCGTCAACATGACAGATTGATAATCTTCACGCGGCCCAGCCGACGCCTGGACAGCAATGATCATCAGCGCTATCGCCACGCCCGCAATCTTTAGCCGCGACACCATCCGCTCCTCGATAAAAGAGCGCTAGACCCACTGTCTAGCGCCCATAATCAACCGATGGAAATCACTTTCCGCAGTTGCTCGCACAGATATCGCCGAAACTGAAGTTGCAGTTGTATTCGGTGCCCCAGTCGATAGAGCAGACATAGTCCGTCTTAGCCTTACCCCCGTTGACTTGGCACATGGGCGAATTGGGGTCTTCGCAGACATCGCTCATTGGGCGGACAATCAAAGCCTCGGCGGGAGAAGCAACTTTCAGGCCCGGAATGCTCGAAATGGTGTGCTGAGCACCGATGAGAGCGAGCACCTGGTAAACCTCGGTAGTACTGAGGTGCGAAGAAAGACCCAGGTACGAATAGGAGCCAACCCCTCTTGGCGTGAATACGACACTATCGACGAAATTCTGCAGAACCAGCGGCGGGAGCTTTCGCAAGGGAGAGTTGCTGTTGCTGGACACATACTGGATCAATGCAGCTTTCGACCTGACCTGAGCCGTGGCGGCATTGATACTGGCTTGAGCGTCCCCACGCCCATGCACACTGGAATCCGTATAAACAGCCGATGCCGCAGAAGCCGAGGCCAACAGTAGAAGACAAGCAGAAGCGAGCAGCCCGATTCTCATGATTCAGTCCTTGAATGAGTTTTCGTCATCGATGTTGGTTCACCACCTCACATAAGTGGCGGCTCAAGTTTCGACCAACCGACAGATACTGTAAAGCCCACACTCGCAGAATTTTTCGCTCGTCAACCTGAGCCGCAATAAGCACACTTTATTTACTGAATCCGCACAGACTGGACAACCGACATCTATTGCACACTATTCTCTGCGAAGCGCTACACGTTGAACGGTCGACCACCGACGAGGGCTACAAGGTGATCGAGTTCAACACCTTCAACTCGTCGGGCTTCTACGCCCACGACATCGAGAAAGTGGTGGTCGCGGTAACCCGGCATTTCGCCGAGGCCGGCTGATCCATCCGGCACCGGCGTTCGGACAGCGGCCTTTGCTTACTCGACCGGATGAAACTCCGCGATCACCTCGATCGTCCCGACGATATGGTCGTTGAGCTGCTCCAGTTCCTCCGCCGGCACCCACCACTCGGTATGGTGCGCACCGCCGACCTTCTGCAGCGGGTAACGGGCCATGAAGGCGGCGTCGACCTCGAAACGGGTCACCGCGCCGTAGCCGCTGTCCTGGACGTTCCAGCGTTCGGCGATCTCGGCCGCGTAGCGTTCGTTGGTGACCGGATAGAAGATCGGCTGTTCCGGCAGGCGCGGCGGCCAGCGCTTGAAACCGCTGTCGCGCAACAGGACCAGTTCTTCCGGGCCGACCGGGCGATACAGGGTGACGGTGGGAGCGGTACTCATCCTAAGACCTCATCGGCGCCGGACAGCGGCGCCAGCTTGGCGCAACACCGATCGCGCCCGGATACAGCGTAGCGGCTGGGCGCAAGCCGCCGCCATCGCGACGCCGGCCGGCACGGCCGCACGCGAAACCCGCACGGCGGCCCAGCTCGCTCAACCCTCGGGTTCTTCCTGCCCGGCCGCGTTCGGAGTCGCTGGCGCATCCGGCGTCGCCGGCGCGGCAGCGGCGCCGCCCGATGGCGGCGCGCCGGCTTGCGCCGCGCCCGGCGCCGCTGGCGCGGCCCCGCGCAAACGCGAGCCGAAACCGAACGAGCCCTCGCCGTGCGCGGACACGATCATCCGCACCATGCTGCCGGGCACCATCAGCTCCAGCGACACCACCCGGCCGTCGGGGTCGCGGCCTTCCAGGGTCATTTCGGTGAACGCACCGCCGGTATCGATCTCGCGGCACAGCAGATGCGGCCCGACCGGCCCGTCGAGCAGGTAGGGCCGGATCGCGTCGCCCAGCACTTCCAGCGCCTGCGGGAAGAAGAACACCGCATAGCCTCGAGTCTCGTTCATCGTCGCTCCGGTGAGAGTGAAAAGGGAGGCGGCCGCGCGCTCAGCGCAGCTCGACCCGCAGCTGCGCCGCGGCCTCGCGCGCCTTGGCCCGCGCCGTGTCGATGTCCTCGCCCAGCGCCAGAGTCACCGCGACCCGGCGTTGGCCTTCCACCCGCGGCTTGCCGAACAGGCGCAACTGGGTGTCGATCTGGCCCAGCGCGGCGTCGACGCCGGAGAACACCGGCACGCCGTGGCCCTGCGCCAGCACCGCGCACGACGCGGACGGGCCGTGCTCGCGGATGGTCGGGATCGGCAGGCCGAGGATCGCCCGCGCATGCAGGGCGAACTCGCTGAGGTCCTGCGAGATCAGGGTCACCAGGCCGGTGTCGTGCGGGCGCGGCGAGACCTCGCTGAACCAGACCTCGTCGCCCTTGACGAACAGTTCGACGCCGAACACGCCGCAACCGCCGAGGTCGTCGGTGATGGCGCGGGCGATTTCCTGCGCGCGCGCCAGGGCGACCGGATTCATCGGCTGCGGCTGCCAGCTTTCGCGGTAATCGCCGTCGCGCTGCAGGTGGCCGATCGGCGCGCAGAAAGTGACGCCGCCGGCGTGGCGCACGGTCAGCAGGGTGATTTCGTAATCGAAGTCGATGAAGCCTTCGACGATGACCCGGCCGGCGCCGGCGCGGCCGCCGGTCTGGGCGTAATCCCAGGCCGCGTCGATGTCGGCCTCGCTGCGCACCAGGCTCTGGCCCTTGCCGGAGGACGACATCACCGGCTTGACCACGCACGGCAGGCCGAGCGCGGCGACCGCGGCGCGGTAGTCCTCGGCGGTGTCGACGAAACGGTAGGGCGAGGTCGCCAGGCCCAGGGTCTCGGCGGCCAGGCGGCGGATGCCTTCGCGGTCCATGGTCAGGCGCGCGGCGCGCGCGGTCGGGATCACCCGGGTGTCGCTGCCGCGCTCGGCGAACTCGCGCTCCAGCTCGACCAGGGTCTGGGTATGGATGGCCTCGATCTCCGGCACGATCAGGTTCGGCCGCTCGGCCGCGATCAGGGCGCGGATGGCCTGGCCATCGAGCATGTCGAGCACGTGGCTGCGGTG
The DNA here is from genome assembly GCF_019733395.1 of Lysobacter sp. BMK333-48F3. Taxonomy (NCBI): domain Bacteria; kingdom Pseudomonadati; phylum Pseudomonadota; class Gammaproteobacteria; order Lysobacterales; family Lysobacteraceae; genus Lysobacter; species Lysobacter sp. BMK333-48F3. The sequence continues at coordinate 3,203,130 of NZ_JAIHOO010000001.1, read as the reverse complement.
CGCGACCTGCATCGCCGGGGCGTCGGCGTAGCGGTCGGCGGCGATCACTTCGACCCCGAAGCGCTGCAGTTCGATCGCCACTTCCTTGCCCAGTTCGCCCGAACCGAGCAGGAGTACGCGGAAAGCGTACGGGGACAGCGGCGTGCCGAGCGTGGTCATGCGGATTCCTTCGTGTAGCGGGCGGGGGCGATGGGACGGCTAGTCTAGCGCCCGTGCCCGAATCGCGGGCCGCAGGCCGCGGACTTCGGCCCGATGGGCTATGGCGCCGCGCGCCGCGCATGCGATCCTGTGGCCATGCGATTCCCCCGCCCTCGGCCCGCCGCGCGCGCCGTCGCCTCCGCTCCGCCGCCCGCCCGCGCCCGCCGCGCGCTGTCGCTGTGCGCGGCGCTGCTGCTGGCCGCCTGCGCGGCCGAATCGCCGCCGCCGGCGCACGGCAGCAGCCAATTGGCCGGGATGATGCTGGACCCGCAATTGTCCGAAATCAGCGGCCTGGCCGCCTCGCGCCGCCACCCCGACGTGCTGTGGATGCACGACGACGGCGGCAATCCCGAGCGCCTGTTCGCGGTCTCGGCCAACGGCGACCGGCTGGCGACGCTGCGCATCGACGGCGTCACCAAGACCGACTGGGAAGACATCGCCGGGTTCGAACTCGACGGCCGCGCCTACCTGCTGATCGCCGACACCGGCGACAACGGCGGCCTGCGCCGCAGCCTGCAGCTGCACGTGATCGAGGAACCGGCCAAGCTCGAAAACGCGCGCCTCAAGCCGGCCTGGTCGATCGCCTTCCGCTGGCCCGACGGGGCGCGCGACTGCGAGGCGGTCGCGGTCGACATCCAGCGCAAGCAGGTGCTGCTGATTTCGAAGAAGCGCCGGCCGCCGGAGCTGTTCGCCGTGCCGTTGATGCCGGCCGGCAACGCGCTGCAGACCGCGACCCGGCTCGGCGCCCTGGCCGGCATCCCCGAACCGGACGAGCAGACCCGGCGCAACAGCCCGGCGCGGGCCAAGCTGCAGGGACAGGTCACCGCCGCCGACGTCTCGCCCGACGGCCGCACCCTGGCGGTCATGACCTACCGCTACCTGCTGCAGTACCCGCGCGCGCCGCGCCAGACCTGGGCCGAGGCGGTCGCGGCCAAGCCGCGGGTCAGCGACCTGCCCTGGCTGCCGCAGGCCGAGGCCCTGGGCTGGTCGGCCGACGGCCGCAGCCTGTACGCCACCGGCGAATTCATTCCGGCGCCGCTGTACCGCATCGTGCCCTGAGCGCTTCGCGCCGCGTCGCGGCCGGACGTCGCATCGCCTGCTCTCCAGACCGAACCGGCTCCGGGCGTCCGCGTGTCGGAGCGGGGCCGCGCCCTCCGACGAGCGGCCCTGGGCAATCTGATATCAATTTGATATCAATACATCCAGCCCAACGGACGAGACGCCGCCATGAAGGAAAACCCCACTCAATCCCTGCCCGGCATCCCGACCCTGCTGGGCCTGCTCGTCGTACTGCTGGTGGCCGTCTACGGCTTCCTGGCCGGCGCCCACAACGGCCAGCCCGTGCTGCTGGTCGTCGCGGCCCTGATCGGCCTGGCGGCGGTGTTCGGCCTGACCGGCCTGTACATGGTCGAACCCAACCAGGCCGCGGTGCTGAGCCTGTTCGGCAAGTACGTCGGCACGGTCAAGGACAACGGCCTGCGCTGGAACAACCCGCTGTACTCCAAGCGCAAGGTCAGCCAGCGCGTGCGCAACTTCGAGAGCGGCAAGCTCAAGGTCAACGAACTCGACGGCAGCCCGATCGAGATCGCCTCGGTGATCGTCTGGCAAGTGGTCGATTCGGCCGAAGCGGTCTACAACGTCGACGACTACGAAACCTTCGTCCACATCCAGTCCGAGTCGGCGCTGCGGGCGATGGCCACCAGCTATCCCTACGACCAGCACGAGGACGGCCAGTTGTCGCTGCGCAGCCACGCCGCCGAGATCTCCCAGCACCTCAAGCAGGAGCTGCAGGAACGCCTGGCCGACGCCGGCGTCAACGTGATCGACGCGCGCATCAGCCACCTCGCCTACGCGCCGGAAATCGCCCACGCCATGCTGCAGCGCCAGCAGGCCAACGCGGTGATCGCGGCGCGCACCCGGATCGTCGCCGGCGCGGTCGGCATGGTCGAGATGGCCCTGGCCGAACTGCAGAAGAACGGCGTGGTGCACCTGGACGAAGAGCGCAAGGCGCAGATGGTCAGCAACCTGCTGGTGGTGCTGTGCGGCGACCGCAGCACCCAGCCGATCGTCAACGCCGGCACCTTGTACTGAGGGCCCGGCGATGGATCTGGACGACTTCATCCTGCCCGCAGCGATGGTGATCACCTCGATGCCGATCCTGGTCTGCGCGGTGCTGGTCGCGCGCGGCAATCTGCATCTGGTCAACGGCCTGGATGCGCAACGGCTGCGCGACCCCGACGCGGTCGCGGCGCGGATCGCGCGCCTGCTGGCGCTGACCGCGATGGCGATGCTGTTCGCGGCGCTGGGCTACTACTGGGCGAACGGCGACAACGGCCGCGTCACCGGCGTCACCTTCGCCCTGCTGGTCGCGGTCAACGGCCTGGCCGTGCTGCTGATCCGCGCGGTCGCGGCGGCGCGGCGCAGCTACCGCGACCCCGACGACGGCCAACGGAAGCGGCCGCGGTGAGCGACAAGAAGGCCTATCCGCTACGGATCAGCGCCGACGTGCTCGCCGCGGCGCAGCGCTGGGCCGACGACGAGTTGCGTTCGCTCAACGCTCAGATCGAATATGTCCTGCGCGACGCCCTGCGTCGCAACGGACGGCTGCCGCGGCAGCCGGAGCCCCCGCCCGCCGAGAACGAGCCATGACCGCCCCGAAGTGGACCCACCACGTCACCGAGATCACCTACCAGTTGTTCGAAGCGCCGACCCGCCAACGCATCCAGGACGAGCTCGACGCGCGCGGCGCGCAAGGCTGGGAACTGGTCGCGGTCGAACACGACCCCGCCATTCTCGGCACCCGCCTGTACTTCAAGCGCCCGGCCTGAGCGCGATGCGCTGCGTCGCGCATGCCCGCCGCATCTACCGCGATGGCGCCGCCGCGGCGCGCGGGCTAACCTGAGCCGATGCGCGGCCCCGCCCACTTGCTGATCAACACGCCGGAGATCGAACTCTGGCCGGGCGGCCTGCTGCGCGCGCGCAGCAACCACGACGCCCGCGCCCTGGCGCGCGCGCGGCACCTGCTGCGGCGCAAGCGCGACGGCCGCTTCCTCGCCGCCGACCTCGCCGAAGGCCTGCTGCCGCTGGTACCGCGGCTGAACCGCGAGCCCGGCCTGGACGCCGCCCTGGATGCGCTGGAACGCGCCACCGAGTACCGCCGCGAAGGCCTGCTGCAGATCCACGACTTGCCGCTGGACCGGATCGAACATCGGCTCGAGGCGCTGGGCCTGGACTGCAACGGCTACCAGGCCCGCACCGGCCTGGACCTGGTCGCCGAGCCCGACCGCCTCGGCTACGCCGGCCGCGACCGCTTCGGCCGCCCGCTGTGGCTGCACCCCGCCGCCGCGCGCGCCTGGACCCACCTGCGCGCGGCCGCCCTGGGCGACGGCATCGTGCTCGACGCGATCTCCGGCTACCGCAGCCACGACTACCAACTCGGCATCTTCGAACGCAAACTCGCCCGCGGCCAGAGCGTCGAGCAGATCCTCAGCGTCAACGCCGCCCCCGGCTACAGCGAGCACCACAGCGGCCTGGCCCTGGACATCGGCACCTCGGGCGAAGCGCCGGCCGAAGAATCCTTCGAAACCACCCCCGCCTTCGCCTGGCTGCGCGAACACGCCGGCGGCTACGGCTACCTCATGAGCTACCCGCGCGACAACCCGCACGGGATCGTGTACGAGCCTTGGCATTGGCGCTGCGCGCTGGGTTGAGGATACGCGTCCGAGCCACCGCTGCGCGCCGTCGGGCCAGTACTGGCGGGCCGGCTTTGTAACGTTTGCCGCCGGTTTAGCTGCATGGACGTATTGTCGCGCTCGACGGCGAATGATCGCCTCCGTATCTGTTAAAGGACGAGCATGGACGCAAGCGGCCCTTCGCCTTCACGGCGCCACGACACCTGCGCCGACCCTGGACGCCGCCGCATGCTTCAGACGGCAGCGGCGATTGCGGCCGCCAGCATCGCAGGCTGCCAGCGCGACGGGGGAATCGATAGCGACCCGCGCTGGCTGCGCGACATCTCCGGAATCGACTACGTCCGCGCCGGACAAGTATCGCGCCCCGTCAGCGTCGCTCAGGTCTCGGCCGCGCTGAGGTCGAGTCGCGGCGCAGTCTCCGTCGGCGGCGCGCGTTGCAGCATGGGCGGACAAATCGCCTGCGACGGTTCGCTGCATCTGGACATGCGCGGCATGAATCGGCCGGTCGCCATCGACGTCGAACGCCGCACCGCACGCGTGCAGGCCGGCATGCTCTGGCGCGACCTGCAAGACTTGATCGACCCGCTGGGCCTGTCGGTATCGATCATGCAAAGCTACGCCAGTTTCAGCATCGGCGGCTCGCTTTCGGTCAATTGCCATGGTCGCTACGTCGGCAAGGGTGCGCTGATCCATAGCCTGAGGGCGTTACAACTGGTCGACGCCGAAGGCCGCGTGCGCGAACTCGACCGTCATCGTGAGCCGGAACTGTTGCGCGCGGCGATTGGCGGTTATGGCGGGCTGGGAGTGATAACAGAAGCAGAGTTCGACCTGACCGACAACGTACGTCTGGAACGTCGGGTCGAACGGGTACCGCTGGAAGACTATCCCCAATGGTTCGCACAGCGAGTGCTGGCCGATCCGGCAAGCGTGCTGCACAACGCGGACTTGCTGCCGCCGCGCTTCGATGCGCCGGTGGCGGTAACCTGGAATCGCACCGACGAGGCACCGACGCTCGCCGAACGACTCACGCCTCGCGCCGCGGACTACCGCCGCGAACGCAAGTTGATCTGGAGCGTGTCCGAAATGCCGTTCGGGCCGTGGTTGCGCGATCGCTACTCGGTCGAAGCCATGCTGCACCAGCGCGAGGTGCTATGGCGCAATCGCGAAGCAAGCCTGGACATCGCCGAACTCGAGCCGGCCACTCGACGACTTTCGACCTACCTGCTGCAAGAGTACTTCGTGCCGGCGCCGGCTTTCGTCGATTTCTCCCGGGCCATGGCCAAGATCCTGCGCGACAACGAAGTGCATGCGCTCAACGTTTCTATCCGACATGCTCCAGCCGACCGCGAATCGCTTCTGAGCTGGTCGCCGCAACCGGTGTTCTCTTTCGTTCTGTATCACAAGCAACGCAGCGGCGAACGCGCCGACGCGGTCGCCGGGCAATGGACTCGACGCCTTATCGACCTGGCTCTCGATCACGGCGGCCGCCACTACCTGCCCTATCGGCTGCACGCCACTCGACAGCAGTTCAGACGCGGATATCCCGGCGCGGAGCGATTCGCCGAGCTGAAGCAAGGGATCGATCCGCAGCGGCGATTCCGCAACCGGCTGTGGGACAAGTATCTTCCCGAGTAGTACGTCCCGGACCGGCCGCACACACAGCCTCCCGACAAACCGCAGGGCCAGCACAGGATAGATACCCCAGGGAATGCGGCCGCCCCAAGAGCAGGCGATAGCCCTTCGTCTTCGATGAATGTCGACGGCTTTGCTTTCTGTGCGCGTCCGCTCCGCGGCTTATGGCCGGAACGCGATATGCCCCGCCACCCCACCAACGATCGAGCCGCGACCCCATCGCGGGGGTAGGAGCGACGCAAGTCGCGACATCGAACCAGCCGTGGCCGCGCAGCGACCTGTTGTATCGCGGTCGCGGCTTACGCCGCTCCTACAGCGGCATGCCACGCAGGATCGGAGGGGCTCAATCCTGCGAACGGTTGGTCGCCGGCTTGGCCGCGCCGTCGGCGAAGTCGGCGATGCGCCACAAGTACAGGCTGGCGTAGCTGCGGTAAGGGCCCCAGCGCTCGCCGAGTTCGGCCAGGGCCTTGGGCGCCGGCATGGCGTCCAGGCCATGCACGCGCTGGGCGCCCTTGCGCACGCCCAGGTCGTCGACCGGCAGGACGTCGGCGCGGCCCAGGCGGAAGATCAGCATCATCTCCACGGTCCAGCGGCCGATGCCGCGGATCGGCACCAAGGCTTCGACCAGGGCGTCGTCGCTCATCGTCGCCATGCGCCGCAAATCGGGAATCTCGCCGCGCGCCTCGCGTGCGGCCAGGTCGCGCAGCGCCAGCAGTTTGTTCGCCGACACGCCGCAGGCGCGCAGCGCCGCGTCGTCGCAGCGGCCGAGGGTGTCGTAGTGCAGGCGGTCGCTGCCGATCGCGGTTTCGACCCGGCCGACGATCGTCGAGGCGGCCTTGCCGCTGAGCTGCTGGAACAAGATCGCGCGCGCCAGCGCATCGACCGGGTCGAAACGCTGGCGCCAGCGCGGGTCGGCCGGCATCGGCCCTGGGCGCTGGCGGTCGAGTTTGCGCATCCAGGCGCCGAGCTTGCGGTCGCGCTTGCTCAACCAGGCGTGCGCCGCTTCGGTGTCGTAACCGCGGGTCTGGCGCGGCATCAGCGCCGCACCGCGTCGGCGGCGTAGACCAGCCACGCCAGGATCATCAGGCTGCCGCCATAAGGCAGCAGGCGGGTCGAGGTGCCGGCGAAATACGCCATCGTCAGACCGCCGGCGAACATCAGCACGCCGAGCAGCAGGCCGGCCAGCGCGCATTGCCCGAGCCGGCGTCGCGCGCGCGGCGCCAGCGCGGCCAGGGCGACGCCGTGGCCGAAGGCGAACACCGCCGCCATCTGCAGGCGCGACTGCGCAGCCGGATCGGCGACATGCGCGGCATAGGCGGACAAGGCTACCGCCAGCGCGGCGAGCACGGCGCCGGCGGCGGCCAGCGCACGCGCGCGCAGCGGCAGGGCGAGCGATTCGGGCGGAACGGCGGAAGCGTTCATGCGTTCGGGCTGCGCGGGTCGTCGGGCGATCACGATAGCAGCCGCTGCTGTGCGCATGTTGCGGTTCGTGTAGCGGCGCCCGTCGCTGGTGCGGGAGCGGCGTCCCGCAGGGATTTCCAGCCATAAGCCGCGACCGCCGAAGCGGCTTGCATGCGGCACCCGAAGCACTCGAGCTCTCTGGCGTCGATGCATCTTGGCTTCAGTGGTTGCGCTTGCGTCCACCGCTTCGGCGGTCGCGGCTCATGACCGAAGGAAATCCCGGTGGGACGCCGCTCCTACAGGCGGGCATCGGGCCCGCTCAGGCAAAAGAAAACGCGCCGCTTGCGCGGCGCGTTCTCGGGTGTCGCGTGCGGCCCGCGCGCGGAGCGCGGGCCGGGCCGGCTTACTTGACCGGCCAGTAAACGTCGAACTGGCCCAGGGCCGGGTCGAAGCTGGCGTCGATGCCGGCCTTCCAGGCTTCGTACGGACGTTCGGTGGTGGTGTAGCCGCGGGTCAGCGCCCAGGCGCGGACCGCGTCGCGCACCGGCGGCAGGCCGGCGATGTTGTGGCCGCCGCTGGTGGCGACGACGACCTTGGTCGCCGGCCAGTACTCGGCCTTCACCGGATTGCCGGCGCCGTCGACCTTGACGTCGAGCTTGGCCGCTTCCGGGCTGGTGTCGCCGATCTTGCGCACGACCTGGGCCACGTCGAAGGAGTAGGTTTCGGTGCCGAACTCGTTGGTCACGATGCGGACCGGCCCGACCGCTTCCAGGCCGTTGGCGGCGATGACCTTCTTGATCCACTCCATGTTGCCCTGGATCTGGGCCTTGATCTTGTCGTTGTTGCGCTCGACCGCGGCGGTCACGGTCAGCACGTTCTCGGCCGGGCGGTCGACGATCTTCGGCGCGTTGTTCGGATCGGTTTCCGACAGCTTGGCGTAGTCGTAGTTGGGCACGGTCGCGAGCAGGTTGCTCAGGCGGGCCAGGCCCATCTTCATGTCTTCGCCGACGTTGCTGCTGACGTACAGGCCGGAGTAGCGGCCGAGCAGGTTCCAGCCGTAGTCGACGTCGTAGGTCTGGGTGATCTCGACGTTGCGGTTGTTCTTGCCGGTCGGACGCAGGCTGAACTGCGTGCGCTTGTTCTCGCCCGGTTCCGGATTGCTGATCTTGAACCCGACCAGCTTGCCCGCTTCGCTCTTGACGATTTCCCAGCTGCCCTTGCCCAGGCCGCGCTCCTTGGACGAGTACTCCAGGCGGGCGCCCACGCCCTCATCCTTGCCGACCAGCTTCACTTCCATGTTGGGATCGCGCAGCACCAGCGGGTTCCAATCCTTGAAACGGCGCATGCTGTTCAAGGTGTCGAAGACGATGGTGAGCTTGCGGTTGGTCTCAACCGAGTGCGACAGGTGACGGCTCGACGGCAGAACCACGCCGACTACCAGGAACAGCACGGCGACGATCGCCAGCGAAATCAGAATCTCGATAAGACGGGTCATTCAGGTTCTCCAGGGCCGGGCCCGGGTCGGGCCGGGGCGCAGACCCACAATCGTAGCAAGATAAATCCCGGCAGTGGCACCCGTCACAAGCAAGAATCTCCGCCCCTGCCCGAGCGAGCGCCCCGCACACTGCGGCGACGAAGAAAAACCGCTGAAAACCCGGGGTTTTTGCGGCTGCTGCGGCACATTCGCCGAGGTATGCCGCAAGGCCGGCGGCACCGATGCACAAATCCGGACAAGTCCGCAAGGCGGCGATGGTCGGTGCCCGGTCCGGGCGCCGCAGTCGCAGCGGCCGGCGAAACGCGCCGATGTCCGGCGCGGGGCCGCGGCCGGCCGTTCCGGCCCCGCCGGCGTCGGTCCCCCGGCCCTCGCCTGCACGCCGCGGGCGCGGAATCCGGCGACAGACGCCGCCGCCCACCGCGCGCTCGCGCGGGCCCGGCGCGCGGTGCCGGGGCGCGCCGGGACGCTCCGGGTTCAGACCAACTGCAGCTCGAAGGCCTTGAGCACCGCCCGGGTGCGGTCGCGCACGCCGAGCTTGGACAGGATGTTGGACACGTGGTTCTTGATCGTGCCCTCGGCCACGCCCAGCGAATTGGCGATTTCCTTGTTGGAAAAGCCGCCGGCCATCAGGCGCAGGATCTCGGTCTCGCGCTCGGTCAGCGGGTCCGGCCGGTCCAGGCTGACGAAATCGTTGCGCATGTGCTCCAGGCCCGACAGCAGGCGCTGGGTCACCGCCGGCTGGACCAGCGAACCGCCCTCGGCCACGGTCTGGATCGCCCCGACCAGTTGCTCCAGCGAGACGTCCTTGAGCAGATAGCCCTTGGCCCCGGCCTTGAGCCCGGCCAGCACCAGTTGGTCGTCGTCGAAGGTGGTCAGGATGATGGTCGGCGGCAGGTAGCCCGAGCGCGCCAGCGCCTGCAGCGCCTCCAGGCCGGACATCACCGGCATGCGCATGTCCATCAGGACCACGTCCGGACGCAGCGTGGGGATCATCTCGACCGCCTGGCGGCCGTCGCCGGCCTCGGCCACGACCTCGATGCCGTCGGCCAGGGCGAGCAGCGAGCGCACGCCCTGCCGGACCAGGGTCTGGTCGTCGACGAGCAACACGCGGATGGGGTTGGGGATCATGTCAAAGCTCCTTCGCGGGCCATGGCGGCCGCGGTGGCGGGCAGCGTCAGTTGCAGGCAGAAGCCGGCTTCGGCGCGGGTTTCGATGCTGAGCCGGCCGCCGTATTGCTGCAGACGCTCGCGCATCCCGCGCAAGCCGTTGCCGGCGACCAGATGATCGGCGCCGCGACCGTCGTCGCGCGCGCTCATGACGATGTGGCCGTCGTTGCGGCGCACGTCGATCCACAGATGCTCGGCGCCGGCGTGGCGCACGGCGTTGGTGATGATCTCCTGGGTGCAGCGCAGCAGCACGTGGGCGCGCTCGGGGTCGTCCAGGGTCAGCGGCTCGTCGATGTCCATGCGGATGTCGAGCGCGGGCACGTTTTCGGCCAGCGGCCGCAGCGCCAGGGCCAGGTCGATGGCGCCGTTCTCGCGCAACTGGCTGACCGCCTCGCGCACGTCGGTCAGCAGCAACCGGGCCAGGGTGTGGGCCTGCTGCACATGCTCCTTGACCCGGCCTTCGGACAAGTGTCCGGCGACTTCCAGATTCAGGCTCAATGCGGTCAGGTGGTGGCCGAGCAGGTCGTGCAGCTCGCGCGAGATCCGGGTGCGCTCGTTGATGCGCGCGCTTTCGGCCAGCAGGGCCCGGGTCGCGCGCAATTCGGCGTTGAGCCGGCGCTGGTCCTCGCGCGCCTGGGTCTGCTGCTTGGCGACCAACGCGGTCAGGAACACGAAACCGGAAAAGCCGGTGTACAGCAGCGATTGCAGCACGGCCACCAAGGGCGGCATCTGCAGCGCCTCGATGAACACCGGGATGATCACCAGGTTGAGCACCATCAGCCCGGCCACGCCGATCCGCAGCGGCACCATCCACGGCAGCAGCCCGGCCAGGACCATCAGCAGGACGCTGCCCAGGCCGCTGTTGGAGTAGTAGCTGATCCCGATCGCGCAGCCGCCCAGCACCAGCAACTGCAGGTAGTCCAGCAGGCCGATGCGGCGCTCGCCCAAGGAGCGGGTGATCCACCAGTAGACCGCGCCGAAGGTCATGTAAACCGCGACCCAGCGCAGGATCCGCAAATACAGCCCGGACGCCGGCTCGCCATGGCTGGGCTGGAAGAAATCCGGGTCCAGCCAGATCGACAGCAGCCAGGAGCCGACCAGGCCCCAGGTAAACAGGCCGGCGTAGCGCAGCAGTCGGGTATGGGTCAGGCGAGCCAGCATGAACGCATGCTAACGGTACGCGGGGCCTAACACAGCCATCCGAAAGTCATGCATTTGGCGTTCGCCGCGGGGCCGGGGCCATGCGATAATCGGGCGCGCCGGCACGGAACGCGTTGCCGGTTTTCGAATACCTGGAGCCTGGAATGTCGATCGTCGTCCGCGACGTGCGCGAGCACGAGCTGGATTCCGTCCTTGCCCTCAACAATGCCGCCGGACCCGCGATCCTGCCGCTGGATGCGGCCCGTCTGCGTCACTTTTTCGATACCGCCGAATATTTCCGCGTCGCCGAACGCGACGGCAGCCTGGCCGGCTTCCTGATCGGCATGGGCGCCGACAGCGCCCACGACAGCAGCAATTTCCGCTGGTTCCACCAGCGCTACCCGGATTTCTTCTATATCGACCGCATCGTGGTCGCCAGCCGCCGCCGCGGCGGCGGCGTCGGCCGCGCGTTCTACGCCGATGCGCAGAGCTATGCCGAAATGCGTTATCCGCAATTGGCCTGCGAAGTGTTCCTGGAGGGCGGCAACGACCCGGCCCTGCTGTTCCACGGCAGCTTCGGCTTCCGCGAGGTCGGCCAACACGTGATGGAGGAAGCCGGCGTGCGCGCGGCGATGCTGATGAAACCGCTGTGCAGCTATCCCTGGGTGCGCGAAACCTACGGCGACGCCCTGCCCCTGGTCGACTGGCTGACCCGGCCGCGGGTGCCGGCGGCGCGCGTCGCCCAGGCCGAGGCGGCCCTCGCCCCGCGCCCCACCGGTACCTGCCCGTGAGCGTGGCCGTGGATTACGAACAGGCCGGCGAACTCAAAATCGGCCAGGTCGGCATCGCCAACCTGCGCATCCGCACCCTCGACGTCGACCGCCTGGTCGCGGAAATGCGTTCCCGGGTCCAGCGCGCGCCGAACATGTTCGGCCGCGCGGCGGTGGTGATCGACTTCGGCGGCCTCAGCCAGACCCCGGACGCGGCCACCGCCCGGGCCCTGATCGACGGCCTGCGCGAGGCTGGCGTGCTGCCGGTCGCCCTGGCCTACGGCACCAGCGAGACCGATCGCCTGTCGCAGGCCCTGGGCCTGCCCCTGCTGGCCAAGTTCCGCGCTTCGTACGAACGGGCGGACGGCGCGGCCGAGGCGGCGCCGGCGCGGGCGGCGGAACCGGCGCGGCCGGCCGAGCCGGAGCGGGCGCGGCCGGTGGCCGCGGAACCGGTGCGGGGCGGAGCGGCCGGGCCGGACGGCGCGTCGCGCGGCCACAACGCAGGGCCGGACAGCGCGTCGCGCTCGGGTAGCGGAGCGGCGGCTGGGGTCTCGTCCTCTTCGGTTGGTCTGATCCAGTCCGCCCCGGTACGCTCGGGGCAACAGATTTACGCCGACGGCCGCGACCTGACCGTGCTGACCACGGTCGGCGCCGGCGCCGAGGTCATCGCCGACGGCTCGGTCCACATCTACGGCCCGCTGCGCGGACGCGCGCTGGCGGGCGCCCAGGGCAACAACAAGGCGCGCATCTTCTGCCGCGAGTTCTACGCCGAACTCGTCGCGATCGCGGGCCATTACAAGGTGCTTGAAGACATCCCGAAGGAGTTGCGCGGCAAGGCCGTGCAGGTCTGGCTGGAAGACGAGCAAATCAGAATTGCGGCGCTCGATTGACGCCGCACCATTGGAGGAACGTGTTTTGACCGAGATCATCGTAGTCACTTCGGGCAAGGGCGGCGTCGGCAAGACCACGACCAGCGCCAGCCTTTCCTGCGGGCTCGCCCGTCGCGGCCACAAGGTCGCCGTGATCGACTTCGACGTCGGTTTGCGCAACCTCGACCTGATCATGGGCTGCGAACGCCGGGTCGTGTACGACTTCGTCAACGTCGTCAACGGCGAAGCCAGCCTCAAGCAGGCCCTGATCAAGGACAAGCGCTTCGAGAACCTGTTCATCCTGGCCGCCTCGCAGACCCGCGACAAAGACGCGCTGACCAAGGAAGGCGTGCAGAAAGTGCTCGACGACCTGGTCGCCGACGGCTTCGACTACATCGTCTGCGATTCGCCCGCCGGCATCGAAAAGGGCGCGTTCCTGGCCATGTACTTCGCCGACCAGGCGGTGGTGGTGGTCAATCCGGAAGTCTCCTCGGTGCGCGACTCCGACCGCATCCTCGGCCTGCTCTCGTCCAAGACCCGCCGCGCCGAGAACGGCGAACGGGTCAAAGAGCATCTGCTGCTGACCCGCTACAGCCCGAAGCGGGTGGAAACCGGCGAGATGCTCAGCATCGGCGACGTCGAGGAAATCCTCGGCCTGAAGACGGTCGGCGTGATCCCCGAATCCGGCGACGTGCTCAACGCCTCCAACAAGGGCGAGCCGGTGATCCTGGAAACCGAATCCGACGCCGCCCAGGCCTACGACGACGCGGTCGCCCGCCTGCTCGGCGATACCCGCCCGATGCGCTTCACCCAGGTGGAAAAGAAGGGCTTCTTCAGCAAGATCTTCGGAGGTTGAGCTCATGGGTCTGTTCGACTTCCTGCTGGCCAAGAAGCAGACCGCCGCGGTCGCCAAGGACCGCCTGCGGATCATCGTCGCCCACGAACGCGCCGGTCGCGGCGGCCCGGGCGGCCCCGACTATCTGCCGATGCTGCAGCGCGAACTGCTCGAAGTGATCCGCAAGTACGTCAACGTCGATACCGAATCGGTCAAGGTCGACCTGATCGGCGAAGGCGACAACAAGGTCCTCGACATCTCGGTGGCCCTGCCGGAAAACCCGGGCACGCCGGCCCAGGCCTGAGCCCGCGCCGCCAAGGGACGCAGGGGGTTAAGCGCGCTTAACCCCCTCCGTCCCTGTCCGTCCCTACTCCGCTATCGCGGCGCCATCGCGCCGCCGCTCGCCGCTCATGCTCACTCTCGCTGATATCGCCTTCGACGACGTCGCCGCCTTGCTGGCGCGCTACGACCTGCGCCTGGAGCGCGTCGCCGACGGCAAGGCCATCCCCGGCAGCTTCTGGGGCGACAGCGAGGCCGGCCTGATCGGCAGCACCGTGTACGCGCGCGGCGACACCCCGGTGCACTCGCTGCTGCACGAGGCCGGCCATCTGATCGTGTTGCCGCCGGAGCGCCGCGCCGCGGTGCATACCGACGCCACCGACTCGATCGCCGAGGAAGACGCGGTGTGCGTGCTGCAGACCCTGCTCGGCGACGCCATTCCCGGCGCCGGACGCGAGCGCATCCTCGCCGACATGGACGCCTGGGGTTACAGCTTCCGGCTCGGTTCGGCGCGCGCCTATGTCGAACAGGACGCGGAAAGCGCCTGGCAATGGCTGGCCGAGCACGGCCTGGTGCGGATGCCGGAGCGCACCCTGGTCTTGTGAGCGGTGCCGGCGCGGCCGGCCGTCTTCATCCGGGGGCTGCGCGCGACAGCGCGCGATCGCGTCCGCCGTGCGGGTCGGGGTCGAACGCAGGCGCCGCCGCGCGATCCGCGCCAGCGGTCACCGACGCCCTCCGTGGCGTCGACGCCATTCGAACTTTGCGTGCCCGGCTATCCCCATAACCGGCGTCGCCTCTTGCCGCTTCCCTTCCCCTGACTGCGCCCCTCCGGACGCTACCCCCACCGAGTTCCATATCGCGGCCGTGCCGCCGCGGCCGCGGCCGCGCTCAGCGCGCGCCGCGAACCGCAGCGGCCGCCGGTTCGGCATCGACCACCGGCGCCGGCAGCGCGGACGAGCTGCGCCGCACCGGGCCGGCATCGGCCGGACCGTTCATCATCACGATGCCCACCACCGCCAGGGCCAGCAGCGCGGTGAACAGCACCCGCCCCAGATCGGCGGTGCGGCGCGAGGACACGGCCACCGGTTCGTCGCCGTGCCATTGCAGATCCTGACGGAACAGGCTCTCGCCGCCATCGCGATCGCGCACCCATGCGGTCGGGCCTCGCTCGTGCGCTGCCCCGGTCGTTTGATTCATATCGTTCCCACTTGAGCCTGGATCGGCCGCCGGCTTTTCCCCGCCGACGGCACAGCTGCCTCGCAGCTGTCGCTGGACGTCACTTTTTCCAATTTCGCGTCACGGGTCAAATGGATTTGTGTGACAGCGTTCGATTCGGGAGCGCGACCGGTGTTTCGAAAGCTGAACAACACTGCGACTTCGGGCACATCGTTGCGCCACCGCAGGCGTATTTCCAGAAAATTAACGAATGGCGCTGATTTAATAACGAAAAAATAACCATTTCATGGTCGCAGCACTTTCGACGACTCGCCCGACTCGGCCAACAGCCGCCGTCCGCAGCGATGCCGGTAAACGTTTCCAGGCGCCGCTGCTTGCCGACTTTGCGCGAAACCGCCGGCCGCGATCGCCCCGCCCGGCCACTGAACCGAAGCGTCTCGCACATCTGCGCGACACGGCTTGCGTCCGGCCGACCCGGCCTCTAGCCTTCTGCCCACGCGCGAACAGCGCGGCACATCCCTGGAGAGAGCACCCATGAAACATGTTCGCGCCTTGCTGGCGCTCGGCATCGCTGCGGCCGTGATCGGCCTGAGCGCCTGCAAGAAGGAACCCGTCCCCTCCTCCAGCGACGCCAAGCCGGCCGCCCCCGAAGGCGAGACCGCGGACCAGTTCATCGCCCGGGTCAACGACGAGTACAAGAAGATGTACCCGGAGATGACCGCGGCGCAGTGGTTGTCCTCGACCTACATCAACGACGACAGCCAGTTGCTCTCGGCCAAGGCCAACGAGCGCTACCTGAGCCAGCTCAACAGCTGGATCGAGCAATCCAAGAAGTTCGAAGGCCAGCCGATGTCGCCGGCCACCGCGCGCGCGATCCAGTTGCTGAAGATCGGCACCGCGATGCCGGCGCCGAAGGATCCGGCCCGGCTCGCCGAACTGACCCAGATCGCGACCCGCATGGAAGGCATGTACGGCTCGGGCACCTATTGCACCGGCCCGAACGACAGCGAATGCCGCCAGTTGGGCGAACTCGAGGACGTGCTGCGCAGCACCACCCGCGACTACGACGCCCAGCTCGACGCCTGGAAGGGCTGGCACAGCATCTCCAAGCCGATGCGCAAGGACTACACCCGCTTCGTCGAGCTGGTCAACGAAGGCGCGCAGAACCTGGGCTACGCCGACACCGGCGAGCTGTGGCGCTCGGGCTACGACATGAGCCCGGCCGAGCTGGCCGCCGAAACCGACCGTTTGTGGGGCCAGGTCAAGCCGCTGTACGAACAGTTGCACTGCTACACCCGCACGCGCCTGGAAACCAAGTACGGCGCCGACAAGGGCCAGGTCTCCGGCGGCATGCTGCCGGCGCATCTGCTCGGCAACATGTGGCAGCAGGACTGGGGCAATCTGTGGGACATCCTCGCTCCTTACAGCGAACAGCAGGCCGGCAGCCTCGACATCAACGGCGCCCTGGCGGCCCAGTATCAAAAGCACCTCGACGCCCAGCGCGCCAAAGCCGGCGATGAGCTGAGCCCGGGCGCCGAGGCGCAGGTCGACGTCGACGCCGCGCAGGCCAACGCCAAGCAGATGACCGAGCGCGCGCAGGACTTCTACGTCTCGCTCGGCATGCCCAAGCTGCCCGACAGCTATTGGAACAAGACCCAGTTCATCAAGCCGCGCGATCGCGACGTGGTCTGCCACGCCAGCGCCTGGGACATGAACATGTCCGGCGACGTGCGCACCAAGATGTGCATCAAGCCGAACGAGGAAGACTTCACCACCATCTACCACGAGCTCGGCCACGTCTATTACTACCTGGCCTACAACAACCAGCCGCCGCTGTTCCAGACCGGCGCCCACGACGGCTTCCACGAAGCCATCGGCGACACCATCGTGCTGGCGATGACGCCGAAGTACCTGCAGTCGATCGGCCTGGTCGGCGCTCAGCAGCAGAGCAACGAATCCCTGATCAACGCGCAGATGCGCATGGCCCTGGCCAAGGTCTCGTTCCTGCCGTTCGGCCTGATGATCGACCGCTGGCGCTGGGGCGTGTTCGACGGCTCGATCAAGCCGGGCGAGTACAACAAGGCCTGGTGGGAGCTGAAGGCCAAGTACCAGGGCGTGGCCCCGGTCGAGGCGCGCGGCGAAGAGTTCTTCGACGCCGGCGCCAAGTACCACGTGCCGGGCAATACGCCCTACACGCGCTACTTCCTCTCGCACGTGCTGCAGTTCCAGTTCTACAAGTCGCTGTGCGACGCGGCCGGCTACAAGGGCCCGCTGTACGAATGCAGCTTCTACGGCAATAAGGCCGCCGGCGCGAAGTTCCAGGCGATGCTGAGCAAGGGCGCCAGCCAGCCCTGGCAGCAGACCATGAAGGAGCTGACCGGCGGCGAGAAGATGGACGCCTCGGCGGTGCTGGAGTACTTCGCCCCGCTGCAGACCTGGCTGAAGCAGCAGAACGAAGGCAAGAGCTGCGGCTGGCAAGCCTCGGCGGCGGGCGCTGCGGCGCCGGCCAAGCCGGCGGCGGCCAAGCCGGCCAAGGGCTGAAGCAACGCGGCTACGGCCGCGCGGCGCAAACGGAAAAACCGGCTTCGGCCGGTTTTTCTTTGGGGCGGGGATTAGAGATTAGGGATTGGGGATTGGGGAGCCATCACCCCAGCACCGGGGTAGGAGCGACGCAAGTCGCGACATCGAACCCGCCCGCGGCCGCGCAACGACCTGCAACCCCGCGGTCGCGGCTTGCGCCGCTCCTACCCCCAAGCGACACCGGCTCTTGTAGGAGCGGCGTCAGCCGCGACCGGAACGCGCAGAAACCACAGCCGCCGCGCCAACGATCGAAACCGACTTTCCCACCATCGCGGCGGACTTCAGGCGTCGACCGCGTCCTCGGCCAGTTCCCGTTCGCCCGCAGACGCTTCGCTCGCGCTCGCTCGCCGCTGCGCGCGCAAGGCCCGGTACTGCGCGAGCAGGTCTTGCAGTCGCTGGTTCAGGTGCGCATCGAGCATCGCCGAATACGGCTGGTCCGGCGCGCACATGCCTTTGAGCGACGCCAGGTTTTCGTCGAACCGCAGCAGGCTCTGCTGCAGGCCGGCGCCGGACAGGACGCTGGCTGCGGTCAGCGCGAACTCGGCATTGGCCAGCAACACGCGCGCAATGCCCAGATAGCGGCTGCGTTCCTCGACCAGGTCCTGGCGGTTCAAGCCGAGGACGTCGATCGTGGCGCGGCCGTAGGGGTCGGGCTCGCGGCCGTCGAAACGCGGCGCCAGCAACGACAGCTTGTCCTGCGGCCACTCCAGGTGACGGGCGGGGTCGCGCCGGGTCGGATCGATCAGCAGCGGATCCTCGGCCTCGCAGTCGCCGCGCGGCCCGCTCGCGCGCCGGCCGCGGATCGGAAACAGATTGCCCTTGCCGACCGTCACCGGCGCCAACGCCGATACTTCCGCGCGCCCCATCCCCGGCTGGGCGATGCGCAGGCCGTTGCGGCGATTGCATAAGGCGCAACTCGGCAGCAGGTTCGACCAGTCGGCCGCCAGCCACCAGTAGCCCCGATGCGCGGCGTCGCCCTCGACACCCGCCTTGGGCCGGTAGTGCTCGACGTCGGTCGGCGAACTGGCGCTGTGGAAGGACTCGCAATAGGCGCACTTGCCGGCGAACAGGCTGCGCATGGCCTCGGCCACGTCGGCGCCCTTGTAGGCGGCGAAGGCGAAGCTGCCGGCGCTCTTGTCGCGATAATGGCCGCGGGCGCGCTTGAGCTCCCTGGCGCCGGCGCCGTCGCTGCGGGTCAGCGACGCCGGCGGCGCGACGCCTCGGCGGTCGACGTACCTCATCCGTCCGCCTCCACGCCCAGATGGCGCTCCAGCCGGCGCACGATCTCGTCCAGCGCGTCCTCGCGCATCGCCCCGCGCTCGATCGCCGAACCGCGCCGGCGGCCTTCGATGTAGCGTTCGGTGGCTTCGCCGATCAGCTGTTCGGCCGGTGTGTCGCCGCGCGGCAGCGCCTGCAGCGCGGCGCCCAGGCGCCGGCGCTCCAGCGCTTCCTCCGCGCGCGGCTCGGGCAGGCCGAGCAGATAGGCGTAGCGGTTCAGCGCCGCCTCGGTTTCCGGCCGCGCGGTGCTGGCCAGGCCGAAGATGTCCGAGGTCAGCAGCTGGTCGGTGCGCAGCAGTTCGATATTGGGCAGGTCCTCGCGCGCCCGGATGCGGTCGTCCTCGTCGCGGTACAGCACGTGCACCTCGCCGTCGCGCATGCCGCGCAGGCACAGGGCGTCGTGCGCGCTGACCACGAACTGCACCCGCGGCATGGCCCGGCGCAGCGCCGACATGACTTCGATCTTCCAGCGCGGGTGCAGATGCACGTCGATTTCGTCGATCAGCACCGTGCCCTGCGCGTACTCGAGGTTGCCCCAGGCCTCGACCATCCGCCGCATGATGTCGACCGCCATCGCGAACAGGGCGCGGTAGCCGTCGCTCATGCGCTCGATCGGAGTGACCCGGCCGTGGGCGCGCACCAGCACGTGGCCGCTGTGGTTGCGGAAGATGTCGTCGTCGCCGTGCAGGGCGAAGATCTCGCGCATCGCCCGGGCGACCGCGTCGAAGGCCGCGCGCGGCGCCTCGGTCAGCCAGGTCGACGGGTCTTCCAGGACCGCGAAGGGATCGAACAGGCTGCGGTGGATGCCGTGCGCCGGGATCCGGCCGTGGGCGCGGAAGAACCGCCGCGCGCCGTAGGCCAGCACCATCGACGGCGGACCGCCGGCGTGGGTCTGGAAGCGTCCCAGCGAGTCGATCTCGACCCGCCGGCTCTCGCCCGAGGACAGCAAGACCTCGACGTAGGGCCGCTGGATCGACACGTCCCAGGAGTCGCGCTGGCGCGGCAGGAACTCCAGTCCCTGGGCGCGGCTGCCGTTGCGCTGGCGCTCGTCCATCAGGGCCAGGGCCAGCGCCTGCAGCACGGTGCTCTTGCCGGCGGCGTTCTCGCCCAGCAGCATCGCCCCCGGCGCGCCGGCCTCGCCGCCCGTGCCGGCGCCGAGGTTCAACTCGACCTGTTCGATGCCCTTGAAATGGAAGATCCGCACTCGCTCGACGTAGGACGGGTCCCAGCGCGGTTCCGGCGCGCGCGCCGCGCGCGGCGGCGGATCGAAGTCGAACTCCTCCGGCGCCTCGTCCGGACGATCGTCCAGGTAGGCGTGGGCGGCCGATTCCCATTCCTGCTCATGGCCGAGCAGGCGCGGCAGATCGCGGGCGAAGCGGAAGTCGCGCTCCACCCGCAGCCCCAGCCGGCGCGCAAACGCCCCATAGACCGTGAGCAGCGCATGGTCGACCGCCGCGGTGTGGGCGAAGCGGCGCAGCGTGTCCAGCTCGGACACGGCGAAACCTTCGTCCAGGCGATACGGCTGGGCGACGATCGCCCCCAGCATGCGCTCCATCGCAGCGCGCCGCGCCGCGATCAGCCCCGGCCGGTTCAAGCCCAGCGCCCCGATGGTCGCCGCGCCGCGTTCGCTCGCCGCGACCAGTTCGCCATGCGGGCTGAACCCCAGGTGCCGCTTCGGGTCGTCGCGACAGGGATCGAGCAGCAACGCGCCTTCGCTGGCCACTGCCGAGCGCCAAGGCGTCATCGGCAGGGCGCGCGGCGTGTCGACCGGAAAGCGGTTGCGCTTGGCGGCCGCGCATTCGCGGCAGGCCAGCATCAGGTTGCGCCACTCGAACGCGAGCCAGCCGTAATGATCCGGGCTCTCCGCGCCGCCGTCGGCATCGGCCGCGGCGAATACCGGCCGGAACTGCTCGATCGCGCCGTCGCCCAGCAGGCGCGCTTCGCAATAGGCGCATTTTTGCTCGAACTGGGCTTCCAGCGCGCTGCGCACGTCGCCGGCCAGGAACAGCCGCGCGTACTGTTCGAACGGCACGCGCTGGCGCTGGCGTTCGTCGGCCGGACGGCTGTAGAACTCGGTCAGCGCCTGCGCCCAGTCCAGCAGTTCGGGCCGGCGCAGCGACGGCGGCGTGGCGATCCGTTTGACTTTCCTCATTCCGCCCCTCCGCTGGGCGCTGGCGACCGTTGGCCGCGGCGTGAACGGCATTATGAAGTGGCCGGGTCTGGCGGAATAAGACAGGGTTGGCGTTCGCGGCGACCCGCGGCCGCGGGGCTGGGGCAGAATGGATCCGCCCGCCGCGCGCATCGCACCCGCTTTCGGCCGTCGCGGCGGCGGCCGCCGTTCCGGAGTTCCCGCATGTTCCGACCGACCCGCCTTTCCGCCGCCGTCCTGCTGGCCTGCGCCTTCGCCGCCGATGCGGCCGCGGCCGAACCCGTCGACCTGCTGATCCGCCACGCCGCGGTGGTCGACGTGGTCGCCGGCAAACTGCGCCGCGACCAGGCCATCGCCGTGCGCGGCGACCGCATCGCCGCCATCGTCGACGACGCCCGCGCCGGCGACTACGCCGCCGAGCGCAGCCTGGACGCCAAGGGCCGCTACGCGATCCCGGCGCTGTGGGACATGCACGTGCATTTCGGCGGCGGCGAGGCGCTGATCGAAGAAAACAAGAACCTGCTGCCGCTGTACCTGGCCCACGGCATCGCCGCGGTGCGCGACGCCGCCGGCGACCTCAGCCCCAGCGTGTTCGAATGGCGCGACGCGGTCGCCGCGGGCCGGCTGGAAGGCCCGACCATCTTCACCTCCGGGCCCAAGCTGGAAGGCTACAAGTCGATCTGGCCCGGCGACATCGAAGTCGGCAGCCACCAAGAGATCGCCGCCGCGCTCGACCGCCTGCAGGGCTGGAAGGTCGACTTCGTCAAGATCACCGACAACACGCTCAGCCCGGAACTGTTCGTGGATGCGCTGAAACAGGCCCATGCGCGCGGCCTGAAAGTGTCGGCGCACCTGCCGTTCGTACTGACCGTCGACGAGGTCAGCGCCGCCGGCCTGAGCTCGATCGAGCACATCGAATACGCCTACAAGGCCGGCTCGTCGAAGGAAGCCGAGATCAGCGCGATGGTCCGCCGCGGCGAAATCGACAGCAAGGAAGGCTGGAACCGGATCCAGGCCAGCTTCGACCGCCGCACCGCCCTGGCCGCCTACCGGCGCCTGGCCCAGCGCGGCACCGCGATCACCCCGACCCTCAACGGCAGCTACGTCACCACCTACCTCGACCGCGACGACCACCGCGACGACGCCTACCTGCAGTACATCGGCCCGGGCCTGGAAGCGACCTACGCCTGGCGGGTGGAGCGCGCCGCCAAGGACGACGCCGCCGCGGTCGAACGCCGCCACCGGCGCTACCAGCGCAACGCGGCGATCCTGCCGCTGCTGCAGCGCTCCGGAGTGCGGATCCTGGCCGGCACCGACGCCGGCTTCCTCAACTCCTACAACTATCCCGGCATCGGCCTGCACGACGAGATGCAGCGCTTCGTCGAAAGCGGCCTGAGCCCGCTGCAGACCCTGCAGGCGGCGACCATCAACGGCGCGCGCTTCCTCGGCCGCGACGACCGCTACGGCTCGCTGGAGGCCGGCAAGGCCGCCGACATCGTCCTGCTCGAGGCCGATCCGCTGCGCGACATCGCCGCGACCCGGCGCATCGACGCCTTCGTCCTGCGCGGCAAGGTCTACGACCGCGCGGCGCTGGACGGCCTGCTCGACGGGGTCAGGCGCAAGGTCGCCGAGCAACGCGCGGCGGAGAAGGCGGCGCAGGACGCGGCGAAGACCGACGAGCGCTGAAGCCAGGAGTGAGCGTAGAGGAGCGAGCAAGAGCAGCGCGCTCCACTCGCTGCTCACTCCTTTGCGCTCGCTTCTCGCTCCCCTACCGCCCCGCCCCCTGGCGGAACTTCTGCGGCGTGGCACCGCTGAGCTCGGCGAACATGGCGATGAACGCCGACGCGCTGGCATAGCCCATGTCCGCGGCGACCTGCTGCACGCTGCGGCCCTGCTCCAGCAGCGGAATCGACTGCTGGAAACGCAGCCGCTGGCGCCACTGGCTGAACGACATGCCCAACTCGTCGCGGCAGCGCCGGCTCAGGGTGCGCTCGGTGGTGTGCACGCGCTGCGCCCATTGCGCCAGGGTGGTGTTGTCGCCGGGGCGGTGCTGCAGCGCGTCCAGGATCGGCGCCAGCAGGCGGTCCTCGCTCTGCGGCACGAAGCGCGACAGCATCGGCGTGGCCAGCAGCTTGTCGATCAGCACCCGCGCCAGGCGCCGGTCGGCCGGCGTGTCGGGGATTTCCACCCCGCGCGCGAACAGGTCCTCGACCCCGGCGACGAACAAGGGATGCAGGCGGACGATGCCCGGCGCCACCGGCAGCAGCGGCGTATAGCGCTCGGCGATGTTGATCAGCCGGCAATGCACTTCGCGCCGGTTGTGCGAGCTGTGGTCCATGCGCGGCGGAATCCACACCGCATAGCCCGGCGGGGCGAAGAACGGCTGACCCTCGACCAGGAAGGCCATGCTGCCGGACTCGACGAACGCCAGTTGCCCCCAGGGATGCTGGTGCAGGGCGCTTTCGGTGTCCACCGCCAACGCTTCGTAGCGCAGCAGCAGCGGGCCCGGCAGGCTCCGGTAGGGGTAATGGAAACGATGTTTGCGCGGCATTGTCGGAAGCTCGCTATGCGCTGTCTGGTTATCGATATCTGCCGATTACCCGACATTCTAGAATGAGCCGCCCCACGTTGTCGTACGGATGTTCCCGATGCATGTGTTACTGCCGATCCTGGCCACGCTGATCTGGGCCGGAAACACGATCGTCAGCAAGCTGTCCGCCGGCGCGATCGAGCCGGCGGCGATTTCCTTCTACCGCTGGCTGGTCGCGCTGCTGGCGCTGACCCCGTTCATGCTGCCCAAAGTCTGGAAGCTGCGCGCGCAGGTGCGCCCCTACTGGCGCAAGCTGGTGGTGCTGGCGGCGCTGGGCATGGTCATGTACCAGTCGCTGGCCTACTTCGCCGCGCACAGCGTCAGCGCCATGTCGATGGGCCTGATCATCGCCGCGATTCCGCCGATGACGATGCTGATCGGCATGGTCGTGCTGCGCACCCGCCCCTCGCCCGGCATGCTGATCGGCGCGCTGATCTCCTTCGTCGGCCTGAGCTGGCTGCTCAGCGCCGGCCATCCGGTGCGTCTGCTGCAGCAGGGCCTGGGCCGCGGCGAGCTGATGATGCTGCTGGCCTCGACCTCCTACGCCGCCTACGGCGTGCTGGTGAAGCGCTGGGCGCTGCCGATCGGCAACGGCGAATCGCTGTACCTGCAGGTCCTGTGCGGCACCGTGCTGCTGTTGCCCGGTTTCCTGTTGGCGCCGTCGGTGGCGCTGACCGCGCACAACCTGCCGCTGGTGCTGTACGCCGGCCTGCTCGCCTCGACCCTGGCGCCGTGGTTCTGGATGCGCGGCCTGCTGCGCCTGGGCCCGGACAAGACCGCGGTGCTGATGAACCTGACCCCGGTGTTCACCGCCGCCTTCGCGGTGCTGTTCCTCGGCGAGCCGCTGCAGGTCTATCACTGGGTCGGCGGCGTGCTGACCCTGCTCGGGGTCGCGGTCGCGCAACTGCTGAAACAGCGTCCGGCGCCGGCCTTGCAGGCTCAGGAGTGCGCCGGCTGAGCCGCGGCCGCTGCGACCGCGCGCACTCCTCGCCATTGTGAGGCGCGTCAAGTTCGCCGCCGGAACGCGCTGCTAGGGTCGGCGGCATGTCGTCGCCACCCGACATTCCCAAACCGGTTTCGCCGACCGGCCAGCGCTGGCTGTGGGCCTCGCTGGCCCTGGCCAGCGTCCTCGTCGTCGCCCTCGGCTGGCAGGTCGGGCGCATGCGCGAGGACCAGCGCTGGCTCGCCGACCGCGTCACCGCGCCCTATGTCGGCATGTACGTGCCGCGGGTGGCGCTGAGCGGCCTCGACGGCGAGGCGATCGAGCTCGGCCAGCCGCGCGGCGACAGCCAGGTGCTGTTCTTCTTCACCACCACCTGCCCCTATTGCCGCGCCTCGCTGCCGCAACTCAAGCGGGTCGCGCAGCAGTTGCCGCAGGCCTCCGCCGGCGGCGCCGAGCTGATCGGCGTCGCCCTGGCCCCGCCCGAGCAGGCGCGCGCCTATGCGCGCGAACACGCGCTCGACTTCCCGCTGGTCGCCCACGACGATCGCCGCACCGCGGCGCTGTTCCGCGCGCGCCAGGTGCCGGCGCTGCTGGTGGTCGGCCGCGACGGCCGGGTGCGCTACAGCCACATCGGCGCCTTGAACGACAAGCGCACCCTGCGCGAACTGCTGCGCGCGCTGCGGCCCACGCCGCCGCGCGCCGCAGCGGCCCCGGCCATCGCCGCTGCGGCGGCGCGGCCGTGATCTGCGCCGTCGGCGGTTGCGACGGCTGCGCGGACGCATCGGCGTCCGCAGACGGTGCGGCCGCGGCCGCACCGGTTCGGCCGGGCCGGCATCGTGCCGGGCTCCGGCGTCCCTTGCCGCCGGCCCGACCGGGACCGCGGCTTACATCGACAGGAGCTCAGCAATGAAGAAGCGTAACCGTGGCGTCCGCATCGTCTTGGCGGCCCTGCTGTTCTCGGCCGCGATGGGATTCGGCGCCTTCCAGGTCGTCGCCGGCAACGGCGCCGAGCCGGCGCAGTCCGAATCCTGCAGCTCGTTCGCCTGCCGCAGCGAGTGCCCGGAATTCGGCGGCGATCTCGGCCCCGGCGGCCCCGGCCGTCCCCTGGTCTGCTATTGCTGCGGCTGATCCCCCTCGGCCGATAGCCTGTGCCGGCCTCGGGGCGCCGCCCCGGGCCGGCTTTTTTGTCGGCGCGGTCGCCGCCCGCCTCGCAGGCGCGAGCGCCGCGCACCGCGCCGCGCCGGAGCCGCGCAGCCAACGCAAACCGGCGCGCACAGCGGCCATCGCCCCGCGATGCCGGCACGCCCGGCAAAGTTCGCCTGCGAACACACACGGGCAGCGAGGGTTTTGCTAGTTTTAGCGCGCAATCGATTCCGCCGGCGTCGCGATGGGGCGCAACGCCGCGGCCTCCCGCCTGCCGCACCGAGGTCCGGTGGCGCAGACGACGGGGCGGGCATGCACCGGCATGCGCCCTCCCCGCGTCGACGACCAACCACGAGCGTGCGCTGCGATGCCACAACGCATCGACCGGATCAAGAACCTGGCTTCGGTGTCGCAGTTCCGCGTCGGCGCGCTGCTGGTCCAACCCGATCGCCTGGCGATCGTGCGCGACGGCGTGGTCACCGCGCTGGAGCCGCGCATGATGGAGGTGCTGGTCGCGCTGGCCGAGCGCGCCGGCGAGGTGGTCAGCGCCGAACAACTGCTGATCGAGATCTGGCGCGGCACCTTCTACGGCGACAACCCGGTCCACAAGACCATCGCCCAGCTGCGCCGCCGGCTCGGCGACAGCAGCCGCGAACCGGAGTACATCGAGACCATCCGCAAGCGCGGCTACCGGCTGGTCGCAACGGTCGCCTTTCCCGACGACTACCGCAGCGGCCTGCCGCGCGCCGCCGCCTGGACCGAAGGCAGCCCCTACGTCGGCCTGCGTTCGTTCGACGAAGCCCACGCCGGCGTGTTCTTCGGCCGCGCCCGCGCCACCGCCGAGCTGCTGTCGACCCTGCGCGAACAGGTGCAGAGCCAACGCCGCTTCGTCCTGGTTTCCGGCGCCAGCGGCTGCGGCAAGACCTCGCTGCTGCGCGCCGGGGTGATGCCGCTGCTGCAGCAGGCCGGCGGTTTCGACGGCCTGCACGCGCTGTCGACGGTGTACTTCGACCTGGGCATCTGCCGCGGCGGCGACGTGCTCGCGCGCCTGGCCCAGGCCCTGTGCGGTTGGAGCCTGGCCGGCCGGCCGGTGTTCCTGGCCCTGGAAGCCGACGCGCTGGCGCTGCAATTGCGCGACGCGCCGGAGGCGCTGCAGGCGCGCATCGCCGACGCCTTCGTCCGCCTCGGCGGCCAACGCGCCGCCGACGCGCACCTGTTGCTGGCGATCGATCACGCCGAAGCGGCGGTGGCCGAGCCGGCGATGCTGGAGCGCGACCGCGAAGAACTCGGCGCCGCTCTGCGCAGCCTGTGCGCTTGCGCCGGCGTCGCCGCGATCGCGATCACCCGCAGCGACTTCTACCCGCGCCTGATCGAAGAGGTGCCGGGCATCGCCGAACTCAAGGCCGGCGACGGCCATATCGACCTGTTGACCCCGCGGGTGGGCGAGATCGGCCAGATCATCCGCGCCCCGGCCGCGCTGGCCGGGCTGAGTTTCCAGGAAGACCCCGACAGTTCGGTGCGCCTGGACGACCTGCTGCGCGATGCCGCCGCGCAGCATCCCGATTCGCTGCCGCTGCTGCAGCACACCCTGCAGGCCCTGTACGAACGCCAGGCGCCGGGCGGCGTGCTGAGCCTGGCCGCGTACCGCGCGATCGGCGGCCTGGAAGGCGCCCTCGCCCACCGCGCCGAGCAGGTCTACAGCGAACTGCCCAGCGATGCGCAGGCCAGCCTGGAGCAGGTGCTGGCGGCCTTGATCGTGATCCGCCCCGACAGCGACGCGGTCACCGCGCGCCGGGTGTCGTGGTCGTCGCTGCCGGCGCCGGCGGCGCGCGAGCTGGCCGAGGCCTTCATCCGCGCGCGCTTGTTCGTCGGCGAACTCAGCGGCGGCGAACCGGGCTTCGGCGTCGCCCACGAAGCGCTGCTGCGGCAATGGCCGCGCGCGCGCGAATGGGCGCACGACAACCGCCAACTGCTGCAGGCGCGCGAACGCCTGCAGCGCGCGACCCGGCGCTGGATCGACGGCGGCCGCCGCGCCGACCATCTGCTCAACCCGGGACGGCCGCTGGCCGAGGCGCAGGAAGCCGCGCGCCGCCTGCCGGCCGAACTCGGCCCGGGCGAACGCGAATTCCTGCACGCCTGCGAGCGCCAGCAGCAACGCAAGCGCTGGCTGCGCACCGCCGCCCTGGGTTCGCTCGGCGTCCTGGCCCTGACCGCGACCGGCTTAGGGCTGCAAGCCTGGCAGGCGCGGCGCGAGGCCGAACGGCACCGCGACCAGGCGCAGCAACTGGTCGGCTTCATGCTCGGCGACCTGGCCGAACAGTTGCGGCCGCTCGGCAACCTCAAGCTGCTCGACAGCGTCGGCAGCCAGGCCCTGCGCTATCTGGAGCGCATGCCGGACGCGCGGATGCAGCCGGGCGAATTGCTCAGCCACGTGCGCGCCCTGCGCACGGTCGGCGAAGTGCTGATGAACCAGGGCCGTTTCGACGAAGCCCACCAGGCCTTCGAGCGCGCCGCCGCGGCCTTGCGCCTGGCCCGCCAGGCCGCGCCCGATTCGCTGGACGCGCTGGCCGAGTCGGGCACGGTCGCCTATTGGCAGGGCTACTACGACTATCAGCAAAAACGCCTCGACGCGGCACATGCGCATTGGCGCGAATATCTGCGCGCCAGCGAAACCCTGGTCGCGCGCGCGCCGGCCGACCCGCGCTGGCAGTTGGAGCTGTCCTACGCCTTGAGCAACCTCGGCACTCTCGCCCACAGCCGCCAGCGCAGCGCCGAGGCCGCCGACCTGTTCGCGCGCTCGGTGGCGATCAAACAGCGGCTGCTGGCGGACAAGCCCGACGACAAGCCGCTGCGCTTCGACCTGGTCGACAGCCTATCCTGGCTCAGCAGCTCGCAGGAAGCGCGCGGCCAGCTCGACGCCGCCGCGCAAGGCTACGTAATGCAGAACCGGATGCTGCGCGAACTGGTCGCCAGCGAGCCCGATGCCGACGCCTGGCGGCGCAAGCTGGCGACCTCGCTGTTGCGCAGCTCGATCCTGGCCATCGATCGCGGCCATACCGAACAGGCCGCGACCGAAGTCGACGAAACCCTGACCCTGCTGCGCGCGCTGGTGCGCCAGCAACCCGACAACAGCACCTGGCGCCGCGACCTCGCCCACGCCTATGCGCATGCGGGCCGGATCGAGACCCTGCGCGGCGCGCGCGAACGCGCGGCCGCGCTGCTGCGCGAGGGCCGCGACAGCCTGGCGCCGCTGCTGACCGAACAGGAACCGCTGCCGGAGTGGCGCCGGGTCGGCGCGCTGTTGAACCTGCGCCTGGCCGAGGTCGATCCGCAAACCGCGAGCCAGCCGCAGTTGGTCGATCGCGCCGTAGCCGAACTGGCCGCGCTGCAGGCGCAGGCGCCGGGCGACGCCAAAAGCCTGGCCGCGCTGGCCTGGGCCCTGGCTTGGCGCGGCGAGCGGTCGGCCGCGCGCGGACAGGCCGAACTCGCCCGCGCCGACTGGACGCGGGTGCGCGATCTGGTCGCCGGCCGCGCCGCCGATTCCAGCGACCGCGCCCTGCTCGACGCCTGGAGCCGCGCCCAGGTCCACCTGGGCGCGCGCGACGCCGCGGCGCGCCAGCTCGACTGGTTGCGCAGCAGCGGCTATCGCCACCCCGACTTCATCGCCTTCTACGATCCATCCACCCGCTAGGAAGCTCCACCATGCCCAAAGCCAAGGCCCCCAAGCCCATCGTCATCGAATTCACCGTCGCCTATGTCGTATTCGGCGGCAACGCCGGCGGCGGCCAGTACTTCTACAGCTTCTCGCCCGACGTGGTCATGGCCTACAAGGACCAGAAGCCGGTGCAGATGATCTACAAGCTCGACGAAGGCGTGTCCAAGCACTTCGTCATCGAGAGCCTGCTCAGCTCCGACGCCAAGGACCAGATCTACGACATCAAGATCGCTACCGACGGCCGCAGCGTCAGCCTGATGAACCGCAACGACCAGCCGACCCTGATCTTCTTCTCGGTCCTGGTGCGCGACATGAAGCGCAAGGCGATGGTTCCCTGCGATCCGCAGGTCGGCAACGATCCGGAGATCACCCCGCAGGCGAACAAGACCAAGAAGACCAGCAAGAAAGCCAAGTAACCGCCGAGCACGGCGCTCCGGGCGCGGCCAGCGCCCGGAACGTCTCGCCGAACGGTCAGCCTCCGTCCTTGCGGATCAGGCTTTCGCAGTAGACGACCATCGAATTGGCCGCGTTGCGTTCCTTCGCGCCCACCCGCATCGCGATCTCGATCTTGCCGGTCAAGGTATCCAGCGCAGCGCGTTCGTCCGCTGTCCAGTCCTTGTATTTCGCCGACGCCTTGTAGCGGCCAATCGCGGCCAGGCTCTTGTGGTAGTCGTCGACAATCGCGCCGCGCCGGCTCGCGCAGCGTTTCCACGCTTGCAGCAGCATCGGGTTGAGCTTCGGCGTGTCGCCCGAGCAGGATTTGGCGCCGCAGGCCTGCGCCCCGTTCAGCCCCTCGCTTTCCGTGACGCAGTTGTCGCGCCGCATCGCGTAAGGAATCAGCTGGCAGCCTGCCAGCTTGGATCGCCGCTCCACGTCTTTCTTTTCCAGATCGTCGCTATCGTCCGGCTGCGATGTGGTCTCGCCCGCCTCGATGCGCGGCGACGTCGCGACGAGCGTCGTCGCCAACGCCATCAGACACGACAGTGTCAGCAATCGCAGTGTTTTCATGGTCGGTTCTCTCATCGGCAAGAGGTTTCGCGACGGCCGATGCCGTCGCGTCGTCGCGCAGAGCGGCAACGCGGCGCCACTGTGGCGGCGCAACGCGCGCGGCACCTTACCGGCGGCTTACGATCGCGCCCGCAACGCCCGCTGCGCGCACTCACCTTCGATCACCGCTGTTCGCCCGCGCGTCCGGACACCGCCGTAAACGCCTGAAACCACGGGCCGATGCGAACAGTAAGGTTGCCGTAAGGCACGCCGTTGGCGACGCGCCCACAGTCGGCGGCCTCGGACGGCGCCGTGCCGCATCCGGGATCGCGGCGCCGTCCGGCGCGCGGTATCCGCACGGACCCGCCAAGCGGCGGGCTCAGGGAGCCAGGGCCATGCTCAAGAATCAACCGCAGGATGCCAACAACGCCCAACCGGGCAACAACGACAACGACGACGTCGTCTCCGTGTTCCGCGACCAGGCTTACGAGCGCCGTGCGCAGCAGCACGCTCTCGTCGCCGACGATGCGGCCGCCGCGGGCGACTACGACCAGAAGCCGTGGGGCTTGCTGTACAGCGCGCTGATCAACTCGCTGGGCGTGACGCCGGACACGTTCCAACTGGTGTATCCGTACACCAAGTGGAACTGGGCGACCGCCCAGGCCGGCTACATCGGCTCGGCGCAATACGACTTCTGCTCGACCGTGCCGCAGTGGAGCGCGGTCGGCAGCTACGTCTCCAGCGGCGACCGTTTCAACGACGCCTACCAGCAGTTCCTCAACGTGATCCTCGCCGCCACCGACGATCCCAAGCTGCGCCAGCAGATCCGCGACGCCGACCAGCAGGTCACCAAGGCGAGCAACGACTACGACACCATCTACCGCCAGGCCGAAACCAGCTACGGCGACAAGGTCAAGGACAACGACCCCTCGTTCAGCGACTGGCTCGGCTCGGCCGCCGGCAAGGGCTGGGCGACCAAGCTCGCCACCGCCGAAACCAAGCTGTTGCAGACCCAGAAGACCTACAACGCGCTGGTCGCGAAAGCCAATACGCCGGGCCTGGCCGACGCGCAGAAGCAGTTCGAGAACGAAGACTTCTACGCCCGGCTGGAATCGGTCGCGCTGCAGAACTTCCCCAAGGTGCCGTACTGGGCGGTGGCGCAGGACTCGGCCGAATGGGTCGACGCGGTGCTCGCCGGCGAGGGCCCGGCCGGCGCGACCATGGGCTTCACCGCGCGCGACTCGTCCTACGACTACAAGAAGACCTGGGCCGGCGGTTCGGCGTCGGTGCGGCAGTGGTTCTGGGAGGTGCAGGTCGCCGGCAAGTGGGAGCGCGTGACCCAGTTCGAGAGCGACAGCCAGCTCGAAGTCTCGCTGGAGTTCGAAGCCATCGACCAGATCCAGATCCAGCCTTCGGGCTGGTACAACGGCCCGGTGGTGCGCAGCCTGTCCCAGGGCCCGTACACCACCGGCTACAGCGAGTTCGGCGGGGGCGGCACCAAGGCCGTGTTCGGCGAGAAGGGCTTCTTCACCCTGCTCAAGACCGGCATGATCGTCGGCTTCAAGCCGAGCTTCTCGATCCGCACCAGCAAGTCGACCTTCGACTCGTTCAAGCAGAAGTTCAGCGCCGCGACCGGGCTGCGGATCGGGCCGTTCGTGTTCGAAGCCGCCGGCGGCAGCGAGCAGGCCGGCTGGAACGCCAGCGCCTCCGGCAACAGCTTCACCGGCACCACCACCTCGAACCAGGCGCTGATCATCGGCGTGAGCATCTCCAAGCTGCCCTAAGCGCGAGCCGGGGGCGAGCGCGTGACGCTCGCCCCGGAGCGGTAGAAAAGCCAAGCGACGCCGGCCGGGGCCTCCCGACCGGCGTCGCCGTTTTCGAGGCGCTCCGAGCCGCAACGCGGCGCGGCCTTGTAGGAGCGGCGTGAGCCGCGACATCCGAAGCGACGAAATACCACGCTTGCGACCGGAGTCCCGTCTTGCCAGGGCAAGGCGGAAACGAGCCCGAAGGCCCGGGCTTCGGTTGCGGCGCTAACGTACCTCGCTTCGGATGTCGCGGCTCACGCCGCTCCTACAGGCGGATGGCGCGGATGTGCCGGCGGCCCTTTGGTAACGCGACCGTCGCAGCGGGGACACGGCATGCCGTATTCGAGGCCGCATCGTCGCAAATGCCGAAGCCCGGTCGCCCGGGCTTCGGTGGTGGCGCTGAGTTACGCCGGTTCGGGGGATCGCGGCTGACGCCGCTGGCCCGGACCGCCGGCTGCGGCGATCACTGGATCTGGCAGAAGGTCTGGTAGTGATCGGGCGTGTAGTAACGCATCTCGACCACGTTCTTGCGCGCGCCCATGGTCACCAGATAGACCAGGCGCCGCTGCCCGGCGGAGCCGTCGTCCTTGCGGATCTTGCCTTCCCAGTACTGCTGGCCGCGCGCCGCGCGCGGCAGCTTGGCCGGGTCGTTGTTGTAGACCTGCACATCCATGCCGGCGCGGGCGCACTCGGGGATCGGGTCCGGCATGGTGATGCAGTACGACATGTTGCGCATGGCTTCCTTGATGTCCGGCGGCAGGCTGCGGCAGACCGGCGGCTTGGCCGCGTCGGCCTGGGCCAGCGTGGGCGCCGCGGCCAGCAGGGCGAGCAGCACGGGGGTGGCGATCTTGACGTTCATGGTCGTTCTCCTGGAGGTCGCCGAGGCCGTCGAGGGCCGGCGACGAAGCGCGGCGAGGAAGACGGCGCTGTCCTTGCGGAATGCGAGCGGACCGGCCGCGCGGTCCGCGACGCCGGGGATCGGCGTCCGCACAGCGACCATGACGCCGCCTCGAAGGCTTCGCCTTACCGCGAACTTACGATCGCGCGCGGTCTGCGTCGCAGCCGCGCGCGATTCGCTAAACCATTGATCCATCTCAAAATCGACGACCGTAAGGTTGCCGTAAGGTTGCGCGTGGCCGGTTCAAGCAACGCTGAGACACCGGGCCGCCGCGTGCCGCCGCCCGGGATCGCCCCGCCGTCCGGCGGACGAGACCGGGCACGGCCGCCGACCGCGCGGCAGCAGCAAGGAGCCGCTCATGTCCCAGTCCGATTACCTGGCACCCGACGCCGAAGAGACCCTCGACGTGCAGGACGACCTTGGTCCGCTTTCGCAATTCCGCCACGGCGCCCAGGACCGGCGCCTGCTCGAACTCGCCCGCCTGGATGCCGGCCTGGCCGCCAATCTCGACTTCGACGACAAACCCTGGGGCCTGCTCTATCGCGCCCTGATCGACTCGCTGTACGCCTCGCCCGACGATTTCCAGTTGATCTATCCGGCCCAGCCCTGGGACTGGCCGCGCACCCAGGCCGGTTTCATCCCCGGCGCCCAGTTCGACTTCTGCGCCACCGCGCCGCAATGGAGCGCGATCGCCGCCTTCGTCTCCAGCGGCGACACGGTGCACCAGGCCTATCAGCAATGCCTCAACGTCGCCCAGTCCGAGACCGAGTACCCGAGCCTGCGCCGGCACCTGATCGACGCCGAGGACGAACTGGTCGCGGCGACCAACCAATACACCCTGGCCGCGACCTCGGCCGCTTCGGTGCACGCCAACCGCGGCGGCGAGGACGCCTCCAGCTTCAGCCAATGGCTGGGCAGCCGCGACGGCCGCCCTTACCAGAACCGCATGGTCGCCGCCGAAGTGCCGATGAACCAGGCCCAGGCGCACTACGCCGCGCTGGTCGCGCAATGCGACAACGCCGAGCTCGGCGCCGCCCAGCGCCGTTGCGGCGACGAAGCCCATCGCGTGCGCCTGGCCGACCTGGACCTGCTGCGCATGCCGAAGGTCCCCGACTGGCGCATCGCCGAGCACGCCGAGGCCTGGACCGAGCGCGCGCGCCGCGACGACGGTCCGGCCGGCGTGACCCTGGGTTTCAGCAACCGCGAAGCGCCCTACGACTTCGGCCAGACCTGGGCCGGCCGGCAAAGCAAGGTGCGCCGGCTGTTCTGGCAGCTGCGCATCGACGACCGCTGGGAACGCATCGACGAGTTCGAATACGACCACCAGCTCGAGCTGTCGCTGGACTTCCGCGCCGTCGACCGCATCGCCATCGCTCCCGGCGACTGGTACGACGGCGACTTCGCCCGCAGCCTGATCGACGGCCCGTTCGCGCACGGCTACAGCGCCTTCGGCGACGAACGCAGCCAGGCGGTATTCGGCGAAAAGGGCTTCTTCGGCCTGGTCAAGCGCTCGATGTACGTCGGCTACAAGCCCAGCTTCGCGATCCGCACCACCACCTCGACCTTCCGCCGCTTCGGCTATCCGTTCCAGGCCGCGACCGGCCTGCGCATCGGCCCCTTCACCTTCGAGGCGCAAGGCGGCAGCCGCGCCGCCGGCTGGCGCGCCGACGCGGCCACCCGCACCTTCACCGGCACGACGACCTCGGACGTGCCGATGATCATCGGGGTGGGGATCGGGGAACTGCCGAACGCCTGAAGGCGAGCAGTGAGCACAGGAGCCAGGAGTTAGCGTGTAGGAGCGAGGAGTGAGCAACTGCAGGAGCAAAAGCTTCGGCTTTCGCTCACTCCTCGCTCCTCTCCGCTCCCTCCTCAGCTTCTCACCGCCCGAACACCCGCGGGCAATTGCTGCCCTCGCATTCGCCGGTGGCCTCGTGCAGCAGCACCGACTGGCCGAGGTCGCCGCGCGGCGGGTCGACGCCGATCGGCACGAACAGGATTGCCGCGGTGCTGCGGCCGAGTCCGGCCGGCAGTTCGAAGCTGCGCACCACGCGGAACCGCGGCACGCCGGCGAAACGGCGGTCGAAACGCTTGGCGGCGTCGCCGGAGCCGCGCCAGCCGCGCAAGTCCGGGTCGCTGGCCACGATCAGGGCGCCGCGCTGCCAGGGCTCGGCGAAACGCTCGACCACGTTCGCCCCGCCCTCGTCCGCCTCGCGCAGGAACTCGCCGAGCGCGCGGCCGAAGGCGTTGCTGTTCGTGCTCTCGACGGGGTCTTCGGCGGCGATCGCTCGGGCCAGTTCCGGCACGGCCGGCAGCGGCTGCCGCGACTGCTCCAGCAGTGCCGGCGGCAGCGACGAGCGACGTTGCTTCAACCCAGCGATCTCCGCCTGCGCGCGCACGATCTCGAAATACGGCTGCGCCGCCGCGCCGCCGGCCGCGTCGATGCGCGCGCGCACCTGGCGCGAGCCACCGGCGTCGTTGCGCAGTTCGGCATCGATCAACAAGGCGCCCCGCGCCAGTTCCGGCTGGCGATACAGCCAGGCCCAGGCCCAGCCGCGCCAGGCGCCGTCGTAGCGCGGGTTGGCGCGCAAGGCGCGCTCGAACATCGCCTGCGCGGCGTCGCGCTGGCGTCGCAGGCGCTCGCGCTTCAGCGAGCCGATTTCGCCCTCCTGCATCGGCGTCGACAACTCGCCCATGAAGGCGCGCAGGCGGCGGATGCCGAGTTCGCGCGCGGCCAGGCTGCTGTGCGGATCGGCGTCGAGCGCGATGGTCAGTTCTCGCTCGATCGCGGCATCGGACTGCGCGCCCTCGCGCGGCCGTCCTTCGTCCTGGTTGATCAGACGCTGATACGCCGCCATCGCCGCCGCGTACTCGACCGCATCGGCCGGCTGCGGCCGCTCGCGCGCCAACTGCGCGAGCATGGCCAATTGCTGGCGATAGAACGCGTCGCCGCGCGCGGCGTTGCGCGCCGCCGCGCGGATCAGGCGCGCGCTCTCGGCTTCGTAATCGGCCTGGCTCAGGCCGGGCGGCGGGTCGATCTCGATCGCCGGCGTCACTCCCGCCTGCCGCATCCGCGCCGTAGCCTCGCGCGATTGCGCCGCCTCCTGGCCGGCCTTGCGCTCGCGCTGCACGACCATGTAGCCGTGTCCGAGCAGCAGCACGCCCAACACCGCGGTCGCGATCGCGGCGCGCGCGGCCAGCTCGCGGTCGCGGTCCTCGTAGGCGCGCCAGGCCACCGCCAACAGGCTCGGCACGCCGGCCAGCACCAGGCCGGCGCGGAACCAGCGGTCGCCGGTATTCGCCTGCGGCGGCGACAGCCACTGCCCGAACACCGTCATCGCCCACATCGGCAGCGACATCAGCCAGCCGGTGTACGGCGCCAGCACCAGCACCACGAAAAACACCAGCACGCCGATCTTCAGCCAGGACAGCCACGAGGGACGCCAGCGCATGGGCAGGACGATGCGCATCATCGGGTCTTCAACAGCCGCGGCAGGGTCACCGCGAACACCCAGCACAGGACCAGGAACGCCGCGCCCAGCCCGGTCATCAGCATCGCATCGAGCCAGGCCTCCAAGGGCCTGTTGGCCGGATCGGGCTGCAAGGCCGCGTACACCCGGTGCAGGCCCTGGGCGATGAAGGCGAACAGGACCGGAAAAGCGACCGCGAGCATGCCGCGCGATTTCGTCGCCAGGCGCAGGTTCGACCACCACGCCGGACGCGGCAATCGCGCCGGCGCTGCCGCCGGGGTCAACCGCGGCGGCGGCCGGCCCAGACGCGGCGCGCGCAACCGCGCCGCGGCCGGTTGCGCCGCCGGCATGCGCGGCGGTTCCACCACCGGCCGCGGCCTGGCCTTGCGCGCGGTCTTGGCCAGCAGGTCCTGGCGCGCGCACGAGGCGCAGGCCTGGCCAGCGTAATGCTGGTGTTCGCGCTCGCGCTTGCACACCACCAGCCGGCCGCTGGACGGGCGCGCGTAATCGCGCAGCGCCGCGCTCCAGTCCGCCGCGCTGGGCCGCTCGCCGCCGTCGCCGAAGGCGCGGTCGAACAGCTCGCGCAACTCGCGCGGCACGCTGGCGTGGGCGCTGACCGGGCTCGGCGCCATCAGCCGGTGCGCGCGCAGGCCGTAGGCGTAGTAGCGCTCGCGAATGCGGCTGGGAATATCGGTCGGCACCCGGTCCGCGCCGGGCTTGCCGGTGTAGGGATGCAGGCCGAAGTTGAGCAGTTGGAAGATCACCACCGCCAGGGCGAAACGGTCCTGCGCTTCTTCGCCGAGCGGATCCGGCCCGCGTTGCTGGAACTCGGGCGCCAGGTAATCGGGGGTGAATTGCGGCGCGGAGTAGCGCCGGCCGCGGCCCTGGATGCTGAAGCCGTCGCAATCGAGCAAGGCGATGTACAACGAGGCGCGATAGAAGCGCAGATTGACCGGCTTGAGGTCGACCACGTAATGGTGCTGCGCGTGCAGGGCCGCGAGCACTGCGGCGAGGTTGGCGGCCAGGGTGATCTTCGGCCCCAGGCCGACCGGCAACCCGGCCGCGCGCGCCTGGCGCTCCTGCAGCACCTGCTCCAGTTCGGAGGTCGATTGCACGTCCAGCGCCGGCATGGAAAAGCCGACGAAACCGCCGCGCTCGTCGCGCACCGCCGCGTCCGGCCAGGCGATCTGCACATAGCGCTTGCCGCCTTCGAACTGGTCCGGCAACTGCGGACGCAGCTCGAGCATGGCCTCGACGCGGTCGGTATAGCTCGGCGGATCGACCCGCTCGTGGTAGATCTTGGCCACGCGCTCGGGGAACTCGGGCAGCAGGTAGACGCTGCCCGCGCCGCCGCTCTTGATCAGCGCGCCCAGGCGGGTACGCCGGTCGCCGATGCGGACGCTGCTGCCGCTGGCCGGACTCTTGCTCACCGGCTCAAGCCCGCAGCGCGATCAACAGGGTCTTGTCGTCGGAGGTGATGCCGTGCGTCCGCGGATCGTCGAGCGTGCCGTGCAGGGCGCGGCTGCCGGCGGCTTCGTCGACCGAGCGCAGATAACGCTCGACCGGCTCCATGAACGGACGATACAGGCCGGCATTGCCCTTCTGCATCGCGAACGGCATCGCCCCGTCGGACATCAGCGCCACCCGTTGCACCGGCTCGTCGACCGCGAGCACGCGCAGGCAGGCGCGCCAGGCTTCGCCGGTGACGAAGTAGGTTTCGTTGGCGTATTCGCCGTTGTGCGGCAGCGAGATCCGCGCCGGCGCGTCGATCTGCGTCGGTTCGGCCACGCCGAGGCCGTCGCCGATATGCACGAACCAACCGCGCCGGGCATCGCCGACGAAGGCGACCAGGGTCGCGGCGTAGCTCGACAAAGCCGCGCCGTCGCGCGCGGCGCGCGCGACCAGCGCCTCGCGCGCCAACCCGACCGCCTCGCCGGCGAAACCGGCGAAGGCCGCCTCATCGGCCTGCAGCCAGTGCGGCTGCGCCGCCAGGCGTTCGCCCAGCGTCGCCACCACCGCATCGGCGATCAGCCGCGATCCGATTTCGCTGTGAGCGGCCGAACCGGCGCCGTCGCATACCGCCGCGACCAGACGTTCGCCGTCGACCCGGTACGCGAACGCGTCCTGGCACGGGATGTCCTTGTCGAGGTGGGATTTGCCGGTCGCCGACGCCGCATGTACCTGCCAGCCCATGACCCGGCGCCGCTCAGGTCGGCACCGCGGACCAGGTGTCGGTCGAAGGCAACTGGGCCTGTCCGCCCGGCCGCGACTGCGACACCACCTGCATGCTCGCGCTGAGCCACAGGAACAGTTCGCGGAACTGCAGCCCGTGCAGGCGCTTGACCCCGGCCAGGCCCTTGCTGCTGAACTGGCCCATGGCCTGTTCCTGCGAACCCTCGCCGACCGCGATCGGGAAGATCGCGACCTTGTTGGCCTGTTCGGCTTCGCGCGCGCGCTTGGCCGCCGCTTCCCAGGCGTCGGTCGGCGAACCGTCCGACATCAGGAACAGCCACGGCCGGGTGTAGGCGACGCCGGCCTGCTTGAAGCGCTGCTTCTCGTTCTCGATTTCGCTCAGCGCCAGTTCGACCGCGCGGCCGGTCGGCGTGGTGCCGTCGGCTTCCAGGGTCGGCGCGGTGAAATCCATCGCGTCGCACCAGTCGCCGACGACTTCGGCATGGTCGAAGCCGCCGTAGCGGATCACCAGCACGCGCACGCGCTTGGCCGCGATCACATCGTCCTTGAGCTCGCGCTCGAGCAGCTTGAGGCCTTCGTTCAACTGCCCCACCGGCGCGCCGTTCATGCTGCCGGAACAGTCGAGCACCAGCACCAGCGGCGTGCGCTGTTCGGTGTTGTCGACCAGGGATACGTCGGGGATCGCCGTCTGCGTCATGGCATTCCTTTGCGATGGAGGAAAGCCCGAGTATAGCCGCGCCGCGCCCGGCCCGGTCCAGCGCCCGGCCTGGGCGCCCGCCGCGGCAAGGGCGGCGGAACGAACGGCCGCGCCGGCCGGCCCTGGCCTAGAGCGAATCCTGCGGTTCGATCACCGGCGCGTCCTCCGGCACCCGCGCGCAGCGGCCGCTGCGCGAAACCCAGGCTTCCCAGCACCAAAAGCCCCAGGCCGCGACGGTCAGCACCGAGGACACGATCGCCAGGACCACGGCGCTGCCGCTGACCAGCGGCGAGATCACCCCGGCCAGCAGCGCGTTCACCACCAGGCCGCCGAAGGCCTGCAGCGACGAAGCCGAGCCGCGCTGGTGCGGGTACATGTCGAGGATCGACAAGGTCACGATCGGGAACACCAGGGCGATGCCGAACGCCAGGATGCACATCGGCAGCACCGCCCACGGCACCTGCGGCGCCGGCGCCAGCAGGTTGTAGCCCAGGTTCAAGGCGATGGCGAGCGCGCAGAAGGCGAAGCCGATGCCGACCAGGCGATCGCCGCTGATCTTGCCGGCGGCGCGGCCGGAGGCGAACGAGCCCAGCACCATGCCGCCGATGGTCGGCACGAAGAACCAGGCGAACTCGCGTTCGCTGAGCTTGAGGATGTCGAGCACGAACGCCGGCGCCGAGCCGATGTACAGGAACAGCGCGCCGAAATTGAGCGCGCCGACCGCGGTCAGGCGCTGGAAACGCGGGTTGAGCCAGATCGCCACGTAGTCGCGCAGCAGCCGCTTGGGCTTGAGCGACAAGCGCGCCTGCGGCGGATGGGTCTCGGGCAGGCCGAGGGCGACCGCGATCCACAGCAGCACCGAGAATACGACCAGGAACCAGAAGATCGCCGGCCAGTGCGCCCAGCCGAGGATCCAGCCGCCGATCACCGGCGCGATCGCCGGGGCGATGCCGAAGATCATCATCACCTGGCTCATCAGCCGCTGCGCGTCGTCGCCGTGCAGCAGGTCGCGGATCACCGCGCGGCCGACGATCAGCCCCACCCCCGCCGAAAGGCCCTGGATCGCGCGGAAGAACAACAACGTCGACAGCTGCTCCGACAACGCGCACGCCACCGACGCCAGGGTGAACACCCCCAGCCCGCCGAGGATCACCTTGCGCCGGCCGATCGCGTCCGACAGCGGCCCATGCACCACGCTCATCAGCGCGTAGGCGATCAGGTACACGCTGATGGTCTGCTGCATCGCCAGCTTGTCGGCGCCCAACTCGGCGCCCATCACCGGGAACGCGGGGAAGATGGTGTCGATCGAGAACGGGCCGAACATCGCCAGCCCGCCCAGCAACAGAGCCAGGCGGCGGATCGACAACGGCAGCGCCCGTGCGGGCGCCGAAGACTGGGAAGGTGCGCTCATCAGCTCGCGGCGTTGGATGCGTCGGTGTCGATCGGGACCTCGTCGGGCGGGCCCTTGAGCTCGACCAGGTTGCCTTCGGGGTCGTACAGGTACTGCGAGGGGCCCTCGCCTTCGGCGCCGTAACGCGAACCGAAATCGCCGATGCGCGCGCCGTGGGCTTCCAGATGGGCGACGATGGCAGCGCGGTCGAACGGCTCGGCGCGCAGGCACAGGTGGTCCATGTTGCGGCCCTCGGCGCCGGCCGGCGCCCCGCCCATGCGGCCGAGCTTGCCGTTCACGTCGACCAGGTCGATCAGCGACAGGCCGGCGCGCAGCTGGACCAGGCCGATCTCGTCCTGGCGCCGCTCCAGGCGGCAGCCGAGCACGTCGCAGTAGAAGGCCGCCATCGCCGCGGTGTCGCGCACTCGCAGGACCACGTGATCGAGGTGCAACAGACTGAACGGTCGCTCGGACATCGTCGGGCCTTATCGCATGAACGGGGCGTCAGCATACTCCCGCCCGGCCCACCGCACGGGCGGCGGAGTTGTTTCGATCTGTCCATAAGGCCTGCGCGGGGCCGCATGGCCGGCGGGCCGCGGCCGGGGCCGGCCGGAGGCGGCCGCAGCCGCCCGCCCCCGCCGCGCTCGCCAGCGGCTATAATCGCCAGCTTGACACCCGCGGTGGGAGAAGCGGCCGGCCCCTGGCCCGTCGCTGCCGAAGGCGCAACGCCCGTAATCGCTCAGGCCCCATACCGCCGCCGGGTACAAAACTCTGGAGAGACCGACCGGCCCGCAGCGACACGCGGGACGGAACCGGCGCCGAAGGTGCACGAAGCGAGCGCGGACAGGAGCGGCCTTAGCGCCCCCCTCCCCCAAGCGGCCTGAGCCGCAGCGCGCTTCCAAACTCTCAGGCAAAAGGACAGAGGGGCGCCTCGCGTGCGGCACCGCACGCTGCCAACGGACGCCCCTGCCCATGAGCCACAACGCCACTTCCCTGCGCGATCTCGAGCACCACGACGCCTTCATCGAGCGCCATATCGGCCCCAACGACGCCGAGATCGGCCACATGCTCAAGCAGGTCGGCTACGACTCGCTCGAAGCGCTGACCGACGCCATCGTTCCCGGCTCGATCAAGTCGACCCAGCCGCTGGCCCTGCCGGCCGCGATCAGCGAAGTGGAAGCGCTGGCCAAGGTCCGCACCATCGCCACCCGCAACCAGGTGTTCCGCAGCTTCATCGGCCAGGGCTATTACGGCACCCTGACCCCGAACGTGATCCTGCGCAACATCCTCGAGAACCCGGCCTGGTACACGGCCTACACGCCCTACCAGGCGGAAATCTCGCAGGGCCGGATGGAAGCGCTGATCAACTTCCAGACCATGGTCGCCGACCTGACCGGGATGGAGATCGCCAACGCCTCGCTGCTCGACGAAGGCACCGCCGCGGCCGAGGCCATGACCCTGGCCAAGCGTTCGGCCAAGTCCAAGTCGAACCTGTTCTTCGTCTCCAAGGACGTGCACCCGCAAACGCTGGAAGTGCTGAACACCCGCGCCGAGGCGATGGGCATCGAGCTGCAGGTCGGCGACGACGCCCAGGCGCTGGCCAGCGACAGCTTCGGCGTGCTGCTGCAATACCCCAACACCTACGGCCAGATCGGCGACCACAAGGCGCTGGCCGACGCGGTCCACGCGCGCGGCGGCCTGGTCGCGGTCGCGACCGACCTGCTCGCCCTGACCCTGATCGCCGCGCCCGGCGAATGGGGCGCCGACATCGTGGTCGGCAACAGCCAGCGCTTCGGCGTGCCGTTCGGCTTCGGCGGCCCGCACGCCGCGTTCATGGCCTGCCGCGACGCCTACAAGCGCTCGATGCCGGGCCGCCTGATCGGCGTCTCGGTCGACACCGAGGGCAAGCCGGCCTACCGCCTGACCCTGCAGACCCGCGAGCAGCACATCCGCCGCGAGAAGGCCACCTCCAACATCTGCACCGCGCAGGTGCTGCTGGCGGTGATGGCCTCGATGTACGCGGTCTACCACGGCCCCGAGGGCCTGACCCGGATCGCCCGCCGCGTCCACCGCCTGGCCGCGATCCTGGCCGGCGCGCTGCGCCAGGCCGGCCTGACCGTCGGCCCGGACTTCTTCGACACCCTGGACGTGGTCGGCGTCGACGCCGACGCCCTGCGCGCCAAGGCGACCGCGGCACGGATCAACCTCAACTACTCCGGCGACCCGAACCGGGTCGGCATCAGCCTGGACGAAACCGCCACCCGCGCCGAGATCGTCCAGCTCGCCGAGCTGTTCGGCGCCCGTATCGACGACATCGACGCGCTCGACGCCGCCACCGCCGACGCCCTGCCGGCCGGCCTGCGCCGCCGCAGCGCGTTCCTGCAGCACCCGGTGTTCAACACCCACCACAGCGAACACGAGCTGCTGCGCTACATGCGCTCGCTGGCCGACAAGGACCTGGCGATGGATCGCACCATGATCCCGCTGGGCAGCTGCACGATGAAGCTCAACGCCACCGCCGAGATGATCCCGGTGACCTGGCCGGAATTCGGCAACCTGCATCCGCTGGCGCCGGCCGACCAGGCGGTGGGCTACAAGCAGCTGATCGACGAACTCGAAGCGATGCTGGTCGAATGCACCGGCTACGACGCGGTCAGCCTGCAGCCGAACTCCGGCGCACAGGGCGAATACGCCGGCCTGCTGGCGATCCGCGCCTACCACCGCTCGCGCGGCGAAGGCCATCGCGACATCTGCCTGATCCCGGATTCGGCGCACGG
Source organism: Lysobacter sp. BMK333-48F3 (assembly GCF_019733395.1). Classification (NCBI taxonomy): domain Bacteria; kingdom Pseudomonadati; phylum Pseudomonadota; class Gammaproteobacteria; order Lysobacterales; family Lysobacteraceae; genus Lysobacter; species Lysobacter sp. BMK333-48F3. Next base: position 3,159,865 of record NZ_JAIHOO010000001.1, on the reverse strand, counting down.
CACCAACCCGGCCTCGGCGCAGATGTGCGGCATGACCGTGGTGGTCACCAAGACCGACGCCAACGGCAACGTCGACGTCGACGACATCCGCCGCAACGCCGAGAAGTACAGCGCCCGCCTGGCCGCGATCATGATGACCTACCCGTCCACGCACGGCGTGTTCGAGGAGGAAGTGGTCGAGATCTGCGAGATCATCCATAAGCACGGCGGCCAGGTGTACACCGACGGCGCCAACATGAACGCCCTGGTCGGCGTGGCCAAGCCGGGCAAGTGGGGCTCGGACGTGTCCCACCTCAACCTGCACAAGACCTTCTGCATCCCGCACGGCGGTGGCGGCCCCGGCGTCGGCCCCTGCGCGGTCAAGTCGCACCTGGCCCCGTTCCTGCCGCGCACCCTCGGCGGCGACGGCGCGGTCGGCATGGTCAGCGCGGCCAGCTACGGCTCGGCCTCGATCCTGCCGATCTCGTGGATGTACGTCACCATGATGGGCGCCGCCGGCCTGCGCAAGGCGACCCAGGTCGCCCTGCTCAACGCCAACTACATCGCCAAGCGCCTGGCTCCGCACTACGAGACCTTGTACACCGGCCGCAACGACCTGGTCGCGCACGAGTGCATCCTCGACCTGCGCCCGATCAAGGACGCCACCGGCATCGGCGCCGAGGACGTCGCCAAGCGCCTGATCGACTTCGGCTTCCACGCCCCGACCCTGAGCTTTCCGGTCGCCGGCACGCTGATGGTCGAGCCGACCGAGAGCGAATCGCTGCACGAGTTGGACCGCTTCATCGACGCGATGATCCAGATCCGCGACGAAATCCGCGCGGTCGAGGAAGGCCGCCTGGACCGCGAGGACAACCCGCTCAAGCACGCCCCGCACACCGCCACCCAGGTCACCGCCAGCGAGTGGACCCGCGCCTACCCGCGCGAGCTGGCCGCATTCCCGCTGCCCTCGCTGAAGCTGCAGAAGTACTGGCCGCCGGTGTCGCGCGTGGACAACGTCTACGGCGACAAGAACGTGATGTGCGCCTGCATCCCGGTGGATGCGTACAAGGAAGAGGAAACCGAGGCGTAAGCGTCGGCAGCCATCCGGCTCGAACCGAAGGCCCCGCTCACGCGGGGCCTTTGTGTTTGCAATGCCTGATCAACACCCGATCATCGTCATGTGGTGGCGACGCCCCCTATCGATCGTCCTCGCTCGCTGTCGCGTCAATCAACTCCCGGCCGCCCAATCCCGGATGGTTTCCTCGATATGGGCGATCTGCACCTTCGAATACTCCGGATCCTTAAGACGAATATCGGCATCTTCCAAGTAGTGCCATAGCGCATGCGGCACGTCCAACTCGCCGACATCAAGCTCCATCAAGGCCTTCGCCTCGCGAGCCTTCTCGTACCAGTCCTTCATTTCCGCTTTCGAGGCAGGTTCGGTATCCAACAACTCCCGCACGATCGCGATGAGCTGCCGCTTGATTTCCTGAACATTCATTTTCCTTCCCTTCTAATCCAACGAGGATCGAACAGAATCAGGTGAGCCGCTTCGCCCCGCGACGGAGGACCAAAGTTGATATGCAGTATAGGAGTCTTGCCACTGTGCTTGAGCGGGTGCAGGTCGAGGCGTGCGCCCCATTGGCTTTGTTTCCAGCGAACGCCGAACAACCGGCCATTAGCGTGCCAAGCGCCCGCCGACGGCCCATCAAACGATAGGTTCTTATAGAGGCCTTTGGCGCTGGAAATCAGCCCGCTCGTCGCCGCGGCGGCGTAAGGGGCTCCGGCCTCCCACGCCATAGCCCCTGCGCCTAACGCTGCCGCCGCTGTAATGACCATGCCCGAGGAATCCAACTGTTCGGGAGTCCTCGACATGTCGTACTCGCCGGTCTTCCACCCAACGACGCCCGGCACCGGAATCCTGCCGTCGGAAGTCGGTGCGCCAGACGAGGCCCTAGCGAGCGACGCGGCTTCGGTGCGTTGGTTGGCTGCCGGAGAACTGCCTTTTTGCGTATCCCCTTCGCCCGCTGGATTAACCTGAGTAATCGAGAGCTTGCCCCAGCTCTCTCCCCCGCAAATATTGGATCCGGTTATCTTCTGACACTGACGCCCATCGGGATCGACATACGAGTAGGGATTGCTTGCTGCGTATCTGTAACGATTGAACATTCCGACAGGATCGCTCAGAGCAGACACGGGATCTGCGCTGAGAAATATCCCGAGCTGCGGGTCGTAGTAGCGCTGCTGCATCTGAACCAGGCCCGTCAGCCCGTCCATCACGTGCCCCGCGTAACCGATACCATCGTAGATCGCATCTCCGATTGTCTTACCGAGCGGCTCGTAGTCGGTACGCTGAAGCACCTCCCCGGTCGCCGCAGTCACGGCCACAGGGCTGCCCAATGCGTCGTTATGGCTGTACTTCGTACTTTCGACGCCCCCCGCCAGTTCGCGAGCGGCGAGTAGGCTACCGCCCAGGAAAATATTGACGCTGGTCGCGCCCGCGGCATTGTTCTCGATATATGCCGGCTGCCCTGAGGCATCGTAGATGAAGACCGCCCGCACGGCGCCCGCCATCGACAAACTGGCAACACGGCGCCCGTTGGCGTCGTACCGGTATCCTTCCTTTCCGGCAACGACGCGCAGGCGATTGCCATAGTCAAAAGCATAGACCTGCCCGTTCTTGTTCTCCAAGTTACCTTGCGGGTCGTAGCCCAAGCCAACGATTGATTCGCCTCGACTGTTGCGAACGTTCGTTAATCTCGAACGCTCGTCGTAGACGTAGGCGGAATAATCCTTGCTTCCCGGCAACACCCAAGAACGCAGATTATCCTGCGCATCGTAGGTAAATCGATGCCAGCAATCGCCGCCGAAACTGCACGAGCCGGCCGACTTGAGCCGGTCGAGGCCGTCGTACTCCATCGTCCGGCTGTAGTTGTCCCCTCGTGCCCGGTCGTAAATGGCGCCGACATTACCGTTGGCGTCGTACACGGTTTCCAGGTCGATAACGCCGGCATCGGTACTGCGTTGCGGCAGCTGGCGCAGGTTCTGCGACATGGTGTGCACCACGCCGTTGCCGTAGACGAAGCGCTGCATTCCGCCGTTGGGGTAGTAGTCGATCTGCGACGCGTATACCGCACCAGGACTGCTGACCCGTTTGGGCTGCCCCAGCGCGTCCGGCTCGAAGGTCACCGCCAGACCGGTCGGGTAGACCTGGCTGGCCGGATTGCCGATCCGATCGTAGCCGTAGCCCAGGTCCCAACGATGCGAGCCCGGCTGCGCCATGGCCTCGCCGATCAGCAGGCGGCGCTTGTTGTAGCTGTAGTGATTCTCGACCGGCGCACCGTTGTCCGGTTCGTTATAGGTCACGACCTTGCTCGCCAGGCCGTCGGGCGTGTACTCCCACCTCTGATTGCCGCGCCCGTCGGGGAAGGCCAGGTCCTTGAGCCGGTTGCGCGCGTCGTAGGTTCTCGAAACGACGCGGCCGGACGCCGCGGCTTCGCTGCGGTTGCAGTTGTCGGTGGCCGGCAGGTTCAGGCCGGAAGCCGACCATGCGACATTGCCCTCGCCGTCGTAGTCCGTCACCGTCGCCCCGGTTTCCGGCTCGATCACCTTGCACAGGCGCTGTTGCGCGTCGTAGACGTAACGACGGGTATTAGGCTGGGTCACCGGCACCTGCGGCGCCGGAACGCCGAAACGGCCCGATGCGGCTACCGCCAGGTTCTCGCCGCCCACCGGCGACACGCCATAGACGTAGACCAATCGGCCTGCGTACTGGCTGCGCAGCTCGTTGCTGATCGGAATCGCGAAACGGTAGTTGCCGCCATCGACCTTGCACGCCGCGGCGACGCCCGCCTCGCTGGCCTGGTTTGCGGGATAAGTGCCGATCAGCGCCGAGCCGGTCGCACCGGCGGGACCGCCGACGTACATCTGCACGTTCACCGGCGCCTGGTAGGTGGTGGCGCAGGCCCAACCGAGCAGCGCGCTGCCGTCGGCGGTGAAGCCGTCGATATTGCCGGTGATCACCGGTTGCGGGCGACGTGCGTAGACATCGACGGACGCGAGCACGCGGCCGTCGCCCCGCACCTCGAAGCGGCTGCCGGCCTCGGTGATGTCCGCGACCGAGGTCTTGTTCTCGCCCGTTCCGGGTTGGGCCAGCAGCCTTACCGCGCCGCTGCCGTTGATGTCGCTGCGCCACAATTCGGGCAAGTCGGCCACGGCCTGCCAACTCAAGGTGGTACCGCAGCTGGTGGCGCCCTTGGTCAGTTCGCAAGGATTGGGCTGGGCGCTCAGCGATCCGGTCGGAACGGGATTGACGTAAACATGCTGCGCGGTCGTCTGCTGGCCGAACCACTCCACCCCGTCCTGGACCATCCGCCATTGCACGTAGTAGCCGACCATCCGGCTGCTGACCTGCGGCGCGGTCAAGGTCATGTTGAACGCGACGGTTTGGCCGGGCGCGACGTCGTGCGGAAGATACACCCGCCCCATGCCCCAGTTGCCGTTGTCGCGAGGGTTCTGCGAGCCCAGCGCGTACGCGCGCGACGACGCCCAGGTGGTCGTGCCCGTGTTGCGCATCTGCACGCTCAGGGTCCGGGTCTCGCCCGAGTACATCGTCGGCGAGGTGTCGGAGAACGTCTGCGATACGAATTCGGCCTCGTTGTACAACGCGGGCGGTGGGTTGACCGTGATGGTGAAGGACGGGGTCGCCAGGTTGCGGGTCCGATCTTCGCCCTGATAGATACTCACGGCCTTGCCGGTCGCCCGATAGGTATACGTGCCCGGTGCCAGCCCGGCTTCGACCAGGGTTCCGCCCCTGCGGTAGCTGGCTACCGGCTGGTCGTTGCGATAGATCGTGATGTTCTCGATCGATTCGACACTCGACCCGCTGGTTCCGTTGCCGGAGGAAGCCACGATCTCGTACGACACCGGGACCGTATAGCTGCTTTGGGCCGGCGGCGTGAGTTTGATCCATGCCGGCGCCGCGGTCGCCAAGGACGGCAACGCGGACAGCAGCACCAACAGCCATGCCGACGCCAACGACCTGGCGTTGGTCGCCCACTCCAATACCCCTGCAGAATTCAACGCCTTGTTCTCCACTCGGACCAGGTCCCCACGCGCGGCGGCGGCGGAGCGGTTTTTACTGTTCGGTCGGATGCTATCCATGGCGCGGCCTCACTGAGCCACCGACGTACGCTGGATTTCCAGCGGCTTGCCATAGGCGTCGCGCATGATCTGGGTACGCACGCTTTCGGGCGCGTCGATCACCGCCGGCGCGTCGTAGCCGGGTTCGCCGAAAACCTGGAATGTCTCTGTCGTCGCCAGGCCGCGCGGGTTGGTGACCTTGCGCCTGAAGCCGGACAGGTACTCGGTGAAGGTGGTCAGAGGTCCCAGCTCCGAGTCCTGGACGGCGGCGGTCTGGCGCCCCAGCGCGTCGTAGGCGTAGGACGTGCCTGGCATCGACTGGCGGAAGTCGCCGACGTGCCGGGTCGGCAAGGACTTGAACGCGACCCGCCCCATGTTGTCGTAACGCGTAAACACTTGCTTCTGGGTATTGCGGCTGGCATCGCCCAGATCGAACTCCATTTCCAGCACGGGCCGCAGGAACGCGTCGTAGTAAGTGTCGCTACGGCGGTTTCCGGACACCGACACCCGGCGCCAGTGGTTGCCTTCCAAACCGTATTCTGGAGCCGCTACGCGTACGAACTCCTGGGTCACCGGGTGCCAATCGACGGTATCGCCTTGCGGGTAGACCACGCCTGCGAGGCGTCCCATGCCGTCGTAGCTGTACTGGCTGGTGAACCCGTTCTCGTCGGTGGTGGACGTCGCCCAGCCGCGGTCGTCGATCACGGCGCTTTCGGTCGCGCCAGCCGGGCTCTCGGGGGTGGCCGGCCGGCGAATGCTCTGCGGCACGCCGCGTTTCCAGTCGGCATAGACGGTGATCTGGCCATTACCGTCCTTGACCGTTTCCACGTTGCCGTCGGCGCGGTAGCCGAATGTTCTCTTCAGATTGCCGAAGGCGAAAGCGCGCACCGGCAACGCGGTGGCCGGATCGAATTCCGCACGCGCTGTCTCGACGCCGTTGACCGACGTGGCCGATACCTGGCCGAGAATCCACTTGCCAGCATGGTCGTAGTATTCGGTTCCTTCGTTGCGGCTATAACCGAGCGTGTTGTACCCGGTGGAACGCAGGACACGGGCCAAACTATCGAAAATCTGGTTCTCGGTAACGAAGGTCACCCCGTCCTGGACGATCTGGCGGGTCTTGAGCGGCCGGTTGGCAAGGTATCCCTTGCTGCCCGAAATCGAATTCGATGCCGGAATGTTCGCGTTGGCCGCCGGGAAGGGTTGACCCTCCGCGGTCTCCACGTAGGCGTTCGTGAGCGTGCGCAGCACCCTGCCGCCAGCGTCCTTGATCGATGCTTCGATCAACTCGCCGACATTGGACTTGTAGTCGTTGTTGAATTTGTAGGCGTTGACCGAGCCGTCCGGGTTGACCACCGTGGTTTCGGACGGGACATAGCAGGTGCCCGGCACTTGGCAATCGGCCTGCCAACTCCAGGACGGCTTGTAGCGATAGTTCCAGTTCAGCGGCGCAATGCCGGGACCGGTCACGGTTTTCGAGTACAGCGACTCCACGGTGTAGGCCATCGGCGCCCCCACCAGGCGCACCGAAAGCCAACTGGCTTCCTGCCGGGTGATGCAGCTGCCCACGGTACGGTTGGTGCCGTGCATGAGCTTGCGGAACTTGAACTCGCCGACCGCGCCGGAAGGGTGGCTGACGGTCAGGAAACTGGTCTCGGCCGGTCCGGGCTGCTTGTCCGAACTCATCGTGCCGACGTTCGGCCAGCACTGCTGCCACACGTTCTTGACGTTGGCGTTGACGATCTCGAACTGATCGCTGTACTGGTAGCCCCAACGCCCTCCGTCGGGCAGCACCGTAGCGGCGAGCAGATAGTTGGCGTCGGGGTTGCTGCCGTACTTGCTGTACTCGTAGGTCCAGGTCCGTCCTGCGCTGGAAATGGTCTCGATCTTTCCAGCGGCGTTGTAACCCAGCCTGGCCTCGACGCCGTCGTTGGAACGGATCGACAGCAGGCGGTGCGGGTTGGCCGGGTCGTACTCGTAGCTCAGCCAGTTGCCCAGGCCATCCTCGACCCGGGTCGCGTACAGGAAAATTTCGTCGCGGTCGATTCCGACCGATCCGGTGGTGTCGGTCGGGATGCCGATGATCCGCTTGCTCTTGCGCACCACCATCCAGTCGAACGTATACCGGTGGCCGTTAGGCAGCACGGCCAGGAATCCCTCGCCCGCGCCATTGCGGATGCTCGGCAGGCAGGAAACCTTCCAGTTCGACTTGGTGCCGCCGTAGTAAGCCAGTCCATCGCTCGGTCGCAGGTGAGCGCCCGACAGGGTTTGCACGAGTTCCTCGCCCGCCCCGGGAATATTGATCGTGTTGCCGGCCCAGTAATCGGTCGGGCCGTAGGACGGCGTCTTGGTCGGACCGCTGGAAACGTTGTCCGGGACGGTCGGAGGCGTGTAGTCGGCCACGCTGCAGCGCTGGGTCGAACCTCTCCAACTATCGGGAAAGTCCGGCCCCTGGTACTCGCGATCACGCACGACCCAACCGGTGCGGCGGTCGAAAACGCCATGGATATGGGGAATATCCAGCGTCCAGTAACGCCCGAACACCGCCTTGTCCGGATCGGTATTGGCCCAGGTATTGAGCGAAAGACCGGCGTTGCTGAGCTTGCGGCCGATGCTCACGGTCAGCGCGCTGTTGGTCTTCAGCGCCACATCGGTCGCGGTGAACGTGGTCGCGCCATCGAACAGGCTCGTGCTGTCGCCGAACATGCCGTCGGCGGTAAGCGCGGTCACGGCCACGCCCTTGGTCAGACCGTCGTAGTCCTCGATCACGGTCGGACTGGATATTTCGGCGCGGGCACCGCCGGCCGCGGCGAGTCCGAATGCGAGCGCGGCGGCGACCGCGGCGGACAGGCGAAGTGTGGAAGTCACGTGGAGTCCTTCACTGAGCTATACGAAAACTCGGCCAGCGAAGCGGCGCCGGGCCGAGACGGATCGATCCACAGCCGCACGCGCGCCGCCGCGGCGCACAAACGCGCGGAGGCCAAACGACGCGGCGGCCGAAGTCAGGTTTATCGGTATGGGGCGGGCATGTCGCTGTGTCCTTGCGGTGCTTCTCCGGTTGCGGCGTGCGCCGCGCTGCCGCTGATCGCGGCGCGTATCATTCAATCCACTTCGTCCAGGCCCGATCGGCACCGGCCAGGCGCGCCGGCCTGATAGAAGACGGATGTCGGCCCCTTTTCCCTGGGCCAAGGTTCGCCGGTCCAGCGATGGTTTTGAAGACGCCCGCGGAATCCGGCCTGCTTTCGCCAAACTGAGCAAGATCGCAGCCGAGCTTTGCATCGCTGCGCCTTCGATACCGCCAGCAGCGCCCGTTGCTTACCGGTCGGCTGCGTGCATGGGAGCCTGCGCCTGAAGGTCGCAGGCGGCACGGCGCAGCCAGATCCCGCAGCCAGATCCCGTGTGAACTCTTGTCCGGCCGCCAAACGCGCCGCGGCCAGTCTCAGGCCGAGTACTCGGCGGCGACTCAACGCCACCACGCGCGTACCCCCCTTCCATTCGGCGCCAGGGGACCGCCGTCCGTCGCCCCGGATAATGTGCTTTCTTGGCGCTGGCGCACCTTGAGCCTGCGACGGCGGCCGCAAACCCCGGCCTGGAACGCCGCAGCCCGAAGGTGGCCCAGCGTCCGCGCCTCCGCTGCCGGGCCCGCGGTCTATACTGGGCCGTCGTCCGGGCAGCGTAGCGAACATGCAGGACCCGATCGTGCAAGACCCTATCGTGCAAGACCCCTCCGAGCGCCTGCTCAAGGTCATCCAGACCCAAACCGACATCGCCCGGCTCGGCCTGGACCTCGGCGGCGTGATGCAATTGGTGACCGTGCGCGCCCAGACCCTGACCGGCGCGATCGGCGCGGTGGTCGAACTGGCCGAGGGCGAGGACATGGTCTACCGCGCCGCCGCCGGCATCGCCGAATCCAGCCTGGGCATGCGCCTGCGCCGCAACGCCAGCCTGTCCGGCCATTGCGTCGCCGAAGGCCGGCCGCTGCGCTGCGACGATTCGGAAACCGATCCGCGGGTGGACCGCGAGGCCTGCCGCGCGGTCGGCCTGCGCTCAATGATCGTGGTGCCGTTGAAGCACCACGAATCCACGGTCGGCGTGCTCAAAGTGATGTCGGCGCGCACCGCCGGCTTCGACGACGCCGACCTGCAGGTGCTCGACCTGATGTCCGGCCTGATCGCCGCGGCGATGTACCACGCCGCCAAGTACGAGACCAACGAGCTGTTCCACCAGGCCACCCACGACGCCCTCACCGGCCTGCCCAACCGCGCCCTGTTCTACGACCGCCTGCGCCATAGCTTGGCCCTGGCCCAGCGCGACGCCTGCCGCATCGCCGTGCTCAACCTGGACATGGACGGGCTCAAGCCGGTCAACGACCGTCACGGCCACCGCGCCGGCGACGCCGCGATCCGCGAGTTTGCCCAACGCATGAAAAGCAGCTCGCGCGCCGGCGACACCGTCGCCCGGGTCGGCGGCGACGAATTCGCGGTGATCCTGCCGCGGCTGGAACGCGGCGACAGCGCCGAAACCCGCGCCCGCCGCTTCGCCGAATCGCTGCAGCCGCCGTTCGAGTTCGAGCAGCGCCCGATCCCGCTCGACGCCAGCATCGGCTATGCGGTCTACCCGGACGACGGCCAGGAATTGGGCGAGCTGCTGGAGAAGGCCGACCAGGCGATGTACCAGGTCAAGCGCAGCAAGAAGGGCGTGCGCGAATCGGCTTGAACGCGAGGCCCCGCATGCTTCGCCGCGAAAACGAAACGCCCCGCGATTGCGGGGCGTTCGCGTTTGGACCGGCTGGTGCGCGGCTTACTGGGCCAGCTTGAGTTTGTCGGCCACCGCCTCGAACGCGGCGCGATCGGACGGCGACAGGTTCGGCCGGCCGACCAACAAGCCCATCGTGATCGAACCCTGTACGTAATAGGTCTCGCCGGCCTCGACCTCCAGGTTCAGCACGTCCTTGGTCTCCGAATGCACGACATACTCGTGCGCGCCCGGCTCGACCGAGGCGACGAAGTACTTGCCGCTGCGCAGCTTGCCGAGCTCGGTCTTACCTTCGCGGACCTTGAAGCCGATCATGCCGCCGACGAAGTTCGACGGCCGGAAGAACACCACCTGGCCTTTGCCGGCCGGCGGCGGCGCGATCCGGCCGCCAGAGACGGCAGGAACCGCGTAGGCGACCGGCACGGGCGGGCTTGCCGCGGCGACGGCAGGCGCCGCCTCGCTCGTCGCCGGCGCGGCGTCGCTTTCGCCTTCCAGCGCGAACGTCTGTACGGCGTCGTCGACGGTCGCCGCCGGCGCGGTCGTGGCCGTGCCGGGTTTCGGCGCGGCCACGGGCGCATCGGAGCGCGCGGAATCGCCCTTCGACGCCACCGGCACGACCGGCGCACTCTGCGCCTGCACCTGCTTGGCCGGGTCCACGGCCTTGTAATTCCAGCCTGCCGGAGTGGCCGCCGCCGACAGCGGCAGCAAAACGACGAACGGCAGGACGCGCAGCGACGACAGCTTCATTGAACGACTTCCCAGGTGATGGATGTTGCAGCGGATGTGGCGGCTCCCGCGCTCGGCGCGGCGGCCGCGGGAACGATGGAATCGGAGACGGTCGGGGCGCCGGATCCCCAGTCGACGGCTTGCGCCGTGCGCGCACCGGCCTGGGTGCCGGCCGGGATCTCGATCTCGCCGCCGGTCACGAACAAACCGGGTATTCCCAGCGCGATGCCGACCGACACCGCCACGCCCTCGCGACTCTTGCCGGTACCGCCGAGACTGAAACCGCGCAAGGGCAGGCGCCGGCCCTGGTGTTCGAGATAGCGTGCGGCCAGCAGCAATTCGCCCGGCTTGCCGCTGGCGCCGCGGCGCGCGGCGTGCACGACTTCGCCGACGCCGGTCGTTCCGGCCGGCAGCCATTCGGCGCCGCCGACGCTCAGCGCCTGCGCCAGGCGCAAGGAGAACTTGTCGCCGCGCTTGGCCTTGGCCGAGCTGAGCGCCGTGGCGATTTCCAGCCTAACCGGCGTGTCGGCGGGAATGATCAGGACAGGCGCCGGAGCGGACACGGGAGAGATCGGCGTGGCGGACGACTCCGGGGCTTGCCGAGAAACCGGAGTAGCAGCCGGAGCCGCAACCCCAGCCGGGCGCGACTCGGCCGCGGCGGCCGATGCCGGACCGCTGCCCGCGGCAGTGCCCCCGGTCAAGGCCAGAAGCGCGATCAGCGCGCCAGTAGTCGCAGTCATCGAAAGGCGGCCCCCTACCGTCCTTGGCGGGCGCCAAACTATCCGAACGGCCGGGTTTTGCCAATACGGTCACAATGGCGCTACGGCCAGGCCGACCGCCTGCTTGCCGCTCCAACCGAGCGGTCGAGATCAAGGCTCACGTGGCGAAGCGATGGCCTGCGCCACCGAAAATCGCTCGATCGAGCGCCCACCCTCGTCGTAGCGGATGAATTCGCCGCGCGCCCGGTAGCGCCGCGCCGCCCTCGCAGCGAACACTTATCGGCAGACCGTCCTTGTACGAAAAGTACTCGATGCATCGCTGGCCGCCCCGCTCAATCGCCCGCCCCTCCACATCGCTCGATTGCAGGAACTCCTGGATCGACGTAGCGCCGTCGTGGTTCCAGTCCATCTCGATCATCGAATAATCTCGTTCGAGCACGGCGAAGATCCGAGCCAGAAGGTACAGCAGCGGGATCAGGACCAACAGGGACAACCCGGCTTTCGCGACCATGCGCATGGCGCATCCTGCTTCAGAACAACGAAGGCGACAGGCATCAGGCTGGTACTCGCAGCGCGGCTGTCGGCGTATCCGCAAACCAACGCAGAAAGCGATGCTGGCGGCTTTCGCTAGTCACGCGCATGGGTTTTCGACCAATCTCGGGCGACGCGCTGCAACCGGCCTCGATTGCCCGGCTTGCCGACCCATTCGAAATACGCGAACACGCCCCGCTCCGGCAACTGCCGCCGGACCTCCGGCGGCAACAACTGTTCGAACGGCAACATCTTGAAATCGACAAGCAGAAAGAACGCCAAGTCGCCGACTGCGAAAACGTCGACCTTGGTCGGTTCCGACCGCGGGTCGCGCATCGGCGTCGCATCGCCGATACGGTCCAGCAAACAGGCCCGGGCCGCCTCCCGGTTCGCGCTGATCGCCAGGTAAGCAGGGTCGGTCTCCGGCCATCCTTCGCTCAGCGGAATACTGCGGATTTCGTGCAGCCTGGCGCACCGCTCCGTCGCCGGCGAAGCGCCGTGCGCCGCCCCGCCGATGCACCACAGGCCTGCGGTGACCAAAACAAGTTTCCAGCCGCTCACCCGCCCCTCCCTTCACCGAAGCGCGCAACATACCAGCCCCAAGAGTGCACATTTGCCCGGCTATCGCCTGCCCTTCCGATACGTCGCTGCGAGACGCGCGCCGCCTAACCGCCTCTACCGAGGCCCGGTGTCGGGTAATTACTCAACTTGTACACATTGTCGCCCTCCATGCAGCGGACCAGAGCGCCTTCCGTAGTTTTGGTTCGGGACGTGTTCTGACCCAACCTTACTTTAAGAAGGCGTTATGACCTGACTATCCCGGCTCAGCGATTCGTGACCCAGCACTCACTTAAACATTTTCTCGTACCAATAAGCTCGCGGATTATGAAGCCAAGCCAAGAAAATATCCGAATCGAGCTTCTTAAGCTCAGCCACATTCAACCCAAAGCGCGTAAAAATCGCGATTAACTCACGAAAACCCTCTTCATCCAGCCGTTCAAGCGAGATGTTTATTTTTATAAACACCCCCTCGCCACGCACTTCTGCGATTGATTCTATTTTATTAAGCCACCCAAAGAACAGATCCTCGTCAAAATCAGAAAAAAACACCGGAGACTCCGTCTCCAGCTCGATGAAATAAGACGACATTATCTTCTCCGCCCGCCCGGATAAACATTTACGTGAGTGCCATCAGGTTTTTGCACATCCCAATGAGGCCCCCCATGAGCTAGGCCAGGGGCGTGCCCAGTTGGAACCCATACATTTCCGTCGACATCGAGCCACCCATGGCCTTTACCTTTCTTGTTAGGGTTAGGAACCCAGTCCTCTCCACCTTTTGGATCACAGAAACCTTCTTCGGCTCCGGGCTTTCCAGGCGCTTTTGAACCATTTGGGTCATAAGCATCCTTGGGCGGCTTGGCAAAAGCCCCCCAAGCTGACGCGTATGGTAAAAAATTGAGCGTCGCCCAAACATGCAGCCCCTTCCCAATGGAGGAATTCACGAAGGATATATGATCAACGGCATTCGACACGCCCCGCTCAACAATTCTTGTGTTTGGCGGACGTGACGGATACCAGTAATCGCTGCTAACACCACTATTACTAGGGAACGTCGTTGTCGGCGGCGGCAACATAACGGGAATTGGCATCCCCCCTGGTCCGGGTACTGGCATAGCTTGGAGCCCAAGGGGATCCATAGTCTTAAGCGGATTACCCTGCACATAGGAATAAAGTGCAACCCCATCATTCAGGCCGAGTGGATCGGATTGTAAGTACCGCCCACTCCCCGCATCGTAATCCCGGAAGTAGTTGTAGTTCAGCCCCGTAGCCGCATCGAACCGCTGCCCCGGAAACCGCAGGTCGAACACGAAGGCGGTGCCGTCCTGGTCCGGGTCCTGGTTGGGCGCATCGTTGCCGAAGGCTTCGCCCTTGGCGTTCCAACTCCAGATGGCGACGTTGCGGGTGGCGTCGATCACCGTGCGCGGGGTGCCCAGGTGGTCGGGTTGGATGTAGTGCAGTTTCTGCGCGGTGCCGGCGCCGGCCAGGACGCCGACCGGGGACTCGCCCAGCCAGACGGCCTGCTGCTTGGTGGCGCCGTTGGCGTCGTAGTCGCCGAGCCAGTGGCCGGCTTCGTCGTACAGGGTGTAGATGGCGACCGGGCCGCTGGCGCCGTTCGTGGCCGCCACGCGTTCGCCCTTGGCGTTGTAGCGGTAGCTGCGGTTGACCCCCCCGGCCAGCTTGACCTGGCTCATGCGGTCGTTGCCGTTGTAGACGAACTCCTTGGCCGTGCCGCCGATGCTGGTGGTGTTGCCGACGGCGTTGTAGCCGCGGGCGACGCCGCCGACGTTGCTCAGGCGGTGGCTGGTCGTCGGGTAGGTGTAGGTGGTCGTGGTGCCGCCATGCAGCAGGCTGGTGCGGTTGCCGGTGGCGTCGTAGCCGTAGGTTTCGATCGGGGTGTTGCTGGGGCCGTCGCGGGTGATCTTGAGCCGGCCCAGGTTGTCGTAGTCGTATTTAGCCAGCACCGCGCTCTGCAGGCCGTCCTTGAGCTCGGTCAGCTCGCCGACTTCGTTGTAGCCGTAGCCCAGCGACAGGCCGCCGGCGGCGTTGTCATGAATCGTCTTGGCGCGGTAGTCGAGGTCGTAGCTGCGGGCCAGGCTGCGGCCGTTGCCGTAGGTCCAGCCGGTGGCCGGGCCGAAGGGCTCGTAGGCGACGCCGTTGAGCAGCACCGTGCGCACGCCGCCGGCCGGCTTGACGCCCACTTCGGTGACCTGGTCCAGGGTGTTGCGGACGTAGTCGACGATGGCGTTGTCCGGGTAGGTGATCGTGCGCACCTGGCCGGAGGTCGTGTAGGCGTAGCGCAGCGTGAACGACTTGCTGTCGACCACCTGCACCTTGCGCACCAGCTGGCCGTAGCGGTCGTAGCAGTACTTCAGCTCGGTGGCTTCGGTGCGCAACGCAGTCAGCCGGCCCAGGGCGAAGGTCTCGTCCGCGGCGCAGACCGCGTTGACCGTGTCGTAGTCGTATTCGACGTCGTTGCTGCCCGAACCGTAGGAGATCGTCTTCGGCCGGCCCAGGGCGTCGTAGGTGTAGCTGTGGGCGATGGCGTCGTTGGCGTCCTTCTTGGTCGCCAGTTGGCCGGCGGGGTTGTAGCTGTAATCGGTGATGCCGGTGTTCGGGCTGCTCAGTTGGGTGCGGTCGCCGAAGCCGTTGTAGGCGTAGACCGTGTTCAGGCCCTTGGGGTCGGTGACCTGGGTGACCTGGTCGAAGGCGTTGTAGGCCAGTTGGGTCTCGACCGCCAGGCCGTTGACGTCCTGCAGCAGTCGGCTGAGCCGGTTGAGCGGGTCGTGGTTCTGGTCGCTGATCCGGCCCAGGGCGTCGGTGGTCAGGTCCGGGTTGCCGTCGGCGTCGTAGCTGAAGGTGGTGGCGTGGGCGGCGGCGTCCTTGGCCTGGTGCAGCTGGCCCAGCGAGTCGAACACCCGCGACAGGGTCTGGCGGACCGTGCCGGTCGGGGTCTGAGTGTCCTCCTGCTTGCGGTTGCCGGCCTTGTCCAGGGTGTACTGGAGCTTGTTGCCGGCCTTGTCGGTCACCGAGGTCAGGCGCTGGGCGGCGTCGTAGTTGTAGGTGACGTAGGCGCCGCCCGGCGGGGTGACCCGGCGCAGCAGGCCGGTCGGCCAGTACTCCATACGGGTGATGCGGTCGTCGGTTTCGACGGCGTTGTCGGCGCCGCGCAACTTGGTCGCGGCCAGCCAGCCGCGCGGGTGGTACTCGTAGTCGGTGACCACGTTGTTGGCATCGAGGATTGACAGCGGCCGGCCCTGCGGGTCGTAGCCGAGGATCTCGGTGGCGCGGCCAAGGGCGTCGACGGTCTTGCGCAGGTCGCCCTTGCGGTAGGTGCACAGCGCCGGCTGGGTGGCGCAGGTGCTGTCGTCGCTGCCGTAGTACTGGTAGGTCACTAAGTCGCTGACGTCGCTGCGCGGGCCGTCGACCGACTTCAGCAGGCCCAGGGTCGGGCAGGTGCTGTTGGCGGCGGCGACGTCGGCGGCTTCGCAGTAGGCGTAGGTGGTGGTGCGGGTCTGGTTGGTGGTGGTGTCGCGAACCGTGACCGTGACCGGCTGCAGGCGCGCGTTGCGGACGATCCGGGTCTCGCGGTTGCCGAGCTGGGTCAGCACGGTGCGGTTGCCGGCGATGTCGCGGCGTTCCAGGCTGGTGCGTTCCTGGGCCAGGCCAACGGCCTCCTTGACCGTGTGCGTCCGCGCCGGCTGGCCGGTGACCGGGTCGTTGGCTTCGGCGTAGCTGTGCTTGGTCTGGGTGCCGTTGCGGTCGGTGACGGTGTCCAGGCGGCGGCGGAAGTCGACGGTCTCGGTATAGAAGGTGCGGGTGGCGGTGCCGCGCGGGTCGGTGATGCTGCCGATCTTGCGCGGCTGGTTGCTCGGGCTGGCCGGGCCCAGCGCGTAGGTGGTCTGCTTGCCGAGCGCGTCGGTGATCACCGCGCCGCCGCTGGCCGGGTAGCTGAGGGTGCGGCCGTCGGCGCCGCCGGCGTTCTGGCTGGAACCGACCCGGGCCTTGGCGTCGTAGCCGAAGGTGCTCTGGCGCAGGCTGTCTTCGCCGGTGACGCCGGTCAGGGCACTTTTGTACTGCAGGTGCTCGTAGTGATAGGTGCGGGTGCCGCCGCCGGCATAGGTCGCGCTGGTCACCAGGCCGTCGGTGTAGCCGTAGCTTGCCAGCAAGGCACCGGCCGAACGGATCGCGGCGATCGGCGCGTTGCGGCCGGCGCCGAGGTATTCGAACACCAGGCTGCGGCCGCTGTGGTGGGTGACGGTGGCCAGCCGACCGAGGTCGTCGTAGGCATAGGCCAGGACGTTGCCGTCCTCGAAGCGGCGTTCGAGCAGGCGGCCGCGCGCGTCGAAGCGCGCCACTTCCTCGATCCGGTACAGCAGCCACTGCGCGCCGTCGGCGACCAGCCGGTCGCCGCTGCCGTCGCGCGCCTCGTACACGCCGGCGCCGAGCGGTTTGAACGAGACCTGGCCGCCGTCGGCCTGGATCAGGCCGAAATGTTGCGTGGTGTCGGACGGCGTGGCCGGGTCGGCGCCGAGGCTCAGGCGCAGGTTGTGCGAGTGGGTCCAACCCAGGCCGAAGCCGCCCTGCTGGGACGAGGAAGACGAGTGATAGGTACGGCCGAACGAGACCCAGCCCAGGTCGAAGTCCGGTTCCGGACGGGTCTTGTCGCCCGAGGCAGGGTCGCAGCCGCCGTCGGGGCAGTCGAGCACCAACGGCGGGCTGAGGTAGGCCATCGGCTGCAGGCCGCCGGCGCAGGCCTGCTCGGCGGCGTCCCAGCTCATCGCGACGGTGTTGGGGCAATGCACGTCGCGGGTCCGCTCGAGGTATTGGCTGTCATTGGCGGTGAAGCCGCAGACGCCATCGGCATCCTTGATCACATAGCTGGCGTCGTAAGCCCGGGTCTCGACCGCGCTGGTCTTGTCGTCGACCCAGGTCAGGCTGATCTCCCAGTCCGGCGCCAGGGCGATCGCGGTGTTCGGCGTGCAGCCCTCGTCCAGGCTACGCTGGTCCAGGTGCTGTCTCAGCTGATCGACCACGCCCTCCAAGGTCGGCCCCGGGGTGTAGTCCGGCTCGGTCGAATGCGTGTAAGACCACGGCTCGGTGGTAGGCGGCATCGGCTCGATGCCGTAGTAGTAGGCGGTGCGGTCCGGCAGGTGGACCTGGCTGACGACCTGGAAGCTGAGCGGGCCGTACGACGAGTACGGCGCGAACAGGGCTTCGATATCCTGCTGGATCTCGCGCTCGGTCAGGCGCGGGCCGTTGCTGGTCCAGGTGCTGGTCCACTGCTTGCCGGCTTCCTGGGCCTGGGCCGTGCCGCCGAGGGCGGCGGCGGTCAGCAGCAGGCCGGTCAGCCAGGTGCGCGGCACGGCGCCGCGCGGCGGTAAGTTCAGGGGCTTCGTTCCATCGATGGGCGGCATGCGTCGGTTCCTTGGACGGTTCATGCGTGGCGGCCGCGGGGACGGCCAGGGGGAGAATTCGAAACGGGGGACGCGGCTGGGTGCGCCGGTCGCATGTAGAACGCGAACGGCCGCGGTCGCGGCAATGGGCGGGAAAGACCGGGGCGACGCGTGCGCGGGCGATGAACGGCGGGCGTCGTGGGTGCGGGCGGCAAATCCATTTGCGCAGTTCCGGGTTGTTGCCGCTTAGCCTAACCAAACGCCTTGCGGAATATGCGACGGCGACTGAATGGGTTTTCGAAGCAGGCTGGCGATCACAAAACCCGAGCGAGGCCCCTGCGCCGCCGCCCGGCGGCGCAGCCGGCACCGGCCGCCGCCCGCGGCGCAGCCGGCGCCGGCCGCCGACCGGGCGCCGGAGCTTCGCGCCGCCGCGCCCGGGCTTCATCGCCGCCACCCCGCCTTCGTCGCTGCCCTACTTCCGCTCGCGCGCCGCAGCACTATGCTGCGCCCATCCCGTCATGGCACAGCCCTCGTGATCCGAAGCTTCTTCTTCATCGCCCGCCTCGCCCTGGCCTGGTTCGGCCTGTTCCTGCTGATGGCCTTGTTCGCCTCGGTAACCCCGGGACTGCAGTATCAGGACTCGACCCCGCTGTTCCTGATCTGCGCGCTGGTAGTGGCCTACGTGGTCACCGGCGCCTTCAGCCACGTGCGCCGGGTGCGGCTGATCGCCGGGCATATCGACCGCGGCGCGCTGCACAACCGCCAGCGGCGCGAGATCGAGGTGCCGTTCGAGGCCGGCGAAACCTTCGACCTGCTCGACGCAGCGATCCGCGAGCTGCCTCGGGTGGAGGAAATCGAGAGCGCGCGCGACAGCCTGCAGGTGCGGGCCAAGGTGCGCCGGCACAACCTATACGGCCGCGACCGCGAGGTACGCGACCTCACCGGCCTGCGCGGCCACGGCCGCAACCAGATCCAGGCCACGGTGACCCCGGGCGAGGACAGCGGGCGCATCATCCTGATCTGCGAGCCGGAGGCCGGCGCCTGGAGCGATTGGTTCCGGGTCGACGGCGGCACCAACCTGGAGAACGCCGAGGCCATCGTCCGCGCCATCACCCGGCGCATCGCCGAGCGCCGCCGCAACGAGCGCGCCGCGGTCACCCGCACCGAAACCGAAAAGGAACTGGCGGTGGCCAAGCTGAGCCTGCTGCACGCCCAGGTCGAACCGCACTTCCTCTACAACACCCTGGCCAGCGCCCAGTACCTGACCCGCAACGATGCGGCCAAGGCCGACGAAATGCTCGGCCACCTGATCGATTTCCTGCGCAAGTCGCTGCCGCGCACCGAGGACGCGCTGTCGACCCTGGGCGAGGAACTGGACCGTTCGCGCGCCTATCTGGAGATCCTCAAGCTGCGCATGGGCGCGCGTCTGGAGCTGCAGATCGACGTGCCCGACGAGCTGCGCAGCATGCCGTTTCCGCCGATGATGCTGCAGACCCTGGTCGAGAACGCGATCAAGCACGGCCTGGAACCCAAGCCCGGCGGCGGCACGGTGTGGATCCTGGCGCGGCGCAACGAGCAGCGCGCGGCGATCACCATCGCCGACGACGGACTGGGCTTCAACGCCGCCAACAGCGGCACCGGCATCGGCCTGCGCAACGTGCGCGAACGCCTGCAACTGGTCTACGGCGACGATGCGCAACTGGCCGTGGTCGCCAATTTCCCGCAAGGCGTCGCCGCCACCCTGAGCGTGCCGCTGGCACGGCAAGAGGACACCGCCCATGGCTAAGCCCGCCTTCACCGCGCTGGTCGCCGAAGACGAAGCGCTGCTGCGCCAGGCCCTGATCGAGGCGCTGGGCGAGGCCTGGCCGCAGCTGCGCATCGTCGCCCAATGCGAAGACGGCGCCGAGGCCCTGGAGGCCTTGGCCGAGCACCGGCCCGACGTCGCCTTCCTGGACATCCGCATGCCCGGGCTGACCGGCGTCGATGTCGCCGGCGCCGCCGCCGACGTCAGCCCGCAGACCCGGATCGTGTTCGTCACCGCCTACGATCAGTACGCGATCGACGCCTTCGAGCATGGGGCGATCGACTACCTGCTCAAGCCGGTGACCCCGGAGCGGCTGGCGGTGACCGTGCAGCGGCTGCAGCAGCAGTCGGGCACCGCCGCCGACAGCGAGGCGATCGCCGAGCTGAGCCAGCGCCTGGGCACGCAGCGCAGCAAGCCCGAAGCGCCGGCGCTGACCTGGATCACCGCCAGCGCCGGCCGCGAGACCCGGCTGATCCTGGTCGACGACGTGATCTATTTCCGCGCCGACAACAAATACACCACGGTGGTGACCGCCGACGGCGAAGCGGTGCTGCGCAAGCCGATCCGCGAACTGCTGGAAGTGCTGGATGCCAGCCTGTTCAAACAGATCCATCGCTCGACCATCGTCAATCTGAAGGCGATCGCCTCGATCGTGCGCGACGACAGCGGCAAGGGCACGGTGCGCCTGCGCCAGCGCAGCGAGACGCTGAGCGTCAGCCAGCCGTTCATGGCGCTGTTCCGGGCCATGTAACGGCGGCGTGCGGGCGCAGGCGATGCCCTGCGCGCAATGCGAGCTTTCCCCACTGCAAGGACGATCTCATGCGCAACCTCATGGCCCTGATCTACTACCTGCTCGCGCTGTTCGGCTGCAGCGGCGGCGGCCAGACCGTGGCCCACCGGGTCAGCGTCGACGGCAAGATCGCGATCGACAGCCAGGTGCGCAGCACCGGCGAGATCAGCCGTTTCGAGTGCGCCGCCAGCCGCAGCGGCCAATGCCATTACAGCCTGTTCGTCGCTGCGGCCGCACCCGAACGCTTCGCCGTGGCGGTCGGCGATCGGCGCGAAATCGTCGGCCTGGCGCCGGGCTTCAAGGTCTGCGCCAGCGCCGATCCGGCGCCGCTGGACCGCGACTGCCGGCCTGCGGCGGACTGAGCGCGCCGCGCCGAGGAGCGGCGCGGGCCGGTGTGCGCGACTGCGCAGGCAGTCGCGGTGCGACGCGGCTAGACTCGGGTCATGCGCCGATCGGCGCGACCCACGTCATCGCATCGGACTCCCCATGTCGCTCTCCTGGCAATCCAGACTGATCCACCCGCAAGCGCGCGCCCCCGAAGGCTTCCAATCGCTCGCCACGCCGACCTACCGCGGCTCGACCACGCTGTTCTCCAGCGCCGGCCGCGTGCTCGATCATTGGGACCAGCAGCAGGTGCCGTACAGCTACGGCCTGTACGGCACGCCGACCAGCCTGGAGCTGGGCGCGCGCATCGCCGAACTGGAAGGCGGCCGGCACTGCTTCCTCACTCCGGGCGGCCAGGCCGCGATCAGCCTGATCGGCCTCAGCCTGCTGTCCGCGGGCGGCCACGTGCTGATCCCCGACAACGCCTACGGCCCCAACCGCGAACTCGCCGACCGCGTGCTGACGCGCCTGGGCGTGGAAGCGGAGTACTACCCGCCCCTGCTCGGCGCCGACATCGCCGAACGCCTGCGGCCGAACACCCAGTTGGTGTGGTGCGAAAACCCCGGCTCGGTGAGCATGGAAGTGCAGGACGTGCCGGCGATCGCCGCGGCCGCGCGCGCCGCCGGCGTGCCGGTCGCGCTCGACAACACCTACGCCGCCGGCGTGCTGTTCGACGCCTTCGCCCACGGCGTCGACATCACCATGCAGGCGCTGACCAAATACATCGGCGGCCACAGCGACCTGTTGCTGGGCTCGGTCACCGTGCGCGACCGCGTCTTGTACGAACGCATCGGCGACACCCATCAGCTGCTCGGCATGGGCGTTTCGCCGGACGATTGCAGCCTGGCGTTGCGCGGCCTGCAGACCCTGGGCGTGCGCCTGGGCCAGTTGCAGGCCAGCACGCTCGAGGTCGCGCAATGGCTGGCCATGCGCGAGGAAGTCGAGCGGGTCCTGCACCCCGCCCTGCCCGGCAGCCCCGGCCACGAGATCTGGCGCCGCGACTTCACCGGTTCGGCCAGCGTGTTCTCGGTGGTGTTCCGGCCCGAGCTGTCGGTCGATGCGATCGTGCGCGCGATCGACCGCCTGCAGCTGTTCAAGATCGGCTACAGCTGGGGCGGCGTGACCAGCCTGGTCATGCCCTTCTTCGGCCTGCGCCGCGACCACGGCGTACCCGGACGCAACCTGGTGCGCTTCAACATCGGCCTGGAAGCGCCGCGCGATTTGCTGGCGGACCTGCAACAGGCGTTTTCGGCGCTGACGGACTGAGCGGGGCTCGATCCCGTCCGGCTATCCCAGCGCAAGCGCCGGGATAGCGTCCGGCGATGCGCCGATGCCTGCCTACGATGCGTCCGGGCGGCATGGCGGCATCGCAAGGCCCGTCGCCGAACCCGCTGCCGCGGCGCGCTCAGGAGCGGCGCGGTTGCGGCAGGTTCGAACGCGGCGTCTTGGTCGCCGGCTTGACGATCTGCGGCTCTTCGCCGTCGCTCAATGCGCGCAGGCGAACCGAAACGAAATTGCCGTCGCCGAGCAGATCCAGGCTTGCGCTCGGGTTGCGCATCAGTTCCTCGCGCTGCAGGAAGGTTTCCTGTCCCGGCGCCGGCGGGAAGCGCTTGCTGCACAGCTTCGAGTTCAGCCGCAGCACGCTGGTGCCCGACATCCGCCACGGATAACCGGGCACCAGGCGGCTGACGATCGCGCTGTCGAGCCCGACGGTAATGGTTCCGTCCTCGATCGTCCGGCACCGGCCGACCGCTATATCGAACAGTTGCATGCATCACCTCAATGCGTAACTACCGTAAGCACGCTGTTCAAGCGCGCGCTGGCGAGCAGGAAGCGCAACCTGGCTTCGATCGCGTGCAGGTTGGCCAACCGCGGCGATGCGCGCAACGAATACACCACCGCACGCTTGCCGAGCATGGCGCGATAATCGCGACCGACCGAGATGTTGGTCGTTCCGCTCGCTTCCATCCAGATCCGGCGCAATTCGATCGGACCTACCGATTGATCGCGGCACAAGGTGAAGTGGAACCACTCCACGTGTTCTTCCATAGCGCCTCTCCACAATCTTCATGCGAGTATGCGCGCTGGAACGGATGAACGGGCGAAACGAAATAAACCTCGCTATTCGCCGAATATGCGCGTATGGTCGATCCGCGACCCGGCAATCCGCGATCCATCGACGGCATCGCCCGTCCCTGCCTGACACGGCGCGACAGCGCCATACGAGGCGTTTTTTGCCGTTCTGCACCCGACTCATCGACGTCCCGATCGGCGACGTCGTCTATCGCATTCGCGCCCTGAAGGATCGCCAGCAGTTCCACGACCCCGATCGGACGGCCGAACGCGCCGGCGTTCCCGCGGCGCTGTGGAGCCTGTTCGGACAGTTGTGGCCGGCGGGCGTCGAATTGGCCCGGGAAAGCCTGTCGTATCGGATCGACGGCAGACGGATCCTGGAAATAGGTTGCGGCCTGGGGCTGTCGAGCCTGGTACTGAAGCAACGCGGCGCCGACATCACCGCGAGCGACCGTCATCCGCTCGCCAACGAGTTCCTGACCCACAACGCCCGCCTCAACGGCCTGAAGCCGATTCCCTACAACGACCTCGCCTGGGAGCGCCCGGAAGACCGCGCCATCGGCAAGTTCGACCTGATCGTCGGCAGCGACGTGCTTTACGAACGCGACCACATCGCAGCGTTGCTCAATCTGATCCGAAACTACGCGACGCCCGAGGCGGAAGTGCTGATTTCCGACCCTGGCCGCGGACAATGCGGTCCGTTCGCCGCTTCGATGCTCGGCGTCGGCTTCACCTTGAGCTCGCGCGGCTACGACATTCCCCGCGAACACCGCCGCAATGCCGGACGGATGATGCGCTTCGAGCGCTGAGCGCGGCTTCCCCGCCGGCGATCGGCGCGCACCGAACCGGCGCCATGCCGAAATGCGCCGACGCAAGGCCTAGCGTTCGCCGAGGTCGGCGCCGTCCCGGTCCGCGGCGCGTACCGTCACACGGCCGATCCAGTTGCGCGCTCGGCGCGCCAGGCGCGCGGCCTGCGATTCGCCGTCCAGGTCGGACGCGGAACGTTGCAGCAGCGCCGGATCGAGCGCATGGAAAGTGTTGACGTTGACCACCGCGTACAGGCGTCCGTCGATCACGCTGGTCGCCACCGGCACCACCCCGCAAATCGCGCAGACGTGGAAGTCGGCGGTACCGGTGGCGAAGGCGTAGCGCGAGACGCTTTGCGGGTCGCGCACGGTCACCTCCAGGCATCCGCTCGGACACGCGGTCCAGACGCCGCCGTGCTTGACGCAGAAGGTGCAGGTGCAGGCGCGGGCCGGGATCGCGTCCGGCTCCGGCGTCCAGTCCAGGGTGTAGCGGAGGTTGCCGCAATGGCAGGCGCCGTCGATGAGCATGCTGGTGACCTCGCGGATATCGGCACAGACTAGCTCATGCGCCGCGACGGCTCATTCGTCGCGCTCGTCGGCCGACCAGCACTGCAGCAGCGCCGGCCCGACGATCGGCAGCAGCAGCATCGCTTCGACCACGGCCACGGTCAGCACCGAGGCGGTCTCGCCGGCCGAGGTCGACATCGCCACCACGCTCAGCGCGGCGGCGCAGAACAGCGCGACGTAGCCGTAGGCGAAGCCGCGGGAACGAAACGCGCGCTTCCAGTACAGCACCGTGGTCAGCACGATCGCGACCAAGCCCACCGGCACCGAGAACAGCGCCAGGAACAAGCCGTAGGCGCCGTCGCTGTAGGACGCTCCGGCAGGCAGGCTGACCAGCGCGAGCGCCAAGGCGGTCCAATGCGGGTATCGGTTCAGGGCGGCGTCCGGCGTGCAGCGAAGATGGCGGGCGACAGCATACTGGCGCCCGCTGGGCGCGCCTCAGTCGGCGCTCTGGCCGCGGCCGAATTCGCCCGGCCCGGCCGGAGCATCCGGCGCCTGCAAGGCGAATACGCAGTCGAAGAACGGTTGCACTTCGCTCCAGCTGCGCTTTTCGTCGCGTGCGCGCAGCAACGCCCGGCCGACCTCGACCATGTTGCCCTTTTCTTCGAAGCGACGCAGGAACGCCGCGCGAGTGTCGGCCTCGGCATGGCGGCCGTGGTCTTGGCGGTTGTAGGCGTGGAACTCCAGGATCGCGCCCGGCGCCGCCACACGGTCGGCGCCGATCGCGCACTGGCGCAGGCCGCTGGCTTCTTCGCGCTCGACATGGCCGGCCGCATAGCTGTCCTGCAACGCATGCAGCAGCGAACCGAAGGCCACGTCCTGGTAATAGCGGCGCAGGCCGCCGCTGGCGCCCTGGGTGTAAAGATCGAGCACGCGCCATTCGCTCTGGCCGAAGGCTTGCTGGATCGGCGCAATGGGCGAGTCCTTCAGCCGCGTATCCAGATTGTATTCGCCCTGCGCGGTGCGCCAGGCGAACTCCATCCAGCCCATCAGCTTGGCCTTGGTATCGGCCGCAGTCTCGCCGTCGCGGCTGGCCATGGCATGGAGGAATTGCAGGTCGCCGAAATGGCTGCGGTACAGCATCGCATCGCCGGGACCGTAGCGTTTGCCGGCCGCTGCGCCCTTGTTGGCATCGGCAAAAAGACTGCCCCAGCACAGGGGCTGGGTCTCGAAGCGAATGGTTTGATCCGTCTTGCAACGCATGCCGCGGGCCTGCTTGGCGGTCATGCGGAACGGAGGATCGTCGTTCCAGCGCACTCCGGCCAACACCGGCCCCGGCGCGTCCAGCGCATCGCGGCCGGCGCAATCGCCGTTGCAGCCGTAGATGCGGTTGGTGATTTCCTCGTGCACCGGCTCGGTGAAGGCGACCATCGACCACTGCGCGACTTGTCGTTCGAGAATGATCCAACTGCTGCTGCCGATGCCGGCCAGGCGCCGTTCTTCGGCGGTCGAATGGGTCGCCAGCTTGTGCGCCCAAGCCGGCGCCGTCATCGCCAGCAGCGCGACCGCGCCCCAGCCTCGCATCGGTCCTGCGATCGTTCCTGCCATCCGGTCCCCCTGTCGACCGTGGTTTGTCGGGCGGCTTGCGGCGCCGCCATGCCGGCGCGAGCGCGGCGGCCGAAGAACGGTGCGCGCTCACGACGTCGTAAACGGCATAGGGCGTCGGACGCGGCCATGGGGCATCGGCGCTCGGCTGGGGAGCTAGAGCAAATCCCCCCTACCCCCCTTTTTCAAAGGGGGGAATGGTCTGACCGGATGTGGGTGATGCGTTGGTGCGGCTTGGCTGTCTATGGATCGGGCCGCCTTTCGGCGCCTGGGTCGATCATCATGGGACGAAAAAAGCCCCCTTTGAGGAGGGGGCTGCGCGTTGCGCTGATCGGTGACGATGCAGGAATCGGCGCGTGGGGGATTTGCTTTGGGTTTTGGGCTTGGAGGCAAGAGCCAAGAGCCAAGAGCAAATCCCCCCTAGCCCCCCTTTTTCAAAGGGGGGGACGCATTGCGGGGACGTGGTTGGGGCTCGGTCCGACTTATTGGCACTGCACCGTGTCGCTGGCCTGGGCGCGGTAGGCGGCCCACATCGCGTCGGCGAAGTCGTCGCCGTAGTAGCCGTCGTCGCGGCCGGCGCCGTGCAGTGCCGGCCAGCGGCCGATGCCGTCGCTCGGGTTCGAATCGAGCGCGCCGCTGCCGCGCGGCTGGTAGGGGTCGGGCTGGGTCCAGGCGCCGTGGTTCACCCAGCGGTCGGCGTAGAGCAGGATCCGGGTGTCGGTCCACACGCAGCGCAGCGACGGCATCAGCCGCAGCGCCAGCGCGGCCGCCTTGTAGCCCTTGGCGGTGCAGCAGAACTGGTAGTAGCCGGCCGGTTCCTGGCCGCCGTCGATGTAGCCGTAGGGGTCGCGGCAGTCGCGCGTGCTGGCGCCGGTGTTCTGGTTCTCCCAATACTCGTCGATCGTGCACGGGCTGCCGAACAGCACCTGGCCGCTGCCGGCGCCGATGCTGAGCTGGCCGTCTTCCTGGTAGGTGTCGTGCTGGAAGTCGCGCACGCGCGCGGCCATCGCCGCATCATCCAGCAACAGGGAGCCGAGCGTCAGCACCAGCTTGCGGCCGTGGCGATGGCCGCCGTCGGCGTAGAAATGCAGGCCGCCGGCCATCGCCGCGTCCAGGTCCAGCGCGTACTGGGCGAAATACATCGCCAGTTGCCGGCGCTGGGCGTCGTCGTCGCGCACCATCAGCCGCAGCGCGGCCGAAGCGGTGTCGATGGCGATCTGCGCGCCGTAGTCGGGCATGTTTTGCTTGGGGTGGATCTGGTCGGCCGACCAGCCGATCTGGTGATCGAGCTGGACCCGGCGGAAGCGCTGGGTCACCGTGCTCAGCGCCGGCATGGTCAGCAGCGGCGCGTAGGCCGGCAGTCGGTCCATGCGCAGGCGCGCCACCGGAATCAACGGCTTCTTGGTGCCGAAGTACGGCGGCCGGAACAGGCCGCGGCCGTTGTCGGCCGGCGGCGCCGCGAGCACGGTCAGCACCGCTGCGGTTTCCAGCGAGGTCTTTTCGTCGCCGCTGCGCGAGATCGCCTTGACGATGGACTGGTTCGGCGCGGCCGAATACGGCAGCACCGGCACCAGGCGCGCGTCGTAGCCGTAGGCGGTGCGGTCGAAGCCATGCCGGCTGACGCTGGTCGGATTGACTTCGAAGCCGTTGCGGCCGCTGCTGAAGCCCGGCGCGATCGACATGATCCGCACCCGGCCCTGGCTGTCGCCGGCCGGCGCCACCCAGTAGTCGCCGTTGGCGAACTGGCCGCAGGGATAGGCGCGGTCGAAGGAGAAGGTGATGCCGTACTGCTTCACGCTGCTGCACAGCGCGGGCGGTTCGGCGGCGGCGGCGACGCGGGCGTCGGCAGGCGCGGACGCGGCGACCGGGCTGGCGGCGGCGCCGAACGAGACCGACGCCGAGGCGGCGGTCGCCTCGACGGCGGCACTCGCTTCGGCCTCAGGCGCGGGCGCGGCGTCGGGACGCGGACAGCCGCTCAGCAGCAGGACGCCGGCGAACAACGCGGCGGCGGACAATCGTCGCCTCGCCGAGGCGAGGACGATGGGTTGGGAACGGTGGCGATTCACGGAATCTCTCTCCTGGGGACACGTCGCCGAGATCGGCGGACGCGCTATCGGAGTGCAGAACCGTCACCGCCGGCGCTGCGCCGGCCACAGAATCACAAAGCCGGAACAATCTGCCGCGCCGGCGCCGAGCCAATCGCCGGCCAATCGTCGACCGGGTCACGTCGGCACAAATCCATTACAAGCCGACGACGCGCGGTTCAGGCCGCATCGACGTCGTCCAGGCGCACGATCGCTTCCAATCCGCCGCCGTCGCGGTTGCGCAGGCTCAGGCGCGCCCCGGCCGAGGCCGCGAGCTGCTGGGCGATCGCCAGGCCCAGGCCGGTGCCGCCGCTGTCGCGGTTTCGCGAGCCTTCCAGGCGATAGAACGGCTGCATCACCTGCTCGAGCTGGTCCTGCGGAATGCCGGGGCCGCGATCGGCGACCCGCAACACCGCCGTGTCGCCGTCGCGACCCAGCTCGAGTTCGGCGCTGCCGGCGTAGGCCAGCGCGTTGTCGATCAGGTTGGCGAGAATCCGCCGCAAGGCGTGCGGGCGGGTGACCAACAGCCGCTCGCTGCGGCCGCTCAGGCCGACCGGCCGGCCGGTGTCCTGGTAGTCGTAGACCAGGCTCTGCAGGAACGCGTCCAGGTCGATCCGCAGCGGCGCCTCGGCGGCGCCGTGGGCGCTGCGCGCATAAGCGATGCCCTCGCGCACCAGCCGCTCCATTTCGCCCAGGTCGTCCAGGGTCTTGTCGCGCTGCGGCCCCTCGTCCAGCGCCTCGCAGCGCAGTTTCATCCGGGTGATCGGGGTCTGCAGGTCGTGCGAAATCGAGGCCAGGATCTGCAGCCGCTCCTGAGTGTATTGAGCGATGCGGTCCTGCATGGCGTTGAACGCGGCCGCCGCGCTGACCACCTCGACCGGTCCGGTTTCGCGCAGGCGCGGCCCCTGCCCGGCCGGACTCAGCGACTCGGCCGCGCGCGCCAGCTGCGCCAGCGGCCGCGTCGCCAGGCGCACCGCGCCCCAGGTGCACAGCAGCAGCAATGCCAACTGCACCGCCAGCACGTACGGCAGCCAGAGCGCGATCGGCATCGCCGAGGGCTGCACCTGCACGGTCAGGCTTTCGCCGTCGCTCAGCCGCAGATGGATCTGGAACCGCTCCGGTTCGGCCGACACCGCATTGGCCCGCACCGGATAGCGCGGCCCCAGCGCGGCGCCGACCCGGGCCACGAACTCGCGCGCGGTGTCGCTGGCCAGCGGCCCGCCGCCCTGCCCGGGCCCGAGCAGGTAGTGGAAGGTGCGGCGCTTGAGCAACGGCAGCCAGCTCGCGCGCTCCTGCGCCGGTACCCGGTCCAGGATCGCGACCGCGACGGTCACGTCCCGCTCCAGGTTGCTCATCAGCATCGAGGTCGCGGCCTGGTAGCGCTCGTAGAACAACAGCGCGAACGACAGCGCGTGCGCGGTCAACAGCCCGGCGAACAGCACCAGGTACAGCCGCGCCGCGATCGTGCGCGGCAGCAGCCGCCAGCCGCGCGGCGCCGGCGCGTTCACGCCTCACCGCCGATCAGCTCGACCGGCATGCTGAACACATAGCCTTCGCTGCGCACGGTCTTGATGTAGGCAGGCTCGCGCGCGTCGTCCTGCAGCCGCTGGCGCACCCGGCTGACCAGCAGATCGATGGAGCGATCGAAGTGCTCGGCGTCGCGGCCCTGGGTCAGGCTCAGCAGCTGATCGCGGCTGAGCACGCGTTGCGGATGGTCGAGGAACACCCGCAACAGGCGGAACTCGGCCCCGCTCAGCGCCACCGCGGTGCCCTCGGGATCGAGCAGATGGCGCGCGGTGGTGTCCAGCCGCCAGCGGCCGAAACCGATCAGGCGCGCGGCCTCGCTGATCTGCAGATTGGGCGGCAGCATGCGGGTGCGGCGCAGCACCGCGTTGATCCGCGCCAGCAGCTCGCGCGCGGCGAAGGGCTTGACCAGATAGTCGTCGGCGCCCATCTCCAGGCCGACGATGCGGTCGGTAGGGTCGTCGCGCGCGGTCAGCATCAACACCGGCACCGCGCGGTGCTTGCCGGCGCGCAGGTTGCGGCACAGCACCAGTCCGTCCTCGCCGGGCATCATCAGATCGAGCACGATCAGGTCGACCGCATCGGCGTCCAGCGCCGCGCGCATCTCGCGGCCGTCGGCGGCGACGCTGGCGCGCAACCCGTTCTTGCGCAGATAGTCGGCGACCATCTGGCGGATCTCGCGGTCGTCGTCGACGACCAGGATGTGATCTACGTGATCCATGCGAGCAACCCTGAAAATCCGGACGACGGCGCGAGTGCCGTTGCGATTATGCCGCGCGCCGCCGCGGCCGTCTCACCGGCGCGCCAGCAGCTCGCGGATCTTGGCGTCGGTGACGTCGTAGTCGCCTTCGCCGATATGGCGGTAGACCACCCGCCCCTGCCGGTCGATCAGGTACAGGGCCGGCCAGAACCGGTTGCGGTATGCGTTCCAGGTCCGGTAGTCGTTGTCCAGCGCGACCGGGTACTCGATGCCATAGCGCTTCACCGCCGCCTGGACGTTGCCGGGTACGCGTTCGGCCTCGTACTCGGGCGTGTGCACGCCGACCACGGTCAGGCCGAGGTCGCGGTAGCGCCGATGCCACTCGTTGACGTGCGGCGTCACCCGGATGCAGTTGACGCAGGCGTAGGTCCAGAACTCGACCAGCGCCACCCGGCCGCGCAGTCCGGCCAGGGTCAACGGCGGGCCGTTGATCC
The DNA here is from genome assembly GCF_019733395.1 of Lysobacter sp. BMK333-48F3. Taxonomy (NCBI): domain Bacteria; kingdom Pseudomonadati; phylum Pseudomonadota; class Gammaproteobacteria; order Lysobacterales; family Lysobacteraceae; genus Lysobacter; species Lysobacter sp. BMK333-48F3. Next base: position 3,129,291 of record NZ_JAIHOO010000001.1, on the reverse strand, counting down.
AGCGCTCGATGCCGACGAACTCCGGCGCCGGCGCCGGGCGCGCCGGCTCGGCCTGGGCATCGCCGCGGCAGGCGGCCAGCAGCAGGCAGGCCGCGGTCGCCAGCGCCGCCACGGCGGTACGCATCCCATATCGCGGAGCCGACATGGCTCAGCCCTCCTCGTGCGCGGCCGCTTGCGGCGGACGCTTGCCGGCGGCTTCGAGAATGACCTCGGCCACCGCGCCCGGATGCGCCAGCGGCGCGGCGTGGCTGCCGGCGATCGAACGCAGTTCGGCGCCGATGCGCTGGGCGGTGGCGGTCTGCAACTGCGGTGCGATCATCCGGTCCTGGCGGGCGACCAGATACCAGCTCGGCCGTCCCTTCCACGCGGCGTGGGCGACGGTGTCGTCGAAAGCCCGCGCATGGATCGGCAACTGGGCGCGGAACAGTTCGCGCGCGACGCGTGGCTTCAAGTCCTGGGCGAAGTCTTGCAGCATGCCCTGCTCGTCGATCCGCAGCACGCCGTCGTCGGCGACCAGGTGCGCCAGCCCGGGCGGCGTCGGATAGCCGCTGCCCTGCCCGGCCGTGTTCTGGCCGACGTCGGGTGCGAATGCGGCGACATAGACCAGCGCCGCGACCTTGGCGTCGTCGCCGGCCTCGGTGATGACCGTGCCGCCCCAGGAATGCCCGACCAGGACCACCGGCCCCGGCGCGGCCTGCAGCGCGCGCCGGGTCGCTTCGGCATCGTCGTGCAGCGAGGTCAGGGGCAGGCGCACGCTGACGGTGTGCAGGCCGCGCGCCTGCAGCCGCTTGGCCACCTGGGCCCAACTGTCCGCATCGGCGAAGGCGCCGTGGACCAGGATCGCGGTGGTGGCGGGCGCCGGCGACGGCGTCTCGGCGGCGGCAGCGGCGGGCGCGAGGCCGGCGCAGGCCAGAGCCAGGCCGAGCACGAGTGCGCTCTGGCGGACGTAAGCGAAAGCGGCGAAGACAGAGCGGTTCATGCTTGAGACTCCAGGTTCGTGGACAGAGGGGACGGCGCGCGGCGCTGCCGCGCCAGGCGGCGCTTGTCGGCTTGCGCCCATTTACCGACCGCGCGCACCGCGGCGGCGGCGCACAACAGCGCGAACGGCAGCGCGTACAAGGCGTTCATCGGAATGCGCTTGAAGTACGAGAGAGCGAAGATCAGGGCGATCACCCACACGCCGGCGGTGTGCAGCCGCTTCCAGGCCTGCGCGCTCATGCGCTTGGCCAGGGCATGGAACGAGGTCGCGCTGAGCAGGACGATGAAGGCGTAACCGAGCGAACCTGGCACGTTGGTCAGCGCGCTGCGGCCGGGCCAGAAGCCCGGATCCAGCTGGCCCAGACGAACGATCGCGATCGCGTGCACCAGGTGCGAGAACGCGAACGCCAACCCCAGATAGCGTCGCTCGCGCAACAGCGCGCGGGTCAGTTCGTTCGGCACCAGGCTAACCAGCGACGAGGCGACGAACACGCTCAGGAACAGGACGAACGAGCTGCGCGCGGTGGCGCGGATCACCGAGCGGACACCGGCGACCGGGTCGGAATGCGCGGTCAGCAGCGCGGCGGACATCAGCAGCACCAGCAGCGCCAGTGCGAAAAACAACAGCCAGCCTTGCAGTCGGAATCCGGATCGGGTTGCGGTCATGACAGAGCTCCTTGAGTGTCGGTAGCGGCGAAAATCACGCCGGCGGCGCGCAGCTGCCGCAGCAGGTCCAGGCCTTGTTCCTGCCAGCGGCGCAGATCGGCGGCATCGCTCAGCCCGGCCTCGGCAGCGAGCGCGGCCAGGTGCCGGCGGCCGCTGGCGCGGCGCTGCGCGATCGCGTTCAACAAGCGATAGGCCGGCGCGGCGAGGCCGGCAAAGCGCACCTCGTGTCCGCCGTCGCGATAGACCAGCAAGGTGGTCGGCTGTGCCGGCGCCTGCGCCGGCAGGAACGCCGGGCCCAGTTCGGCGACCGGCCAGCGGTAGCCCAATACCCGCGCCAGGGGCGACAGCTGCGGCACACCGTCGAGCAGATCGGCCTGCGGATCGTCGTCGGGGAGGACGGCGTCGCTGAGCGCCAGTTCCTGCTCGATCCATTCGTAATGCGCGAGTTCGGCCAGCCAGGCCGGCCACTCGCCGTGCTCGGGCAAGGACTGGACGTAATCGACGAACTCCGCGGCCAGTTGCGGGAACAACGGCGTCCGCGCGCGATGTCCGGCATAGAAGCCGCGCACCAACGCGGTCCAGCGCGGCGCCGGCAAGCTCTGGCGCAGCACCGGGAAGCTGCCGGCCAGCAGGCCTTCGACGGCGTTGAAGAACAGCTCGCGGTAGACCCGCAGCCGGCGCGGTTCCAGCCCCGGCGGCGGCGGATTCGCGGCCGGGTCGCGCAAGTACCGGGCCAGGGCCCACTGTTGTTGCTGCAGGCGTGCGCTCATCAGGCGGCCTCCGCGACGACCGCGTGGGCGCTCTGCAGGGCGCGGATGCGCTGGGTTTCCTGCAGCAACTCGGCCAGCGGCGGCAGATTGAAATCGCGCTCGAGCAAGGTCGGACGCACGCCGAAGCGGCGGTAGGCCTGGTCCAGCAGGGTCCAGGCGTCCTCGCGCACCGCCGCGCCGTGGGTGTCGATCTTCAGTCCCTCGGCATCGTCGTAGTGGCCGGCGACGTGGTACGAGGCGATCCGCTCGCCCGGCAGCCGGTCCAGGAATTCGCCGACCGCGTAGCCGTGGTTGTGCGCGTTGACGCTGAGGTTGTTGAGGTCCAGCAGCAGATCGCAGTCGGCCTCGGCCAGCACCGCGGCGATGAAGTCCGCCTCGCTCAGCGCCTGGTACGGCGCGGCGTAGTAGGACACGTTCTCGACCGCGATGCGCCGGCCCAGCGCGTCCTGGGCCTGGCGGATGCGCGCGGCGACATGGCCGATCGCCTCATCGGTGAACGGAATCGGCATCAGGTCGTAGAGATGGCCGTCGTCGGCGCAATAGCTCAGGTGTTCGCTGTACAAGGCGACCCGCTGGCGGTCGAGGAATTCGCGGGTGCGGCGCAGCAACTGCGTGTCCAGCGGCGCGGTGCCGCCCAGCGACAGCGACAGACCGTGCGCGCTCAAGGGAAAACGCGAGGACAGCTCGGCCAGGACTTCGCCGTAGCGGCCGCCGACGCCGATCCAGTTGTCCGGCGCGCATTCCAGGAAGTCGACCGCGCCGGCGTCCATCGCCAGCAGTTCCGGCAGCAGGCCGCGGCGCAGGCCGAGGCCGGCCGAACGGGCATCGAGTGCAGTGTCCATCACAAGTCCTCGGGTTTGTCGCCGCGCGACCCGTGCCGGGCACGGGTCGCGCGACGCTGGGGGTTGCCGCGCTCAGCGGCCGTTGGCGGGCTGCTTGGCGAACAGGCCGGCCGGCATCGGCTTGCCGTTGGCGGCGTAGGTGGCCTTGAGGAACTCGTAGGCCTCGGATTCGGAAATGAAGCCGTCGCGGTCGCGGTCGATCTTGGCGAAGTCGGCACCGCGCTGCGGCGCCACGGCGAGGAGCTCGGCGCGCGAAACCCGGCCATCGCCGCTACGGTCGGTCTTGGCGAACGAGGCGTCGCCGCACTTGCCCTCGCCGCACTTGCCTTCGGCCTGCGCGGCCTTGCCGCCGGCCTTGCTGCCGCCGCATTTGCCTTCGCCGCACTTGCCCTCGGCCTGCGCGGCCTTGGCGCCGGCCTTGCTGCTGCCGCACTTGCCTTCGCCGCACTTGCCCTCGGCGCCGGCGTGGGCGGCGCCGAGCAGATAGCCCTGCGCCAGCGGCTGCATGGCGAAGGCGGAGCCGCCGAACAAGCCGGTCAGCACGGTCGCGGCAAGGGCGATGCCGAGCACGCCGGTGGACGCGCGCCTGGCGTGCAGGTCGGAACGGGGCGAGTCGGTATGGGGTTTACAGGTTTCGGAACGGGCCATGGGATTGCTCCAGTGGAAGCACGGGCGCGCCGTGCGGGAGTCGCTGTTGCGACGGGATTGGGGATGGGCGGAAGCGGGGCGGGCTTCAAAGAGAGGCGGCGGCGAGCGGTTGCGGGCGCCGCAAGCGGCTCTGCGCCAGCAGGCCCAGGCCCAGGACGGCCACCGTGGCGCCGAACGCCGGCAACAAGGGCGCGGTCGACAGGCCTATCGCCAGCGCGGTCCAGCCCCAGGCATTGCGGTCGGCGGCGACCGCGGCCGGTGCGCGGCGGGCGAGCAGCGCGTCCAGGCTGAGCCGGCCGGCGCCGTTGAGGATCAATGGCAGCAGCATCGCCAGGTACAGCAGCGGCAGCTTGTAGTTGCCGTAGCCTGCGTCGCTGATCGCGTAGCCGCGCCACAGCTCGGCCAGGCTGTCCCAGTGCTGCGGCCAGTGCACCGCGCCGATCGCGACCAGGGTCAGCACCCACAACGCCGCGGCGGCGTAGCGCGTGCCCAGGCCCAGCAGCAGGGCCACGCTGGCGCCGAGCTCCAGCCCGGTCGCCAGATGCCAGTTGAGGTCGGCGCCCAGCCAAGAAAACGGCGGCGGGAAGCGTCCGCTCAGTTCGGCGAACCAGTTCTGCCCGTGCAGCTTCTCGCGTCCGGCTTCGAAGAACTCCCAGGCCAGCAGGGCGCGCAGGCCCAGCGGCGCCAGCCAGCGGCCGACCGCGTCGATGCGGGCCAGAAACGGCGCGCGCGGGGAAGAATCGGGGACGGTCGCGATTGCGGACATGGCGGGCTCCTGGGCGTTGGCGGCTGCGTTTCGGAGGCGCCATTTCGCCCGTGCGCGGTATCCGCACCGTGTCGCCGGGAGCGTGTTTTTGTATCCGGATCCCGGCGCTGGGGGCCGTGGATACATTGCGATACAAACCGGCGCCGGCCACGCCGCAACGGCCGGCGATGCCGCGATGCCTTGATGCCCGGCTAGCGTTTCGTTAGCGCGATGCGCAGCCGTCTTTGATCCCTGGCTAACGCGGGCCGGCCTAAGCTGATTGCGCCGGAGCAGAAGCGACCGAAGTCCGGTGCGACTGCGCAACACCCCGGTAGCAGGTCCAGCCCTCGGGCGAGCCAGTCGCCGAGTCAGCGCTCGCCCGTCGCTGGCCTGCTTGGCGGGCCGTGCGGTCCGCTCCGCTTCACTCGCGGCCGCTGTAGCCCCGCACCGATCCGGCCGCACGCCGCGGCGCCGGCGTATCCCTCAGTCACCGCCCGTCCCCAGGAGTCGACCGACGATGGATATCGACAGCATCATGACCCCCAACCCGGTCTGCGCGCAGCCGGACACCTCCCTGCGCACCGTCGCGCGGATGATGCGCGATCACGACGTCGGCGAGATTCCGATCGTCGACCAGGACCGTCGCCCGCTCGGCGTGGTCACCGACCGCGACATCGTCGTGCGTCTGGTCGCCTCCGGCCAGGACCCGACCCAGATCGCGGCCAGCGACTGCATGAGCAGCCCGGCGATCACCCTGGAAGCCGATGCCGAACTCAAGCGATGCGCCGACCTGATGATGCGCGAACGCATCCGCCGCGTGCCGATCGTCGACGGCGACGGCCGCTTGTGCGGCATCGTCGCCCTCGCCGATCTGGAACGGCGGCAGGAACTGCGCTCCTTGAATACCGAGGTGATGCGCAGCGTGTCGCAGCCGCACTGAGCGCAGTCGCATCGACCGCAGTTGCACTGACCCCAGCTCCACCAGGGCCGGCGGCGCGACGGCCGCGCGCAGGCGCGGCTAGCGGGGGTGGCGGCTAGCGGAAGTGCGCTAGCGGAAGTGATTCAGCAGAAAGCTCTCGGTGGCCTCGATCAGCGCATCGACCTGGCGTTGGCTCTTGCTCAGATTGAACATCCGGTCCATCGGCAGCACCAGCAGTTCGCCTTCGCCGCCGTGGTAGCGGATCAGGCTTTCGGCCTGGGCCGGTTGCGGCGCGCCGATTTCGTCGCGGGTGCCCACGGCGACCATCAGCGGGCCGCCGTAACGGGCGATTTCGGCCGGCGGCGACAGGGTGAACAGGCTGACGAAGAACGGCTGCTTCAAGGCGATGGTGCGCCCGACCGCCAGATCGATGGTGGTCGGCGCCTCCGCGCCGGCCAGGCCCTGGCGGATCTTGTCGCGGCCGAAACGCTGGATGAAGGCCGCGCCGACGTCGACGTCCGGGTTCCACAGCGCCAGGCCGTCGAGCGGATAACGGCTGCGCGCGGCCACCCCGGTCGCGACCGCGCCGCCCATGCCCCAGCCGACCACCGCCATGCGCTGCGGGTCGACCTTGCCGGTGCCGGCCAGATACTCCAGCGCCTGCACGCCGTCGATCACGTACGCGTCCAGGCTGCCGTCGGCGAACTGGCCGTCGCTGTCGCCGTTGTAGCGATAGTCGATGCGCAGGCTGGCGATGCCGCGCTCGGCCCAGCGCTGCGCGGCGCGTGCGTACACGCCTTCCTTGACCGCGCCGCCGCGGCGTTCGTCGCGATTGCCGGCGAATTCGGGCAACAGCAGCACCACCGGCGGATTGCGGCCGCGCTCCGGCAGGCTCAGGGTGGCCGCGACCTTGCGCCCGGCGACGACGAAGGTCACCGGCAGCTCGCCGGCCCAGGCCGGCCACGCGGCGACGGCCAACAAGGCGGCGAGCGCGGTGCGGAGCGAGGGCTTGGGCATGGGCGCGGTTTCCAGGATTCGACAAAGGCCGGCCGCCGCAGCGGACCGGTGTGGGCGCGGTCGCGCCCGGCATCGGCGACGCCCCCTCGCAGCGCCGAATGCGCGGGGATTGTAACGGTGCCGGCGGCGGAGCGCCCGGTGGGACCACGCACGACCCCTGCGTCGCCGCCCGATGTTCCGTGCGGCGGCGCGGCCGGATCGGGTTCGCCCCCGCTCCCCGCGGCTTGATCCCGGTGCGCTTCACGCCGGGCCGCCGAGGGTGCAGGCTGCAGCATTGCGACCCGGTCGGGCGCCGCATCGGCCGGGTCCGCGTTTCCGGCGCTCGCGGCACCGCGCGTACAGTGCCTGCGAGCGCCGCATCGCCCTCCTACATCCCAGGCCGCATGAGCATCGAGATCCGCCCCGCCCGTTGGCCGCAGGACCTGGACCCGGTCCGCGAACTGTTCCGCGAGTACGCGCACAGCCTGGACGTGGACCTGGCGTTCCAGGATTTCGAGCAGGAACTGGCCGGCCTGCCCGGCAAGTACGCGCCGCCGCTGGGCGAGGTGCTGATCGCCTGGCGCGACGGCCAGGCCCTGGGCTGCATCGGCCTGCGCCCGCTGGCCGACGGCGATGCCGAGATGAAACGCCTGTACGTGCGCCCGCAGGCGCGCGGCGAGCAACTGGGCCGGCGCCTGGCCGAGCGGATCTGCGCGCGGGCGCGCGCCGCCGGCTACGCGCGTCTGTGCCTGGACACGCTGCCGAGCATGGCGCCTGCGCAAGCGCTGTACCGTTCGCTGGGATTCGCGCCGATCGCGCCCTACGTGTTCAACCCGGTGCCGGGCACGCAGTTCCTCGCCCTGGCCTTGCGGGACGGCGCGCCCGCGCCGGCGCCCGGTGCCGGCGCGGGGAAAGACTGATCAGCGCCTGGCCTGGCGTTCGATCGAGTCGGTCACCAAGGCCGCCAGCGCATCGGCCTGGACGTCGTTGAAGATGTCGTTGTGGCTGCGCGAAACCGTGTCGCGGCCGGCGATCACCCACACCGGCTCGCGGGTCCGTTCCCGGCATTGCGCATCGTCGGCGCCGCGCGCGGTGATCAGGAAACCGGCGCGGCCTTCCGGCACCACCGCCGGCACGGTGCGCTGACAGCCGCGAAAGTCGGTCTGCGGACAAGGACTACCGACGCCGCAGATTTCCGCGGTGTGGGTCTGCTTCGACTCGCTGAAACCGATCGGCGTGCCCTTGAACGCGAGCCGGTGCAGGAAGCCGACCGCAGTGTCGCCCTGGGCTTGCAGCACCACCAGCTTGCGATGGCTGCGGTCGAGGAATTCGCGCTGGCGCTTGCTGTAGGCGGTGTCGGCCGCAGTGCCTTCCAGTTGCGCCAGCGCCGCGTACTGCGCGGCCAAGGCCTGCTTGAGTTCGGTTTCCAAGCCTTCGAACTCGAGCTCGGACACCGCCGGATTGAGCATGATGTATTCCGAGCCGTCCAGCGCCGGGCCGCTCAGGTTCAGGCGCATCGCCTGGAACAGCGCCGAACCGCCGAGACTGTGGCCGATGATCACCAGCGGCCGCGCCGATTGCTGCGCCTGCAGTTCCTGCAGCAGCGCCACGATCTCCTTCAGCCCGTTGCGCCCGATTTCGGTGGAGGCGCGCTTGCGCGGCCAGATGGTCGGAAAATCCAGCCATTGCGCCGGCAGGCGCAGGTCGTACTCGTCGCCGCGCCAGCCGACATACAGTCCGTCGACGCTGTCGACCGGCACGTCGGCGTCGTCGAGCCGGCGCTCGAGCTTGGCCAGGAACCCGGTGAAATCGCGCAGGTTCCGGTCGTCCTCGCTGGCGTCGTGGTGCCAGCCGTTGACGAACACGACGATCGGCTCGCGGGTCGATTGGTCGCCGAGCCAGTGGCGCAGGCGCTCGCGCTGTTCGGGATGGAACAGATTGCCCTTCTCGCTGATCTCGATCGTCATCAGCTGCGAGCGGCTGCCGACCTGCCTGGCGTCGTGCACGCCCCAATAGGCCTGGTCGGGATAGGTGACGCAGCCCGCGCCGGCCAGGCCGCCCAGGATCCCCAGGGCTGCCGCGATGATCCGTGCTTTCATGTTGCCCCCGTAGGCCGCTGCGCGGCCGCTGTCGCCGACGTCCTCTTGTCCGGCCCGCGCTGCGGCGATGCGCAGCGCAGGCTCGATATCGGTAACGTGCGCGCGGTTCGGGAACGGACAGTGTGCTTTGCGGCGGCCGCGGCCCGCGCAGGCGAGGTCGCCGGCGGCGAAGGGTTCGCCGCGCAACGCAAATCGGTTGCAAACGGTCGTCGCGGCCGAACGGCGGCGCACACGCTGGCGCGCAAGGCCGGGCGCGGATCAGCGCGGGGCCTGCTCCAACTCGGCGCTCTTGCGCTCGAACTCTTTCACCACCGGATCGTCCGAGCCGTAGTGCTTGGCCAGGAACGCGCGCAGCGCCTCGCGGTATTCGGCGCGGAAGGTCGGGTTGTCGGGGCTCGCCGCCAGTTGCGCCGCGGCCTGGTCGACCGCGGCGCGATCCTCGACCAGTGCCCGCCGTGCGCCGTAATCGGAACGATCGGACAGGATGACGATATTGCGCTCGAAACCGGGCACGTACTTGGCGACGAAGCGTTCGCCCCTCGGCGGGATCAGGATAGCGTTGCGGACCGGGTGGATCGCGGCCGACACGGTGTCGAAGGCGAGCTCGACGTCGCGCCCGTCGGCGGTCCTGAGCACCGCCGCATAGGCGTAGACCGGGCTGTTGTTGAGCTTGGCGCTGGTGCGCTTACTGCCGGTCACCACCGCCGAGCCCTCGGTGCCGACCGCGTCGAGGAACCAGGCATTGAGGTAGCGGCCGGCGAACAGATTGGCCTGGGCCAGCAGCAGGAAGGCGATGCTGATCCCGCCCCACCAGCCGCGGCCGCGCCGGCGCCCCCACAGCCAGCCCAACCCCAAGCCCAGCCCGCACAGCAGCACGAACGCCCAGAACGGTTGGTGGGTCAGGAAGTACAGGACAGCGGACAGGACGGCCATGCAGGGGTTCCGGGTGAGCTCTCCCGCAGCGGCGGCCGCCGCGGGCTGGGCGCTTTGTAACGTGATGCGCCGGCTGGCGCAACGCTCGCCCCGGCTCCCGGGCCGTGCCGGGCAAGCCGCGACTGCGAGGTTTCGTCGCAGGATCGCAGCCCGCGCCCATCGCTTCCGCCTCGCCGCAACCGAGCCCCCTGCGCCGCGCACCCGACGAGGTGACGAATGTCGATTGCTGCGCCCGCCTGTCCGGCCTAACGTGGCGCGAACCCATTCGACACCGTCGCACGCCCTGGCCGCCCCGCCGGCAGGCGCGCCCCTGGAACGCCTCCGCGCATGCCCGCGCCCTCGCCCACCGACATCCGCATGCTGCAACGCGCGCCTTGCGCCGCGTTGCGCCCGTTCGTGCAGCAGTTGATCGCGGTCGAATGCCTCGCCGACGTGCGCGACAGCCACCTGCCCGACACCGCCTCGGTGCTCGCGTTCTCGTTCCGCGAGCGCTGTCGGCTCGACGACGGACGCGCCGTGCCGGCGGCCGCCTTCACCGGCCTGCAGGACCGCCTGCGCGGCCATGCCCATCCGCGCGGCCACAGCCTGGTCCTGGCCAAGTTCACCCCGGTCGGCGCCGCGGCGCTGTTGCGTCCGCCGCAGGACGCGTTCGCCGGGGCCACCGTCGACCTCGACGATCTGGACGAACCCGACCGTGGCCGGCAGCGCCTGCTCGACCAACTGGCCGCCGCGAGCGGCGCAGCGGCCCGCCTGGACCGACTGGAGGCCTATCTGTTGCACCGGCTCGGCCATGCCCGCCCCGACCCGCTGGTCGCCGCCGCGATCGACTGGCTGCAACGCGCGCCCGCCGACGCGCGCATCGAAACCCTGAGCCGATATATCGGCCTCAGCCAGAGCGCGCTGGAACGCCGCTTCCGCCGCATCGTCGGGGTGACGCCGAAGAGGTACGCGACCACGCTACGGCTGGAACGCGCCCTGAGCCTGTATCGCCCAGGCAGCGACCTGACCGAACTCGCGCTGCGCGCCGGCTACTACGACCAGGCCCACTTCAACCACGACTTCCGCCGCGCCGCGGGCCGGTCGCCGGGCGCTTACTTCGACGCGGCTTGAGCATGCGGCTCGAGCACGCGGCTCGAGCACGCGGCTTGAACCAGCAGCTTGAGCACGCAGCTTGAGCACGCAGATTCGGTCGAACCGGTTCTGCGCTCGCCCGCCTGAGCCGCTCGCCCCGGAGCGCGCTTGTTGGCACGGGCGCCCTACGCCCCGTGACGGTTCCGCCGGCCTCGGCCAGGCGCCGATTTTTTACAAGCCAGCCGCCATTGCCGGGAACACAGTAGTTCGCACCCGTTGCGGCGCATTCGACCCAGGCCGAAGGCGACCGCACGGCAGCGTATGCAACCTTCGCCGCATGCGCCGCATCACAGTTCTTGACCGCCCCATGCGGCCATCGCCTCACCAGGAGCACGCCTCATGCACACCTACGTCCTGCTGTTCCGCCGCAACCGCCAACAGCCGCTCGCCCCCACCGACGAACTGCGCCTGAAGCAGAGCGTCGCCTTCTGGGTCGAGCAGAAGATCGACGCCGGCCACCGCCTCGTCCCGCATTCGCTCAGCCCCGAAGGCCACCACGTCGGCCCGCATTCCGACCTGGTCCGCAGCGACGACCTCATGGTCTCCGGCCTGCTGTTCTTCGTCGCCGACAGCTACGAACAGGCCGTGCGCGTGGCCGACTCGCACCCGGCGACGGATTTCGGCTTCAGCGTGGAGATGCGAGCCTGGTCGACGCCGAACCGGGCGGCGGTGGCGGCGGCTAACGCGGCTTGAGGGCTGCGGGCTACGGACGCGACGTCCTTGGTGACGTTCGCGTTCGCAGCGCCGCAATCACCTTCGCAGGCGCCTCGATCAGGGAACGCCCAAGACCTCTTCCAGCACATTGTGGACCGAGGTCAGAAATCGCTCGTAGAACGCATCGTCGATAGCACCTGCCCGTTTCGACGTCGGCATAACGATCAGCTCGACGAGAACACCCGATAGCAAGCGAATTCCGATGGCCGCTTATCACCCCTTACCGGCCTCGAAACCGTGCAGCAGTGTTGCCTTCAACGCTCGCTGTAGTTGTGAATCTTCGATGGACAGCCCAAAGCGATTTCCACATAGTCGCCGCTGGCCAACGAACACCGGGCATGAGCATGAACCGCCCCTCCTGCCTACGATTAAGAATCGTCACCTTTCGTTCATCAGGCCGAATATGGCCTAGAAACAAACAGAGTCAACACGACAGCCGCAAGAGCGACCAAATCGCTTCCCTTCAGCTCACTTCGACCCGCTCCGCCAATTGATCAGAAGAAGGCCCAAGAAGAAAAAAACAAAATAAGCCACCGCCAAAGTACCGACATTTCCCACATTTGAAAGCATACCCAAACGAACCAAAGTCGTTGGCAACAAGGCTGCGAACGCCAGACCAATATTCGAAGCAACGAGCAACCACTTTGAAAGCCGATCAGCCTTGATCACCAGAACCACCGTCAACACGAATAGAAACAAAAATAAAAGCCCCAACAGCATCTCGGCAGACATTAGTCATTCGCTCTCTTTATAGTGTCAGCTGCGCCTACATTTCCACTAACGACCTCGGTGGAAAAGGCGACCTTCTGAATAACCGCCGCACTCCAGGCTTGACCTCAGGCTTCGGAAGAACCGCATCGAAGGTTACTACGTTTGCACCATCTACCACTAGGTCGCCGGTAGCCTCGCCAAAAAATGAGCCTTGTTGCGAAGATAGCCAACCTTACCTGTAATGTCTTCCTGGATGTCTTTTCCCCGAAAGCGACAAGCATCCCACTCCAATACATGTGGCAATGCCCGCGCATGCTTTAACCCCCGCAACGACTTGGCCCTCGCCGCCTACAATCGAAGCCCCTCGAACGACGATCTCCACACCGTTAGAATTTGTATAGCTCCTTACCCGAGTGGCAGCGCTGGACGCCGATTGCAAGGCACTATCAACGGCTTCTCGTGCCGGCCTCGCCATTTGCGCAGCAGCTCCAGGTGAATTGAAGACGATAGAGCTTGTATCGCGTCTTGGAGACCGGTCGTCCTTACTTAAACGACCATCAGGGTCGGCGAGGCGCGTGGCCGACTCGCACCCGGCGACGGATTTCGACTTCAGCGTGGAGATGCGGGCCTGGTCTACGCCGAACCGGGTGGCGGCGGCCTCGTTCGCGGCTAGCCTCGTCTTATTGGGGTTCGATCAAGCTTGACTGGCGCTTCCGCTCCGCGATCGCCGCAACTCTCCGCTACAAAGAATCCGGACCTGGAGCGAGCTCGGCGCGCCAAAGCTGACGCGACGGGTCTGGATTCAGATAGAAAGCCAAACCTTGGCGGTACTTGAGCTTCGAAATCATCTTGTCGGCGAGAAGCGGCCTGACGCCGTGCGAAAGGACCTCCGTGAATGCGTCCACCACCGCAAACCAATCGGCGAAAGCCGAAACCAGTATTTCCATCCGGGAACTGTTAACGGCCAGCGACGGGTACGGAATCATGTCGTCGAACGCCTCCATCACCAGCCATGGCTTATCGCATGAGATCGAGTACAAGCCATCTTCGGCGTTGATGTCCATGGAACTTACGCCGTCCCCTAGCGCGCCATGAGCCAGCTTCGACAAGATCTCCGCCCCCATGTCAAACGACACGACGATCTTGGCGTGATTTCGCCTTATGTACGAGATCGCCAGGGAATTCATCATATTCAGTGCTCTATGTGGAAAGGCACAGCTGTCGCATGGCGGACCTTGGCCGACGCCGCCTCAGGGCCGGGTCCGACCGCAGCACAACGCAGATACAGTTGATCAGCCCGAGCGCGAGCGGACGAGATGCCCCTGGGACGGCCACGTTTGGCGGCACTTCCTGCCCTCCCGAGTCAGCCGCTGAAGAGTCCTTCAAGCCTTCGTTGGCGCAGACGTAACACCAACGCCGAAAGCCGCTATCGTACTTTCGGCTATAGCCTCAGATAAATCGTTGTGCAGGAAAAAACCTGCCCAGCAAAAATAAGGGTTGCGACTTACCGAACAATCTACAAGACATCAGCATCCGAGCAGATAAACCGGTTCTCCCCAACGTCACCAAAATCGACCAGGACGCGAATCTCGGAGCTCGGCAATCGCTCAAATTCAGCCGCCCAAACAAGTGGCATTCCGGCCACAATCTTCCCGAAGTCCAACCGAATAGCTAGTTCGTGCACCCAGCTAAACTTCACACTCCGCAAACTCCCATCGTTCGCTTGCAACGCATTCAGTACGAGATCCCGACCGGAATTCTCCCAGACCACCCCGTGAAGCTGAGCATCACACCAATCTCTCGTGAAGTCTTCTTCAATCATTATCTACCTCGCCCTGTTGGCTTACTCCTGGGGCGGCTCCACCCTCGATATTTTTTACGTCCTTCTCAGAAACCGCTCGACCAGATCGATAGAGGAAACCTCCACGACGCGCTCCTTCTGCCAACTTAGGTAGAGCGGCAAGTACCACACCAGCGACAACAGTCGCCTGGGAACGAGCGCATCGTCTGCGATGGATATCGATCCCGATCCGGCAAGAAATTCCGTCGCCCTGGCCGAGTCGAATACGCCGCGGCGCAAGGCTTCGAGAAACCCGTCTTCGCCCCACTGCCCTTCCATCCAGACGACGAGCCGCTCAGCGTTCATCGCAATAGTCTCGATACGCTTTCGCTGCATCGGCCACCCAGAGGACGCTCCCTTCCACCAGACCAAGCTGGGCGAGGACCTCGGCCAGGGCAGGCGCGGGTTCGGCACTTCGGTCGACGCGCAAGGCAAACCTGTCTGTTTCGACGTCGGCATAACGGATCAGCTCGACCAGGACGCCAGATTGCAAGCGAACTCCGATGGCCGCCCATCGTCCCATGCCGGCTTCGAAACCGTGCAGCAACGCTGCCTTCAGCGCCCGCTCGAGCTGCGAATCCTCGATCGACAGCACCGCGATTTCGACATAGTCGCCACTTGACCACCTGGTGCCTGCCGGCATGAGCATGGACTGGCCGTCCGTTTGACAATACAGACCTTTCGGCGCAGTCGCACACTCGCAAATCGCCAACGAAAAATCAGTCCGCGCTACGACCATCCATGCGGATCACGTACAGATAAATTCCGCACGCCGCGTGCTATCGAAACGGACTCGATCCACCTCGATAGACCCCACGCTGTGTCCTCGCGAATGGCTCGGCCAGGATTCCAACAACCGTTTCGACTCAAGAAGATCATGACCCACAAAGAAGACCGAATAGGTTTGCGAGTATTCATCGGCCTCATCGTCGAATGGGCAATCAAGAATCCAGAACCTCGCATCCAGATCGCTTGCAAGAATAAGGCGCGGCACATCATGAAAATCCCGATAGCCGACAATCATCAATGAAATATTTGTCGGAATATCCACTCGCACGCCACCAATCCAACAATCAGTAGAATTCAATAGACCTCAAAATCCCTCTCACACCCTCTGGATTGAAGTAGCAGCGCCCCTGATATTCGATAGTGCGCCCGGAGTAGCTATATAAAATATGCGCATCGTCTCCCAAATCGATAAGAACATCCTGCTGTCCACGCTGACACCCCCCGCCACGTGCATTTCGCAGATGAGAAACGACCGGCGCCATGAGGTTTGCACAGTCCCTTCCGCACTCTCTACGCAATCGAACTGAAGCGACTCGCCTGATCTCGACAGGGCTGTAGTCGTAGCCACCCGTCTTGGATACGAAATACAATTCCACAAACCTGGCATCAACGAGCGCATGTGAAAGTCGGTTCGCTGCCGACTCATCTGCCAACGCCCCGGGCGCAACCAAGAGAAGTAGAACTAATCCGTAACAAGTACGCCGTGACATTGCTTCTTCTCCGAGCAGTAACTCTATGCACCCGACCTTCCGATACGACCCGAACGACTTGAATCTTGGCAGAGCAAAAAATCAAGGCCCCTCAATCACTCCCACAGGTTTTCCGTTAACAAGCACGGAGGCGCCACCTTCTCCGAGACGGATCGATAGCGCAACGATAGTTTCGGCGCACAGATCTGCCGAAGCGCACCCGCTTGGCAGAAAAAACAGCACGACCTGACCATTCCTTTCGATGAATTTTTTCGTAGTTTCTGAAGAAAAATCACAACCGTTCAACCATACCTTGACAGCCACCAGAATCTCGCCCACATCGCCGGTTCCGACAGCGAAGAAGCCGACCAATGTTTTTCCGTTCTGCGCCGGAGCGGACTCCCGGTCGGCCAGCCAAAATCCGACAATCAGACCATCCTTGGATGTAAACAAGTGAGGACCATCGGAGTTCCACAGCTCAGCTAGGCCCACGCTGTCGACCCGCTGCAACTTTACTTCGTCAGTTGACGCCCTATCCATCGACCAAGAGCGGATTGCGGAACAAAGTAGAATTAACATAGCGATCGAAAGAGCGGCCGACCTCCCCTTCCCCATAGGCTCCTCCCGGCATTTCTACCCGCTAGAGCTCAGATGATTCCTGATGCTACGCGCCGGCAACTGGCGCGCTCAGGCTCATTGTGTAGCCGATGCCGTTGCCGTATTCCAACCGCGCCGGTCTGCAACTAAACCTTTTTCAATAAACATGCCTATTTACAACAACTCTTTCCACCTTGACCCCCTGCTCGTCAACCTTGCACTTCTCGACAGGATTGTCGAAACACACATCATCGATTTTGCTCTTGTCTAGCGAGAAGACCACTTTTGATCCATTAACGAAGCGGGCAAATCGGCCGTCTTCGTCGCCGACAAGAAGCCTGCCCGCGGGATATGCCATCTTCAGTTCGCGTACCGTAGCGCCCACTCCAATTCCGCGCTCATCGTGAACCAACGACGAAGCGGTTGAGAATCTCTCCACGCTCCCATCCCCAGCCAAAATACACTCGATCGGCACCTTCCCGTCAATCGAAACATCGATAGCGACATAATCGTCCCCCTCCAACCTAACAACGCCTCGAGACTCTGGATACCTGAGTGAAGACAATTCAAACTCACTCATGCCCACGTAAACCCCGTTCAACCTGCCCATAGCAGAGTCGACTACGTAAGCACCCACATTCGAATCATTGCGAACAGCGGCAGGCTGGGACGGGATTTTTCGGTCACCTGATCCACATGAAGTCAGAAACAACAACAGAAAAAGATACTTATTCATTCGCCCTTGGCCTCCAGTTATCGAATCTTCCCTGATTGCCGTTTTCCCTTAAATCAACATGCACTCCTCGGCCATTCGTGTATTCATTAACTCGATTAAACTCACCAGATTCGTATGCCGCATCAGCAGTTTGCGTAGGCGTATTCCCTTGAATACTGATATCTGCCGCATTGTCATTCAAGTGCTGGCTAGCTGGCGCACCGCCAACGGCGGCATTCTGTTCGACCGTTCTTTGACCACTCGTTACTTCGACGATCTTTCCTGCCTTTTCACTGAAGTTCAATAATCGTTCCTGCACGGCATCGCCTACCTTTGCGGGGGCACCTTCCGCCGACCTTTGAGGAAGAAGGACAACTGCGCCTCCGGTCGGCTGGCCCGAGATCGTGTCAGATGCACTGATCATGCGCTGAACGGTAACTGATCCGTCGGTATTTTGTTTTTTACCCACTGCCGTAATCCACATGTGCGGTGGATCTGGTCGCCCAAAGCGACCATCCGGGTCGGTGAATTTGTAGGGATCATTATTACCATAGCGATAGCGATTGAACGCCACTAACGGCTGATCGTACGCCGTGACTGGATCGACGCTTAGGAATCGTCCTAGTAAGGAGTCGTAATACCGCTGCTGCATATACGTCAGCCCCGACCCGCCATCCATGACGTGCCCGGTATAGCCGACTCCGTCGTAGTTGGGCTTGCCGATCGCCGCGCCGTAGGGCTCCCAGTCGGTACGTTCGATCACCGCGCCCGCGGCGTCCGTGACCGCTGCCGGACTTCCGAGGGCGTCGGTGTGCTGGTAGCGCACGATCGCGGGCGTGCCGGCGGCCCAGTCGTTCTCGCGGATCGCCAGCAGCGAACTGCCGAGGTAGTAGTGCTCCAGCGATTTGCGCGGGTTGCCGGCCTCGGTATAGATCATCTGGCCGGCCTTGTTGTACATCGATAGCCGGTTGGTTGTGCTCCAGTCGTCACGCACCGACAGCACGCGCCGGCCGAGGGCGTCGTAGCGGTAGATCTCCTTGCCCGTCACTCGGCGCAGGCGGTTGCCGTAGTCGAACGCGTAAACCTGACCGTTCTTGTTCTCCAGGTTGCCCTGCACGTCGTAGCCCAGCCCGATCACGCTGGCGCCGCTGGCGTTCTGGACGTTGGTCAGTCGGTTGCTGGGGTCGTAGTAATAGCGATGATCCTTCACCCCGCCCAGGGACCAGGATTTGATGTTGTCCAGGGCGTCGTACTTGAAGCGATGCCAGCAGTCGCCGCCGAAACTGCAGGAACCGGCCGCGATCAGGCGATCGAGGTCGTCGTAGGTCATCCAGCGGCCGTAGGTCTCGCCGCGGGCGAGATCGAGGATCTCAATGACGTTGCCGTTGGGGTCGTAACGGGTCTGCAGATCCAGCGCGCCGGCGTCGGTGCTGCGCAGCGGCAATTGGCGCGCATTCTGGGTCATCGCGTGGACGATGCCGTTGCCGTAGGTGAACTGCGAAACCGCTCCGTTCGGGTAGTAGCGGACGTTGCTGGCGTAAGTCTGGCCGGTCGTGGCGACCTGCCTTGGCTGCCCCAGGGCGTTGGGGGCGTAGTCGATGACCGTGCCGGTGGGGTAGCTGTGCCAGCGCAGCTGACCATCGGGCTCGTAGCCGTAGCCGCTGGACCAGGTGTACCAGCCGGGCTGGGCCTGCGCCTCGGCGGTCAGATTGCGCCGCTTGTCGTAGTTATAGCTGTTGACGACCGTGCCCTGCCCGGCGCCCTCGTTGCTGGTGGTCACCGTCTTGGCCAGACCGTCGGGGTAGTACTCCCAGCTCTGGTTGCCGCGGCCGTCCGGGAAATTGAGCGTCTGCAGTCGGTTGCGCCCGTCGTAACTGCGCGTCACCGCGCGCCCGGACGCAGCCGCCTCGCTGCGATTGCACGACGCGGGATCCGGCAGGTTCAAGCCCGCAGCGGTCCAGGCAACGTTACCGACCTCGTCGTACTCGGTCACCGTCGCTCCGGTTTCCGGTTCGATGACCTTGCACAGCCGCTGCTGCGGGTCGTAGACGTATTTGCGCGATACCGGCGCCACCGGCGGAACCGGAGGCGCGACCGAGACGGTCGCGTAGCTCGAATCGGCGCTGGCGCCGCGGGTATCGAACACCCGCGCCATGACCGAGTGATTGCCCGCAACGGCGTTCCACGAAGCCTGGTACGGAGCGGAGGTGTCTTCGGCGATCTTGGCGCCGTCGAGATGGAACTCCACCCGCTGCACGCCGTCGTCGCCGTCGGACGCGGTGGCCGCCAGCGCGACCTGGGTCGGCGCCTGGAACTGCTGGCCACTGGCCGGCGAGGTCAACGAAACCGACGGGGCCTGATTAACGGTATGGACGCCGCGGGCCTCCACCGTCGACAAAGTCATCGAGCCGCTCTTGAGGTGGAAACGAAAACCGCCCGAGTTCACCCAGTTGATGTCGATGCTGCCGTTCTGCTGCGCGGCGACGGTTTGCGCCCCGCTGCCGTCCATCAGTGTGGCCACCACCTGTGCGTTCGGAGCATTCGACGACCAAGTCAGGCGCACAGTGCAGGTGGAGGCGCCCCAGGGAATCGTGCAGGTCGACGGCGAAGCGGAGATCGAACCGCCGTACACGTCGACCGCCACGCCCGAGGTGGCAGGCCCGAACCACTCGACGCCCTCCATCAGCATGCGCCACTGGAAGGTGTAGCGCCCCGGCGTCTCGGGCGCACGAACGGTGAAGTAGAAAGCCGCTTCTTGCTGCGAAGCGATCGACCCGGGTACGCCGACCCGCGCCAGGCCCCAGGTCCAGTTGTCCTGCGGTCCGGCGGAACCGAGCTTGTAACCTTCCGCCGCCGTCCAGGTGGCCGAACCGGTGTTGAGGAACTTCACCATCACCGGGTAGTACTGCCCGGCCTGCATCGCGGTCGGCACTGACATCCCCGCCGGATTGGCATCGCGCTCGGGCGGTGGCTCTACGATGCAGTCGGGATTGTTGAAGTCCGGGACCGGACAGTCGGCATGCGCCGTCGACGCAAGGAGCAGCAGCGCCAGCGACGCGCGTGCCAGCACGGCGCTGAGGCCGGCAGGGAGGGTCGTTCCGGATCGCGCGCTCCAAGGCGCGAAAACCGAGCGCAGGCGAGCGAAGGCCCGCGGCCTCGGCGAGGTCTCATTCCCCAGTGCCACGCGACACCTCCTTGGCCTTGCCGAAATTGTCGCGGACGATCGTGGTGCGGGCGGCGTTGGCCGTCCCTGGCGCCGAGTCGACTTGTACGATGCTGTCGTAACCAGGCTGATCGAAGACCTGGAAGGATTCGAGCGTAGCGACGCCACGCGGATTCACCGTTCGCCGCTTGAAACCAGGCAAGTAGGAAATGGTCGTGGTCAGGTCGCCCAACTCGGAGGTCTGGACGCTGCGCACGGGCCGGTCGAGCGCGTCGTACGCGGTTTGCACCCCGGCCAGGCCGGTATCGTCGAAGCTTTTCCAGCCGCTGACATGCGGATTGAGCGGGTAGGAGGCGAACGCCACGCGCCCCATTTCGTCGTAGCGCTTGGCCGACCAGCGGGTCGTGGCCGAGGGGTCGGCGAGATCCTGCTCCGTGGTCACGACGGGCCGCCACAGCGCATCGAAGTGGATGACCTTGCGCGAATTTCCGGTGGTTATGGTCTGCAGCCAATGCCCGGCCGGCAGCCCATGCTGGGCGGTCGGCGAGACCGCGAAGCTCTGCGTGGTGGGCAACCAGGCGACGCTGTCGCCGCTGGGATGGGTCAGCGATGCCAGGCGCCCCATTGCATCGTGGGCATAGGCGGTGGTGTAGCCGTTCTCGTCGGTGGTCGACTTGATCCAACCCGAGTCGTCGATCGCCGCCGATTCGGTCGCGCCGGCTGGCGCCTCCGGCGTCGGGGGATGCTGAATCAGCTGCGGGAGTCCGCGCTTCCATTGCGAGAACGCGGTGGCCCGGCCCTTGGCGTCGGTCGTGGAGCTGAGCGTTCCATCGGCCGCATAAGCCAGCGTCTCGACGAGCAGGCCATGATTGTAGGTACGCCACGGCAGCATGTTGGCGTTGAAATCGGTGCGCGCGGTTTCGATGCCGTCCCGGGTCGAACGAGCCACCTGCCCCAGGATCCAATTGCCCAGATCGTCTTGGTACTGCACGGTTTCGCCAGCCGAATACCCCAGCGAACTGAAGCGGCTGACCGCAGTGGCGCGGGCGAAGCGGTCGAACGAAGTGATATCGCGGGTGAAGCGAACGCCGTCCTGGTCGATCCACGATTGCTTGAGCGGCCGGTTTCGGCCGCTTGGGCTGTTGCTCTCGTCGTAGAGTCCGAGTTCGGAAGGATTCAAACCCTGCAATGCCGGATACGGGTGCCCGGCAGGCACTTCCTGATAGATCTGCCCCACCGTCCGATGAAGGACGCCATCCTTCCAAACCTCCTCGCCGAGCAAAAGGCCGGTATTGGCGTTCTCCTTGACCCCGTAGTACTGCTTCTTCAACACACCGCCGGGATCAGTGATCAGCACGGCCTTGCGGTCGGAACAGGATGCAGGAGCCATGTCGCACTCGTGGCGGAACCTCCTTTCCGGCTGCTGATAAGCGTAGCTCCAGGTCATGGCCGGCAGCCCCGGGCCGCTGACCGTTCGCTCGAACAAGGACACGACATCGAACAGTCGCGGGATCATAGACCCGGTCGGACACGAACCGCCCCCGCCGCGAGGCTGCTCGCTGACATACGTCAGGTGATGACGCGTAGGCTTGGCCTTGTAGTCGTAGCGCGCGCCGGATGGAGTCACCAGGCTGCCCGCGAATACCTCATTCGGATTGAACAGATCCGGTTCTGGGCCGAGCTTGCCGCAGTCGGCCTCGTCCACTCGCCACCCATCGTCGCCTACCAGCATCGACTCGGCATATCCGAGCCGATCCAGGCTGTAGCTCCAACCGCTTCCATCGGGCAAGGTCACGCTCTTGAGCACGTAGTCGCTTTTTCCGATAGGCGCGCTCACTTGCTGGTAGCCGTAAGTCCAGGCACGCCCGTTTGCCGTCGCATGCGTCACCAAACCACGCGCATCGTGAGCCAGCGCAATCTCGCGGCCGTCGTTGCTGCGGATGCGCAGCAGCTTGAAACCGTCGTAGTCGTAGGCCACCCAGTTGCCGAACCGGTCTTCCACCTTGGTCGCGAACAAGCGGACCTGGTTGCGGGCCAGCTTCGGGCCCAAGGGCGAATTGACGTAGCGCGGGTAGTCGCACCCCAGCTCGCAAGGCGGCGCGTACGGATCCGGCACGGTTTGATGCACCGGTTCGTACGGCAGTGCGGCGACATGGTTGAAGTAGTACTTGTTGCCCTTGGTATCGAGCCCCAGGAAACCCTCGCCGTTGTCGGCGGGAATGCACGAGAACGCCCAGCCGTCCTGGGTGGTCCAGGTATGCGCCGCGGAGGGACCGTTGGGATTGCCGGGATGCCTCATCAGCAGCGGCTGTTCGCCGCCATCGACGTGCAGGTTGTAGCCGTGCCAGAACAGACTAGGCTCGAAGTAGACGTAGTAGCTGCCCTGGGCCTGGGCGGAATCGCCCTGCGGGGCGAGCGAGTCCTGGGAATAACCGGAACCGCTGCCGAGCACCAGCCCGGCGCTGCCGCAGCGTTCGCCGAACTGCATCGCCCACCCCTTGCCGGCGGCGAACACGCCCGACAGATAGGGAGCATCCAGATCCCAGTCGTCGAACGCGCGCGGAGCGGACCGGGCCTGCCGGTCGTGCTTCCAACTGCGCGCCAGTCGCACCGGCAAGGCCGAGTTGCCGGGGATGTCGATATCCACGACATGAAACTGCAGGCGACCGTCGTACAGCGAGAGCTTCTCGCCGGATGCACTGTCGATCTGCAGAGCGACTATTTCAGTGGCCGACTTGACCTTCTTCTCGTATTCCTGCCGGTAATCGACCGCCGAGGCCTGGGCCGAGAAGAACGCTATCGCCATCGTCAGGCCGCGAAGCAACGGCCTTGGCGGTGCGGAAGGCGGCGCGCCCTTGCAGCGGACCGCGTTCAAAAGACAAACAGCTCCCCGCACCGGCCGCGAGGCCAGCCTAAGCAACTCTTGCATTTCGCCCCCGAGATCGTCCGTGCCGACGGCAGCCGGCATCCTGGTCGGTTTCCTTCCCCTCTGCCGCCGTCCAGCTACACCGTCAGCGAACGCCTACTTGCCAGGCCGCTCACCACCCCGGACACAGGACGGTTTTGCGCACGCTAGCAGATGGGCAAGCCGCTGTGAATATGTGACATGCCGCACGCAAAATGAACGAATTCAGCGAAGTCGCCTGCCTCGCGCCGGCGATCACTCGAACGGTTCGGACCTCGCTGGATCGCCGACGCCCGCATCCGGATACCGCCCTTGGACAAGCAACCCGGCTTCATGCCGGCTGGAGGCGGGGCTGATACCTCAACGGCATTCCCTCCAGTTGCACGTGCTCTCACGCTACGAAAAACGATCGATCGGCAGGACCCCCGCCCAGTCATTCAGATCGGACACCCCGCCTCTCACAGCTGCCGCCTCGATCTTGTCGCGCACCTGGTCGGACACGGGGAACATCCGGCTCGGTTGCAATTGCGCGCAAAAATTCAAACATAAAAATTCTGGAGAGCGGGATCGTCGGCTATATCCATCCAGCAACAAGCTCACGCGGCGGGCCAACGCATCGCTGGCAAACTTCCATTGCGGCAACCATACAGGGGTGTCCGGTACCGGCTGCGCCGAGGCCAGCGCTGTCGCGATTTCTTCGTACTGGCTGCAATCCATTGAAACAATCGCGAACAGGCGATTATCGCCCAGGTCGTCCCATGCAAGCAGTTTGAAGTAACAGCACCGGCAGCCGAACGCCCCCATCGAAACCCCTTCCAACGGACCATCGTAGTAGTCCAGCGCGATCACCTTCGGGGAATTTTGCACGGCGGTCTTGCCCATCGCTTTCGGCAGTTCGAACGTTCGTCGACAGCGGGCGTCCGCGTCAATACCCGAGCGGAAACCAAACGCCGCGATTGCTCGCGGCGCCCATGTTCGGGACGACGTGATCGGCATCGAGCGTCCGGATGTCGACATCTTCCACGACAACGTCGATGGCCAAGTCCTGCCGACCTGCAAGCACGCGCTCGCGCAAGATCTGCAATGCATCCAGGCGGTCGTGACCGGTCACGCCGCAACCCAGAGCGAGCGGAGAAAATTCCGGCGGCCCGGCGAAGGTGAACCAGAATCGCTTCATATCCTTCCTATCCTCTCACTCAGCAGTCATCGTTTTTCAAACCCGTACGGATTCGGGAGCGCGGCGCGGCAGGCATCAGTCCGATTCGTCCCGCCCGCCCGCCTCCTGCGAACCAATGCACGAAGCCATCTAAGCGCGAAAAACCGGCCAAGAAGCGAAAGCGAACTTCGCGCTGCGTACGCAGCGGCGGACCATGGCCATCGCCGCAAAACCAGCCGTCGCGGCGTGCGCGCTATCCGGTCGCCATCGATCTGGCCGACCGCGCCTGTCGGCGCTGCGGCCACGAACCCACGACCGCCCCGTCACAATTGTGCAACCAATCTGAAACACCATGAGCGCGACCGGCCCTCCTGGCCCACCGTCCTTCGCCATGCGCCCTTTCCGTGCCCTGATTCTGCCCCTCCTGCTCGCCGCCGCCATGCCGGCGCTGGCTCAATCGGTTTACACCCCGATCGAAAACCGTCTCAGCCCCGAGCAGTTGCGCGAGGTCGCGCTGACTCCGACCCAGCTGCAGACCTTGAACCGGATGCTGCGCGAGGCCGCGGAGAAAGACGCCGCGACGGCGCCCGCGGCGGTCGCGGCCAGCGCCGATCACGAGGCGCCACGGCGCGGCCCGGTGCAGTACATCGGCCTGGACGACCAACCGATCAAGAGCCGGCTCAAGCACGACGTCGCCGGCTGGGAGCCGGGCACGGTGTTCGAACTCGACAACGGCCAGCAGTGGAAGGTGCTCAAGGGCAGCATGAAGCTGCGCAAGCCGATGACCACGCCCGAGATCCTGGTCGTGCCCGGCGTGGCCGGGCGCTGGTTCCTGCAAGTCGACGAGGACCTGCCCAAGGCGCGGGTGTACCGGATCGATTGAGCCGCGCCGTTATTGCTCGTCTTGCGGCTGCAGCGGGCTGTGGTGCCAGTCCAGCGAGGCGATCAGGTCGCGGGCGTCCGGGTCGCATTCGCTGCGGTAGTAGTGCTCGTGCGGCGCCGGGATGCGCACCTCGCCTTCGCTGAAGCCCAGTTCGCGCAGGCGGCGGGCGTATTCGTCGGTCGGCCCGTACGCGTACAGGCGATCGTGGCGGTCCCAGACCACGGTGGCGCGCTGCTCTGGCGAGTGCGCCCACAGGTCGTAGCGCCCGTCGGCGCAGAGGAAGCCGGCGTAGCGGCCCAGCCAGTCGCGCAGTTCTTCGACCGACAGGGGCGGGCTCTGGTAGCGGCCCGGTTGCGCTTCGCCACGCGGCGTATGCAAGACGTACAGCAAGAAATACGGCGGGGCGAGGCATTCGACCAAGGCCAGGAACAGCGCCGGGTCGCTGGCCGGGGAACCGGCCACCACGGCGCCGCCGGTTTGTTGCGGCAGGACGAAGTGAGCCGGATGGCGATAAGGGCGCCAATCGACGCCGTCGAAATGGGACAGTCGGTGCATGCGCAGGCCGGGTGGCGTTTGTCCCAGCCTGTGCATTTGGTCGGTGGACGTCAATTCGAGCCGGCGGCGGTGCAGGCGCCATGAGGTGCGCCTGCGCGGCGATCGCGGTCGCGGCTTACGCCGCTCCTACAAGAGAAAGGTGGACTCAGAAACTGCGCGCGATGCCGACGAAGGCGCGGAACACGCCGTCGGTGTCGTCTTCGATCAGCGGGCTGTCCTGGATTTCGTCGGGCAACGCCTGGTAGTTGAAGTCGGCGATCGCGCGCCATTTCTGCGCGAAGGGCTTGGCCAGGGTGACGCCGACGTGGGGCACGGTGGCGCGGCCGGGGCGGTAGCGGACCACGCCGCGGGCGACTTCCTCGTCGAGGGTGCCGTAGTAGTAGTCGGCCAGGTCCGCGGACAGAACCGACACGCCGACGCTCGGGGTGATCAGCAGGCCGGCGGCCTGCATCGGATAGCGATAGCTGAGGTCGGCTTCGTAGCCGCCGCTGACATCGGCGATGTCGGCGCGCAGGTCGAGCTGCAACTCGCCCGCGGCGCCGCGCCAGCTGGCCGACACGCCGGCATCGACGGCGTCGTCGCGGTCTTCGAGCAAGTCGCGGTCGATGCCGTGCAGGGCCAGGGCGCGGCGGCCGAAGTCGTCGGCGTCCATCGCGTCCAGGCGCCCGGCGAGGAAACCGTCGAGGACGAAGCTCTCGTTCTGCACCAGGTGGTAGCCGGCGGTGATGCCGCGCAGGTAGAAGCGCTCGCCTTCGTAGCCGAACAACGGCACCACCCGGTTGTGCCGGCCTTCGCCGGCGTAGAGCTCGCTGCGGCCGCCGGCGGCGATGCCCAGGCTCCAGTTCGACGGCGCCAGGTCGGCGCGGTCTTCGCCGGCTTCGCGGACCTGGGCGAAAGCGGCCAACGGCAGGCACAGCATCAGCAACGGCAAGGTTTTTAACATGCGCATGTAGAGGCCTCGATGGGGGCGCACGGCGCGATCGCGCGGTGTCGTTCGGCCACGCTAGGTGCCGATTTTTAAGAGTTCTTTAAGCGCGACGGAAAGCGCGAAGCGAAGCTGTGCGCGGCGACACGCTAATGGCGCGCCAGAGTGAATGCACGGCCAATGGGCATGCGGCGCAGACGCGCCGTGCGCTCGCGCACGGTCGCGCGCGCTCAGGTCTCGCCGGCCAGCAGATCGATCAGCGCGCGCGCCGGCGCCGACAGGCCGCGATGCGGCGGGTAGATCAACGAGAACGGCCGCGAGCGGCCGCGCAGTTGCGGCAACACTTCGACCAGGCATCCGCGTTGCAGGCGGTCGGCGACGACGAAGTCGTAGCTTTGGCAGATGCCGACGCCCTGCTCGGCCAGCGAGACCACGCCGAGCACGTCGTCGGACACCAGCAACGGCGCCGGCGGCGTCCAGTCCAGCTCGCGCTCGTTCTCGCGCAGCCACCAGGCAGCGATGCGGCCGGTGCTCGGCATCACGAACGCGATGCAGACGTGCTCGCGCAGCTGCGCCAGGTCCGCCGGCATGCCGGCGCGCCGCAGGTAGTCCGGCGACGCGACCAGGCACAACGCGGCGTCTTCGAGCTTGCGCGCGACCAGGCCGCTGTCGGGCAAGGCGCCCAGCCGCACCGCCAGATCGAAGCCTTCCGCGACCAGGTCGACGTTGCGGTTGGCGATGTTGACCTCGAGCTGCACGCGCGGATGGCGCGCGGCGAAGCGCTGCAGCAAAACCGGCAGGCGGTAGTGGCCGTAGGTGGTCGGCGCGCTGATCCGCACCCGTCCGCTCAACTCGCCGCCCTCGCCCTGGAGATTGCGCTCGGCGTCGTCGATCAGGGCGAACGCGGCGCGCGCCTGTTCCAGGTACAGCCGGCCAGCCTCGGTCAGGCCCTGCCGGCGGGTGGTCCGGCGCAGCAACTGGCTGCCGAGCCGGCTTTCCAGGCGTGCGATCGCCCGGCTGATCACCGAGGGCGTGGTCGCCAGCGCCACCGCCGCCGCGGTCAGCGAGCCATGGTCGACCACGGCGACGAAGGCCTCGACATCGCCGAGGTGGTCGTAGCGACGGCTCATTTTTGCCTCTGCAGCACGAATGATTTCCCGACTTGGAAGTTTATCGCCGCACAAGCGCGCAATACAGTGGCCCCACTCCCAACAAGGCCCCGTCCATGTCCCCCGCTTCCTCCCGCCCGGTGTTGTTCGTGCTGACCAGCCACGACCGCAAGGGCGCCACCGGCCAGCCTACCGGCTACTACCTCGGCGAAGTCACCCACCCGCTGGCCGAGCTCGACGCGGCCGGGATCGCGGTCGAGTTCGCCTCGATCCTGGGCGGCGAGCCGCCGGTCGACGGCCTGGACCTCGACGATCCGATCAATGCCGGCTACTGGAACGACCCGGCCTTCCGCCGCTCCATCGCGACCACCCAGCGCCTCGACCGGGTCGACGCCGCGGGCTACGCCGCGGTGTTCTTCGCCGGCGGCCACGGCGCGATGTGGGACTTTCCGGGTAGCACCGCGGTGGCGCGGGTCGCACGCGAGATCTACCAGGCCGGCGGCGCGGTCGCCGCGGTCTGCCACGGCCCGGCGGCGCTGGTGAACGTGGTCCTCGACGACGGCACGGCGCTGGTCGCGGGCAAGCGCGTGGCCGCGTTCACCGACAGCGAAGAACGCGCGGTCGGGCTCGAACACGTGGTGCCGTTCCTGCTCGCCGGCGCCCTGGGCGAACGCGGCGCCTTGCATCAGCCCGCGCCGGACTGGACCGCGCAGGTCGTGGTCGACGGCCGCCTGATCACCGGCCAGAACCCGCAATCGGCCGCCGGCGTCGGCGCCGCGCTGCGCGATCGCGTATTGGCCGACGCCTGATCGCCACTCTTCTCCAGCAGGAATCTTCCCGATGACATCCGTTTCCAAGCTGAGCCTCGCCCTGGCTCTGTCGCTCGCCGCCAGCGGCGCCCATGCGGCCGACGTGCTGGTGGTGCTGTCCGATGCCGACCGTCTCGAGCTCGAGGACGGCAAGACCTTCGCCACCGGCTTCTACCTCAACGAGCTGATGCAGCCGGTCAAGCGCCTGCTCGACGCCGGCCACCGGCTGACCTTCGCCACGCCGCAAGGCCGCGCGCCGACCCTGGACCGCAACTCGGTCGATGCGATGCATTTCGGCGGCGACGCCGCGGCGCTGCGCGAGCACCAGGCCCTGCTCGACCGGCTCGCGCTGACCTCGGCCGAACGCTCGCCGGTGCTCAGCCTGGCGCGCATCGAGCAGCAAGGCTACGGGCGCTTTGATGCGGTCTACATCCCCGGCGGCCACGCGCCGATGCAGGACCTGCTGCACGACCCGGCGCTGGGCCGCCTGCTCGCCGACTTCCACGCCCGGGCCAAGCCCACCGCCTTGGTCTGCCACGGCCCGATCGCGCTGTTGTCGACCCTGCCGCAGGCGTCGGCCTTCACCGCCGAGCTCGCCTCCCGCGGCCGGGCCATCGCGCCGGCGCAGTGGATCTACCGCGGCTATCAAGTCACGGTGATCAGCAACCAGGAAGAAGAGATCGCCAAGCCCCAGCTCGGCGGCGGGCGGATGCGGTTCTACCCGCAAACCGCGCTGGAACAGGCCGGCGTCGTCTATCGCAGCAACGCCCAGCCGTGGACGGCGCAGGTGGTGGTCGACCGCGAACTGATCACCGGCCAGAACCCGGCCTCGGCGATGGGCGTGGCCGATGAGTTGCTCAAGCGCCTGAAGTAGGCCGCGACGGCAGCGGTCGCCGCCGCGTCCGCATCACAGGATCGAGATCCGCAGCTGCCGCAAGCGCTGCGGATCGATCACGACCTCTATCCCGGCGATGCGCTCGCCGGCGACGGCGAACAGGAATGCGCCGCGCACCGTGCCGCCCGGCGCCCACACCGCGCCGGCCGCGCCATCGATCAGCGCCGGCTGCGCCGCCCGGGCGCGGCCGTTGAAAGCTTCGGCCACCGCCTGCGCGCCGCGCGTCCGCGCGGCCAGTGTCGGCGCGCCGTCGGCCTGGCGCGCGGCGCTGGCCAGCACCGCGGCCGGATCGGCGCGCAGCACCACGTCCGGATCGAGCACGGCCAACAGGCCGGCGAAGTCGCCGTTGCGCGAGGCGCAGAGAAAGGCATCGACCACACGACGCTGGCGCGAAGGATCGGCCGGCGCCCGATGGGGTTGGTTGGCGCGTTCGCTTGCGCCTTCGCGTTCGCTCGCCGCGGCGCCCTGCACCCGGCGCCGCGCGCGGCTGGCCAGTTGGCGCGCATTGACCGCGCTGGTGCCGACGATCGGCGCGATCTCCTCGAACGAGACCGCGAACAGATCGTGCAGGACGAAAGCCAGGCGCTCGGCCGGGTTCAAGGTCTCCAGCACCAGCAGCAAGGCCGGGCCCATCGCGTCGGCGAGCAAGGCCTGTTGCTCGGGGCCGGGTTCGGCGCCCGCGTCGGCCTCGCCCGCGTCCGGTTCCCAGTCGATCGATTCTTCGCGCCGGGTCTTGCGCGCGCGCAGCGCGTCCAGCGACACCCGCGCGACCACCGTGGTCAGCCAGCCGGCCAGGTTCTCCACCTCGCGCGTGTCGGCGCGGCTGAGCCGCAGCCAGGCCTCCTGCACCGCATCGTCGGCTTCGCTGGGCGAACCGAGCATGCGCAGGGCCACTGCGCGCAAGTGGCTGCGCTGGCTTTCGAACTGCGCGGCCAACCAGTGGGCATCGTGCATGGAGCGATTCCGGTAGGGGTTCCCAGGTTCGACGCGGCAGCGCGCGCAAACGTGACAAGCGCGATGCGGCGCACCGGCGGGCCACCTTATCGGCGCCTGCTCCACTGCGCCAGCGACGCGCCGCAGCTTGTCACGTTTGCGCGCCCTGCCGCGTCGGACCCGATGTCGGCGCCTCGCGCAGCCCGCCGACAGCCGCCACGCCGCCGCTGTCACGTTTGCGCGCCGCGATCCGTCAGCCCGTCGAAGCGGCGCGGTCGCGCCGATTCCGATGCGCTACGACCCCACCCCACCGAACAGGAGCGAACCCATGCAGATCCAGGCCCGTATCAACCACCCGGCCCTCATCCACCAGGACACGATGCAGGCGCTGTGGGCGCTGAAAGCCTCGGTCGAACACAAGGGCGTCAGCGCGGCCACGCTGGCGCTGATCGAACTGCGCGCCAGCCAGATCAACGGCTGCGGCGCCTGCGTGGACATGCACGCCAAGATGGCCAGGAAGGCCGGCGAGAGCGACGAACGCCTGTTCGCGGTCGCGGCCTGGCGCGAGGCGCCGTATTTCGATGCGTCCGAGCGCGCCGCGCTGGCCTTGGCCGAAGCCCTGACCCGGATCAGCGACCGGCCGGATGCGGTCTCGGACGAGGTCTGGGACGAAGCCGCGCGCCACTACGACGAGGCCGCGCTGGCGGCGCTGGTGGTGGCGATCGCCAACATCAACGTCTGGAACCGCCTCAACGTCGCCGTGCGCCAGCCGGTCGGCGCCTGGAAGGGCTGAGGCCGCAAACGCGAACGGCGGCCCGCAGGCCGCCGTTCGCGTCGCCGCCGATAGGTCCGACGACGCCTCAGCTCATCACCGCGCGCCGGGTTTCGGCCTGCTGCGCGACGGCCTGCTCGGCTTGCGCGGCGGCCGGGGCCGGCGGCGGCGTCGACACGGCGCGGTCCTGGTCGAGGAACACCCGGCGATGGCCCGGGTCTTCGAGCGCGCCCTGGACGACGAAGAACCCGCTGCCGTCGCGTCCCGGCACCACGTGGTCGATCCGCTCCAGGCCGTTGGCGCGCGCGTCCAGAGTCGCGTGCGCGGCGGCATTGCGCACGCCTTGCTCGCCGCGGAATTCCAGGCCTTTGCCGTCGAGTCCCTGCAGGCCGTGCAGCGCCTGATCGTACATCGCACGATGCGAATGGCCCGGTTGCGCCCAATCCGCGGCGGCGGCCGTGCGCACCGGCGCTTCCGGCGCATCCAGGGCCGCGCCGCGGCGCTCGGGGTAGGCCATTTCCTGCGCCTTGATCACCGCTTCGATGTAGTGCACGTCGATGCCGTGCTTGATCCCGTTGCCCGGGATCATCCGCCGCCAGAACGATTGCGGATCCGGATCGGGCAGTTCGATCTTGTGCCCGACCGCATCGGGCATCGCCCATTTCAGCGGAATGCTGTGCTCCTGCAGATCGGTCAGGATCTCGTTCTTGACCGCGAAACGGCGGATCTGGCCGTTGTGCGCGACCTCTTGCTTGGCCGCGTCGGCGTCGATGCCGATCCGCTCCAGGGTCTTGTCGTGCACGCCCGACGCGTTGAAGGTCACCGCCGGAATGCCGGTGCTGATCGAGGCCGCGCCGGCGAGACCGCCACCGAGCGAATGGCCGGTGATCGCGACCTGGTCGCCGAACGCGATCTTCGCCTCGCGCGCCAGGGCGATGGCCTGGTTGTACTGCGCGTCCTCGAAGCCCAGGCCCTGGCGGAAATTGGTCAGCCAGTCCTTGCCTTCGTCGGTGCCGGAATACGCCAGCACGTAACGGCCCTGCTCGTCGCCGTAGATGCGGGCGCGGAAACCGCTGTCCGGGTTTTCCAGCGAGGCCGGGTCGATGCCGGCCTTGAGCAGCTGATCGGCGCTCAGCGGCTTGAAGCCGTCGGCGCCGGGGCCGAGTTCGTACAGATCGTCCATCAGCCGCGCCATCGTCTTGTCGATCGGCTTGGCGTCGAGGCCGCGGACCTGGTCGGCGAACGAAGGCTCACCGTTCGTGCGCTGGGACTGCTCGCTCATGATTCTTTCTCCCTGAATCCCTGAAACCCGGGCGAAGCCGGGCTCCGTATCTCCCTAGGCAGGCTCGCGCCGCGCGCCGCAACCGGCGACGTCGCGCGCGGCCGGATCAACCGTTTTCCAGCGCGTGGCCGCGATCGCGCATCCACGCCACCAGCGCATCGCGGTCGCGACGCGCCGACGCGCTCAGCACGCTCGGCGGAGTCATGAACAGATAGCGCTGGAAGGTCACGCTCTGGGCGTTGCGCGGCGACGGATCCGCGCCGGCCTGCAGCAGTTCCAGCGCGGCGCCGGGCTGGTTGGTCTTGGCCGCCACGTGCAGGGCGGTGTTGCCCATGCGGTCGGCGCGGTCGACGGCGGCGCCGGCGATCAGCAAGCGCTTGAACTGCACCGAGCGGCCGCCCATCAGCGCCGAGCTCAACGGGGTCATGCCGGTTTCCGCATGCGCGGTATCGGGATCGGCGCCGTACTCGAGCAAGACCTCGAGATAGCTCGGGTCGTTGGCCATCGCCGCCATATGCACCACGGTGCTGCCGTCGATCCCGGGCTGGGCCGGATCGGCGCCGAGGTCGAGCAGGCTGCGCAACCCGACCGGGCTCTTGTTGAGCACCGCCCATTCGAGCAGGGTCACGTTCTTGTCGCCGCGCACGCGCAGGTCCACACCTGCGGCTCGTCGACGGATTTCGGCGGCATCCCCTTCGGCCACCGCTTCGGCCAGATCGGCCACGGCCGGATCGGCGAATATTTCGCGCACGTCTACTACCACTGTCATCTTGCACTCCTCCTGAGCACTGCCGGATCTACCCCTGGCGCCCGCCGCGGGCGGGCAACGAACGAATCCAACGACGCGCACGGAGCGTCCCCTGAGCCGCGTCGTCCCCGACATACGGCCACGTACCGTGGCGAGTCGAGCCTAGCAAGAAGCCGATGACCGCGCAGCCGCGGCGGACCTGGGTCACAAAACGACACCGAGCCATGGCCGCAAGGCCGAGGCGTTTACGTGCCGGCGCGCCGCCGTCCCGGCCCGTCCGGCGGCGCCGCGCCGGCGCCGTCAGTCCGCGCGCAGATGCAGTCGGAAGCCTTGCGCGCCGGGCGTTTCCAGACCCGGCTTCAGGCGCAGGGAGGGCAGCTCGTAATCGCCCGCGTTCTGCTGCCGGAACGGAATCGGCGCCTGGCTCCACAGGCCGTCGAGGCGCTCGTGCAATTGCGCGCGCAGTTGCTCGAACTGCGCCGCATCGACGCGTTCGCTGCGATAGACCACGAACGAAGGCAGCACTTCGAAACCGGGGTAATGCAGCACGCCGTGGGTGATCGGAAACAGGATGTCGTCGATGCAGCCGTTGATGCCGCGCGCGCTGTAGTGGTCGCGCCAGCCGCCGGCGGTCACCGACAGCATCGCCCGCTTGCCGGCGAACGAGCCTTCGCCGTAGCGGTCGCCCCAGCGCCGGTCGGAATGCTCGCCGACGCCGTAGGCCAGGCCGAAGGCGTAGACGCGGTCGATCCAGCCCTTGAGGATCGCCGGCATCGAGAACCACCACAGCGGGAACTGCAGGATCACCGCGTCGGCCCAGCGCAGCTTGTCCTGCTCGCGGCGCACGTCCTCGGTCAGGGCGTTGTCGGCGTAGGCGCGGCCGGAGGCGGCGATCACCTGCAGGCGCCGGTCCGGATCGTGCTGCGGGAAGTCGCCGGCATCGATCGAGGTCTTCCAGCCCTGCGCGTACAGATCGGTCACTTCGACCTCGTGGCCGGTGGCGAGCAGGCGCTCGACGGTCGCGTCCTTGAGCGCGCCGTTGAGCGATTGCGGTTCGGGATGGGCGTAGACGATCAGGACGCGTTTCTTGCGCGGCGAGGCATCGGTGGAGGCGGTGGAAACGATCGACATGACGGCGTGGCCTGGATGAGGGAAGGCCAGGTTATCGCAGCGCATAACGCCGCAGTGACGTATTTTAATCGCCTTATTGAGGATCATTTGGAACCAATCGACTTGGCGATTGGGCTATGCCCGGCGAATCGGCTTGCCGGGTCACTCATGCGTTGCGGTGGGTACCACTTTGATGCGGATGCGACAGTCCTGCCATCGCTCCTCCAGGCCCGGGCAACACAAGCCTGGCACCCAGCTGCCGGGCGTCGAGTCGATGTGGTTGAGCCGATGCCGACTAGCCGAGGCTCGGGCCGCTTCGCTGCTGGTTCTGGGTCAGCGATCGCTCGCGTTCCTGCTCCTGGGCGATGGCTTGATTGGCGAGCGCCAGCTTCTGGTCCGACTGTTCGACCGGCGTCTTCAGCGCCTGCTCGACGGACACGAAGGCTCGCTTGCTGGCCGGGTCGTCCAGCTTGCCCTCGACCGCGAACATATTGCCGGTCGGGCCAGGAACCACATGGTCGACTCGGCTCAACGCGTTGGCCGCCAACGAGTAGTCCTTGCCAGGGTGCATTTCCCGATTGTCCTTGCAGGCCGCCAACAAGCACCGGCTGATACGCTCGCTGCCCTCGTCGTAGGGCTTCCCGATGCGGGCGTCAGCGGCCCGCATTCCCTCGCGAATCTGCTCCAGCATGCCGCGATCAGGGTGCGTGGGCTGGTCCGGCCCGGACGCCGGCTTCTGTGCCGGGGCGTCCTGCGCGGGCCGGTTCAAGTTCGGGAACTCGGCACGAACCGCGCGCTCCTCGGCCTGGACTCGCGAGGCCATGCTCGGCAGGACGGCTTCGGTCATCAGATGGCGTTCGATGCCCTCCGCGCCTTGGGTGTGATAGCCGTGAGCGAAGCGCCCGATCTGCACCAGATCTACCAGGTTGGTGTTGGCTTGAATCCCCGCCACGCCGCCAGCCGCTGCGCCGATGCCTGCCCCAACCAGGGGGGCGTGACGCGACATGTCGCCAATGGCGCGGCTGCCCGAGTCGAGCGCGGCGTCCGCCTGCTGGCCGCTGCCGGCGATCACGGCCCTCTGCGAGCCCTCGACCACGACCTGCACCCGCTCCAAGTCCACGACGCGGTCCGAGGTGGCCTGGCGGATTCCGGAGGCATCCGATTGGGCCTCGGAGCGCGCCTGGGCCGCTTCTACCTGATTGCGCGCGTGCGCCACCTGCCCGCCCCGCTCCACGTTGGCTGCTGTGTCGTTGGCCCAGCGTTGCATGCCGTCAGGCAGCACGTCCAGATCGCCGATACCGCGCAACAGGCCGGCCCCGGCTTGCGCGCCGCGCAGTTGCACTTCGCCCTGCACGGTGTCGATGGCGGCTTCCACCCGGCCTGCGGCGACGCGCGCTTGGGCGGCCCCTTCGCCGGTAAGCCGGACGCCAGCTTGCACCGCTGTGTGCTGGACGCCGGACACGACATCCGCGAAGTCGGCGGCCTTGGCCGTCGCCGTGCGCACCAGGTCGCCGCTGGCGTCCAGGTTTGCCGCGGCCATATCGCCCGCGGCGGCGGTGGCTTGACCCGCCACGCGGCCCACGCGCGCGCCCTGGGTGGTGATATAGGCGGTCTCCAGCACGGGGGCGGCGAAGTTGGAAATCTCGGTCAGGGTCAGGCGTTGCTCGCGGTCGGCGAGGCTGCCGTTCTCCCATACTTTGACGTCGTCGAGCGGTGCGACGCGTCCGGCCGCCAGGGGCAGGTCGCGCAGCAGTTGATTCGTATCGCCTTCGGCCAGCGTCTTGACGAACTCGCGTACCGAAGGTTGCGCGTGGCGCGGCAACATAGCGCTGAGTTGCGTGGTCAGAACCTCTCGGCCTTCGGGAACGTCCTGCAACAGTTTGCAGGTCTCCCGCAGCACTCCGGCCAACTGAGCGCGATGAAGCGCATCGAGCCGGTCGATGTTGTGCTGAACGCCGTCGTTCAGCAGCTCGCCCTTGATCTGATAGGAAACCACCGAGCGGGACGTGTCGTGGACCTGCGTTCCAGGGTTCTCGCGAGCGAAGCGCCGGGCCGTCTCCGGGTGCAGGCCGGCCGCATTCCAGGTCGTCGCGGGATTGCCGGTTACGGCCGACATCGCCGAGGCCATGCCACCGCCGAGGGAGTGACCGGAGTACTCGGCGACAAGGCCATAGAATTCCATGGTCGTTGCCAGCTCCATGGCGCGGTCGTAATAGTCTGTTTTCAGCCCGACCGACTGCGGAAAGTTGTTGGCGATGAAGTCTTCATTCGTCGTGCCATAGAGCTTGCCGTCTTTCCCCATCACCTCACCGGCGGAGCCCTTGGGTACGATCACCGGCTTGTAGCCGGGGCCAAGGATGCTCGGGTCGGGCAAGTAGATCTCAGCGCGGAAGCCTGACTCCCCGGGCTTGAGATAGTCCAAGAGCTGCTCATTGCTCAGCGCACTGAGCGCGGGGGCCGCTTCGCGCAACTTGTCGAGGTGTTCGCTGGCGCGAATCCAGCCCGGCGGCGGCTGGGTGCGTTCATCCGGGGCTCTCGGCTCCATCGCCGACAAGTAGGTGTCCTTCGCCAGCACGGCCATGTTGTCGGCATGGTAAGTGCGTTGCAGCTCGTCGGCACGGGCGACTGCGGCCGGGTCACCGCTTTCGCGCAACTGCTTCAGCAGCGCTTGGCGCTCTTTGAGGGCTTCTACGGAGGGAAACATGGTGACTCCTTGTCGGTTCTAGCGAGTGCTTACAGCAGGGGGATGTCTTTCTCTTCGTCCGGGTAACCGAACGCTTTGCGCATTCTGCGCAGGCGGTCAGGCATCGGAGGGCGGTTGTACCCGTGTGCCAATAGCCATTGCTGGCACTTCTTTTGCCACTCCGTGAATCCGGGCTTGCTTGGGTACCAGAAGATGTTCTCAATAACGGGGGTGCGCTCGGGTGGGATGTCGGGTGGGAGCGCGACTGCCGTAGTTGGATCAGCGCCATGCTCCAGAAGCCAGAGCACCTGCTGAAATCCGCCGAGTCCGGCGAAGTCGGCCAGAATGGTCGATCCTTTGCTGCGAGCGTTAACGTCCGCTCCACGCTCAACCAGAAGCTTGACGTTCGGCCATCCGCCGCCGCCTAGAATGGATTGCTCAAGCAGTGTCTCGTCATTCGAGTTGCGGGTATTCGGGTCGCCGCCGTGATCGAGCAATATCTTTAGATAAATGGGGTCTTTCGCCTTGGCTGCCCACACCATGGCGTTGTTGTTGTTGCGCATGCCGCGATCGGTGGTCATCGAGCGACGCATCGCATTGGGATCGGCCCCGTTCTTCAGCATCTCCCGCAGGCCTTCTGGACTCTCCGTGATGACCGGCCAGGCCAAGAGCGGATAGCCCTCAGGGGAGAAGATTTTGTCCGGGTCGACTCCTTCGGCCTTCATCAAGCGCCGAACTTCCTCCAGCCGGCCAAACTCCGACGCGACCGCGAGCGCTTGCGCCTTGGGCTGATTCGGGAACCAATCCGCGACCGGCAACGAGGATTCTTGCGCGGGGGTGTAGGGCGCCAGGCAGCCGGCCAGCAGGCACGCGATCAACAGGCCGGCGAGACCAACCGCAAAAGGACGAAATACATGGGGCAACGACCGGAGCAGGCGGTTCATAGTCATCCGTGAAGTTCGAAGGAGCGAGAGGCGGTCAGCTACGCCGACATGGAGCGGACTCAGACTCCACTATCCCCGTCGCGGCGTCAGTGGACAAGCTTGGCATGGCCGATCCAGATCGTGGGCTCGGGCGCAGATGGCGCGATCGTTGTCGTACAAGCCCCCAAAAAGGCACGCGCAGCGGCAGCTATCGAATGTGGCGATAATGTGCGAATACGCTTGAGCGTTCTTCTGCGCTTTGTCATCGGCTGAACAGTCGACCTGTCCGTGGAAGAGAAATCGTAGGTCGCGCTGTTTTGTGACGCAGCCGCAACGGTTGACACACATGCAGGCGACTGTTCGGAACTCTCTTCACGATCAAGCGCAGCCTTCCTCGTTAGCGATCGCGCGACAGAGGAACCGTGTCACTCGAACCACTCCCGATCGTTCAGCTCGATTCGGATTTTTCCGACGCTGGTTCACGGCGATTGCCTACTCGTCCATGGGTATGCACGGAACGGTGCGCCAAGCCGTATGAACGAAATGCGCATCCGAGCAGCATGGCTCGGATCGGTTCGACGTCGCTGGCCGCCCGGCCCGACTGACCGATCACCGAACCGGGACATATCTGGAGACCGCTCCGCCCGCCTCAGGAAGCGGCACGGTGACTCGAGCCCCAGGGACGGCGGGGGCCAAGCTCGCTTGACCCCCGCCACAAAAAAAGCCCCGCGGATGCGGGGCTTTTTGCAACGCTAAGCCGACCGGGCTCAGGCCCAGAGGTCGTGCAGGACCATGGTGTGGTCGCGGTCCGGGCCGGTGGAGACGATCGCCAGCGGGCAACCGGCCAGCTCTTCCAGGGCGCGCAGGTAGGCGCGCGCGGCCGGCGGCAGCTTGTCCCATTCGGTGATGCCGTGGGTGTTCTCGTCCCAGCCCGGGAACTCCAGGTACACCGGCGTGCACTCGTCCCAGCCGGCCGCGTCCAGCGGCGCGTATTCGGTGCGCTTGCCGCGGTACTCGTAGGCGATGCAGATCTTCAGCGTCTTCATGCCGTCGAGCACGTCGAGCTTGGTGATGCACAGGCCGGTGATGCCGTTGATCGCCACCGCGCGCTTCAGCGCGACGATGTCGATCCAGCCGCAACGGCGCGGGCGGCCGGTGGTGGCGCCGTATTCCTGGCCACGGTCGCGGATGCCCTGGCCGACTTCGTCGTCCAGTTCGGTCGGGAACGGGCCGCCGCCGACGCGGGTGGCGTAGGCCTTGGCGATGCCGAGCACGTAGTCGATCGAATCCGCGCCCACGCCGGTGCCGGCCATCGCGCCGCCGACGGTGGTGTTGGACGAGGTCACGTACGGATAGGTGCCGTGGTCGATGTCGAGCAGCGAGCCCTGCGCGCCTTCGAACAGCACCCGCTTGCCCTGCTTGCGCAGGTCGTGAAGGATGCCGGCGACGTCGGACTTCATCGGCTCGACGTATTCGCCGAAGGCCAGCGCCTCGTCCAGGGTCTTCTGGTAGTCGACCGCTTCCACGCCCAGGTACTGGGTGAGGACGAAGTTGTGGTAATCCAGCGCTGCGCGCAGCTTCTCGGCCAGCTGTTCCGGGTAGTGCAGGTCGGCGACGCGGATGCCGCGGCGGGCGACCTTGTCCTCGTAGGCCGGGCCGATGCCGCGGCCGGTGGTGCCGATGGCCTTGCCGCCGGCGGCCTTTTCGCGGGCCTGATCCAGGGCGATGTGGTAGGGCATGATCAGCGGCGTGGCCGGGCTGATCTTCAGGCGCGAGCGCACTTCCACGCCGGTCGCCTCGAGCTCTTCGATTTCCTTGCGCAGCGCGGCCGGGCTCAACACCACGCCGTTGCCGATCAGGCACAGCGCGCCTTCGCGCAGGATGCCGGACGGAATCAGGTGGAGCACGGTTTTCTTGCCGCCGATGACCAGGGTGTGGCCGGCGTTGTGGCCGCCCTGGAAACGCACGACGGCGCCGATCTGCTCGGTCAGCAGGTCGACGATCTTGCCCTTGCCTTCATCGCCCCACTGGGCACCGAGAACGACGACTGACTGACCCATGACCTTCAAACTCCTGCGCTTGCGGTGATAGCGGCGGTGGCCGCCTGGCGTCCGCTCGCGGCCCAGTCGCAGCCGATGCCGCGCCACAGGGCCATGAACGGAAAAAAGCCGGCGGGGATGGCCCCGGCCGGCTTTTGTGCATTATCCGGGTTTCGGGGGGTCAAGGCCACCCCAAATCGGTCGGATCGTCCGATCGGCCGGCCCGGATCGGCCCGGCGGGCGGGTTTCGTTCATGCTTGCGCCCTCCCCCGCCCCGCCCGCCGGCCCGTCCGTGCGCAAGCCTGTCGGTTAAAACGCGGGCCCGGCCTCATGCCGGGCCCGCCTGCCGCCGGGCGGTCCGACGCGCCCGGCAGCCGCAACCGTCCCGCTCAGCGTCCGCTCTTGCCTCCCTGGCGAGCGTCGACGTAGTCGTCGACGCCGTTCTTGTCCTGGTCCAGGCGGCGGCCGGTGAGCTGGTAGTAGGTGCGCGTGGCCAGCTCGCCGCGCACGTAAGCGCGCTTGTCCGGATCCCAGTAGGTGGCGTTGGGGTCGACCGTATTGGCGGTGAAATAGACCGTGGTCGAGGGGAACAGGTCGATGTTGGTGCCCGGCCGGCAGTCGGCGGTGTCGGGACCGGCGGTGAAGCGGTCGGCCTGGCCCTTCTTGCAGTCCTCCTCGGTGATCACCTCGTAGACGTGGCGCGGCTGGTTGAGCTGGGCGATCGGCAGGCTCAGGCCCTTGCCGCGCGGATCCAGCTTGGCTTCGCGCACCAGGGTGCGGGTGGTTTCCGGCCAGGGCTGGAACGGCTCGCCGAGGAAGTCGGCGATGCGCCCGTCGACCACCATCTGGTCGAGCGCGAGCACGCGCGGCAGCTCCATCACCTGCAGGTCGCGCACCAGCAGCGGCGTGTCGGCGAGGTTGAACACGCCCAGGTTCAAGGTGCCGCCGATGGTGTCCAGGGTGCCGGCGTCGAAGGCGTGCAGTCGCGGGTTCAGCGCCATCGCCACGTTCGACGAATTGCGCAGGGTGATGTCCTTGATCACGATCGGGTTCGGCGTCGACAGGCTGAAGTTGACCCCGGCGAAAGACGCGCCGATGTGGAACTTGACCCCGCCCGGCGCCTGGCCCGGCGCACCCGGCAGGCCGACGCAGCCGCCGGTGCCCCAGCCCGGGTTCGGCGTGCTCCACTTCACCGTGTACGGGTAGTAGGTGCCGCCCTGGAAGGTTTCGGACGGGCCGATCGGGCCGATCACGGTCGGGTTGATCCACGGGCTGTTGCAGCCGGCGTAGGCCCAGTCGATCACCGGCGGCGTCGCCGAGGGATACAGCACGCGCAGCTCCAGGCTGTGCGCGGGCGCGGCGTTGGGATTGACCAGATCCCAGTTCCACATGGTCTGCAGCGACAGGCCGACGTTGGCCGCCAGCACCGAGAATTCGTGGTCGCTGAAATGGCGGCGGTAGCCGGCGCGGTCTTCGGCGGTCAGCGCGCCGCCGGCCGGCATCACATGGTGCTTGTAGGTGTCTTCGCCGGGGCCGACGATGGTGTTGTGGGCCAGGCCGTAGTTGTGTCCGGCCTCGTGCGCGGCGGTGCCGCCGATCGAGTTGGCCCAGCGGTCCAGGGTCGAGTTGGCGCCGTTGAGCGCGCCGCCCGGGCCGCCGGTCCAGTCCTGGTAGGTCTTGCCCCAGACATAGGAATAGTCGATCGCGACCGCATCGCCGGTATCGACCGCCTGGGCCAGGCCGAACAGGCCGTCGGCGA
Source organism: Lysobacter sp. BMK333-48F3 (assembly GCF_019733395.1). Classification (NCBI taxonomy): domain Bacteria; kingdom Pseudomonadati; phylum Pseudomonadota; class Gammaproteobacteria; order Lysobacterales; family Lysobacteraceae; genus Lysobacter; species Lysobacter sp. BMK333-48F3. The sequence goes on along the minus strand of NZ_JAIHOO010000001.1, from coordinate 3,087,860 downwards.
TGTCCGACTTGGTCGTCACCGCGACCACGTTGCGGCGCGGGAAGGTCGCCGGCGGCAGGGTCGCGGTCGGCAGCACCTGTACGTTGAATTCGCAGTAGTCCAGCTCGACCACGTGCTTGACCGCGTCGCGCAGCGCGGTGGTGGTGCCGGTGTAGCTGGGCAGGTCGGCGGCGTTGAACGCGGCCGCCGGATTGGTCACCGAACCGGCCGAGAAACCGAACGAGGGGTAGGCGATCGGCGCGGTCGGGAACACCAGGTAGAGTTTGTTGGCCTTGTTGGACGGGTTGTAGGCCGGGCAGGTGGCGGCCAGCGCCGATCCGCTCAGCGACAGCAGGGCCAGGGCGAGTGCGGTCCGACGCAAGTGCAGCGATTCCTTCATGACGCGACTCCGGGTCGTGTGGACGTTCTGGGACGGTGGGATGACTGGCGTCTTGGCGCCGTCGCCGCCGGAGAGATCGGAGGCCGCATGCGTCGTTCGCCGCCGATGGTTCTAGGACCGCGGGCGGGGTCGGCGACAGGGCGAAAACGGGTCGATACCGGGACGACCGGGGAAGGATTCGCAGTCCCGATCGCGAAACGCGGGCAAAGGTGATGCGCTTCTCCGCGCCCTGTTGACCGGCGTCATGGGCGGCGAACGAAAGCGAGCGCGGTCGCGCCGGCGCCGCGGCGCATCGCGCGGACGCCTTGCGGCGCGGCCGGCGGCTCAGCCGGCGAGCAGGTCCAGGATCGAACAGGCCATCCGTTGCTTCTTCGGCGGCAGGCGCCGGATCAATTCGAGCATCCGGCCCTCGGTCTCGCTTTGGGCGAAGTCCTGCATCGTGACGGCCATATCGAAATCGCCGCCGTTGGGCTGCGCGCGTCCGCGTCCGGTGGCCAACCATTCGAAACACACCCCGGTGGCCAGCGCGACCCGCGCCAGGTGGTCCACGCTGGGCGAAGTGCCGCCCGCCTGCTCCCATTGCGCCACCGCGCTGCGCTGGACGCCGACGCGCCCGGCCAGTTGGGTCTGGGAAAAATTGGCGAACCTGCGCGCGCGCCGGATTCGCGTCGACATCGACGGCATCGATCCTCCTTTCGTGTACCGGAGTTCGTGTGACGAAAGTCCTGTCGAGCAGGCGGCGATCATGTCCGCCGCTGCTAGCCAAACGCCGGCGGAGGTCCGGATCGGCCATCGCCCGCGCGTCGATGAAAGCGTCGGTCGTGCCGAGCGATGCGGATGCGAACGCACGGCCTGGCGACGAGGCAAGCCGATGGCCTGCTTGGCCTGCAACCGACGCCTGCGTTGCGGCGCCTTTCCCAGCGAACGCTGCGATGCGGCGCGAAGCCAATCACATGCAGCCCAGGCGGGCCGTGCGCAGGATCGGGAGGCTCGCGGCGAGGATTCGAGCAGCGCGAGCGGACCGCGCACGCGGCCGGAGCGGCCGCGTGCGTCGGTCGATGCGCTAGAGGCGACAGGGTCGCTTGCGCTCGGCGCGAGCGCTCAGCCGCGCGCGAGCCACAAGGCGACGATGCCGATCGCCACGACTATCGCCCCGACCAGGCGCAGGTGCCGGTCGGGCAGCATCAGCAACTGTTCGGCGGCGCGCTTCCAGCCGCGCGGGGCGGCGAACAGGAACAGCCCCTCGAACACCGCCACCAGGCACAGCGCCCGCAGCACTTCGCCGGCCACGGCGCCTCAGCGGTCGGACTTGAGGTATTGCAGGAACGGATCGTCGCGGTCGAGCACGATCACGCTCTGGCCATCGGCGAAGGACTTGCGGTAGCTCTCCAGGCTGCGCTGGAAGGCGAAGAAGGCCGGATCCTTGTTCGCCGCCTCGCCGTACAGGCGCGCGGCCTGGGCGTCGCCCTCGCCGCGCAGGCGCTGCGCGTCGCGCTCGGCCTCGGCCAGGATCACGGTGCGGTCGCGTTCGGCCGCGGCGCGGATCGCCTGCGCCTGCTCCACGCCCTCGGCGCGCAGCTGGCTGGCGACCTGCAGGCGCTGCGAGCGCATCTGGTTGTAGACCGAGGCCAGCACGTTGCTGTCCTGCGGCAGGTCGATGCGCTTGATGCGGATGTCCTTGATCCGGATGCCCAGCGTCGCAGCGCCCTTGTTGATCGCTTCCAGCTGCTTGCCGATCACCGCCTCGCGGTCGCCCTTGACCACGTCGAGCAGCTTCAGCGAGTTGATCTCGTTGCGCAGCGAGTCGCGGATGATCGGCGCCAGACGCTCGACCGCGACGGACTCGTCGCCGCCGGTGGCCTGGAAGAAGCGGCGCATGTCGTCGATCTGGCCGAGGGCGAAGAAGTCGACGCTGACGTCGAGCTTGTCGGCGGTCAGGTAGCGCTCCGGCGGCGATTCCAGGATCTGCAGGCGGCGGTCGAACACCCGCGCGGTTTCGATCAGCGGCCACTTGAAGCGCAGGCCGGGGCCGATGTCCTCGCGCACCACGGTGCCGAGCCGGAACACGATCGCGCTGTGCCCTTCGGAGACGGTGAACACCGAACCCAGCAGGGCCAGCAGGGCGGCCACCACCGCGGCCACAATGACGGGGAATCTCATCGCATCACCTCATCGCGGGTCTTCGGGCGCGCCGGGCGGCCGACGTAGGGCATGGTGCTCGATTCGGTCGAGGTGACCGGGCTGAGCATTTCCGGCTGCAGCGGCACGCTGACCGGGCCCGGCGTGGTCGGCACCGCGTTGCGGTCGGCCATCGGCACGTACAGGATCTGGCGCGAGTCGCCGCCGACGATGGTGCGGTTCTGCGCCAGCACTTCCTGCACCGTATCCAGCCACAGGCGCTTGCGGGTCACGTCGGGCGCGTTCTTGTACTGCTCGACCAACAGCGAGAAGCGGGTCGCGTCGCCTTCGGCGCGGGCCACGGTCGAGGTCTTGTAGCCCTCGGCGGTGGTGCGGATGCGCTGCGCGTCGCCGCGCGCTTCCGGGACGATCTTCTTGGCGTAGGCCTGGGCCTCGTTGATCGAGGTCGACTTTTCGGCGTTGGCGCGCTGGGCTTCGTCGAACGCGTCCTTGACCTCTTCCGGCGGACGCGCGTTGGGCAGGTTGAGCTCGGTCAGGATCAGGCCGGTCTCGTAGGCCTTGAGCGAGGCCTGCAGGCGCTGGCGCACCTGGGTGGTCAGCACGCTGCGCGCGCCGAGCACGGTGTCCAGGTCGGAGCGGCCGATCTGCTCGCGCACCGCGCTCTGCGCGGCCTGCTTGAGCACGTCGTCGGGCTTGCGCGAACCGAACAGGTACAGGCGCGGCGACTCGATCCGGTACTGGACGTTGATCTCGACGTTGACCATGTTGCCGTCGCGGGTCAGCACCGGGATGGTTTCGCTGTAGGCCTGGGTCTGGGTCGCGTTGACCTTGCGCACGCTCTCGATCGGCCACGGCGCCTTGAAGTGCGGGCCGGGCTGGAGCACGCGCGAAAACACGCCGAAGCGCAGGACCACGCCGCGCTCCTGCTCGGTCACCAGGACGAAGCAGTTGAACATCAGCCACAGGCCGAGCAGCAGCGCGACCCAGCGCAGGATCCCGCCGCCGCCGTTGCCGAACAGGCCGCGCAGCGGCTCGATCACGGCGTCGAGGCCGCGCCCTTGGGGTTTGCGGCGCGGCGGACGCGGGTTGTCGCCGGAATTGTCACTGCCAGGGGTGTTCCAGGCCATGCCTGCTCCTAAGAAGTTGGGCGCCAGGCGGGACGTCCTCTGTCCAGCCCGCTGCACCGGCGGCACGCCGCCGGCCCGCAGCGCCGATGCGCCGCGGGAATCCGCGCGCCGAACCAGCGCGCGCGAACCCGTCGATTCTAGGTGGGGTCCTGAACCGCCTCAAGCAAGGGGCGCAGCGCTTCGCCGTGAGCCTGGACGAACAGGCGCTGGGCGTCGGCCAGGGCCAGGTCGACCTGCAGCAGCCAGCCGTGCTCGTCGGCCTGCTCGGCGCGGACCGCGCCCAGCTCGTGCAGGCGCGCGCGCAAACGCGCGTCCTGCGGGGCGATCCGCAGCTCGCCGGCGATGTGGCGCAGCTGCAAGGCCTCGCCCAGGGCACCGCGCAACATGTCCAGGCCCAGGCCCTGGCGGGCCGAGACCCAGACCCGGTGGCGCTCCTCGCCGGGCCGGTCGACCCGCGGCGGCACGCCTTCGAGGCGGTCGATCTTGTTGAAAACCAGCAATTGCGGCAAATCGCCGGCGCCGATTTCGTTCAGCACCTCGTCGACCTGGGCGATGCGGTCGTCGCGATGCGGGTCGGCGGCGTCGATCACGTGCAGCAGCAGGTCGGCCTCGCGCGCCTCCGACAGGGTCGAGCGGAACGCCGCGACCAGCTCGTGCGGCAGGTCGCGGACGAAGCCGACCGTGTCGGCCAGCACCACCGCGCCGCCGGACAGCTCGATCCGGCGCACGGTCGGGTCCAGGGTCGCGAACAGCTGGTCGGCGGCGTAAGCCTCGGCGCCGGTCAGGGCGTTGAACAAGGTCGACTTGCCGGCGTTGGTGTAGCCGACCAGGGCCACCCGCGGCAGTTCGCTGCGCACCCGCGCGCGACGCATCTGGGTGCGCTGCACCTCGACCTTGTCGAGCCGGCGCTGCAGCTGTTCGACCCGCTTCTGCAGCAGGCGGCGGTCGGTTTCCAGCTGGGTTTCGCCGGGCCCGCGCAGGCCGATCGAGCCGCCGCGCTGGCGCTCCAGGTGGGTCCAGCCGCGCACCAGGCGGGTGGCCATGTGCTTGAGCTGGGCCAGTTCGACCTGCAGCTTGCCCTCGGCGCTCTGCGCGCGCTGGGAAAAGATGTCCAGGATCAGGCCGGTGCGGTCGACCACCCGGCGCTGCAGGGCGCGCTCGAGATTGCGCTCCTGGCCCGGGCTGAGCGGATGGTTGACCAGGATCAGGTCGGCGCCGCTGGCGTCGGCCGCGGTCTTGACCTCGTCGAGCTTGCCGCTGCCGATCAGGGTCGCCGCATTGGGCCGGTCGATGCGCGCGGTCAGCACCGCGGCAACGGTCGCGCCCGCCGACCGCGCCAGGTCGGCGAACTCCTCCAGCAGGTCCTCGTCCGGCGCGCCGCCGGCGTGGGGCTGGATCAACAGGGCGTGCTCGCCCTTCTTGGAACGTTCGAACATCTAGGGTCCGGGGAACGAGTGGAGAGGAACGAGGAACGAGTCAAGGCGGCCATGCCGTGCCGGCCCCGTCCTCCGCTCTCGTTCCGGATTATTCGGTTTCGTCGCTGCCGTCGCCGCCTTCGGCCGACTGGACATAGCCGCCGCCCGGTCCGACGCGCACGTTGCGCGCGGGCACCACGGTGGAAATCGCGTGCTTGTAGACCATCTGGCTCACGGTATTGCGCAGCAGCACCACGAACTGATCGAACGATTCGATCGTGCCCTGCAGCTTGATGCCGTTGACGAGGTAGACCGAGACCGGCACACGTTCGCGACGCAGCGCATTCAGGAAAGGATCCTGGAGGGATTGCCCCTTAGACATCTTCTAATTCCCCAGCATGTTCTAGTTATTAGGACGGCGCTCCCAGCAACGGGTGCAGGCGCGGCCGTATCGCCGGCTGTTGTCCCCACAGGGCGACCGGCCGATGGTAACGCAAGTGATAGCAAACATTGCGACCCGGTTCCGGGTTTGCGCGGTCCATTCTAAGCCGCCGGGGCCCGTCCTACGAGCCGAACGCCCGCGAACTGGGTCAATGTGCGCTCCAACTCGACCGCATCACGCAAAGGGTCGAACCAACGCAGGTCAAGCTCGCCGCGCAACCAGGTCAACTGGCGCTTGGCCAACTGCCGGGTCGCGTAAATGCCGCGCGCACGGAACTGGTCCTCGCTGCCGGCCCCGTCCAGGTACTCCCAGGCCTGGCGGTAGCCGACCGCGCGGATCGCCGGCAGATCCAGCGGGGCGGGATGCGCGCCCAGCGGCGGCAGCGCGCGCAGACGGCGGACTTCATCGAGAAAGCCGTCGGCCAGCATCTGGTCGAAGCGGCGCTCGATCCGGGCATGCAGGGTCGCGCGTTCGGCCGGCGCCAGCGCCAGCCTGAGCACCCGATACGGCAGCCGCGGCGCGTGCAGGGCCTCGCGACGCCAGCGGCTGATCGGCTTGCCGGACAGGCGGAACACTTCCAGGGCGCGCTGGATGCGTTGGGCGTCGGTGGCGTGGATGCGCGCCGCCGCCTCCGGATCGACCTGGACCAGCTCGGCGTGCAGGGCGGCCCAGCCGCGCCGCCCCGCCTCGGCGGCCAGCTGGGCGCGGACCGCGGCGTCGGCCTCGGGCATCGGCGCCAGACCGCGCAGCAGGGCGTGGAAGTACAGGCCGGTGCCGCCGGCCAGGATCGGCAGGCGGCCGCGGGCGACGATGCCGTCCAGGGCGCGGCGCGCGTCCTGGGCGAAGTCGGCGGCCGAGTACGGCTGCCAGGGGTCGCGCACGTCGATCAGGTGGTGCGGCACCAGCGCCTGCTCGGCCGCGCTGGGCTTGGCCGCGCCGATGTCGAGGCCGCGGTAGACCAGGGCCGAGTCGACGCTGACGATCTCGCCGTCCAGGCGCTGCGCCCAGTCCAGGGCCAGGGCGGTCTTGCCCGACGCGGTCGGCCCCATCAGGGCGATCGCGAGCGGGCGCGGGTCGGCGGAACGGGGCATGCGGCGGAAGCGGAGCGGGCGGCGGCGAGAGCCGGCAGCCTCGCACAGCCGCGCGCGCGACGGAAGCCGCGGCGGCGGCGGCGGACGGCTTTCCACATCCGCTGTGGAGAAGCACTGGGGCAAGCCTGTTGATAAGCCGGCGCAGCCCAGGCACGGCAAGGCTTGGCGGGATTTTGGCGAAAACATCGCCACCCGCCTGCGGTTGTCCACACAGCCTGTGGACAAGCCTGCGGACAGTTTCCGGAACGCGCCCGCAATCCGTTGCCACACAACGATTGCAAGAGGGTTGGCGATAATTTGACCAGCGATTTTCGCTTGACTTCCAAGGCTTTGCGCGCATCCGCGCGATCGGCGCCGGTCCGCGGCGCGCGCGCCGGCTGTCCACATTCGCTGTGGACAAGCCTGCGGACAGCGATCCGCGAATCGGGTTTCACGCTATGCGTCGCAAGCCCTGGCAAAGATTGGCGAAAAAATCACCAGGCCGCCGCGATGTCTGGGAACACACGCTCGCGCGGGCATGACGCGCGCCATGCGGCTACCGGCATCGCGTCGCCGGCAGCGATCGCTGCGATGCCCTGCCCTGGCGCCGCGACGCTCCCGCCTTGGCCTGCGCTGCGGTTTCGCCGCGGCGCCGTTGTCCACATCGCTTGTGGACAAGCTTGCGGACAGCTGTCGTGGAATCGGGTTTCACGCCTTGCGGGACAAGGCCTGCAGGATTCTGGACAAAATATCGCCAGGCGCGCGCGGGCCGTTCCGCGCCCGATTTCGGGCCGGTCGCGATGGCGACGCCGCTACGCTCGCGCAGCGGCAGTGCGGTGCGATGGCCGCGAGAGCTTGCGTACGCTGTCCACAAACGCTGTGGACAAACCTGCGGACACACGGCCGGGAGGCGTGTTTCACGCCTTGTGCATCAAGGCCTGCGGAGTTTTGGCGATTTTTTGTCCAGGACGTCGAGATCCGGATCCGACGGCGATTCGCAGCGAGCCCTGCCCCCGTCGCGGAGCGGTACCGACCGGAGGGCTGCCGTCGGCGCAGGCGCCGGCTTCGCCTCGTGCGCTTGTCCACATCGGCTGTGGACAAGGCTGCGGACACTCGCCGGGGATTCGGGTTTCACGCCTTGCGGGGCAAGGCTTCGGGGATTTTGGACAAATCTTCGCCAGCGCTGGAGGCGATGGACATCGGCCGTCCTCGACGGCGATACGAGAGGCGTCGGGTCCGCGCCTGGACGCAGCGGTCCGCGTTGACAAATCCGGCGCCGCTGTGCGTTGCCGCGATACGACGCGTGCGCTGTCCACAAACGCTGTGGACAAAGCTGCGGACACACATCGGCGAAGGCGGTTTCACGCCTTGCGCAGCAAGCCTCGCAGGAGTTTGGCTATTTTTTGTCCACGAAGCGGGCACGTTCCGCCGGCGGCCCTGTACCGGCGCGACGCGGACTGTCCGTCGCGGTCCCGAGCCCGATGCCGAGCGGGCGCCGCACGCGCAATCCCGGCCGCGCCTTGTCCACATGCGCTGTGGACAAGGCTGCGGACAGTCGCCCGCGAATCGGGTTTCACGCCTTGCGCCGCAAGGCTTGCAGGATTGTGGCGAAATTATCGCCAGCGCTGCGGATGCTGCCGAGCCCCCGGCGCGGCGCCGTCGGAGTCCGCGCTCGACGCGACGGGGCAAGACAGCCGCCGAATTGCGCACATTCCCGTCGCCGGCACGGGAGTGCTCGTGCTCCGCGCCGATGCGCGACCGATGCCGCTGCGGATCGAGGTCCGGCCATCGTCGCCGCTTCCATGCCGGTTCGCCGCTGCGCGCGCCGGCTTCGCCCTCGCCGGCCTATCGGCGGACGCGGGACGCAGCGGGTTCGATATCGCCAGCGACGGCGCGAAACGACCGGTCGAGTGCGCAGGCGCGCGGCGCGCCTGCGGGGGGGGCGGCTTACTCGTCGTCGGGCCACTTCAGCGACGGCGCCGACGCCGTCGTACGCCGCGGCATCGCTTGCGCCGCGACCGCGTGCCAGACCTTCAGCGCGTCCACCGTCGCGGCGACGTCGTGCACGCGCAGCAGCGTCGCGCCGCGCTGGGCCGCGATCAGATGCGCGGCGACCGAGCCGTGCACGCGCTCGCGCGCGTCCTCGCGGCCGGTCAGCTCGCCGATGCTGCGCTTGCGCGACAGACCGGCCAGCAGCGGCACGCCGAGTTCGGCGAAGCGCTCGAGTTGGGCCAGCAGGCTCAGGTTGTGGTCCAGGGTCTTGCCGAAGCCGAAGCCCGGATCGACCACGATCCGTTTCTTGGCGATGCCGGCCATCTCGGCGGCGAAGATGCGCTCGGCGAGGAAGCGGTGCACTTGCGCGACCACGTCGTCGTAGACCGGCTCGTGCTGCATCGAGCGCGGCTCGCCCTGCATGTGCATCAGCACCACCGGCACGCCGAGCCCGGCCGCCGCTTCGAGCGCGCCGTCGCGGCGCAGGGCGTAGACGTCGTTGATCATCCCCGCGCCGGCCGCGACCGCAGCCTGCATGACCTCGGGCTTGGAGGTGTCGATGCTGATCGGCAGGCCGGTTTCGCGCGCCAAGCGCTCGATCACCGGAATCGTGCGCCGCAGTTCCTCCTCGACCGGCACCTCATCGGCCCCGGGCCGGGTCGACTCGCCGCCGATATCGAGCACGTCCGCGCCCTCCGCGGCCAGCCGCAGCGCATGCGCCACCGCCGCCTCGACGCCATCGTGCGCCCCGCCGTCGGAGAACGAGTCCGGGGTGACGTTGACGATGCCCATCACCCGCGGGCGATCGAGCTTGAGCGGGCGGCCGTTGCAGTCGAGGATCGGGGAGAGGTCGAACATGGAATTGGGGATTGGGGATTGGGGATTGGGCGAGTGTTCGTCCCCGTCGAGCTTACGCAAGCGTCCTGCGGCTTTCACCCTCGACCTGGCAAAGCGCCCCCTCCCACGCTCCTTTTTAGGCAACGCAAGCCAGAACCGGTCCGACACCTGCCCGGTCCATCCCGGAGCCCAGACTCCGACCAGTCCCCAATTCCAGCCCAAAAAACAAACGGCACCCGGCTCCCCCGGACACCGCCTGCTTCAGCGCTTTGGCTTGTGCCCTAACGAATCCCAAACCCCCAATCCCAGCCAGAAAAAACAAACGGCGCCCGGTTCCCCGGGCGCCGTCTGCTTCAACGCTTTGGCTTTGGCTTCGGCTCTAACGAATCCCGAATCCCAAATCCCCAATCCCGACCGTCAGGTCTGCGCCGCCGGGCCGCCGATCGCGCCCGGACGGTTGTCGTCCTTGGGCAGCTTGCCGGCCTTGGCCCAGTCGGCCGGCGGGCCCGGGCGGCGGCCGGCCATGATCTCGTCGATCTGGGCCGCGTCGATGGTCTCGTACTGCAGCAGCGCCTCGGCCATCACGTGCAGCTTGTCGAGGTTGTCCTTGAGGATCTGCGAGGTGCGGCCGTAGGCCTTGTCGAGGATGCCGCGCACGACCTCGTCGATCCTGCGCGCGGTCTCGTTGGACACGTTCTTGTGCTGGGTGACCGAACGGCCGAGGAAGACTTCGTCCTCTTCTTCGCCGTAGGCGATCGGGCCCATCTCGTCGCTCAGGCCCCACTTGGTGACCATGTTGCGGGCCATCTTGGTCGCGCGCTCGATGTCGTTGGACGCGCCGGTGGTGACCTTGTCGACGCCGAAGATCAGCTCCTCGGCGACGCGGCCGCCGTACAGCGAGCACAGCATCGACTCGATCGCGACCCGGTTCATCGAGTACTTGTCGCCTTCCGGCAGGTACATGGTCACGCCCAGGGCGCGGCCGCGCGGAATGATGGTGACCTTGTACACCGGGTCGTGCTCGGGCACGACGCGGCCGACGATGGCGTGGCCGGCCTCGTGGTAGGCGGTCAGCTTCTTCTCGTCCTCGCTCATCGCCATCGAGCGGCGCTCGGCGCCCATCAGGATCTTGTCGCGCGCCTTGTCGAAGTGCTCCATGCGCACGTCCTTGGCGTTCTCGCGCGCGGCGAACAGGGCCGCCTCGTTGCAGAGGTTGGCCAGGTCGGCGCCGGAGAAACCCGGGGTGCCGCGGGCGATGGTCATCGGCTCGACGTCGTCGTGCAGCGGCAGCTTGCGCATGTGCACGCGCAGGATCTGCTCGCGGCCCTTCACGTCCGGCAGGCCGACCACCACCTGGCGGTCGAAGCGGCCCGGGCGCAGCAGCGCCGGGTCGAGCACGTCGGGGCGGTTGGTCGCGGCGATCACGATCACGCCTTCGCCGCCCTCGAAACCGTCCATCTCGACCAGCAACTGGTTGAGGGTCTGCTCGCGCTCGTCGTGGCCGCCGCCCAGGCCGGCGCCGCGATGGCGGCCGACGGCGTCGATTTCGTCGATGAAGATGATGCAGGGCGCGTGCTTCTTGGCCTGCTCGAACATGTCGCGCACGCGGCTGGCGCCGACGCCGACGAACATCTCGACGAAGTCGGAACCGGAGATCGAGAAGAACGGCACCTTGGCCTCGCCGGCGATGGCGCGGGCGAGCAGGGTCTTGCCGGTGCCCGGCGGGCCGACCATCAGCACGCCGCGCGGAATCTTGCCGCCGAGCTTCTGGAACTTGGACGGGTCGCGCAGGAACTCGACCAGTTCGCCGACTTCTTCCTTGGCCTCGTCGCAGCCGGCGACGTCGGCCAGGGTCACCTTGACCTGGTCCTCGCCCTGCAGCTTGGCCCGCGAACGGCCGAAGCTCATCGCGCCCTTGCTGCCGCCCTGCTGCATCTGGCGCATGAAGTACACCCAGATGCCGATGAACAGCAGCCACGGCAGCACGTTGACCAAGATCATGATCAGCGAGGGGCTGCTCGACGGCGGGGTCTGCTCGGTGACGACCTTGTGGTTGATCAGGTCGTTGATCAGGTACGGGTCGCGCGTGCTGTAGGTGGTGAACTTGGTGTCGTCCTTGCGCGTGCCGGTGATCGTGGTGCCGTCGTCGGAGATCTTCACTTCCTTGATCTTGTCCGACTGGACCTGGTTGATGAACTGGTCGTAGGCCAGCACATCGGCGCCGGGGGTGCGCGGGCCGAACGCCTGGAACACCACCATCAGCACGACGGCGACGATCACCCAAAGCAGCAGATTCTTGGCCAAATCGTTCATTTATTTCCTACCCTGCGGCCCCGCGGGGCCTCGTGTCCTCCGACGCCTCGTGCGCCGGCGGGTACCGCCAGATTGCCCAGATTGTCACACCGGCGCGCGTCCGGCACCTGCCGTCATGCGGCCGTTGCGCGTTTGCCCTGCGCCAGTGCGTACACCTCCGGCGACCGCTTGCGCGAGGCCGCCGGCTTGCGGATCGAGACCTTGGCGTAGCGTCGGCGCAGTTCGCGCACGTAATCGTCGAAGCCGACGCCCTGGAACAGCTTGATCAGGAACGTACCGTCGACCTTCAGGTGCCGGTCGGCGAAATCCATCGCCAGCTCCGAAAGGTGCATCGCCCGCGGCAGGTCCACCGCATCCACACCGCTCATATTGGGGGCCATGTCCGACAGCACAAGGTCCACCGCCTGCCCGCCCAGGGTGGCTTCCAACTGCGATAACACCGCATCCTCCCTGAAATCGCCATGAAGGAATTCGACCCCGGCCAGGCCGGGCATGTCGAGGATGTCCAGGGCGATGATCCGGCCGGGCTGCTTCGGATTCAGCCGGTCCAGTTCCTGCCGGACCCACTGCGACCAGCCGCCCGGGGCGGCGCCCAGGTCGACCACCACCATGCCCGGCCGCAGCAGGCGGTCGCGCTCGACCAGCTCCTCCAGCTTGTAGGCCGCGCGCGAGCGCAGGCCCTCGGCCTTGGCCTTCTTCACGAAGGGGTCGGAAAAGTGCTCTTTGAGCCAGCGATGGCTGGATTTGCTGCGGGTCGCCATGGGCGGGCGGCCGTCCCGGTGGGGTTTGGGGGCGCCATGATACCCTGAGCGACCTTTCTACTCCGTTCGTGTGACCCGATGCCGACCCTGCTGACCTCCGCCCAGACCCGTTTCCTGCGCGGACAGGCCCACGATCTCAAGGCCATGCTCCAGGTCGGCGGCAAGGGCGTGACGGATGCGTTGGTGGCCGAAATCGACCTGGCCCTGGAGCACCACGAGCTGATCAAGGTCAAGGTCGGCGCCGAAGACCGCGAGGCCCGCGACTCACTCATCGCTGAGATCGCCGAACGCACCGGCTCGGCCCTGGTCCAGCGCATCGGCCACACCGCCGTGCTGTACCGCCCGAGCAAGGAACGGCGCCAGATCGTGTTGCCGCGGGCCTGAAGGCCGGGAATCGGGAATGGGGTGAGGGAATCGGCAGAAGCCGGTTCTGCCCCCCGGGTCGCCTCACGCCTTACCCGGCTTTGGTTTTGACGATTCCCCATTCCCGACTCCCCATTCCCGACGCTCATGCTCCTCTCACTCGAAACCCCCGACCACGAGTTCTTCCTGCGCGGGGCCGACGGCCGGGTCGCGCTGGTCAACGACCGCCGGCTCGAGCGCAGCTTCGTGCTGGCGCCGAACCGGCTGATCGAGGATTGGGCGGTCGGCGACGTACGCACGCTGAGCATCGAAGACCTCGCCCCCCTGCTCGAGCTGCAGCCGGAGCTGATCGTGCTCGGCTGCGGCGCCAGCCAGGCGTTCCCGCCGCCGGCCACCCTGGCCGCCTGCCTGGGCCGCGGGATCGGCCTGGAAAGCATGACCAACGCCGCCGCGGCGCGGACCTTCAACGTGCTCGCCGGCGAAGGCCGACGGGTGGTCGCGGGCTTCGTCCTGGGCGCATAGGCCGGGCATGACCCAGGGAAGGGAATCCGGCGCGCTCGGTCCTTCGCGCCGCGCGCTTGCGCCCTCCGGTCGCGCGCGCCTGGTCGTCGCGCTGCTGGCGGCCGCGGTCGCCATGTCCCTGTCGCTGCGCCGCGACGGCAGCGACACGCCCGAACAGCGCTACCAGGCCTGGCTGGCGCGCGGCCATCGCGCGCAGGCCGAGGCCTACCGCGCCTTTCTACGCACCGACGGCGTGGCCGACGTGCTGCCGCTGCGCCAGTTGCTGCGCAGCGGCCGGCACTGGCGCCGCTGCGGGGTCGACGAGTTCGTCGTGCCGCCGCGGACGCTGTGGGCGGCGACCGTGCCCAGCCTGCGCCTGATCCGCGAACTGCGTGCGCAGGGCTGGCTGAACGGGGCCACCGTGCAATCGGCCTATCGCGACGAGCGCTTCAACCGCTGCGAGGGCGGCAGCCGGCTGAGCCGCCATCGCCACGGCGGCGCCTACGACTTCGATCTCGCCGCCGACGCGCCGGTGCGGGCGCTGTGCGGGTTCTGGCGCCGGCGCGGCGCGGCGGCCGGCTTCGGCCTGGGCTTCTACGACCGCCGCCACCTCCACGTCGACACCGCCGGCTTCCGCACCTGGGGCGGCGATTTCAGGCGCGGGACCTCGCTCTGCCAGAAGCCGCCCCAAGGGGCGCCCCCGGATGGCGCCGCCGCGCCGCGGCGGCTATAACCAAGCCCACTCGGCCGCCGCCGGCGGCCGCGCATGGAGGCGCACATGGACCCGTCCCCCGCCGCTGGCGACGAACGCGCGCCCCTGGACCCGCGCGAACGCGAGTACCTGCGTTCCAAGCAGGAGCTGCGCTGGCCCGCCTCGGTGTTCTTTTCGATGCCGTTGGGATGCCTGGCCTGCTTCGTGCCGGGCTTCGTGTTCGAGCCGGAGATGCGCCAGTGGTGGGTGTTCGCGATGGTCGGCGCGGCGACGCTGTTCCTGTTCGTGTTCGCGCTGTCGATCTATTACGACGAGATGAGCTTGCGCGAGGACGTCGCGGCCGGAGTCAAGCTGTGGCGCGAGGGCCGCATCGACGGGGTGACGGTCCACGACGACGGCGAGACCTGGCCGCCGATCTATCGCCTTTACATCGCCTTCGACGGCAGCGCTGTCGACAGCAGTGCTGTCGACGGCAGCGCGATCGACGGCGAAGATGCGGAGCAGCCGCTCGGTTTCTCGGTACCCTTGGGCTGCTACGACGCGGTCGAGCCCGGCGACCGGGTGCGTATCGCCTACTCGCCCAAGTCGCGCCTGCTGTTGAACCTGATCGCCGGCGACTACCGCTACGTCGCGGTGGACCGCCAGTTCGACCCGCCTCCGCCGCGGCCATGAGCGGCATGGCGCTCCTGCAGCAAGCCTCAGCCGCGCCGCGAAAGGAACGGAGGGAGTTAAGCCCGCTTAACCCCCTCCGTCCCTGGTTCACTGCTCACACGGCAGTGGCCGCCTCATCCACCGCCATGCGGAACGCGCAATCACCGTCCGCGCCCCAACCGGGGACCGCAATACGGGCGCCGCGTCGACGCAGCTCGGCGAGCAGCCTCATCAGCGCGAAAATCTCGGCATCGCCCCACTCGGCGCCCATGCGGTAGTCCAGCACCAGCAGATCTGTATCGACGAAGATGCCCAGCGCCGGCAACGGGCGGTCGCCCACGCGCAGCCCTTCGAGCAGTCGATGGAAGGCCGACACCTCTCCGCTCACTACCCGTCTCGAGTCTTCCGGCCCGACAAACCCGGCTTCCCGTTCCTGGCGCAGATCCCACAAGCGATCGCTGCGGGTCATGTCGCGCATCCCAGGCAACGAGTAGAGGTAGACGAACGAGGCGACCAACCGCTCGGCGTCGGCATAGTGCAATTCGATTTCCGGCAACGAGCCGTCGTCGTCGGTGAAGTACGGTCGCAGCGGCATCGGCCCGCCGCGGGTCATTTCGCCGGCAGGTACAGCAGCGGATCGACCGGCTTGGCGTTGTAGCGGACCTCGAAGTGCAGCATGTCGCGCGCCGCGCCGCTGCGGCCCATCTCGGCGATCTGGTCGCCGGCCTTGACCAGCTGGCCTTCGTTGACCAGGCGCTTGCGGTTGTGGCCGTAGGCCGACAGCCACTGTTCGTTGTGCTTGACGATGATCAGCTCGCCGTAGCCGACCAGGCCGGTGCCGGAATAGACCACGACGCCGTCGGCGGCCGCGCGCACCGGCGCGCCGCTGGCGCCGCCGATGTCGACGCCCTGCTTGGTCGGCTCGTTGGCGACGTAGCGGCCCAGCAGCGGACCGTCGGCCGGCCAGCGCCAGCGGATGCCGCTGCTGACCGGCGCCGCGGGCGTGGGTGCCGGCGCGGTGCGCGGCGGCGCGGTGCCGGTCGAAGCCGACGGCGAGCCCGAACCGGCCGACGGCGTGCGGCCGCCCGGCGGATACAGGCGCAGGCGCTGGCCCGGATACAGGTTGTACGGCTCCGACAGGCCGTTCCAGGCCGCCAGGTCGCTCATCGCGATGCCGTGGTTGGTGGCGATGCGGTACAGGCCTTCGCCGCGCTGCACGGTGACCGTGGCGCCGTACTTCGGCGTCGACGGGCGCGGCGACGGACGCGAGGCCGGCGGGCGCGCGCCGGGACGGCTGGAACCGCCGCGCGAGGGTTCGCGGACGACCGTGCTCGAACAACCGATCAGGGCAAGCGTAGCCAACAAGCAGGCGGCCATCGCCAGGGTCGGGGTTCGGGTCGTCTCGCTCATGCTCGTCCTCTTGCTGCGCCTCGGTTCGCGCGCATTCGTTCCTGATTGCGGCCGCCGGCGACAGTGTCGCGTCCGGCGCGGCTTAGTGTTGTGAACGCCAGACCAGCCAGGCCACCGCCGCGGCCAGGAGCACCGTGGCGATCCAGCCGATCGGCTCGATGTAGCGCCGCAGCGTCGCCTCGGCGCGCTCGCCGCCGAGGCGGATCGCCAGCGCCAGCAGGTACACGCGCTTGCCGCGGCCGATCAGCATGCTCAGCACGTATTGCAGCATAGGCACGCCGACGATGCCCGACGCCCAGGTGAACACCTTCATCGGGATCGGCATGAAGCCGCCCAGCACCAGGAAGAAGAACACCGCCCACGGCGACTCGGCCATCTTGGCCTGGACCGTGGCGATGCCCGACTCGATCGCCGGCAGCATGCCCAGCGCGGCGAACATCGGCTTGAGCGCCTCGAAAGCGTAGTGGCCGAGGAAATAGCCGACCAGGGCGCCGGCCATCGAGCCGACGATGCTCAAGGTGGCGAACCAGAACGCCCGCTTGGGCTGGGCCACCGACATCGGCGCCAGCATGACCTCGGGCATGATCGGGAAAATGATCGCCTCGACGAAGCTCAGGCCGGTCAGGTAGGCCGGCGCATGGCGGTGGCGGGCCCAGGTGATGGCGCGCTCGTAGAGCGGCCCGAAAATCTTCAGTGCCATAGAGGGTCGGCTGCGGGGGTCAGTCGATCATGCCCGACAACAGCGGCACGAACACCACCGGCGCGAGCGAGGTTTGGCTGAGGTTGCCGTCGGCGTCCTTGCGCAATTGCAGCAGCGATTGCGACGAGGCCGCGCCGACCGGCGCGATCAGGGTGCCGCCCGGGGCGAGCTGTTCGGTCAGCGCCTCGACCAGGGCCGGCGCCGCGGCGGTGACGATGATCGCATCGAAGGGGCCGTTCTCGGGCCAGCCGATGCGGCCGTCGTCGTGCTTGCTGCGCACGTTCAGGCCGAGCTGGCGGAAGCGCTTGCGCGCGGTGCGCAGCAGCTCGCCGATGCGCTCGACGGTATGCACTTCCAGCCCCAGCGCGGCCAGGATCGCGGCCTGGTAGCCCGAGCCGGTGCCGATCTCCAGCACCTTGGCCGGGACGCGTTCGGCCAGCAGGGCCTCGGTCATCTTCGCCACCACCCAGGGCTGGGAGATGGTCTGGCCGTGGCCGATCGGCAGCGCGGTGTCCTCGTAGGCGCGCATCGCCAGGGCTTCGTCGACGAACAGATGGCGCGGCACGGTGCGGATCGCGTTGAGCACGCGCTCGTCGCGGATCCCGGCCTCGCGCAGGCGCTCGACCAGGCGGTCGCGCACGCGCTGCGAGGTCAGGCCGCTGCCGATCGCCTCGGGCTGCAGGCGCATGCGCTGGATCATGCGCCGGGCTCCGCGGCGACGCCGGCCTCGGGCTCGAGCGCGGCGGCCAGGCCGCCGACCCAGCTGGCGACCTGTTCCAGCGCCTGATAGCGGGTCAGGTCGACATGAATCGGGGTGATCGAGATGTTGCCGGTGCGCACGGCGTGGAAATCGGTGCCGGCGCCGGCGTCGGCCTCGGGGCCGGCGGCGCCGATCCACCACCACTGGCGGCCGCGCGGGTCCTGCTGCGGGATGCAGGCCTCGGCGCGATGGCGGTTGCCGAGCCGGGTGACCTCGAAGCCGGCGACCTCGCTCCAGGGCAGGTCCGGCACGTTGACGTTGAGGATGGTGTCGGCCGGCAGCGGGTCGGTGCGCAGGCGGGCGATGATCTCGACCGCGGCGCGGGCGGCGGTTTCGTAATGGCGGCCGACGTGGTCGGCGGTGGCCAGCGACATCGCCACCGCCGGCAGGCCGAGGAAGCGCCCTTCCATCGCCGCGGCGACGGTGCCGGAATAGATCACGTCGTCGCCCAGGTTGGCGGTGTTGTTGATCCCGGAGACGACGATGTCCGGCTCGACCTCGAGCATGCCGGTGATCGCCACATGCACGCAGTCGGTGGGCGTGCCGTAGACGCGCCAGGTCGAATCGTCGATCTTGTTCACCCGCACCGGCATGTCCAGGGTCAGCGAATTGCTGGCGCCGGAACGATCGCGGTCGGGGGCGACCACCAGCACTTCGTGACCGGCGTCGCGCAAGCCCTGGGCCAGGATGCGGATGCCCGGGGCGTCGACGCCGTCATCGTTGCTGACCAATACGCGCATGGGGATTCCGCGGTGAAAGGCTGAATCATACCCGATCCGGCACGGCGGTTCGGCCGGCCATTGGGCGGTAAGATGGCCGCCGTACGGTCTGAATGCAGGGCAAGGCATGCAGTACTGGGAACATATCGAGCGCGTGTTCCGCGCCCGATCGCTGGACGAAGTGAAATCGGCGACGAGCGCCTATACCAAGGCGCTCGGGTTTCAGCATCATGGCTATGCGATGAAACTGCAGGAGCCCTCGCTCCTGCCCGGCCATGCCGCGGTCCCGGGCAACGATTTCTTCTTTTTCGAGGATTTCGCCAGCGACTGGTCCAAGACCTATCCGGCGCTGGCCGGGGCGCAGGCCGAACGCACCGACCCGCGCATCATCCAGGCCCGCGAGGGCCTGCCGGCGGCGTCGTGGAACGCGCGCGGCGAAACCAGCTACGAGCTGCGCCCGCGCGTGTACCTGATGCAGCGCACCCGCCGCACCCTGGAGATGGCCGGCGAACACGGCCTGCGCGGCGGCATCACCGTGCCGAGCTGGTCGCCGGGCATGCGCTGGTCGTTCATGACCTTTACCCACAACGCCCTGTTCGACCCGCGCGAGATGCTGCCGACCGTGGCCTCGGCGGTGTACTTCGTCAATTGCATGCAGGCCGCGATCGACCGCCTGCTGCGCCAGCGCCAGCCGTTGCCGACCGTGAGCGAACGCGAGCGCGAGGTGCTGCGCTGGTCGGCGGTCGGCAAGACCTCGTGGGAGATCTCGATGATCCTGCGGATCAGCGAGCGCACGGTGAACTTCCACCTGCAGCAGGCCTCGCGCAAGCTCGGGGTCAAGGGCCGCCGCGCCGCCTGCGCGCGCGCGGTCGCGCTGGGCCTGATCACGCTGTGAAACCAGGGACGGAGGGGGGGTTAAGTCCTCTTAACCCCCTCCGTCCCTATTTTCTTCGGACCTGTCTGTTCTGACAGGCGCGGCGCCGGCGCCGCTGCGACGCATGCTGAACTGTGCCGATGCGGTGTCGCAGACGCAGCGGCGCTCAGGCGCGCCTGGGGCTGTCCGGCGCGCGCCGCGTGCGGTTTTCCCCGGTGACGGCCCGATACCGACGGGTCGCAGGTCCCAAGGAAGGGCCGGGGCTTTTATCCTGTGGCCATGAGCCCGCCCCCCGACCGCCCCGACGACGACTCCGACGACGACGCTGCCCTGTTCCGGGCCGCGATCGGCGAGGTGCGGCGCCTGCCCGACGCGACGCCGCCGCCGGCCGCGCCCAAGCCGCGGCCGCGCGCGCGCATGGCCGAGCGCGACGAAGCGCAGGCGCGCGAGGAGTTCCGCCACGCCCTGGAAGACAGCCTGCTGGAAGCCGGCGATGCGCTCAGCTATCGCCGCGACGAAGTGCCGCCGCGGGTATTCGCGCGCCTGCGCCGCGGCGAGATCTCGGCCCAGGAAGAATTGGACCTGCACGGCAGCGACGTGCGCGAGGCCGAGCAGCTGCTGCGCGCCTTCCTGCACGACGCGCGCGAGCAGGGCCTGGGCTGCGTGCGCCTGATCCACGGCAAGGGACGCAGCGGCAGCGGCGGCGACTACGTCGACAGCCGCGGCGTGCCGGTGCTGAAGAATCTGGTCGACCGGATGCTGCGCCAGCGCGCCGACGTGCTGGCGTTCCATTCCGCGCCGCCCGCGCAGGGCGGCACCGGCGCGGTGCTGGTGCTGCTGGCGCCGCGCCGGCGTTGAAGGCACGCAGGGAGTTAAACGTGTTTAACCCCCTCCGTCCCTGGCGCATTCATTCGTCCCCGGCGGACTCGCGCGCCGGCGGATTGACCCACACCACATCGATGCCGCGATTGCGCGCGATGCGCTCGATCGTGGCGATGTAGCGCTCGTCGCGCGACATCGGCGAAGGCTCGCGCGGCGCGCTGGCCGGCTCGGCGTAAGTGCTCTTGGTCTGGGTGCCGGCGCAGGCGGCCAGGCCCAGGATCGACAACGACAGGACGGCGACACGCACGGTAGCGTTCATGACCAGGCTCCCTGACGCGGTGGAGTCCGGTCCCGGTACGCCCGGCGGCCGGACGGCAACCGGCCCCTGCCGGCTGTCACTTCCGGCTTATACGCCGGCCGGACCGGCGTTCCAGTGCCTTCGGCTGCAAGCCGACGAGCGGTAGGCGTAGGGGTTGCGGCGGCGCGGCGCGCTCAGCCCGCGACGCCGGAATGCAGTTCGCCGAGTTCGGCCAGGACCACGGTGGCGTAAGCGCCTGCGGGCAAAGCGAAGCACACTTCCAGCGCGCCGTCCTCGCACCAGCGCCAGCTCAGCGCGTCGGGGCGCAGGCGCAAGGCGCGACGCTCCTGTTCCAGCCCGGCCGCCTCCAGCCCGGCGCGCAAGGCCAGCGCCTGCGGGTCGCCGAGCGCATCGGATTCCAGCGCCGCCACCTCGTCGCGGCTGCGCAAGGCGCCGCGCCCCCACAGCGGTCCGCTGGGATGGATGTCGAAGGCCGCCAGGCGCTGGGCCAGATCCTCGCTCCAGGGCTCCGGGCCGAACACGCTGCGGCTGCCGGCCAGGGCCCAGACCTCGCCCGCCAGCGGCGCGCCGTCGCGCAGTCCGCTCCAGCTGCGGTCCAGCACCCGCGCGGCGAGCGCGCGGTTGAACAGTTCCGAACGCGCCGCCGACAGCAGCAGGCTGCGCTGCTCGCGCCGCACCCGCCGTCCGGCGAACATCGCCAGCGCATTGGCGACGTTGTCGCCGTCGCGGCCGAAGCGCTGCTCGCCGAAGTAGTTCGGCACGCCCTGCTCGCCGATCCGGCGCAGCCGCGCCTCGATCGCCTCGCGCTCGCCGGCCGGCTCGCGCAGGGTCAGCACGAAGCGGTTGCCGGCCAGCGCGCCGCGCGGCAGCTTCTTGGCGTGCCATTGGCAGTCGAGCACGCGCAGCTCGTCGCTCTGCAGCGCGTCCAGGTCCGGCGCGACCCGCTTCGGCAGGTGCACGCTGAAGCGCTGCACGGTGACCGCGTGGCGGTCCTTGAGCCCGGCGTAGCCGATCGCGACCTCGCCGACGCCGGCCCAGGCGGCCAGGCGCTTGGCGGCGAAGGCGGTGTTCATGCCGCGCTTTTCGATCGTCAGCAGCAGGTGCTCGCCGCTGCCGCTGGCGGCGAAGCCCGGCAACTCCTCGACCCGGAAGTCCTCCGGCCGCGCGCGCAGGCGCGCGCGCAGCACCGCCGCGCCGTGGGCGCGCGGCAGCGCCGGCTCCTCGGCCGTGCCGGCCACGGCATCGTCGCGCTCGCTCATGCCGCAACCAGCAGGCACACCGCCATCGCAGCGATGCCTTCGCGGCGGCCGGTGAAGCCCAGTTGTTCGGTGGTGGTGGCCTTGACACTGACCGCGTCGACCGCGATGCCCAGGTCGGCGGCGATCGCCTCGCGCATCGCCTGCGCATGCGGGCCCACCTTGGGCCGTTCGCAGACCACGGTGACGTCGGCGTTGCCGACCCGGTAGCCGCGCTCGCCGATCAGCGCGTTGCAGTGGCGCAGGAACTGGCGGCTGTCGGCGCCGCGCCAGCGTTCGTCGCTGGGCGGGAAATGGCGGCCGATGTCGCCCAGCGCCAGCGCGCCGAGCATGGCGTCGCACAGCGCGTGCAGGACCACGTCGCCGTCGGAATGGGCCAGCACGCCGCGGTCGTGCGGCACGCGCACTCCGCCGAGCATGACGTGGTCGCCGTCGCCGAAGGCGTGGACGTCGTAGCCTTGGCCGATGCGGATGTTCATGGAAATTCCTGAGTTCGAGGAGTGAGCGAAGAGGAGTGAGGAGCGAGCGAATGCAGAGGTCAATAGGTCGAGAGCCGGCTCGCGCTTCTGCTCACTCCTCGCTGCTCTGCGCTCACTCCTCGGCGGTCAGGCTTTGCCCAGCAGGTACTCCGCCAACGCCAGATCCGCCGGCGTGGTGACTTTGAGATTGTCCTCGCGTCCCTCGACCAGGCGCGGGCGCAGGCCGATGCGTTCCATCGCGCTGGCCTCGTCGGTGACGATCGCGCCGTCCGCGGCGGCCTGGGCCAGGGCCGCGGTCAAGGCGCCGCGGCGGAAGGCCTGCGGGGTGAAGGCGCGCCACAGGCCGTCGCGCGGCTCGGTGGCGAGGATGCGGCCGTCGCCGGCGCGCTTGAGGGTATCGCGCAGCGGCGCGCCGAGAATGGCGCCGGCGGGGTCGGCCTGCGCCGCGGCGATCAGCGCGTCGAGGTCGGCGCCGCGCAGGTTCGGCCGCGCCGCATCGTGGACCAGCACCAGGGTGTCGTCGCCGAGCTGCGCCGGCAAGGCGCGCAGGCCGGCCAGCACCGAGTCGGCGCGCTCGCCGCCGCCGATGCAACGCAGCACCGGCTTGCCGAGCAGTTCGCTCCAGCCCGGCCACAGGGCGTCGTCGGCCGCCAACGCGACCATCGCCCCGCCGACCCGCGGATGCGCCAGCAATGCGCGCAAAGCGTGCTCGATCAGCGGCTTGCCGGCTGCGTGCAGGTATTGCTTCGGGGTCGGACCGCCGAAGCGCTGGCCGCGGCCGGCGGCGGGAAGGACGGCCCAGATCATGCGCTGACTCGAAAAGGAACGGTACGGAGGGACGCTGCCGCCGGCGTCACTGCGCCGGCGACGGCTGCGGTTCCGGCGCCGGCAGTTCGCCCGGCGGCTCGTCGACCTGCTCTTCCAGGCTCGGCTCGGCGGAGTCGGCCGAATCGGCCGGCGCGGCGCCGCCCTGCACCGCGCTCACCGCCGCGGCCGCGTTCGGCCCCGGCGCTTGCGGCTTGGCCTCGACCACCCGGTAGAAGGTTTCGCCGGGCTTGATCATGCCCAGCTCGCTGCGCGCGCGTTCCTCGACCGCCGCCTCGCCGGACTTGAGGTCCTCGACTTCGGCGGCGAGGGCGGCGTTGCGCTGTTGCAGGCCCTGGTTCTCGCGGCTCTGGCCGTCGACCTGGGCCTGCAGCGCGGCGACGCTGCCGCCGCGCCCGTCGCCGGCCCACCACAGCCGGTACTGCAGGAGGGCGAGCAGCGCCAGCAGCGCCACCACCGAGACCCGCACCCAGCGCATGCTCCGGCGTCTCCGTCGCGATCAGCGGCGCAGCGACACGAACGCGTCGCGGCCGGCGTAGCGTGCGGCCGCGCCGAGCTGCTCTTCGATGCGCAGCAGCTGGTTGTACTTGGCGACGCGGTCGCTGCGGCACAGCGAGCCGGTCTTGATCTGGGTCGCGGTGGTGGCGACCGAGATGTCGGCGATGGTGGTGTCCTCGGTTTCGCCGGAACGGTGCGAGACCACCGCCGCGTACTTGGCCGCGTCGGCCATCGCGATCGCTTCCAGGGTCTCGGTCAGGGTGCCGATCTGGTTGACCTTGATCAGGATGGCGTTGGCCACGTGCTGGTCGATGCCTTCCTTGAAGATCTTCGGATTGGTCACGAACAGGTCGTCGCCGACCAACTGCACCTTGTTGCCGATCTTCTCGGTCAGCAGCTTCCAGCCGGCCCAGTCGTCCTCGGCCATGCCGTCTTCGATGGTCACGATCGGGTACTGCGCGGCCCAGTTGGCGAGGAAGTCGACGAACTGCTCGCTGCTCAGGCGCTTGCCCTCGCCCACCAGGTGGTACTTGCCGTTGTCGAAGAATTCGGTCGAGGCGACGTCGAGGCCGAGCAGGATGTCCTCGCCGGCCTTGTAGCCGGCCTTGCCGATCGCTTCGAGGATGGTTTCCAGCGCTTCTTCGTTGCTGCGCAGGTCGGGGGCGAAGCCGCCCTCGTCGCCGACCGCGGTGCTCAGGCCGCGGCCCTTGAGCACCGACTTCAGCGCGTGGAATACCTCGGCGCCGGCGCGCAGCGCCTCGGCGAAATTGCTCACGCCCACCGGCAGGATCATGAATTCCTGCAGGTCGACGTTGTTGTCGGCGTGGGCGCCGCCGTTGATGATGTTCATCATCGGCACCGGCAGCACCGGCGCGCGGTCGCCGGCCAGCGACTTCCACAGCGGCACTTTCTTCGAAGCGGCCAGCGCATGCGCATTGGCCATCGACACGCCGAGCAGCGCGTTGGCGCCGAGGCGGGCTTTGTTCTCGGTGCCGTCGAGGTCGATCATGCGCTTGTCCAGCGCGGCCTGGTCGGTGGCGTCCATGCCCTTCAGGGCCTGGGCGATGACGGTGTTGACGTTCTCCACCGCCTTGCGCACGCCCTTGCCCAGGTAGCGGGTCTTGTCGCCGTCGCGCAGCTCGATCGCCTCCTTGCTGCCGGTCGAGGCGCCGGACGGGACCATCGCGCGGCCGAAGCTGCCGTCGGCGAGGGTGACTTCGGCTTCCAGGGTCGGATTGCCGCGGCTGTCGAGGATTTCGCGGGCGTGGATCTGGGTGATCGTGCTCATGTCGGGGGCGGTCGGAATGGGAAAGGGGAAGGGGGTGGCGCAGGCCAACCGGCGAACGATAGCCCAGACGCGGCTGCGCCGTCCGGGCGCCGCGCACGGGCTATCGCTCCGGGGTCAGAAATCCTGTTCCAGGAAACCGTTGCGCTTGGTGATACGGTCCAGTTCGACCAGGGTTTCCAGCAAGGCGCGCATCTTCGGCAGCGGCACCGCGTTGGGGCCGTCGGACAGGGCTTCTTCGGGGCGCGGATGGGTTTCCATGAACACGCCGGAGACGCCGACCGCGATCGCCGCGCGCGCCAGCACCGGCACGAACTCGCGCTGGCCGCCGGACTTGCCGTCCATGCCGCCGGGCAGCTGCACCGAATGGGTCGCGTCGAACACTACTGGGCAACCGGTGTCGCGCATCACCGACAGCGAGCGCATGTCGCTGACCAGGTTGTTGTAGCCGAAGCTGGCGCCGCGCTCGCAGGCCATGATCTGCTCGTTGCCGGTAGCCTTGGCCTTGGCGGTCACGTGCTTCATTTCCCACGGCGACAGGAACTGGCCCTTCTTGATGTTGACCGGCTTGCCGGCGCGGGCCACGTTCTGGATGAAGTCGGTCTGCCGGCACAGGAAGGCCGGGGTCTGCAGCACGTCGACCACCGAGGCGACCTCGGCCATCGGCGTGTACTCGTGCACGTCGGTCAGCACCGGCACGCCGATCTGGCGCTTGACCTCGGCCAGCACCTTCAAGCCCTCTTCCAGGCCGGGGCCGCGGAAGCTGGTGGCCGAAGTGCGGTTGGCCTTGTCGAAGCTGGACTTGAAGATGAACGGAATGCCCAGCGCGGAGGTGATCTCCTTGAGCTGGCCGGCGACGTCGAGCTGCAACTGCATCGATTCGATCACGCAGGGGCCGGCGATCAGGAAGAACGGCTGGTCCAGGCCTACGTCAAAACCGCAGAGTTTCATGCTTGAGTTCCGGTTGCGTTCGTGGGTCGATCAGATGGCGGCCGAAGCCGGCCTCGACAAGACCGGCGCGGGTGCGCGCCGGCCCGTCGTTCACCGCGGGCTTACTGCTTGACCTCGCGCAGCAGCTTGCCGCCGGCCTTGGCCTCGCGCGCGGCGCGGACGAAGCCGACGAACAGCGGATGGCCGTCGCGCGGGGTGGACAGGAACTCGGGGTGCGCCTGGCAGGCCAGGAACCACGGGTGGGCGCTGCGCGGCAACTCGACCATCTCCACCAGCAGGTCGTCCATCGACTTGGCCGAAATGACCAGGCCGGCGTCCTCGAGCTGGGTGCGGTAGCGGTTGTTGAACTCGTAGCGGTGGCGATGACGCTCGCCGACCACGTCCTTGCCGTACAGCTCGCGCGCCAGGGTGCCGGGCTTGATCCGCTGGTCCTGCAGGCCCAGGCGCATGGTGCCGCCGAGGTCGCTGGCTTCGGTGCGGCGTTCGATCTCGCCGGTGGCGGTGCGCCATTCGGTGATCAGGCCGATCACCGGGTGCGGGCTGTTCTTGTCGTTCTCGGTGCTGTTGGCGTGTTCCAGGCCGACCACGTGGCGGGCGTAGTCCACCACCGCCGCCTGCATGCCGTAGCAGATGCCGAAGTACGGCACCTGGCTTTCGCGGGCGTAGCGGGCGGTGGCGACCTTGCCTTCGAAGCCGCGGTCGCCGAAGCCGCCGGGCACCAGGATGCCGTCGACGCCCTGTAGCGATTCGACGCCGTCGCGCTCGATCTCGCTGGATTCCAGCCACTTCAGGTTGACCTTGGTGCGCTGGCGCAGGCCGCCGTGCTTGAGCGCTTCGGCCAGCGACTTGTACGCGTCCTGGTGGTCGATGTACTTGCCGACCACCGCGATGGTGACCTCGTCGACCGGATGGGTGCTGGCGTCGACGACTTCGTTCCACTCGTTCAGGTCGGCCGGGCCGGCCTGGATGCGCAGGCGGTCGAGGACGATCGCGTCCAGGCCCTGCTCGTGGAACCACTGCGGCAGCTTGTAGATGTTGTCCAGGTCGACGGCCGAGATGACCGCTTTTTCCGGCACGTTGGTGAACAAGGCGATCTTGCGCCGCTCGCTGTCCGGCAGCGGCTGCTCGCTGCGGCACAGCAGCACGTCGGGCTGGATGCCGATCGAGCGCAGTTCCTTGACCGAGTGCTGGGTCGGCTTGGTCTTCAGTTCGCCGGCGGCGGCGATGAACGGCACCAGAGTCAGGTGCATGAACAACGCGTGCTCCGGGCCGCGCTCGGTGCGCAGCTGGCGGATCGCCTCCAGGAACGGCAGCGACTCGATGTCGCCGACGGTGCCGCCGACCTCGACCAGGGCCACGTCGAAGCCCTCGGTGGCCTCGACGATGCAGCGCTTGATCTCGTCGGTGATGTGCGGGATCACCTGCACGGTGCCGCCAAGGTAGTCGCCGCGGCGTTCCTTGCGGATCACGTTCTCGTAGATCCGGCCGGTGGTGATCGAATTCTTGCGGCTGAGCCGGGTGCGCAGGTAGCGCTCGTAGTGCCCCAGGTCCAGGTCGGTCTCGGCGCCGTCGTCGGTGACGTAAACCTCGCCGTGCTGGAACGGGCTCATCGTGCCCGGATCGACGTTGATGTAGGGGTCGAGCTTCATCATCGTCACGCGCAGCCCGCGCGCTTCGAGGATGGCCGCCAACGAGGCCGCCGCGATGCCCTTGCCAAGCGAGGACACCACGCCGCCGGTGACGAAAATCAGGGGAGTCATGGATTTTGCAGCCGCTGGAAAGCCGTAGTTTACCGACAGTCGGGTGAAGCCGCACGGCTTGACAGTGCGCACGGAGCGTTCCAGGCGCCGCAAGTGCTTGTCCGACGGGGCATTTGCGGCCAGCACGGCGCGGCCCGCCCAGGGTCGGCGCGCGGGCTCAGGCCAGGCGGGCGCCGCGCTCCGCCAGCAGCTCGCGCAGGATCGAGCGGTGGCAGCGCGACTCGTCCTGGCAGTAGCAGCCGACGGAAAAATCGCTGTCCCGCGACATCGCCGCCAACAGTTCCAGCGCATGCGCGGCTTCGGGCGCGGCCATCTCCGCCTTGTACTTGCGCACGAAGGCGTTCCACTGCGTCGGGGTGTCGGCGGCCTGGGCCTGTTTCATGACTTCCAGGCTCGGCGCGAGGTTCGGGAACCAGACGTCGTACCAGTCGCCGGAGGCGAATTCGCTCTTGGGCACGCCGCGCGGCGGCCGCCGCACGGTGCCGATGCGCAGGCCCTCGCCGGGCTGGCGCGGGCTGCCGAGTCTGACGATGCGCAGCGCCATCGGGCTCTCCTGGGGCCGGGACGATGGCGACGATCGCAGCCGGGGCCGGCCGCGCGCCGCCTCGGGCACGATAGCCGGCTGCCGCCGCAGCGGCCACCGGTCCGGCCCGACGACGGGGGGAGGGCCGCGGAAACCGGAGGCCATGCCCGACAGCGCCGAAACGAAAACGCCCCGGCCGGGGCCGGGGCGTCGGTGGGGTCGCGGGAACGCTGCGACAGGGCGGCGCCGCCCGCAGGCGGCGCCAGACCTCAGCGGTCGCCCTCTTCCTCGGGCTCGACGCCGCGGTCGCCGGACTTCTGGCGCTTCTCGGCCTCGGCCTTCTTCTTGGCTTCCGCCTTCTTCGCGTCCTCGGCCTTCTTGGCCTCCTCGGCCTTCTTGTCGGCCTGCGGATCCTGCTGCGCGAACGCGCTCGGCGCGACCAGGGCCAGCAATGCGGCGGCGATGACGGTGGGGAGCAGCAGCTTGCGGATCTTCATGGGGTGACTCCGTACGAATGGGGAGCGGCCGGTTCGGGAGCGGCGCCCGGGGCGCCCCGGCTCCCAGCCGGCCGGTCTTCGCGCCGCGTCCGTGCAGCGTCGGGCGAACCCTAGTCGGGCCCGCCTCGCCAGGGGCTGAACGGCCAGGGCCCGAACAGTACCTGGACCCGCGCCGGCGCGGCCGGATCCGCCGTCACAATGGGGCCGCGAGCGGCGCCGTTCAAGCCGCGGGCCCGGCCGGACGGCCGCGGCGACGGCTCAGTAGCGCGAGCTGAACATCGCCGTGACCGAGTTCATCGCCTGGCGCCAGCGCGCCAGCAGGGCCTCGTCGGCGCGCTCGTCGTATTCGCGGATCGCCAGCAGCAGGCTGTTGATCCAGTACGGATACAGCTCCGGCGGCACCGGGGTGCGGCCCTGGCGCGAATGCACGTCGGCCATCTGCTCGCAGGTGCGCTTGACCACCGCGCTGCCGGCGGCGTGGAAGATCGCCACGCTGATCCCGCGGCGCAGGGCCAGGCGCTGCTTCTGGAAGTCGGTGCGCTCGAACATCGGCGCCACCTCGGGGTGGCTGGCCATGAAGATCTCGTAGAACCGCTCGATGAAGCCCTTGCGGATGAGGCAGCGGCCATAGCTCTGCTGCAGATCGAAGTACTGGTCCTGGGCGGACACCCTGCCCTCCTGTGGCGCGAGAAAGAAACGGCGCGCAGGATCGCAGCGCCGGCGCCGGCCCGGCTTGCGCCAGATCAACCCGCGGGCGCGCCGGCGCCGGTTCGGCCGCGGCCGCGTGGCGCCGGTCTCAACCGGCGAGACGGCGGCGGGCGTGAATGTCGCCCGCGGCCGGCGCGGCTTGACCCGGCTGGCGCCGGTCGCCATGCTCGCTGCGCCCCGCGCCGGGCCCCGCCGATGCGCGGCCGTCACCGGCCGATGGCAAGATGGCCGCGGCCGCCGCCCGACCCGCTCCGCCGGCGCCCGCGCGCCGCCCGCAGCGCCGGCCCGGACGCCACTCCTTACTACCGATGCAGGTTTCATGAGCAGTCGTTACAACGCCGCAGACATCGAAGTCCTTTCCGGCCTGGACCCGGTCAAGCGCCGGCCCGGCATGTACACCGACACCGCGCGCCCCAACCACCTGGCGCAGGAAGTCATCGACAACGCCGTCGACGAAGCGCTGGCCGGCCACGCCCGCAGCATCGAGGTGACCCTGTACGCCGACGGCAGCTGCGAGGTCGGCGACGACGGCCGCGGCATGCCGGTCGACATCCACCCGGAGGAGAAAGTCCCCGGCGTGGAGCTGATCCTGACCCGCCTGCACGCCGGCGGTAAGTTCAGCAACAAGAACTACACCTTCTCCGGCGGCCTGCACGGCGTCGGCGTCAGCGTGGTCAACGCCCTGTCCAAGCTGGTGGAAGTGCACATCAAGCGCGAGGGCAGCGAGTACCGGATGACCTTCCGCGACGGCGACCGCGCCACGCCGCTGGAGGTGGTCGGCACGGTCGGCAAGAAGAACACCGGCACCCGGGTGCGCTTCTGGCCGGACCCGAAGTACTTCGACACGCCCAAGTTCAACCTGCGCGCGATCAAGCACGTGCTGCGGGCCAAGGCGGTGCTGTGCCCGGGCCTGAACGTCAAGCTGTTCGACGAGGCCAGCGGCGAGCGCCTGGAGTGGTACTACGAGGACGGCCTGCGCGATTACCTGTCCGGCGAACTGCGCGAAGGCCAGGCCCAGCGCGAACTGCTGCCGCCGGACCTGTTCGTCGGCCAGCTTAAGAAGGACACCGAAGTCGTCGACTGGGCGGTGGCCTGGGCGCCGGACGGCGAGCTGGTCCAGGAAAGCTACGTCAACCTGATCCCGACCGCCCAGCACGGCACCCACGTCAACGGCCTGCGCACCGGCTTCACCGACGCGCTGCGCGAGTTCTGCGACTTCCGCAACCTGCTGCCGCGCGGGGTCAAGCTGGCCCCGGAAGACGTCTGGGACCGGGTCGCCTTCGTGCTCAGCATCAAGATGACCGACCCGCAGTTCAGCGGCCAGACCAAGGAGCGGCTGTCCTCGCGCCAGGCCGCCGGCTTCGTCGAGGGCGCCGCCCACGACGCCTTCTCGCTGTGGCTGAACCAGCACACCGAGCTGGGCGAAAAGATCGCCCAGCTGGCGATCGAGCGCGCCGCCGCGCGCCTGAAGACCGAAAAGCAGATCGTCCGCAAGAAGGTCACCCAGGGCCCCGCCCTGCCCGGCAAGCTGGCCGACTGCACCTCGCAGGACCTCTCGCGCACCGAGCTGTTCCTGGTCGAAGGCGACTCCGCCGGCGGCAGCGCGCGCCAGGCCCGCGACAAGGATTTCCAGGCGATCCTGCCGCTGCGCGGCAAGATCCTGAACACCTGGGAAGTCGCCTCCGGCAGCGTGCTCGGCTCGCAGGAAGTGCACGACCTGGCGGTCGCGATCGGCTGCGACCCGGGCAAGGAGGACATCTCCGGCCTGCGCTACGGCAAGGTGGTGATCTTGGCCGACGCCGACTCCGACGGCCTGCACATCGCCACCCTGCTCAGCGCCCTGTTCCTGCGCCACTTCCCGTCGCTGGTCGCGGCCGGCCACATCTTCGTGGCGATGCCGCCGCTGTTCCGCGTCGACGTGGGCAAGCAGGTGTTCTATGCGCTGGACGAAGAGGAAAAGCGGATCCTGCTGGAGAAGATCGAACGCGAAAAGGGCGACCGCAAGAAG
Organism: Lysobacter sp. BMK333-48F3; assembly: GCF_019733395.1. Lineage (NCBI taxonomy): Bacteria > Pseudomonadati > Pseudomonadota > Gammaproteobacteria > Lysobacterales > Lysobacteraceae > Lysobacter > Lysobacter sp. BMK333-48F3. The sequence goes on along the minus strand of NZ_JAIHOO010000001.1, from coordinate 3,056,764 downwards.
GGCCTCAGCGGCGCGATCAACGTCACCCGCTTCAAGGGCCTGGGCGAGATGAACGCTTCGCAGCTGCGCGAATCGACCATCCACCCCGACACCCGCCGGCTGGTCCAGCTGACCGTCGACGACAACTCGCAGACCCATTCGCTGATGGACATGCTGCTGGCCAAGAAGCGCGCCGGCGACCGCAAGCAGTGGCTGGAGACCAAGGGCGACCTGGCCACGCTGGAGGTCTGAGGTCCGCCCGCGGGCTTCGGTCCGCTGCGACGACGCAAGCGCCGCCTCCGGGCGGCGCTTCGTTTTTGCAACATCCCTGCGGTCCGACGCTCACGCAACCATGGCGGCGGATGCGGCATGCTGGGCGTGTCGATATCGGTCCGGAGATCGATATGAACGGAAGCTGCCGCATCGCCCGCCGCGCCGCGCGCGGGCCCCGCCGCGGAGGACCTCGTCATGGCCGTTGAGCGCCTGCATATCCCGTTCCGCATGCCCGCGCACATGCACCTGCCGCCCGCGGCGCAAACCCGGTTGTTCGGAATCCTGGCCTGGTGCGCGCTGCTGCTGGGCCCGTTGCTGTCGTGGATGCTGGTGTTCGCCTTCACCAGCGCCGACCAGTGCGGCAGTTGGGACCTGCGCTGCACCGGCCAGGCCATCCTGTGCACCGCCGCCTGCTGGCTGTTCGGCAGCCTGTCGGCGACCGCGGCCCTGTTCCGCCACGAACCGCACGACACCGCGGTGCCGGCGCTGGGGCTGAATCTGGTCGCGCTGGCGGGGCTGATCGGCGCGATCGTGCTGATTTCGAAATTCAACTGATCGACATTCGACTGATCGGCCGCAGTCGACCGGACGGCGGCGCCGCGCCGCCGTCGCTCAAGCCGCCGCCGCGGCGCTGAGCGCGCGCCGCAGCAAGGGCGCGAACGCGGCCGGGCGGCAGCGGCTCAGCCTCACCTTAGGTGTGCCGTGCCAGCGCGCGCATTCGTCGATCGCCGCGGCGATGTCGGCCGCCAGGCGTTCGGACGGTTCGATCCCGTCCTCCAGGTACAAGGCCCGCACCTCGAACTCGCCGGCGGCGCGATGCGCCTTGGCGTCCAGGCGCCCGACCAGCCGCCCGCCGGCCAGGATCGGCAGGACGAAGTAACCGTAGCGGCGCTTGGGTTCGGGGACGTAGCACTCCAGCGTGTAGTCGAAGCCGAACAGTTCGCTGGCGCGCTCGCGGTCCCAGACCACCGGGTCGAACGGCGACAGCACGGTGGCGCGGGTCGCGCGCAGGCGCCCGGCCGCCGCCTGCGCCAGCAGCGGCGCATGCGCCGGATGCACGTAGCCCGGCGCGCTCCAACCCTGCACTTCGACCCGCAGCAACGCGCCTTGCGCGACCAGCGCGTCGAGATCGGCGTCGCGCAGGCGCGGCCTGGTGCGGAAGTAGTCGGCGATCCAGCGCGCCTGGGCGATGCCCAGCGCCTGCACCGAGCGCAGCACGGTCTCCTGGCGCACCGCCTCGGGCGCGATCTGCGCCGTGTCCCAATCCGCCACCGCGACCCCGGCCACGCGCTCGGCCAGGTCGTAGACGCGATGGAAGTTCTCGCGCCGCGCGACCATCAGCTCGCCCAGGGCGAAACCGGCCTCGAGCCAGCGCTTCTCGTCTTTCCAGCCCCACCAGCCGCCGCCGGCGTCCTCGCGTTCGAAGTCGGAGGACTTGACCGGGCCGAGCTCGCGGATGTGCTGCAGCAGGCGCTCGATCTGCGCGCCGTTTCTGGCGCGGTGGCTGCGCGCGTTGCGGATCGCCCAATGGTGCTCGCGCTGCGGCAGCGCGTTGCGGTGCAGGACGTAGTCGCGCATCGAGGCGAAGCAGGCCTCGTGCGCCCAGACTTCGAAGATCGCGCGCTCGGCCAGCAGTTCCTCCAGCCAACGCTGCGGGTAATCGCCCAGGCGCGAGAACAGCACCAGGTAGGGACTGCGCGCGACCACGTGGATGGTGTCGATCTGCAGCAACTGCATGCGTTCGATCGCCGCCACCAGGTCGGCCTTGCGCGCGCGCCGGCGCGGCCGCGCCAGCAGTCCCTGCGCGGCCAGGTGCAGCGCGCGCGCTTGCGCCGGGCGCAGCGGCGCCGTCGGCGTCATGTCCACCGGCCTGCGCCCGTGCGCCGCGCCGCTGCGGTCATGCCGCCTGGGAGTCCAGCGCGACGCGCAGCAGGGCCTCCAGCAGCGGCTGCAGGCGCGCGGCCTTGGCTTCGTCGTAGGCGAAGCTGTCCTCGTCCATGTAGTTGCGCTGGCTCAGCTCCAACTGCACCGCCTGCACGCCGATCTCCGGGTCGCCGTACTGGCGGGTGATGTAACCGCCCTTGAAGCGGCCGTTGGCGACCCAGTCGTAGTCGGTCTGCGCGCCCAGCGCGCGTTCCAGGCCGGCCTGCAGTTCGGGCAGGCAGCTCTTGCCGGCGGCGGTGCCGAGATTGAGGTCGGGCAAGCGGCCTTCGAACAGGAACGGCAGTTCGCCGCGGATCGAATGGCCTTCCCACAGCACCGCGCGGCCGTGTTCGCCGCGGATGCGGTCGAGTTCGGCGACCAGGGTGTCGTGGTAGGGGCGCCAGTACCGCTCGACCCGCTCGGCGACCTCCTCCGGCTGCGGCGCCTGTCCCTCCAGGTACACCGCCTCGCCGCTGAACTGCACCGCCGGACACAGCCCGGTGGTGTTCTGGCCCGGGTACAGCGAGGTGTCGTCCGGCGGCCGGTTCAGGTCGACCACGTAGCGCGAGTAGTGCGGCACCAGGATCGAGGCGCCGAGTTCGCGCGCGAACGCGTACAGGCGCGAGACGTGCCAGTCGGTGTCCGGCGCGCGGCGCGCCGACTCGACCATGCGCGCGGCAATCGGCTCGGGAATGCGCGAGCCGTCGTGCGGCAGGCTGATCAGCAGCGGCGCCGTGCCGCGGTGCAACTGGAACACGGGCTCGGTCGGCGGCGGTACGGGGACGGCGTTCATGCGGTGGCGTTCAGTCGGCGGCGCCGGACTGCAGGTGCCGGCGGAAGAAGGCCATGGTACTGCGATGCACCTGCAGCCAGGTCGCATGGCGCAGGAAGAAGTGATCCTCGTCCGGCAGCACCAGGGTCTCGACCGGAGCGCCGCGCGCGCGCAGGCGTTCGACCAGTTCCACGCTCTGACCGAACTTCACCGCCCGGTCGTCGTCGCCGTGGATCAGCAGCGCCGGAGAACGCCAGCTGTCCACGTGCGCCATCGGCGAGGACTGCCAGGCCAGTTCCAGTTCGTCCGGCCGCAGCCCCCACAGGCCGCTGTTGTCGCCGCCCTTGGCGCTTTCGCGCCAGTCGTGGACGCCGTGGCGGTCGGCCCCGGCCGCGAACAGGTCGGAATTGCGCGCCAGCGCCGAGGCGGTCAGAAAGCCGCCGTAGGAACCGCCGTAGATGCCGATCCGGCGCGGGTCGACGTCGGCGCGCTTGGCCAGGTAGGCGTGCGCGGCCAGCACGTCCTGGTACTCGCTGGCGCCGCGCGGGCCCTGCTTGGCGGCGCGGCGGAAGGCCTGGCCGTAGTTGGTGCCGGCGCGGAAGTTCAGCGCCAACACGACGAAGCCCTGGTTCGCCAGCCACTGATTGTTGGCGTAGTCGGCGTAGTAGTAGCTGCCGTAGTGCCAGCCCGGCAGCATCTGCCGGATCGGCCCGCCGTGCACGTAGACCAGCGCCGCGCGCTTGCCCTTGAAGCTCGCCGGCGGCTCGAACACGGTCGCATGCGAGACCACGCCGTCGCTGGCGCGCAGGGCGATCGTGCTGGGTTCGACCAGGCGGTCGATCGGGAACCGCGCCGGCAACTGTTCCGGGAAGATCCGCCGCGGCTCGCCGCCGTTGCGCGACACCAATGCGATCGCGGTCGGGCGGCGCGCGTCGGCGTGGCGGAACGCGAGCCATTGGCCGCCGGCGACCGCGACCGGCTCGGTGGCGATCTCGTGCTTACCGGTCAACAGCGTCTGCGTCTCGCCCTTGGCGTCGACCGCGAACAGTTGGCGGTAATCCAGGTCGGCGCAGTTGCCGCTGAAGAAGAACTTACCGTCCTCGGCCAGGACGCTGGTTTCCACCTCGCATTCGCCGCGGCTCAGCGCGACCGGCTCGCCGCCGTCGGGCGACAGCGCGTACCAGTGCAGCCAGCCGCTCTGTTCGGAACTGAACACCAGGCGGTTGTCGCGGCTCCACTGCAGCGCATCGGGCTCGGCGAACTGGGCGTAGCCGCCGGCGGTGTCGTTGGAGCGGAACACGCGCCTGGCCTGGCCGGTGGCGACCTCGGCGACCCAGATCTCGAACGGATTGGCGCCGGTCAGGTCGAAGACTTCGCCGTTGCGCGCCGCGGCGGTGCGCAGGAAGGCGATGCGGCGGCCGTCCGGCGACCAGGCCGGCTGGCTGTCGCGATTGAAGTCCGCGCCCATCCAGCGCACCGTGCGCGCGGCCAGGTCGAGCACGCCGACGAAGCTGTGGTCGCCGCGGCCGCTGACGAAGCTCAGCGACTTGCCGTCGGGCGAAAACCCGGCGTTGCCGTTGCCGCCGCGGGTCCTGATCAGGTCGCTCTTGCACCACGCCGGCGCCTGGACTCCGGGCAAGGCATGGCAGGCCAGCGCCGAGCCTTGCACCAGCAGCGCATCGCCCTGCGGCGCGAACTGCATGCCGCGGCCGGCGGCGATGCGTTGCGGCGGGCCCGAGCCGTCGCTGGCCACCACCCATACCGCCTGTTCCTGGCCGTCGGGGTCGCTGGTCGGGTTGCTGTTGTTGCCGGCCGCATCCGGGCCGCTGCCGCGCACATAAGCCAGCCAGCGGCCGTCGGCGCTGAACTGCAAGGGGCCGATCGCCTGGCCGTCGTCTTCGGCATAGGAGGTCAGGCGCTTGGGCGCGAAAGCCGGCGCGCGCGCGGTCCACACGTTGCGCACGCCCTGCTCGTTCGACACCCAGGCCAACACCGGCGCGTCGCTGGCGCCGACCAACTGGTCCGGCCGCGGCACGCTGAGCAAATCGGCGATGTCCATCGCCGGCGGCGCCGCCGCGGCGCTCGCCGCGATGCCCATCATGCCGGCTACCGCGCCGGCCAGAATCCAATGACGTTCCTTGTGTTTCATCGCTGCCCCGGTTCGGATCGCGCGCGTGGGCGGCGCCGGCGCGGCGGGCGTCGCCGGGCTAGCGCATCAACACCACTTCTTCGGCGCTGGTGGGATGGATGGCGACCGTGTCGCGCAGGTCGTCCAAGGTGATGCCGCGTTTGAGCGCTACCGCGAAGCCCTGCAGGATTTCGTCGGCCCCCTCGCCCAACAGATGGATGCCGACCACGCGGCGTTCCTGGCCGACGCAGATCAGCTTGAACAGGCTGCGCTGCGGCGACTCGGCCAAGGCGTACAGCATCGGCCGAAAGCCGGCGCGATAGATGTGCAGATTGTCACCATGTCGATGGTCACCGTAGCGTTCCCGCGCCTCGTCCTCGCTGAGTCCGACCTTGCCGATCGGCGGATGCGAGAACACCACGCTGGGAATGTCCTCGCGGCTCAGGCGTCCGTCGCGGCCGCCGAACACGCGGTCCATCAGCCGCCGCGCGGCGGCGATCGCGACCGGGGTCAGCTGCGGGTCGGCGGTGACGTCGCCGACCGCGTCGATGCCGGCGACGCTGGTGGCGTTGAGTTCGTCGATCGCGATGTGGCCGCGCGCGTCCAGCGCCACCCCGGCGCGCTCCAGGCCGAGGCCGGCGGTGTTGGGCCGGCGCCCGGTGGCGAACACCACCTGATCGAAAGGCTCGCTGAGCGAACCGTCGGCGCCGCGCAGCCGCACACGGCCGGGCTCGCCTTCCAGGGCGGCGACGGCGTGGCCGAAATGCAGGCGCACGCCGTTCTGGCGATAGTCCTCGGCCAATTGCGCGGTCAGCTCGGCGTCGAAACCGTCGAGCAGGCGCGCGCCGCGCGCGAACAGCTCGACCTGGCTGCCCAGCGCCTGTAGCACCCCGGCCAGCTCGACCGCGATGTAGCCGGCGCCGACGATCGCGACCCGCGCCGGCGCCGCGCACCATTGGAAGAAATCGTCGGACACCGCGCCGAGCGCGGCGCCGGGAATGTCCGGGCGCAGCGGCCGGCCGCCGGTCGCCAGCAACAGCCGCGTCGCGCTCAGGCGCGCGCCGTTGTCGCATTCGACCGTGTTGGCGTCGACCAGCCGCGCGCGCATCGGCAACACCGCGATGCCGGAGGCGTCGAGGCGGCGCCGGTAGCTGTCGTGGATGTTGGCGATGTAGCGCTGCCGATGGACGATGAAGGTCGGCCAGTCCAGCGCGCAGGGTCGCTGCGGATCGGCCTGCAGGCCGAAGCCCAGGCCCTGGGCCATGCGCAGCTTGGCGGCGATGTCGGCGGCCAGCCACATCGCCTTCTTCGGCACGCAGCCGACGTTGACGCAGGTGCCGCCGAGCGCGCCGGGTTCGAGCAGGGCGACCCGCGCGCCGTATTCGGCGGCGCGGAACGCGCCGGCCAGGCCGCCGGAACCGCCGCCGATCACGATCAGGTCGTAGCGGCCGTCGGCTTGCTCGGAAGAACTCATGCGAAACGCTCCGGTCGATAGGGATGCGGATCGATCGCCGGCGCGCGGCCGGCGACCAGGTCGGCGATCAGCTGGCCGGTGCCGGCGCTCATGCTCACGCCCATCATGCCGTGGCCGGTCGCCAGCCACAGGCCGTCGCGGCCGGGCACGGCGCCGATGATCGGCACGTCGTCGACGCTCATCGGCCGCCAACCGAACCAGCGCTCGCGCAGCACCGGTCCGACCGGCTGGTGCAGGTATTCGGCGGCGCCGCGTTCCAGCGCGGCCAGGCGGCGCGGATTGAGGCTCTCGTCGTAACCGGAGAACTCCATCGTGCTGCCGAGCCGGAAACCGCTGTCCCACATGGTCACGCAGACCTTGCGCTCGCGCAGCACCACCGGCCGGCGCGGCACCAGGGCCGGGCGATCGTAGGTGATCGAATAGCCCTTGCCGGGCTGCATCGCGCGCGGCAGCGTGCGCAGGCCGATCAGTTCGGACAGCTTCGGCGACCAGGCGCCGGTCGCCACCACCACCTGGCCGGCGCGCAGCGCGCCGCACGAGGTCGCGGCGCGGTAGTCCGCGCCGTCGCGCTGCAGTTCCTGCAATCGGCACTGTTCGATCAGTTCGCCGCCGCGCTCGCGCACCGTGCGCGCCAGTTCGGCGACATAGCGGTCGGGGCGCAGCACCGCGTCGTGCTCGAAGCGGATCGCGCCGGTCACGCCGGGCTTGAACGCCGGGTCCTGGGCCTCGTAGCGGGCGCCGTCGATCACCTCCACCTGGATCCCGAACTCGCGCAGCAGGTCGAGCTCGAACTGGCCGCCTTCGAACGACTTGCGCTCGCGGAACACGTAGTCGACGCCGGCGTTGTCGAACTCGCAGACCAGGCCGTAGCGGCCGACCCAGTCCTCCAGGCGCGCGCGCGAGTCGTTGAGCAGGGCCGACTTGGCCTGCGCGCTGGCGCGCCAGTCGCGCTGGTTGCAGCGTCCGGCGAAGCGCAGCAGCCAGCCCCACAATTGCAGGTCGAGCTTGGGATGCACGTACAGCGGCGCGTCCGGAGTCAGCATCCAGCGCAGGGCCTGGGCGATCACGCCGGGCGCCGCCAGCGGCGTCGCATGGCTCGGGGTGATGGTGCCGCAATTGCCGTGCGAGCTGCCGCCGCCGATCCGGCCGGCGTCGATCACCCGCACGCTGCGTCCGGTTTCCAGCAGGGCCAGGGCACAGGTCAGGCCGATCACGCCCGCGCCGACCACGATCACATCGCTGCGGCCGCGGTCCGTCCGCGCTTCCGCCTCAGCCACTTCTGCTTCGCCCATCTGCCCTTTCAGCCGTCCGGAGTCTGGTCGTGCGGCCGTGCGGCGTGCGCCGACGGCCCCAGTGCCGTCGGGGAGCCGTGCGGCACACGCCCCATAGTACTAAGACTGGACCGGCCCGGCCGAGCCCGGCTTTGCGCCATGCGGCGGGCCGCCGATCGCGCCGCCGTGGCGGGCCGCCCGCGGTTCTGTGATCGGCAACAGAAAAGCCCGCGGCGTTGTGTGACCGCGAACGCGGGTTTCGCGTTCAAGCACATTGCCGGCTCCGCCTAAGGTCGCACTCGTCCATCGACACGCGCGCCGCGATCTCCACAGCCACGGCTGCGCGCTGGAGCGCCGGACCCGACGCCACTGCCCGTACCGACCGCCGCCGCGGCCGGCAGGGACGGCTGCGGCCTATAAAAACCACTCAGGGATCCATCCATGCACGCCAAGACCGCTCTGCTCAGCGCTGCCGTCGTCGCCGGCATCGCCCTCCTCGCCGTCTCGTCCCGTTCCGGCTCCGAAGCCGCTTCCGCCGCCGCGGCCGCCGGCTTCGCCGCGGGCGCCGCCCAGGCTGCGCCCGCGCCGCAGGCCGATACGACCGTCGCACACGAACGCCGCGCCGCCCAGTCGATGCAATTGGCGGTCGGCAGCCGCCGCGAAAGCGACCTGCTCGCCGCCTCGACCTCGCCCGAGCAGGCCGCGGCCTCGCCCGCCGCGCAGCGCGCGCGCCGCCTGCTGGAAACCGTCGCCGCCGAACAGGTGCGCCGCGCCCCGGCCGACGGCTTCGCCGCCCGCGACGTGATGATCGACCGCGACGGCACCGAGCACGTGCGCATGGAGCGCAGCTACCGCGGCCTGCCGGTGGTCGGCGGCGACCTGGTGGTGCATTCGCGCAACGGCGAACTGCTTTCGGTCAGCCAGGGCGACAACATGCGCAGCTTCGGCCGTCCGGCGATCGAGCCGAAGATCAGCGCCGAACAGGCCGGCATCGACGCCGGCGCCGCGTTCGACGGCCGGGTCACCGCGATCGCCCCGGCCAGTCTGGTGATCTTCGCCCGCGGCACCGAGCCGACCCTGGCCTGGCAGGTCGACGTCGAAGGCGACCGCCGCAACGATCCGGCGCCGGGCCTGATCAGCTACTACCTGGATGCGCGCAACGGCAAGCTGCTGCAGGAAGACGACCGGGTGCACTCGGCCGCCGCCAACGGCACCGGCCGCACCCTGACCCTGGGCAATGTCGGCCTGGTCAGCAACTCGATCAGCGGCGGCTACACCCTGACCGACCCGACCCGCGGCAACGGCCAGACCCTGGACGCGCGCAACCAGACCGGCACCAGCGCGGCCACCGCGTTCAACGACGCCGACAACGTCTGGGGCAACAACGCCACCTCCGACCGCGCCTCGGCCGCCGCCGACGCGCATTACGGCGTCGCCGCGACCTTCGACTACTTCAAGAACGTGCACGGCCGCAACGGCATCTTCAACGACGGCCGCGGGGTCAAGAGCTACGTCCACTACGGCCCGACCAACCTGGTCAACGCCTACTGGACCGGCTCGGCGATGGTCTACGGCGACGGCGACGGGGTGACCTATCGCCCGCTGGTCGCGCTGGACGTGGCCGGCCACGAAATGGCCCACGGCGTCACCGGCGCCACCGCGCGCCTGGGCTACTACAACATCAAGGACAGCGGCGGCCTCAACGAATCCACCTCGGACATCTTCGGCACCCTGGTCGAATTCAGCGTCGGCAACGCCAACGACCCGGGCGACTACCTGCTCGGCGAAGAGGTCTACATCAACAATCCCGGCGACACCAAGGCGCTGCGCCTGATGTTCAAGCAGGACGCCGACGGCCGCTCGTTCTCCTGCTATCCGGTCGGCGGCTTCACCGCCTCGCAGACCGGCCAGAACGGCAAGTACGACCCGCACCTGAGCTCGGGCGTGGGCAACCGTTTCTTCTACCTGCTGGCCGAGGGCGCGGTCACGCCGAAGGGCTTCAGCTACACCCCGGCGCAGCTGGTCTGCAACGGCGACAGCGCCATCGCCGGCATCGGCCGGGCCAAGGCCGGGGCGATCTGGTACCGCGCCCTGACCCGCTACTTCGTCTCCAGCACCACCTACCCGCAGGCGCGCACCGGCACCCTGCAGGCGGCGGCCGACCTGTACGGCAGCAACTCGGCCGAATACAAGGCGGTGGCCCGCACCTGGAGCGCGGTCTCGGTCAACTGAGCCCGACGCGCCGGGCTCCACCGGCCAGGCGAGACGCAATGGCCCGCGCATGCGGGCCATTGCGCTGCCGGCGCCAGGCGGACGGCAGCGGCGATCAGGCGCGCGCCGCGCGCCACGGCGGCAGGCGCCAATAGGTGAAGGCGCGCCACAGCCATTCCGCCGGGCCGAAGCGGAACCGGCGCAGCCACCATTGCGCCAGCAACAGCTGCAGCACGAACAAGCCGGCGGCCGCCGCGAACAACGGCGCCGGCGCGATCCGCCCCCACAGCCCCAGGCCGTAGCCGTAGAACACCCAGGTGCCGACCAGGGACTGCATCAGGTACAGGCTCAGCGCGATCCGGCCGGGGGCGATGAAGGGCCGCGGCCAGCGCCAGCCGCGCGCCAGCGACAGCACCACCGCCGCGACCAGCGACAGGGCCAAGGGCAAGGCGCCGATCATGTGCAGGGTGCTGGCGAGGAAGGTGCGCGCGCTCAGGCGCGCGCCGTAGGCGGCGGGATCGATCGCCAGACTCGCCGCGGTCAGCGCCGCGCCACTCGCCAGCCCGCCCCACAGCAGGCGGTGCCACAGTCCGCGGTGCGCCGCCGGATCGGCCAGCACGCCGCTGCGCGCCAGGCCGGCGCCGATCAGGAACAGGCCCAAGGCCAACGGCACCATGATCGAGGCGCTGGACAGGGTCAGCCCGACGAACTCGCGCAGGCGTTGCGCGGTCGCCTCGGCATAGCTGCCGTGGGCGTAGGCCGCCACCGCCTGCGCGCGTTCGGCGGCGCCGCGCGCCTGCGCCTGCGGATCGCCGTCGGCCACTCCGGGCAGCGCCAGCAGTCCGGCCAATAGCAGCAAGAACGCGCAAGGCACCGCGTACAGCGACAGGCCCAGCCGCCACTGCGTCGCGGCGCCGAGCCCGCGCAGCGCGTACAGCAGGAACGCGCATGCCGCATAGGTGACCAGGATGTCGCCGGACCAGACCAGCCAGGCATGCGCCAGGCCGATCGCCAGCAGGCCGAAGCTGCGGCGCAGGTACAAGGGACGGAAATCGCGCCCGGCCGCCCCGGCGCGCTCGCCCATCACCGCGAAGCCCATGCCGAACAGCAGCGAGAACACGGTCCAGAACTTGTGCCGGACCGCTACATGCACGGCCATCGTCGCCCAGCGGTCGAGCCCGCGCAGGGCCGGATCGACGCCGTCGCCCAGGTCGGCCAGCGGCGCGCTGAAGAACGGCGCGTTGCTCAGCAGGATGCCGAGCAGGGCGATGCCGCGCAGCGCGTCCAAGGCCTGCAGGCGTTCGCCGGCGGCGACCGGCGCCAGCGGCAAGGCCGGCGGCGGGGACTGCGCAACGGGGCCAGGGTCGGTGGGCATCGCGGTTCCTATCTAGCCGGTTCCTATCTAGCCGGTTCCTGTGTAGCCGGCTCTTATGTAGCCCGTCCCGGCCGCACAAGACAGGACCGACCCGCAAAAACGCGAACGGCCCGCGCGAGCGGGCCGTCCGGAACGCCGACCGCTACGCGGTCAGTGCTGGTGGCCGCCGTCGCCGTGGACGTGGCCGTGCTCGATCTCTTCCTTGCTGGCTTCGCGCACTTCGACGATCTCGATCGCGAAATGCAGGTCCTTGCCGGCCATCGGGTGGTTCAGGTCGACGTCGACCACGCTCATGCCGACCTTCTGGATGGTGACCGCGCGCGGGCCGAAGCTGGTCGGCAGCACCGCCTGCATGCCCGGGCTCAGCTTGGCGTCCTTGAAGTACTTCTTCGGCACGCGCTGGGTCAGGCCTTCCTGGCGGGCGCCGTAGGCGTCGACCGCGGCCACGTCGACCTCGAACTTCTCGCCGGCTTCGCGACCGTCCATGGCCTTCTCCAGGCCCGGGATGATGTTGTTGTGGCCGATCAGGATCGCCAGCGGATCGCGGCCTTCCGAGCTCTCCAGCGGCTCGCTGCCCTGCTCGGAGACGGTGTAGTGGAAACGGACGACGCGATCTTTCTCGATTTTCATTGCTGGATCCGGATGAAGACCGCGCGGCGGCGGTCGGAAAGGGACACGGCGGCGCGCAGGAATGCGCGGACCGCCACAAAACGACAGGGACGCTGTCTTGTCGCCGCTGCCGTTAGCCGCCAAGCTAGCGACGTGACGAAGGCCGCGCATTATCCCGGCAACACCGCTCCCGCGCCAGCGCGCGGCCCGCTGCCGTTGCCAGCGCTGGCCCTGGCCACCGTGCTGAGCGCGCTGCTGGCGGCCTGCGGCGGCGGCCGCGAACTGGTCCGCAAGCCGGCCCCGCCCGGCGCCCCGGCCCGGCACTGGCCGCACGTCCAGCCCGACGATCCGGATTCGGCCAATGCGGTGCTGATGCGCGCGATCAGCCTGGTCGGCACCCCCTACCGCTACGGCGGCAACACCCCCGACAGCGGCTTCGACTGCAGCGGCCTGGTCAACTACGTCTACCGCGACATGCTGGCGCTGAGCCTGCCGCGCACCTCGCGCGACCTGGCCGCCTTCCAGGGGCCGCGGATCGAGCCGACCCGCCTGGCCGCCGGCGACCTGGTGTTCTTCGGCAGCCGCGGCAACGTCAGCCACGTCGGCATCTACGTCGGCGAGGGCCGCTTCGTCCATGCCCCCAGCAGCGGCGGCACGGTGCGGCTGGACCGGCTCGACGGCCCCTACTGGGTAGATCACTACAGCGGCGCCAAGCGGGTGCTGATGAAGTGAGGCCTCGCTTCCTGAACAGGGAACGATGTTCGGCCCGGGTTAAAAATGTGAATCAAATCACGTGTTTGTTAACGCGTAGCTAACGAAATTTGAACCTATGTCTCGCACGCGCCGGGCATCATCTTTCCCCGGTGACGACTTCGTGATGACTGCGTGACGCCTCAATTCACTCGCCAAGGCCGCCAGGCTGCTACCCCCGAAGCTCCCCTGGCCCAGAGCACCCGCACCGCTCGGGCTAGCCAACGTCTCCTGCTCACCGCCGTCCTGGCGGTTTGCGCCCTTCCCGCTTTCGCCGATCCCGCCACCGGCCTGTCGATGGGCGCCCTGCCGGGCGGCCCGTCGTTGCGCAACGATTCGGCCGATGCGCCGGAGTCCAGCGCCGGCAGCATGCTGCCGGAGGCGATGACCCTGTCCGACCGCGCCCTGCTGCTGGCGACCGACCTGAACCGCCTGCTGGGCCCGAACGCCAACCTGGGCAAGGCCGATCTGCCGGTCGCCGAACAGAGCCGGATCAAGAACCTGCTGCAGCGCGCCCTGGGCCTGCTCGGCACCCCGTACCGCTGGGGCGGCAGCACCCCGGACCAGGGCTTCGACTGCAGCGGCCTGGTCGGCTACGTGTTCCGCAACGCCCTGGGCATCGAGCTGCCGCGCGTCTCGCGCGAGATGGCCAAGACCGGCGCGGTGATCGACCGCGCCTCGATGACCGAAGGCGACCTGGTGTTCTTCGGCCGCCGCGGCCGGGTCGACCACGTCGGCATCTACCTCGGCGACGGCCGCTTCGTCCACGCCCCGCGCACCGGCAAGGACGTCACCGTCTCCAGCCTGGACACCGGCTACTGGAGCGGCAAGTTCATGGAAGCCCGCCGCGTCGACGGCATCTGAGGTCTCCGCACCGCGCATCCCAACAAGCCGCCTCCGGGCGGCTTGTTCGTTTTGGGAAGCGGCATCCCACGGGGATTTGCTTCGGTCACGAGCCGCAACCGCGCCCCGTCAGTTGCGCCGTTGTTACCAGCCCGTGATCGCGGCTTGTGACCGAAGGAAATCCCGTAGGACGCCGCTCCTACCCAGAAACAACGACGCTGCATCCGACGTTGCCGTTGCCGTTGCCGTTGCCGTTGCCGTGAAGAGCTTGGCGTCGCCACGAACTCGCGAGAAGACCTGAAGCCCCGAAGGGCGGCCCGCAGGGATGCGGGCCGTGCGCAGCCAGGCCATGGATGGCCTGTGCGGAGCAGCCCTGCGCAAACCTCGTCCCATAGTGGCTTTTGATCCGAAACAGCCATGGCGTTTTCTTTGGTTACTTTCTTTGTCGCCTTGGACAAAGAAAGTGACCCGGCCGCTTGCGGACGGAAGCTTTGCTTTTGAAGCCTTCGAATACAGACGCCGTGAGACCGCAGCAGCGCGGTCGCGGCTTACGCCGCTCCTACAGGGCACAGGACAAAGGCGCGGCAAACGGGCGAGATGGCGGCACGGCTTGCGATCGAAGCAAATCCCTGCGGGGCGCCGCTCCTACAAGAAGCCCGGCGCTCAGCGCTCGATCAGGATCAGCTTGCCGGTCTTGGGGTCGCGGTAAACCTGGCCGACCTCCTGGTAGCCCGGCCCGGCGCCTTGCTGCCCCCGGTGCGGGCGTTCGATCGCCTTGCCGCGCGCGACTTCGACCGGAGTGCGTTGCGACGTGGTCGCGCTGATCGCGGCGAGCAGGCCGCAGGCGAACACCAGCATCACGTCGACCAGGTTGACCAGGCTGGCGCGCGGGTCTTCGTCGTCGTGGTCGAAGCGGGTACGCAGCCGGCGCCGGGTCGCCGCACGGGTGGCGCGCAGGCTCATGCCGCCGCCTCCATGCGTTCGAGCAGTTCCTCGTACCAGCGCCGGCGCAGGCGGCCGATCCACAGCCCGGCGATGCCGGCGATCAGGCCGAGCACGGTGGCGTCGAAGGCCACCGTCACCGCGCTGGCCAACTGGGCCGGATCGCCCTGCCCCAGCGCGGCCAGGCCCGGGCCGAGCGGGATGATGGTCGCCATCAGCCCCAGCATCGGCGGCACCCGCGCCAGCAGGTCGCAGCGCTCGATGCGGCGCCGCGCCAGACGTTCGACCAGGGCCGGGTCGCCGGCGCGTTCGAGCCGGCGCAGGCCCAGCCAGCGCTCGCCGATCGCCAACCCGGCCTCGATCAGGGCCGCGCCGCAGGCCACCAGCAACACCGCCATCGCCACCGGCAGCAGCCGTGCGATCAGGTGGTGCAGCCAGTCGAAATGGGTCATCCATTCCATCGTCGTGTTACCTCATGTTCGTTGATCGGATAGATCCCGCGGCCACCCCGGTCGCGATGCCGACGTGGTGGGGCAGCGGGATCGCATCGGCGCGCGCTCGGGAGGTCGTTGCCGCGCGAAGAGCCCCCTGCCCGTCCGGCCAGCAGGCACAGCCTGCTGGCGTTCGATCGTGCGCGACCCCGGCGGTTCGCAAGCGCACGCTCTCACCCTTTTTCAAAGGGGGGAACGGCGGCGATGCCGGCTTGCGGCTTGATCGCTCGCGGCCCTGCGGGCCCTCGCTGCTTCGCCGCGCACGCACAGGGCAAGCTGCGCTCCATCGTCACCGCGCCCGCGCCGACGGCACCGCCAGGCCGCGGCGCAGGCCGAAGCCGAGCAGCAGCGCGATCGCCAGCGCGATCAGCGCCGACGGCAACGGATGGCGCTGGACCAGCGCCACCGGCGCCAGGGTGGACAGTTCGCTGACCCGTTCGTCGCGCGCCGGCTCGGTCGGCTTCGGCGTCGATCCGGCCGGCTTGGCCGCAGGCTGCGGTTTGCGCGGCGGCACCGACGGCGACGGGCGGTTCGCTGCGACGTCTGCGGCCTGGCTCGGCGCATCCGTCGCGGCTTCCCGAACCGCCGCCTGCCGCGCCCGCGCCGCTTCGCCGCGGGCGTAGGTCGACACCGCGCCGCGCTCGCCGCGCGCGCGCGCCAGCACTTCGGCGACCTGCGCCCGCGCCGCCGGCGACAGGCGCGGCTGCAGCCAGCCCCACAGCGGATGGTCCGGCGCGGCATGGCCGCTGCCGGGCAAGCCGTTGCGCGCGATCAGCGCGGCCAGTTGCTCGCCCAGGCGCGCGACGTTGGCGTCGGGCGTCTTCCAGTAGCCCTTCTGCGCCGCCACCAGCATCAGCGCCAGCATGTGCGCCTTGGCCTGCTGGGCGTGGCCGCGATCGAGGAAGTCGGCGACGCCGAGGCGGTGGCGGTCGTCGAGGTAGACGCTCTGCACTTCGTCCCAGGCCCAGCCGCGGATCACGTCCGGCCGGGTCACCTGCCAACCCCACAGGTTTTCCAGGAATTCCTGGCTGACCGTGCGCGCGCCGGCGTAGCCGTGCTTCATCAGCGGCCGGATCCAGGCCGGATTGAGGTAGCGGCCGCGGAACTCGCGCAACAGCGCCGCTTCCAGCGGCTCGACATCGGCGCGCTCGGCATCGGCGTTGTACAGCACCTGCGCCTGCGGCACGCGTCCGGTCAGGGTTTCGACCGCCAGCGACAGGCCGCCGAAATAATCGAAGGCGTCGTTGTTGTCGAGCAGGCCGTACAGGTGCGAGGCGCGGCCGTGGTAGCTGCGCTCGATCCGGCCCAGGCCGATCTCGAACGCGCGATGCGCGGCGCTGCCGTCGGCGTCGAGGCCGTAGGCATGGCCCATGCGATTGAGATAAGCGCGGCCGATCTGACGCCGCTCGCTCCAGGCGCCGGAGCGTTCGGTCAGTCGATTGACCCCGGCGCCGTACGCGCCCGGCGCGTCGCCGAAGATGCGCCAGGCCGCCTCGCGGCCGGCGTCGGCCAAGGCCACGCCCTGGGTCCGCAAACTATCGGTGCGCTGCAGCCATTCGCGGGCGACGCCGTTGCCGGCCACCGCTTCGTCGCCGTACTCGACCTGTTCGCCCAGCGGCGCCAGCGCCGCCGCCAAGGCCGGCGCCAGTTCCGGGCGCTGCGCGCGCAGGGTCTTGGCGCTGGCGGCCAAGGCCAGGCGGCCGCCGCGGTCGAGCAGCAGCACCAGGTTCGGGTACAGATCGCGGAACAGGCCCGAGGTGGTGACGATGACGTCGCGGCGCGGCTGGCCCTTGGGCATCGGCTTGAGCTCCAGGCCCTGGACGATGCCGCGCGCGTTCCAGCGCGGCTGCACGCCCATCAGCGCCAGCGAGAAGCCGACCATGACGCCCTCGTCGCGCACCGCGTCGGAGGCCCACAGCACCACGCCCTCGCTGCCGCTGCGGCCGTCGCTGCGCGCCAGCACCCGCGCCGCCTGTTCGGCGCCCAGGCGCTGGGCCAGCGGCGAGGGCAGCACGTCGCCGTCCAGGCCGTGGAAATTGCGCCCGGTCGGCAGCGATTCGGGCGCGCGCAGCGGGTCGTTGCCCTTGCCCGGCTGGACGAAACCGCCGTCCAGGCCGTGCAGCCAGGCGGCCATTTCCGCCGGCGGCGATTCCAGCAGCTTGCCGCGCAGCGCGTCGCGCTCGCCGAGGCCGCGCATCGAGTCGAGCATGGTGTCGAGCTGGCCCGCATCCCAGGCCTGGCCGAACACGTGCAGGCCGTGCGGCATGAATTTTTCCTGCAGCTTGGTCAGGTAATGGCCGATCTCGTGCGCGAGCAGGTCGTCGTCGGCCTGCTCGAAGCCGATCCCGCGCACCTTGAGCACGTCGGCCATGCTCGCTTCCAGTTCGGCGCGCAGTTGCAGCGCCTCGACCTGGGCGCGCATCTCGCTGGCGGCCTGGGCGCGCAGCGGCTCGCTGCTGCTGCTCTCGAAACTTTCGACCAACTGGCGCAGGGTCAGCAAGCGGTCGTACAGCGGCGTCGCCGCCAGCGGCGGAGTCAGGTGGTCGACCATCACCGCCAGGCCGCGGCGCTTGGCCTGGGTGCCTTCGCCGACGCCGTCGACGATGTAGGGATAGATCCCGGGCACGTCGCCGGCGATCAGCCGCGAGTAGTCGTCTTCGGCCAGCCCGACCGCCTTGCCGGGCAGGAATTCGTAGGTCGAATGGCGGCCGATATGGACGATCGCGTCGGCGCGGAACACATCGCGCAGCCAGTGGTAGTAGGCCAGGTACTGGTGCGGCGGCGGGATCTGGGTGTTGGCGTGCAGCAGTTCCTCGTCGACTTCCCAGCCGCGCGGCGGCTGCGGGCCGAGGAACACGTTGCCCAGGCGCAGGCCCGGCAGCACCACGGTGTCGTCGTGCACCATCACCTTGCCCGGCGCGCGGCCCCAGCCGCGCAGGCCCGGCACCTGCAGCGCCAGCAGCCGGCGCTGCGAAGCCTCGGCTTCGGCGCAGGGCGCGTCGGCGGCCGCGCCCTCGGTCTGGAGGCAGCGCAGATGCGCCTGGATCAGGCTGCGGAACTCGCTCAGCGCCGCGTCGCGCGCGGGGTGGTCGATGCCTTCGAGCAGATGCAGCAGTTCGCGCTCGGCATCGCGCACCCGGCGCTCGCCGAGCCCGGTCTCGTGTCCGGCGCGCGCCAGCGCGACCTGGGCCTGCAGGCGCGCCAGCGGGCCGTCGCTGACCTCGCCCTGCACCGCTACCGGCAGGGTCGCGAACCAGCGCCGGTAATCCTCGCCCGACAGCGTGGTCGTCTGGGTCGCCATAGCCGCCAGTTCGCCGCCGTCCTCGGGCGTGTTGACGCCGGTCTGCATCATCCGGTCGAGCAGGGCCTCCGGCGTGGCCGGCAAGTCGTCGACGCGATAGCCGCCGGCGCGCATCGCCCGCAGCATGCCGTGCAGCGAGGCCGGCACGTCGAGGTTGTCGGCGCCGATGTTCTGCCGGCCCGGCGGGTGGTTGTAGTAGATCAGGGCGATGCGCCGTTCGCTCGCCGGCTTGGCGCGCAGCGCGCGCCAGCGCTGGGCGCGCTCGACCAGGGCGCGCATCTCGCCGCCGAGCGGTTCGGGCCGTTGCAGGCGCACCCCGGTCAGGGGGTCGATGCGCGGCGCGCCGGCCGCGGCCAGCACCATCGGCTGGCTGCTGCCCTGCAGCTCCGACATCGCCACCCGATACTGCACGCTGGAAGCCGGCAGGCCGTCGCCGGACAAGCGCCATTGCGCTTCGCTGCGGTCGAGCAGACGGATCGCCTTGAACACCGGCACGTCGAGCGCGGCGATCGCGCGGGTCGCCGCGTCGCGGCCTTCGGCGGCGCCGACCACGAAGTCCTGCAGCACCACCAGCCCGGCCAGCGGCTGCGCGCCGAGCATCGCGCGCAGGTTCTGCACCGCCTGCAGCGAAGCCTCACCCCAGCGCGCGTACAGGCCCAGGCAGGCCAGGCCCTGCGCCTGCGCCTGTGCGCACAGCGCGTCGCCGGTGGCGACGTCGGCGTTGTTGAGATCCAGCACCGCCAGCAACGGCCGGGTATCGGCGGCCGGCGCGGCGACCACCGCGCCGTTCTGGCGCAGCACCAGATCCGGCTGCGGCTGCGCCGCCGGCACCGCGCCGCCGTCGAGCAGGAAGGCGTAGCTGCGCTGCAGATTGCGGCTGCCGCCCTCGCGCCACAGCGCGCGCAGGTCCAGCCACTCGCCGGCGAAGGCGTCGGCGCGGGCGCGCTGGACCAGTTCGGCCGGCGGCGTCTCGGCGGTGACGCGGATCAGTTCGGCGGCGCTGAACGCGCCCAGGCCATGGCGCTCGCGATGGCTGGCCTGGGTCAGGCCGGCTTCGCCATGGAAGGCGTACAGGCGCTGCGGGCCGCGGCCGCGCTGGCGCAGCCAGGCCGCCGCTTCGCGCAGGCGTACGCCTTGCTCGCCGAACAACGCCACCGCGACGACGGCGTCGCTGGCGCCGATCAGTGCGCGCAGTTGTTCGCGGTCCAGGGCTTCGAGCTGTTGCGGCGTGCGCAGCACGATGCGGTCGCCGGGACGGGTGGCCAACAGTTCGCGCGCGGCCTCGGCCGCTTCCGGCGCGGCACGCTCGGAGACCACGCCGAACACGGTCTTGGCCGGCGCGGCGGCGGCGAACAGCAACAGGGCCGCTGCGCCCAAGGCGCGCCACAGTCCTTCGAATCCGTGCCCACGAAACCGCTCACGGAACCCACGCCCGACAAACCCACGCGCAACACGCATCGACGGCCTCGCTCGCCGCACGCCCTGTGCGGAGCTGATGAAGGAGGCGAACGAAACCGCAGAGGCAGGCCACGGACCCGGTGCACGGGCGCGCGACGCCGCCCTCCGCGACGTCCACCGCATACGCACCGGCCGGTCTCCGGGCTTGCGGGGGCCGGGACGAACCCGGCGCATCGGCGCCTTCCCGGAGCGGACGCTCCAGTGGCTGTGGCGGGCGCGGATCGAGGCGCTGGATCGCGTCCCGGGAGCCGTCGCCGACGTGCCGATGCTTTACCCGCCTACCGTTGCAGGGGCAGCGCCGGACTGGTCCGCGGCATCGCGGACGCACCGGCTTCCCGTTTAACCGCGTCGCCGGACGGCGAAGCGGCACCAGATGCAAAGCGCGCGCAATCTAGCACAGCGCGCCGGCGCGGGGCGGACGCGGGGGTATGGAGGCGGTCGGTGTGTCGGGCCGACGGAGATCGTGGTGGACGCTAAAAGCAAATCCCCCGCGCTGCGGACATCGCTCGGCAACCCGCTTGCGCCGGGCGCTGGCCCCCTTTTTCAAAGGGGGCGATCGATGACGCGCTCGGTTCTCGGTGGCTCGATGCTCAGTGGCCCAGTGGCTCGGTGGCTCGGTGGACCGAAGGACCGCTTTTGCTGTTCCCCCATTTGGAAAAGGGTGAGAGCGTGCGCTTGCGAAGCGCCAGGTTCGCGCACGATCGAACGCCAGCAGGCACAGCCTGCTGGCGTTCGATCGTGCGCGAACCTGGCGCTTCGCAAGCGCACGCTCTCACCCTTTTCCAAATGGGGGAACAGCAAAAGCGGTCCTTCGGTCCACCGAGCCACCGAGCCACTGGGCCACTGAGCATCGAGCCACCGAGAACCGAGCGCGTCATCGATCGCCCCCTTTGAAAAAGGGGGCCAGCGCCCGGCGCAAGCGGGTTGCCGAGCGATGTCCGCAGCGCGGGGGATTTGCTTTTAGCGCCGATCCACAGCGAACCCGCAAGCCCCCTCCTCCCCTCACCCCTCGTGCACGTAACGCTCGACCGTCGCCTCGATGCCCTTGCTGAGCTCCATGATCTTCAGCGCGTACTCGGCCAGGCGCTTGTCGTCCTCGCTCAGCGGGGTCCACGTCGGCACCGGGGTCGGCTTGCCGTCGGCGTCCATCGCCACGAACACGATCACGCAGTGGGTGCACAGGCGCTCTTCGGCCACGCCGTCGTCCAGGCCCGGGTCGCGCGCCTTCACGTCGACCGCGAAATGCATGCTGCTGGTGCCGGTGTGGATCAGCTTGGTGTGCACGGTGACCAGGTCGCTGATCCGGATCGGAGCGACGAAGCGGATCCCGCCGACCGCGACGGTGACGCTGTACTTGCCGCTCCAGCCGACCGCGGCCGCGTAGCCGGCCTGGTCGATCCACTTCATGACCATGCCGCCGTGGACCTTGCCGCCGTAGTTGACGTCGGTCGGCTGGGCCAGGAAGCGCAGGTTCAATTCGCGTTGCTGCCCTTTCATGCTCAGCCCTCCCGTACGACCTTGATATGCCGCACCACCGCCGCGCCGACCCGCTGCACGGCCTCGCGCTGGCGTTCGTCGCTCAGTTGGCCGTAATCGGCGAGCTTGTCGCCGGCCTGGCCGACCGCGACCTGCTGCGGCACCACCAGCAGGCCGAGCTTGGCCAGCGCGTCGCGCAGCACCAGCAGCGAGCGCAGCCCGCCGAGCGGACCCGGCGAGGCCGAAACGATCCCGGCGACCTTGTCGGCGAACAGGCTGGTGCCGGAGACGCCGTCCGGCAGCGGCCGCGAGATCCAGTCCAGGGTGTTCTTGACCAGCGCCGGCATCGAACCGTTGTATTCCGGGGTGCTGATCAGCAGGCCGTCGTGCTCGGCCATCAGCGCCTGCAGCCGGCGCGCGTTGTCGGGCATGCCTTCGGCCTCGATGTCGCCGTCGTACACCGGCAACGCATAGTCGCGCAGCTCGATCAGGGTGACCTGCGCGCCGGCGGCGCGCGCGCCCTCGGCCAGGACCGGGATCAGGCGGCGGTTGAAGGATCCCTGGCGCAGGCTGCCGGCGAAAGCCAGCAGGCGCGGGGCGGCGGACGGGATGGCGGCGGACATGGCGGGCTCCGTGGCGAAGCGGGAATTATGCGCGAGCCCTTCCGGCAGCGGGAGCTTGCGCGGCGACGGCGGCGGCGCGATGCTCGCGGCCACCGACCCTGGGGAGGCGCGGACCATGGCACGTACGATCCTGGCAGTGCTCGTCGGCATGCTGGCGGCGATGGCGACGATGAAGCTGTTCGAATTCGGCTCGGCCCGCCTGCACCCGTTCGCGCCCGGCGCCGACCCGAACGACATGGCGGCCTGGGCCGCGCACGTGGCCGGCGCGCCGTTCGCGGCCTTGGCCCTGGTGGTCGCCGGCTGGACCGTCGGCGGCTACGCCGGCGGCCTGGTCGCGGCGCTGATCTCGCGCCGGCACCGGCGCGGCGCGGCCCTGACCGTCGGCGCGCTGATCGTCTGCGCCGTGATCGCGGTCAACGCGATGTTCGCCCACCCGCTGTGGATGTTGATCGCCGGCCTGCTGCTGCCCTTGCCGGCCAGCTGGCTCGGCGCCCGCACGATCGCGCGCCGCTCGAAGGAGAGCGCATGAAGCAAGTGTTGTACGGATTCGGCGTGTTCGTCGCCGCGTTCGCCCTCGGCGCCGGCCTGGCCCGCTTTGGTGCGCCCGGCGACGACACTGCGATGTGGATCGGCGGCGGCATGCTCGCAGTCGGCCTGGTGGTCGGCTACAAGGCGCTGGAAGCGCTGGCGATGCTGATCGCGCCGTTCGTGCTGGCGCGCATGGCGCTGCGCTGGGCCGCCACCGGCCGGCCGCTGCAACCCGCGCCCGAGCGCGGCGAACGCGGCCAATGGCTGGCGCGGCTGGTGTTCGTTCCGGTCTACGCCGTCTACGCCGCGCTGACCGGGGCGATCGTCGGCGCCTTTCCCGGCGGCCACGGATTCTTCCTCAACGGCCTGATCTACGGCGCCGCCGGCCTGCTGTTCGCCGCGCTCGCGGTCGGCGTGGTGCTGAAGTGGTTCGGCGAGAACTGAGCGCAGCGGCCGGGGCCGCCGACGGTTGAGCGAACGCAAACGAAAAGCCCCGGCCTCGCGGCCGGGGCTTCGTCGCTGTTCAAACCGCCGCGATCAGGGGCTGGCGCCGAACTCGCCGTAAGGCTTGAGCTGGTTGCCCAGGGCCTTGGCGTCGCCGACCACGATGATCGACAAGTCCTTCGGCGCGTAGTACTTGCGCGCCATCGCCTGCAGCTGCTCGGCGCCGACCGCGCGCACCTTCGGCACGTACTCGCCGAGGAACTCCGGGGCCAGCCCGGCCAGCCAGTTGCCGGCCAGGGTTGCGGCGACCGCGCCCTGCATCTGGTTGTTGATCAGATAGCCGCCGGCGACGTAGCGCTTGGTGTCCTCCAGCTCGGGCGCATCGACCTTGTAGTCGTTGAGCTTGCCGAACTCGTACAGGAACTCCTTGATCGCCTCGCCGGTGACCTCGTTGCGCACGTCGGCCGAAGCCTGGACCAGGCCGCCGGCGCGCATCGCGCTGAGGCCGCCGCGCGCGCCGTAGGTATAGCCCTTGTCCTCGCGCAGGTTCTGCATCAGCCGGCTGCTGAAACCGCCGCCCAGCACGATCCCGGCCAACTGCGCCGGCACGTAGTCCGGCTCGGTCGCGGCGATCGCCGGATGGCCCAGCCGGACCGCCGACTGCACGCTGCCGTCGCGCTGCACGAACACCCGCTTCGCCGGCGCCTCGCGCCGCGCCGGCGCGGCGTCGGCGATCGCCTCGCCTTCGGCCTTCCAGCCGCCGAACGCGGCTTCGGCGAGCTTGAAGCCCTGCTCCGGCGCGATCCGGCCGGTGATGACCAGCAGGCCGCGGTCGGGACGGAAGCGGCGCAGATGTTCGGCGCGCACCTTCTCGGCGGTGACCGCGGCGATCGCCGCCTCGGTCGGCTGCACCCGTGCGTACGGGTGGTCGCCGAAGGTGGTAGCGAGCAGGGCCTGGGTCGCCTTGAAGCCCGGTTGCGACTGGGCGACCTTCAGCCCCTGCAGGGCGTTGGCCTGGGCCAGCTTGACCTCGCCGTCGGGGAAGGTCGGCTGCTGGGCGACTTCGGCCAGCAGGCGCAGCATCGGCTCGGCCTGGGTCGGCAGCGCGTTGGCGCTGAGCTGGATGCCGTCGTTGGCGGCGCTGGCGCCGATGCCGCCGCCGTAGCCCTGCGCCGCCTCGGCGATCGCCTTGGCATCGCGCTTGGCGGTGCCCTGGGTCAGCAGGCCGGCGTACAACGAAGCGAAGCCCGGCGCGTCGGCCGCATCGGCGGCCAGGCCGGCGTTGCGCACCGCCAGCACGTAGTCCACCCGCGGCACGCCCTGGCGCGGCACCACCCACACCTGCAGGCCGTTGGCCAGGGTCTTCTGGGCGATCTGCGGCACCGGCAGGGCCTTGTCGGCGGCCAGCGGCGGCAGTTGCGCGGGCAACTTGACGCCGGGGCCGGCCACGGCGGCGCCGCTGCCGAACAGGACCAGCGCGGTGGCGAGCGCGAGCACAGTCTTATGGATCGTCATGGTCGTCTCCTCAGTGCTGGCCGGACGGCGCGGCGGCGGGCTTGGCCGCGCCCTGCATCATCGCCGCCGGACGGCGGTCGATCACGGTGCGGTTGGCGCGGGTCAGGTAGGTCTTGGCGACGCGCTGCAGGTCGGCCGAGGTCACCCCCTCGATCCAGCCCGGCACTTTGTTCACCACCTGCGCATCGCCCCACAGGGTCTGCATGCGCGCGACCGTATCGGCGCGTTCGATGAAGCTTTCCAGGCCGTTGTACCAATCGGCCAGCATGCGGGTCTTGACCCGCTTGAGGGTGGCCGCGTCGACGCCTTCGCGGGCGATCTTCGCCACTTCCTCGTCGATCGCCGCCAGCACCGCGTCGGCGCTGCTGTCGGGGCGATACAGCGCGAACAGGGTGAACAGGGTCGGGCCGTTATAGCTCCACGGATCGGTCAGGCCGTACAGCGGATCGACGTTGATCGCGATCTGGCGTTGCTTGACCAGGCCCTGGTACAGGCGCGAGGCCTCGTCGCCCGCCAGCAGGTTGCCCAGCACCGCCATCGGCGCCTGGTCGCGGCTGCCGCGCGCGGGCATCTTCCAGGCCGCGGCCAGCGCCGGCACCTGGGCCAGCGCGTCGCTCTGGGTGATGCGCTTTTCCTGGGTGTTGAGGCCTTCGGAGAAATCCGGCGCCTGCGGCGTCGGCCGGCCCGGGATCGCGCCGAAGTACTTGTCGGCGAGCTTGAACGCGTCCTCGGGGCTGATGTCGCCGGCGATGCCGAGCACCGCGTTGTTGGGACCGTAGTAGTCGCGGTGGAACGAACGCACGTCGTCGAGGCTGGCGTTTTCCAGGTCTTCGAAGCTGCCGTAGCCGTCGTGGTTGTTCTCCCACTTCTGGAACGCCTGCTGGGCGATGTCGATCCACATGAAGCCGCCGTAGGGCTTGTTCTTCACGTTGACCCGGATCTCTTCCTTGACCACGTCCTGCTGGTTCTTGAGCGTGGTCGGGTTGAAGTCCAGGGTCTTCATCCGGTCGGCTTCCAGCCACAGAATGCGGTCCAGCGCCGATACCGGCGCGACCTCGATGTAGTTGGTGAAGTCTGCGCGGGTCGAGCCGTTGTTGCGCCCGCCGCCGCCGCTGATGACGTTGTCGAACACGCCCTTGGGCGCGACCGGCGTGCCCTGGAACATCAGGTGCTCGAACAGGTGGGCGAAGCCGGTGCGGTTGCGCGGTTCCAGGCGCATGCCGACATGATAGACCACGCTGACGCCGACGGTCGGCGAAGTGCGGTCCTGGGATACGACCACGGTCAGTCCGTTGTCGAGTTTCTTCACTGCGACCGGCACCTGCCAACGATCGCTCTCGGCGGCGTGCGCGGTGGCGGACGCGGCGCTGGCGATCGTGGCCAGACCGGCCAGCAACACGCTCAGATGACGCTTGCGCATGGATGTCTCCTTACTGGTCGAATGGTCCGCCGGCAACCGCGGCGGGCCCCCGATGCTACGTGACCGAGGCGGCCGCACGCCAACCCGGAACGGCGCGGCGAGCGAACGGAGCAAAAACATGGGTCGGAAGTCACGTGGGGCATTCGCCGCGGCTTGCGTTGGCGACGGTCCTTGCCCGGACGTCCCGATATCGACGTCCTGGCCTCGACGCGACGGATCGCCGACACTGTGCGGCCCGCGTCCGCCACCGCGCCGCACTCTGCCCGTCCGCCGCCGGCCACGTCCGCACGCTCCCCCCAGGAACCCCCGATGCCGTATACGCCCATCGTCGCCACCCTCGGCTATGTCCTTTCGCCCGACGGCCGCCAGGTGCTGATGGTGCATCGCAACGCGCGCCCGGACGATCACCAGCTCGGCAAGTACAACGGCCTGGGCGGCAAGCTCGAGCGCGACGAAGACGTGGTCGCCGGCATGCGCCGCGAGATCCGCGAAGAGGCCGGGATCGAGTGCCTGGCGATGAACCTGCGCGGCACGATCAGTTGGCCCGGCTTCGGCAAGCACGGCGAGGACTGGCTGGGCTTCGTGTTCGTGATCACCGCCTTCGCCGGCACCCCGCCGGCCAGCAACGCGGAAGGCGCGCTGGAATGGGTGGCGATCGATCGCCTGCACGAGCTGCCGATGTGGGAAGGCGACCGCGAGTTCCTGCCGCTGGTGTTCGACGCCGATCCGCGCCCGTTCCACGGCGTCATGCCGTATCGCGACGGGCGCATGCAGTCGTGGAATTACTCGCGCATCTGAGCGCCCGGCCGGCGCGCGCCACTCAGGCCGCCATCAGCCGCCGCTCGATCTCATCCCACGGCACCCGCCAGACCTGCCGGTTCGGCGGCCAACGATCGCTGTACGGCCCGTCCTCCACCACGGTGGCGAAGGCGTCGTCGTCGAAGCGCAGCGACAGCGCCAGCCGCGACACCGGCGCGCGCCGCAACACCGCGCGCCGCGCCGGCCGCAACAGGCGTCGCGGCGCTTCGCCGGCCGGGAAGTCTGCATAGTCCTGGTCGCGATAATCGTGCACGGCCAGGCAGTGCTCGGCGTCGATGCGCAGCAGGTGCAGCACCGCACCGCGTTCGGGCTCGCGCCAGGACTTGCAGGCGTCGAAGGCGTAACGCTCTTCCTCGACATCGCCGCGGTCCAGATCGGCCAGGTACGGCCCAAGCACGCGCCGCCGCCACTGCACGCGACGACGGCGCAGCCACAGCCAGTAGCCGAGCAGGCCGAGCCCGCTCGCGCTCAGGTACGCCGCCAGCGCCGCGCCCAGCCGGCCCTCCAGCCATACCGGCAGCAGCGCCGCGCGCTGCGCCAACCAGGCCAGCAGCAGGCTCGCCGGGATCAAACTCAACCAGGGCCGCAGCACGCGCCGCCACAGGCCGGCATCGGAGGCCGGCCGATCCAGGCCGGCGAAGCGCGACAGACGCCGGCGCTCTTCGTCCTGCATCGGCGCCTGCGCGACGCCGAACGACGGCTCGCTCTCGCGCAAAGTCGCCATCAGCCGCCGATCCGGACCAGGCCGCGGCCGTCGAGTTGCTCGAACACGAAGCGGAACGCCAGGCTGACCGCGACCGGCTCCTCGCGGCCGCTGACGCAGCCCTGCTCGTCGGCGGGTTTGGCGCCGGGATAGACGCAGCGGAACGCCGGGTCGAACCGCCAATCCGCGACCGTGCGCCGGGCCGCGGCGAAGAAGCGCGGGTCGACCGTGTCCGGCGCCGGACAGCCCTCGGCACGCTCGACCGGGCGGCTGTCGGCGACCGCACCGTCGGCGCCGATGGCCAGGTTCAGGCAGACCGTCTGCGGCCCCAGCCGCTGCGCGAGCAGATCCTCGGGATAGGCCGGCACCGCGTTGCCGGCCTCGGCCAGCGGCATCTGGAAGGTTTCGTTGGCCGCCAGCGACAAACGATCGGCGTCGAGCAACTGCTTGTCGATCGAGCGCACGCCGACCGCGCCGGAGCGCGCATCGGCCTCGGCCGCCGGCGGCGCGCTGGCGCAGGCGGCCAGGCCCAAGGCCATCCCGGCGCCGGCCAGGCGAATCGCTGCGCGCGCCGTCCTGGCGCTGTTTCCTGTCGACGTCCCTGCCGTCATCCCAGCACTCCGTGTCGGTCGCGAGGGCTGGATGATGCCGCAAACCGGCGCGAATGTGCCACGGCCTTTGGACGCAGCGTCGCCCCGCCGAAGGACGCGGACGGCGCGCGGCGGACGGCCACGGGCCGTCCGGTTCGATCAGGTACGGCCCTGCTCCGGGCCGTCCTCGATGCCGACGTTGGTCGGCGCCGCCTCGTAGACCGCGCGGTCGAGCAGGCCGGTTTCCTTGGCCACCAGCACCGGCACCAGCATCTGCCCGGTGACGTTGGTCATGGTGCGCATCATGTCGAGGATGCGGTCGATCGCGTACAGATAGCCGATGGTCTCCAACGGCAGGCCGGCCGCACTGAGCACCACCGTGGCCATGATCACCGCCGTGCCCGGCACGCCGGCGGTGCCGAAGCTGCCCAGCACCGAGGCGATCAGGACGATGAAGTACTGATC
Organism: Lysobacter sp. BMK333-48F3; assembly: GCF_019733395.1. Taxonomy (NCBI): domain Bacteria; kingdom Pseudomonadati; phylum Pseudomonadota; class Gammaproteobacteria; order Lysobacterales; family Lysobacteraceae; genus Lysobacter; species Lysobacter sp. BMK333-48F3. Next base: position 3,028,381 of record NZ_JAIHOO010000001.1, on the reverse strand, counting down.
GGCGCTCAACGGCGTGCCGGTGTATTGCGAGATGAACACCGCGCACAGCGCCGGGTAGATCGCGCCGCAGCCGTCCATCTTGATGCTGGCGCCCAAGGGCGAGGCGAACGCGGCGTAATCCTTGTTGACGCCGAGGTTGTGGGTGATCGAGCGCATCGCCACCGGCATCGCGGCGAAGCTCGACGAGCTGACGAACGCGACCTGCATGCCCGGCGCGGCGCCGCGGAAGAACTTCAGCGGGTTGAGTCCGTGCGCCAGCAGCAGCGCGCTGTAGACCACGACGATGTGCAGGGCGCAGGCCAGGTACAGGGCGAGAACGAAGTTGCCCAACGGCAGCAGCTTTTCGAAACCGTAGGCGCCGACCAGGCCGGCGATCAGGCCGAAGGTGCCGATCGGGGTCACTTCGAGCACGAAGCGGGTGACCTGGATCATCAGGTCGCTGGCTTCGCCGACCAGCTTGCGCACGCCGGCGACCTTCTCGCCGAGCTTGACCATCGCGAAGCCGAGCAAGCCGGCGAAGAAGATCACCGGCAGGATCGAACCCTTGCCCGCGGCCAGCACGGTGTCGCCGGCGGCGTTCTTGGTCGTGCCGATGCCGGTCAGGGCATAGAACGGATTGCTCGGCACCACGTCGAGCAGCACCCGGGTCACGCTGGGCACGTCGCGCGGCTTGTAAGCCGAATCCACCGCCAGCCCGATCACTCCGGTGCCCGGCTGCAGCACGGTGCCGACCGCCAGCCCGACCGCGACCGCCAGCACCGCGGTGATCGCGAACCAGAGGAAGGTGCGGCCGCCGAGCGCGGCGATCGACTTCTGCCCGTGCAGCGAGGCCACCGCGTTGATCACCGCGAAGAACACCAAGGGCACCGCGATCATCTTGATCAGGGTGACGTAGAGATCGCCGAGCGGACCGAACCAGGTTTCGGCCGCGGGCCCGAACGCCCAGCCGGCGAGCGCGCCGAGCACGAAGCCGGCGACCACGCGCTGCCAGAACGGAATGCGGAACCAGGCCTGGAACACTGCGGTCATGGCGTATCGTCCAGTGAAGTCGAGAGAGGCGCCGTGCCGCGCGAGGCGGCCCGGCGATGGCGGGACGCCACGATAAACAGCTTAGCGGCGGCCCCGGCTAATCCGGCGGCATAAGCCGGCAACCAAACGTCATGAACAGCGACCGCTTCGGCAAATCGCCGCGCGCGCCGGTGCATCGTCAGCCCCGCGCCTTGGCCGCGGGCGAGCGCGCCGCGCCGCGGCGGCGGGTGGCCGCGGAGGCTTTCGCCGCGGGCTTCGGCGCCGGCCCGGCGGCGGCCGCGGCGGCGCCGCAACCGGCCAGCACCGCACGCAACAGGCCCGGGAAGCGCAGTTCCAGATCGTCGCAGCGCAGGGTGTTGAGATACTGCGTTCCGGATTTGACCGTACGCACCAGACCCGCCGAACGCAGCACGTCGAAGTGCCGCGACAGGGTCGCGCGCGGCAGCTCGTCCTCGACGCAGGCGCCGACGCAGGACACCGGCTTGTCGCGGCTCAGCCCGCGGATCAGCCGCAGCCGCACCGGGTCGGCCAGCGCGTACAGCACGGCGGTCAGCTCGATGTCTTCGGTGGCGGGATGGTGCAGCGGGCGCATCGGGCAAGCTTGCTACAAGCGGGGGCAGGTCGCTACAGCTTTCGGGAATCGGGAATCGGGAATCGGGAATGGGGAATGGGGAATGGGGATTGGGGAGTCGGGAGTCGGGAGTCGGGAGTCGGGATAGCGTTCGGCCTTGTCGTCTCCGGCGCATCGGTGGGCCGGCGCTGGCTTTCCCGCCTTGTCCCGCAAACCCACCCGCCCGCCGCGCTCTCGCGCCGTCACACGCCCGGGGCATAATCGGCCGCTTGTCCGTCCTGAGTCCGGCCGTCCGATGCCCAAGCTGCGTTCCGCCTCCGCCCTCCTCGTGCCCGCGCTGCTGACTGCCTGCGCGGCGGCCGCGCCGACCACCCGCGCCGATGCGCCTTCGGCCGGCGTTGTGGTCGATGTGCCGACGATCCAGCATCCGCAGGACGAGACCCCGGCCTGGTGGTATCGCGACGGCGCCGCCCAGGCCGCGCAGCGCGGCGCCGGCGCGGCCAAGGCCAAGAACGTGATCCTGTTCGTCGGCGACGGAATGAGCCTGACCACCGTCGCCGCCGCGCGCATCCTCGCCGGCCAGCAGCGCGGCGCCCCGGGCGAAGAGAACCGGCTGAGCTGGGAACGCTTCCCGGCCACCGCGCTCAGCAAGACCTACAACACCGACTCGCAGACCCCCGACTCGGCCGGCACCATGAGCGCGATGGCGACCGGGGTGAAGACCCGCGCCGGCGTGCTCAGCATCGGCCAGAAGGGGCTGCGCGGCGACTGCGCGCAAGCGCTGAAGGCGCCGATGCTGACCCTGTGGGAACTGGCCGCGGGCAGCGGCCTGGCCACCGGCGTGGTCACCACCACCCGCGTCACCCACGCCACCCCGGGCGCGACCTTCAGCCATTCGGCCGACCGCAACTGGGAAAACGACATGGACCTGCCGGAAAAGGCCAAGGCCGAAGGCTGCGTCGACATCGCCCGGCAGATGATCGAGTCGCCGTTCGGCACCGGCCCGGACGTGCTGCTCGGCGGCGGCCGCGGCAACTTCATGACCGTCGAACAGCGCGATCCGGAGTACGACGACAAGGTCGGCCAGCGCCTGGACGGCCGCGATCTGATCGCGGCCTGGAAACAGCGCCACCCCGACGGCGCCTATGTCTGGAACGCCAAGCAGTTCGCCGCGGCACCCAAGGACCGGCCGCTGTTCGGCCTGTTCGAACCCGACCACATGCAGTTCAGCCACGACCGTCCGCAGGACCGCGCCGGCGAGCCGTCGCTGGCCGAGATGACCGTCGCCGCGATCGAACGCTTGAAGGCGATCAAGGGCGACCGGGGCTTCGTGCTGCTGGTCGAAGGCGGCCGCATCGACCACGCCCACCACATGGGCAACGCCTACCGCGCCCTGACCGACACCATCGCCCTGAGCGAGGCGGTCGCCGCCGCCGACCGCGCCACTTCGGCCGACGACACCCTGATCCTGGTCACCGCCGATCACTCGCACACCTTGAGCTTCGTCGGCTACCCGACCCGCGGCAACCCGATGCTGGGCAAGGTGCGCGGCACCAGCGGCGAGGACGGCGACGCCAACGAATACGCCCGCGACGCGCTCGGCCGGCCCTACACCACGCTCAGCTACAGCAACGGCCCGGGCTATACCGGCGCCAGCGCGCAGCAGCCGGAGGGCCCGCACACCTTCCCGCACACCGCCAGCGGCTTCGAAGAGATCGCCAAGGGCCGGCCGGACCTGAGCCGGGTCGACACCGAGCATCCGGATTTCATGCAGGAAGCGCTGGTGCCGACCAACGCCGAAACCCACGGCGGCGACGACGTCGGCATCTGGGCGCGCGGCCCCGGCAGCGCCGCGGTGCGCGGCAGCGTCGAGCAGAACGCGATCTACCACTTCCTGCTGCAGTCGATGCCGAGCCTGCGCGCAGCGCTGTGCGCCAAGGGCGACTGCGACGCCAACCAGGTGCCGGTGACGCTGCCCAAGCCGGACGACTTCAAGGCGCGTTGAGGCGCAAGAGCAACGGCAACGGCAAATCCCTCCTGCCCGTCCGGCCAGCAGGCACAGCCTGCTGGCGTTCGATCGTGCGCGAACCTGGCGGTTCGCAAGCGCACGCTCTCACCCTTTTTCAAGGGGGGAACAGCAGAAGCCAAAGGCGAAGAAACAGCAAAACGGCGACCCTCCCAAGGTCGCCATTCTCGTTCATGGCTTCAGCTTTTAGCTTTAAACGATTCCCTATTCCCGATTCGCTATTCCCGATTCCCCATTCCCGGCCCCAAAAGCTCAAAACGGCTTAGCCAACACCAGCCAGACGACCGCGATCAGGGCGAACACCGGAATCTCGTTGAACACCCGCAGGGCGCGCGAGGACGGCAGTGGACGGCCTTGGTCGACGCCTTTGAGCCAGCGGCCGCTGACGATGTAGAAGGCGAACATCGCCGCGACCACGGTCAGCTTGGCGTGCAGCCAGCCGCCGCTCATGTGGAACACGAACCACAACACGCCGCCGAGGATCGCGGCCAGGCCGAACATGATGTGGCCGAAGCGGTACAGCCGCCGCCCCATCAGCACCAGGCGCGCGCGCACCGCGGGTTCGTCGCCGGCTTCGGCGATGTTGACCAGGATCCGCGGCAGGTAGAACACCCCGCCCATCCAGGCCATCACGAACACCAGATGGAAGGTCTTGGTCAACAGATAGGCATTCATGGCGGTTTCCTGGGCGGGCTGGCGAGGCTGGCACGGCGAAGGGGAGAACGAGCGATGCCGTCGCCGCGGCCCGCTGCGGGCCCGCGCGCGACGGTCGCGGCCGGGGCGTCCTGCGCGCGGGCGCGGCGCGCGTTAGGATGCCACGCCCGCCGCCGAGCCACGCCCCGCATGAGCAAACAGTACGACGCCGACTACTTCCAGCGCTGGTACCGCGACCCGGCGCTCAAGGCCCAGGCCATCGGCGGCGCCGCGCGCCTGGCGCGCAAGGTCGCCCTGGCGGTTGCCACGGCCGAGTACCACCTCGAGCGTCCCGTACGCAGCGTGCTCGACATCGGCTGCGGCGAGGGCGTGTGGCGCGCGCCGCTGCTGAAGCTGCGGCCGCGCGCGCAGTATCTGGGATTCGACGCCAGCCAGTACGCCACTGCGCGCTTCGGTCGCAGCCGCAACCTGCACTTGGCCAGCTTCGGCGACTTCCAGTACCTGCGCCCCTGCGCGCCGGTCGACCTGCTGATCTGCAGCGACGTCATGCACTACCTGGACACGCGCGAGCTCGATCGCGGCCTGCCCGGCCTGGCCGAGCTGTGCGGCGGCGTCGCCTTCCTGGAAACCTTCGCCCGCGAGGACGGCATCGAAGGCGACACCGACGGCTTCAAGCGCCGCCCGGCGCGCTTCTATCGCGAGCGCTTCGCCGCGCACGGCTTCGCCGCGCTGGGCTCGCACCTGTGGCTGGGCCCGGCCCTGCGCGGCGACACCGCGGCGCTGGAAACCGCCGACTGAGCGAGCAGCGGCGGCGTCCCGCTCGGGGTAGGAGCGGCGCAAGCCGCGACCGCGCCATCGCATCGACGTTGCTGGCTGCGACGATCAGGCATTCCCCCCACGCTGCGACCGGCAAGATGGCGGTCGCGGCTCGCGCCGCTCCTACCCCTGGCATGCAGCCGAGCGGCGTCTCATCACATTCTGGAACGGCGATCGCCGCCACCGCGCCATTCACGCGACCCTCGTCGCAATCCGCTATGCTGCGCCGCAGCAAACCGCCCGCGCCGGAACCGCTACGCTCCGGCGCCAGTTCGTCCGCCACTGAGAGTCCGACCCGATGCTGCTTTATCAAATGCACGAACTCGGCCGCGCCTGGATGGCCCCGATGACCTACTGGGCCGACGCCGGCGCGAAGATGTTCGCCGCGCCCGGCAGTTGGCTGTCGTCGCTGCCCGGCGCCTCGCGCCTGGCCGCCGGCTACGAGCTGCTGTACCGGGTCGGCAAGGACTACGAGAAGCCCGAATTCGGCATCCACTCGGTGCAAATCGACGGCAACGCCTACCCGGTGATCGAGCGCGAGATGCAGCGCAAGCCGTTCTGCCGGCTGCTGCGCTTCAAGCGCTACGCCGACGACGCCGGCAACATCGCCGAGCTCAAGGACGATCCGCCGGTACTGGTGGTCGCGCCGTTGTCGGGCCACCACAGCACCCTGCTGCGCGACACGGTCAAGACCCTGCTGCGCGACCACAAGGTCTACATCACCGACTGGGTCGACGCGCGCATGGTGCCGATCGAGGACGGCGCCTTCACCCTCGACGACTACGTCGCCTACATCCAGGACTTCATCCGCCTGATCGGCGCCGAGCGCCTGCACGTGATCAGCGTCTGCCAGCCGACCGTGCCGGTGCTGGCGGCGGTGTCGCTGATGGCCGCGCGCGGCGAAGCCACGCCGCGTTCGCTGGTGATGATGGGCGGACCGATCGACACCCGCGAAAGCCCGACCAAGGTCAACGACCTGGCCGTGCACAAGCCGCTGTGGTGGTTCGAAGGCAACCTGATCCATCACGTGCCGGCCAATTTCCCCGGCCGCGGCCGCCGCGTCTACCCGGGCTTCCTGCAGCACGGCGGCTTCGTGGCGATGAACCCGGAGCGGCATTTCCAGTCGCACTGGGATTTCTACCAGGACCTGCTCAAGGGCGACCTGGAAGACGCCGATTCGCACCGCCGCTTCTACGACGAGTACAACGCCGTGCTCGACATGCCGGCCGAGTACTACCTGGACACCATCCGGGTGGTGTTCCAACAGCACCTGCTGCCGCGCGGGCTGTGGGACGTGGCCGGCGAGCGGGTCGACCCGAGCGCGATCAAGAACACCGCCCTGCTGACCGTGGAGGGCGAGCTGGACGACATCTCCGGCCAGGGTCAGACCCGCGCCGCGCACACCCTGTGCACCGGCGTGGCCGAAGCCGACCGCGAGCACCTGACCGTGGCCGGCGCCGGCCATTACGGCATCTTCAGCGGCCGCCGCTGGCGCGACCAGGTGTATCCGCAGGTGCGCGACTTCATCGCCAAGTACGCGCGCTGAGCCGCGCAATCCGGCGCAGGACAAGCCCGGCTCTGGCCGGGCTTTCGCTTTCTGCGACCCGCATCGGCCGAACGGCACAGGCGAGGCCGTCGCCGCAGCCGCTACAGTCGCGCCCGGCGCGGCGCCGGGATCGCCGCGTCCCCATGTTCACCCATCCCGATCAGCTAAGGAGAGCCTGATGAAGATCGCCATCGTATCCACCGCCCTGTCCGCGCTGTTGCTGGCCGCAGGCGCCGCGTCCGCCGCCACCCCCGCCTGCCAGAGCGCGCGCCTGCAGGTCGAGGTCAGCCACATCCAGCGCGTCAACGCCTGCACCACCCAGGGGCCGAACAGCCCGCTGTGCCTGCAGAGCCAGCAGGTCGAAAACGTCTATTGGCAGATGATGGATGCCGTGTGCCCGGCCCCGACCGGCATGTGCGCGGTTCAGCGCCAGCTGTACAACATCCGTTCGCAGCAGCGCGCCACCACCTGCCAGCAGGCCGGTTCCTCGACCGACCCGACCTGCCAGGTGGCGATGCAGAACGAACAAGTCGCGTTCCTGCAGGTGAAGATGAGCTGCTTCCTGCCCTGAGCGACGACGCGACGACGTCGATGAAAAAGCCGGCCTTGCGGCCGGCTTTTTCGTTCGCGCCGATCGGCGCCGCATCGCGCCGCGCCGGCGACTCAGCCGTACTGCGCCGAGCGCACCAGCAGGTGCTTGGCCAACTGCCCGTGCACCTGGCCGACCAGGCGGGCGACGTGCATGGTCAGGAACAGCACCACCACCCCCGCCAGCACCGTCGCCGGCCACGACCAGGGCTCCCAGGCGGCGAACACGTCGTAGCCCTCGACCTGGATCGTGCCGATGCCCATCAGGCGCAGCAGCGGGAAGAAGATCAGCGACAGCGAGATGCTCAACCCGGTCACCGCGACGGTGAAGTAGACCGTGCCCAGCGGCAGCATCAGCAGCATGTACAGCAGCGTGCCCCAGGTGCGCGGATCGGTGAACATGTCCTTGATCCGCTCCAGCAGCGGCCGGCCGCGCTGGCTGTACAAGGGCCGCCGCGGCATGCGCTCGCCGAGCATGACCTCGACCAGGCGGCCTTCGACCAGGGCCAGCACCCGCACCGAGCCCAGGAACAGGATCAGCAGCGGCAGGCCGACGATCAGGATCATCAGCCCCATCGACACCGACAGGCCGGTGGTGACCCAGGTGAAGTAGAACACGCCGGTGGCCAGCGACAGCAGCATGTAGAACAGCGCGGCGTAGGTGCGCGGTTCGGCGGCGACGCCGAAGAAGCGGCCCAGCAGCGACTTGCGCGGCTTCGGCGCCGGCGGCCGCAGCGCGGTCTGCACCTTGACCTCGGTGTCGCGGTAGATCTCGGCGACTTCGTCCGGCGCGCCGTAGCTGCCGGCGACCGAGGCGATCACCTCGGCCTCGCTGCGGCCCGGGTTTTCCGCCAGTTCCGAGCGCAGGTATTCCTCGGCGTCGTACAGCGCGTCCTGCACCAGCGCCGGATCGGCGCCGGCCAGGGCCGCGCGCAGGCGCTCCAGGTACTCGGGGATGGAGCGCGGCAGGCCCGTGTCGGCGACGGAAGCGGAACCTGCATGGTGGGTGGTGGCGTTCATAGGTCTAGCCCCTGGAGTACGGAATCGACGGAATCGCGAGTGGCGCGCCAGGCGGAGACCCATTCGCGCAGTACCTGCCGCCCGGCGTCGGTAATGCGGTAGTAGCGGCGCGGCGGCCCGGTCACCGAAGGCTCGACGTGGCTGTCCAGCAACCCGGCCGTGCCGAGGTTGCGCAGCACCGGATACAGGGCGCTCTGCTTGCCGCTGAGCACCCCCTCGCCCTCGCGTTCCAGGCGCTTGGCGATCTGGTAGCCGTACATCGGTTCGTCCGCCCCGCCGAGCACGGCGAGCAGGGCCAGCGAGACCGTGCCGGTGCTCAGCTCTTTCTGGAACTTGCGCCGTTGGCTTTCGAATTCGTCCACGTCCGCCTCCTTCCGCTATCTTGGAGTTCAGACTAGTGCGAAGTTCGGTATAGCGGATGTGCTGATAGTAATAGCCAGTGAATAGCGGAGAGGAGCGAGGAGCGAGCCGGCGCCTTGCTCGCTCCTCGCTCCTCTACGCTCACTCCTGCCTCCATGCCATGCTCGCCAACCTCACCGCGCCGGCCCCGCGCCGGCGCTTCCGTTCCCTACGCCCTTGCTCCGGAGACCGCCCGATGCGCTGGATGCCGCACGCCGCCCTGTTCTGCCTGTTGACCGCCGCCCTGCCCGCCGCCCAGGCCCAGACCGCCGCCGGCAAGGGCCGGACCATGCAGCAAGTGCTCGAGGCCAGCCGGCCCGGCGATTGGCGCGCGCTGGATCCGAAGAACACCCTGTACCTGGAACTGACCGCCGGCCGGGTGGTGATCGAGCTGGCGCCGCAGTTCGCGCCGGCGCACGTGGCCAACATCCGCGCCCTGGCGTCGAACGGCTACTGGAACGGCCTGAGCATCAACCGCGCCCAGGACAACTACGTCGTGCAGTGGGGCGACGGCAACGCCGAGGACGCGGCCAAGCGCAAGCCGCTGGGGCGCGGGGTCAAGCCCAAGCTGCCGGCCGAGTTCGCGCGCAAGAGCCAGGGCCTGGCGATGACCGTGCTGCCCGACGCCGACGGCTGGGCGAGCGAAGCCGGCTTCGTCGCCGGCTTCCCGGCCGCGCGCGATTCGGCCACCGGCAGCAGCTGGCTGGCGCATTGCTACGGCACCGTCGGCGCCGGCCGCGACATGGCCGCCGACTCCAGCAACGGCGCCGAACTCTACGTGGTGATCGGCCAGTCGCCGCGCCACCTGGACCGCAACATCACCACCGTCGGCCGGGTCGTCCAGGGCATCGAACTGCTCTCGGCGCTGCCGCGCGGCACCGGCCCGCTGGGCTTTTACGCCGATCCGGCGCAGCGCACGCCGATCCGCGCGATCCGCCTCGCCAGCGACGTGCCCAAGGCCGAGCGCGCCAACCTGGAAGTGCTGCGCACCGATACGCCGCTGTTCGCCGAACTGGTCGAATCGCGCCGCAACCGCCGCGACGACTGGTACCTGCAGCCGGCCGGCCACATCAACATCTGCAACGTGCCGGTGCCGGTGCGCGAGGCCGCCGCGGCGGCGGCCGCGGACAAGGGCAAAGGCAAGGCCAAGAAGCGCTGAGGCGCCCTTCCGCCCCGGCCGCACGGCCGGGGCCGGGCCGGTACCGCGAGCCCGCTGCCGCCAGCGCGGCGCGCAGGCCTCAGTCGCGGCGCTGGCGCCGCGACAGCGGCCCGTCCTCGCTCACGCCCAGCGCCTGATGCTGGAACAGGCACATCCGCACCACGTCGTGGTAGCGGCCGTCGCTGAAGAATTCGTCGATCAGCACGCCTTCGCGGCGGAAGCCGGCGTCCTCGTAGATGCGGATCGCGTGGGTGTTGTCGACGTCGACCAGCAGGTACAGCTTGTACAGGTTCAGCACCCGGAACGCGTAGCTGATCGCCAGCCGGGTCGCGGCGCGCGCATAGCCGCGCCGCTGCTGCTCGGGCGAGATCATGATCAGGAATTCGGCGCGCCGGTGCAGGTGGTCGATCTCGACCAGCTCGACCAGGCCGACCCGCTCCTGGCCGCCGTCCTGGACGATGAAGCGGCGTTCGGACTGGTCATGGATGTGCTTGCGGTACAGCTCTTCGAGCTCGACGAAAGATTCGTACGGCTCCTCGAACCAGTAGCCCATCACGCTGCGGTTGTTGTTGAGCACGTGGACGAAGTGCAGATCGCCGCGCTCCAGCGGGCGCAGGGTCACGATCGGCACGGCTTCGCCGGCCGCGGCGGATTCGTCATGGATCGTATCGCTGGCGTCGGTCGCATTCATGACGCCACCCTACTCCATCGTCCACGGCGGCGGTGTGACGCTTCACGGCGCCTTAGCCGACCCCTGCCTAGCCTCGAATCACCCCCAGCGCCGAGGCCACGCCATGCCCCTGCTTCGATTGCGAGTCACCGGCAACGAAACCGACGCCCGCGCGATCGGCAACCTGCTGTCCAGCCTCGACGGCATCGAGCACGTCGAGGAAGTCGCCGACCTGATGCCGCACATGGACGATGCCGACTCCAGCTCCGCCGGCCTGCCCGACGACGCCGGCCCCGGCATCCACGAGATCGAGATCGACGCGCCCAACGACTACACCGCCGCGCGGGTGCGCGAGGCGGTGGAAGCCTTGGCCTTCGATCTGGACGTGCTGGTCGAATTCGAGCACGACGAGGCGCGCTGATCCTTCGCGCGGCCGGCGGATCGGCGCGGGCCGCGCACAATCCGCTGCGCCGGCAGCGGATCGGTGCCCGGACGCGGGCGCGCGATGCCGGATCCGCCGCCGGTCGAGGCTCAGCCGCCGCGCGCCTGGCGGCGCTTGCGCAGATAGCGGCGCAGCAGCCACAGCAAGGGCAGTACCGCCAGGGTCAGCGGCAGCAGCACCGCGATCGCGCGGATCAGGAACGCGACCACCGACGCGACGATGCCGCCGAAATCGCGGAACGCTTCGCCGATTTCGCTGCGGCTGGCCTGGCTGCGGGTGGTTTCGAAATCGAAGGTGATCAGTTGGGTCGAGATCCGCCGCTGCTGCTGCGCCGCTTCCTGCTGCGCGCCCTGCAACTGCGCCTCGAGCTCGGCGATGCGGTTGGACAGGGTCAGCACGTCGGCGAGCTTGAGGTCGTCGCGCTGCTGGAATTCCAACAGGCGCGCATGCTCTTTCTGCAACCGGTCGCGCAGCATGGCGTTGTCGCGCACCGCCGCGGCCAGGTCGTCGGCCTGGATGCTGCGGTCGGAGATTTCCTCGCCCTTGCCGGCCAACGCCACCAGCGGTTCGACGCCCGCCGGCACGATCCGCACCTGCACCATCGCGCTGGGGAAATCGCCGCCGGTCTGGCTCATCTCCAACACCGCGCAGGCGCCGAACTTGCCCGAGTCGCAGCCGGCCCGCACCGCCTGCGCCTGGGTCGCGATGCGCTCGCCGGGCAGGCGCAGCAGCACCCGATGCTGGTAGGCCAGCAGCACGCCGAGGTCGGGCTTGTCGGCGCTGCCGCCTTCCGCCGGCGGCGCCGCCGGCGCCGCCACAGCAGAGGCTGCGGTGCCGTCGGCGGCCGCCTCGCTGTCGTGCCTGGCGCAGCCCGCCGCGCCCGCCAAGGTCCCCGCCACCAGCGCAGCGGCCAGCAGCCGCTTCGCGAATCCATATGCCATATCCGTTCTCCCTGCCCCAGTCCGTGATCCGTTCGGCCCCGGCACTATGCCATCGCCGCCGGCGGACGCGGATCCGCCCAGCGCCGCCGTTGTCGTGGATACATCAACGCGGGTCGGGGCGGAACGGGGTTGGCGGCTGCGCCGGATCTTCGAGCCGTCATCCCCGCGAAGGCGGGGATCCAGAGACTTCGGAGCCATGCCTGGATAAAGCCCTGGATGCCCGCCTACGCGGGCATGACGGGCCTTGGGCCTCGCGGACTGCGCAACGACGAAGGGACGGAGGGGGTTAAGCGCGCTTAACCCCCTCCGTCCCCGTGCGGCGGCTGGCCGCGCCGGGCTCAGAACTTGTGCTTGAACCCGACCGTGACGAACCGCCCCAGCGCGTCGTACTGGCTGATGTCGTACGGCAGCGCGCCGCCGGCCGGATCGAACGGCGGGTCCTTGTCGGCCAGGTTCTGCACCGACAGGTAGAGCGTCGTGTCGCGCAGGCCCTCGTAGCCCAGGTACAGATCGAACTGATGGTGATCGTCGACCTTGGCGTCCAGACCCGGGTTGCTGCGCGCGTCCACCACCTGCTGGCGGTAGCCGCCGATGTAGCGCCACGACAGCTGCGCGTTCCAGTCGCCGCGGCCGTAGTTGAGCGAGGTGATGCCGCGCCACTTCGGCAGCGCGCCGAAGCGGTTGCCGCCGGCGCCTTCCAGCGCGCCCTGCCCGGCCACCTGCGGCTGCTCGTAGCTCAGCAGGCGGGTCCAGGTGCCGTCCAGGGTCCAGGCCGCGTCGCCGGCGCGCCAGACCTTGCGGCCCTCGATGTCGAAGCCGGTGGTGGTCAGGGTGCCCTGGTTGGCGTAGCGGTTCTCGACCAGTTGCAGGCGGCCCTGGGCGTCGCGGGTGATCCGGCCCGGGTTGAGCTGCGGATTGGAGACCACGTACTGCACGCTGTCCGGCGCGATCAGGTCGTCCTGGCGGATCCGGTACAGGTCGACGCCCAGGCTGGTGTCGGCGTCCGGCGACCACAGCAGGCCGAGGTTGATGTTGCTGGAACGCTCGGCCTTCAGCTCCGGATTGCCGGCGCGCAGGATGGTGACGCCGCGCGAGGCGCCCGGCTGCACCGGATCGTAGGGATCGATCACGCTGCCATAGCTGATCGTGGTGCTCTGGGCGATTTCCGGCAGCGACGGCGCGCGGAAGCCGCGCGAGGCGTTGAAACGCACCAGGAAGTCGTCGCTGGCCTGCCAGCGCAGGCCGAGCTTGGGCGAGAACGCGCTGCCGAAGTCGCTGTAGTGGTCGCCGCGGCCGGCCAGTTGCACTTCCAGTTGCTGCCAGGGCTTGAGGCTGAGTTCGAAGAACGCCGCCGAGACCCGGCGGTCGCCGTCGATCAGGTTGATCGCCGGGCGCAGTTCGGTGCCCGACAGCACCTGCGGGCTGGTGCGCGCGTCCTGGGCCTCGTTGCGGAACTCCACCCCGGCGGCGACGCCGACGTCGCCGGCGCGCCACTGCCACGGGAAGCCGGAGATCTTGCCGCTGAGCGTGCTCAGCCGATACGTGCCCGGGCGCCGGGTCGACAGGCGCAGCGTCTCCAGCGCGCCGGGAGTGCGCGCGGGATCGAGGAAGTCGTAACTGCCGTCGCGCAGGGTCTGCTCGAACGCGTAACGGTTGAGGAAGTTGCGCACGTACTCGTGCTGGCGGCTTTCCGAATGGCTGGCGGCGACGTCCCAGTCCCAGGTCTCGCCCTTGCCGCGCAGGCCGAACAGCACCCGCGAGAACTCCGACTTGTTGATCTTGTAGCGCGCGCCCAGGTCGAGGAACGAGTACTCGAACGGGGTCGGCGTCGCGTAGGGATTGTTCGGGTGGCCGACCGGCAACACCGCCGGAATGTCGACCAGGCGGCCGGTGCTGCGGTCGTAGGCGCGCAGGCCGGCGCCGACCGTCATCGGCGCGCTGAAATAGGTGCCGTTGTGGCTGGTGCTGTACAGCACTTCGGCGAAGCCTTGCAGCGAATCGTTGAACCAGACGTCGCCGGCCAGCAGCGCCTGGTAGCGCTCCACGTCCGGGACCAGGGTGCGGAACGGCTGGGTGTTGAAGGCGCAGGCGTTGCCCGGCAGCGGGCTGCCGAAGTCGCTGTACGGCCGCGACTGGGTCCCCGGCTGGCACGGGAAGGCGACCGGCGCGCGCGGATTGCTCAGGTAGGCGCCGCCCTGGGTCGACCAGCCGGCCAGGCGCCCGCCGGGCTGATCGCGGTAATCGCCGTCGCGGGTCAGGTCGCGTTCGTCGGCGTCGAGCCGGCCGCGCTGGAACACGTCGAGGCTGAAACGCAGGCTGTAGCGATCGCTGGCCGGGTCGCCGCGGCCGGCGCGCAGGCCGATGCGGTGCTGGTCGATGCCGCCTTCGGTGGCCGCGCCGTAGGCCGCGTCGAGTTCGATGCCTTCGATCTTGCGACGCAGGATCAGGTTGACCACGCCGGCGATCGCGTCGGATCCGTACAGCGCCGAGGCGCCGTCCTTGAGGATTTCGACCCGCTCGATCGCGCCCAGCGGCAGCGCGTTGAGGTCGACGAAATTGTCCTGGGTGTTCTGGGCGAAACCGTAGGACGCGACCCGGTAGCCGTTGACCAGCACCAGGGTGTTCTTCTGGCTCAGGCCGCGCAACGACACGCCGGCCGAACCGTTGGCGAAGCTGCCGGTGTACTGCTCGTTGAAGCTGTTGCCGCTGTTGACGGTGAGGCTGCGCAGCAGGTCGGAGACGGTGAGTTTGCCGCTCTTCTCGATCTGCGCGCGGTCCAGCACCAGCACCGGGTTGACCCCGGCTTCGTCGCTGCGCTTGAGGTTGGAGCCGGTGACCTGGACCGCGTCGAGGGTGACGCCGGGCTCGGCGTCGGGTTGCGGCGCGGCCTCCTCGGCCAGGACCAGCGGCGCGGCCAGCGCCAGGGACAGCGCGAGGGCGAGTCGTCGGTAACGCACGCCGGTGCGGGAAGCAGCGAAAACGAGGGACATGGGTGGATTCCTGAGTCGAAGAGAGAGGCGAAGCGAAAACAAAGGCCCGACCGGAACGGCGCGCAGCCGTCCGCGCTGCGCTGGGCGCAGCGAAGTCACGTTGGGGAGGGGTACGACGCGATGCGGATCGACCGCAAAGCCGCGCACCGTTCCGGAGCGGGCGAAACCGGCGGCAGGTTCAGCCCGTCAGGGCATCACCCGCCGGCTACAGACGTGGCGCATGCGCGGTGCGCGGCGGACGGCGGCGCAGGCGGGCGGCAGCGAAGAATCGAGGAGCGAAGCGGACATGAGCGAAGACGAACCAGGACAGCGACCGGGAGGCGAACGCGTTGCCGCTAAGGCGGGCGATGCGCGAACGGGAGACGGAACGAAGCGCTTCAACAGCGACGCATCGACCGGCGACACGCGCGCATTCGGCGCGGTGCGGCGATCGGTCGGCGGGTCGGGGCGGCTGGGTTCACGGCGGCGGTCTGCATGGATTCGGACGTCGCCAGGGCGGCGACGGGAGATATGTTGCATCGCGATAAAGCGACGTCAAACCGCGCCCGGCCCCGGCTGGCTATTTTTTCGCCACTCCCGGGCGATGGTTCGCAGCTCACCCTGCCTTGTGCCGAATGCGCCGGCCCGGCACGGCGCCTGGCGGGGCCGCCGGAACCCGCGCCGCTGCTGGCTTGCAGGCGGTTCGGACAGATTCCGTCAAGTGCGCCGCAGTGCGCATGAGGACATTACCGATGCTTATGACACCGCCGCCCTGCGAGGCGCCGAAATCCGACCCTGGACACGGTAACTGCGCCGGAATCGGCCTCCGGCCCCATGCCCGAGCGGGCGGCCGGCGGTGCCGAGCACGGCGGTCGCCGGTGCCGACGGCGTCGCCCGCGCGCCCACGCCCGTGCCGCGCCCGCAACGGCACGGCCGCGGCGCAGCGAAGGCCCCACGAATGACCCATGCGGGGCCCTGCGGCTTGGCCTATCCTCCGCGCATCGCGGCCACCGCCGCCTGCCACGACCCGATATGGATATGCGTCTGCGCCCCTCCCCCTCCCCGTTCGCTCCGGCGCCGCGCCCGCTCGCGCTGGCCCTGCTCGCTCCGGCCCTGCTCGCCCTGGCCCTGTCCGGCTGCGGCCCGCACAGCGCCGCCCAGCCCGCGGCCGGCGCCGCCCCGGCCGCGACCGCCGCGCCCGGCGCCGCCGACCCGGCCGTCGACACCGCCTTCGCGGCGCTGTCCAAGCGCTGGCTGGACGAAGTCATGCGGCTCAACCCGGTCAGCGCCACCCAGATCGGCGACCACCGCTACGACGCCGAGATCGACGACCTCAGCGCCGCCGGCCGCCAGCGCCAGCTCGACTTCAACCGCAAGCTGCTCGCCGAGCTCGACGCCGTCGACGCCGCCAAGCTGTCGCGCGAGAACCAGGTCGACGCGGCGATCCTGCGCAATCGCCTGGAATCGGAAGTGTGGTCGCTGCAGACCCTGCAGAGCTGGGCCTGGGATCCGTTGATCTACAACGGCCTGGCCGGCGATGCGATCTACAACCTGATGGCGCGCGAGTTCGCGCCGATGCCGCAGCGGCTGAAGTCGGCGACCGCGCGCATGGAGAAGATCCCGCAGATCTTCGCCCAGGCGCGCGCCAACCTCGACCCGGCGCGGGTGCCGAAGATCCACGCCGAGACCGTGTCCAAGCAGAACGCGGGCGTGCTCAGCCTGATCGACACCTTCATCGTCCCCAACGCCGGCCAGCTCAAGGGCGCCGAGCGCAAGCGCCTGGACGCGGCGGTGGCCGGCTTGCGCAAGGCGGTGGCCGAGCAGCAGCAGTGGCTGGACCAGACCCTGGTGCCGAACGCCAAGGGCAATTTCCGCATCGGCCAGACCCTGTACGACGAGAAGCTGAAGTTCTCGCTCAACGCCTCGCTGTCGCGCGCCGAGATCATGCAGCGCGCCCAGGCCGAACTGGCGCGGGTGCGCCAGGAGATGTACGCGATCGCCCAGCAGGAGCTCAAGGGCAAGCCCGGCGCGCCGGAACTGCCGGACAAGCCGACCCCCGAACAGCAGCAGAAGGCGATCGAGGCGGCGCTGGAGCTGGCCTATGCCGACAAGCCGGCGCGCGACAAGGTGGTCGAATTCGCCAAGCAGACCACCGCCGAGGCCACCGCCTTCACCCGCGCCAAGAACCTGGTCACCGTGCCCGACGCGCCGGTCAAGATCATCTTGATGCCGGAGTTCCAGCGCGGCGTGGCCTTGGCGTACTGCGACTCGCCGGGCCCGCTCGACAAGGGCCTGGACACCTACTACGCGATCTCGCCGATTCCCGACGACTGGAACCCGCAGCAGGTCGATTCGTTCCTGCGCGAATACAACTCGCGCATGGTCCACCTGCTGTCGATCCACGAGGCGATGCCGGGCCACTACCTGGAGGGCGCGCATTCGGCCAAGGCGCCCTCGACCCTGCGCGCGGTGCTGCGCTCGGGCGTGTTCGCCGAAGGCTGGGCGGTGTACACCGAGGACATGATGGCCGATGCCGGCTACCTCGGCGGCGATCCGCTGTTCCGCCTGGTCCAGCTGAAGTTCTATCTGCGCAGCATCGGCAACGCGATCCTCGACCAGGGCGTGCAGGTCGAGGACTGGAGCCGCGAGCAGGCGATGGAGTTCATGACCCGGCAGACCTTCCAGCAAGAGCGCGAAGCCGCAGGCAAGTGGGTGCGCGCGCAGCTGACCTCGGCCCAGCTGCCGACCTACTTCGTCGGCGCGCAGGAGCACTTCGACATGCGCAAGGCGGTGCAGGCCAAGCTCGGCGACAAGTTCGAGCAGAAGGCCTACCACGACCAGGTGCTGTCCTACGGCGCGCCGCCGGTGCGCTTCGTGCGCCAGTTGGTGCTGGACGAGCCGATCCGCTGAACCGCGGCGGCCGCCGAATCGCGCCGGGCGCCGCGCCGCCGCGCTTTGTGCCGGCGGCGATGGTTCCGTCGCGCCGCTTGCGCTAGCCTCGTAGCCGCCTCGTCGGGGCGGCGCCGACGCACGGTCCGCGCCGCCGCCGCGGGCATGCTACCGTCGCGCCGAGAGGAAGGCCGCCCCGCGGCCGCTGCCATGATTGCGAACCCGAACCCGTCCGCCGCCGAGATCGCCGCCGAACCCGGCGCGGTGCGGCGGCAAGTGCATCGCCGCCGCGGCGATCGCCGCGAGGACGGCCTCGACGCGATCGCCGCCGAAGTGCCGGTGAGCCTGGTCTACAACGACGCGCCGTTCGCGGTGATGATGGCGACCCCGGCCGACCTGGAAGACTTCGCCCTGGGCTTCTCTCTCAGCGAAGGCATCGTCGCCGCGCCCTCCGAGCTGCGCATCGAAGCCGTCGCCCACGGCCTGGACGGCGCACAGCTGTGCCTGCGCATCCCCGAGCCGCGCGCGCAGGCCCTGGCCCAACGCCGGCGCAGCCTGGAAGGGCGCAGCGGTTGCGGCGTGTGCGGCAGCCAAAGCGTGGATGCGGTATTGCGTGCGCCGCCGCAGGTCGCTGCCGGCGCGCCGATCGCCGGCGCCGCCCTCGCCCGCGCCCTGCGCGAGTTGCGCGCGCAGCAGCCGCTCAATGCGCTGACCGGCGCCACCCACGCCGCGGCCTGGGCCGCCGGCGACGGCCGGATCGCGCTGGTGCGCGAGGACGTCGGCCGGCACAACGCGCTGGACAAGCTGATCGGCGCCCTCGCCGCCGCCCGGATCGATCCCGCGCAAGGCTTCGCCGTGGTCACCAGCCGGGCCAGCTACGAGATGGCAATGAAGGCCGCGCAGGCCGGCATCGTCCTGCTCGCGGCGATCTCGGCGCCGACCGCGTTGGCCATCGCCCTGGCCGACAGCGCGCGACTGACCCTGGTCGGCTTCGCCCGCGACGACGGCTACGCGGTCTACACCCATCCCCAGCGCCTGCTCGACGACGCCGCCGACGCCACCGGAACCCCGCCATGAGCAAGAAGACCATCCGCCCCTACGACGGCCCGGCCGGCGGCTGGGGCGCGTTGCGCAGCGTCGCCCAGCATCTGCTCGAACAGCAGGTGCCGGTGCACGGCGCGCGCACTCTGCTCTCTGCGAACCAGCCCGACGGCTTCGATTGCCCCGGCTGCGCCTGGCCCGATCGCGACCACACCTCGACCTTCGAGTTCTGCGAGAACGGCGCCAAGGCGGTGGCCGCCGAGGCCACCCGCCACCGCGCCACGCCGGAGCTGTTCGCCCGCTATAGCGTGGCCGAACTGGCCCGCTACAGCGATCACTGGCTGGAAAACCAGGGCCGGCTGACCCATCCGATGCGCTGGGACGCGGCCAGCGACAAGTACCTGCCGATCGGCTGGGACGAGGCCTTCGCCCGCATCGGCGCGCAACTGGCGGCGCTGGATTCGCCCGACCGCGCGCTGTTCTACACCTCCGGCCGCTGCAGCAACGAGGCCGCGTTCCTGTACCAGTTGTTCGTGCGCGAGTTCGGCACCAACAACTTTCCCGACTGCTCCAACATGTGCCACGAGCCTTCCGGCACGGCGATGAAGGCCCAGCTCGGGGTCGGCAAGGGCACGGTGCAGCTGCGCGATTTCGAACTCGCCGACGCGATCTTCATCTTCGGCCAGAACCCCGGCACCAACCACCCGCGCATGCTCGGCGAGCTGCGCCGCGCGGCCCAGCGCGGCGCCGCGATCGTCTCGTTCAACCCGCTGCGCGAACGCGGCCTGGAGCGCTTCGCCGACCCGCAGGACAAGCGGGAGATGCTGCACAACGGCTCGACCCGGATCTCCTCGGATTATTTCCAGTTGCGCATCGGCGGCGACCTGGCCGCGGCCAAGGGCATCGCCAAGCGCGTGCTCGAACTCGACGCCCGGGCGCGGCGCGACGGCGGCGCGCGCCCGCTCGACCTGGATTTCATCGCCGAGCACACCCAGGGCTTCGAGGCCTTCGCCGCCGACGTCTCCGGCGAGCCCTGGGAAACGATCTGCGCCGAATCCGGATTGAGCCGGGACGAGCTGGAGCGCGCCGGCGATATCTACGCCCGCGCCGGCAGCGCGATCTTCTGCTGGGGCATGGGCATCACCCAGCACAAGCATTCGGTCGCGACCATCCAGATGCTGTGCAACCTGCTGCTGATGCGCGGCAACATCGGCCGGCCCGGCGCCGGCGCCTGCCCGGTGCGCGGCCACAGCAACGTGCAGGGCGACCGCACCATGGGCATCTACGAACAGCCCTCGGCCGCGTTCCTCGACCGGCTGCAGCAGGTGTTCGGCTTCGAGCCGCCGCGCGCGCCCGGCCACGACACGGTCGGCGCGATCGAGGCCATGCTCGACGGCCGCTGCACGGCGTTCTTCGGCCTGGGCGGCAACTTCGCCACCGCCACGCCCGACACCGAAGCCACCCACCGCGCGCTGCGCGGTTGCGAGCTGACCGTGCACGTGACCACCAAGCTCAACCGCAGCCACCTGGTGCACGGGCGCGAGGCCTATATCCTGCCCTGCCTGGGCCGCACCGAGATCGACCTGCAGGAGGCCGGCCCGCAGGCGGTCACGGTCGAGGACTCGATGAGCATGGTCCACCTGTCGGCCGGCATCAACGCGCCGGCCGATCCGATGCTGCTGTCGGAGCCGGCGATCGTCGCGCGTCTGGCCGAGGCCACGCTGGGCGCACGCAGCAAGCTGCCGTGGCGCTGGCTGGCCGGCGACTACGACCGCATCCGCGATCTGATCGCGCAGGTGTTCGACGACTTCCACGACTTCAACCGGCGCGTGCGCGTACCCGGCGGGTTCCATCTGCCCAACGCCGCCGCCGAACGGCGCTGGCTCAATCCGCAAGCCAAGGCGCTGTTCAAGCCGCACGCGGTGCCGACCGACCTGCCGCTGCATCGCGCCCGCGCGGCGCAGGCGCAACCGGTGTTCAACCTGGCCACGACCCGCTCGCACGACCAGTACAACACCACCATCTACGGCTTGAACGACCGCTACCGCGGTGTGTTCGGCGAACGCCGGGTGGTGTTCATCCATCGCGCGGACATCGCCGCGCTGGGCCTCGCGGCCGGCGACTGGGTCGACCTGGAAAGCCTGGGCGAAGACGGCGTGCAACGCATCGCCCGGCGCTTCCTGCTGGTCGAGTACGACATTCCGCGCGGCTGCCTGGCCGCCTATTACCCGGAGACCAACGCCCTGGTGCCGCTGTCGAGCTTCGCCGACCAGGCGCGCACGCCGACCTCGAAATCGATTCCGGTGGTGGTCCATCCGCATCGTCCGGTCGCGGACGCGGGACTGCAGTCGGCGCGGGACATCGGCCATGTCCGAGTGGACTGAAGGCAGTCCGACCCCGCGCCTGCTCGCCGCGCTCGCGGCCGAGCCCGGCGGCGTGTCGCTGCCGCGGCTGTGCAAGCGCCTGGGCCTGCGCATGAGCGTGCTGCTGCGCGAGCTGGCCTGGATCGGCGAGGACCCGATCGGCGAACACGCCGGCCTGGGCTGGGTGCGGATCGAAGTGCGCAGCGACGCGCGCGGCGAAACCCGCATCGCCGTGCTGACCGAACGCGGCCGCGCCCGTCTCGAGGACGGTCCTCCGCCCGCGAGCAAGACGTAAGCCGCGACGGACGCGCTTCCCCCTGTAGGAGCGGCGTCCCACGGGGATTTCCTCCGGTCATAAGCCGCGACCACCGAAGCGATGTCATACCACGCTGTCGCAAGAAGCGAGGTTCGCCAGGGGGTTCCAGAACGTTGCGATGATGGCTTCGGCAAGTAGCGCTTGCGTTCATCGCTTCGGTGGTCGCGGCTTACGCCGCTCCTACAGGGGGAAGCGCGTCCTTCGCGGCTTATGCCTTGCCCGCGGGCGGAGGCCCATCCTCGAGGCCGTGCTGACCGAGCGCGGCCGCGCCCGTCTCGAGGATGGGCCTCCGCCCGCGGGCAAGGCATAAGCCGCGAAGGACGCGCTTCCCCCTGTAGGAGCGGCGTAAGCCGCGACCACCGAAGCGATGAACGCAAGCGCTACTTGCCGAAGCCATCATCGCAACGTTCTGGAACCCCCTGGCGAACCTCGCTTCTTGCGACAGCGTGGTATGACATCGCTTCGGTGGTCGCGGCTCACGCCGCTCCTACAGGAGGGCGACCGCGCCGCTGGCCGGACTCAGAACTCGCGGCCGTTGATCGGCACGATCTTGATCTGGCTCAAGTCGATCCCGTCCAGGCAGCGTACGTTGATCGCCGCCATCGGCGAGCCGTCGCGCATCTTGCCTTCGCTGAACGGCGAAATGCCGCAGCTCGGGCAGAAGTGGTGATCGATCGCGTTCTTGTTGAAGTGGTAGGTGCCCAGCTCGGCCCGATCGGTGGTCAGGCTCATCGAGGCGCGCGGCACGAACCACAGCAGGCCGCCGCGCTTGAGGCACATCGAGCAATTGCAGTCCATCGCCTGCTCGATCTCGCCTTCGACCGTGTAGGCGATCTTGCCGCAGTGGCAGCCGCCGGTATACGTCGTCATAGCCGTTCCCTCCCGCGCCGTCGAAGACGCGAGAATAACGCCGCCGCGCTATCCTCGTCGCCTGACGTTCGTCATCCGCGGGCCGCCTGCGTCCCGCTGCCAGGAGCGCATCCATGGACCCCATCGCCGGCAGCACCATCATCCCCTCGCTGCGCTACCGCAACGCGCCGGCCGCGATCGACTGGCTGTGCCGCGCCTTCGGTTTCGAGAAGCATGCCGTCTACGCCGACGGCGATATCGTCCACCATGCCCAGCTGACCTACGGGCCGGGCATGATCATGCTCGGCTCGGTGGTCGAGGACGACGACAACGAATGGGCCCGCCGCATCGTCCAACCCGATGAGATCGGCGGACGCGAAACTCAGGCCTGCTCGGTCATCGTCGCCGATGCCGACGAGCACTACGCCCGCGCCCGCGCCGCCGGGGCGCAGATCGTCGCCGACATCGCCGATCAGGACTTCGGCGGCCGCGCTTACACCTGCCGCGACCTCGAAGGCCGGCTGTGGTGGTTCGGCACCTACAACCCCTGGACCTTATGAACCGCAAACGCTCCGCTTCCGCACCCGCCGACGACCTGTTCGCCGCGCCCGCTCCGGCCAAGACGGCCGCATCCGCCGGCGATTTCGGCCCGGGACCGGCCGCCGTCGACGGCATCCGCGTCGGCATCGGCGGCTGGACCTTCGTGCCGTGGCGGAACAATTTCTATCCCGACAAGCTGGTGCAACGGCGCGAACTGGAATACGCCAGCCGCCGGCTCAGCAGCATCGAGATCAACGGCACTTTCTACAGCGCGCAGAAGCCGGCGACCTACGCCAAATGGGCGGCGGAAACCCCGCAGCATTTCGTGTTCTCGTTGAAGGCGCCGGGGCGCATCACCCAGGCCGGCGCGCTGGCCCGCGCCGGCAACGGCGCGCGCGCCTTCATCGACGGCGGCCTGGGCGAATTCGGCGACCGGCTCGGTCCGATCCTGTGGCAGCTGGCGCCGAGCCGGCGTTTCGACCGCGACGACCTGGCGCCGTTTCTCGACGCCCTGCCGCGCGAACTGGACGGACGAGCGCTCAAGCACGTGCTGGAAGTGCGCCACCCCAGTTTCCTCGATCCGGCCTATCTGGCCTTGGCGCGCGAACGACGCATCGCCACGGTGTTCACCGACTCCGACGAGTATCCGTCGCTGGCCGATCTCACCGGCGACTTCGTCTATGCGCGCCTGATGCGCTCGCGCGCCGGCGTCGACACCGGCTATCCCGACGACGAACTGCAGGCCTGGGCCGAGCGCGCCCGCCTGTGGGCCCGCGGTGGCGACTGCGCCGACCTGCCGCACGTCGCCGCGGCGCAGACCGACGCGCCGCCGCGCGAAGTCTTCGTCTATTTCATCAGCGCCGCCAAGGAACGCAATCCGGCGGCGGCGATGGGGCTGATCGATCGGCTCGGGGCCGGCAAAAAGTGAAGAGAAAAGAGCAACCAGCAAGAACGCCGCCTGTTTCGCCGATTCTTTCGCTGGTTACCCGTTCCTCTCCACTCGTTCCTGGCTTGGTCAGTACGCCAGGGTGAACCGCCGCCGCGAATGCGCCGGCTGTTCCAGCTCGTCGATCATCGCCAACGCGTAGTCCTGCACCGAGATCGCGCTTTCGCCCTGCTCGTCGACCAGCAATTGGTCGCCGCCGAGGCGGAAGCGGCCGGTGCGTTCGCCCGGCACCAGGTGCGCGGCCGGCGACAGGAAGCTCCAGTCCAGTTCGCGCTCGTCGCGCAGGGTGCCCAGCACCCGACGCATCGCCTCGGCGCCGCCGCGCCATTGATCCGGGAAGCCGGGCTGGTCGAGCAACTGCTGGCCCGGTGCGACTTCCAGGCTGCCGGCGCCGCCGACCACCAGCAGGCGCGGCACTCCGGCCTGCTTCAGGCCGTCGACCAGTTGGGCGTAGCCGGCGACGGTGTCGTCTTCCAGGTTTGGGTTGCTCCAGCCGCCGACGTTGAGCGAGGCGATCACCGCATCGGCGCCGCGCACCAGTTCCGCCGCCCGGGCCGGGTCGCCGCCGTCGATCGCGCCCGGGCGCAGGCGCAGGCCGTCGCGGGCCGGCAGCGCCGAGGGATCGCGGGCGACCGCGGTTACCTGGTGGCCGCGCTGCAGGGCTTCTTCGAGCAGGGCGCGGCCGACATAGCCGGTGGCGCCGATCAGGACGAGGTTCATGGGACGACTCCGTTGCAGTAAGTGGGGACGGGATCTAGTCTGACCACTAACAGACGCGGCGATAATCCGCCCGATCGGACTAGGACCATGAAGCTGGACTTCACGATAGACCGCCTCAAGCGCATGGCCGTGTTCGCCCGGGTGGTCGAGCTGGGCTCGATGAGCGCGGCCGCGCGCGAGCTGGACATGACCCCCTCGGCGGTCAGCCAGCAACTGCGCCAGCTCGAGGCCGAAACCGGGGTGGTGCTGCTGCACCGCTCGACCCGCAAGCTCACCACCACCGAGGTCGGCCAGGCCTATTACGAGGACTGCGCGGCGATGCTGCACGCCGCGCGCAACGCCGACGGCCGCCTGGGCAATCTGCGCGACGAACCGCGCGGCGAGTTGCGCATCGCCGTGCCGATCGGTTTCGCCGCCCACCTGGCCCAGGCGCTGGCGCCGCTGATGCGCGCGCATCGGGCGCTGTCGCTGCGGGTGTTCGCCGACGACCGCCAGATCGACCTGATCGGCGAGCGCATCGACCTGGCGATCCGGATCGGCCGGCTGGTCGACTCCAACCTGATCGCGCGGCGCATGGCCGAATGGCGGCATCTGCTGGTCGCCGCGCCCGAGTACGTGCGCGAGCACGGCTTGCCGCGCACGCCGGCCGAGCTGGCCCGGCACGAGTTGATCATCCTCAGCGTGATCAATCAGCCCGAGTACGTGGAGATGCACCGTCCCGGCGAGCCCGCGCAGCGGGTCCGGGTCGGTGGCCGCATCGTCAGCAACAACTCGCGCACCGTGCAGCAGATGATGCTGCAGGGCCTGGGCATCGTCCGCCTGCCCGAGCCCGACGCGCTGCCGTTGCTGGCCGAGGGCCGCGCGGTGCCGGTGCTGCCGGAGTGGTCGATGCCGCCGCTGGGCGTGTACGCGGTCACCGCCCAGCGCGATGCGCAGCCGGCCAAGGTGCGCCAGGCGATCGCCGCGTTGCAGGCCTATCTCGACGCGAACGCGCCCTCGGCCGGCGCCTGAGCCGGCCGCGGCGCGGCGCGCTCAGTCCGCCAGGGTCGCGATCGCCCGCACCGGGAAAGTGCCCATGCCCTTCACCTTCGGCGGCACCGCGCTGAAGCGGAAGCCCTGGTCCGGCACCGCGGCCAGATTGCGCAGGTGTTCGACGATCAGGATCCCGGCGCCGAGCAGCACCGTATGCACCGGTCGCGCCTTGCCGCGGGTGTCGTCGATGTTCATCGAATCGATGCCGACCAGCTTGACCCCGCAATCGCGCAGCCAGCGCGCCGCGGCTTCGGTCAGGAAGGGGTG
Organism: Lysobacter sp. BMK333-48F3; assembly: GCF_019733395.1. Lineage (NCBI taxonomy): Bacteria > Pseudomonadati > Pseudomonadota > Gammaproteobacteria > Lysobacterales > Lysobacteraceae > Lysobacter > Lysobacter sp. BMK333-48F3. The sequence continues at coordinate 3,002,588 of NZ_JAIHOO010000001.1, read as the reverse complement.
GCCGTCGGCGTAGGCCGGGGTGGCGAAGTGGCGGTCCCAGCCGGTATGCACCAGCACCGCGCGGCCGCGCAGCTCCAGGTCGCGGAAGCGCTCGACGTCGATCGCCTGCACCTCCGCCGGCACCCGCACCACGATGGCGTCGAGATCGGCGCAGTCTTCCGGGCCGATCTGCGACAAGTCCTTGCCGTCGGCGTAGCGATGCGACGGGCAGTCGATGTAGGTGCCGGTGTTGGCGACCATGTCGATGCGGCCGATCTGGAATTCGGTGCCCGCTTCGTAGATCTCGCGCGAGCGTTCGCGGCTGAGGTAATCGCAGACGTGCGCCGCCGGCAGGCCGGGATAGGTCACCAGCCCGTCCTCGATGGTGTGGCTGAGATCGACGTAGCGCAGCCGGCCGGTCTCGAGCGCATCCTTGCGCTTGTGCGCCTCGACGATGATGCGCTTGTTGAGGATGCGCGCCGGCCCGACCATCAGCAGGCGCAGGTCGCGCACGATGTAGTCGATCAATTCGGCATCGCCGATGTCGTCGCCGTCGATGTCCAGGCGGAAGCCCTGCCCTTGCAGGCCGCCGCCGTTGCTGAACTCGATTTCGAAGTCGAACTGGACGCGGTGTTGGATGGCGTTCAAGGCTTTGGGTCGGGAATGGGGAATGGGGAATGGGGAATGGGGAATGGGGACTCGGAAATCGGGAATCGGGACTCGGGACTCGGGACTCGGGAATCGGGAATCGGGAATCGGGAATCGGGAATCGGGAATCGGGAATCGGGAATCGGGAATCGGGAAAGGCTAAAGCCTGAGGCTACGGTTTTGCTCGTCATTCCCGCGAAGGCGGGAATCCAGGGCTCCACCGCGACACGACTCCGAAGGCTTGACGACCCGGCCAGGGCGCAAAGCGCCCTGGCGTTCTCGGATGCGCGAACCCATGGTTCGCAAGCGCATCCATTCACCCCGCTTTCGCGGGAATGACGATTTCAGAAGTCTGCCGCGGCTGCTGCCAGCCGAGCGTCGCCGCGCCGCACTCTTTCGCCGTCGTCGCCGACCGTGCTTACTTCGCCGCGCGCTGGCTCAGCGCGACGCTGCCGAGGATCAGTACCGCCGCCGCCAGCATGGTCGCGGTCAGCGGTTCGCCGAGCAGCATCCAGCCCCAGGCGACGCCGAACAGCGGCACCAGGTAGGTCACCGCGACCGCGCGGCCGGCGCCGATGCGCTGGATCAGCCGGTAGTACATGACGAAGGCGATGCCGGTGCAGAGCACGCCGAGCAGGGCCGCCGACAGCCAGGACTTGGCCGGAATCGCGTGCGCCGGCCATTGCGCGATCGCGAACGGCAGGGTCAGCAGGGCCGAAGTGCCCAAGGTCGCGGCGGCCACCGCCGCGGCCGGCAGGCCGGTCAGCTGGCGCCGGACCAGGTTGGCGCCGATCCCGTACAGGAAAGCCGCGGTGCAGCCGGCGGCGACCGCCCAGCCGATGCTGGCGCCGGCGGTCTTGCCGCTGGCGAGCACCACCACGCCGGCGAAACCGGCCAGCAGCGCGATCGCGCGTTGCAGGCCGATTTTCTCGCCGAAGAACAGGAACCCGACCAAGGCGGTGAACAGCACCGCCATCGAGTTGGTGATCGCACCGATGCCGGCGGGCGCGCGCTGCGCGGCCCAGGCGAACAGCACGAACGGCACCGCCGAGTTGATCAGGCCGATCAGGGCCAGCTTGGCCCAGATCTTGCCGCCGCGGAACGACTCGCGCGCCTTCCACAGGAACGGCAGCAGGATCAGCGCGCCCAGGCCCAGGCGCATCTCCACCAGCGGCAGCGCGCCGAAGTCCTTGGCCGCCACGCGCATGAACAGGAACGAGCCGCCCCAGATCGCGCCGAGCACGGTCAGCTCCAGCGGCGTGCGCCAGCCGGCGCGCGCGGAATCGGTGGCGACGGCGGCCGAAGAAGCGGAGCCGTTGGAAGTCATGCTGGCGGCGAGCTCGGGGGAACGCATGCGCTAAATCCTCGAAAGCGGCGGCCGCGCGATGCGGGCGCCTGCGGGGGAATACGGCCGCGCCCGGCCTCGCGGCGGCGCGTTGGGCGCAGCGGCGGCGACGCCGTTGCGCGCGTTGCGGTGGATCGGCGCCGGCCCTGGCTTGATGCAATCCAACACGGGAGCCGATCGCAGTATCGGCGCGCGGCCCGGGTGCCGATATCCGGATCTATGCAAGAACGAAATCCATGCAAGAGCTGACGGCTAGAACGAATCGGAACCGACCGCGATCCGGCCCGCCGTCCTCGCTCAGACGTCCCTGCTCAGACGTCCGCGCTCTCGCAACCGGTCTCAGACATCCAAAATCACCAGCGTGCCGCGGCTGCCCGGCGCGACCCCGTGGGCCACGCCCGCGGGCACCACGTACAGCTGCCCTGCCCCGACTTCGACGATCTGGTCGCCGATGCTCAGGTTCATGGCGCCGTCGAGCACCAGCAGTCCCTCGGCGAAATCGTGCGTCTCTTCCTCGTACCCGCCGTCGTCCATCCGCACCAGCTTGAAGTTGGCGCCGCCGAAGCGGCCGACCACGGTCGAGCGCCAGGCGTCGGGCAGTTCGGCGGAGGTCGCAAGCAGGTCGATGAGGCTCATGCGCAAGTACTGGATGGCGGGTCGCGCGGGTCGCGACGACAATCTGGCTTTTCCCTGCCGCCTATTCTGACTGGCCCGCAACCCGATGCAAGCGCATACTTTCGCATCCAGCCACAAACCATATTTGAGGCTCCGATGGCATTGCGAGCGGACTGGCTGCCGGCCCTGGCGGCGTTCGAGGCGGCGGCGCGGCACCAGAACTTCGCCCATGCCGCCGAGGAACTGCATCTGACCGCCAGCGCGGTCAGCCACCACGTGCGCAAGCTGGAAAGCCGGCTCGGCGTCAGCCTGTTCCAGCGCCATGCCCGCGGCGTGGCGCTGACCGCGCAAGGCCGCCAACTCGCCGACGCCGCCGGCACCGCGCTGGCCGACGTCGACGGGGTGCTGCGCAGCCTGCGCCTGGCCCGCGACGACCGCGACCGGGTCCGCATCACCACCCTGCACTCGCTGACCTACACCTGGCTGCTGCCGCGCCTGCCCGAGTTCACCCGCGCTCACCCCAAGATCCAGCTCAGCCTCGATACCGAGATCGCCCTGGCCCGCTTCGACGACGGCGGCCCCGACCTCGGCATCCGCCACGGCGCCGGCCACTGGCCGGGCCTGACCGCGCACCCGTTGATGGACGACAGCCTGTTTCCGGTCGCCTCGCCGCGGATGCCCGGGATCGAACGGGTGCGCACGCCGGCGCAGATCGCCGAGTTGCCGCTGATCGCCGACCACGCGCGCCAGGGCTGGCACGACTGGTTCCGCGCCGCCGACGTGCACGGCTGCAAACTGGAGGAGCGCTATACCTTCAGCGACACCACCGACGCGATGATGGCGGCCGCGCAGGGCCTGGGCGTGGCGCTGGCGCGGGCGCAGATCGCCGTGCCCTATCTGCGCTCGGGCCAGTTGCAGCGCCTGCCCGGCCCGGCGATGCCGGCGCGCTGGGGCTATTACGCGATCTACCCCGCCCACCGCCGCCTGCGCCCCGCGGCCAAGACCTTCCTCGATTGGCTGCTGGCGGTCGACAAGGGCGACCCACCGCCGGCTTGAGCACCTGCAAGGGGGTAGGAGCGGCGCGAGCCGCGACCACGGGACGCGCAGAAAAACCAAGGCCGCCGCCACTGATCGAAGCCCGAACCCATCGCCCGCCCCCATCGCCTGCAGGAGGCGTCCCACAGGGATTTCTCCGCTCACAAGCCGCGACCGCCGCAGCGACGTACGCAAGCGCGGGGACCGAAATCCAAACGGCGACCGCATGCGCCGAGCGCCACCGCCTCGGGCCGAGGCGTGATATTCCATCGCTTCGGCTGTCGCGGCTTGTGACCGGAGGAAATCCCCGTGGACGCCGCTCCTACAAAGGGCGTGGACGCCGCGAGGATTTCTTCTTCGCCGGCGCATTGGCCTTGCGCAACGCCGCCTCGAAGGCCAGGCGCAGCCACGGCCGCATGTCCTGCGGCGAGTCCATCGCCGACTCGGGCACGGTCCAGTAGCTCATCTCGATCGGCTTGCACTGACGGTCGTAGACGAAGGGTTCGCAGCCGGCGGCTAGGAAACGCGGGCGGCTGATCTCGTCGGTCTTCAGATACAGCGTCTCGTCGGCGACCAGGCCGATCATCAGGCCGTCGTGGTACAGGCCGTAGCCGCCGAACATGCGGCGCGCGCTCAGCGCGCCGAAGTCGGCGGCCAGATCGCGCAGGTGGGCGATGAAGTCGTCGCTCATGCGGCGCATCGTAGCGCCGCGCAGGCGCGCCGTCAGCGTCCTCACCGACGGAAAGGCAAAGCTGCGCAGACGAACGGCGAAGAGAAAAGCCCGGCTCGCGCCGGGCTCTCTCGATCGGGCTTTATCCGGCAGGACTCAGAACTTGTGCCACAGGCGGACGAAGTACGAGGCGCCGTTGAGGCCGAACTGGACGCTGTCGAACACGTGGCCGTTGTCGGTCTCGTCCGGGTTCTGCCGGGTCGGCTTGACCCCGAACAGGTTGGCGCCGCCGACGGTCAGCTTGGTGTTCTCGCTGAAGGCGTAGGTCACGCTGAGGTCGGCCGAGGTCTTGGCCTTGTAGTGCGCGTTCGGCACGCCGGCGGCGGTGCCGGAGAAGGTGCCCAGGGTCTGCGGACCGAAGTGGATGATCTTCAGATTGCCTTCCCAGGGGCCGCGCGACAGGTCGAAGCCCAGCACCGCCTTGGACTTGGGCGCGCCCTGCTCGATGAACAAGCGCTCGCGCTCGGACAGCAACACGTCCTCGCGCCCGATCAGCGCCGGCGGCGCGTGGATCGCCTTGACCTCGGTGCGGTTGAGGTTGAGGGCGAAGAAGGTGCCGAGCTTGAAGTCGTTGCCGAGTTCGCGCTCGTGGTTGAAGGTCAGGTCGATGCCGTCGGTGCGGGTATCGACCGAGTTGACGAAGAACTGGGCCTGGCCGACGCCGAGCGACTGCAGGATGCCGCCGATGGTCGGATCGGTGGTGTCGAAGCGGCCGCTGAGCACGATCCGGTCGTCGATGTCGATCCGGTACGCATCCAGGGTCAGCGAGGTGTCGGCGGTCGGCGACCAGGTCAGGCCGACGGTGTAGTTGCGCGACTTCTCCTTGGTCAGCAGCGGCAGGCCGGCGGCGTTGGCGATGGTGCCGCCGTTGGGCGCGATCACCACGTCGACCGGTTCGCCGTTGACGAAGTCGGTGATGGTCGAGGAGAAGTACTTCTGCTGCAGCGAGGGCGCGCGGAAGCCGGTGCTGGCCGAGGCGCGCAGCATCAGCGTGTCGGTGGCGCGGAAGCCGGCGGCGAGCTTGCCGGTGGTGGTGTTGCCGAAGTCGCTGTAGTCCTCGTAGCGCACCGCCACGCCGGCGGTGAAGCGGTCGGTGAAGTCGGCTTCGACGTCGGCGTAGGCGGCCCAGCTGTCGCGGCTGTGGCCGCCAGCGTCGGCCGGCTGGAAGCCCGGGAAACCCTGGCTGCCGGCGTTGCCGCCGAAGCCGACGCCGTCGGCGTCGATGTAGGAGCCCGGCTCGCCGGCGAAGATCTTGTAGCGCTCGTCGCGGCGCTCCAGGCCGAAGGCCAGGTTGAGGCCGTTGAAGACCTGGTCGTAGAAGCGGCTGACGTCGAAGTTCACCGTCTTCTGCTCGAACGAGAAGCCGCCGGCGTCGAAGCTGTCGGCGCTGACGCCCTTGCCGCCGTTGAGCAGGTCGAGGTTGGCGATCGAGGCGTTGAGGGTGTTGTTGATCCGATAGCGCAGCTTGTTGTAGCCGTAGGTGTAGGACAGGTCGGCGTTCCACTCGCCCATCGCCCAGCGCAGACCGAGGATGCCGAAGCGGTCGTCGAGTTCGCCGTCGATGAAGGGCACGAAGCCGTCGGGGTACATCGCCGCCGAGTTGCGCGAGGGGATGTCTTCCGAGCCCAGGCCGTCGCGCGCGAACGCCGCCGAGGAGGCGTCGCGCTTCTGCACGCCGAGGGTGAAGTACAGGTCCAGGTTCTCGCCCAGCGGCTTGTCGCCGTTGAGGAACAAGGTGCGGTTCTCGACCTTGGAGTCGCCGATGATGCGCGGGCTGCCGGCCGGCTCGGAGCGGTCGGAGCGGCCGCGGTCCTGCCATTCGCCGGTGATGCCGATGCTGCCGTCCTGGCCGAGGGCGAAGCCGCAGTAGGCGCTGGCCAGCCAGTTCTCGCCGTCGCCCTTGGAGTACTGGCCGTAGCCGGCGACCGCCTCGCAGCCCTTGCGCTTCTTCAGCGAGATGTTCATGACCCCGGCGATGGCGTCGGAGCCGTACTGCGCGGCGGCGCCGTCGCGCAGGATCTCGACGCTGTCGATCGCCATCAGCGGAATGGTGTTGAGGTCGGTGCCGGTGTTGCCGCGGTTGCGCGCGCCGAACAGGTTGAGCAGCGCGGTGGTGTGGTGGCGCTTGCCGTTGACCAGGACCAGGGTCTGGTCCGAGCCCAGGCCGCGCAGCGCGGCCGAGTCGACCAGGTCGGCGCCGTCGGCGCCGCTCTGGCGGGTCGAGTTGAACGAGGGCGCGGCGTACTGCAGCGACTGGGCGAGGTCGAACTGGGCGCCCTCTTCGGCGTTCTTGGCCATCGGCAACACGTCGACCGGCGAGATCGAAGTGGTGTCCGAGGACCGCTGGCTGCGGCGCGAGCCCAGCACCGAGACCGTTTCCAGGGTGCGCGCCTCGCTCTCCTGCGCCGGCGCAGGTGCGGCGGCGTCCTGGGCGGCGGCGGTACCGGCGAACAGGCCGCCGGCCAGCAGCGCGCCTTGGATGGCACAGAACAGGCGGGCGCGACCGGGGCGGAAACGGGAAGACGTCATAGCGGGATCCTTGGCTGGGGCGGGCGGGGCATCCGCCTAGCCTATCGCCAAGACGACAGTTCGTGCACAGCCCGGCAACCGGATTCGCAAAAATTCCCGGTCGCCGCGGTCCGCCGGGCGGAACCTGCGGGTCGGACGGCACACTACCCGCCCGACCTCCGGTCCTGGCGACGGTCAGCGGCCGGGCGCGCCCGTGGCCCGTGCCGGCGCCGGTTCGGCCGATTCGACCCAGCGCGCGAAGAAGCCGCCGAGGTCGCGGCCGCTGGCGCGCTCCATCGCGCGACGCAGATCGGCGCTGGTCGCCGAGTGGCCGTAATGGGCCCGGGTGTAGGCGCGCACGCCGCGCCAGAACGCGCGCTCGCCGAGTTCCTCGCGCAACAGGTGCAGGACGTAGGCGCCCTTCTGGTAGACCACCGCGCGGTCGTCGGCGCTGGGCTTGAGCCAACGCTCGTAGATCAGCGCGTGGTCCTTGCCGGTTTCGCGCAGCTTGTCCAGGCGCCGTTTCCAGCCCTCGACCTGCTCGCGGTACGCGGCTTCGCCGTAGCGGTGCTGCAGATAGGCCGCGGCCATGAAGTTGGCGAAGCCTTCGTTGAGCCAGAACTCGTTCCAGTCGCGGCAGGTGACCGCATTGCCCCACCACTGGTGCGCGGCCTCGTGCGCGATCAGCGCCTGCGCCTGCGGTTTTTCCAGCACTTCGCGGCCATAGGCCTCCGACATCAGGGCGAAGCCGGCGTGCTCCTGGCCGATGGTCTTGGCGACCAGGGCCTGGCTGTAGCTGCCGGTGTAGCGGATGCCGGCGCGGCGGCCGAAGAAACGCAGCATGTCGGCGGTGTCGGCGAACACCTTGCGCAACTGCGGCGGCGACAGTTCCGCCGACAGATAGCGCAGCTCGACCCGGTCGCCGCTGCCGCCGGCCTCCTGGTAGCGGCCGGCGGCGAAGCCGTAGACATAACTCGGCATCGCCAGGTCCTGGCGCCAGCGCCAGGTCTGGCGGTGGCCGCCCAAGGCGGTGCGCGCGAGCAGGCGGCCGTTGCCGACCGCCTTGAGCCCGCTGGGCACGGTCAAGCTGAGGTCGAGGGTGGCGCGTTCGCGCGGCGCGTCGACGCAGACCAGCCATTGGCTGGTCGAGAACACGGTATAGACCTCGCTGCGCTCGGGGTGGAACTCCAGGCCGAACTTAGGCGCGCCGCGGTAGACGATCTGGATCTCGCGCCGTTGCCCGGCCGCGGCCGGCGCCGGCAGCTTCACCCGCAGGCGCTGGTCGAGTTTCTCGAAGGCCAATGCCTGGCCGTTTTCGCGCACCGATTCGACCTGCAGTTCGCCGGCGTCGAATTCGATCTGCTGCTGCCCCGCGACCAGGGTCTGGAAGCGGATCGCGACTTGTCCGCGCAGACTGCGCTGGGCCAGGTCGGGTTCGATCTGCGCGGTGTAATGCAGCACGTCGATGCCGCTGCCCGCACGCGGCGATTCGCCCTGCGCCAACGCCACGCCGCTGGCCAATGCCAATGCTCCGGCCGCACCCCAGCGCCAACGGCGCGAACCCTGCGCGCGAGGCGATGCCGAAGTCGTGTGCGGGGTGAGCGGGTGCATGAGGCGCGTCCTGTCCCTGCCGGAATGCCGGCGATCCGTGATGATCCAAGTCGGCGCCGATGATCGCCGATGCGCAACCGCGACTGAACCCATCGTGCGCCTGCGGTTCGACTGCCGTTCGGGAAACTTCGGCGTGCAAAGAGCATCCAAGGGACGGAGGGTGTTAAGCGCGCTTAACACCCTCCGTCCCTGGCTTTCGCGCCGCGCACCCCGCAACCGTCATGCCGCGCGCAGACGGGCATCCACAGACTTCAGCCCGCGTCGCGATGGCGCCCTGGGTTCCCGCCTTCGCGGGAACGACGATAGGAAGGTCGCGGCGCTCGGTGCGCCCGCCGACCTGTGCGCTGGGCGGCGACGCGTTCCTGCGCAGCATCAAGCCGTCATGCCCGCGAAGGCGAGCATCCACAGACTTCAGCGCCCTGTCGCGATGACGCCCTGGGTTCCCGCCTTCGCGGGAACGACGATAGGAAGGTCGCGTCGCTCGGTGTGCCCGCAACTGCCAAGGGATGCAGGGAGTAGAGCGTGCTTCACTCTCTGCGCCCCGGGCTTTTGCCAGCTTCCGTCCCGCGCGCTGCCAAGCCGTCATGCCCGCGAAGGCGGGCATCCACGGACTTCAGCGCCCTGCCGCGGCTCCCTCGCCGCTTCGCATCGCGCCCACGCCACAGGCGTAAGCTGCAGGCGCCCTCCCCGTCCGCCGGAGCCGCCATGAACGCCGAGAAGTCCCGCGATCTCGCCCTGTTGCTGCTGCGCCTGAGCCTGGGCGCGCTGATCCTGTTGCACGGTATCGCCAAGCTGCGCGGCGGCCTCGACGGCATCGTCGGCATGCTGCAGGCGCACGGCCTGCCGGGTTTTTTCGGCTACGGCGTGCTGGTCGGCGAGGTGCTGGCGCCGCTGTTGCTGATCCTGGGCTGGCATGCGCGCCTCGGCGCGGCGCTGATCGCGGCCAACATGCTGGTGGCGATCGGCCTGGTCCATCTGGGTCAACTCGCCCAGCTCAACGAACAAGGCGGCTGGGCGATCGAGCTGCAGGCGATGTTCGTCGCCGCCGCGGTGGCGATCGCCCTGGCCGGCCCGGGACGCTACAGCCTCAACGGCAAGTAGGCCCGGCCGCGCGGACGCCGCGACGCGGCGTCCGCCATCGGGACACTGGACGCGTCGCGCTCAGATCCGCGCGACGCGGAACTTGCGACCCTTGATCTTGCCCTCGCGCAGGCGCGCCAGCGCCGCCGCGGCCTGGCCGCGCGCGACCGCGACGTAGGACCGGGTCGGGTAGACGTTGATCTTGCCGATCGCTTCGGCCTTGAGCCCGGCTTCGCCGGTCAGCGCGCCGAGAATGTCGCCGGGGCGCAGCTTGTCGGTCTTGCCGGCGTCGATGCGCAGGGTCGCCATCGGCGCCGCCGGCGCGTTGTGCGCCTTGCCGCCCAGCGGCTGGGCGCGGCGCCAGGCCGGAGGCTGGCCCTGGCGTTGCGCGATCTGCTCGGCACGGGCGACTTCGCGCGGCGCGCACAGGCTCAGCGCGACCCCGCCGCGGCCGGCGCGGCCGGTGCGGCCGATCCGGTGCACGTACACGTCCGGGTCGGTCGGCAGTTCGTAGTTGATCACCGCGCCGACGTCCTCGACGTCGAGCCCGCGCGCGGCGACGTCGCTGGCGACCAGCACGTTGCAGCTGCGGTTGGCGAAGCGCACCAGCACCTCGTCGCGGTCGCGCTGCTCCATGTCGCCGTGCAGGGCCAGGGCGGTGAAGCCGTAGTGGCTCAGCGAACCGACCACTTCCTCGGTGTCGCGGCGCATGTTGCAGAACACCACGCAGGACTCGGGCCGGTATTCCAACAGCAGCGCGCCGAGCAGCGGGGTTTTCTTGGCCGGTTCGATTTCGTAGAAGTACTGCTCGATCGCGGGCGCCTGGCTGGCGCCTTCGACCGTGACCTCGACCGGATCGCGCAGGGCGGCGCGGGCCAGTTCGCGGATCGCTTCGGGGAAGGTCGCCGAGAACAGCAGGCTCTGGCGCGACTTCGGGGTCTTGGCGACGATCGCCCGGATCGGCTCCTCGAAGCCCATGTCGAGCATCCGGTCGGCCTCGTCGAACACCAGGGTGCGCAGGCCGTCGAGCTGCAGCGCGCGCTTGCTCAGCAGTTCCTGCAGGCGGCCCGGGGTGCCGACCACGACGTGCGGGGCGTGCTCCAGCGAGGCCAGTTGCGGGCCCAGCGGCATGCCGCCGCACAGCACCGAGATTTTCAGATTGGGAATGGCGAAGGCGAGCTTGCGCAGCTGCTGGCCGACCTGGTCGGCCAGTTCGCGGGTCGGGCACAGCACCAGGGCCTGGGTGCGGATCGCCGCCGGGTCCAGGCGCTGCAGCAGGCCCAGGCCGAACGCGGCGGTCTTGCCGCTGCCGGTCGGGGCCTGGGCGATCAGGTCGCGGCCCTCGAGCACGGCCGGCAGGGCGCGGGCCTGGATCGGGGTCATCGCCGCATAGCCGGCCGCGGCCACGCCCTGCAGCAGGGCCGGGGTCAGCGGGAGGGCGTCGAAAGCCGCCGGAGCGGCGCCGGTCGCGTCGGCGCCGGCGGTCGGGGAAAGATCGGTCATGCGCCATGATCGCAGCTTCGCGCCGTGCTTGCGCCCGGGGCGCCGGTTGGGCGCCCCGTTCAACGCGCCTGCGCCAGGTCGCCTCCCGGCCCTCTGTCGCCCCTTGCCGTTGCTGTTCCCTCCCTTTGGAAGGGGGCATGGGGGATTGGCTTTGCTTTTGCCCGAAGGCAAAGGCCCCCCCCCGCGCCGCCGCACACGTCGGGCTTCGTACTCGCGCCGGGCGCCAGCCCCCTTTTTCAAAGGGGGCCAGTTTCAAAGGGAGCCCAGGATCGCGCGCCCCTGCGCCACCGCGCCCGACCACCCTGGTCGAATCGCATCGCAGGACCGCAGCCGCTGCCGAATCTCTCCCGCCCCAGCCTTCGCCCTTCCCCCCTTTGAAAAAGGGGGGCCAGGGGGGATTTGCTTTTGCTCTTGCTCTTGCTCTCGCTCTTGCTTTTTGCCCCACGCCGCAAAGCCTATCCTGATCCAGCCCCCGCCCCGGAGACCGTCATGGAGCAGTTCCTGCACATCCGCGTCCTGCTCGGCATCGTCCTCGGCCTGGCCATCACCACCCTGCTCAAGGGCCTGGCTCGGTTCGTCCAGCACCCCGGGCGCGAGCGCGTCTACGGCGTGCACATCGCCTGGGCGCTGTCGATGTTCACCCTGCTGGCGCATTTCTGGTGGTGGGAGTTCCGCCTGGTCCATGTCGGCCAGTGGAGCTTCGTCTCGTTCGCCTTCCTGATCCTGTACGTCGTGGTGCTGTTCCTGCTGTGCACCCTGCTGTTCCCCGACGACATCGGCGACTACGAGGGCTGGCGCGACTACTTCCTGTCGCGGCGGCGATGGTTCTTCGGAATCATGGCCGCCTCCTACGTGATCGACTTCGGCGACACCCTGATCAAGGGCCGGCGCTATTTCGAGGCTTTCGGCCTGGAATACCCGTTGCGCAACCTGGCTTACGTGGTCCTGTGCCTGGTCGCGATGCGCACCCGCTCGGAGGCCTTCCACCGCGCCTTCGTCGCCGCCAGCCTGGTCTACCAGCTGTCGTGGATCTATCGCCTGTACGACTTCGTCAGCTGAGCGCAGGAGCGGATGGACACTGCATCACACTGAGAGTAAAACTGCTCACTCGGTCACAACATCGTTGCCACTATCGTCGACGCATGTTCGATACGACTCTCCCCGCATGAGCCGAGCCTTCGTCAAGGAGGGCGACGGCGAACCGTCGTCCCTCGACCTGCCCGAGCTGCCGATCAGCGAGCACCCGAACTACGTCACCCCGCGCGGCATGAACCTGTTGCGCGCGCGCCTGGACGAGGCCGGCCGGCGGCTCGGCGCGATCGACGCCGACGCGACCGGCGCCCTGCTCGAGCGCGCCCACCTCCAGCGCGAACTGCGCTGGCTGCAGGCGCGCGTGCTCAGCGCGATCACCATCGCCCCGGAGCGCCAACAAGCGGACCGGGTCGCGTTCGGCGCCCGGATCGAGCTGATCGATGGCGCCGGCGAAGAGCACGTCTACCGCATCGTCGGCGAGGACGAGGCCGACCCCGAGCGCGGCCTGATCAGCTGGGTCTCGCCGCTGGCGCGCGCGTTGCACGGCGCGCGGGTCGGCGACAGCGCGCTGTGGAAACGTCCGGCCGGCGACCTGGCGGTGGAAGTGCTGGCGATCGACTACGGCTGAGCCGCGGCGCTCATTTCAACTGCGGCAGCACCTGTTCCGAGAGCAGCCGCTGGGTCAGTTTCGGCGCCTTCGGCACTTGGTAGTTGGTGGTGGTGATCACCACCACCGCGCGTTGCTCGGGCAGGACTTGCACGCTGTTGCCGCCGGTGCCGTTCATCGCATACGAGCGCATCGTGCCGCCGGCGTAGGCCAGGCGGTGCAGCCACCACAGATAGCCGTATTCGGTGTCGTCGTCGATGCGCGCGTGCGGCGCGATCGAAGCGCGCACCCAATCGGCCGGGATCAAGGCGCGGCCCTGGTGGCGGCCGCCGTCGAGGTAAAGCTGGGCCAGGGCGAGCAGATCGCGGCTGCGCAGGCCCAGGCCGCCGCCGCCCTGGGCCAGGCCCAGCGGCGAGAACTGCCACTCCGGCGCCTCGATGCCCAGCGGCGCGAACAGCCGCTCGCGCGCGTAGTCCTGCAGCGGCCGGCCGACCGCGGCCTGGACCGCCGCGCCGAGCGCGGTGACGCCGGCGGTGCAGTAGCGAAAGCTGCGCCCGTGCGGCGAATCGGCCGGCTTCGGCATCCAGGCCGGATAGCCCTGGATCGGCAGGTCGAGGTAGAAGCCGACCCAGTCCTCGATCAGGTACATGCGCTCTTCGTTGCCGCGCGACCAGGTATTCCAGTCGTCGCACTCCAGCGCCGAGCTCATGGTCAGCAGGTCCTCGACGCTGATCGCCTGCTTGCGCGGATCCGGGTTCTGGACCGTCCGTCCGGCGCCGAGCCAGGGCAGCACCGGCGCCTGCACCGAGGCGATGCGGCCGTCGGCAATCGCCAGGCCGGCCAGCATGCCGGTCACGGTCTTGGTCGCCGAGCGGGTGTTGTGCCGGGTCTGCGCGTCGCTGCCGTGGAAATAGCCTTCGTAGACCAGGCGCCCGTCGCGGGCGATCAGCACGCTGGTGATCTGCTGGTAGTCGCCGCGCTGCAGCGCCGCATCCAACTCGCGCCACTCCGGCGCGACCGTTGCGGCCTGCCCCGTTGCCGCCCACGCCAGCCCGACCGCCAGCATCCATCCACGCACCCTCGCGACCATCGATTCCGCTCCCTGTTGTCCGGCCGGCAGATTAACCCGCCGCGGCGGCGCGCGATTGTCTGCGCGCAACCTGCGCGCGCGGCAGCAAGGCCGCGCGCAGGCGCCTGTAGTCGCCGGGGGTCAGGCCGTAACCGCGGCGGAAGGCGTGGCCCAGATGCGCGGCATCGGCGTAACCGGCCTGCGCGGCGACCTCGGCCAGCGGCAGGCGCGGGTCGGCCAGCGCGGCCAGCGCGCGCTCCAGGCGCAGCCGGCGCAGGTAGTCGCCGGGCGCGCAGCGGTAGTGGCGGCGGAATTCGCGCGCCAGGTGTACCGCATGCACGCCGGCGGTGCGCGCCAGGTCGGCGATGCGCAGCGGCCGCGCGCATTCGTCGCGCAGTTGTTCGCGCACCCGCCGCAACCAGCCCGGCGGGCGCAGGCTGCGCTCCAGCGCCAGTCGCCCGGTGTGGGCCAGCAGCTCCCAGCTCAGCGCCTCGCCGCTCAAGGCCGCGGTTTCGTCCCAGGCGCGGCAGGCGGCGAGCAGGCGCAGCGCCGGCAACAACGCGGCCGCGTCGTCCTGCCACAGCGCCTGCGCCGGCAGGTTCAGCGCCGTGCCGAGTTCGCGCTCGCGTTCCGCCGATACGGTCAGGGTGAAAAAGCGCCCATGCTCGCTGCGGAAACAATCGCGGTGGGTGGTGCCGGGCGGGTTGTAGATCAGCGCCGGACCGCGGCACAGCGCCGGTGCGCCGTCCGCGCTGCTGAGGTAGACGCCGTCGAGCAGCAGCACGTAATGCGCGTCGTCGTGGCGATGGGTCTGGACCAGCGCCTCGGGCACGGTCGGCGACAGCTCGGCGAAGCTGAAACCCTCGGCCTCGCGGCGCAGGTCGCAGCGGCCCAGGAAAACGCCATGGGCGAAACGGATAGCGGACATCGGCCGAGCTTAGCCGCCGCGACCGTTCGTCGGCACGTGCTTGACGGCAGGGTCCGCCGGCGTCGAAATATTTAGCAAATTAGTTAATTGCTGATCCATTGATCGCCGGGCGCCGCCCGCGCCGCCGTCCAGGACAGGGAGAGGTCATGCACGCATTGCCGGTCAGTCTCGACGCGCACCGGGTCCGTCCGCAGGCCGATGCCCGCGCCAGCATCGCCAGCGTCAGCGAAGGGCGCGTGGTCTGGGAACCGATACGCTCGCTGTGGTTCTCGGCCATGGCGCTGGGCGCGACGCTCGGCGGCGCGCTTACTTTCAGCTGGGACGCGTTCGGCCTGTTCGTCGTCGCCACCGCGACGGTGCTGCTGCTCGGCCATTCGCTGGGCATGCACCGCAAGCTGATCCACGACAGCTTCGCCTGCCCGAAGTGGTTCGAATACCTGTTGGTGTACTGCGGCGTGCAGGTCGGCCTGGCCGGGCCGATCGGCCTGGTCCGCACCCACGACCTGCGCGACTACGCCCAGCGCCTGCCCGACTGCCACGACTACCTAGCCCATCGCCGCCCGCCGCTGCTGGACGCCTGGTGGCAGTTGCACTGCGAACTGCGCCTGGACCGCCCGCCGCGGATCGAACTGGAGCCGCGCATCGCCGGCGACCGTTTTTACCGGTTCCTGCAACGCACCTGGATGCTGCAGCACCTGCCCTGGGCGCTGGCCTTCCTCGCCGTCGGCGGTTGGGGCTGGGTGTTCTGGGGCGTGTGCGCGCGCGTGGTCGCCGGGGTGTTCGGCCATTGGCTGATCGGCTACTTCGCCCATAACCACGGCGGCATGCGCCACGAGGTGCGCGGCGCCGCGGTGCAGGGCCGCAACGTGCGCTTCGTGTCGCTGCTGACCATGGGCGAGTGCTGGCACAACAACCACCACGCCTTCCCCGGCTCGGCGCGGCTTGGGCTGTATCCGGGCGAATGGGATCCGGGCTGGTGGCTGCTGCGCGGTTGCGAACGCATCGGCCTGGTGCGCGGCCTGCGCCTGCCGGCCGATCTGCCGCCGCGGCCGGAACTGCAACGCCTCGACGATCCGCCTGCGGTTTCGTCGCCTGCGATGACCGACCTCTCGCCCCTGCCGCCGCGCGCCGTCGCCGCGACGCGCTCCTGCCGCTGCCCGCTCGCCCCGGCCTTGCCACGATGACCGACTTCCCGCCCTTGCCTCCGCTGCCGCCGACGCCAACCCCGCCTGCCGCGCGACGGCCCTCGCTGCTTGCCGAAACCGTGCCGGTGCTGATCGGCGCCGCCGTCGGCCTGGCGCTGCGCTGGATCTTCGACGGCGAGCCCGGCGAACGCTTCGCGCCGATGCTGCCGATCTTCTTCCTGCTCGCGCCGGCGGCGGTCGGCGCCGTCACCGTGTTCGTCGCCGAGCGACTGCGCGCGCGCAGCGTCCGCTACCACGTGTTCGCGCCGATGGCGACGGTGGTGCTGGTGCTGATCGGCAGCATGGCCGCGCTATGGGAAGGCATCATCTGCGTGCTGCTGGCCTTGCCGATCTTCCTGCTGCTGGGCTCGCTCGGCGGTGTGGTGATGGGCCTGATCTGCCGCCACGCCGGCTGGTCGAAGACCCCGACCGTGTACGGCATCGCCGTGTTGCCGCTGCTGCTCGGCCTGGCCGGCGTCGGCCAGGACACGCCGGTGCGCTATCGCGCGGTCGAACGCACGGTGCTGGTGCAGGCCGCGCCGGCCGAGGTCTGGACCCACCTGCTCGACGCCGACCGGATCCGCGCCGGCGAAGTCGACCGCGCCTGGATGTACCGCATCGGCGTGCCGGTGCCGCTGTTCGGCCTGACCCACGAAACCCCGACCGGGCTGGTGCGCGAGGTGCGCATGGGCCGCGGCATCGCCTTCCGGCAGATGTCGTCCGACTGGCAACCGCAGCGGCGGGTGCGCTGGCAGTACCTGTTCGACGCCGATTCGGTCCCGCCGCGCGCGCTCGACGACCACGTCCGCATCGGCGGCCACTACTTCGACCTGGGCGACACCACCTACACCCTGACCCCGCGCGGGTCGGCGACCGAACTGGCGATCCGGATGGAATACCGGGTCAGCACCGGCTTCAACTGGTACGCGGTGCCGGTCGCCGACTGGCTGATCGGCGACTTCAGCCAGGTCATCCTCGACTTCTACCGCCATCGCGCCGAAGCCGCCGCTGCAGCGCCGACGGGACTTGCAGCGCAGGAGTAAACGATCGCTCGCGCCCTGTTTCAAAGGGAACCATGGTTCGCACGGCCTGTCTCCTCGACCAGCGCCGCGGTTCCCCCTTTGAAGCCGCGGTTCCCCCCTTTGAAAAAGGGGGGCCAGGGGGGATTTGCTGTTGCTGTTGCTGTTGCTGTCGCTCATGCCCCAAGAGCCAGAGCACTCACACTACGCAAGTCGCCGCGCGATCTGGGTTGCGTCGGGCGGCCGCGCCCTAGCCGGCCGCCTTCTTCGCCCGCCGGCTCTCGCGCTTGAGCGGGCCGCCGATCGGGCAGATTTCGAACGCGAACTGGGTCAGGGTGTTGACCAGGTGGTCCGGCACTAGCCGGTAGACCACGAACTGGCCGCGGCGCTCGCTGTCGATCAGGCCGGCGTTGACCAGCACCGACAGATGGCGCGAGACCGCCGGGGCGCTCATCTCGAAGCGCGCGGCGATGTCGCCGGCGGTCAGCTCGCGCTCGGACAGGAAGGCCAGGATCTGCCGGCGCGGCGACGAGGCCAGGGCTTCGAAGATCTTGTCCTGCGTCATGGGGCACCGCCGTCGCCGGTCGCACGCCGTTCGCGTGCCGGTCGATTATAGCGGTGCTTAATTAGCGAATAAGTTAATTGCTTCGGCGTTTCGCCGGCCGCGGCGGCCCGTGCGGCCGGCCGCGACGCGGGGCGCGCGGCTCAGGCGCGCACGCGCTTGGGGTAGCCGACCATGCGCTGCAGCTCTTCGTCCCACAGCTTCAGCCGCGCGCACTTCAGGCTCGACCACAGGGTCAGGCGCGGCGCCGCCTGCAGCAGCGGGCTGGACTCGAAGGCCTCGCGCAGGCGGTAGTTGGGGATGCGGCTGGCCAGGTGATGGATGTGGTGGTAGCCGATGTTGCCGGTGAACCAATGCACGATCCGCGGCAGGTCGTAGTAGGAGCTGCCGGCGATCGCCGCGGCGTGCGAGTTCCAGTCGTCCTTGCGGGTCCAGTAGGCGTCCTCGAAGGTGTGCTGGACGTAGAACAGCCACACCCCGGCCGCGCCGGCGATCAGCACGATCGGCAGGTGGGTCAGCAACACCGTCTTCCAGCCCAGCGCGTAGCCGAACCCGACCATGGCCACGGCCAGGGCGAGGTTGTTGAACAGCACGCTGGCCCACTCGCGCTTCCAGGTGAACGGCAGGTCGAACGGGAAACGGTGCTTGATCACGAACTGGTAGACCGGGCCGACGCCGAGCAGCACCGGGGTGCTGCGGTACAGGCGGTAGCGCAGGCGGCCGAACCAGGACAGGGCGCGGTACTCGGAGACGGTCAGGGTGACGATGTCGCCCATCTCGCGCCGGTCCAGGTTGCCCGAGGTGCCGTGATGGATCGCGTGGGTCTTCTTCCAGTAGCCGTAGGGGAACAGGGTCACCACGCCGAGGCAGCGGCCGACCAGGTCGTTGGCGCGGCTGCTGGCGAAGAACGAGCCGTGGCCGCAGTCGTGCTGGATGATGAAGGTGCGCACGTACAGGCCGGCGGCCGGGATCGCCATCAGCAGGGTCCAGCCGTAGCCCCAGTCGCCGATCAGGCTCCAGGCCATCAGCGCCCACAGGACGGCGAACGGCACCAGGGTGTTGATCAATTGCCAAACGGCCCGGCCGAGGTGGGGCTGGGCGAAGTGCGCGCAAAGCTGACGCAGGTTGCGGGCGGTTACAGGCGATTCGGCGTCGGCGTTCAAGCGGCGGCTCTTCGAAGAGGACGCCGCATTGTGGTGAGCCCATTGCGACCTGGCAATGACGTGCGGTTACGTATGTTTGTGATCGCGCGCCATGTTTCGCAATACGACGCGCGACAGGCCTTGCGGCGCAAGCGCCGCGGCGCCCGGCCGGGCCAAGCCGCCCCTGCCGGCCGGATCGCCTCCCGGCTTGCCGGCCGGCCGGCCGGCAACGGCTAGGCTATGGCGCATGTCCGCCTGGTACGTCTACGTCATCGAATGCCGCGACGGCAGCCTCTACACCGGCATCGCGGTCGACGTGGAGCGGCGCTACGCCGAGCACGCCGCCGGCAAGGGCGCGCGCTACACCCGCTCGCACCCGCCGGCGCGGCTGCTGGCGCGCTTCCCGCACCCCGACCGCTCGGCGGCGCTGCGCGCCGAGTACGCGATCAAGCAGCTGAGCGCGCCGGCCAAGCGCGCCCTGTGCGCCGCCGCGGCGACCGCCTGAGCGCTCAGAACAGCGCCCACAGCAGTTTCTGCAGACCCCACAAGGCCACCGCCCATACCGCCGAGCGCAGGTAGGGAATGCCGGCCGCGTACACCGGCACGTAGACCAGCCGGGCCCAGAAATACAGGTGCGCGCCGAGCGCGGTCTCGTCGCTGCCGCGGCCGGCGGCCTGCACCGCCAGCACCGCCGCGGCGAACAGGGCGAAGGTCTCGAGGAAGTTGCGCCAGGCCCGCTCCATCCGCGCGGCCACCCCGGTCAGCGGCTCGGGCGTGCCGTCGCGCGCGCCGGCGTTCCAGCGCAGGCCGCGCTGCGCGGTCATGAAGCCCGCGTTGACCAGCAGGTGGACGATGCCCAGGGCGATCGACCAGGCCAGCATCTGCAGTTCCACGCTCATGCCTCGGTTCTCCCATGGCGCCGGTCGCCCGGCCGCTCAGACCGGCCCGTTCGGCAACAGCAGGATCTTGCCGTCGCGCTCGCCGGCCGCGGCCGCGGCCACCGCGTCCTTGATCCGGTCCAGGCCGAACGTAGCCTGGATCCGCGCGCTCAGGGTGCCGGCGGCGACCGCGTGGGCGATTTCGCCGAACACCTGCGCGCGCCGCTGCGGGCTGGCCTGCTGGAACCAGCGCGACAGCCAGAAGCCGCGCAGGCTGACGTCGCGGAATACGAACGCGGCCGGCGAGATCTGGCAAGGTTCGCGGCTCATCGCGCCGTAGTTCACCACCACCCCGCCCTCGCCCAGGGCCTCGGCGATGCGCTGGGTGGCGACGCCGCCGACCGCGTCGATGCCGAGCCGGATCGGCGTGTCCTGCGCGGCTTCGCGCGCGCGCCGGGCCAGATCGTCGCCGTCGACCAGCACCACGTCGGCGCCGAGCGCGCGCACCGCCGCGACCGCCGACTCGCGCCGGACCACGTTGATCGTGCGCAGGCCGCGCTGGCGCGCGATCTGGACCAGATAGCCGCCGACCGCCGAGTTGGCCGCGTTCTGGATCACCCAGTCGCCCCGGTGCAGCGTGGCGAATTCGCTCAGCAGCAGCGAGGCGGTGGGCGGATTGATGGTGATCATCGCCAACTGCTTGGGGTCGCCCTCGCCGGGCAAGGCCACCAGCCCCTGCGCCGGCGCCACCCGGTGCGTGGTCCAGCTGCCGCCGCCGATCGGCAGCAATACCCGCTGGCCGACGCGCAGGCTGTCCACGTCGGCACCGAGCGCCGCGATCCGGCCCACGCCTTCGTTGCCGCCCACCGCCGGCAACGGCGGCAGCAGGCCGTATTCGCCGGTCAGGGTCAGCAGGTCGGACGGATTGATCGGCGCCGCCAGCACCTCGATCAATGCCTGGCCGGGCTGCAGCGGCGGCGCCTCGAACGGCACCGCCTCGATCACGTCCTGCGGCACCGGGCCGCGATGGGAATATTGCGCCTTGAGCATCGCCTGGCTCCGTCAGAGGGCCTCGGGCGAGGCCGCGGAAGTACGCCGCGACGGGTCGTCGCCGGCCTGGGGCCCGGCGCCGCCGCCGGGGCCGAACCACCCCAGCCTACGCCGCCGCGCGTGCAAGCGTCTTGCGTCCAGGTCGCAGCGCTGCGACCCTGCCCTGCCACGAACCGCCGCCCGACCATGCAACCGATCCGTTTCGAACTCGATGCCCACCACGACCACGTCGAACTGAACCAGCTGCTCAAGCTGGTCGGGCTATGCGACAGCGGCGGCGCCGGCAAGGCCCTGGTCGCCAGCGGCGCGGTCCGGGTCGACGGCCAGGTCGAACTGCGCAAGACCTGCAAGATCCGCGCAGGCCAGCGGGTGGATTGCCAGGGCGTGCAGATCGTGGTGTTCGCCAGCGCCTGATCCGTCCGCCGATTGCCTCCTGCTCAGCCGGCCGGGTTCGTTTTCTGCGCCTGCCAGGGGTCGTAATGGGCCCGCAGCACACGCAATTCGCCCCTGCCCGAGCGTTCGAGTAGACAAGGCCGAGCCGACGAGTAGGCCGTCGCCGCAATGGCCTCGGTCGAGGTCACCGTCATCGTGCCCTCGCCACAACCGGGAAGCGCATAGCGCAAGCGCTCGCCTTCATGCAGACCGGCACTGGAACCAGCCCGTAAGCGCCAGCGATAAGAAGAACCGTTGGCGCCCGGGCTTGCCGACGGCGCGACAGAGATCACCGCGACAGGCTCCGGCTGCCTATGCAATGCAGCCAGCACGTTCGCGGGTAGATCGGGCAAGCCTTCGACGGTCTTCTCTTCGTCGCCTTCTCTCAGCAAGGCCAGCCCCTCCATTCTCACGCCCGAGTGCTCGTACAGTTCCTCGCGCGGCTCCAGCCCCAGGCTCATCCGCTCGACGAACTCGGCCAAGAGCCCTGCCTCGACGAGATAGCGACGCTGTCCCCAACGAACCGGACGCAGCATCGTCCCCACCCGTACCGCACACGGGTCGGGGTGCCGCAACGCGGTCAACTGCAGATCGCCATCGGCGCGCTCGCCTACCGCGTAATCGCAACGCAGCTCCGATCCGACGACGTCGCTGGACAATTGGACATGGGCTCCGTTGATCGGAGCCAACATCAGCCGTTGGGCTTCGTAGCCGGAGCTGGCGACGTAGCGACCTGCCCAGGGATGCTCCTCTCCGAGCGCATCTATCTCTCTCAAGATCCTGCGCTGTCTCGCCAGATGGGCGGAGTTCGGGCTAACGCCGACCCATGTCGGGTGTTCCGCTACCTCGTCAAAAACCACTATCGGTCCTGGCTCCAGCAGGGGCCGCCTAGGCCACGCCAGCGCCGCAACCGTCCCGGCCAGCATCACCGCAGCGAACAAAGCAATCCGATAGGGGTCAAGGCGTCGCTTCGGCGACGACATGCGCTGCATGCGCGCTCTCCTCAATTTATCCGGAGGCTTCCTGCCAATCACGCCAACGGCAACGCGCTCTGCGCCCGGCACGCCTCGTCGTGCAAGCGCTGCACGTGCTGCGCCGCGGTGACGTAGTCGCGGCTGCCCAGGCTTTCGACGAAGCGGCAGGCGGCGTAGCCGACGGCCTTGCGTTCGTATTCGGCCACCCACTGTTCGCGCTCCGCCAGGTAGGCCGGGTCGATCGGCCATACGCCGGGACGCGGGCGCAGGCGTTCGCGGATGCCGATCCGCCACGGCTTGGGGCTGAGCCGGGCGCGGAAGCAGTGCTGGCGCTGGCACATCAGCGCGAATTGCGGGTCGGCGCCGACCGCGGCGAAGAACTCCGCCACCGCCGGCTCGTTCGGATCGAAGGTCCGGTGCATCGCCAGCAGGCGCAGCCCGGCCGGGGTGCGGTACAGGCGCAGATGCCAGTCCGGGTGCCCGGCGAGGAAGGCGCGCACGCGCTGCATCGCCCGGATCTCGGGGCCGCCGTCGGCGGCGTGGCGGCGCTTGGACTGGGCGCGGGCGATCAGCGAAAAGCCGAACACGCTGGCGAAGAACGCCAGAAAACCGAAGCCGGGATGGCTGAACCAGCCGACCGCGACGCCGATCGCCAGCGACGCGAACAGATAGCCGCGGCGCCAGGCCGAGACCGGCGCGTCGTAGTCGATGTCGGCGAACAGCACCTCGGGCGTGTTGAGGCAGCGCGCGCCGTAGCTGTTGCGGGTCACCACCGAGTCGCCGTCGCGTTCGACGATCTGCTCGCGGATCGGCAGGCCTTCGGCGTCGTAGGGCACGCGCGGTTCGCTGCGCGCCAGGCCGCTCTGCCCGGCCAGCAGGCGGTCGAAGGCATCGCGGGCGCGTGCGTCGGCCATCGCCTGGGCCTCGGCGAGGCTGGCGTCGGACCAACCAAAGCGGCGCACCGTCAGCGAACGCCGCCCGCTGGGGTGGTCGCGGCCGAAGCGCTCCTGCACCTGCGCTTCGGCCCAGTACTGCGGCACGATCATCGCCATCCCTGCGTTCCCCCATGTCCGTGAGCGACCGATTGTACGCAGCGCCGCGGCACTTGACGGCGGTCGCGATCGGCGTAGCATTTTCGTCACGCCCTCGGACAGACCGGCGGCGAATCAACTCCGTGAGGGATTCTCATGGCACACGAATACGATTACCTGGTCTTCATCGGGCGCTTCGAGCCCTTCCACAACGGCCATGCCGCTGTCGCCCGCCACGCGCTGGGCAAGGCGAAGAAGGTCGTCTTCCTGGTCGGTTCCGCCGACACTCCCCGCACCGTCAAGAACCCGTTCACCGTCGCCGAGCGCGCGGTGATGATCCAAAGCGCCTTCGCCGACGCCGCCGAGCGCCTGATCGTGCGCCCGCTGCGCGACCACCTCTACAACGAGAGCCAGTGGATCGCCGCGGTGCAGCGCACGGTCGCCGAGGCGGTGCGCCAGGACGGCGCCGACGCCGACGCGCGGATCGGCCTGATCGGCATGGACAAGGACGCCTCCAGCTACTACCTGCGCGAGTTTCCGCAGTGGCCGCTGGTCGACGTGACCCACACCGCCACCCTGTCGGCGACCGAGCTGCGCCGCTACCTGTTCGAGGCCAACCAGCTCGACAGCCACGGCGGGCTGATGCTGATCCGGGCCAACGTGCCGGCGCCGGTGTTCGACATGCTCGAAGCGTTCCGCAAGAACTCCCCAGCATTCCGCCAGTTGGTCGCCGAGTACCAGTTCCTCGAGCAATACCGCGCCGCCTGGGCCGATGCGCCCTACCCGCCGACCTTCGTCACCACCGACGCGGTGGTGGTGCATTCCGGCCACGTGCTGCTGGTGCGCCGCCGCGCCGAACCGGGCAAGGGCCTGTGGGCGCTGCCGGGCGGTTTCGTCGGCCAGCACGAAGGCCTGCTCGACGCCTGCCTGCGCGAGTTGCGCGAGGAAACCCGGCTCAAATTGCCGCTGCCGGTGCTGAAGGGCTCGCTCAAGGGCCAGCGCGTGTTCGACCACCCCGAACGCAGCGCGCGCGGCCGCACCATCACCCACGCCTATCACTTCGAGTTCGCCGCCGGCGACCTGCCGCCGGTGCGCGGCGGCGACGACGCCGACAAGGCGCGCTGGATTCCGGTCAGCGAAGCGCTGGAAATGAGCCCGCAGCTGTACGAAGACCACCTGCACATCCTCGAATACTTCCTCGGCCACGGCTGATCCAAAGGACCGCCCGGCCCCATGCCGGTGGACAGACCGCCGGCTTCTCCCAGACGCGAAGGAGCTTCCGTCATGCAATGCCTCGACAACCTGCTGCTCAACACCGACAGCTACAAGGCCAGCCACTGGCTGCAGTACCCGCCCGGCACCGACGCCACCTTCTTCTACGTCGAATCGCGCGGCGGCGTGCACGACCGCACGGTGTTCTTCGGCCTGCAGGCGATCCTCAAGGAGTACCTCAGCAAGCCGGTCACCCACGCCGACATCGACGAAGCGCGCGAGCTGTACGCGGCGCACGGCGAGCCGTTCAACGAAGCCGGCTGGCGCGACATCGTCGACCGCCACGGCGGCCTGTTGCCGATCCGCGTGCGCGCCGTGCCCGAAGGCACGGTGGTGCCGACCCACCAGGCCCTGGTGACGATCGAGTCCACCGATCCCAATGCCTACTGGGTGCCGTCCTACCTGGAAACCCTGCTGCTGCGGCTGTGGTACCCGGTGACGGTGGCGACGATCAGCTGGCACGCCAAGCAGACCATCCGCCAGTTCCTGGAACGCACCAGCGACGACCCGGCCGGGCAGTTGCCGTTCAAGCTGCACGACTTCGGCGCGCGCGGCGTGTCCAGCACCGAATCGGCCGCGCTCGGCGGCGCCGCGCACCTGGTCAACTTCCTCGGCACCGACACCGTCTCCGGCCTGTTGCTGGCGCGGCGCTATTACCACGAGCCGATGGCCGGCTATTCGATCCCGGCCGCCGAGCACAGCACCATCACCAGCTGGGGCCGCGAACGCGAGGTCGACGCCTACCGCAACATGCTGACCCAGTTCGCCAAGCCCGGCGCGATCGTCGCGGTGGTCTCCGACAGCTACGACATCTTCCACGCCATCCGCGAGCACTGGGGCAAGACCCTGCGCGAGCAGGTGATCGCCTCCGGCGCGACCCTGGTGGTGCGGCCGGACTCCGGCGACCCGGTCGACGTGGTCCACCAATGCCTGACCCTGCTCGACGAGGCCTTCGGCCACACCGTCAACGGCAAGGGCTACAAGGTGCTCAACCACGTGCGGGTGATCCAGGGCGACGGCATCAACCCGACCAGCATCCGCGCGATCCTGGAGCGCATCACCAGCTACGGCTACGCCACCGACAACCTCGCCTTCGGCATGGGCGGCGCGCTGTTGCAGCGGCTGGACCGGGACACGCAGAAGTTCGCGCTGAAGTGCTCGGCGGCGCGGATCGACGGCGAATGGATCGACGTCTACAAGGATCCGGTCACCGACAAGGGCAAGTCGAGCAAGCGCGGCCGCATGACCCTGGTGCGGCACCGCGAGTACGGCCATTTCAAGACCGTGCCGGTGCCGCAGGACGCGCCGTCGGTGGCCGAGGCGACGCCGCCGCTGGGCTACGAGGATGCGATGACGACGGTGTGGGAGGACGGCCGTTTGCTCGCCGACTGGAGCTTCGCCCAGGTGCGCGAGCTGGCGGATGCGACCCGGCTTTGAGGCGGCCCTCACCCCAGCCCCTCTCCCGCAAGCGGGAGAGGGGCTCGGAAGCTTCGCCGCTTTCGGACCGAAACGCAGGATTCTTCTGCCGATGGCAGGAGGGGCTCGGAAGGCCTCGTCACTGCTTTCAGATCGCGCCGTAGGGTTCCCTCACCCCGCCTGCGGGAGAGGGCCAGGCTGAGGGCAACCCGCTCCTCGCCACCACCGATTCCAGGATGCCTCCCATGCCGGCCCCACTCGAAGGGCTAGCGACCGCCGATCCGGGCACGCTCCCGCTCAGCGCGGCCTCTTCCCTGTTCCAACGCCTGCGCGCGACCACGCCGCAGCTGGCCCGGCGCGCGCCGGGCGAACACGATGCCGCGCGCTGGCGCGAGCAGCGCATCGGCGCGCGTCGCTACCGCATCGCCCAACCGGTCACCTTCACCCCCTACGCCGCGGCGCGGCCGTGTTCGGCGCGTTGCCTGTTCTGCTCGGAAAACCTGCGCCCTGCCGGCGCCGGCGCGATGGCGCAGACGCTGCGTCCCGGGCCGGACTATTTCCAGGGCCTCGGCGCAGCGCTGGCGCAACTGCGCGGGCTGCCGCTGTCGTGGTCGCTGTCGGGCCTGGAATCCAGCGACGACGAGGACTGGTTCCTGCGCCTGCTGGACACCCTCGGCGCGGCCGAGCGCGACGGCGTGGCGGTCGAGGAACGCGTGCTGTACAGCAACGGCGCCGGCTTCGCCCGCGGCCGCGGCGAGGAGCTGATCGCCGCGTTGCAGGCGTTCGGCCTGTCGTGGCTGGAGCTTTCCCGCCATCACTACGATGCGGCCCGCAACCAGCGCATCATGCGCTTCCGCGACGGCGAGGCCATCGCCGACGGCGCCCGCTTCGAAACGGTGGCGCGGCGCCTGGCCGCGGCGCTGCCGCTGCGCCAGGTCTGCATCCTGCAGCGCGGCGGCATCGACGACGCCGACGGCGTCGCCGCCTATCTGGACTGGGCCCGCGCCTGCGGCGCCGGCACGGTGATCTTCCGCGAGTTCTCGCGCCTGGACGCGGGCTATCGCGACAACGCCACCCGCCGCTATATCGAGGCCGAACGCGTGCCGATCGAACAGGTGCTGGCCGCATGCATGGACGCGCCGTGGTGGTCGCGGCTGCAGCCGCGCCGGATCACCGAAGGCTATTACTTCTGGAACCTGCGCCTGCACGATCCGCGCAGCGGCCTGGAGGTGGTGTTCGAATCCTCCGACTACGCCGCGATGCACCGCCGCCACGCCAGCGGCGACGTGTACAAGCTGGTCTACCACGGCAACGGCCGGCTTTGCGCCGGCTGGCAGCCGGATCGCGACATCCTGTGGGAGGCGCCGCATGGACAGCCGTAGTTGGCTATTGCTGGACCCCGACCCGCCCGAACACCGCCTGCCCGACGACCTGCGCGCCCGCGACGGCCTGGACGGCCGCGACTGCGGCTGGGTCGCGCAGATGCGCCCGTTCGTGCGCCACTTCAGCCGCCCCGGCGAGACCGTGTTCGATCCGTTCTGCGGCTTCGCCACCACCCTGCTCGCCGCCGCGCTCGAAGGCCGGCGCGGCTGCGGCATGGAGATCGATCCCGAGCGCGCCGCGCTGGGTCGCGAGCGGCTGGCGCGGCACGGCGTCGAAGCGCCGATCGCGACCGGCAGCCTGCCCGGCACGTCCGCGCCGCAGGCGTATTCGCTGTGCCTGACCAACGTGCCCTATTTCGGCTGCCGCTGGCCCGGCCGCGACGACGCCGGCCAGCTGTACCTGGAGCGCGACTACGCCGCCTACCTGGAACGCCTGCGCGACATCTTCCACGCCGTGCGCGAGGCGCTGCCGCAGGGCGGCTATTGCATCGCCATGGCCGAGAACCTGGTCATCGACGGGCGCATGCTGCCGTTGGCCTGGGACCTCGGCCGGGTGCTCGGCGGCCTGTTCGTGGCGCGCGAGGAACGCCTGCTGTGCTACCGGCGCGAGCCGCAGCCGCGCGCGCCCGGCGATGCGCGCAGCGACCGCAGCCACGAGTACGCGCTGGTATTCCAGAAACAGCCGGAAACGATCTGCCTGCAGAGCACCCGCGACGAATTGCAGGCGATGCGCGCGGCCGGTTTCGGGTATCGCCTGCACGGCAGCTTCGCCCACTGGCTGGCGCACGGCGGCGACGGGCTGAAGCGGCCGCCGGCCGACGCCGACCTGCTGCTCGACGACGGCGATCCCGCGGCGCTGGACCGGCTGCTCTATTGGCTGCACGAGCGCCACTACGAACTGAGCCTGTGGGGCGAGCCGGTGCGCCCGCCGTTGCGGCTGGAGCCCTGGGCCGCGCACTGGTACCTGCGCGCGCAACGCCGCGACCGGCTCGGCCGCCTGGTGCGGCTGGACCTGGGCCTGGCCAGCCGCCATGCGTCGCTGGCGCCGGTGCCGCCGCAACGCGACGGCTGAAACGGTCGCGCTTAGACGGGGGCGTCCAGGCCGAGCCCGCCGAGGTCCAGATACCAGAACAGCGCGGCCTCGCCGCGCAATGCCGGGTCGTGCGCGTAATGCAGGCGGTCGTAGCCGCCGAGCACGAAGCCGTGGCGGGCGTAGAAGCGGCAGGCAGCGACGTTGCGGTCCTGGGTCTCCAGCACCACCCCCGGCAGGCCGCGCTCGCGCGCCCAGTCGATCGCCCGCTGCAGCAAGGCCGCACCGGCGCCGCTGCGGCGCTGGCCGGCATCGACCGCGATGTCGTCGATCAGGGCCAGGCCGTTCCAGGCTATCGACACCAGCACGCGGCCGATCACCGCGCTGTCGTGCAGCGCGACAAAACCGGCGGCCTGCTCTCCTTCGAAATGCTCGTCCAGGTCCTCGTCGCCGGGCTCGTCGCCGTAGCGCTTGCGGTAGGCCGGCAACGGCTCGATTTCGTACGCGATCGCATCGCCCTCGCTGCGCAGGCGCAGGCGCGAATCGACCGCGAAGCTGGAATCGAAGGCGAACGCCGCCGCGGCCAGGGCCGGCGTCAATGCGACGATGCTCAGGCTCATGCGCCCAGCTCCAGCGCCAGGATCGCGTCCTGGTAGACGTTGGCGCCGACCTGGAAGCGGCGCTCGCCGACCTGTCCGAAACCGTTGCGGGCATAGAAGGCCAGCGCGCGCGCGTTGCCGGCGTACACGCCGAGCAGCAGCCGGCCGGCACCGCGTTCGCGCGCCTGTTCCACTGCATGGCGCATCAGCTCGCGGCCGACGCCGCCGCCGTGGAAACGCGACAACAGGTAGATCCGCTTGAGTTCCAGATCGTCGGCGCGCAGATCGGCCAGCGGCAGCTTCGGCGGCGCGATCAGCGCGTAGCCGACCGGCGCCGCGCCGTGTACGGTTTCGGCCAGCCAGGCCACGCACTGCGGATCGGCCAGCCAGCCGTCGTAGAGTTCGACCGCGTGCTGGTTGCGGCAATGGGCGACGATGTCGGGCCCGTCGAGGATGCCGGCGAAGGTTTCCAGAAAGGTCGCCGCGCCGGCCAGGGCCAGCGCGGCGGCATCGTCGGCGCCGGCGCGGCGGATGCGCACGGCGTCGTGTTCGGGCGGGGCGGAAGTCATCGGGTTAGGCAACGTCGGGACGATCCGCCGAAGATCGCACGAAGCCGCCGCCTGAGGCATCGGCGAAAAGTCGCAACCGCCGCTATCGACGCCTGAAGCAAAACGCCGGGCAAGCCCGGCGCCTTGCACGACCGCCGCTGTGCAGGTCATCGAGGGAACGAAAGCCGCTTCTGCTATTCCCTATTCCCGACTCCCGATTCCCAGCCTCAAACCCCAATCACCACCTTGCCGAAATGCGCCCCGTCGCGCAGATAGGCATAGGCCTCATTGGCCTGGTCGAAACCGAATACGCGGTCGACCGCGGGCGCGATCTGGTTGACGCCGACGAAGCGCCCCAGGTCCTCGCCCATCGCCCGGCTGCCGACGTAGATGCCGGCCAGGCGCTTGGCGCCGGCGATCACCGAGAACGGATCGAATTCGCCGGCGAAGCCGCTGACGCCGCCGATCACGGCGATGGTGCCGCCCATCGTCGCCGCATCGATCGAGCGCTGCAGGGTGCCCTTGCCGCCGACTTCCAGCACCGCGTCGACGCCGCGGCCGCCGGTCAGGTCCAGCACCGTGCGCTGCCATTCCGGATTGCTGCGGTAGTTGACCGTGCCGTCTGCGCCCAACGCCTGGGCGCGGGCCAGCTTTTCGTCGCTGGAGGAGGTCACGAAGGCCTGCAGGCCGGCGGCCTTGGCCAACTGCAGTCCCCAGATCGACACGCCGCCGGTGCCGAGCAGCAGCACGCTGCCGCCGGGGGTCAGCCGCGATTCGACGAACAGCGCGTTCCAGGCGGTTACGCCGGCGCAGCTCAAGGTCGCGGCCTGCGCGTCGCTCAGGTGCGCCGGCACCGCGAACAGCGACAGCTCGCTGGTCACCAGCTCTTCGGCCAGCACGCCTTCGGCGCCGCCGCCGAAGGCGTCGCGGGTCGCGTGCGGAGTCGGCGCGCCGTCGTGCCAATGCGGGAAGAAGCTGGTTGCGACGCGATCGCCGACTTTCCAGCGGCTGGCCTGGGGGCCGACTTCGACGATCTCGCCGACCGCGTCGGAGCCCGGCACCAGCGGCGCGTCGGTCGACACCGGGTAGTGGCCGCTGGCGACCATCAGGTCGCGGTAGTTCAGGGATACGGCGCGGACCCGGACCCGGACCTGATTGCCGCTGAGCGGAGCGGATGCGCGTTCGAACGATTCCAGAGCGCCGATGCCGGCGCCGGCGCGGATGCGATAAGCCTTCATGTCTGTCTCGATGGGAATGGGGGACGCGGTGCGCCGAGGCATCGTGGCGATGCGGCAGCGACCGAGTGCGGGTACGATATCGCTTCCGATATCGCACCAGTGGTTAGTTTCGTTCCGATATTTGTATCCCCATAGGAACCAATATGGCCGTCAACGACCGACTCCTCGGCATCGTCGCCTTCGTCCAGTCCGCCGAAGCCGGCGGCTTCGCCACCGCCGCCGAGCGCCTGGGCGTGACCCGCTCGGCGATCGGCAAGCGCATCGCACGCCTGGAGCAGCAGCTCGGCGTGCGCCTGTTCCATCGCAGCACGCGCCGGCAGAGCCTGACCGACGACGGCCAGGCCTATTACGAGCGCTGCGTGAAAGCGCTGGCCGAACTCGATGCCGCCGAGGCCGCGCTCGACAGCGGCCGGCGCGAGCCCAGCGGCCGGCTGCGGGTCAGCGCGCCGGTGCAGTTCGGCCGCCATTGCGTGGCGCCGGTGATGCTGGAGCTGGCGCGCCGGCATCCGCGGCTGGAAATCGACCTGTCGTTCAACGACCGCTATGTCGACCTGGTCGAGGAAGGCTACGACCTGTCGATCCGGGTCGGCCGCCTGCCCGACAGCGCGACCCTGGCGGCGCGCCGGCTGACCGAAGAAGGGTTGGGCATCTGCGCGGCGCCCTCGTACCTGGCGCAGCGCGGACTGCCGCGCGACATCGACGGCTTCGCCGGCCACGACGCGATCGTCTACGGCCGCAACGGCCAGAACGTCGCCTGGCAACTGCGCGACGACGACGGCCAGGTGCGCGAGCCGCCGGTCAACGCGCGCCTGCGCTTCGACGATCTGCAGGCGATCGCCGACGCCGCGGTGGCCGGCGCCGGCCTGGCCATGCTGCCGTGCTGGATGCTGTCGCGGCATATCCGCGCCGGCGAACTGCAGTTGGTGATGCACGCCGACCGCGTGGTCGGCACCAGCATCCACGCGCTGTGGCCGCGCACCCACTACCTGCCGCTGCGCACGCGCGCGGCGATCGACCTGCTGGTGGAGCGGATTCCGGACCTGGTGGCGTGGGATCGCAGCGACCGCAATGCGGTGTGCGGGGCGGGAGTTGGCGGCTAGGGGCTTAGGAGCTTAGGAGCAAATCCCCCCTGCCCCCCTTTTTCAAAGGGGGGAACAGCAAGAGCTTTGCGATGGAGCCCGGGGAACAGCTAAGGGACTCGGAAACAATGAGCTCGTGGAGGGCTGCGAGGGAGAGCGTCGAGAACAAACGGCAACCGCGTCGGCGCCTGCGACTTATCGAAGCCCCCAGCCCTCTTCCCCCCTTTGAAAAAGGGGGGGCAGGGGGGATTTGCTGTTGCTGTTGCTGTTGCTGTTGCTGTTGCTGTCGCTGTTGCTGTTGCCGTTGCTGCAGCCCCCGCCCCACCGCAACCTCACCGCTCCGGCCAATACCACGCCGGCGCATCCAGCATCCCCTGCCCCACGACCCCGGTCTGGCTGAACTGCTTCTCCAGCCGGATGCTGTTGCAATCGGCCTCTTCCTCCAGCGCCGCGATCAGCCGCGCCGCGTGCGAGACCACCCACACCTGGGTGCGCCGCGAGGCATGCGCGATCAACCGCGCCAGCGCCGGCAGCAAGTCCGGATGCAGGCTGGTCTCCGGCTCGTTGAGCACCATCAGCGGCGGCGGCCGCGGCGTGTGCAGGGCGGCGATCCACAGCAGATAACGCAGCGTGCCGTCGGACAGCTCGGCCGCCGACAAAGGCCGCAGCAGGCCGTGCTGATGGAACTCCAAAGCGAACAGCGCCTCGCGCCCGGCGACCGCGACCCGGGCGCCGGGAAACGCGTCGTTCACCGCTGCCTCCAGCGCGCGCTCGTCGCCGATCTCGAGGATGGTCTGCCAGGCCGCGGCCAGATCGCGGCCGTCGTGGCTCAGCACCGGCGTGCGCGTGCCCAGCTGCGGCTGCCGCGACGGCGCCTGCGCGTCGCTGCGGAAATGGTCGTAGAAACGCCAGCCGCGGATGGTCTCGCGCAGACTCAGCACTTCCGGCGCGGCCTGCGGATCGGCGAGCTGGCCGAACAGGCTGTCGAACGGGTTCAGGCCCTCGGCCGCGACCCGCCAGCCGCGACCCTCGCGCACCCGCGCCAAACCGCCGCGGCGGTCGACCAGCAGGTTGGCCGGGCGCAGGAACGGCCCGGCCCAGATCGCCTCGCGCTTGATCTCCGGGTCGTGGGCGAAACGCGAGCGGCTCGGCGCCGGCAGGCCCAGGTCGATCGCATAACCGTAGTCGTCGCCGGCGAAGCCCAGCCGCAGCGCCACCGGCGCCTGCCGCGAGGTGCCCTGCACCGGCACCTCGCCGCGGCGCATGCGCGGCGAGATCGTCTCCGGCCCCGCCCACAGGGTCGAACCCAGGCCGCCCTCGGCGGCCAACGCCGGCACCACCCCGCCCTGCGCGGTTTCGGCCAGCAGGCGCAGGGCGCGGTAGAGGTTGGACTTGCCGCTGCCGTTGGCGCCGGTGACCACGTTCAGCCGCCCCATCGGCAGCACGAGTTCGCGCAGCGAGCGGTAGTTGGCGATGGCCAGGGTATGCAGCATGGATCGGGCGCCGGAACGGGCCGGCGTGGCCGCAATGCGGCTGCGCCCGGCAATGAACGGACGGCCGCGCGGGCCGCAGGCCAGGCAGTATCGCCCGCGCTGTTCGCAGCCGGCGAGACGCACCGGGCTGTCCAGCCCGGGTCGATCCCGCCCCGGCCAGGTCCCGCGCCGACGGCCTTGCCGCGGGTCCGGGCCAGCGGGCCAGCCGCGAATCGGCCGCCGGCAGCCACCTGTCAAAGTCGACGGGGGCCGCCTGGCCTGAAAACTAGTGTGATGCCGTTATCATTGCCGGGCGTACCACCACCGCGGCGCCCGCCGCCGCGGCCTTCGTTCTGGGGACTCCGGCCGACCTCCCGCTGCAACGCAGCGATGGCCTGCGAGAGGGACGATGGGGTGGCGCAGGCACCGCGGCGCAGACCGCGGCTCTTTCAGGAACGCACGGTCGCCGCAGGCGTCCGTTTCAAGGACTAGACGATGAAAACCGCAAGCAGGGGCATTCAAGTGGTGGCATGCGTGCTCGGAGTGGGCCTGGCGCTGAGCGCCGCGCCGACCTGGGCCCAGCGCAAGAGCGCGCAGGACATCCGCGCCCAGAAGATGACCGAGATCCCCACCTGCTCCAAGAACCTCGGCGCGATCTCGGTGATCGAGCCGGAGGACGGCGTCAACTGGTGGAGCGGCCAGCAGCTGCCGGCCCCGAGCAAGCTGATCAAGGTGTTCGTGCAGAAGTCGCGCTGCTTCACCCTGGTCGACCGCGGCGCCGGCATGGACATGGCGATGCGCGAGCGCGACCTGGCCTCCAGCGGCCAGCTGCGCAACAAGTCCAACATCGGCAAGGGCCAGATCCGCGCCGCCGACTACGTCCTGGTGCCGGACCTGATCGCCAAGAACAGCAACGCCGGCGGCAACGCCATCGGCGGCCTGCTCGGCGGCCTGATCGGCGGCAAGGCCGGCGCGGTCGCCGGCAACCTCAACTTCAGCAAGAAGACCGCCGACGTGGTCCTGACCGTGACCGACGTGCGTTCGTCCGAGCAGGTCGCGATGGCCGAAGGCAGCGCCAAGAAGACCGACATCGGCTTCGGCGCCGGCGGCGCCCTGTGGGGCGGCAGCGGCCTGGGCGGCGCCGGCGTGTCCGGCTACGCCAACACCGAGATCGGCCAGGTCATCACCATGGCCTACCTGCAGGCCTACACCAACCTGGTCACCGAGCTCGGCGGCCTGTCCGGCAACGCCTCGGCCTCGAACTCGCAGCAGGCGGTGACCGTGGTCAAGGCCGCGCGCCTGTTCGCCAACTCCTCGGGCAGCGGCAAGGTCGTGCGTCCGCTCGACCCGGGCATGATGCTGTACCCGACCGGCAACAAGCAGGGCGCGATGTGGGAAGTCGAGGACGAGCTCGGCAACAAGGGCTGGGTGTCCTCGCTGGCGCTGGAACTGTCCAAGTAAACCGCAGCCCATCGCGGCGCGTTGATTGCGCGAAGCCAGGCCGCCGGGCGACCGGCGGCCTTTTTCGTGTCCGCGTTGCGGCAGCCGTCCGCTCCGGCTTCCCTTTCGGCGCGCGAACGGCGATACATGACGCCTTTCGCGGGTACGGCAAGACCGCGGCCACGCAACAACGTCGTCAAGGAGGATCCATGAAGCCAGCCCGCGTTCTGTGTTCGTTGCTGCTCGCTACCGCCCTGTCCGCCTGCACCTGGCACGTGCGCGAGGACAACATCGTGATCGCGCGACCCGCGCCGGCCGCCGACCTGGCCGCGTTGCGCGCGCAACTGCCGGCCTACCGGATCGAAGAAAGCCGCATCGACGCCGACGGCGCGCAGCTGTACGCGCTGCGCTTCCTGCGCCGCGACGCGGTCGCCACGGTCCTGTACTTCGGCGGCAACGGCTACACCGTGGCCAGGCAGGCCGCGACCAGCGCCAAGGCCTATGCCGACGCGCCGGTCAATTTCGTCCTGGTCGATCACCGAGGCTACGGCGCCAGCACCGGCACGGCGTCGCTGGACGCTTTGCTGAGCGACGCAGGCACGGTCTACGACCGCTTGCGGCAAGACCCGGAGCTGTCCGGCCTGCCGCTGATCGTGCACGGCCATTCGCTGGGCAGCTTCATGGCCGGGCGGGTCGCGGCGAGCCGGCGGCTCGACGGCCTGATCCTGGAAAGCTCGGTGACCAGTTTCGAAGACTGGGGCGCGCACATGCGTTCGCGACAGAAGCTATGGGCGCGGATGCTGGTGCGGCGCGTCGCCCCGGCCGGCGCCCTGGCCGGCCAGGGCAACCAGCAGGTCGTCGAAGCCCTGGACGAACCGGTGCTGTTCGTCGCCGGCGAAAACGACGTCGCCACCCCGCCGCGCTTCGCCGAAGCCCTGTATCGGGCCACGCCGCTGCCTGAGGGACGCAAGCGCCTGCTGATCGTGCCCGCGCGCAATCACGTCAACGCCGCCGATTCGCCCGAATTCCGCCAGGCGCTGAGCGCCTTCCTCGCCGAAGCCGTCGCCCCGCGCACGGCCGGTTGACCCACCGCCCCTAACAGGACCGCCATGACCGCCTCCGACCGCAACCTGCGCCTGGACTACCTCGAATTCGCCGTCGCCGACATCGCCGCCGCCAAGGCCTTCTACGGCGCCGCGTTCGGCTGGAGCTTCACCGACTACGGCCCGGACTACTGCGAGTTCGACGACGGCCGCATGAAGGGCGGCTTCAACGCCCACGCCGCGCCCAAGCCGGGCGGCGCGCTGGTGGTGATCTACGCCGACGATCTCGCCGACGCGCGGCGCCGGGTCGAGGCCGCCGGCGCGCCGATCGTCGCCGAGCACGAGTTCCCCGGCGGTCGCCGCTTCCACTTCGTCGACCCCAACGGCTACGAACTGGCGGTGTGGTCGGACCGCTGAGTCGCCGCTCCGGGCCGCCATGCACCGGCTAAGCTACGGCCGGCGCGGCGGCGGCAGCGGAGAGAGACGATGGCATTGGACGCGGTAGGCGAACTGCTCGGCGGCGCCCTGAGGCTGGTCGGGCGCCTGTTGCTGGAAGGCGTGGTCGAACTGCTGCTGCACGGCACCGGCCGGGTCGTCCTGAAGCCGTTCTACGGCAAGAAAGAGCCCGGCGACACGCCGTGCGCGCTGGTCGGGCTGGCGGTCTGGATCGGCTTCGCGGTCGCGGCGTTCGCCGCCTACCGCTATCTGGATTCGCCGGGATGAGCGGCCCGCCCGTGCGGGCAAGCCGCTCGTCGACGGCCGCTACACCTGCGCCTGCTTCCACTTTCCGCGCGTGAACAGCCACAGGGTGAACACGCCGACCGCGGTTTCGGACACGAACACGCCCCAGAACACGCCCGAATGGGCCCAGCCCAGCGAGATCGCCAGGACGTAGGACAACGGGATCTGGATCAGCCAGAAAAACACCACGTTGATCTTGGTCGGGGTCATGGTGTCGCCGGCGCCGTTGAAGGCCTGCACGGTCACCATCCACCAGCCGTAGATGAAGAACGAGTACGACAGGATCCGCAGCCACTCGGCGCCGATCCTCACCACCTCGGGATCGGCGGTGAAGATGCCGACCAGTTGCTGCGGCAGGGCGAAGAACAGCACCGAGACCGCGATCAGATAGGCCATGTTGTACCAGCCGATCCGCCACACCGAGGCCTCGGCGCGTTCGGGGTGGCCGGCGCCGAGGTTCTGCCCGACCAGGGTCGCGGCGGCGTTGGACATGCCCCAGGCCGGCATCATCGTGAACATCATCAGGCGGATGGCGATGGTCGCGCCGGCCACCGCCTCGCTGCCGATCGCGGCCAGGATGCGCATCAGGAAGATCCACGCAGTCATCGCCACGATCATCTGGCCGATCCCGCCGAGCGAGGTGCGGACGATGTTCCACAGCATCGCCCCGCGCCAGGCCAACTGCGCCATCGTCACCCGGATGTGCTTGCCGCCGCGGAACAGCACCCACAGCTGGTAGGCCACGCCGATGCCGCGGCCGATGTTGGTGGCGATGGCGGCACCTTCGATGCCGAGCTCGGGCGCCGGCCCGAGGCCGAAGATCAGGATCGGGCACAGCAGGATGTTGAGGCCGTTGGACAGCCACAGCACCCGCATCGCGATGGCGGCGTCGCCGGCGCCGCGGAAGATCGCGTTGATCACGAACAGCAACATGATCACCGCGTTGCCGCCGAGCATCCATTGGGTATAGCGGTAGCCGTGTTCGATGCTCCAGGCGTCGGCGCCCATCAGCCGCAGCAGGTCCTGGGCATAAACAATCCCGGCCACCGCCGGCAGCACCGACACCAGCACGGCGATGAAGATCGCCTGCACCGCGGTGATCCCGGCTTCCTCGCGCTTGCCCTCGCCGATCCGGCGCGCGACCACCGCGGTCACCGCCATCGCCAGGCCCATCGCCACCGCGTACAGCAGGAACAGATAGCTCTCGGTCAGGCCGACCGTGGCCACCGCCGAGGGGCCGAGCTTGGCGACGAAGAAGATGTCGACCACCGCGAAGGTGGATTCCAGTACCAGTTCCAGCACCATCGGCACTGCGAGCAGGAACACGGCGCGGCGCAACGGAATCTTGGTGTAATCGGCGTCGGTGCCGCGCACCGCGTCGCGCAGTTCGCGCCACAGCGAAGGCGGTGCGGCGGCCGTCTCGACGGCCGAGAGATCCTGAGTCATCGCAGGCTCCATGCGGGGAGGCACCGCCCGATGATAGGGACGCGGCGCGGCTTGGCTAGTGACAACCGTCCGATGAATCGGGGGCGATTTCGCGTTTCGGACCGGCCGCGGTCTGGGTTACAACCTGAACCGCGTCCCGCGGCGCGTGCCGTCCCGAGCGCGCCGGCCAGAACGCGCCAGCCAAAATCGGCGTTCGCCGCGGATGTCGATTCCGGCCCTGCCCGTTCGTCGCCATGAATGAGGGCTACACCTCTCTATCGGAGATCACCCATGAGCAACACCGTTCGCCTGCTGCGCGTCTTCACCGCCCCGCCGGAACGCGTCTACCGCGCCTTCCTCGACCCCGCCGCCCTGTGCAAGTGGTTGCCGCCGGACGGCTTCACCTGCACCGTGCACGAACTGGAGGCCAAGGTCGGCGGCCGCTACCGGATGAGCTTCACCAATTTCGGCAGCGGCGGCAGCCACAGCTTCGGCGGCACCTATCTGGAGCTGGTGCCCGGCGAACGCATCGTCCACGACGACCGCTTCGACGACCCCAACCTGCCCGGCACCATCATGACCACCATCACTTTCCGCGCCGTGTCCTGCGGTACCGAAGTGGAGGTGGTGCAGGAAGGCATTCCGGACGTGATCCCGGCCGAGCAGTGCCACCTCGGCTGGCAGGAATCGCTGACCCTGCTCGAACGCCTGGTCGAGCCGACGATTCCGGGCTGAGCCCGAGGCGTCCCCTGTAGGAGCGGCGTAAGCCGCGACCATCGCAGCGACGTACGCAAGCGCGGCGGCCGAAGCCCGGACATCCGGACTTCGGCCGCTCGCGTGGAATGACACCGCTG
The DNA here is from genome assembly GCF_019733395.1 of Lysobacter sp. BMK333-48F3. Taxonomy (NCBI): domain Bacteria; kingdom Pseudomonadati; phylum Pseudomonadota; class Gammaproteobacteria; order Lysobacterales; family Lysobacteraceae; genus Lysobacter; species Lysobacter sp. BMK333-48F3. The sequence continues at coordinate 2,964,087 of NZ_JAIHOO010000001.1, read as the reverse complement.
CGGCTGTCGCGGCTTACGCCGCTCCTACAGGGGCAGCGCCGCGGTTTGCGCTTCGAAACGACGACGGCCCGCGAATGCGGGCCGTCGTGGCGGACTGTGGACTGGCGGCGAGGCTCAGAGCATCGGCAGCTTCAGCCCCTGCTCCCTGGCGCAATCGCGCGCGATCTCATAGCCGGCGTCGGCGTGGCGCATGACGCCGGTGCCGGGGTCGTTCCACAGCACCCGGGCGATGCGCTTGTCGGCTTCTTCGCTGCCGTCGCAGACGATGACCACGCCAGAGTGCTGCGAATAGCCCATGCCGACGCCGCCGCCGTGGTGCAGCGAGACCCAGGTCGCGCCGCCGGCGACGTTGAGCATGGCGTTGAGCAGCGGCCAGTCGCTGACCGCGTCGCTGCCGTCGCGCATCGCCTCGGTCTCGCGGTTCGGCGAGGCCACCGAGCCGCTGTCGAGGTGGTCGCGGCCGATCACCACCGGCGCCTTCAGCTCGCCGTTGCGGACCATTTCGTTGAACGCCAGGCCGAGCTTGTGGCGCAGGCCCAGGCCGACCCAGCAGATCCGCGCCGGCAGGCCCTGGAAGCTGATCCGCTCGCGCGCCATGTCCAGCCAGCGATGCAGATGCGGATCGTCGGCGATGATTTCCTTGACCTTGGCGTCGGTCTTGTAGATGTCTTCCGGATCGCCGCTGAGCGCGACCCAGCGGAACGGGCCGACGCCGCGGCAGAACAGCGGACGCACATAGGCCGGAACGAAGCCCGGGAAATCGAAGGCGTTGGCGCAGCCCTCGTCCTTGGCCATCTGGCGGATGTTGTTGCCGTAATCGACGGTCGGGATGCCCTGGGCGTGGAAGGCCAGCATGGCTTCGACGTGGACGCGCATCGACTTCTTGGCTTCGTCGCGGACCCGGGCCGGGTCGCTGTTCTGCGCTTCCAGCCATTGCTCCACGGTCCAGCCGATCGGCAGGTAACCGTGCACCGGATCGTGCGCCGAGGTCTGGTCGGTGACGCAGTCCGGACGCACGCCGCGGCGCACCAGCTCGGGCAGGATGTCGGCGGCGTTGCCGAGCAGGGCGATCGACTTGGCTTCGCCGGCGGCGGTGTACTTGGCGATCCGCGCCAGGGCGTCGTCGAGGTCGTGGGCCTGCTCGTCGACGTAGCGGGTGCGCAGGCGGAAATCGATGCTGGCCTGGCGGCATTCGATGGTCAGCGAGCTGGCGCCGGCCAGCGACGCGGCCAGCGGCTGCGCGCCGCCCATGCCGCCGAGGCCGGCGGTGAGGATCCACTTGCCCTTGAGATCGCCGCCGTAGTGCTGGCGGCCCATTTCAACGAAGGTTTCAAAGGTGCCCTGGACGATGCCCTGCGAGCCGATGTAGATCCACGAGCCGGCCGTCATCTGGCCGTACATCATCAGGCCCTTCTTATCGAGCTCGTTGAAGTGCTCCCAGTTGGCCCAGTGCGGCACCAGGTTGGAGTTGGCCAGCAGCACGCGCGGCGCGTCGGCATGGGTCGGGAACACGCCGACCGGCTTGCCGGACTGGATCAGCAGGGTCTCGTTGTCTTCCAGCTCGCGCAGCGACTTGAGGATCGCGTCGAAGCTTTCCCAGTCGCGCGCGGCGCGGCCGATGCCGCCGTAGACCACCAGCGCGGTCGGGTTCTCCGCCACCTCGGGGTCGAGATTGTTCTGCAGCATGCGGAAAGCGGCTTCGCTGAGCCAGGACTTGCAGCTCTTTTCGCTGCCGCGCGGGGCGCGGACGACACGGGCGGGATCGAGGCGGGTGCCTGCGGACATGGCGATGTTCCGGCGGTGTGGGATGGCGAAATTATCGCGCCGCGTTCTTCGCCGCCGCCAGCGCCGATGCCGCCGGAAGCGCCCGTATAGGCGCACGAAGGCCGCGAATTTGCCCTCGGATGCCGCCGATGTATACGCTGTATACATGAGCGCCCCCGCCACCGCCGACCGGATCCTGCGCGCCGCCCGGGCCTTGTTCGAGCGCGGCGGCGCGCAAGCGGTGACCATGCGCCGCATCGGCGAGGCGGTCGGGATCACGCCGATGGCCATTTACCGCCACTTCCGCAATCGCGAAGCGCTGCTGCAGCGCATCTGCGACGACAGCTTCGAGCAGATCGCCCGCCATTGGAGCGCGCGCAGCGCCGGCGGCGACGTGATCGCGCGCCTGCTCGCGACCCAGCGCATCTACCTCGATTACGCACTGGTCCATCCGCACCTGTTCGATCACGCCTTCTCGATGCGGCGCGAACGCGCGCGGCGCTTCCCCGAGGACTTCCGCGCCCGCCTGTCGCCGACCTTGAACGTGGTCGCCGACCTGGTCGCCGAAGCGCAACGCGCCGGCCGGCTGCGCGAGGGCGACGCCTGGGACTTGGCGATGACGTTGTGGGGACACACCCACGGCCTGATCGCGTTGTACCGCGCCGGCCGCTTCAGTTACGGCGAAGCCGAATTCCGCGCCTTCTACGACGCCTCGCTGGACCGCTTGCTGCACGGACTGTTGAACGATTGAAGCGCGCGGATTGAAGCGCGCGATCGAAGCGCGCGCGCCGGAGACGCGACGGCGAGCGGCCATTCCGGCCCGACAGTCCGGCACGATATTCCGCTGTCCGGCACAGCCGCGGCCGCGGGGCTTGGCGATAATCCGCGTCCTCCCCATCGCCGAGCACGCGCCATGCGCCACTCCCGTTTTCTCGCCGCCGCACTGAGCTGGACGCTGTTCGCCGCTTCCGTGCAGGCGGCGCCGCCCGCCGCCCAGCCGTCCTCGCTGCGCGTCTACGCCCTGGACTGCGGACGCATCGACCTGCAGGACATGGGCATGTTCTCCGACGCCGACGAGTACGCCGGCCAGTCCGGCACCATGGCTGCGCCCTGTTTCCTGATCGAGCATCCCAAGGGCCGGTTGCTGTGGGACACCGGACTGGGCGACGCGATCGCGGCCAAGCCCGAGGGCGTGCCGCTGCCGGGCATGGGCATCCGCTTCACGGTCCAGCGCACCCTGGTCGAACAACTGGCCGAACTCAAGCTGCGCCCGGCCGACATCGACTATGTCGCTCTGTCGCACCTGCACGCCGATCACAGCGGCAACCTCGGCCTGTTCCCCAAGGCGACCTGGGTGCTCAATCGCAGCGAACTGGAATGGGCTTCTGCTACGCCGACGCCGATCGGCGTCGACCCCAGGCTGTTCGCCGGTTGGCGCCAGGCCAAGCTGCGCGACGGCAACGACGACGACGATCTGTTCGGCGACGGCAGCGTGCGCATCCTGCGCGCGCCCGGCCACACGCCGGGGCATCGCGTGCTGATGCTGCGCCTGGCCAACTTCGGCCCGCTGGTGCTGTCCGGCGACCTCTGGCACACCCGGGCCAACTACGAGCAATCGCGGGTGCCGGCGTTCAACCACAACCGCGCCGACACCCTGGCCTCGTTCGAACGGGTCAGGCGCCTGCTCGCGACCCACCCCGGCCAGGTGGTGGTGCAGCACGCGCCGGAGGATTTCGCCGCGCTGCCGAAATTCCCGGCGTACATGGACTGAACCGTCAGCGTCGGGGCGGACTGCCGAAAGTTGGTTGACCTCCTGCACTGACCCGCCGGCGCGGTTGCAGCGAAGCTGGATGCTGTCCTCACTGCGCAGCGAGTCCGCCATGACGCACCTGTCTTCGCCGCTGTTCCGTCTTCCCCTGGCCGCGGCCCTGCTGGGGCTCGCGGCCTGGTCGCCGCTGCGCGCGCAGGCGCCGGCCGCCCCCACCGAGCCGGTCGCGTCGAAGCTGCCGATGACCTTGCCGGCGACGCTGGAAGCCGGACGGTTCTTCCTCCAGCCGCAGTTGCGCGACGGGCGCAAGCTGCGTCTGTTCTCCGACACCGGCGGCGGGTTGCTGTTCACCCACACCGGCGCGCGCGCCATGGGCGTTACGCCCAAGGCGCAGGCCGCCGATGCGCCGCCGCAGTTGCTGGCCTGGCCGCAGTTCGACCCGCGCGCCTGGATTCCGCCGCCGCGCGACGCGCAGCGCGGCGTGCCTACGCTGGCCGCGCCGCCCGATCAGGAGCGCCGGATCGGCGACGGCATGCTCGGCGCGGCCTGGTTCGGCGGACGCAGCTGGGAGTTCGACTATCCGCGCGGCCGCTTGCGCCTGTTGCCCGACGGCGCCCTGCCACGGGTCGAGGCCGCGCACCGGGTCGCCCTGGGCCTGCAGAAGGGCGACGACGGGCGCCCGACCACCCACTTCCCGCGCATCGCGGTGCGCATCGACGGCGAAACCCTGCAACTGCTGTTCGACACCGGCGCGAGCCTGATGCTGACCGAACAGGGCGTGCGCGAACTCGGCGGCGGCCCGGCCGATCGCGCCGGCAGCTTCATCGCCGCCAGCGTGCTGCAACGCTGGCGCGAACGGCATCCGCACTGGCGGGTGATCGAACACGCCGACCGCAACGACAGCGGGCGGCTGATCGAAGTGCCGGAACTGGAAGTCGGCGGCTATCGGGTCGGTCCGGTGTGGTTCGCCGAACGCCGCGACCGCAACTTCCACGACTACATGTCGAAGTGGATGGACCAGCGCGTCGACGGCGCGATCGGCGGCAACGCCTTCGCCGACTTGAAGATCAGCGTCGACTATCCGTCGGCGACCGCCACGTTCGAACGCTGACGCGGGACGCGGGCGAAAAATACGCCCGGCACGAGCCGGGCGTTCGATCGATCCAGAAGGGATCGGAACCGGAACGGCCGCGCGCGAGGCGCCGCGGCCGACGAAACGGCGGCGCGCCTCAGCGTACCGAGGGATCGAGCTTGCGCAGCGCGCTGGCGACGTCGACTTCGCCGGTGCGCTGCAGTTCGTCGCGATCGTAACGGCGGCCGTAGGCGGTGCAGTCCTGCTTGGCCCGCGACTGGATCCGCGAGCCGGTCTGGCGCAGGCAATAGCGGTCGTCGGCGCGCGGCGTCGCGGCCGCCTGGGCGTCCTGCTTGGCGGCGCGGCCGGCGTCTGCGCCGAGCCGGGCGTCTTGGGCGACGGCGGGATCGGCGGCGGTCGGAGTCTGCGCGCCGGCGGCGAACGCGCATGCGCACAGCATGGCGGCGAACATTGCGGATTTCATGGAACGCCTCCTGTGATCGACAGGGATGAAGCGGTCCCATCCACGATACGCCCGCGCTCCGGACGCGGTGCCGTTAGGGCGATCGTCGTTTAGGTTTCTGTCAGCGTTGCGGACAGGCCTCGCGGCGGCCGCTGTGGAACGCCATCGCCTCGGCTTCGGTGGCCGGGCGCGGCGCCTGTCCGTCGTCGAACAACACCCGCCACACCCCGTCCGCGCCGCGGTGCCAGACCGACTGGAACGCGCCCAGCGCATAGCGCGGCTGCGCGCCGGGCTGCACGCGCTGGTACAGCGCCGGGCCGGTGGACCAGGCGACGTCGCGGGCGCCGGCGATGGTGACCCGGGTCGGATACCAGCGCAGCAGGGTCTGCTTGCCTTCGATCAGCCCGGTCCAATCCTGGGCGATCCGCTCGCGGCCGCGGGTCGGCTGCGGGCGGCCGGCGCCGAACGCGGCCTGCGGATGCAGGTGCTCGGCGAAAGCCTGGGCGTCGTGTTCGGCGACCGAACGGGCGAAGCTCAGTTCGCGCGCCCACACTGCGCATTCGTCCGCATCCAGCCTCACTGCCGGCGCCTGCGCTGCGGCGGCCGGCGCCGCCGGCGCGGATGCGCTCTGGGCGACGGCGAGCGACCACGGCGCGACGGCCAGGCAGGCGATGCGGACGAGAATGCGCATGGACGGAAACTCGACGGGCGTTGCGGCCACTATCGGCAGGCCCCGCCAACGGCGCCAGCGACGGAAGTCATGCCGAATCTGGCCGCCCGTCGCGCTCCCGGCGGCCGACACCGGCCTGCCATCCCGGGCCGCTATCATGCGCGGATGCGTTCGATCTTGTCCGCGGCCTGGGCCGCCCTGCTCCTGTCCGTCCTCGCCGCCTGCGCCGCGCCGACCCGCGAGACGCCGCCCGCCGACACGCCGCTGCTGCTGATCTCGATCGACGGCTTCCGCGCAGGCTATTTCGATCTGGGCCTGACCCCGAACATCGAGCGCCTGGCTGCCGACGGCGTGCGCGCGCAGTGGATGACCCCGTCCTACCCCTCGCTGACCTTTCCCAACCACTACACCCTGGTCACCGGCTTGCGCCCCGACCATCACGGCGTGGTCCACAACAGCATGAGCGACGATGCGCTCGGCCGTTTCCGCGTCGCCGACCGCGACGCGGTCGGCGACACCCGCTGGTGGAACGGCGGCGAGCCGATCTGGATCGGCGCGCAGAAGGCCGGCCTGCGCAGCGCGACCCTGTTCTGGCCCGGCAGCGAAGCGCCGATCCGCGGCTTGCGCCCGAACCGCTGGCGCCCGTTCGATGCCTCGATCGACGAGAACGCGCGGGTCGACGAAGTCCTGGGCTGGCTCGGCGAACCGGCGACGACCCGGCCGCACGTGGCCACCCTGTATTTCGATGCGCTCGATCACGAAGGCCACGACCACGGCCCGAATTCGGCGCAGGCGCGCGCCGCCCTGGTCCGCATCGACGCGGCGATCGGCCGCCTGATCGACGGCCTGGAGGCGCGCGGCCTGAGCCAGCGGGTCAACCTGGTGCTGGTTTCCGACCACGGCATGGCCGAGGTCGCGCCGGGCCAGCGCATCGCGGTGGAGGACATGGTCGCTCCGGACCAGGCCGTGGTGACCTCGGTCGGCCAATCGATCGGCATCGTCCCGCTGCGCGGCCGCGAGGCCGAAGTCGAGCGGCGCCTGCTCGGCGCGCATCCCCACTACGACTGCTGGCGCAAGGGCGACCTGCCGGCGCGCTGGCATTACGGCCGCCACCCGCGGGTGCCGCCGATCGTGTGCCAGATGCGCGAAGGCTGGGACGCGATCGAAGCCAGCAAGCTGCGCGAATACCCCAACCCCGGCACCCGCGGTTCGCACGGCTACGACCCGGCGCTGCCGTCGATGCGCGCGATCTTCGTCGCCCGCGGTCCAGCGTTCAAACGCGGCGCGACTCTCGCCCCGATCGACAACGTCGATGTCTATCCGCTGCTGGCGCGCCTGATCGGCATCGCCCCGGCGCCGAACGACGGCCACATCGCCCCGCTGCTGCCGGCGCTGCGCGAGCCCTGAATCGTCCTAGCGCGTTGCATCGCCCCTGTAGGAGCGGCGCGAGCCGCGACCCACCGCAGCGACGTACTCAAGCGCAACCGCTGCAGCCCGGACCGCCGGGCTGTTCGTACGGCCTCATCCGGACTTCGGGCGATGGCGTGGTATTTCGCCGCTTCGGTTGTCGCGGCTGACGCCGCTCCTACACAAGCCGGACCAGCTCGTTCCCAGACGCATCGCTCAAGGGTAGGAGCGGCGTCCCACGGGGATTTCCTCCGGTCACAAGCCGCGACCGCGCCAGTGAACCCACCGCGCCAGCCCCTCGCAGGCGCCTCCACGTTCATGTCCGAATCCGGCGAGTCGGCGCCCTGCCCCGGTGCTAGGCTGCCCCGCATGGAAGCCACCCCCACTCCCGCGCCGGCCGCCTCCCTGCCGCATTGGCGCGTCTGCGAACAAGCCCGGCTGAGCCGCGATCCGCGTTTCGACGGCCTGTTCTTCACCGCCGTGACCAGCACCCGCATCTATTGCCGCCCGGTGTGTCCGGCGCCGGCGGCCAAGCGCGAGAACGTCGTGTACTACGGCCACGCCGCCGCGGCCGAAGCCGCCGGTTTCCGTCCCTGCCTGCGCTGCCGGCCGGAGCTGTCGCCCGGCGACGGCGCCTGGCGGCGCGGCGATGCTGCGGTTGCGCGCGCGCTGAAGCTGATCGACCAGGGCCTGCTGGCCGAACAACCCCTGGCCGAGCTCGCCGCGCGCGTCGGCGTCGGCGAACGCCAGTTGCGGCGATTGTTCGTCGACCGCCTCGGCGCGCCGCCGATCGGCGTGCACGGCACCCGCCGACTGCTGTTCGCCAAGCAATTGCTGACCGAAACCCGTTTGCCGATCACCGAGGTCGCGATGGCCGCCGGATTCGGCAGCCTGCGCCGCTTCAACGCGACCTTCCAGGAGGCCTACCGGATGGCGCCGCGCGAGCTGCGCCGGCGGCCGAACGAAAGCCTCGACAGCAGCGGCGAAACCCTGAGCCTGCGCCTGGGCTACCGGCCGCCGTACGACTTCGCCGCGATGCTGGATTTCCTGCGCGGCCGCGCCCTGCCCGGGGTCGAGCTGGTCGACGAGCACAGCTACAGCCGGGTGATCGGCCCGATCGAAGCGCCGGGCTGGCTGCGGGTCAGCGCCTGGCCGTCGCGCAAGGGCGAGCCCGAGCACGCGCTGCGCCTGGAACTGCACGGCCCGGCGCCGGCGCGGCTGCTCGACATCATCAACCGCTTGCGGCGCATGTTCGATCTCGATGCCGACCCGAACGCGATCGGCGCCGCGCTGTCGGTGGATCCACGCTTGAAAGCGCTGGTCGAACGGCGCCCCGGCCTGCGCCTGCCCAGCGGCTGGGACGGGTTCGAAATCGCGGTGCGCGCGATCCTCGGCCAGCAGGTCAGCGTCGCCGCCGCGCGCACCCTGGCCTCGCGTCTGGCGCAGCGTTACGGCCAGGCGCTGCCGAAACCGTTCGCGCCCGGACTGGAGCACCTGTTCCCGACGCCGGACGCCTTGGCCGATGCCGACCTGGTTTCGATCGGGGTGACCCGTGCGCGCGCCGACACCGTGCGCACGGTCGCCCGCGCCCTGCTCGACGGCCGGGTCGATTTCCGAGCCGAACGCACCCTGGACGATTTCGTCGCACGCTGGGTCGCCCTGCCCGGCATCGGTCCGTGGACCGCGCATTACGTCGCCTTGCGCGCGCTCGGCCATCCCGACGCCTTTCCGGCCGACGACCTGGTGCTGCAGAAGGCCGTGCCGGAAGACGGCGTGCGCATGACCGCCAAGGCGCTCAATGCGCGCGCCGAAGCCTGGCGGCCGTGGCGCGCCTATGCGGTGATCCAGGTCTGGCGCGACAGCATGCCGGTGCCGGCGGCCAAGCCCGCCGCGACGGCGAAGCCCGCGCCGAAGCGCCGTCGCGCCGTCGCCGATCACGCCGCCGATACCGGATCGGCGCGCAACGAGGGCGCGGCGGCATGATCACCTACCAGAGCATCGACAGCCCGGTCGGCGCGCTGTTGCTGGCCAGCGCCGCCGACGGTTTGCGCCTGATCGAATTCGAGCACCCCTGGCATCCGTACAAGCGCGGCGCCGATTGGCGCGAAGGCGACGACGAAGTGCTGCAGCGCACGCGCAATCAGCTCGACGATTACTTCGCCGGCCGCCTGCGCGAGTTCGACCTGCCGCTGGCGCCGCACGGCACGCCGTTCCAGCTGCAGTGCTGGCGCACCCTGGCGCAGATCCCCTGGGGCGAAACCTGGAGCTATGCGCAGATGGCGCAGCGCATCGGCCGGCCGACCGCGACCCGCGCGGTCGGCGCCGCCAACGGCCGCAATCCGCTGCCGATCGTGCTGCCCTGCCATCGAGTGATCGGCTCCGACGGCAGCCTGACCGGTTTCGGCGGCGGCCTGCCGACCAAGCAGTTCCTGCTGACCCTGGAAGGCGCGCTGCCGGCGGTCGAGGCGGTGCCGATCGGGGATTTGTTCGCGCCGCGTTGAGGTTTCGTGCGCGGGGCGGATCCAGGTAAGCGCAAGCAGGGCAGGAGCAAACGCCAGAGCAAATCCCCCCTACCCCCCTTTTTCAAAGGGGGGAACAGCACGGCAGCGCGTCAGAGATGAGAGCCCAGGCAACGGTGCCCTGCCTTCCCCCCTTTTTCAAAGGGAGGGGAACAGCGCGGCAGCGCGTCAGAGGTGAGAACCCAGGCAACGGTGCCCTGCCTTTCCCCCCTTTGAAAAAGGGGGGCCAGGGGGGATTTGCTGTTGCTGTTGCTGCTGTTGCTCTAGCTGTGCCGCCGACGCCATTCCCCCAGCCACTCAATCCGCCATCAACAACCGCATCGCATCCGCATAACCCGCGGCGATCTCGTCGCGCTTGGGGTGTCGTCCACCGGAGACGACCACCCGGCCGCCGACTTCGACCGTGTCGATGACATTACGGTTGCCGCTGAACAACCAGCGGTCGATGCAGTCCTCGTCGCTGGCGCCGGCCAGGATCGGCGCGTTCGGATCCAGGGTCAGCCGATCGCCGGCCAGGACGTCGGCGCCGAAACCGGTCGAGGCCGCCGCGCTGGCCGCCACCCCGCGCAGCAAGGTTTCGCCGACGCTGGCCGCATGCGCCGCGTCGCCGCGGCCGACCGCGATGTTGCGCCGACGGGTGATCAGGCGCTGGCCGTACTCCAGCCAGCGCAGTTCCTCGACCGGCGAGACCGAGATGTGCGAGTCCGAACCCACGCCCCAGGCGCCGCCGGCGTCGAGGTAGTCGCGCAGCGGGAACAGGCCGTCGCCGAGATTGGCCTCGGTGGTGGTGCAGATCGCCACGGTCGCGCCGCTGTCGGCGATGCCGCGCACTTCGCTCTCGTCGAGATGGGTGGCATGGACCAGGGTCCAACGCTCGTCGACGTCGGCGTTGTCGAGCAGCCAGCGCACCGGACGCGCGCCGCGCAGCGCCACGCAATCCTCGACCTCGGCGGTCTGTTCGGCGATATGGATGTGCACGCGGCTGTCGCCGGGGATCGCCGCCAGCACCTCGCGCATCGGCGCCGGCGGCACCGCGCGCAGGCTGTGCAGGCAGCAGCCGACGCGCAGCATGTCGTAGCTATGAGCGCGCAACTTTTCGAGCAATCGCAAATAGGAATCGACGTCATGGCCGAAACGACGCTGGCGTTCGCTGAGCGGGCGCTCGTCGAATCCACCAGTCATGTACAACACCGGCAGCAGGGTCATTCGAATGCCTACTTCCGCCGCGGCACCGATCAACGACCATGACATCGCGTCCGCGACGGCAGCCAAGCGATGGCCTTCGGGTGGACGGTGCAGATAGTGGAACTCGCACACGCTGGTGTAGCCGGCCTCCAGCATCTCCACATACAACTGGCAGGCGACCGCGTACAGCGTTTCGGGCGTGAACCGCTCCGCGAAGCGGTACATGGTCTCGCGCCAGGTCCAGAAGCTGTCGGCCGGGTTGGTCTGGCGCTCGGCCATGCCGGCCATGGCGCGCTGGAAGGCGTGCGAATGCAGGTTGGCGATGCCGGGCACGCGGCGGCGCAGCGGCGTACCGGCTGGTACGGCCGCGGGGCGCCGCCAGCCGGCCGGGGTCCAGTCGATATAGGGAGGGGGCGTGGTCATGCCCGCATTCTCGCCTGCACGCGCCCGCGACGCGACCGCCGGCCGGGTCACGACCGGCGCCAACGGCTAAAATCCCGTCATGACCGCCCTTTCCCCCCGTTCCGACGGCGCCCTGTACGACGGCCTCGTGCTCGGCGCCACCCTGGCCACCCTCGACGGCGACCGCGGCTACGGCGAGATCGCCGACGCCGCGCTGGCCTGGCGCGACGGCCGCCTGGCCTATGTCGGCGCGCGCTCCGGCCTGCCCGGCGCGCCGCAGTCGCTGGCCGCCAAAGTGATCCAGGCCCGCGGCTGGATCACCCCCGGCCTGGTCGACTGCCACACCCACCTGGTGTTCGCCGGCGACCGCGCGCGCGAGTTCGAGCTGCGCCTGCAGGGCGCCAGCTACGAGGAGATCGCCCGCGCCGGCGGCGGCATCGTCTCCAGCGTGCGCGCCACCCGCGAGGCCAGCGACGGCGAACTGCTGCGCCAGTCGCTGCCGCGCGCGCGCGCCCTGCTCGAGGACGGCGCCACCACCGTGGAGATCAAGTCCGGCTACGGCCTGGACCTGGAGAACGAGCGCAAGATGCTGCGCACCGCGCGCGCGATCGGCCGCGAGCTCGGCCTCGGGGTGCGCACCACCTACCTGGCCGCGCACGCCCTGCCGCCGGAGTACGCCGGCCGCAGCGGCGACTACATCGACGCGGTCTGCGCCTGGATGCCGCGCCTGCACGAGGAAGGCCTGATCGACGCGGTCGACGCGTTCTGCGAAGGCATCGGCTTCTCGCCGGAACAGACCCGGCGCGTGTTCGAGACCGCGCGCGAACTCGGCCTGCCGGTCAAGCTGCACGCCGACCAGCTCAGCGACCTCGGCGGCGGCGGCCTCGCCGCCGCGTTCGACGGCCTGTCGGCCGATCACGTCGAACACACCTCGCTGGACAGCGTGCGGGCGATGGCCGAACGCGGCACCGTCGCGGTGCTGCTGCCGGGCGCGTTCCACGTACTGCGCGAAACCAAGCTGCCGCCGCTGGACGCGTTCCGCGAACACGGCGTGGCGATGGCGGTGGCCACCGACTGCAATCCCGGCACCTCGCCGTTGCTGTCGCTGCGCCAGGCGATGCAGCTGGCCTGCACGCATTTCCGCCTGACCCCGGAAGAGGCCTTGCGCGGCGCCACCGTGCACGCCGCGCGCGCGCTCGGCTACGCCGACCGCGGCGTGCTGCGGGTCGGCGCGCAGGCCGATTTCGTGCAATGGGACATTGGCCACCCGTCCGAGCTGTGCTATTGGCTCGGCGGCCGGCTGGCGCGGCGCGTCTACGCCGGCGGCCTGCAGGTGGCCGGCGACGCCTGAGGCGCGGGCGAACGCGCCGGCAGCGGCCGACGCGGCGTGAACCATGATCGCCCCGCGGCCGCATCAGCATCGGCATCGACAGCGATGCATCGCTGCGCCGCGGCATGCCCTCGCCGCGGCTTGCTGTACGCTCAGTCCTCCCGCGCGCCGCGGCGCGCAGCCCACCGGAGGATCCGTGCGGATCGCCGCTCTCGCCTTAGCCCTTGCCCTGTCCAGTCCAGCCGCGCAGGCCGACCAACCCTTGAGCGCCGGCCAGCGCTTCGCCCAGGACGCGATCATCGTCGACACCCACATCGATGCGCCCAGCCTGCTGCTGCGCCACTGGGCCGACCTCGGCGTGGACACGCCGAAAGTCGAGTTCGACTATCCGCGCGCGCGCCAGGGCGGCCTGGACGTGGCCTTCATGTCGATCTACACCTCGCCCGGCGAAGACCGCGCCGGCAGCGCGACCCAGACCGCGCACACCCAGATCGACGCGGTCGAGGCGATGATCGGCCGCCACCCGCAGCAATTCGCCCTGCTGCGTTCGCCGGCCGATTTCGAACGCCTGCACGCCCGCGGCCAGCGCGTGCTGTTGGCCCTGGGCATGGAAAACGGCGCGCCGATCGGCGACGACCTGGCCCGGCTGGCGCAGTTCCATGCCCGCGGCGTGCGTTACATCACCCTCGCCCACAGCGAGGACAACCGGATCAGCGACTCGTCCTACAGCACCAAGCGCAGCTGGCAAGGGCTGAGCCCGTTCGGCGAGAAGGTCGTCGACGAAATGAACCGGCTCGGCATCATGGTCGACGTCTCGCACCTGTCCGACGACGCGGTGCGCGACGTGCTCGCGCGCAGCAAGGCGCCGGTGATCGCCAGCCATTCCGGCCTGCGCCACTTCACCCCGGGCTTCGAGCGCAACCTCAGCGACGAACTGGCCAAGGCGGTCGCGGCCAAGGGCGGCGTGGTCCAGATCGTGTTCGGCAACGCCTTCGTCGACCCGGCCTCGGCCGCCGACACCCAGGCCTACTTCGTCGACAGCGCCAAGTTCGAGCGCGAACAGGCCGCCGCGCGCGAACGCGGCGAACCGGTGCGCAGCCAGGCCGATTACGACGCCGCCTGGGAAAAGGCCCATCCGCCGCGCAAGGTGCCGATCGACGCCGTGCTCGATCAGATCGACTACGGGGTGAAGCTGCTCGGCGCCGATCACGTCGGCATCGGCTCGGACTTCGACGGCGTGTCCGGCGCGCTGCCGGAAGGCCTCAAGTCGGTCGCCGACTATCCCAACCTGATCGAAGGCCTGAAGCGCCGCGGCCATTCCGACGACACCGTGCGCAAGATCCTCGGCGGCAACCTGCTGCGGGTGTGGCGCGCGGTCGAGGCGCAGGCGGTGGGTCGATGAGCGCCACCGCAGCCGGCCCGGAGTTCGACCTGCTCGAAGCCAACCCCGGCGGTTCGCCCGACGGCCACCTGCGCTTCCAGGACGAACACGGCGAGGAGTTCCTGGAACCGTTCGACCTGGTCCAGACCCTGGCCGAGGTGCTGGCCGACGGCGGCCATCGCGCGCACGCCTACGACAACGGCTGGATCGAGATCGGCGACGACGGCCTGTTCGCGTTCCCGCAGTTGGTGGAATTCACCGAGCTCGACAACGGCGTCATCCGTACCGCCAGCACCATCCAGTGCAACCACCCGCGCTGCTTCCCGCAGGGCCTGTTCGAGTACCAGCACGCCACCGGCGAGGGCTTCGACGACGCCGTGCGGCGCGGTTTCGGCCAATGGGCGCGCACCGACCTGATCGCCCTGCTCGATGCGACGCGGGTCGAACCCGAAGCCTGCATGAGCATGCGCATGGACTTCGATGGCGAGGACGGAGCGCAAGCGCGGCAGCGACGGGTCGTGTTCGGGCCGGTGGCGCACTTCGGCCAGGCGCCGGCCGAGCAGGCCGCGAGTGCGGACGCGGGCGAGGACGCGGAAGCCTGCGAGCACGGCTATTGCCCCTGCTGTCTTTTCACCCAGTCGCTGGACGCGTTCCGCCCGCTGCTGCAGGCCGAGGGCGTGTTCGCGCTGCGCCTGTTCGCCTCGCGCGATCACCGCGACGGCGAATGCCAGGCCGATTGCCGGGTCAACGGCGAAGACTGGTCGCCGGGCCTGGACAGCCTGAACGCCTATGCCGCGACCTGGCCGAGCGCGGCCGGGCAAGGGCTGGAATTCCGCAAGCAGTACGTGATCGTGCAGGACGCGCCGGGCTGAGCCCGTCCGCGGCGGTGCAAGCCGAAGCGGAACCGGCGCTCATGCCAGCCCAGCCAGCCGTCGTCTAATTCGCACAGCGCACCTCGCGAGGGAAACCAAGCGATCCGGCACTTAAGCGAATCCCGAATCCCGAATCCCGACCGTCAAAAGAAAAGCCCGGCGCGAGCCGGGCTTTCTTCGACCATCGTGCAAGCGCGGATCAGAAGCTGGCGCGGATGCCGATGCTGTACTGCTTGGCGTGCTCGCCGAATTCGGCTTCGCCGACGATGCCCCAGGTCTGGTTGAACTTGACCAGGGCGCCGAGGGTGCCGCTGAACTCGCTGTCGTACATGTCGCCGTCGGTGTAGTTCAGCTTGGCCCAGCCTTCGAAGTTCTTGGCCAGGTTGCCGCGCAGACCGACCGAACCGCGGAAGTCGTCGCCGTCGATCTCGTCCTGCAGCAGGCTGGAATCGAGTTCGGTGCGGATGTAGCTCAGCTCGCCGACCCAGTCGACGCGCTCGGACAGGGTGTGGTGGTAGCCCACGCCGATCTTGAGCTGGTCGGCATCGACGTCGATGTCGCCCAGGGCGATATTGTTGAAACGCACGCCGACGTTGTCGTCTTCGCCCTTGCGGTAGCTGCCGAACGCGTAGAACGGCGCTTCGCCGAACGCGACCGAGCCATCGATGTAGCCGCCGTCGGCCTTCGGATCCTGCACGCTCAGACCCGGGGTCAGGCTGCGCACTTCGTACTGCTGCACCGAGTAGCCGGCTTCGATGTGGGTGTAGCTCAGACCTTCCGCAGCTGCGGCGGTCGACGCCAGGGCCAGGGCCAGGCCCAGCGCGAGTTGCTTCTTCATAAATCCCCTTGTTCCTTGATTGGTGATGAAGTTCCCATCCTCGGGAACGGCGCGCATCTTAATGAAAAAATTACATCCTGTCTGCGTGTATCGCGCCGCCCACCCGCAGAACCGCGCCCCAAAAAACAAAAGCCCCGCTGGCGCGGGGCTTTGTTGCGAGCTTGCGGGCCGCAAGGCCCGGCAGGCCGGCTTATTCCTTGGTGGCCTTCTTCGCCACGACCTTCTTGGCCGGCGCCTTGGCCGCGCTCTTGGCGGTCTTCTTAGCCGCCGGCGCCGCGGCGGTGCCGGTGGCCTTGGTCACGGCCTTGC
This sequence comes from Lysobacter sp. BMK333-48F3, assembly GCF_019733395.1. NCBI lineage: Bacteria > Pseudomonadati > Pseudomonadota > Gammaproteobacteria > Lysobacterales > Lysobacteraceae > Lysobacter > Lysobacter sp. BMK333-48F3. The sequence continues at coordinate 2,948,107 of NZ_JAIHOO010000001.1, read as the reverse complement.
GGGCGTTGCCGTAGCTGGAGTTGTAGCGCTTGCCCTTGGCGGTCTTGCGGTCGCCCTTACCCATGGTCGTGCTCCTAATTAAGACGTTGTGCGTTGGATCGAATGGTGTTCGCGCTGGCGGCAGGCGGGGCCGCCGGGCAGGTCCGCAGGACCGGTGCCGGCAGCCACACGGCGCGCGCGAGGCTGCGAAGCCTAGCACAAGCGTCGGTTCCAGGCCCGCGGCGGGCTCAATGGGCGCAGTGGGCGTCGTGGACGTGAACGTGGTTCAGTCGCAGATTGGCCAGGTGGGCCAGCCCGACCAGGGTGCCGCCGAGGGTCATCACCACCGCGTGCGGCAGCAGCGAGTGGTGCAGCGGCGGGTACAACAGGCCCAGCCACAGCACCAGCACGCCGGGCAGCAGCAGCACCAGGGCGCGTACGGCGCGATGGCGGCGATAGCCCCAGGCGACGCTGAAACTGCCTAGCAAGGTGGCGAAGATCACGAACGCCAATTCGAAGCGGCCGTCGAACCAGCCGGCCACGCCCAGCGACGGCAGCAGCGCGATCGCCAGCGGCAGCAGGGCGCAGTGCACGGCGCACAGCAGCGAGCCGAAGGCGCCGATGCGGTCGATCAGGCTGCGGGGACGCAGGTCGGACATGGATTACGGATCGTTAATGATGACTTTTGGGGGAGGGGACAACTCGCGTTGTTATAATATAACATTGCGACCTGTCGCTTCCAGCACTTTACCTGAACCCATGCCCCGACGTCCCCTTCCGCGGCTGCTGCCGCTCGCCCTGGCCCTGCAACTGGCTGTTCCATTGATCGCCCAGGCCCAGGAGGCCGGCACTGCGCCGACCGACCACCACCAGCCCACCGACCTGAGCGGCATCGAGGTCAAGGCCACGCCGCTGCCGGGTACCGCCGAAGACCTGACCCGTCCGGTCGACGTGCTGGCCGGCGAGCAGCTCGACCGCGCCAAGGCCAACTCGCTCGGCGAAACCGTGGCCAAGCTGCCGGGCGTGCAGAGCTCGTACTTCGGCCCCGGCGTCGGCCGGCCGATCGTGCGCGGCTTCGACGGCGCGCGGGTGCAGGTGCTCAGCGACGGCCTGGGCTCCGGCGACGTGTCCACGGTCAGCGTCGACCACGCGGTCAGCATCGAGCCCTTCCTCGCCGATCAGATCGAAGTGCTGAAGGGTCCGGCCACCCTGCTCTACGGCAGCGGCGCGATCGGCGGCGCGGTCAACGTCATCGACGGCCGCATCCCCGAGCGCGCCACCGAGCAGCCCTTGCAGGGACGCGCCGAACTGCGCGGCGGCACGGTCAACGACGAGAAGACCGGCATGGTCCGCCTCGACGGCACCTCGGCCTCCGGTCACGTCGTGTTCCACTTCGACGCCCTGCACCGCGAGACCGGCGACTACGACATTCCCGGCTATGCCGAAAGCGCGGCCCATCGCGCCGAAGCCGGCGAGGAAGCCGACCCGGCCGACCGCGGCGTGCTGCGCAACAGCGCGGTGCGCACCGATGCCGGCGCGCTCGGCATTTCCTGGGTCGGCGAACGCGGCTTCCTCGGCGCCAGCTACAGCCTGTTCAACACCCGCTACGGCGTGCCCGGCCACGAGCACGAGCACGGCGACGACGGCCACGACCACGGCGGCGACGCCGAGGGCGAGGAAGGCCCGGTGCAGATCGAGATGGACCAGCGCCGCACCGAAGTGCGCGGCGGCCTCAACGAGGTCGGCCCGTTCGCCTCGATCCGGGCCAAGCTGGCGCGCACCGAATACACCCACACCGAGTACGAAGGCGCCGAGGTCGGCACCGTGTTCGACAACACCAGCACCGAGGGCCGGCTGGAACTGGTGCACCGCCCCTGGGGCGGCTGGAACGGCGCGTTCGGCCTGCAGTTCGCCAAGCGCGATTTCCGCGCGATCGGCGAAGAGGCCTTCGTACCGCCCTCGCAGTCGCGCGACGGCGGACTGTTCTGGATCGGCGAGCGCGAGTTCGGCCCGGTCAAGCTGGAACTGGGCGCGCGCCACGACCGCAACAAGATCGACGTCGCCGAAGACGCGATCGGCGCCGACCGCGACTTCGACACCACCAGCCTGTCGGCCTCGGCGCGCTGGAACCTGAGCGAGGACTTCCACCTGTCCTTCGGCCTGGACCGCGCGCAGCGTTCGCCGACCGCGGAGGAGCTGTACTCCAACGGCCTGCACGTGGCGACCGCGAGCGTCGAGCTGGGCAACCCGGAGCTGGACGTGGAAACCGCCAATCGCGCCGAAATCGGCCTGCACTGGCACAACGGCCCGCTCAAGCTGAGCGCCTCGCTGTACCACGTGCGCTACAGCGATTTCATCTACCTGGCCGACACCGGCGTGGAAGAGCACGACGGCCCGGTGCGGCTGTGGACCCAGGGCGATGCGCGCTTCAGCGGCGCCGAAGCCGAAGCCGACTGGACTTTCCTCGACAACGACACCGGCACCTGGGGCCTGCGCGTGTTCGGCGACGTGGTGCGCGGCAAGCTCGACGGCAGCGGCACCCGCGAGGTCGCGTTCTCGGTGCCGCACGGCGACCACAGCCACGACTACACCGCCGACCTGGCCCGGGGCGGCAACCTGCCGCGGATCGCGCCCTGGCGCGTCGGCGGCGAACTGCGCTGGGCGCGCGGCCCGCTGCGCGCCTCGCTGGGCGCGGTGCGTTACGCGCGCCAGGACCGGGTCGCCGAGTTCGAGAGCGAAACGCCGGGCTACACCCTGGTCGACGCGCACCTCGCCTGGCACGCCGACACCGCCGCCGGCAACGCCTGGGAAGTGTTCCTCGACGGCAGCAACCTGCTCGACAAGGAAGCGCGCGCGCACACCTCCTTCCTCAAGGACGTGGCGCCGCTGCCCGGCCGCGGAGTCGCGTTCGGGGTACGGATGTTCTTCTGACCGCCGCCGGCAACGGCGGCAAGGAGCGGGCGGCCGACGCCGCCCGCATTCCCGCCTCTTCCGGCTCGGCGGCGCTGCGACCGTCGCCGCGCTCCTCCCGGGCCCGGCTCCCTGCCCTAGGCATCTGCCGCTCGAACGCCGGCTCCCGCCGGCGTTTGCGTCGGTCGCCGAATTAGGTGTATATACACTCAATGATCGCACCTCCCGCCACCCCGAGCGTCTGCACCTGCTTCCGCATGCGCAAGCTGTCGCGGCTGATGAGCCAGCGCTACGACCAGGCACTGGCGCCGGCCGGCCTCAACCTCAACCAGTACTCGATCCTGCGCCGCACCGGCGGCCAGGGCCGCCCGCTCGGCGAGATCGCCCGCGAACTGGGCATGGACCGCAGCACCCTCAGCCGCGACCTCAAGCCGCTGGTCGAGGCCGGCTGGATCGAATCGGTGCCGGGCGAGGACGCGCGCCAACGCCGCCTGCGCCTGACCGCGTCCGGCCGCCGCACGATCGAACGCGCGCAGCCGCTGTGGCGCATGGCCCAGGACGAAATCGACCGCGGCCTCGGCGCCGACGGCGTCGCCGCCCTGCACGCGCAACTGGACCGCGCGATCGCGCAGTTGCAGGGCGATGGCGCATGAACGCTGCCGAGGCCGCAACTTGGACGCTAGCCACTCGCTGTCGTCCTCGCGAAAGCGGGGATCCAGGGCTTCATCGCGACGTGGCTCCGAAGTTCGTGGATGCCCGGCTGCGCCGAAGCGGAAGCGCAATCCAATTTCGCCGGAGTCGATTCCGCGGGAGCCGCCCGACCTTGCAGGCGCAACGACTCGTAGCGACCGACCACACCACGCCAGCGTCTCTGCCCTACCGCCATCCCCGCGCAGGCGGGGATCCAGGGCTTCACCGCGACATCGCTTCCCGCTGCGCGAACGCCCGAACCGCCGCCAGCCCCCTTCCCCGCCGTTCGTAGCCGAGCGCCCTCATGCCTCCCACGTCCTCCGCCAAACCCGCGTCCTACTGGCCGTTGCTGCTCGCCGCCACGGCGATGCTGATGATCACCATGGGCATCCGCCAATCGCAGGGCCTGCTGGTCAAACCGATCGGCCACAGCACCGGCCTGGGCATCGCCGAAATCAGCTTCGCCCTGGCGATCGGCCAGTTCGTCTGGGGCGCGGTGCAGCCGGTGTTCGGCGCGCTGGCCGACCAGCGCGGCCCGGGCCGAGTCCTAGTGTTCGGCGGCGTGCTGCTGATCGCCGGCATGGGCCTGACTCCGTTCGTGTCCTCGCAATGGGGCCTGCTGATGACCCTGGGCGTGCTCGGCGCGGCCGGTGCGGGCGCGGGCAGCTTCTCGATCCTGATCGGCGCCACCGCGCAGCGCATTCCCGCGGAAAAGCGCTCGATGGCCTCGGGCGTGATCAACGCCGGCGGCTCGATGGGCCAGTTCGTGTTCGCGCCGCTGGTGCAGGCGGTGATCGCCGCGGCCGGCTGGATGGCGGCGATGTGGACCCTGGCCGCGGCCGCGGTGGCGACGCTGCCGCTGGCCTGGCCGCTGCGCCGGCGCGAATCGCCCGCATCGGCGACGGCGAGCGCGGCGCCGGCCGGCATCGGCCTGCGCGAACAACTGCGCATCGCCGCACGCGAGCCGAGCTACTGGATGCTGCACGTGGGTTTCTTCACCTGCGGCTTCCACATCGCCTTCCTGGTCACCCACCTGCCCGGCGAGATCGCGCTGTGCGGCTTGTCCGACAACGTCTCGGCGATGGCGCTGGGCCTGATCGGCCTGTTCAACGTCGCCGGCAGCCTCGCCGCCGGCTGGCTCGGCCAGCGCTACCGGATGAAGTACCTGTTGGCGGGCATGTACGCCAGCCGCGCCGCGCTGATCGCGATCTATCTGGTCTCGCCGCCGACGCCATTGACCTTCTATCTGTTCGCTGCCGGCCTGGGCGTGACCTGGCTGGCCACGGTGCCGCCGACCGCCGGCCTGGTCGGCAAACTGTTCGGCCCGCGCTACCTGGGCACGCTGTTCGGCCTGACCCTGCTCTCGCACCAGATCGGCGGCTTCTTCGGCGCCTGGCTCGGCGGGCTGGCGATGGCGAAGTTCGGCGACTACACCTGGATGTGGTACGCCGACATCGTCCTGGCGCTGCTGGCCGCGGCGGCGAACCTGCCGATCCGCGAAGCCAGGCCGTCGCTGGATGGATTGGCGACGGCGAAAGCGTAGTCGCGCTCGCCGATCTTGCAGTGCCCCGTTTGAAAAGAGCAAATCCCCCGCGCCAGCCGGACCAGGCCGACCTCGGACGGCGCAAGGCGCAGCCCCCTTTGAAAAAGGGGGCTGCGCCTTGCGCCGTCCGAGGTCGGCCTGGTCCGGCTGGCGCGGGGGATTTGCTCTTTTCAAACGGGGCACTGCAAGATCGGCGAGCGCGACTACGCTTTCGCCGTCGCCAATCCATCCAGCGACGGCCTGGCTTCGCGGATCGGCAGGTTCGCCGCCGCGGCCAGCAGCGCCAGGACGATGTCGGCGTACCACATCCAGGTGTAGTCGCCGAACTTCGCCATCGCCAGCCCGCCGAGCCAGGCGCCGAAGAAGCCGCCGATCTGGTGCGAGAGCAGGGTCAGGCCGAACAGCGTGCCCAGGTAGCGCGGGCCGAACAGTTTGCCGACCAGGCCGGCGGTCGGCGGCACCGTGGCCAGCCAGGTCACGCCCAGGCCGGCAGCGAACAGATAGAAGGTCAATGGCGTCGGCGGCGAGACCAGATAGATCGCGATCAGCGCGGCGCGGCTGGCTCGGCCAGCGCTACCGGATGAAGTACCTGTTGGCGGGCATGTACGCCAGCCGCGCCGCGCTGATCGCGATCTATCTGGTCTCGCCGCCGACGCCATTGACCTTCTATCTGTTCGCTGCCGGCCTGGGCGTGACCTGGCTGGCCACGGTGCCGCCGACCGCCGGCCTGGTCGGCAAACTGTTCGGCCCGCGCTACCTGGGCACGCTGTTCGGCCTGACCCTGCTCTCGCACCAGATCGGCGGCTTCTTCGGCGCCTGGCTCGGCGGGCTGGCGATGGCGAAGTTCGGCGACTACACCTGGATGTGGTACGCCGACATCGTCCTGGCGCTGCTGGCCGCGGCGGCGAACCTGCCGATCCGCGAAGCCAGGCCGTCGCTGGATGGATTGGCGACGGCGAAAGCGTAGTCGCGCTCGCCGATCTTGCAGTGCCCCGTTTGAAAAGAGCAAATCCCCCGCGCCAGCCGGACCAGGCCGACCTCGGACGGCGCAAGGCGCAGCCCCCTTTTTCAAAGGGGGCCAGTTCGCTGTCGGCCTACGACGGAAGGACGAACTTCCTGGACCGTCGAGAGAGATAGAGAGGTCGAGAGAGAGCCAATGCAGCCTCTCCTTTACCACCGCTGTTCCCCCCTTTGAAAAATTCCCCCCTTTGAAAAAGGGGGGCTAGGGGGGATTTGCTCTTGCTTCGCGCAACACCGAAAGCAAAAGCAAATCCCCCGCGCCAGCCGGACCAACCCGACCTCGGACGGCGCAAGGCGCAGCCCCCTTTTTCAAAGGGGGCGAGTTTGTTGTCGGCCTACGACGGAAGGACGAACTTCCTCGCCCGTCGAGAGAGATAGAGAGGTCGAGAGAGAAAGACCCATGCAGCCTCCCCTTCGCCACCGCTCTTCCCTTCTTTGAAAAAAAGGAGCGCGTGCGTCTGCGAACCGCAGGTTCGCGCACGGTCGAACGCCAGCAGGCTATGCCTGCTGGCCGGACGGGTTAAAGGGGATTCGCCTTTGCTTCGCGCATCGCCATAGCCCCCGCGCTCACCCCTGCGCCGCTTTCGCCTGCACGCAGTCCGCGCACATGCCGTGCACTTCCAGGGTCTGCGCCTGCGGCACGAAGCCCAGCGCGCGCGCGCGGGCTTCCAGCAGGTCGACGATGCGCTCGTCTTCCAGTTCGGTCGCCGACTGGCAGTTGTCGCAGATCAGGAACGGCACCGCGTGCTGGGCGCCCCCCGGGTGATGGCAGCCGACGAAGGCGTTGATCGAGGCCAGCTTGTGGATGAAGCCGTGCTCGAGCAAGAAATCCAGCGCGCGGTAGATGGTCGGCGGCGCCGCGGCGTCGTGGGTCGCCTTCATCCGGTCGAGCAGGTCGTAGGCCTTCATCGGCCGGCCGGCGTCGGCGATCAGGCGCAACGCGTGGGCGCGGATCGGGGTCAGCCGCAGGCCGCGCTGCTCGCAGGCCCGTTCGACCTCGTGCACGAAGGCGTCGCCGTCGTGGACGTGGTGCTGGGGATCGGTGCAGGCGGTGTGGGTGCTCATGGCGGACTCCGAAGTCGCGGCGCGGGCCTGATCGGACGATTCGACCTATGCCGCAATCTTAGTGAGGGCGGCGTCGATGCGTTGCAAGGCCTGCTCGCGGCCGGCCAGGTAGACCGTGTGCGAGATGTCCGGGCTGACCTGGGTGCCGGTGATCGCCACCCGCATCGGCTGGGCGATCTTGCCCATGCCCAGGCCCAGCGCTTCGGCGGTCTCGTGCAGGGCCGCCGCCACGCTTTCCGCGCTCCACGCCGCCAGCGCGGCCAGGCGCGCGCGCGCCTCGTTCAGCGGCGCCTGCGCGGCCGCGGTCAGGTGCTTGGCCACCGCCGCATCGTCGTACTGTTGCAGCGGCCGGTACCAGACCGCCGCGCGTTCGGCCATGTCCTTCAGGGTCTGCACCCGGTCGCGCAGCGCGATCACCACGTCGGCCGGAGCCGGGCCGGCGGCCAGGTCGTAGCCCTGCTGGCGCAGATGCCATTCCAGGTGCCGGCCGACTTCGACCGGATCGTCGCTCTTGAGGTACTGCTGGTTGAGCCAGCCCAGCTTGGCCGCGTCTAGGCGCGAGGCCTTGGAGTTGACGTTCTCGAGCTGGAACAAACGGGTCATCTCCTCGATCGAGAAGATTTCCTGGTCGCCGTGCGACCAGCCCAGGCGGACCAGGTAGTTGAGCAGCGCATGCGGCAGATAGCCAGCGTCGCGGTACTGCATCACGTCGGCCGCGCCGGTGCGCTTGGACAGCTTGTTGCCTTCCTCGTCGAGGATCATCGGCAGGTGCGAGAAATGCGGCACCGGCGCGCCCAGCGCCTGGTAGATGTTGATCTGGCGCGGGGTGTTGTTGACGTGGTCGTCGCCGCGCACCACGTCGGTGATGCCCATGTCCCAGTCGTCGACGACCACGGCGAAGTTGTAGGTCGGGTAGCCGTCGGCGCGGAAGATCACCAGATCGTCGAGTTCGTCGTTGGCGATCTCGATCCGGCCCTTGACCTTATCGTCGAACGCGACCGTACCCCCGAGCGGATTCTTGAACCGGATCACCCGGTTCGGGTCGTCGCGGTAAGGCTCGTCGCGGTCGCGGTAGGCGCCGCTGTAGCGCGGCTTCTCCTTCGCCGCCATCGCCGCGTCGCGCGCCGCGGCCAGCTCTTCCTTGGTCTCGTAGGCGTAGTAGGCGGTGCCGGCGGCGACCATCTGCTCGGCGACCTCGCGGTAACGCGCCAGGCGGTGGGTCTGGTAGATCGGGCCCTCGTCGTAGCCCAGGCCCAGCCAGTCCATCGCCTCCAGGATCGCGTCGATCGCGGCCTGGGTGCTGCGCTCCTGGTCGGTGTCCTCGATGCGCAGGATGAACTGCCCGCCCGCGCGGCGCGCTTCCAGCCAGCAATACAGCGCGGTGCGCGCGCCGCCGATGTGCAGGTAGCCGGTGGGACTGGGGGCGAAACGGGTGCGGGTCATGCGGGGGCTCGGGCGGATCCGGGAAGACCGGCTATTTTAGCGGATGGGCGCGGCCGGGGCCGTCGGGGCCGCCGGAACCGGCCCCGGGAGGTCCGCGGCCATGCCGGTGCGGGCGCCGGGCTGGCCTAAACTAGGCCCATGACCACCCTTTTCATTTCCGACCTGCACCTGGACCCAGAGCGGCCGCAGATCACCGACCTGTTCGGCCGCTTCGTCCGCGACGAGGCGCGCGGCGCCGATGCGCTGTACATCCTCGGCGACCTGTTCGAGGCCTGGGTCGGCGACGACGACCCGGCCGAGACCGGCGCCTTCGTCGCCGCCGAACTCAAGGCCCTGGCCGACAGCGGCGTGCCGGTGTACTTCATCCGCGGCAACCGCGACTTCCTGCTCGGCACCGACTACGCCGCGCGCGCCGGCATGCGCCTGCTGCCGGACCCGTCGGTGGTGGTGCTGTACGGCCGCCCGACCCTGATCGGCCACGGCGACCTGCTGTGCACCGACGATGTCGCCTACCAGCAGTTCCGCGCCCAGACCCGCCACCCGGCCTGGCAGGCGCAGTTCCTGGCCCAGCCCTTGGCGGCGCGGCTGGCCTTCGCCCAGCAGGCGCGCGCGGCGAGCAAGGCGCACCAGGCCGGGCTGCGCGACGCCGGGCGCATGGAAACCATCACCGATGTCTCGCCGCAAACCGTGGCCGAGACCTTCGCCCGCTACGGCATCGACCGGATCGTCCACGGCCACACCCACCGTCCGGCGGTGCACGCGCTGGAAGTCGCCGGCCGCGCCTGCGAGCGCATCGTGCTCGGCGACTGGTACGAACAGGGCTCGGTGCTGCGCGTCGACCGCGACGGCGCGCGCCTGCAAAGCCTGAGCTGAGCGAACCCCGAGGAAGTCCGTATGCGCCTGCCGACCGCCCTGCTCTGCCTGTCCCTGCTCGCTGCCTTGCCGGCCTGCGATCGCGTCGCCGCACCGGCGGCCGATGCCGAGCAAGCCGCCGCGAAGAACGATTCGGCCGCCGGTACGGCGCCTGCGCCGTCCACAGCGAGTCCGGCCTCCGCGCCTGCGGCCGATGCCGCCGGATCCGGCCCGATCCGCGCCAGCTTCGACTGCGCCGCCGCGCGCAGCTACGGCGAAACCACTGTCTGCGCCGACGCCGCGCTCGCCGCCAAGGACCGCGACCTGGCCGAGGCCTGGCGCGAGTTGTCCGAGCGCGGCCTGCTCGACGCCGAAGTGCGCCAGGCGCAACGCCGCTGGCGCGGCGAGCGCGACGCCTGCACCGCACCGGCCTGCGTCGGTTCGGCCTACGACCAGCGCCTGAAGGCATTGCGAGAGATCGCGCTGCAACCCGACGGCGACGCCGCGCACCGCCTCGACGGCCGCTTCCTGGTCGAATCGGTCGGCGCCGGCGCGGACTGGATCGAACTGCGTTTCAACGCGGTCGATCTGGCGATGGACAACGAACGGGTGATCCAGGTCGCCGGCCGCGACGACCCCAAGGTCGAACGCGCCGCCGGTTCGATCATGAGCCTGCAGGTCGAGGCGCGCAGCGCCGAGGGCAAGCGCCTGCTCGCCGCCTGCGCCGCCGGTTGCAGCGTCGACGGCGTGGTCGAACAGGCCGCGCGCGGCGAATGGGTGCTCAAGCGGTTGCGCAAGGTGAGCCCAGGCGCAGCGCCGTCCGCCGCGACCGCGCCGATCGAGGTCGGCGTCGGCGATCCGCGCCGCGCGCCCCTGCTCGCCGCGCTCAAGGCCGTGCTGGCCAAGGACCTCGGCCAGCCGGTAACCCTGCGCGTGGATCTGCTGCGCGAACAAGGCGGCTGGGCCTTCGCCTCGGTGCGTCCGCGCACCGCCGACGGCCAGCCGATCGACTTCCTGCGCACCCGCTACGCCGAGCGCCAACGCGACGGCCTGCTCGACGGCGACGGCACCTATGCCCTGCTGGCCAAGCGCGGCGGCGCCTGGAAGGTCGTGCAATTCGACCTCGGCCCGACCGATGTGTCCTGGGCGGCGTGGCCGGAGGAATTCGGCGCGCCGACCGCGGTGGTGCAGGTCGCCGCCGCCGACTGATCCCTGCGGCGGTTGCTTCCGGCCGATCGGGCAGGCGCCAGAAACGACGACGCCGGCCCGCGAGGGCCGGCGTGCGCTATGACTCGACCGCGACGGCGCCGCAACGCCGCCGCGATCCTTCATCGCCGATCAGAACTTCAGTTCGCCGGTCAGGAAGACCTGCCGCGGCGCGCCCGACTGCACGGTGTAGTTCAAGCCGCGCGGATCGGAGGCGACGAAACCGTTGGTGCCGATGCTGCCGAAGTATTCCTTGTCGAACAGGTTGGTCACGTTCAACTGCAGCTTGAACGCATCGGCCCAGGACAGGTCCTTCCACTCGTACGAGGCGGCGGCGTCGAACACCCAGAACGCATCGACCTTGGAATCGTTGAGGTAGGTCAGATAGCGCTTGTCGGTGTACTTGGCGCCGAGCTGCAGCTGCAGGCCGTCGCGCTCCCAGCGGACCTCGGTGGCGTACAGGCGCTTGGGCGCGTCGACCACCTGCTTGCCGCGGGTGCGCACCAGGGTGGCGCCGTCCAGGTAGTCGGACTCGTACTGCGAGTCGTTGAAGGCCAGCGAGTGGTACCAGCTGAAGCCCGCCAGCGGCTTCCACAGCACGGTCACTTCCGCGCCGCGGCTCTCGACGTCGCCGACGTTGGCGAAGCTGGAGGCGCAGCCGACGATGCCGGCGCAACGCGCGATCGCCAGCAGGCGGTTCTCGAAGTTCACCCGGTACACCGCGACCGAGGCCTCGATCGCGTCGCGGCTGGTGCGCAGGCCGGCCTCGAAGGTCTTCGAGCTTTCCGGTTCCAGGGTCGCCACCGCGGCGTTGAAGGCGGCCTGCGAGGTCGAATGCGGGCCGTTGACGCCGGTGCGGAACGCCGACAGGTTCTCGCTGTACGAGCCGAAGATTTCCTCGTGCTCGCTGAACTGCCAGCGCGCGCCGATCTGCGGCAGGAAATTGTCCTCCGAGACCAGCTTGCCGCTGGCGCGGCTGCCGCCGCCGATCAGGGTCTTGCCGTCGGTCTCCACGCGCAGGCCCTTGAAGCCGGCGTCGACCGCCAGGCGGCCGTCGGCGAACTCCATGTGGTCGAGCACGTAGTACATCCGCGTATCGGTGTCGAAGCGCTGGCGGAACACGCGCTGGTCCGGATTGCGGTAGAAGAAGATCTCGTCCGGCGCCTCGTTGCGGTTGAGGTCGTAGAAGTTGCGCTGCACGCCGTGGTCGTTCTTCTCCAGCCACAGGCCGGCCTGCAGGCGGTGGTTGCCGATCTGCCAGCTCAGGCTGGGCATGAAGCCGGTGCGCTCGATGTCGTACTCGGTGGTGCGCATGCGCAGCGGCACGGTCGGCGAGGTCGAGTACGGCGTGGCCCAGTGGCCCTGGCCCTCGTTGCGGTGGTAGTAGGCGGTCGCCGCCAGCACCACGTCCGGATTGACGTTCCAGTCGGCGCTGATATAGGCCAGGTCGTCGTCGCGCACGCCGCGGGCGATGTAGTAGGCATCGTCCAGGCTGGTCACGCCGCCGCGGAAGCGGCCCTGTGCGGCGTCGATCGCGCGCTGCCAGTCCTTGGCGTAGTTGTCCCAGTCCATGCCCAGACGCTTGGCCGATTCCAGCGACAGGTCGGCGTAGTCGGTCTCGCGCCGGCGCGAGGAATCGGCATAGCCGCTGACGCGGAAGTCTTCGCCGGAGAACACGAACTTGCCGTTGAACTGCGAGTTGCGCTGCGGGCCCTCGCCCTTCCACTTGTCGGTAGTGTGGAACATGCCGCTGAGGTAGGCGCTGAAGCCGCCGTGGTCGCCGGTATCCAGGCGCGCATAGGTGCGGCTGGTGGCGTCGCTGCCGACGGTCTGGGCCAGGCGCACGCCGAATTCGGCCGAGGGGTCGGAGCTGAAGAAACGCAGCGTGCCGCCGAGGTTGCCCGAAGAAGCGGTGTCGATCGCGCCGCTGCCCTGCGACAGCTCGGCGCCGGACAGGTTCTCGCTGCTGATCGCGCGGCCGATGTGCAGGCCGTTGTGGTTGCCGTAGCTCATGTCGCCCAGCGGCACGCCGTCGAGGGTGAAGCCGAGCTGCTGCTGCGAGAAGCCGCGGATATTGAGCTTGCTCGACCACTCGTAGTTGCCCCAGGGATCGGAGCTCTGGAAGTGCACGCCCGGCAGCTTGGCCATGACCTTCAGCGGGCTGGTGCCGGCGGCTTCGCGCTGCAGTTCGGCGCGGCCCAACGCCTGCACCTGGCGGGTCTGGCCGGTGCCGACCACCGACACCGCGTCCAGCGTGGTCGCGTCGTCGGCCGGGGCCGCGGCGGCGCCGCTGTCGGCGGCCGCTGCGGGCAAGGGAGCGGCTTCGGCGGCCTGGCCGCGGCCGGCGTACAGGCACAGCAAAATCGAGGCGGCGAGGAGCGTCGTCTTCGTCGTCGTCATTTCAGGGGACTTCCAGATCAAAGTGGCCGCCGCGCGATGCGCAGTCCGCTCTTGGGCGGCGTCAGAGCGAAGCCCGGAAGTCTGTCGACTCGGTGTGAACGGGGTATTTCAGATCCGCGTCAGTTGATCGAGTCGGCGGTTTGGATGTGCGGGGATGGCCGATGGAATGGCTGCGCGCTCACGACGATCGCGAGTTCATGACATTCGCCATCGTCGAACGAAGACATCGCCGTCGCGAATCACGACGGCGATATCGCTCGCCACCGGCATGCCCGCGCAGCGTCCGCTCAGTACCCCGCCCCGCCCGCCTTCGCCGGCGGTTGCAGCCGATAGTCCTGCGGCGGTTGCGCGCCCATCAGGTGGCGGACGAAGTAGTCCCACATGCGCCGGGTGTAGTAGGCGTCGTTGCGGAACAGTTCGTGGTCCTGGTTCGGCAGGTAGAGCAGGTCGAAGTCCTTGTCGGCGCGGATCAGCGCGGACGTCAGTTGCACGGTGGTCGCCGGCAGCGCGTTCTCGTCCAGGTCGCCGTAGACCAGCATCAGCTTGCCGCGCAGCCGGTCGGCCAGGCTGGCGTTGTCGAGCGCGCGGTAGTTGTCGGGCACCGCATCGGGTGCGGGCCGGCGCGGGCCGGACTCGCCGTACGCCGGCGGGCCGGCGAGCAGGCGCTCCAGGCCGTGCACGCCGCCGCCGTACATGCCCTGGTAGTTGTGGCTGCCGGCCGAGGACACCGCGACCCGGTAGAACTCGGGCCGGCGCAGGATCGCGCGGGTCGAGGTGTAGCCACCGAAGGAATGGCCGTAGACGCCGACCCGGTCGAGGTCCACGCCGGGGTAGCGCTCGGCTAACTGGCGGATCGCGGCGACGTGGTCGTCGATCTGCGGATCGGCGAACGGGCCGAAGCTGGCGTCGTGGAAGGCCTGCGAGCGCCCCGGCGTGCCGCGCGCGTCGATGGTGACGACGACGAAGCCGAGCGCTGCAAGGCTGGCGCGCGAGACCGGATTGGTCGCCGCGACCGCATCGGCCAGCGCGACCGGCGCGTTGGTGATCTGCGGGCCGCCGTAGAAGCCGTCGATGATCGGATACTGCTTCGGCCGCGCGTCGTCGGCCGAATAGCCCGGCGGCAGGAACACGGTCGCGTAGATGTCGCTGCGCCCGTCCGCCGCTTTCAGTCGCACGCGTTGCGGCGGGCGCCAGCCGGCGGCGTAGGCGACCGAAGCGTCGGCGCGTTCGAGCTCCATGAGCACCGCGCCGTCGCGAGTCGAGCGCAACACCGTGCGCGGCGGCGCGTCCAGGGTCGAATAGCTGTCGACCACGTAGTCGCCGTTCGGCGACAGCCATTGCTTCGGCGCGCCGCCGAGGATCGCGCTGGCGCCGGGATCGACCGCGTGGTCGGCCGGTTCCGGAGTCAGCAGCACCGGCTCGCCGCCGTCCAGGCTCGCTCGGTACAGGCGGCGTTGGTAGGGGTCGCCCGGCTCGCGTCCGCCTGCGCTGAAGTACAGCTCGCCGCGCGTCTCGTCGACGCCGACCAGGTCGCGCACCAACCAATCGCCGCGGGTCAGCCGGCGCAGCACGCGGCCGTCGGCGAGATCGACCAGGTACAGGTGGCCCCAGCCGTCGCGTTCGGAGAACCACACCGCCTGGTTGCGCGCGGCGAGGATGCGTACCGCCGGACGGCTGTAGAGATAGTCGTTGAGTTGGATGCGGGTGTCGGAACGTTCTTCCAGCACTTCGCGCAACGCGCCGCGCTCGAGGTCGACCTCGACCAGGCGCATCCGCGCCGGCCGGTCGTAGCGGGCGATCGCCGCATAGGCGCGGCGGCCGTCGCCGGACCAGCCGAGCACATCGGCTTCGGCGACGTTGTTCCAGCCCGCCGGGATCGCGATCCGCCGCACCGCGGCGCCATCGGCCGCGGCGCTGTCCACATCGACCGCATACCACTCGTCGCGCACGCTCTCGGCGTCGCCGAGCAGGCTCAGGCGCACCTCAAAGACCTTGGGCCGGAAGCCGTCGGCCGGGGCCATCGCCACCATCGGATAGGGCTGGACGCGGCGTTCGTCGAAGCGGGTGCCGAACAGGCGCCGGCCGTCCGGCGACCAGCGCAACGCGAACGGCGGCGCGCGCCAGCGGCCCTGTTGGCTGGGCACGGCGCGCAAGGCGAAATCGGGCAGCGTGCCGTAGCCGTAGTGCGCCTCGCCGTCGCGGGTCAGCGCGCGCTCGGCGCCGCTGCGCAGGTCGCGCAGCCACAGGTTGTGTTCGCGCACGAACACCGCACGGGCGCCGTCGGGCGAGACCAGGGCCAGCGGATCGCTGCGCGCCGGCAAGGCTTGGCAACGATAGTCGCGCAGTTCGCAGCTCAGTTCGCGCTCGCCGTCGCCGCGCAGACGCAGGCGCAGGCCCGCGCCGTCGCCGGCGACCGCCAGCGGCTGCGGCGCCGCGGCCGCGGGCACGACGGCGCGCATCGCCGCGTGCAGGCGCGACGGGTCGAACAGCGCCTGGCGGCTGCGCGCGGCCGGGTCGACCAGCACGTACTCCGGCCCTCGCTCGCCGTCGCGGCGGTACCAGAAGCGGCCGTCGGCCAGCCATTGCGGCTCGATGCGGGCGTTCTTGATCGTGCCCCGCAGGCGGTAGTCGAGCAGTTTTTCGGCGCGGGCGTAGTCGGCGCCGGTCAGCGCCGGCGGCGCGGCGGCCGAGGTCGCCGCCCACAGCGCGGCCAGTGCGATGCATCGCTTCATCCCTACCCCTCCCTGGTGCGGAACCGCGACGATGGCACATCGTCGGGCGGTTCGCTTGTCCATGCCTGCCCGCCGGCTGCTGCGGCGCAGCGCGGGTCAGCGTTCGACGAAGGCCTCGAGCATGCGCAGCTCTTCCTCGTCGAAGCCGGCGGCGCTGCGCGCTTCCAGATTGAACGGCCCGTACAGGACGGCGCGGGCGTACTCGGCCAGCAGCTCGCGGAAGCGCGGATTGGGATCGACCCCGGCGCGCTCGCAGTACCAGCGGAACCAGCGCGAGCCGGCGGCGACGTGGGCGACTTCCTCGCGCAGGATGGTTTCCAGGATCGCGACCGTGGGCGTGTCGCCGAGCGAGCGCAGCTTGACGATCATGCCCGGGGTGACGTCGAGCCCGCGCGCTTCCAGCACCCGCGGCACCAGCGCCATCCGCGCCAGGCCGTCGTGGGCTGTCTTTTCGGCCATTTCCCACAGCCCGTTGTGGGCGTCGAAATCGCCGTAGTCGTAGCCCAGCTCGCGCAGGCGCGCGCGCAGCAGGCCGAAGTGGCGCGCCTCGTCCTGGGCCACGCCGACCCAGTCGGCGTAGAACTGCCGCGGCAGGCCGCGAAAACGGTAGACCGCGTCCCAGCCCAGGTCGATGGCGTTGAACTCGATATGGGCGATGGCATGGATGAAGGCGGCGCGGCCTTCGGCGGTGCCGAAGCCGCGCTTGGGCAACTCGCGCGGGTGCACCAGCGCCGGCCGCGGCGGCCGGCCCGGCATGCGGATCGGCTGCGGCGGCGGCGCGTCGTCGGCGATCGCCAGTTCGCCGCGTTCGAACGCCGCGGCATGAGCGAAGCTCAGCTCGACCTTGGCCTCGGGCGTGTCCGCGTCGAGGCAGGCGCGGGCGGCGTCGAACAGGTTCATGCCGGGTCGGTCCAGGCCGCGCTCAGGAAGCGCGGCGGGTGTTCTTGGCCTCGTCCGAGCGCAGTTGCTGGATGCGTTCGAAATAGCCCGGCTCGATGCCGGTGACGTAATCGCCGTTGAAGCAGGACGAATCGAAGTTCTCGATCCGGTGCTTGGGCCCGGACACGGCCTGCTCCAGGTCGCTGAGGTCCTGGTAGATCAGCCAGTCGCAGCCGAGCAGGGTCTGCACTTCCTCGTCGCTGCGGCCGTGCGCCACCAGTTCCTCGGCCGAGGGCATGTCGATGCCGTAGACGTTGGGATAGCGCACCGGCGGCGCGGCGGAGGCCAGGTAGACCTTGCGCGCGCCGGCGTCGCGCGCCATCTGCACGATCTGGCGCGAGGTGGTGCCGCGCACGATCGAGTCGTCGACCAGCAGCACGACCCGGTTGCGGAATTCCAGCGGAATCGGATTGAGCTTGCGCCGCACCGATTTCGCCCGCTCGCCCTGCCCCGGCATGATGAAGGTGCGGCCGACGTAGCGGTTCTTGATGAAGCCCTCGCGGTACTTCACCCCGAGGGTGTTGGCGATTTCCAGCGCCGAATCGCGCGAGGTGTCGGGAATCGGGATGACCACGTCGATGTCGTGGTCCGGACGCAGGCGCAGGATCTTCTCGCCCAGGGTCTGGCCCATGCGCATGCGCGCCTTGTGCACCGAGACGTCATCCATCATCGAGTCCGGACGGGCGAAGTACACGTATTCGAAGATGCACGGCGTGTGCTTGCGCGGCGCCGCGCACTGGTGGGCGAACAGTTCGCCGCGCGGGGTCACCACGATGCCCTCGCCCGGGCGCACGTCGCGCACGCGCTCGAAACCGAGCAGGTCGAGCGCGACCGATTCGGAGGCCACCGCGTATTCATCCTGGCCGCCGAGATTGCGCTTGCCCAGCACCAGCGGGCGGATCCCGTGCGGATCGCGGAACGCGACCAGGCCCAGGCCGAGCACGGTGGCGACCACCGCATAGCCGCCGACGCAGCGGCGGTGCACGCCCTCGATCGCGGCGAAGGCCGCCTCGGCGGTCAGCGCGCGCTGGCGGTCGAGTTCGTGGGCGAACACGTTCAGCAGCACTTCCGAGTCGGACTCGGTGTTGACGTTGCGGCGGTCCTGTTCGAACACCTCGCGGCGCAGGGTGTCGGTGTTGATCAGGTTGCCGTTGTGGGCCAGGGCGATGCCGAACGGCGAATTGACGTAGAACGGCTGCGCCTCGTCGGAGCCTTCGCTGCCGGCGGTCGGGTAGCGGCAGTGGCCGATGCCGACCCGGCCTTGCAGCAGGCGCATCGAGGCTTCGTCGAACACGTCGCTGACCAGGCCGTTGCCCTTGTGCACGCGCAGGCGGCTGCCGTCGGCGGTGGCGATGCCGGCCGCGTCCTGGCCGCGGTGCTGCAGCACCGTCAGGCCGTCGTAGAGCTGGGCGGCGACATCCGTGTTGCCGACGATTCCGAGAATGCCGCACATAGCGCTTGAATCCTGCTGAGAGTCTGGTGGCTGCGCGGCGCCGGTCGATGACGCCGCCGCGCTGAAGAAAGTGTGGTCGTACGCGTGTTGCCGTGCGCCGGGGCCGTCCCCGGCGCGGTTCGCGGCGCGCCGTTGGCGATCCGCCCGGCGCCGTCGCGCGCCCATCCGCCGTGTTGCCTGGTATTCGATCCCGGTCCGCGTCCGCCGGCCGCCGCGCCGATGCGCGCGGCCGTTACTGCACCTGCTTGTCGTCGCGCTTCTGCGCACCGACCTGGGCCGGGTCGCCTTCGACCCGCGCCCCTTGCGCGCGTCCCGCGCCGCGGCTCGACCCCGGTATGAGGTCGCGCATCGCCTCAGGCAAGGCGTCCGTCAAACCGCCCAGGTTGTCCGGCAGGGCCTGCGGCAGCGCCCCGCCCTGCGGCTGGCCGGCCGCGGCCGGCTCGCCGAGCACGTCCGGCAGCGCCTTGGGCAGGCGGCCGCCCAGTTCATGCTCCAGGCTCTTGGCCTGTTGCTGCACCGAGGCCTGCAAGGAGGTGCCGCGCCCTTCCAGGTCGACCTTGCCCGCCATCGCATCCGGCAAGGCGCTGCGCATCAGCTTCGCGCCGGGCATCAGCACCGCCGCCAGGCCCGACTCGCGCCAGGCGGGTTCGCGCGGCAGCGTGGTCATGCCCAGGAACACCAGCAGCGCGCAGGCGAAGATCACCCCGCGCACCGCGCCCAGCCCCAGTCCCAGCAACCGGTCCATCTCCGACAGACCGTAGGAATGCGCGACCCGGCGGATCACCCAGCCGATCAGCCCCACGCCGACCCAGACCACGACGAAACACAGCGCATAGCCGCCGAGGTACTCGCCCCAGCCGACCTGGCCGTCGCCGAGGCTGCGGCCGACATCGCCGCCGAACACGACCGCGGCCACGCCCGCCAGCAGCCAGGCCGCCAGCGAGGCCGCCACGCCGATCAGTCCGCGGGCCATGCCGAGCAGGGCCGACAAACCGACGATCACCGCCAAACCCCAATCCAATGCCGTCATAGCGTGACGCTCCCTCTGCGCACCGGCGCCACCTCGACCATGGCGATCTCCGCCTCGAAGCGCGTCCGCGATGCGCGTTGCACCGGCGCGCCCTGCGCCGGTCGATAGACTGCCGCCGCGGTTCCCTTACGGGTGCGGCTTGACCAGCGCGTCGCCGACGCCGAGCTTGCCGGCGACCTGGGCCTTGAGCTTGTCGGCATCGGCGCGATTGACCACCGGACCCAGGCGCACGCGGTTGAGCGTGCCCTTGTCGGTACGGACCTGTTCGACGAAGGCGCTGAACCCGGCCGCGCGCGCACGGTCGCGCAGCTTGTTGGCTTCCTCAAGATTGCCGAAGGCGCCGAGCTGGACCGCGAAGCCGGTGCCGGCCGCGGCCGGCTTGGGCGCGGGCTTGGCGGCCTCGACCGGCTTGGCCGGCGCCGGCTTGGCCTCGGCGGGCTTGGTCGCGGCGACGGGCTTGGTCTCGGCCGGCTTGGCGGCGGGCTTGGTTTCAGCGGGCTTGGTTTCAGCAGGCTTGCTCGCCACCGGCTTGGCCGGCTCGACGGGCTTGGCGGCGGGCTTGGCGGTCTCGGCCGGCAGCGGCGCCGGCTTGGCCGGCGCGCTCTCGGCCAGCGGCTGCGGCGCGCTCACCGCCGGCGCGGCCGCGGCCGCGGCGGTGCTCGCGGCCGGTTCGGCGGCGTCGGCGTCCAGCACCACCACCTTGGCGTTGATGTCGTTGCGGACCTTGGTCGAGCCCAGGCGCGCGGCCTCGGCGTCGGCCTGGGTCGCGAACGGGCCGATCCGGACCCGGTGCACGGTGCGCCCGCCGGCGCCCAGCGCGGTTTCCTGGTAGCCCGGCAGGCGCGCGGCGCGCAGCGCGGCGATCACCTTGTCGGCGTCGCCGGCGCTGGCGTAGCTGCCGAAGCTGACCGCGTAGTTGCCGCCGGCGGTCGCGGCCGGATGCATGCCCTGGCTTTGCGCCGCGGTATCGACCGTCGGCAGGGTTTGGCCGTCGCCGGCCGGCGCGGCGCCGTCCAGGCCGACCACCCCGCCCTGCGGCGCGTCGCCCGGCGTCACCAGCGGCAGTTCGCGGGTTTCGGTCTCGCCCTTGGGCGCATCGGGCAGGGTCAGCGGAACGTCGGACGCGCCGCTTTCCGGCGCGGGCCCCTTGATCAGCATGGGCAGGAAGATCACCGCCAGTGCGACCAATACCATCGCACCGATCAATCGCTGTTTCAGGGCAGGTTCCATCGCTATGGGATGCTCGCGGACCGGTTACCGGCGCGAATTATACCCCCGTCGGCGGCGACGGCCGGGGTCGGATCGCGCCCAAGCGCAATGCATTCAGAAACGCCCGACTCGGCACGGCCGCGCGCCGGCTCGGGTTCGCTGGGCGGCTCAGTGCGCGGCGAGCCAGGCCAGTGCCGCGGCGGCGGTGTGGAACGAGCCCAGCACCAGGATGCGGTCGCCGTCGCCGGCCTGGGCGCGCGCTGCGGCCAGCGCCGTCGCCACGTCCGGGTGCGGCGTGCCGGCCGCGGCGGCGCTGCCGTGCAGGCGCTCGGCCAGGGCCTGTGCGCTCTGGCCGCGCGCGCCGGCATCGTCCAGCCCGGCCAGGTGCCAGGCGTCGATGCGCTCGGCCAGGGCCGCGACCACCCCAGGCGCGTCCTTGTCGGCCAGCGCGGCGAACACCGCCAGGGTGCGGCCGGCGGCCGGCTGGGCCGCCAGCCAGGCGGCCAGTTCGCGCGCCGCCTGCGGGTTGTGGCCGACGTCGACCACGATCTCGACCGCGCCGCGCTGGAAGCGCTGCAGGCGCCCCGGCACCTGCGCCGCGGCCACGCCGGCGGCCAGTTGCTGCCGGTTCGGCGCCTTGCCCAGCGCGCGCAGCGCGGCGATCGCGACCGCCGCATTGCGCATCTGCACCGGCGCGGCCAGCGCCGGCAGCGGCAGGTCGACGCCGAAGCCGACCTCGCGCCAGCGCCACTGCGGCGGCTGATCGGGCTGGGCCGGGCTGGCGGCGAAGAAGAAGTCGCAGCCGGCCCGCACCGCCGAAGCGCCGATGACATAGGCATGGCGCAGCACGCTCGACGGCGGGTCGTCGTCGCCCAGCACCAGCGGCTTCCAGGCGCGGGCGATGCCGGCCTTCTCGAAACCGATGCTCTCGCGGTCGTCGCCGAGGTAGTCCTGGTGGTCGAGGTCGACGGTGGTGATCACGGCGACGTCGGCGTCGACCAGGTTGGTCGCGTCCAGGCGCCCGCCCAGGCCGACTTCCAGGATCGCCAGGTCCAGCCCGGCGCGCTCGAACAGCCACAGCGCGGCCAGGGTGCCGTATTCGAAATAGGTCAGCGCGGTCTCGCCGCGCGCGGCCTCGATGGCCTCGAACGCGGCGACGATGTCGGCATCGGCGGCGTCGCGCCCGTCGATGCGGATGCGTTCGTTGTAGGCCAGCAGGTGCGGCGAGGTGTAAGCGCCGACCTTCCAGCCGGCGGCACGGGCCATCGCCTCGATGAAGGCCACGGTCGAGCCCTTGCCGTTGGTGCCGCCAACGGTGATCACCCGGCGCCCGGGCCGGCCCAGGCCCAGGCGCTGGGCGACCTCGCGGATGCGCTCCAGGCCCATGTCGATGGACTTGGGGTGGATGCGTTCGATGTGGGAGAGCCAGTCGGCGAGGGTGCGGTTCATCGGCGCATTTTCGCAGATGCGGCGGCCGCGTTGGCGCGACCGCACCCGGCGACGGCCGGCCGCCGCGCCGCCGTGGCCCCGGGAAGCGCGCAGCGCGGGTCCGGCCTCCCGGACCCGCGGCCGCGACGGGTTACAGGGCCCGGTGCACCGCCTCGCCGAACAGCGCGGTGTGGTGGCTGCAGTCGTTCAGCCGCACCACGTCGAGCCGGTCGACGCTGTCGCCTTCGAGCAGGTTGAGCGTGGTCGGGGCCTGGCGGAAGGTCCACAGCTTGGCCAGCGGAATGCCGAGCACCTTGCACAGCAGCACCCGGTTGACCGCGTCGTGAGCGACCAGCAGCAAGGTGTCGTCGTCGCCCAGGCCCTCGCAGGCGCGCGCGAACGCGGGCCAGGCGCGGTCGAGCACGTGGCCGATCGACTCGCCGCCGGGCATCAGCACCTCGTGCGGGGTCTCGCGCCAGGCGCGCAGGCGGTCGCCGTCGCGCTCGCGGATCTCGCTGGCGAGCAGGCCTTCCCACGTGCCGTGGGCGATCTCCATCAGGCCCGGATCGAGCTTGAGCATCGAGGCGCGCTCCTCGCCCAGGGCGAGTTCGGCGGTGTAGCGCGCGCGGCTCAGCGGCGAGGCCACCGCGCGGGTGATCGACACCTCGCGCAGGCGCGCGCCCAGCGCCTTGGCCTGGGTTTCGCCGACCGGCGACAAGGCGATGTCTTCCTGGCCCTGGTAGCGGCCTTCGGCGTTCCACGGCGTTTCGCCGTGGCGGGCAAGCAATATCCGCATGATCAGACCTGCGCCAGAGAGAGGATGCCGGGGGTCGCGCGCAACGCGGCGAGCTGTTCGTCGTCGACCGGGCGATCGACAGTGATCGCCGCGCGCGCCTGGCCGTCGCCGGCCGCGCCGAGGGCGAAGTTGACGATGTTGACGCCGGCCGCGCCGAGCTTGGAGCCGACCGCGCCGATCATGCCCGGGCGGTCCTCGTTGCGCAGCAGCAGCACGTGCGCCTGCGGATCGAATTCGATTTCGACGCCGTCCAGGCGGACTACGCGTGGGCCGCGGTGCAAGGTCGCTTCGATCTCGCGGGTGCGCTGTTCGCCGACCACGCGCAGCTTGAGCAGGCGGTCGAAACCGTCGCCGTCGCCGCCCAGGGTTTCGGCCACGGTCAGGCCGCGCGCGGCGGCTTCCTGCAGCGCGTTGACCGGGGTCACCCGGCCCGAGGCGGTGCCGAGCAGCGCGGCGACCAGCAGCCGGGTCAGCGGGCGCGTGTCGAGCGCGTCGGTGCGGCCGGCGTAGGTGATCTCCAGCCGGGTCGGCGCCGGGATCAGGCGCGCGGCGAGGCGGCCGAGCGAGGACATCAGCGGCATCCATGGGCCGACTTCGCGCGCCGCCTCGGCGGTCAGCGGCGGCAGGTTGACGCAGCCGGCGACCGCGCCGGTGGCGGCGAAATCGATGATCTGTCGCGCCAGGATGGTGCTGACCGCCTGTTGCGCTTCGCTGGTCGAGGCGCCCAGGTGCGGGGTCAGGATCAGCTTGGGATTGGCGCGCAGCGGCGAATCGGCCGGCAGCGGTTCGGTGACGAAGGTGTCGAGCGCGGCGCCGGCGATGTGGCCTTCCTCGATCAGCGCCAGCAACGCGGCTTCGTCGACCAGGCCGCCGCGCGCGGCGTTGATCAGGTAGGCGCCCTTCTTCATCGCGCGCATGCGCGCTTCCGAGAGCAGGTTGGTGGTTTCCTTGGTGCGCGGGATGTGCAGGGTGACCACGTCGGCCCAGGCCAGCAGCTCGTCCAGGGTCTTCAGCGGCACGCTGCCCTTGCCGGCCGCGGACGCGGGCAGGAAGGGATCGTGCGCGGCGACTTCCATGCCGATGCCCTGGGCCTTGCGCGCGACCGTGCCGCCGATGCGGCCCAGGCCGATCACGCCGAGCTTCTTGCCTTCCAGTTCGAAGCCGGTGAGGCCGGCCTTGGGCCATTCGCCGGCCTTCATGCCGGCGTCGGCGCGCGGAATGTGGCGGGCCAGGGCGAACAGCAGCGAGATCGCGTGCTCGGCCGCGGCCAGGGTGTTGCCGTCGGGCGCGTTCATCACCGCGATGCCGCGCTCGGTGGCGGCATCGACGTCGATGGTGTCCACGCCGGCGCCGGCGCGGCCGATCACCCGCAGTTGCGCCGCATCGGCCAGCGCCTCGGCCGGCACCTTGGTCGCCGAACGCACCAGCACGGCGTCGACCCCGTGCAGCGCCTGGGCCAGCGCGGCGGGATCCTTGATCGGGTCGGATACGACGACGTCCCAGCCCGCTTCGCGGAACAGGGCCAGACCGTCTTCATGAATGCCATCGCAGGCCAGTACTTTCATCGCAAGCTCCAGGTCGTGTGGGGACAGACGACGGAGCGAATGCGAGCCGGCACTACGGAAAGATCTCGGGCCCTGAACGGCGGGCCGCGATGCCGCCGACGGCGGCGCCGCGCGGGGCGGCATCGAACACGGGTCGGGAGACGGGGCCGGCTGGCATGGGAATCCGCGACTGCCCGCGCAGCCTAAGTCAGCGCGCGCGCGCATGCAAGTGCGCAGGCGCCGGCCGCGCGCGGCGGCGGCGAACACCAGCGCTTGTGTGCAGCGACAAGCAATTTTCGATGGCGCCGTGGACCCGCGTCACAAAGATACGATTGCGAGCACAACGGCACATTGTGGAATCGCGACTGCCGTCCTAGCGTCTTCGCGCCGGCACCGTGCCGGCATCCGAAGAGAGAACGCCATGCGCAAGAAACTCGCTCTGACGCTCGGCTTCGCGGCGCTCGCCGCGGTCGGCGCCGCGGTCGCCGCGATCGGTCCCACCGGTCCGGGCCAGTTCTATTACTACTACGACGCCAACGGCAGCGTGGTCGGCTACCAGGCCATCAACTGCGACAACACCCGCTCGTCGTGGGGCACGTTCACCAAGAACTACAGCGACGGCTATTTCATCTGCGATCCGGATCCGAACTGATCGCATGAGCGCTCGCGCGTTGCGCGCAAGCCGCGTCCGGGATCGGGAAGCCGCCAACATCCGGACCGCGCGCGTCGCAGCCTCGCGGACGCATCGTCGTTACCGTACTCGAGTCACCGGTCTGTGCAGCATGCGGCGTACGCACGCCGCCGAGCGTGAGCGACGCTTGGCGCGAGCCGTCCCGCGCGTGCGCAGACATCGCCAACCTCCGGCCCTCGCGCCGGATCTTCCTAGCAACGCCACTGCACGATAAGGAGTTCGCCATGCGTAAGTCGTTTGCCCTCGGTCTCGGCCTGGTCGCCGCCCTGGTCGCCACCACCACCCTCGCCCGCCCGCCGGGTCCGGACGAAATCGGCGAGTTCTACGTCTACTTCGACGCCAGCGGCAACGTCGTCGGCCAGGCCCAGATGAGCTGCGAAGGCGTGCTGACCGAATCCGGCGTCCGCACCTCGAAGTACAGCGTCGGCCACCTGGTCTGCAATCCGCGTTGATTCGCCGCGCGCGTTCGATGTATCGAAGGGCCGGCCTCGCCGGCCCTTCGTCGTTGGGGCCGCCGTATGTGCCGCACGCGCTCGTTCGCCTGAAAGCGGCGTAATCCACCTGTAGGAGCGGCGTGAGCCGCGACAGCCGGAGCGAGGTGCGCGAGCGGGACTTCCGAAGCCAGGACCGACCCTGCAAAGGCAATCGGTCTTGTCGCGACGCGGCTTCGGCCGGAAGTGTGGTATCGCGTCGCTTCGGTTGGTCGCGGCTCACGCCGCTCCTACAAGAAGCGGCGTTATTTGCCGCCGGCGGGGACGCCCATTTCGGCCAGCAGGCGCGGCGCCGGGAACACTTCCTGCATGATCCAGCGCAGGTAGCGCTGGTCGACCGAAATCGTCCGCGTCGTCGCCGGGTCGAACGCCCAGCTCGCGCTCACCGATTCCAGATTGCTGTCGAACACCAGCCCGGCCAGCTTGCCCTGCGCGTCCAGCACCGGCGAGCCGGAATTGCCGCCGCTGATGTCCAGGTCGGACAGGAAGTTCACCGGCAACGAGCCCAGGCGCTTGTCGGCCAACGCGCCGTAACGCTTGGTGCGGATGCCCTCCAGCAGCACCGGTGGCGCCTTGAACGGCTCGCTGCCGGTGTGGCGCGCGGCGATCTCCTCGACCCGGGTGAACGGCAATTGCTTGGCGCCGCTGTCCTTGGTGTAGGCGGTCACGCTGCCATAGCTCAACCGCAGAGAACCGTTGGCGTCGGGATAGGCGACGCGGCCCTGGCTCTTGCGGTAATCGGCCAGCGCCTTGAGGTAGGCCGGCCGCACGCCGAGGGTCTCGCCGGCGCGGTTGCGGATCTCGCGCTCGGACTGCAGCAGGGTCGGCATCGCCGCGATCGCGAACTGGATCGCGCCGTCCTTGCTCTTCTCGAACGCCGCGCGGTCGGCCTTGAGCCAGTTGGCGCGCAGCTCCGGCGTGCCCAGGCGCGACTTGCCCAGCCGGTCGAGCGCGCGCTTGACCGCCTTGTCGTCCTCGCCTTCCAGCCATTGGTCGAGCGCGGCGACGCGCTGTTCCTTGGCCAGTTTGAGGTATTCGCGCAGCCAATAGTCGTACAGCGCCCGGTCCACGCGCGGATCGGAGCGGCGGTCGGCCTGGCGCAGGCCGTTCTCGAAGCCGGCCGCATCGCGCTCGCGATAGCCCGACTCGCGTTGCGCATCGGGCTTGGCGCGTTCGATCGAAGCGCGGTAAAGCTGGGTCGCCGCGCCGAGCGAGCCGGTAGCGAACAACTGGCTCAGGATCAGCTCGCGCTCGCGCACCGCGCGCGATTGCGCGCCGAGTTCGAGCAGGCGCGCGTGCGCGGCCAACGCCGGCTCGCCGGCCGCGCCCTGCTTGCGCAGCCAGGCCAGCAGCGCGGTTTCCTCCTCGCGCTTGGCCTGGGCCGCGCCGGCGCGGCGCAAGCCTTCGACCTGGCGGTCGTAGTTGATCGCCGCGCCTTGCCAGCCGCGCACGGTCGAGGCGTACTTGGCGGCGATCTCGGGGTTCTTGCGCGTCTCGGCTTCGACCAACGCGGCCAGGCGGCGGTAATGCCCGGCCACGGTCGGATAGGTCCACTCGGCATTGGCGGCGAAATCGTCGGCCATCGCATAGCGGTTGGTCAGGCTGGGGAAGCCGGCCACGGCGACGAAATCGCCGGCGCCCAGCGGCTTGTCGGCGATCTTGAGCCAACGCTTGGGCTGATAGGGCACGTTGTCGATCGCGAACGCCGCCGGCTTGCCGTCCTGGCCGACGTAGGCGCGGTAGAAGGCGAAGTCGCCGGTGTGGCGCGGCCACATCCAGTTGTCGTTCTCGCCGCCGAAGTTGCCGATGCTGTCCGGCGGCGCGTAGACCAGGCGCAGGTCGCGGATTTCGATGTTGCGCTGGAGCTGGTAGCGATTGCCGCCGCTGTAGCTGTACAGACGGCAGGCATAACCGGGCTCGGATTGGCACTCGTCGATCAACTGCCGCTCCAGCGCGTCGAGCGCGGCGATCCGCGCCAGCGGATCGGCCGCGGCGCCCAGCGCGCTGCGCACCCGCTCGGTCACGTCCTGCACCGCGTCGAGCACGAAGATGCGCGCGTTCGGCCCGGCCGACACCTCGTCGTTGTTGGTGCCGGTGCGCAAGCCGTCGCGGCGCAGGTTCTTCTGCGCGGTGGAGTTGAGCGCGATCGCGCCGAGCGCGCAGTGATGGTTGGTCAGCAGCAGGCCCTTGGGCGAGACGAAGCTGGCGGTGCAACTGCCCAGCGGCACCACCGCGCCGAGCGGATCGCCCTTGGGGTCGGCCCATTGCGCCAGTTGCTTGGGCGCGGCGCGCAGCCCGGCCTGCTTGAGCTGCGGCGCCAGTTCGGGCCATTGCGACGGCGTCCACAAGCCCTCGACCGCGTGCGCGGGGCCGTTCCAGGCCGCCAAGCCGAACAAGCCTCCTGCCAGAGCCACCGCGCGGGCCAGCACCGTGTATCGCATCCAGACGTCCGATCGACCGAGGGAGGACGAGTCTAGCTCGGCTGTTTCGGCCAAGGCCATGCCGGATGCGGCCGGCGGCGATCGAGCGGCAGCGGGCCGAAGCGCGGCTTTACCGAACGCTCAGGTTGCGCGAACGCGGAAGCTAAATTTCCGTTAATGCCGGGATTGGGGATTGGGGATTGGGGATTGGCAAAAGCAAAAGCATGGACTCTTTCCGAGTCCTCCCGAAACCTGTCTCTGTAGGAGCGGCGTGAGCCGCGACATCCGACGCGGTGAAATACCACGTCGTCAACCGAAACCTCGCACGGTACCGCGTGCGCCTGGCGTCCGCAGCCCGGCGGCGCTTGCGTACACCGCTTCGGATGTCGCGGCTCACGCCGCTCCTACGAAAGCCGCACTTGGCCAGCCGCGCAAAGAAAAACGCCGGCCGCTAGGCAGCCGGCGTTTCTGCATCGAACGCAGCGAGGAAGCGCGCGTTACTTCTTCGGCTTCTGCGCCGGCACGCCCAGCTCGGTCAGCAGCTGCGGCGCCGGGTAGACCTCCTGCATGATCCAGCGCATGTAGCGCTGGTCGACCGAGATCATCCGGGTCATGGTCGGGTCGAACAGCCAGTTCGAGCTCACCGATTCCCAGTTGCCGTCGAAGGCCAGGCCGACCAGCTTGCCCTCGCCGTCGAGCACCGGCGAGCCGGAGTTGCCGCCGGTGATGTCCAGGTCGGAGAGGAAGTTCACCGGCACCGTCTTCAGGCGCTTGTCGGCCAGGCCGCCGTACTGCTTGCCGGCGATCGCGTCGAGCAGGCTCTGCGGCGCGTCGAAGGGCTCCTCGCCGGTGGCCTTGGCCGCGACTTCCTCGAGCTTGGTGAACGCGGCCTGCTTGCTGCCGTCGAGCTTGGTGTAGGCCTTGACGTTGCCGAAGGTGATGCGCAGGGTCGAGTTGGCGTCGGGGTAGACCGCCTGCTTCTTGCTCTTGCGGTAGTCGATCACGCCCTGCAGGTAGGCCGGGCGCGCGACCAGCGCCTCGCCTTCGCGGGCCTTGCTCTCCTGCTCCAGGCGCAGCACCGCCGGGTACAGCGCCTTGGCCAGCTGGATCGCCGGATCGCGGCTCTTGTCCATCGCGGCGCGGTCGTCGTCGATCAGCGCCAGGCGCTCCTTGGTGCCGCCCAGCTTGGTCTTGGCCAGCTTGTCCAGGCCGCGCTTGATCGCCTTCTCGTCGCTGCCGCCGAGCCAACGGTCGAGTTCGGCGATGCGCTCGCCGGCCGGCAGCTTGACGTACTCGCGCAGCCAATAGGCCTGCAGCTCGCGGTCCATGCGCGGATCGTAGCGGCGCTCCATCTGCTCCAGCGCGGCCTTGATCGACGGCAGATCGCGCTGCTGGTAGCCGGGCTCGCGCTCGGCGTCGGGCTTGGCGCGCTCGACCGCGAGCCGGTACAGGGTACCCGAAGCGGCGATCACGCCGAACCGTCGCAGCTGCGAGAACACCAGGTCGCGGTCGCGGTGGGCGTTGGCGGCTTCGATCTGCTCGACCAGCTTGGCGTGGCCGGCCAGCGCCGGCGCGCCGGCCTTGCCGCGCTTGTTCAACCAGGCCAGCACCGCCTCTTCGTCGGCGTGCTTCTTCTTGGCCACGCCGACGCGGCCGAAGCCTTCCAGCTGGCCGTCGTAGTTCTTCAGCGTGTTCTGCCAGCCGCGCACGGTGCTGGCGTACTTGACCCCGATCTCGGGGTCCTTCTTCGCGGTTTCGCCGACCAGGGCGACCAGGTTCTTGTAGTGCTGGGACAGGGTCGGATAGGTCCAGTCCTCGGTGGCGTCGAACTCGGCCGCCAGGGCGTAGCGGTTGGTGCGGCCCGGGTAGCCGGCGACCATGACGAAATCGCCCTCGCCCAGCGGCTTGTCGGCGATCTTCAGGTAGTGCTTGGGCTGGTAGGGAACGTTGTCCTTCGCGTACGCGGCCGGCTTGCCGTCCTTGCCGACGTAGGCGCGGTAGAAGGAGAAGTCGCCGGTGTGGCGCGGCCACATCCAGTTGTCGACTTCGCCGCCGTAGTTGCCGACGCTGCCGGGCGGCGCGTAGACCAGGCGCACGTCCTTGATCTCGATGCGGCGGAACAGGCGGTAGGTGCTGCCGCCGAAGAAGCTGTAGACCTCGCAGCCGTAGCCCGGCTCGGCTTCGCACTGGGCGACCAGGCGCTTTTGCACCGTCTCCAGCGCGTGAGTGCGGTCGATCGGCTCGACCGCTTCGTCGATCGCCGACTTGATCTGCGCGGTCACGTCCTGGATCGAGTCGAGCACGTAGATGCGCGAGGCCGGGCCGGCGGAGACTTCCTCGCCCGGCGTGGCGGCGTTGAAGCCGTCGCGCATCAGGTTCTTCTGCGCGGTCGAGTTGAGCTGGATCGCGCCGTAGGCGCAGTGGTGGTTGGTCACCACCAGGCCGCGCGGGGAGACGAAGCTGGCGGTGCAGCCGCCGAGCGAAACCACCGCGCCCATCGGGTCGCCGGTGAGGTTGGCCAGTTGCTTGGCGTCGAGCTTGAGCCCGGCCTTCTTCAGCGGCGCGGAAATCTCCGGCAGCTGCTGCGGCACCCACATGCCTTCGACGGCGCCGGCCGTCGTGGCCAGGCCCAAGCCCAGCGTCCCTGCCGCGACGGCCGCGGCCAATGTCGTGTAGCGCATGCGTATACCCCTGATGGACAAAAGAATTGGATTGCGAGTTTAACTTGCCATGGAATCAAGGAGATAGCGCTTGGGAGACAGGAGATCAGAAAGCATGACCCCGCTGACTCCCGGCTCCGGTCCGCGATCTCCTCGCCCGCCTCACTCCGCCGGCAGCCGCATTTCCTTCAGCAGATGCGGCGCCGGATACACCTTGGCCAGCAGCCAGCGCAGGTAGCGCATGTCGACGTGGATCGCGCGCTTGTAGCGCGGGTCGTACATCCAGCTGGCGCTGACCGCTTCCCAGTTGCTGTCGAAGTTCAGCCCGATCAGGCGGCCGTGGGCGTCCAGCACCGGCGAGCCGGAGTTGCCGCCGGTGGTGTCCAGGTTGGTCAGGAAATCGACCGTCTGGGTCTTGAGCTGCGGATCGGCGGTGCTGCCGAAATCGCCCTTGGCGATCGCCTCGCGCAAGGGCTTGGGCGCGTCGAACGGCGCGCTGCCGGTGTGTTTCTCGACGATGCCCTGGACCGTGGTCAGGGCGCGATAGCTCACCCCGTCGCGCGGGTCCATCGTGCTGACCTTGCCGTAGCTGACCCGCAAGGTGGAGTTGGCGTCGGGATAGACCGCGCGGCCCTGCGAATGGCGGTAGGCGATCAGGGCGCGCATGTAGGCCGGGCGCAGGCGCAACAGCTCGCCCTCGCGCGCCTTGCCCTCCTCCTCGATGCGCACGAACGCGGGCGTCAGCGCCGCGGCGGCGCGCAACAGCGAGTCTTCCGCGGCCTGTAAGGCCTTGGCGTCGCTCTTCATCGCCTGCAAGCGCGCGGTCTCTTCGCCGAAACCGGTGTGCGCGTACGCCGCGTCGATGCTGCGCTTGAGCGCGGCCTCGTCCTCGCCCTCGAACACGCGGTCGATTTCGGCCACCCGCAGAGTCTTCGGCAGCGCCTTGTACTGCAGCAGCAGGTAGCGCAGCAGGTCTTTCTCGACCGGCGCCCAGTAGCGCCGCTGGACCTGCTTCAGGCGCCCGGCGATCAGGGTCTCGTCGCGCTGCTGGTAGCCCGATTCGCGCTCGGCGTCGGGCTTGGCCCGCTCCAGCGCCAGGCGCTGCACGGTCAGCGCGGCGCCGAGCAATTGCGCCTGGCTGCGGATCGCGCTCAGCAACTGGTCGCGCTCGCGGGTGGCCGCGCCGGCGTCGAGCACCTTCTGGGTCGCGTCGATGTCGGCGCGGGTCGCGCGCGCGTCGGCCTGCTTGCCCAGCCAGGCCAGCATCGCCGCCTCGTCCTCGCGGCGCACCCGCACCGCATCGCTGCGGCGCAGACCGTCGAGCTCGCCCTGGGCGCGCTTGAGGGTGTTCTTGAAGCCGGCGACCTGGGCGGCGTAGCGCACCTTGGCCTCGGCGTCGCCCGCGGCGGCGGCTTCGATGGTCTTGATCATGCCGGCGTACAGCGCCACCCGCGACGGCAGCTGCCATTCGATCTGCTGGACGAACTCGGAGGCCATGCGGTGGCGGAAGGTCACGCCCGGGTAGCCGGCGAGCATGGCGTAGTCGCCTTCGCGCACCGGGTCGGTGGCGATCTGCAGATGCCCCGGCGGCGCGTAGGGCACGTTGTCGGGCGAATAGTCGGCCGGCTTGCCGTCGCGGCCGACGTAGGCGCGCAGCAGGGTGAAATCGCCGCTGTGGCGCGGCCAGACGAAGTTGTCGACCTCGTCGCCGTAGTTGCCGATGCTGTCCGGCGGCGCGTACACCAGGCGCACGTCGCGCAACTCGAGCTGGCGGATCAGGTAGAAGTCGGTGCCGTAGTACATGTTGGCGACGCTGCAGCGGTAACCGGCCTCGCGTTCGCATTCGGCGACCAGCGACTTGGTCGCCGCGTCGACCGCGTCGTAGTAGGCGCGGCCGCGCTTGCCGCGCGCATCCTTCAGCACGCGCTCGGTGACCTTGTCGAAGCCGGTGGTGACCAGCACGCGGAAGTCCGGGTTGGCCGGCAGCTCGGCGGCGCGGTCGGCGGCGACGTAGCCGTCGTGGATCAGGTCGCGCTCCGGCTTGGCGTTGTACTGGATCACGCCGAAGGCGACGTGGTGGTTGGTCAGCACCAGGCCGTCGGCGGAAACGAAGGCGCCGGTGGCGCCGCCGACCTTGACCACCGCGTTCATCGGCGCGCGGGTCAGCTCGGCCAGGCCGGCGGGGTCGCCCTGGAAACCGGCGGCGCGCAGCTGGGGCGCGATATCGGGCAGCTGCGAGGGCATCCACATGCCTTCATCGGCCTGGGCGGCGGTGGCGCACAAGGCCAGGGACAGGGCTAACACACGGGGGCGCATGGTCGTTCCGGAACATTACGAAGCCGCGACGATAGGCCAAGCCGGCCGACCCCGGCAAACCCGGGCCCGGCCCCGCCCCGGGCGGCGGCGTATAATTCGCGCTTCTTTCCCGCGCGGCGCCGCCGCGGCTCTCAGGTAACGACCCCCATGACGCAAACGATGAAGGCACTGGTCAAGCGCGAAGCCGGCAAGGGCATCTGGATGGAAGACGTGCCGGTACCGGTGCCGGGTCCGAACGAGGTGCTGATCAAGCTCGAGAAAACCGCGATCTGCGGCACCGACCTGCACATCTACCTGTGGGACGACTGGAGCCAGCGCACGATCAAGCCGGGCCTGGTGATCGGCCACGAGTTCGTCGGCCGCATCGTCGACCTCGGCCCCGGCGTCACCGGCTACCGTCCGGGCCAACGCGTCTCGGCCGAAGGCCACATCGTCTGCGGCCATTGCCGCAACTGCCGCGCCGGCCGCCAGCACCTGTGCCCGAACACCACCGGCATCGGCGTCAACCGCAACGGCGCCTTCGCCGAGTACATCGTCATGCCGGCCAGCAACCTGTGGCCGATCCCGGACCAGATCCCGAGCGAACTGGCCGCGTTCTTCGATCCCTACGGCAACGCCGCGCATTGCGCGCTGGAGTTCGACGTGGTCGGCGAGGACGTGCTGATCACCGGCGCCGGCCCGATCGGCATCATCGCCGCCGGCATCTGCAAGCACATCGGCGCGCGCAACGTGGTGGTCACCGACGTCAACGACTTCCGCCTCAAGCTGGCCGCCGACATGGGCGCGACCCGGGTGGTCAACGTCGCCAACCAGTCGCTCAAGGACGTGATGGCCGACCTGCACATGGAAGGCTTCGACGTCGGCCTGGAGATGAGCGGCAACCCGCGCGCCTTCAACGACATGCTCGACTGCATGTACCACGGCGGCAAGATCGCCATGCTCGGCATCATG
Organism: Lysobacter sp. BMK333-48F3; assembly: GCF_019733395.1. Lineage (NCBI taxonomy): Bacteria > Pseudomonadati > Pseudomonadota > Gammaproteobacteria > Lysobacterales > Lysobacteraceae > Lysobacter > Lysobacter sp. BMK333-48F3. The sequence continues at coordinate 2,914,339 of NZ_JAIHOO010000001.1, read as the reverse complement.
CCCAAGGGCGCCGGCGCCGACTGGGACAAGATCATCTTCAAGGGCCTGACCCTGCACGGCATCTACGGCCGCAAGATGTACGAGACCTGGTACAAGATGACCCAGCTGGTGCTGTCCGGTTTCCCGCTCGGCAAGGTGCTGACCCACCAACTGCCGATCGACGAATTCCAGAAGGGCTTCGACCTGATGGAAGCGGGCAAGGCCGGGAAGGTCGTGCTTAGCTGGAATTGACGAGAGCCGGGAATGGAGAATCGGGAATTGGGAATGGGAAGAGCGCAACGTCCCGCCCGGTTCACGCTTCAGTTCCCCGGCATGCCGCTTTCCGATTCCCAATTCCCTATTCCCAATTCCCGGCCCCCATGTCCCTGACCCAACACTACGCCGACACCCTCGACGAGATCCGCGCCGCCGGGCTGTTCAAGTCCGAGCGCATCATCACCAGCCCGCAGTCGGCCGAAATCGTGCTCGAGGACGGGCGCACGGTGCTGAACTTCTGCGCCAACAACTACCTCGGCCTGGCGGACCATCCGGACATCATCCGGGCGGCCAAGGACGCGCTGGACACGCACGGCTTCGGCATGGCTTCGGTGCGCTTCATCTGCGGCACCCAGGACCTGCACAAGCAACTCGAGAAGACCATCGCCGAGTTCTTCGGCACGCAAGACACGATCCTCTACGCCGCCTGCTTCGACGCCAACGGCGGCCTGTTCGAGCCGCTGCTGGGCGAGAACGACGCGATCATCTCCGACGCGCTCAACCACGCCTCGATCATCGACGGCGTGCGCCTGTGCAAGGCCAAGCGCTTCCGCTACGCCAACTGCGACATGGCCGACCTGGAAAAGCAGCTCCAGGCCGCCGACGCCGCCGGCTGCAAGACCAAGCTGATCACCAGCGACGGCGTGTTCTCGATGGACGGCTTCATCGCTCCGCTCGACGAAATCGTCGCCCTGGCGAAAAAGTACGGCGCCCTGGTCCACATCGACGAATGCCACGCCACCGGCTTCCTCGGCGCCCACGGCCGCGGCTCGGCCGAGGTCAAGGGGGTGATGGACAAGATCGACATCTTCACCGGCACCCTGGGCAAGGCCATGGGCGGCGCGCTCGGCGGCTTCACCACCGCCAGGAAGGAAGTGATCGAACTGCTGCGCCAGCGCTCGCGCCCCTACCTGTTCTCCAACTCGCTGCCGCCGCACGTGGTCGCCGCGGGCATCAAGGCCTTCGAGATGCTGTCGGCGGCCGGCGACCTGCGCGAGCAACTGGCGCGCAACACCGCTTATTTCCGCGAACGCATGACCGCCGCCGGTTTCGACGTCAAGCCCGGCGTGCACCCGATCAGCCCGGTGATGCTGTACGACGCGCCGCTGGCGCAGAAGTTCGCCGCGCGCCTGCTCGAGGAAGGCATCTATGCGATCGGCTTCTTCTACCCGGTGGTGCCGCAGGGCCAGGCGCGCATCCGCACCCAGATGTCGGCGGCGCACACCCGCGAGCACCTGGATCGGGCGATCGACGCCTTCATCAAGATCGGCCGCGAGCTCGGCGTGATCCAGGGCTGAGCCGTCGGTGCCGGTATCGATCGATCGCGTTCTCGACGGCGCCGGCCTCCCCGGCGCCGTTTCGCTTTGTTGAGCCCGTGCGTTCCGCGCTGCGCCGCCGCCTGCTGCAAGCCGTGCGCACCGACGCGCTGGCCGGCTTCGACGCCGGCGAACGGGTCTGGCGCACGCGCTGCCTGCATTGCCGGCGCGCGCTGGCCCTGCGCGAGGACGGCGAGGCCCTGGCTCGGCCTCGCTGGAACACGTGGTGCCCAGCGCCTGGTTCGGCCGCCGCGCCGCCGCGGCGCTGACCGCGCAGGTCGGCGAAGAAGCCGACGATCCGCGCAACCTCGCCCTCGCCTGCGCGCCGTGCAACCACGGCAAGGGCGCCAGCCACGACGCGCGCGGGCCCGGCGACGCACGGGCGCGGGAAGTGGTCTCCGCCTTGCTGGAAGCGCGCCTGGCGCGCTGGCGAGCGCCTGACGGCGCGGGAGATTAGGGATTCGGGATCAGGAGCGCTTAGCGGCGCTGGGATTCGAGATTCGGGATTGGCCAAGGCGCGGCTGCGAGCGCTTGACGGCGCGCGGGACTAGCCATCAGGAACGAAGGCAGCGAGATGGGCGGCCGTCGTGCGGCCGCCCATGGGACGCTCAGGCGGCGTCGCGCATCGCCTGTTCCAGCTGCATCATGGTCATGTTGAACACGAACAGGTCCATGTCCAGCTTGACCCGATGCTCCATCGAGGTCGGCAGCTGCGACAGGATCGCCAGGTCCATCTCGATGTACTGGCTCTGCAACCGGGACATCTGGCCCTTGGAGACCGCCAGTTCCATCGCCGCGCGGTTGCTGTACAGGCCGCGGTTGAGCGAATCCAGATTCTGCTGCTGCAACTTGGCCAGTTGGACGCTGAGCATGGTCGCGTCCATCTGCGCGCGGGTGTAGTAGAGCCGCGCCTGGGCGATGTTGCCGTTCTGCACGAAGCTCCTGGCGATCTGCAGGTCCATGTCCAGGATCTGCCGGTCGTAACGCACCGCCTGCAGGATCTGGTTGGCGATCACCGGGTCGGCGATCGCGCCGACGCTGAAGCTCAGCAGCGCGGCGACCAGCAGGGCGCGCAGGCGCTGGGTCCAGGCGCGGGGCTTGCGGACGGGGGTGAGGGTTTGCTGCGACATCGTAGGTCTCTCCTTGGCATGACGAGTCGGCGCGCCGCCGGCCGGGGGGCCGCGGCGCGGTTGGAAGTGCGGAAGATTGCGATGCTCCGATCGGGCCGGCCTCCCGCGGGCAGGGCCCGGGCCGGCAGCGCACCTCCTTGTCGCGCGATGGCCGCGCGCGGTGCGCAGCGGCGGTTCCGGCGCCCACCATAAGCCGCGGACGGCGTCCGCGACCGTTACTGCGGTCGGATTTCCGCTGCGGCCCGCGTGCGCAACGGCCCGCTCAGCGCAGCCGCTGCAGGTCCTGCGGGTCCAGCCGCCGCCACTGCCCCTTGGCCAGTTCGCCGAGCGCCAGCGATCCGATCGCGACCCGCACCAGCCGCAGCACGTCCAGGTCGAACGCCGCCAGCAGGCGCCGGATCTGCCGGTTGCGGCCCTCGTCGAGCACGATCTCCAGCCAAGCGTTGCGTTCGCCGGCGCGCAGCAGGGTCGCCGACTTGGCGCGCAGCAGTTCGCCGTCGTCGGCGACGCCGGCGTGCAGCGCGGCGAGCAAGGACGGATCCGGAATCGCATCGACCTGCACGTGATAGGTCTTGTCCGGCCCGGTTTCCGGATCGGTGATCGCCGCCGCCCACGCCGGGTCGTTGCTGAACAGCAACAAGCCTTCGCTGGCCTTGTCGAGCCGGCCCACCGGCGCCAGCCACGGCAGCGGCGCGCCGTCGAGCAGCGCGCCGTCGAAGCAACGGTAGACGGTGTCGCGGCCGCGTTCGTCCTGGGCGGTGGTGACCAGGCCGCGCGGTTTGTTGAGCATCAGATAGACGCGCTGGGCCGCTTCGATCGCCTGGCCGTCGACGGCGATGCGCTGACGGCCCTGGACGATCGGAAACTCCGGATCGCGCACCACCCGCCCGTCGACCGCGACCCGTCCGGCGGCGATCCATTTGGCCGCCTCGCTGCGCGAGCACAGCCCCTGCTTGGACAGCACGCGGGCCAGACCGTGACGGGGAGGAGGCGGACTCAAGGCGGCGGCGGATCGCTGGGATCGGATCGAGGATAGGGCGGCGCGCCGGTTCGCGGCGCCGATGCATGGCGCCGATTCATGGCACCCAAAACGGAACGGCCGCAGGCGATGCCCGCGGCCGTCCGGTTGCGCCGCCGATGCGGCTTACTTCTTCTTGCTCTTCTCGGCCGCGGCGGGTGCGGCTTCGGCCACCGGCGCCGGTGCCGGTGCGGCCGGTGCGGCCGCGGCGCCGTTGCCCTTGGCCACGCGCACGCCCTTGGCCTTCATCCAGGCGCTGAACTCGTCGGCGGTCATGCGCTTGCCGCCCTGGCTCATGTTGAAGCGCCACGGCGTGTTGTCGAACTCGGTCTTGGGCTTGTAGGCCGCCGGATCGTTGGCCGAGGGCATGCCGGTCGAGGCCGGCGCGGCCTTGGCGACGTTGCAGCCTTCCAGGCGGATGCGCAGCAGCACCTGGTCGACCGACAAGGCTTCGTCCAGCGCCTGCGACAGCACGCCGCTCGGCGAGCCGAGCTGGTGCGCGGGCGCGACCAGTTCCGGCGAGATCGGCGCGATCAGGGTCGGTTCGACCGGCTGCGCGCGCGTGGCGGCGAGCGCTGCGCAATTGGCGGTCTGCGCCTGCGCCGCGGCGGCGAACAGGAACAACGACGTGGCGGCAAGGACTCGGCGCATGAGGGTCTCCCGGGTTCGGCGCGAACGCATCGCCGCGCCGTTGAACGATGCGCCAGTGTAGGCGCGCGCAAGGCCATGGACAACCCGCGAAATCAGGCGGTTATCGAGGTTTTTTAGCGCGATGCTCGATTCAGCTTCGTCATGCCCGGACGCGCTCGGCGCGCCGCGAAAAAAACGAAGCCCGGCGCGAGGCCGGGCTTCGTGGGTGCTGCCGTGCGCGGGCCGAGGCCCGCGCCGTTCCAGAGGCTTAGTTCTGGACGTTCAGCTCGGTACGACGGTTGACCTCGCTCTTGCAGGCCGGGAAGGTCTGCGGGGTCGATTCCAGCGGACGGCTCTCGCCGTAGCCGACCGGACCCTGGAGGCGAGCGGCGTCGACGCCGTTGCTGGTCAGGTAGTCGTAAGCGGCCTTGGCGCGACGCTCCGACAGCTTCTGGTTGTAGTCGTCCTTACCGCACAGGTCGGTGTGGCCGGCCACTTCGACCTTCAGGTCGGGATAGCGCTTCAGGATTTCGACGGCCTCGTTGAGGATCGCCACCGCATCCGGACGCAGGGTCGACTTGTCGAAGTCGAAGTTCACGCCCTTCAGGTCGATGGTGACCGGCACCGGGCAGCCGTCCGGACCGATGGTCTGGCCAGCCTGCGAACCCGGGCACTTGTCGTCGCAGTTGTTCACGCCGTCGCCGTCGTCGTCCTTGTCGGCGCAGCCCGGCTCCACGACCGGAGCGGGAGCGACCGCAGCGACCGGCTCCGGACCCAGCGGGACGATGATGCCGACCGAGGCCAGCACGTCGCCGAACCAGTCTTCCTGCGGAGCGGCGACGCTGGTGTCGTCGAAGTCGGCGCGGTAAGCCAGTTCGGTGCGGATGCCGACGCGGCCCAGGTCGCCCTGGACGCCGACGCCGACCTTGGCGGCGAAGTTGCCGTCCTTACGCTCGGCCGGCGACAGCGGCGAGCTGACCACATACTCTTCTTCCGAGCGCTGGTAGCCCAGGCCCATCAGCAGGTAGGGGTTCCAGTTGCGGCCTTCGGTGACGAAGTGGCGGCGCAGGTCGAGCGAGATGCCGTACTGGCTCCAGTTCAGATCCTGGTCGGCGTCGAACTTCGGGTTCTGGTAGTTCAGCTCGCCGTCCAGCGACCAGTTCGGGCTCAGGAACTTGCCCAGGCCGATCGCGCCGAACGGAGCGTTGCGGGTGCCGCGGTCGTTGTCCTGGACATTCATGCCGGCCGAGCCGGTCAGGTACCAGCGGTCATCGAAATCCTGCGCGCTGGCCACCTGCGAAAAAGCCAAGCCCGCCAGCAGTGCGGTGCTCAACATACGGATCTTCATCTCTAACTCCTTCAGATCGATCGGAACGGGGGGTGATCGGACTGTTTGATCGGGACAGTCTTATGCGGCGCTGCTCCTGCGACAGAGACGCGGTAGCACCCGGCAGAGCCGGCGCCGCAGTCACTGGCGGGGGGATCATACACCGTCAAGGTGTTTGTTAATACCACTTAACGTCGGCCCGGACGGCGCTAAACCTGCGTTAATTAACGCGCCGGCGGGATGATCTCCCATTTGTGCGCGTTTCGGCCGACGAACGGTCACGTTGCCCGAAGATTTTGGGCGATTGGTCGTATTTTTCGATTTATACCGGCACGCAGGGGGGGCGACGTCCGCAGCGGCCGGCCCGGCGATTGCTGCGTTGCGCGAGGCCGGTGCAAGGCCCGGCGACGGCGGGCCGCACGCCCGAAAAAACGAAGCCCGGCGCGAGGCAGGGCTTCGTGGGTGCTGCCGTGCGCAGGCCGAGGCCTGCGCCGTTCCAGAGGCTTAGTTCTGGACGTTCAGCTCGGTACGACGGTTGACCTCGCTCTTGCAGGCCGGGAAGGTCTGCGGGGTCGATTCCAGCGGACGGCTCTCGCCGTAGCCGACCGGACCCTGGAGGCGAGCGGCGTCGACGCCGTTGCTGGTCAGGTAGTCGTAAGCGGCCTTGGCGCGACGCTCCGACAGCTTCTGGTTGTAGTCGTCCTTACCGCACAGGTCGGTGTGGCCGGCCACTTCGACCTTCAGGTCGGGGTAGCGCTTCAGGATTTCGACGGCCTCGTTGAGGATCGCCACCGCGTCCGGACGCAGGGTCGACTTGTCGAAGTCGAAGTTCACGCCCTTCAGGTCGATGGTGACCGGCACCGGGCAGCCGTCCGGACCGATGGTCTGGCCAGCCTGCGAACCCGGGCACTTGTCGTCGCAGTTGTTCACGCCGTCGCCGTCGTCGTCCTTGTCGGCGCAGCCCGGCTCCACGACCGGAGCGGGAGCGACCGCAGCGACCGGCTCCGGACCCAGCGGGACGATGATGCCGACCGAAGCCAGCACGTCGCCGAACCAATCTTCCGACTCGCCGTTGCGGTCGACGCCGTTGACGCTGTTGTCGTCGAAGTCGGCGCGGTAGGCCAGCTCGGTGCGGATGCCGACGCGGCCCAGGTCGCCCTGGACGCCGACGCCGAACTTGGCGGCGAGGTTGCCTTCCTTACGCTCGGCCGGCAGCAGGGTGGTGGCCGACAGGTACTCTTCTTCCGAGCGCTGGTAGCCCAGGCCCATCAGCAGGTAGGGGTTCCAGTTGCGGCCTTCGGTGACGAAGTGGCGGCGCAGGTCGAGCGAGATGCCGTACTGGCTCCAGTTGGCGTCCTGGTTGGCGTCGAACTTCGGGTTCTGATAGTTCAGCTCGCCGTCCAGCGACCAGTTCGGGTTGAGGAACTTGCCCAGGCCGATCGCGCCGAACGGAGCGTTGCGGGTGCCGCGATCGTTGTCCTGGACGTTCATGCCGGCCGAACCGGTGAGGTACCAGCGGTCGTCGAAGTCCTGCGCGCTGGCGACCTGCGCGAGGCTCAGGCCACCCAGCAGGGCGGCGCAGAGGAGTTTCTTATTCATCTTGTAGCTCCTGGTTCAGAAAATTCGGAAAACCGCGTCTGCGAGGTTTCTACCGTTCAGGACGGTCGCCTGGATGACGCCATCCCGCGCAGGGTAGGTTTGCCAATGTGAAAGCGGTGTTAACAACCGTCTAACATATCGACGCGCAGCGTCACCGAATCCGCTGCGAGTCGAAATTCGTTCAGTTTCGATGTGCGCAAGGCCGGTCCCGGCTTTGCGCACTCGAATCAGTCGTCGCGAGGACGTTCTATTACTTGGCGGCGGCGAACAGGCCGAGGAACTCGGTGATCGGCAGCGCTTCCAGTTCCTCCGGCTTGGCCGCCAGGGCCAGCAGGCGCTCGGCCTGGGCGGCCGGCAGCTTGGCCCGGATCGCCGCTTCGAACTTGGCCATCAGCACCGGGATGCCTTCGGCGCGGCGCTTGCGGTGGCCGATCGGGTAATCGATCGAGACCTTCTCGGTCGAGCTGCCGTCCTTGAAGAACACCTGCACCGAATTGCCGATGTAGCGCTTTTCGGGATCGAAGTAGTCCTTGGTGAACTGCTCGTTCTCCTTGACCGCCATCTTGTCGCGCAGCGCGTCGATGCGCGGGTCGGCGGCGACCGCGTCGACGTAGTCGTCGGCGGTCAGGCGGCCGAAGATCAGCGGCACGGCGACCATGTACTGCAGGCAGTGGTCGCGGTCGGCGTAGTTCGCCAGCGGGCCGGTCTTGTCGATGATGCGCACGCCGGCTTCCTGGGTCTCCAGCTCGATGCGCTCGATCTGGTCGAGCTTGTCCTTGACCTGCTCGTGCAGCTTCATCGCGCACTCGACCGCGGTCTGGGCGTGGAACTCGGCCGGGAAGGAGATCTTGAACAGCACGTTCTCCATCACGTAGCTGCCGAACGGACGCTCGAACTCGAACTGCTTGCCCTTGAAGGCGATGTCGTAGAAGCCCCAGGTCTTGACCGACAGCGCGCTCGGGTAGCCGACCACGCCCTTGTTGGCGTTCAGCGCATGGGTCACGGCGCGGCGGCAGGCGTCGCCGGCGGCCCAGCTCTTGCGCGGGCCGGTGTTCGGCGCGTGGCGGTAGGTGCGCAGCACGCCGTTGTCGATCCACGAGTGCGAGACCGCGGTGACGATCTCGTCCTTGCCGCCGCCCAGCATCTGGGTGGTCACGGCGGTCGAGGCCAGGCGGACCAGGATCACGTGGTCCAGGCCGACCCGGTTGAACGAGTTCTTCAGCGCGTAGCCGCCCTGGATCTCGTGGGCCTTGATCGCGTGGCCGAGCACGTCGCGCACGGTCATCGCCTGGCCGCCTTCGGCCTCGGCCTTGCGGCCCAGGTAGTCGGCGACGCCGAGGATGGCGCCGAGGTTGTCGGAGGGGTGGCCCCATTCGGCCGCCAGCCAGGTGTCGTTGAAGTCGAGCCAGCGGATCTGCACGCCGATGTTGTAGGCGGCCTGGACCGGGTCGAGCTCGTAGGAGGTGAACGGCACGCGCGCGCCGCCCTTCATCTCGCCGCCCGGCACCAGCGGGCCGAGGTGCTTGAGGCATTCCTTGTGGTCCATCGCCAGCGCCGCGCAGGCCAGCGAGTCCAGCAGCATGTAGCGGGCGGTGTCGAAGGCCTCCTTCGAATCGATCTTGTAGTCGGCGACGTAGTCGGCGATGTCGACCATCGGCTTGTCGGGATCGGGGCGGACGGTCGAACGGATGTCGAAGTGGCTCATGTGCAAGAGGCCTGCGGGTGAGTGAGCCGGCTATTTTGCCAGACGGCGGGGAGCCGGCGGCACGGGCGGCCGGCGCGGGCAGGCGGCGCGGACAGGAACGGCAAGCCGCGGGCGGCGGTGCGGATCAACAATCGCGCCGCGACCTCCTGATTGCGAACAGGAACGGAACGATCAGGCGCGCCGACCCAACTTGGAAATCGCCCGGCGCAGGATCACCCTGGACGCATGGACATCCCCACTCGCCTGCCGACCCTGTTCCTCTCGCACGGCTCGCCGATGCTGGCGCTGGAGGACTCGCCCGCCGGACGTTTTCTCGACGACCTCGGCCAGCAACTGCCGTGGCCGCGGGCGATCGTGATCGCCTCCGCCCACTTCATGACCGACCGGCCGATGGTCGGCGGCCACGAGCGCCCGCATACCGTGCACGACTTCGGCGGCTTCCCCGAGCCGCTGTACCGGATCCAATACCCGGCGCCCGGCCTGCCGCGGCTGGCCGAAGAGATCCGCGACCGCCTCGCCGATGCCGGCCTGGAGGCGCGCCTGCGCGACAACCACGGCCTCGACCACGGCGTCTGGGTGCCGCTGCGGCGGATGTACCCGCAGGCCGATATTCCGGTGGTGCCGCTGTCGGTGATGCCGCACGGCGACGCGCAGCGCCACTACGCGGTCGGCCAGGCCCTGGCGTCGTTGCGCGACGAGGGCGTGCTGGTGATCGGCTCCGGCGGCTTCGTGCACAACCTCGGCGACCTGGACTGGGCCGACCGCGACGCGCCGATGCCGCCCTGGGCGGCCGAGTTCGCCGACTGGATGCGCCGGCGCCTGGCCGCTCACGACCTGCCCGCCCTGCTCGACTGGCAGGCGCAGGCGCCGCATGCGCATCGCGCCCATCCCACGGTCGAACACCTGATGCCGCTGTTCGTCGCCCTCGGCGCCGCCGGCGAAGCGCCGACCGCGCGCGGCCTGCACCGCTCGCACGAAATGGGTTCGCTGGCGTTGGACGCGTTCGCGTTCGATTGAGGGCCTAGCGGCGGCGGGGGTGGGAGTAGCGTTCTACGGGGATTGGCTTCGGTCACAGGCCGCGAGCGCGACAGCCCGTCGACGACGTGGCGATTCGAAAGCCACGGAACACGGTTTCGATCCATTCCGACGGCGGTGGTTTTCCTGCGCGTCGTGTGGTCGCGGCTTACGCCACTCCTACAAGGTATCGCCGCAAGGTCGACGCATGGTGGTCGTGGCTTGTGACCGAAGGAAATCCCCTTGGGACGCCGCTCCTACCCCAACAACTGCGACGCAGCGTTTGCCGTTGTCGTTGCCGTTGTCGTTGCCGTTGCCGTTGTCGTTGTCGTTGTCGTTGTCGTTGTCGTTGTCGTAATAAGCTTGGCGCGGGACCGAACTCGCGAGAACACCCTGCAGCCCCGAAGGGCGGCCCGCAGGGATGCGGCCCGTGCGCAGCCAGGCCAGGGATGGCCTGTGCGGAGCAGCCCCGCGCAGGCCTCGTCCCATAGTGGCTTTTGATTCGAAACAGTTATGGCGTTTTCTTTGGTTACTTTTGACCGAAGGAAATCCCGTGGGACTTTGTCGCCTTGGACAAAGAAAGTGACCCGGCCGCTTGCGGACGGAAGCTTTGGCCTTTGGAGCTTTTGAAGCCTTCGAATACAGACGCCGCGAGACCGCAGCAGCGCGGTCGCGGCTTACGCCGCTCCTACAGGGGGTCTAGGACAAAGACGCGGCGAACGGGCGAGAGCGCGATCGCGGCTTGTGACCGAAGGAAATCCCTGTGGGGCGCCGCTCCTACGAAGGCGTGCGGCGCTAGCCACCGCGCTCCCACGGCGGCACCTCGCCGAACGACTCGGCGACGAAGTCGATGAAAGCGCGCACCCGCAACGGCACGAACCGGCGCTGCGGCATCACCGCGCTGATCGCCGTGTCCGGCAGCCGGTAGTCCGGCAGCACCTGCACCAGGCGCCCGCTGCGCAAGTCCTCGTGCACGTGCCAGACCGAGAAATGGGCGATGCCCAAGCCCGCCGCCGCGGCGTCGCGCAGCACTTCGCCGAAGTTGCTCTCGATCCGGCCGTTGACCCGCACCGTGGTCGCGACGCCGTCCGCGTCGAGCAAGCGCCAGTCCTCCATCCGCCCCTGCCCGCCCACCAGCACGAGGCACTCGTGCCCGATCAGATCCTGCGGCGTGCGCGGCGCGCCGTGCCGGCGCAGGTACTCGGGCGCGGCCGCCAGCACGCGCCGGTTGTCGGCCAGCTTGCGCGCGACCAGGCTGGAATCGTCGAGCGGGCCGATCCGGATCGCCAGGTCCATGCCGGCGGCGATCAGGTCCAGGTTCTGGTCGGTCAGGTTCACGCTCAGCCGCACCGCCGGATAGCGGCGCTGGAACTCGGCCAGCAACGGCGACAGGTACATGCGCCCGAACGCGGCCGAGGTGGTGACCCGCAACAGCCCGGCCGGCTCGCTGCCGGCGCGGCGCAGGTCGGCGGTCAGCGCCTCCAGTTCCTCGACCAGGCCGCGGCCGCGCTCGGCCAGGGCCAGGCCTTCGGCGGTGGCGTGCAACTGGCGGGTGGTCCGGTGCAGCAGGCGCACGCCGAGTTCGCGCTCCAGCCGCTTCAGGCGCTGGCTGGCGACCGCGACCGACAGGTCCAGGCTGCGCGCGGCGGCGCTGATCGAGCCCAGGTCGAGCACGCGCAGGAACAGCTGCAGGTCGGCGATGCGGTCCATTCCGCTTTCAATAATTCGTTGATAGTGATTCGTCATCCTGGCGGTTTTTCCACAAGATGCAAGCGCCCAGACTGCCGCGCATCGCCCCTTCCGGATGCGCCCCATGCACGCCGCCCCCGCTCCCTCGCCCGCCGCCCCGGCCAACGCCGCCGGCGGGCGCCTGCCGATCGCCCTGTACGCCCTGACCGTGGGCGCGTTCGGCATCGGCACCACCGAATTCGTGATCATGGGCCTGCTGCTGCAGGTCGCCGCCGACCTGCAGGTCGGCCTGGCCGCGGCCGGGCTGCTGATCTCCGGCTATGCGCTGGGCGTGTTCGTCGGCGCACCGGTGCTGACCGTCGCCACCGGACGCATGCCGCGCAAGGCGGTGCTGGTCGCGCTGATGCTGATCTTCACCCTCGGCAACATCGTCTGCGCGATCGCGCCCAACTACACCGTGCTGATGATCGCGCGGGTCATCACCTCGCTCGCCCACGGCACCTTCTTCGGCGTCGGCGCGGTGGTCGCCACCGGCCTGGTGCCGGCCGACAAGAAGGCCTCGGCGATCTCGATCATGTTCACCGGCCTGACCGTCGCGACCCTGCTCGGCGTGCCCGCCGGCGCCTGGCTCGGCCTGCAGTTCGGCTGGCGCTCGACCTTCTGGGCGGTGGCCGTCATCGGCGTGATCGCGACCGTGGTGATCGCCACCCTGGTGCCGGCCGACCGCAGCAAGCCCGAGCCGGTGGCGCTGCGTCGCGAAGTGAAGGCGGTGCTGCATCCGCAGGTGCTGCTCGGCCTGGCGATGACCGTGCTCGGCTTCGCCGGCGTGTTCACCGTGTACACCTTCATCCAGCCGATCCTGACCCGGATCAGCGGCTTCGGCGAGGCCGCGGTGTCGCCGATCCTGCTGGTGTTCGGCGGCGGCATGATCCTCGGCAATCTGATCGGCGGCCGCTTCGCCGACAGGCGCCTGGCGCCGGCGCTGATCGGCACCCTGGTCGCCCTGGCCGCGGTGCTCGGGATCATGACCTTCGCCCTGCATCATCAGATCGCCGCGATCGCCTTCGTCGGCCTGCTCGGCGTGGCCGCGTTCGCGACCGTGCCGCCTCTGCAGCTGTGGGTGCTGCAGAAGACCGACCCGGCCGGACAGAACCTGGCGTCCAGCCTCAACATCGGCGCGTTCAATCTCGGCAACGCGCTCGGCGCCTGGCTCGGCGGCGCGGTGATCGAACACGGCCCCGGCCTGGGCGCGGTGACCTGGGTCGCGGCGCTGGTGACCGTGTCGGGCCTGGTCCTGGCGCTGTGGGCCGCGCGCCTGGATGCGCGGCCGCGTCGGCGCGAAGCCAGCGTGCCCGCCGATGCGGCTACCTGCGTCGCAAGTTGAGCCGAATGCGCCAGCGCTCAGCCCGGCGGCGGCTCCGAGCCAGGCAGTTCCAGGCCGGGCGGCTCCAAACCAGACAGTTCCAAACCAGACAGTTCCAGGCCAGGCGGTTCCAGTCCGGGCAGTAGCGGCAGGCGTTCGCTCAGGAATTCCAGCAAGGCCCGCGTGCGCACCGGCAGGTAGCGGCGGGCCGGATACAGCAGATACAACTCATGCGCCGACGCCCGCCACTGCGGCAGGATCCACTGCAAGCGTCCTTCGTCGACCAGGTCCTGCACCAGCCAGGCCGGCGCCAGGCCGATGCCGCTGCCGAGCAGGAAGCTTTCGCGGATGCCCAGCGAATTGTTGATCCGATAACGGCCGTCGCCGCGCAATACCGCGGTCTCGCCGCCGGGGCCGTGCAAGGTGTAAGTGTCCCCGGCCCAGGCGAAGCGCAGGTAATCGTGCGCGGCGGTGTCGCCGGGGCTCAGGATCGGCGCATGCCGGGCCAGATACTCGCGCGAAGCGACCAGCCCGCGCGGCGATATCGCGACGCGACGCGCGACCGCGTTCGGCGGCAGGTTGGCGCCGATGCGCAGGGCCAGGTCCATGCCCTCTTCGACCAGATCGACGTAGCGGTCGTTGAGGATCAGTTCGACCTCGACCTGCGGATGCAGGGCCAGGAATTCCTGCACCAGCCGGTTGAGGCGCAGCACGCCGACGCTGACCGGCGCGGCCACGCGCAACAGCCCGGCCGGCGTTTCGCTGAGCCCGCGCGCATCGGCCACCGCTTCGCCGTATTCCTCCAGCACCCGCCGCGCGCGCTCGTAGAAACGCCGGCCTTGCTCGGTCGGCGCCAGATGGGTGGTGCTGCGTTGCAGCAGGCGCACACCGAGTTCCTGCTCCAGCGCGGCCACGGTCTTGCTGACCGTGGGCTGGGTGGTGCCGAGTTCGCGCGCGACCGCCGACAGGCTGCCGAGTTCGACCGCGCGCACGAAGGTCTGCAAGCCGCGAAGCGTGTCCATGGGCGGTGCGGGCGACTCCGGGCCGTGCCCATTCCGAAATGGAATGAGCCCTATGCGATCTTGCCCGCTACTGGCGAATTCCGGAAGAACCTAACGTGGCCGGCGTCGACTCCCCGACCCCATTGCGGACTCCGCTCATGAATCTTTCCCGCCTGCTCTCTCCCCTCGCCGCCGCGGCGCTCGCCCTGGGCCTGGCCACGCCGGTCCGGGCCGCCGACAGCCAAGCCGCGCCGCACTGGGTCGGCAGCTGGATCGCCAGCCCCCAGGCCACCTGGGGCGCCGATTTCGTCCTGCCCAACGGCGCCCCGGCGCGCCTGCACGACCAGACCCTGCGCCAGGTGGCGCGGGTCAGCGTCGGCGGCGGCCGAGTCCGGATCGCCCTGTCCAACGCCTACGGCGATGCGCCGGTGACCATCGGCGCGGCGCGCATCGCCCGCAGCGCCGGCGGCTCGCGGATCGAACCGGGCAGCGATCGGGTGCTGACCTTCGGCGGCCGGCGCGAAGTCACCCTGCTGCCGGGCGCGCCGGTGCTCAGCGACCCGGTCGAGCTGAAACTCGCCGCGCTCGCCGAAGTCGCGGTCAGCCTGTACCTGCCGCAGGACACCGCTTTGCGCAGCTTCCATTGGGAAGGGCGCCAGGATGCGTTCCTGGTCGCCGGCGACCGCACCGCCCAAGCCCGGCTGGACGGCGGCGATGTGCTGCAGACCCGCCCTTTCCTCAGCGGCGTCTATGTCGAAGCCGCGCAGCCGGTGCGGCGCGTGGTCGCGTTCGGCGACTCGATCACCGACGGCGCCGCGTCCACCCCGAACCGTTACCAGCGTTGGCCCGACTTCCTCGCCCAGCGCCTGGCGCCGCGCGGCGTCGCCGTGCTCAACGCCGGCATCTCCGGCGCGCGCGTGCTCAGCGACGGCATGGGGGTCAGCGCGCTGGCCCGGTTCGAGCGCGACGTGCTCAGCCAACGCCCGGATACGGTGGTGCTGCTGATGGGCATCAACGACATCGCCTGGCCCGGCAGCAGCTTCGAACCGGCGCGCGAGGCGGTCGACGCGCAACGCCTGATCGACGGCTATCGCCAGTTGATCGCTCGGGCCCGGCTGCAGTCGGTGCGGATCGTCGGCGCCACCCTGACCCCGTTCGAAGGCGCCCTGCCCGGCACGCCGATCCACGATTACTACAGCCCGGCCAAGGAACGGGTGCGGCAGACGGTCAACGCCTGGATCCGCGACAGCGGCGAGTTCGATGCGGTGGTCGATTTCGACGCGATCGTCCGCGACCCGCAGCGTCCGACCCAGTTCCTGCCGGTCTACGACTCCGGCGACCGCCTGCATCCCGGCGACGCCGGCTACCGCGCCATGGCCGCCGCGCTCGACGAGCCGCTGCTGTTCGGACCGCGCTGACGCCGACGCGGCTCGGCGGCAGTGCGGCCTGGCGACGGAGCGGCTTGGCGACCCGCAGCTCGACAACGACGAACCTGCGCTTGATCCACAATCCGGCATCGATGCCCTCGATGCCGGTTCTCCTCCCCTCCCCTCGGAGTCCGCAATGAAAGCCGTAGCCCTGATCCGCCACCTGCCGATCGACGATCCGCAGTCCCTGCTCGAATTCGACCTGCCCACGCCGGTCGCCGCCGGCCACGACCTGCTGGTGCGGGTCGAAGCGGTCTCGGTCAATCCGGTCGACACCAAGGTGCGCCGCTCCAAACCGGCGACCGAGGTGCTGGCCGAACCGCGCGTGCTCGGCTACGACGCCGCCGGCACGGTCGAAGCGGTCGGCGCAGCGGTGAGCCGATTCAAGGTCGGCGACCGGGTCTATTACGCCGGCGACATCGGCCGTCCCGGCAGCAATAGCGAATGGCAGCTGGTCGACGAGCGCATCGTCGGCCGCGCGCCGACCACGCTGAGCGCGGCCGAAGCGGCGGCCTTGCCGTTGACCGCGATCACCGCCTGGGAACTGCTGTTCCAGCGCATGCCCTACGACAGCGAGCACGGCGGCCGCGGCCGCCGCCTGCTGATCGTCGGCGGCGCTGGCGGCGTCGGCACGATCGCGATCCAGTTGGCCAAGCGCGCCGGCTTCGAGGTAATCGCCACCGCCTCGCGCGCGGCCAGCATCGAATGGTGCAAGCGCTACGGCGCCGACCACGTGATCGATCACTCGCAGCCGCTGGCGCCGCAGCTGCAGGCGCTGGGCTACGAGCAGATCGACGCGGCGCTGAATCTGGCCGACACCGATCGCTACTGGACCGAACTGGGCCAGTTGCTGGCGCCGCAGGGCCACGTCGGCCTGATCGTCGAGCCGACCGGGCCGCTGCACATCGGCGACCCGTACAAGGCCAAGTGCATCGGCATCCACTGGGAAATGATGTTCGCCCGGCCGCGCTTCGGCACCGCCGACCTGATCGAACAAGGCCGCCTGCTCGACCGCGTCGCCGACCTGATCGACGCCGGCGAGCTGCGCGGCAGCCACGGCGAAACCCTGGGCGCGATCAACGCCGAGAACCTGCGCGAAGCGCACCGCCGGCTGGAATCGGGCGCCACCATCGGCAAGCTGGTGCTGGCCGGCTGGTAAGCCGGCTCTACCATGCGCAAAGAGGGGCCGGCGAACCGGCCCCTTGTTGACCCGCGCCTATGCGGCCTTGGGCAGACCGCGCGCGACTTCGTAGCCATCGAACACCATCGACGCCGATGCGCGGCCCTGGGTCAACGAACGCAGCGCCGTCGTGTAGCCCGACAACTGCGCCAGCGGCGCGCGTGCGGTCACGTCGCTACGGCCGCCCTTGTCCTCAATCGACAAGATGCGGCCGGAACGCCGCTGCACATCGCCGACCACGTCGCCGACGTTGGCCGCGGGCGTATCCACCACCAAGGCCATCACCGGTTCGAGCAAGGTCGTGCCGGCTTGCGCCAGCGCCGCCTTCAGCGCCGCCGCGGCGGCGATCTGGAACGCCAACTCCGAGGAGTCCTTGGCGTGCGTCTCGCCGTCGACCAGGGTCACGCTCAGCCCCACCACCGGGAAGCCTTGCGGCCCCTCGGCCAGCGCCGCCCGCAGGCCCTTTTCGGTCGCGGCGACGAAGTTGCGCGGAACCACGCCGCCGACGGTGCGGTCGACGAACTCGAACTGGCCGTCGTCGCGCGGCGCCACATCGACGATCACCCGCGCGAACTGGCCGATGCCGCCGTTCTGCTTGGCCTGCTTGCCCTCCACGCCGCGCACCGCGCGGCTCGGCGTTTCCTGATAGGCCACGCGCGGCGAACCGGTGCGCACCTCGACGTTCCACAACTCGCGCAAACGGTCGACCATCACCTCCAGGTGCAGCTCGCCCATGCCCCAGACCAGGGTTTCGCCGGTATCCGCATCGGTGCCGACGCGGAACGACGGATCCTGCTGGGCCAGGCTGGCCAGGCCCTGGCCGAGGCGGATCAGGTCGCTGGACTTGCCCGCGGTCAATCGCCACGACAACACCGCCGGCTGGGCCTGGATGCTGTCCAGCGCCAGACGCCGGCCGGCATCGCTGAGCGTCTCGCCGCTGACCGCGTCTTTCCAGCCCGCGATCGCGACGATCTCGCCGGCGTAGGCCACGTCCACGTCCTGACCGCGATCGGCCTGCACGACTTGCAGCCGGCCCACGCGCAACGCCTTTTCGCGCCGCGACGCCCACACCGTGTCGCCGACCCGCAGCGTGCCCGAGTACAGGCGCACGAAGCTCAGCGCACCGTGTTCGTGGTGCACGATCTTGAACACCAAGCCGGCCAGCGGGCCGTCGGCATCGGCCGCCAGTGCGACCTCGCCGTGCTCGCTTTGCGCACGCACCGGCGGACGCTCCAGCGGCGACGGCAGATAGTCGACGATGGCGTCGAGCAGCGCTTCCACGCCCTTGTTCTTGAACGCGGAACCGGCCAGTACCGGCGTGCCGGCGCCGGCCAGCGTGGCCCGGCGCAGCGCCGCCTTCAGCAGGGCGACGTCGATGGCGCTGCCGTCCAGGAACGCTTCGGCGAGCGCATCGTCGTGATCTGCGACGGCTTCGACCAGGCGCTGGCGCGCCGGCTCGAAGGCCTGCGTTTCCGCCTCGGTCCAGGCGCGCCGCGACAACATGCCGCGCTCGTCCCAGGACAGGTGTTCGCGTGCGACGTAGTCGATCCAGCCGCTGAGCTCGGATTCCGCGCCCACGGTTTCGCCCAGCGCCCACGGCACCGCGTCGAGCTTCTCGCGCATCTGCGCGAGGGTCCGCTCGAGCGAAGCGCCGACGCGGTCCATCTTGTTGACGAAGGCGATCAACGGCACGCCGTGGCGGCGCGCCTGGCGCCACACGGTTTCCGATTGCGGTTGCACGCCGTCGACACCGCTGAACACCGCGACCGCACCGTCGAGCACGCGCAACGAACGTTCGACTTCGATCGCGAAGTCGATATGGCCGGGCGTGTCGATGACGGTCAGGCGATGTTCGTCGCCGTCGTGCGGCGTCCAGCGCGCCTGCACGGCGGCGGCGCCGATGGTGATGCCGCGGCGGCGTTCGATCGGGTCGAAATCGGTGGTGGCGGCGCCGTCGTGGACTTCGCCGGTGCGATGGATCGCGCCGGTTTTCCACAGCAGACGTTCGGTGAGCGTGGTTTTGCCCGCGTCGACGTGGGCGATGATGCCGAGGTTGCGCCAGCGGCTGACGGAGGTGTTGCTGAAGAGCGGGGTGTTCATAAGAGTGTTCGCATTCGTGGCCAACGCATGGGTCGCCGCGCGCCCCGGTTGGCGACGGGACGCGCGGCTAGGCTTGGGTTTCGTCCGTGGTATTCACGACACGTTCTCCTTGGGTTCCGGTGACTGCGGTGATGGGAGGCCGGCGATCGCCGGTGGCTCGGGAATTGCGGGCAATAAAAAAGCACCCTTGCGGGTGCTTTGTTCTCTGCGGCTTCGCACGACGCGGGTCAGTTCGGCCGCGAAGCGAAGACTGCAGGAGGCAGGCGCACCCGGCCCGCGCTCGCGCGCAGGGCGTTCAGCGATATCAGGAGCGGGAAGCGCTGCATGACGGAGTGGCCTGAAAGAAGAGGTGGTTGTTGCGTGTGCATAGAGTAGGGCCGGCGCTGCGCGAGTCAAGCGTTGCGCTGGTGTGGGCGATGGGATTTATCGTTCCAGGCTTGAGAGGGCGGCGTGTCAGCGCTTGGGCGAAAAGCAAATCCCCCCTCCCCCCCTTTTTCAAAGGGGGGAACAGCAACGGCAGGGAACGGAATGGGGACCGCGGCTCAACCCACGGCGGCGCGAACGATGGCGCGCTAACCGTTGCCCCCTTTGAAAAAGGGGCCAGCGCCCGGCGTGGGCTTCGCTGCTGAGTGGCATGCGGAGCGCGGGGGATTTGCTGTTGCTGTTGCGGCGACAGAAGCAAAAAGCAAATCCCCCCTGCCCCCCTTTTTCAAAGTGGGGAACGGCGATGGCAAAGCCGCGATGGGCGCGGCGACCGCCAAGCCGCCTTGCCGGGACCGTCCCGCTCAGGCCGCCTTGCCGGCGGTCTCGATCTGGCGCTTGAGCACCGCGACCGGCTCGGCCCAGGCGTTGCCGCCGCGGCGCTTGCTGGTGGTCAGCACCAGGTCGGAGGGATCGAACACGTTGAGGTTGTGGGTGATCGGCGTGGTCAGGATGTACTGGGCGTCGGTGGCGCGCAGGAAGCGGCCGACCTTTTCGATGTTGAACACGTCCAGGTGGGCGAAGGGCTCGTCGATGAACACGAAGCCGCCCGGCTGGTCTTCGTCGCGCAGCAGCGCGACCAGCAGCAGCAGCGACTTCATCACCTGCTGGCCGCCGGAGGCCTCGCCGTCGTCGAGGCCGATCCAGCCCTTGCGGTCGAAATCGAAGCGCACCGACAAGCCGGCCTGGGCCAGGGCGACGTCGTTGTTGGCCAGCTCCGGCATGTCGGCGTCGACGCCGATGCCGGCCAGTTCGCCCAGCGCGACCAGGTTCTTCTTGTAGCGGCGCACGGTCGCGCGCAGCACGTTGATGTAGGCGCCGCGCGCTTCCTCGGTCAGGCGCTTGGCCCGCTCCAGGTGCGCCTCGCGGCGCATGATCGAGCTGGCCAGTTCGTCGTGGTCGGCGCCGATCTTGTCGCGCAAGGGCACGCAGGACTCGTCGACGACGAAGCCGCCGCGGGTCAGGCGGTCGTCGATGCGGTCGAGCTCGCGCCGCACTGCCGAAGCGCTTTCGTACTCCTCGCGCGCCGCGGCCAGCGCCGCCGCACTGCGCCAGTCGC
Source organism: Lysobacter sp. BMK333-48F3 (assembly GCF_019733395.1). Classification (NCBI taxonomy): domain Bacteria; kingdom Pseudomonadati; phylum Pseudomonadota; class Gammaproteobacteria; order Lysobacterales; family Lysobacteraceae; genus Lysobacter; species Lysobacter sp. BMK333-48F3. The sequence continues at coordinate 2,894,045 of NZ_JAIHOO010000001.1, read as the reverse complement.
TGGGCATCAGGCCGCGCTTGCGCCGGTAGTCGACGATGCGCTGGATCAGACTCTGGCGCTCGCCGTTGATCTGTTGCGCGCGCTCGCGCAGCTCGCGCGCCAGGGCGTCGATCTGGCCCTGGCGCTTGGCCGCGGCGATGCCTTCGGCCTTGTCCTGCTCGCCGGCCGCATCGATCTGCGCGCGCGCCTGGGCGAGGGCGGCAGCGGCTTCGGCGGCGGCTTCGGCCAAGCCCGGCAGGCGTTCCTGGGCGTCGGCGAATTCGGCCGCGCGGGTCACCAGCTCCTGGGTCGCGTCCAGGCCGAGCAGGCGCGACTGGTCGGCATCGACGCGCTGGTTGAGTTCCTGCAGCTCGGCCTCGCGCGCCTGCGCGCGCTGGGCGATGACGGTCTGTTCGGCGCGCAGTTCGGCCAGCTGCGACTGGCGCGCGCCGCTGCCGAAGTGCTGCTGGTTGCCGCCGATGTGGCGGCCGCCGCGGCTTTCGCGCAGGTAGCCCTTCTGGGTGATCCAGTCCTGCGAGGCCGGCAGGCGCGAGCCGTGCTCGATGTCGGTGACCCGGCGGATGCGGTCGAGCTGGCGCGGCAGCCAGGCCGGCGGATCGGCCGAGAAACGCACCACTTCCAGCAGCGAACCGGCGCTGGGCTTGGGCACCGGCGCCCGCTCGGCGACGATGAAATGCCGGTACTGCAGGCTTTCGCCGAGCTTCCAGGCTTCGCGCGCGTCTTTCGGGTTTTCCAGCACCAGCAGATGCCGATACGGCGCCAGCACCGCTTCCACCGCCACCGACCATTGCGGGTCGGCGATCTCGACCAGTTCGGTCAGCACCCGGTGGTCGATGTCAGCGCGTTCCAGCGCAGCGCGGAAGTCGCGTTCGAACGGCTCGACGATGCGGCCGCCGCCGCTGAGCGCGGCGAGCTGGGCGGAGATTTCGCCGGCGCGCTTGCGGTCGCGCTCGGCCTCGAGCTTGAGCTCGGCCTGGCGGCGGCGTCCGCTCTCGACGCCGGCGCTGAGCGCGTCGATGTCGAGCGCGCCGCGCTGGGCCTGCAGCCTGGCCAACTCGTCGCGGCGCTTGACCAGCATCTCGGCGTCGCGCGCGGCGTCGCGGGCCTGGGTGAAGGCCTGCTCGCTGGCGCCGACCTGGCGCCGCGCCTCGCGCATCGCTTCCTGCAGCACGTCGCGCCCTTGCGAGGCGATGCCGTCCTGCGCCTGCATCTCGTCCAGCGCGCGCTCGCGCTCGCGCAGCGCGCGGCGCAGGCCGGTCAGGCGCGGCTTGGCGCCGTCGATGACCGCGCGCTGCTCGCCCAGTTCGACCTTCGGCGCGACTTCGGTTTCCAGGCGCTGGCGCTGGTTGCGCAGGGCGTTGTATTCCTCGAACGAGCGCACGTCGGCCTTGGCCGATTCCAGGCGCAGATGCAGGCCGGCCAGGTCCTGGCCGAGCTGCTGCAGTTCCTTCTCGACGTCGAACTGCTCGGTGCGCGCGCGCTGATAGTCGTCCAGCACCGCCTTGTCCTCGAACACGTCGAAGATCAGCTGCAGCAGTTCGCGCGGCGAGTACTGGCAGAGCTTGTCGGTGGCGCCCTGCTCCAGGGTCAGCACCCGGCAGATCGCGCGGGTCAGGCCGGCGCCGGCCAGGCGCACGCGGTAGTCGCGCACGCCGAGCCATTCGCCACCCTGCTCCAGGGTTTCCACCGCCACGTCGCCGCCGACGATCTGGTAGTCGCGGCTCCAGTCGCCGCCGCGCTTGCGCACCCGGCAGGCCAGGGTGACCAGTTCGTCCTTGATCGGAAAGAACGGCCGGCCGCCGCGCCGGTCGGGGCGGTTGCTGACCACCGCGCGCAACCAGGCATAGGGCTTGCCGTTGTGGCGCAGATAGGTCTTGTAGTCGCGCGCGGTGTCGCGGTCCTCGATCGCCAGCAGGGTGCGCAGGGCGTCGAGCAAGGTGGTCTTGCCGGAGCCGTTCGGCCCGACCACGGTGACGATGGACGCGTCCAGCGGCAGTTGGAAGCGCTGCCAGTAGTCCCAGTGCACGACTTCGAGCGAGCGGAACTCAAACATCGGCCGCGGCCTCCTGGTCGTGCTTCATGTCGGTGCCGGCGGACGCCGGATGGGCGTCGCCGTCGTCTGGGGCTTCGCCGCCTGCGTCCGTCGTCGCCGGGGATTCGGCTGCGGCGGCGGCGTCGGACGCTACGGCGCCGGCCGCGCCGTCGGGATCGGCGCCGGCTTCGGTCTCGGTTTCGTCTTCGGCCGCCGCATCCGCCGCCCGCTCCAGCGCAGCATCGGTCTCGGCGGCCGCGGTCGTCGCGGCCAGCGCTGCGAACGCGGCGTCCTCGTCGCCGACGTAGGCGCCGACCCGGATCGCCGCGGCGGCGGCCTCGTCCTCGGCGTCGCCGTCGAGGCCCGCGGCCGCGTCGAGCAGCGCCTGTTCGTTCGCGTGCTGGCGCGCCTCGGTCACCACGAACGACAGCGCGCCGTCCATGACCCGGCCGGCGATGCGTTCGTAATCGAAGGCCAGGTCCAGCAGCGGCCCCTCATGGATGCGCTCTTTGCGCCGGGTGATGAAGCCCTGCCGCGCCAGCGAACCCAGGTTGAACTGGATCCGGGTCTTGCCGCCGAGCTTCTCGCCGAAGTCGGCGAGCAGGGTGCGCTCGTTGATCGGCTCGACCACTTCGGCGCCGACCGGAATCGGCTTGAGCTCGGCGAACATCTGCTCCTGGTCCTGGTCGCGGTCGGCCTGCTGGCGCGCGATCTGGCGTTGGCGCTTGGGCAGCACCAGCAGCGCCCACAGCACCACCAGCAGGGCGATCGCGTCGCGGTCCAGTTGCAGGTTGGTCGCCGACCAGGCCTTGGCGCTGCCGAACGCGGCCGATTCCTGCGGCCGGGCGATGCCGACCGCGACGTTGGCCGCGTAGGGATGCTCGAGCAGGCGCAGGCCCGCGGCGGCCAGGCGCCGGTCCAGGTCGTTGCGCAGTTCGGCGTCGGTCAGCAGTTCGCGCACCGAGGCGTCGTCGCGCGGCAGCCAGCGCTCGGCCAGCAGGCGCGCGATCAAAGAAGCGATGGGGTCGTTCATCGTTTAAGCGGTGTCCTTGGCCGGCTTGGCGCGGCGCGGCTTGGCCGGCGCGTCCGCGGAGGCGGTCTTGTTCTTGGGTCCGGGCTTGGCGCGCTGGGACGCAACGGGCTCGCCCTCGTCCTGCTCGGGCTTGGGCGCGCGCCGGCGCGCGCTGCGCTGTTGGCGCAGTTGTTCTTCGCTCAGGGTTTCCAGGCGGCCGCGGCTCATGTAGGCGACGCCGGCGCGGCCGACGGTTTCGAATTCGGTGTCGACCTTCCACGCCAGCGGCAGACGCGCCATCTGCGCACTGACGCCTTCGCGGTTCTCCGCGCCCGGGTCGCCGATCAGGCCCAACAGCGACAGGCGATAAGCGCTGATCGAGAAGCTGTCCTGCGGCACCAGTTCGGACAGGCCGGCTGCGTCGACGGCCAGGGCGGCCAGTTCGTCCAGCCAGCGTTCGGCGTACTGGAAATCGGTGGCCGCGGCGGGCGAACCGTCGGCGTTGGGCGCGGCCTGCGCCGGCGGCAGCGACTGGTCCTCGCGCGCCTCGCGCTCGCGTTCGACCAGTTCGTACTCGGCCACGTCCAGCGCGATCGGCGCCAGCACGAAGGCCGGGATCGCGGTGCGCGCGAGCACGTCCTCGGACAAGGCGGCGAGCGCGTCGATGTCGAGTTCGCGCAGGAAGCGGTTGACGTCGGAAGAAGAAAGGCCGCTGGCGCCCAGGTGCACGCGGTGCCGGTCGAGCTGGCTCAGCGCGCGCTGGAACACCGAGGCCTGGCGCAGCATCGCGCTCTGGGCGCGGCCGATCTGCTGGGCGACGCGGTGGGTGACGCTGTCCAGGTCCTGGTCGGCGGCGATCTCCTCGACGATCTCGGTGCCCTTCTCGATCCAGCGCCAGGCCTGCTGCAAGGTGCCGGCGGCGCGCAGGATGCGGTGTTCGGAACCGCTGAGCACGGCCTGGTCGAAGTCCTCGCGCAACTCGTTCAGGCGCGACAGCAGGTGTTGCAGGTCGTCGGCGCTGACCCGGCCCACCGCCTGGCCGGCGGCGATCTGGGCGGTGACGTAGGCCAGTTCGTCGCCTTCGCGGTTGAACTGCAGCAGCAGGCCGATCGAGGCCAGGGCCTGGCGGCCGACCGGGCTGATCCGGTAGCGCTGGGTTTCGCCGTCCCACAGCAGCAGCCCGTTTTCGCGCAGGCGGCCGAGCACGGTGTCGAACTTGATCGGCTCCAGGTAGGCGAAATGCTCGCGCAGCTCCTGCGGGCTCCAGTCCGGGGCCTGGCCGCGCTCGCCGATCGCCCGCAGCACCAGCAGGCGCACCATCACCGACTCTTCGCCGCCGTGGAACAGGGTCGAGAACGCGCGCAGCAGGTCGCGCGCGCCCAGCAGGGGCTGCAGGTCCGGCAGATCGGCCGCCGACATGTCGGCGCGCAGATAGTCCTGAAGGCTGGGATCGAAGGCGGGGTCCATGGAATCCGGACGACTAGGGGTCGGGCATGTTCGGCGATGGGTCCGGCCGTGACAACCGTTGCAATCGGCGCCGTTCGGTGCCTGCCCTCGCGCGGCGTCGACGCGGCCCGTGCCGGCGCTTGAATTCCGACGCTTTTCCCGGCATCGTGCACACTCCATACGCCAGCGTATCCAGCCAGCATGTCCTCGGCCGCCCTCTCCGCCCCGCCCGTCTCCGACGCCGCCCCGCACCCGCTGTATCCGCACCTGTTCGCGCCGCTGGACCTGGGCTTCTGCACCCTGCCCAACCGGGTGCTGATGGGGTCGATGCACACCGGCCTGGAGGACAAGGCGGCCGACTTCCCCAAGCTGGCGGCGTATTTCGCCGAGCGCGCCGCCGGCGGGGTCGGCCTGATCGTCACCGGCGGCTTCGCCCCCAACCTGGCCGGCTGGCTCAAGCCGTTCGGCGGCAAGCTCAGCTGGCCCTGGGAAGTCGGCAAGCACCGCCAGGTCACCCGCGCCGTGCACGAGCACGGCGGGCGCATCTGCATGCAGATCCTGCACGCCGGCCGCTACGGCTATCACCCGCTGCAGGTCGCGCCGAGCAAGCTCAAGGCGCCGATCAACCCGTTCACCCCGCGCGCGCTGTCGGCCGGCGCGGTCGAGCGCCAGATCAAGGCCTTCGTCAACGCCGCACGGCTGGCGCGCGAGGCCGGCTACGACGGGGTCGAGGTGATGGGCTCGGAAGGCTATCTGCTCAACCAGTTCACCGTGCCGCGCACCAACAAGCGCGGCGACGCCTGGGGCGGCGACGCCGCCAAGCGGATGCGCTTCTGCGTGGAAATCGTCCGCCGTATCCGCGAGGCCTGCGGCCCGGACTTCATCATCGTCTACCGGCTGTCGATGATCGACCTGGTCGCCGAAGGCTCGACCTGGAGCGACGTGGTCGCGCAGGCGCGGGCGGTCGAGGCCGCCGGCGCGACCCTGATCAACACCGGCATCGGCTGGCACGAGGCGCGGGTGCCGACCATCGCCACCTCGGTGCCGCGCGGCGCCTTCACCGGCATCACCGCCCGGCTCAAGCCGGAAGTGCGGATCCCGCTGGTCACCACCAACCGGATCAACATGCCCGACGTCGCCGAGCGCATCCTCGCCGATGGCGACGCCGACATGGTGTCGATGGCGCGGCCGCTGCTGGCCGACCCGGCCTGGGTGGCCAAGGCGCGCGACCGCCGCGCCGCCGACATCAACACCTGCATCGGCTGCAACCAGGCCTGCCTGGACCACGTGTTCGAGAACAAGCACGCCAGCTGCCTGGTCAACCCGCGCGCCTGCGCCGAGACCGAACTGAACTACCCGCCGGCCGCCGCGCCCAAGCGGGTGGCGGTGGTCGGCGCCGGCCCCGCCGGCTTGGCCTGCGCCACCGTGGCCGCCGAACGCGGCCACCGGGTGACCCTGTTCGACGCCGCGGCCGAGATCGGCGGCCAGTTCAACCTGGCCAAGAAGGTCCCCGGCAAGGAGGAGTTCCACGAAACCCTGCGCTACTTCGGCCGCCGCATCGAGCAGACCGGGGTCGAGCTGCGCCTGGGCACGGTGGCCGATGCGCAGAGCCTGCAGGACTACGACGAGATCGTCCTGGCCACCGGCATCGTCCCGCGCGAGGTCGCCTTCCCGGGCTCGGACCACGCCAAGGTGGTCAGCTACCTGGACGTGCTCAAGGGCCGGGTGGTGCCGGGCCGGCGCGTGGCCATCGTCGGCGCCGGCGGGATCGGCTTCGACGTCGCCGAGTACCTGGTCCACGAAGGCCATTCGGTCAGCCTGGACCCGGCGCGCTGGCGCGCCGAATGGGGCGTGGACCTGGACTACGCCGACAACCGCGGCGGCTTGGTCGAGCCGCGGCCGGAACCGCCGGCGCGCGAGGTCTGGCTGCTGCAGCGCAGCGCCGGCAAGCCGGGCGCGAAGCTGGGCAAGACCACCGGCTGGATCCACCGCGCCACGCTGAAGGCGAAACAGGTGCGGATGATCGGCGGGGTCGAATACCTCGGCGTCGACGACGAGGGCTTCCACGTCAGCGTCGACGGCAGCCAGCAGGTGCTGCCGGTCGACCAGGTGGTGATCTGCGCCGGCCAGGAGCCGTTCAAGCCGCTCGCCGCCGAACTGGCCGGCAGCGGCCGGCCGGTGCACGTGATCGGCGGCGCCGACGTCGCCGCCGAACTCGACGCCAAGCGCGCGATCGCCCAGGGCAGCCGTTTGGCGGCGCGCCTGTAAAACCCGGGTTTTTCCGCTGCTTTCGCGGCGCGAACGAGCGCGTCGCTGCGCGCTCGCGAACATCGCGCATACATATATATGTATGCGCGCGCAGTGGCGCGCGTGGGTGAGCGACGGACACGACGCGGCTCGAGGCGGCTTGCGTTTCTGGCGCGCGGACTCGGGTCGCGGGCGGACGGCCTTGGCTGCTCGTTCGATCGTGGCCGGGTGTCGGGGCGGTCGGGGCTGGCGTCGGTCGGCGCGGTGGCGCGGTCGCGGCTTGCGCCGCTCCTACCCTGAGCAGTAGTTGATGTCGGATTTTGACCCGGACGGGCGCCAATCCCAGTCGCTTTGGAGTCCACGACCGGCTGGAGACGCCGAAACGCGCATTCAGGCAAACCATACGGTTTGAGATCATGAACCTGTGAGACGAACTGGGCACGCTTCGTGCCGGCACAAAGCCCTGTAAAACCAAGGACCTGCCGCCTGTTCAGAATAAAAACTCCAACCAAAATAGGAACTTGGGTTTTCGACGTTCAGGTTTTGTTTGGTTAGGCGTCGCTACCGTTCGCCGACTTTTCCGCCGCCCCTGCAGAAGCGGCACCCACCACCGACCCGAGGCCCTGTTGGCCCGGATCCCGGTGACGGGGCAAAAGCGCGCCGCTAGAGCCGCTGCCCTCCCCAGTACGCCATGTTGGCCCGATCGCGGTTCCCCTCGCCCCCGCGGGCGATGGACGACCCGGTGCGGCCAACGCAACGGAGCAAGGAGTCATCTGATGAAACTGGCCTGGATCCTGTGGTTGGCCTCGGTACTGCCGCCACAAACCGCCGATTCGCTGTGTTTGAGCACCACCGTGTACCTGGAAGCCCGCGACCAGTCCCTGCGCGGCCAACAGGCCGTCGCCGAGGTCGCCCTGCGCCGCCGCGACAGCGGCCTGTGGGGCGATACGGTCTGCGACGTAGTCACCGCCAACAAGCAGTTCGCCCCGACCCTGGTCTCCCCGGGTACCCGCCTGAGCAATAGCGAGGCCTGGACCGAGTCGGTCAACGTCGCCCTGGCGGCCGAGCGCAACTGGGCCCTGCCGAACGGCCAGCGCAAGGAAATCGTGCCCGGCGCCAGCCACTTCGCCGCCCACGCCATCGCCAGCCCGTCCTGGCGCAACGCCTACCAGGTCGCGGTCATCGGCGACCACACCTTCTACAAGGTGCAGAAGCTCAAGTCCCGACGAGGTTGAGGGCCGGGAATCGGGAATCGGGAATGGAGAATCGTTCAGGCGGTTCGTCGTGCTTGCCGATTCCCCATTCCCCATTCCCGACTCCCGCTCCAACAAGACACTCCGTTGCAGCACCCTCCTTGAGGATGCGAAACAGGTCGGTGATAGTCGCCGACCTGTTTTTTTGTTTATCGCCACAACGGAGAGGCCCGCATGAAGCTCTACACCAAACCCGGCGCGTGTTCGACCGCCGACCACATCGCCCTGCAGTGGACCGGCGGCGCGTTCGAGGTCGAGGTGCTCGACAAGGACACGATGAAGGCGCCTGCCTTCCTCGCGATCAATCCGGCCGGCGCGGTGCCCGCCGTGGTCGACGGCGAGTTCGTGCTGACCCAGAACTCGGCGATCATGGGCTACATCGCCGACTCGTTCCCGCAGGCGCGCCTGACCGGCGACGGCAGCGCACAGCAGCACGCCGAAGCCGCTCGCTGGCTGGCGTACGTGAACTCCGACGTGCATCCGGCCTACCTGCCGATCTTCGCGCCGGGCAAGTTCCATCCCGATCCGGCCCAGGCCGACACGCTGCGCCAGCATGCGCGCGAACGCCTGCGCGCGATGTACGCCAGCGCCGACCGGCGCCTGGCCGACCGCGAATGGCTGGCCGGTTTCCGCAGCTACGCCGATCCCTATCTGTACATCACCCTGCGCTGGGCCGACTCGGTCAAGGTCGACCTGTCCGGCTACGAGCACCTGGCCGCGTTCAAGCGCCGCATGGAAGCCGATGCCGGCGTGCAGGCCGCACTGAAGGCCGAAGGGCTGCTGTAACGGCACGCCCGCGGTGCGGCTCCAGGGCCGCACCGCGACGCCTCGGGGAGCGACGCCCCCTTCCTGTAGGAGCGGCGTGAGCCGCGACAGCCGAAGCGACGTACGCGAGCACGCTCGTCGAACCCGGATGACCGGAGGGGTTCGTTCCGGGCGGCGTCTCGGCTTCGGAAAGCGACGTGGCATGCCGCGTCTTCGGTTGGTCGCGGCTCACGCCGCTCCTACGGGAGCCATCGCTTCCTGTAGGAGCGGCGTAAGCCGCGACAGCCGCAGCGACGTACGCAAGCGCGATCGCCCGAAGCCCGTACAGACGGGTTGCGGCATTCCGGTGCGATCCGGTTTCGGACGGCGACGCGATATCGCAGCGCGATTGCGGAATCGCGCGCTCAGACCCCGGTAGCGAAGCGCGCCTCGATTTGCGCGGCGATATCGTCCTTGCGCACCTTGGCCAGCGCCGCGCTCAGATCGGGCAGCAGTTCGGCCAGCTCGTCGCTGTTGCCGCAACGCTCGATCTTGAGTTGCAGGAAATAACCGCGCAGGCCCAGGTGCTCGCGCACCGCTTCGGTCATCAGCCCGTACAGGGTCTGGTAACGCTGCGCCGCATCGGCCATCGACAACGGCGTCGGCATCGGCACCGCCGTGGCGAAGGCCGCGCCCGGGGTCGGCGCATGCGCGAACTGGGTCGCCGCCACCGCCGCCGAGGAGGCGATCAGGCCCATCGCCTCGAGCTGCTCCAGGGCGTCCTGCGGCCCGTGCAGGCTGGCGATCAGGTCGCGCAAATGGCGCGCGCTGCGATCGCCGTCGACGATCAGCAGAATCGAACGCAACACCGGCGCGAGCTTGCGCGTGCGGTTCTGGATTTCGTCGCGGCCGGCATGGGTTTTGACCGGCACATCGCTCTCGCGCATGGTGTTTCCTCTGAGTCTTCCCCTGCCGCAGCCCCCCGATGCGGCGTCTGCGGACGCCGCACGCAGTCGCGCCATGCGCTGGGCGCGGCGGACCGCCGTAAGGCGTACCGGCTGGCGACGGACTATGCCATGCCGCCAGATGCGGATTCTGTGTCGGATTCGACGTTAGTCGTATGCCGCAGCCGCTACGCTGCGCGGCTGCGCGCAAGTCGCGACGAAAAGCAAAAGGCCAGGCGGATCGCCTGGCCTTTCGCGTTACCGTCCTGCGTTCTCGCTCCGGCGGACCGGGCGGCGCAGAACCCTCAGCGCTGCTCGATCGACACGTAGGCGCGATCTTCCGGGCCGGTGTAGTTGGCGCTCGGGCGGATGATCTTGCCGTCCTCGCGCTGCTCGATCACGTGCGCGCTCCAGCCGGTGGTGCGCGCGATCACGAACAGCGGGGTGAACATCGGCGTCGGGATGCCCATCATGTGGTAGGCGGACGCCGAGTACCAGTCGAGGTTCGGGAACATCTTCTTGCTGTCCCACATCAGCGTCTCGATGCGCTCGCTGACGTCGAACAGGGTCTGGTTGCCGCCGTCCTTGCACAGCTTGCGCGAGATCTCCTTGATGATCGGGTTGCGCGGGTCGCCGACCGTATAGACCGGGTGGCCGAAGCCGATCACGATTTCCTTGCGCTCGACGCGGGCGCGGATGTCGGCCTCGGCCTCGTCGGCGCTGCCGTAGCGGGAAATGATGTCCATCGCCACTTCGTTGGCGCCGCCGTGCTTGGGGCCGCGCAGCGCGCCGATCGCGCCGGTGATGCAGGAGTGGATGTCCGAACCGGTGCCGGCGATCACCCGGGCGGTGAAGGTCGAGGCGTTGAACTCGTGCTCGGCGTACAGGATCAGCGACTTGTCCAGCGAGTCGGCGTGCAGCGCGCTCGGCGGCTCGCCGTGCAGCAGGTGCAGGAAGTGCGCGGCGACCGAGTCGTCGTCGGTCTCGCAGTCGATGCGGCGGCCGTTGCGGGTGAAGTGCCACCAGTACAGCAGCATCGAGCCGAAGCTGGCGATCAGGCGGTCGGCGATGTCGCGCGCTTCCGAAGCGACGTGGCCTTCGCGCTCGGGCAGCACGGTGCCCAGCACCGAGCAGCCGGTGCGCAGCACGTCCATCGGGTGGGCGTTGGCCGGCACCAGCTCCAGCGCGTCGGTGACGATCGCCGGCAGGCCGCGCAGGCGCTTGAGCTTGGTCTTGTAGGCCTTCAGCTGCGACACGGTCGGCAGCGCGCCGTGGACCAGCAGGTGGGCGACTTCCTCGAAGGTCGACTGGGTCGCCAGGTCGTGGATGTCGTAGCCGCGGTAGTGCAGGTCGTTGCCGCTGCGGCCGACGGTGCACAGCGCGGTGTTGCCGGCGGCGGTGCCGCTGAGGGCCACCGATTTCTTGGGCTTGGGCAGGGTCGATTGCGGTTCGCTCATGGTCCTTCCTCAATAAAAAGTGGTCTTTTCCTTATTCCCTGTCCCACGCATGGGACAGGGCAAGGGTGAGGGCGCGCGACTTGTGGCTCGGTCGCTGGCTGGAAATTTCGCTCGCCCTCATCCGGCCCCCTGCCTGCGCAGGGGCAGGCTCCGGGCCGCCTTCTCCCGCAGTGCGGGAGAAGGAAAAACGGGCTCCTCCCGCGAACGGGAGAAGAAAAATCTCAACCGCCCTTCTTGGCGAACAGCGCGTCGAGCTTGTTCTCGAAGGCGTGGTAGCCGATCCGGTCGTACAGCTCGGCGCGGGTCTGCATGCTGTCGACCACGTTCTTCTGGTGGCCGTCGCGGCGGATCGACTCGTACACGTTCTCGGCGGCCTTGTTCATGGCCCGGAACGCCGACAGCGGGAACAGCTGGATCGCGACCCCGGCCGAAGCCAGTTCGTCGCGCGAGAACAGCGGGGTCTGGCCGAACTCGGTGATGTTGGCCAGCACCGGCACCTTGACCGCGTCGACGAAGCGGCGATAGGTCGCCAGGTCGTAGGCGGCCTCGGCGAAGATGCCGTCGGCGCCGGCCTCGACGCAGGCGATGGCGCGCTCGATCGCCGCGTCGACGCCGTCGACGGCGATGGCGTCGGTGCGCGCGATCAGGAAGAAGTCAGGATCGGTCTTGGCGTCGGCCGCGGCCTTGACCCGGTCGGCCATCTCGCCGGCGGTCACGATTTCCTTGCCCGGACGATGGCCGCAGCGCTTGGCGCCGACCTGGTCCTCGATGTGGCAGGCGGCCGCGCCGGCCTTGATCAGCGACTTGACCGTGCGCTCGATGTTGAACGCGCTGGGGCCGAAACCGGTGTCGATGTCGACCAGCAGCGGCAGGTCGCAGACGTCGGTGATGCGGCGCACGTCGATCAGCACGTCCTCGAGCGTGTTGATGCCCAGGTCCGGCAGGCCCAGCGAGCCGGCGGCGACGCCGCCGCCGGACAGGTAGATCGCGCGGTAGCCGGCGCGCTGGGCCAGCAGGGCGTGGTTGGCGTTGATCGCGCCGATCACCTGCAGCGGCGATTCGGCGGCGAGCGCGGCGCGGAACTTCGCGCCTGCGGAGGTGAACGACATCGGCAAACTCCGGCGGGCCCGTTCGGGGCGATCCGGCATTTTACCCCGTCGCGCCGGCCCGGCACCCCTGCCCCGGGGCGCCGGCCGTGGCTAGCCGATGGTCTGCACCACGTTGCCGTCGCGGTCGCGGATCTGGCTGCGCTGCACCTGGATCTCGAGGAATTCCACGCCCTCGACCCGGTACTCGCCCTCCTGGGCGCGCAGGCAGGCGACCATATTGCGCAAAGCGGCCTCGTTCAGGCGCAGGTGCAGCGCGCCCTCGACGACCTGGACGCCGTTGCGCGGCGCGGCCTCGAACACGATCCGCGCCTGCGGCCCGATCAGGCTGAACGGCTTGCCGAACGGCAAGCGCAGCGGCAGCAGGGCCAGCAGTTCGCCGACCTGGCGCGCGCCGATGACGATCCGCGTCGCCGGCTGGCGCAGCAGGCGCTTGCGCTGGCTCCATTCGAGCTGGTCGGTGTAGACCATCGCCGAGCTCGAGCCCTCGTGGGCCGACCCGGCGGCCAGGCGCGCGGCGATGTCGGAATCGGCCAGCAGCGACTCGCGCTCCAGGTCGGTCACCCACAACGGCAGGTAGTCCTGGAACACGTCCAGCACCTTCAGCGTCGACCAGCGCTTGAGCGCGAATTCCTCCTCGCTGGTCAGGCCGATCACCTGCAGGAATTCGAGCAGGCCGTTGGGCGTGTCGATCGGCGGCAGCTCCGGGTCGTGGGCGAACGCCACCGCCTGCAGATGGGTGGCGGTGTCGGCGGCGATCGGACCGTTGGCGTGCAGGTAATGGCCGGCGTGGAAACCGTGCCCGCTCTGGAACACGTAGCGGGCCAGGTTCTGCAGGAAGTTCAGCGCCCAGGCCGGCGGCTGCTCGCTGTCCTCGGGGTCGGCGACGCGGAAGGTCAGTTCGAAGCCGAACCCGCTGAGCGCCGGGTCTTCGGAGGTCTTGTCGTAAAGCTCGCTGAAACCGTAGCTGACCAGATGCCAGTGCGGCACCGGGGTGATGCGCTTGTAGGCGCTGATGCCGCGCAAGGGTTCGCCGCCGAGCTCGGGGCCGACCGGACTGCCGTAATGCAGCGGTTGCTGGCGCGTGTACAGCCGGGCCAGAGCCTGGTCGATCGCGTCCCACCCCGGCGCGCTGTCCTGTTCTGCCGTCATTGCGCGTTATGCCTCGCTCGCATCGGCCGCGGACGGTTCCGCGTATTCACGATGCTAACGCGCTGGCGGCGAAAAATCCGTCAAGGGACTGAACCCGCACGAACCGCGCCGACGCGCGGACGTTCAGCCGCCGGCGTCGGCGCCGCGCTCCAGCGCGCGCCGCACTTCCTCCAGCGCGCCGGGATCGTCCAGGGTCGACAGATCGCCGGGATCGCGGTGTTCGGCCAGGGCCTGGATCGAACGCCGCAGCAGCTTGCCGGAGCGGGTCTTGGGCAGGGCCGCGACCACGTACACCCGCGCCGGCCGCGCCACAGCGCCGAGCTGTTCGACCACGCAGCGCTGCATGCCGGCCGCGGCCAGGCCCGCATCCTCGCCGCTGCCGCCCTTGAGGGTGGCGAACACCACCGGCACCTGGCCCTTGAGCTCGTCGTGCACGCCGATCACCGCCGCCTCGGCGACGCTGGCGTGGCTGGCCACCGATTCCTCGATCTCGCGCGTGCCCAGGCGGTGGCCGGCGACGTTGATCACGTCGTCGGTGCGGCCGAGGATGAAGGTGTAGCCGTCCTCGTCGCGCACCGCCCAGTCCAGCGAGCTGTACAGCAGCTCCTTGAAGTGGCCGAAGTAGCTCGACAGGAAACGCGCGTCGTCGTTCCAGACCGTGGTCATGCAACCCGGCGGCAACGGCGGCACGATCACCAGCACGCCTTTCTCGTGCGGGCCGACGTCGCGGCCGGTGGCCTCGTCGATCACCCGCAGGTGATAGCCCGGCGTCGGCAGGCCGGGCGAGCCGAACTTGACCGGCTGCAGGTCCAGCCCCGGCATCAGCGACAGCACCGGCCAGCCGGTTTCGGTCTGCCAGTAGTTGTCGACGATGGTCTTGCCGATGCCGTCGGTGATCCAGTGCGCGGTCGGCTCGTCCAGCGGTTCGCCGGCCAGGAACAGCCATTGCAGCGCGGACAGGTCGTGCTTTTTCAGCCAGGCCGGGTCCTGCTTCTTGAGCACGCGGATGCCGGTCGGCGAGGAGAACATGGTGCGCACGCCGTAGCGTTCGCAGATCCGCCACCAGATGCCCGGGTCGGGATGGGTCGGCAGGCCTTCGTACAACACCGAGGTCGCGCCGGCGATCAGCGGACCGTAGACGTTGTAGGAATGGCCCACCGCCCAGCCGACGTCGGAGGTCGAGAACATGACCTGGCCGGCGCGGATGTCGTAGATCGACCACATCGACAGCGCCAGCGCCACCGCGTAGCCGCCGACGTCGCGCTGCACGCCCTTGGGCTTGCCGGTGGTGCCGGAGGTGTAGAGCAGGTAGCTGGGTTCGTTGGATTCCAGCCATTGCACCTCGACCTGGGCGCCGTCGTGCCGCGCGCGCAGGCTCGCGTAGTCGAGGTCGCGCCCGGCCAGGATGCGATGTTCCGGGTCCAGGCCGCGGCTCACCACCAGCACGTGCGGCGGCGGGTGCTGCGCTTCCTCGCAGGCCGCATCGACCAGCGGTTTGTAGGGGATGACCTTGCCGCCGCGCATGCCGGCGTCGGCGCAGATCAGCAGCTTGGGCGCGGCGTCGTCGATGCGCAGGGCCAGGTTGTGCGCGGCGAAGCCGCCGAACACCACCGAGTGCACCGCGCCGATGCGCGCGCAGGCGAGCATGGCGAACACCGCCTCGGCCATGTTCGGCATGTAGATCACCACCCGGTCGCCGCGGCCGACGTCGAGCGACTGCAACACCGCGGCGAAGGCGTTGACCTCGGCGTGCAGCTCGCGGTAGCTCAGCTCGCGGGTCTGCCCGGTTTCGCTGGAGATCGCGACCAAGGCGAGCTGGTCGCCGCGTTGCTCGAGATGGCGGTCGAGGGCGTTGTAGCACAGGTTGGTTTCGCCGCCGGCGAACCAGCGCCGGAACGGCGGCCGGTCGTACTCGAGGATGGTCTGCGGCGGCTTGTGCCAGTGGATCGCCTGCGCTTGCTCGGCCCAGAAGGCCTCGGGCTGCTCGATCGAGCGGCGATGGAAGTCCTGGTAGCGCATGCATCGACCTCGCGCGGGGCGTAGGAGCGGATGCTGGACAGGCTAGTCCAGGCGGAGTCGGCTTGCGTTACGACGATGGTCTAGGCGATTGCGGCCGGGGGGCGGTGAAGCGAAGGCAAAGGCAAATCCCCCCTGCCCCCCCTTTTTCAAAGGGGGGAACAGCGTGCGTAATCCGGGGTGCGACCACCGGCCCCCTTTGAAAAAGGGGGCTAGCGCCCGGCGCTGGCCCGAAGCCGGGACGACGAGCGAAGCGCGGGGGATTTGCTTTCCGCAGCGCAGCAACACGTCGTCGCCCCCTCCGAGCCGCTTCGCCTCAGAACTGCGCATCCAAGGTCAGAAACACCTGCCGCGGCGCGTTGGCGTGGAAGGCGTAGGTCTTGCCCTGCGGGTCGGAAGCGCTGAACGCGGTCAGGTTGCTGGCGGTGCGCTTGTCGGTCAGGTTGCTGCCGTGCAGGGCGATCGACCACTGCCGCAGCGGGCCCATCGCATCGAAGCGGTAGCGCAGGCTGGCGTCGAAGGTGGTCGCGCCGCCGAAACCGTTGTCGTTGGTGTAGGTGAAGTAGCGCTTGCCGGTGTACTTGCCGCTCAGGCTGGCCAGCCACGGGCCCTGGCGCCAGGTGATTTCGCTGGACAGCATCTTGTCCGGCACGTCGACCACGCGCTTGTCGCGGGTCTGCACCACCTTGCCGCCGTCGAGGTAATTGTCCTGGTAGGTCGACTTGTTCCACGACAAGGCGTTGTACCACTCGAAGCGATCGCTCGGCTTCCAGATGAACACCAGTTCGCTGCCGACGCTGTCGACCGAGCCGACGTTGAAGAACTTGGTGATGCATTCCGGCCGGGTGCCGGCCTCGATGCTGGAGCAGGGGTTGAGCGACAACAGGCGGTCGTCGAAACGCACCTTGTACACGCTCAGCGAGGCCTGGTAGGTCTCGCCGACCCGACGGTAGCCGGCCTCGAAAGTCTTGGACGACTCCGGCTTCAGGTCGCTGCGCTGGGCGTCGAACGCGGCCTGGTTGATCGCCAGCGGGCCGCCGGCGCCGCCGCCGACGAAGGCGGCGACGTTCTCGGTGTAGGCGGCGAACAGCTCGCCCTGGTGGTCGCCGAGGCGATAGCCGACCCCGAACTGAGGCAGGAACCGATCCTTGGTCTCCAGCTGGCCGGTCGCGTTCGGCACTTCCATCGCACGCGGGTCGACCTGGCGCGCGCGCATCGTCACCTGGGTGCTCTTGGCGCCCAGGTCCAGGGTCAGGCGGTCGTCGAACAGGCGGATGGTGTCCTGCAGATAGGCCTGGCGGGTGTGGATGCGGTACTTCTGGAAGAACAGGCGGCGGTCGGGGTCGTTGAGGAAGCGGTCGTCGTTGACCGGGCCGTCGATGAAATAGAAGTTGCGCTGGACGTCGTGGTGGTTGCTCTCGTACCACACCCCGCCTTCGATGCGATGGTTGCCGACCTCCCAGACCAGCGAGCTCATAGCGCCGTAGCGGTTGATCCCGTAATTGGTGCTGCGGATCGAGATCGGGATCGCCTTGGCCGTGTTCGGGTAGGAGTAATTGCCCGGCGACCACCAATGGCCCTGGCCGCGGTCGTCGTGGTAGTAGGCCTGGGCCTTGAGCGACAGGCCTTCGCCGAGGTTGAACTCGCCGGCCAGCGCGCCGAGGTGGTCGGTGCGCAGCGCGCGGCTGGCGTAGTAGGCGTCGTCGATGGTCGCCGCCGGGGCGACGAAGGCGCAGCGCGGGTCGCCGGCGCGATGCTGGTTGGCCGGCCACGGCCGCGGCGCGCAATAGGCGGCGGCCAGCGCGCGCTTCCAGTCCGGCTTGTACAGGTTCCAGTCCCAGTCGGCGCCGCGCGCCAGCAAGGCCTTGGACAGATAGGCGTAATTGGCCTGACTGGTCTGCGCGCTGGCGAAGTAGGCGCTGATCCGGTTGCCGTCGCCGAACTGGTAGACGGCCTTGAGGTTGACTTGGTTCTGGTCCTGGTTGTCGTGCGGGCGCGACCACATGTCGGCGCTGAGCAGCGAACCGGACAGATACATCGAGAAGCCGCCGTGCTCGCCGGTGTCCAGGCGCGCATAGGTGCGGCGGGTGCGGTCGCTGCCGAAGGTCTGCGCCAGGCGCAGGCCGAACTCGCTGTCCGGATCGGCCGAGTAGTACTGCAGGGTGCCGCCGAGGTTGCTGGTCGAGGCGGTGCCGAGCGCGCCGACGCCGGCGGCCAGTTCGGCCCCGGCCAGGTTTTCGCCGATCAGGGCGCGGCTGATGCCCAGGCCGTTGTAATTGCCGTAGCTGTTGTCGCCGAGCGGGATGCCGTCGAGGGTGTAGCCGAGCAGGCGCTGGCTGAAACCGCGCAGGCTGATGGTCTGCGATTCCTCGTTGGCGCCGTAGGCGTCGTTGGACTGCACCGAAATGCCCGGCAGCTTGTTCAGCACCTTCTGCGCGCTGCTGCCCGGCACCTTGCGCTCGATGTCGGCCAGCTTGATCCGCTGCACCTGGCGGGTTTCGCCCAGGCCGATCACCGAGACCGCATCCAGGGTGGTGGCATCGGCGTCGCCGGCATCGGCGCTGGCGACGGCAGCCGCGTCGGCGGCGGCGTCCGCCGGCGCGGCGTAGGCCGGCAGCGTGGCCAGGGCGAGACAGATGGCGGCCGACAGCGTCGGGGCGAACACTCGGGTCATTGCGTGCGTCTCCGGGCGGCGTAAGGGCATTGCCGCGATGCAAAGCGCGCAGGGTGACGGGCTTTGATGACGCGCTGATGGCGAAGCGTGCGCGCACGCACGCTCCGCGATCGCGCCGCGACGCTGGTCGCGGCGCGAATGAACGGGCGGATCGCCGAACCTGAGCCGGGGCTCTAACCCGATGGTGCTATTGGCCCTGCCGCGGCCCCGGCCCACCATCGACGTCGGCGCCAGGAGGTGCCGCCGTTGTGCCGCGGCCGCGCGCCCTCCCCCGCGCTGCCCGGCACCGTCCGCACCGACCTGGAGCCGCCTGCCTTGAGCGCGATCACCGCCGACACCGCCGCCGACACCGCCGCCGATACCCTGTCCCGCGCCTCGTCGATGACCGCCGGACAACGGCTGAAGTCGATCTTCTCCGGCTCGGTCGGCAACCTGGTCGAGTACTACGACTGGTACGTGTACAGCGCCTTCTCGCTGTACTTCGCCCACGTGTTCTTCCCCAAGGGCGACAAGATCTCGCAGGCGCTCAACGCCGCGGCGATCTTCGCCGTCGGCTTCCTGATGCGCCCGCTCGGCGGCTGGGTGTTCGGCCGCTACGCCGACCGCCACGGCCGCAAGGCGGCGCTGATGCTGTCGGTGCTGATGATGTGCGCCGGCTCGCTGATCATCACCTTCACCCCCGGCTACGCGACCATCGGAGTGATGGCGCCGGTGCTGCTGGTGCTGGCGCGGCTGATGCAGGGCCTCAGCGTCGGCGGCGAGTACGGCAGCTCGGCCACCTATCTCAGCGAGATGTCCTCGCGCGAGAACCGCGGCTTCTGGTCGAGCTTTCTCTACGTGACCCTGATCATGGGCCAGTTGCTCGCCCTGCTGGTGCTGATCGTGCTGCAGCAGTTCGTGCTCGACGAGGAGCAGCTCAAGTCCTGGGGCTGGCGCATCCCGTTCGCGATCGGCGCGATGGCGGCGATCATCGCCCTGTACCTGCGCCGCAACATGCAGGAAACCGAGTCCTTCACCAAGCTCAAGGCCAGCGACGCGCCGGCGCGCAAGGAAGGCTCGCTGCGCACCCTGATGCGGCACCCGCGCGCGGTGCTGACCGTGGTCGGCCTGACCATGGGCGGCACGCTGGCGTTCTACACCTACACCAACTACATGCTGAAGTTCCTCACCATCAGCACCGGCTTCGACAAGGAAACCGCGTCGCTGATCAACGCCGCGACCCTGTTCGTGTACATGCTGATGCAGCCGCTGATCGGCGCGCTGTCGGACCGGATCGGCCGGCGCCCGATCCTGATCGCCTTCGGCGTGCTCGGCGCGACCCTGACCGTGCCGGTGATGCACCTGATCCAGGACGCGCAGACGCCGATGCAGGCCTTCTGGCTGATCATGATCCTGCTCAGCGCGGTCAGCGGCTACACCGCGATCAACGCGGTGGTGAAGGCCGAGCTGTTCCCGGTCGAGATCCGCGCCCTCGGCGTCGGCCTGCCGTATGCGCTGACCGTGGCCCTGTTCGGCGGCACCGCCGAGCCGGTCGCGCTGTGGTTCAAGAAGATCGGCCTGGAAACCGGCTTCTTCTGGTACGTCAGCGCCTGCATCGCCTGCTCGCTGCTGGTCTACGTGCTGATGCCCGACACCCGCAAGCACTCGCACATCGACCGCGACTGAGCCCCGCCGCCCGCTCGCCGCTCGTTCCTCTCCACTCGCTCCTCGCCTTCCTCGCTCCTCGCCATCCTCGCTCCTCGCCATCGAGTACCCGCCATGAAAAAGTCCGGCTCGCGCTTCTACCTCTGGGTGCTCGGCGCCATCGTCCTAGGCGGCGTGGTCGGCCACTACTTCCCCGATTTCGCGGTCAAGCTCAAGCCGCTCGGCGACGGCTTCATCTCGCTGATCAAGATGCTGATCGCGCCGATCATCTTCCTGACCGTGGTGCTCGGCATCGCCGGTGTGTCCGACGTCAAGAAGGTCGGCCGGGTCGGGGTCAAGGCCATCGTCTACTTCGAGATCGTCTCGACGATCGCCCTGGTGATCGGCCTGATCGTGGTCAACACGCTCAAGCCCGGCGCCGGCTTCAACGCCGACCCGGCCACGCTCGACGCCAGCGCGGTGGAGAAATACGCCAGCGCGGCCAAGGACCAGAGCACGGTCGATTTCCTGCTGCACATCATCCCCAAGACCTTCACCGACGCCTTCACCGGCAACGGCGACCTGCTGCAGGTGCTGCTGCTGGCGGTGCTGTTCGGCTTCGCCCTGCTGCACATGGGCAAGTCCGGCGAGAAGGTCATCGATCTGTTCGAGACCGTGTCCAAGGCCTTCTTCGGCATGATGGGCATGATCATGAAGCTGGCCCCGATCGGCGCCGGCGCGGCGATGGCCTTCACCATCGGCAAGTACGGCGTGGATTCGCTCGGCCCGCTGGCGCGGCTGATGGGCAGCTTCTACCTGACCTGCGCGGTGTTCATCCTGGTCGTGCTCGGCGCCATCGCCTACTTCACCGGCTTCAGCATCCTGCGCTTCATCCGCTACATCCGCGACGAACTGCTGCTGGTGCTCGGCACCTCGTCCTCGGAATCGGCGCTGGTGCCGCTGATGCGCAAGCTCGAGCGCCTGGGCTGCTCCAAGCCGGTGGTCGGCTTGGTCGTGCCCAGCGGTTACTCGTTCAATCTGGACGGCACCAACATCTACCTGACCATGGCGACGATCTTCATCGCCCAGGCGCTGAACGTCGACCTGACCCTGACCCAGGAGCTGACCCTGCTGGCGGTGGCGATGCTGACCTCCAAGGGCGCCTCGGGCGTCACCGGCGCCGGTTTCATCACCCTCGCCGCGACCCTGACCGTGGTGCCGGCGGTGCCGGTGGCGGGGCTGGCCCTGATCCTCGGCATCGACCGCTTCATGAGCGAGGCGCGCGCGTTGACCAACTTCATCGGCAACGGCGTGGCCACGATCGTGGTCGCGCGCTGGGAAAACGAACTCGACCGCGACCGTCTGCAGCGCGAACTGCTCAACCCGCCCAGCGCGACCGATCTCGACGTCGACCTGCCCTCGGACCATCACGGCCCGCTCGCCGACAAGACCGCCTGATCGCCGCTCGATCCGGGCGCCGCGACCGGCGCCCATCTGATCGAACCCGTTGATCGACCCCGTCGATCGCCCCCGTTGACCGCCCGCGGCCGGACGCCCTGCGTCCGGCACGGCGCCCTGCGGCCAGGACGGCCCCTCGACCTACCGATGGAGCCCGTCCGATGCCGCGTTTTTCCCGCTATATCCCCGTCCTGACCGCCGCCGCACTCGCCGCTGCCGCCCCGCTCGCCCAGGCCGGCGACGGCCTGTCCCTGGAAAACTGGCCGACCAAGTACGCCTTCGCCGACGGCACCGAACTGTCGGCGACCGCCAACTGGGCCTACGACGTGGTCGATTTCTCCGCCGATCGCGGCTACGGCAGCGCAGCCACCGCGCTGCGCGACGACGGCCATTACCGCCGGCGCGAGTTCGGCATGAACCTGAAGAAGAAGGACGTCTACGACTTCACCGCGGTCTACGACTTCGAGTCCAAGCTGTGGCTCGACGTCGCCCTGCGCATGGAGACCAAGGCGCTGTTCGGCGCGGATCTGGGCAAGGTCCGCGTGGGCTACTTCAAGACCCCGGTCAGCATGGAAAGCGTCGCCGCCTCGCGCGCCGGCAGCCTGATGGAGCTGTCGGCCGCTTCCCAGGCGATCTACCAGGGCCGCCGCACCGGCGTGGAATGGTCGCTGGAGCGGCCGCGCTACGCGCTCAGCGCGGCCTACTTCTTCGGCCACGACCTGCAAGGCGACAACCCCGGCACCACCGCCGCCGGACGCGCGGTGTGGACGCCTATCAAGGAGAAGACCCGCGTGCTGCACCTGGGCCTGACCGGCTCGGTGGAGAACCCGCACGGTTACCGCGACGGCCGCGGCACGTACTTCGGCCCGGCCGCGCGCTTCCGCGCCCGCCCGCAGAACGGCCTCACCGGCGTGCGCCTGGTCGATTCCGGCAGCCTGCGCAACACCGACAAGATCGTGCGCAACGGCGTCGAGGCGCTGTGGATCGACGGCCCCTGGTCGGCCCAGGCCGAGTACCTGCACGCCACCGCGCAGCGCGACAACGGCGCGCGCGACTTCAGCGCCGACGGTTACTACCTCACCGGCAGCTGGGTGCTGACCGGCGAATCGCGCCCTTACAGCGGCAACAACGTCGGCAACGTCAAGCCCGCCCACCGCTACGGCGCGGTCGAACTGCTGGCCCGCTACGGCGAACTCGACCTGGACGACGGCGGCATCGCCGGCGGCCGCCAGCGCGACCTGACCCTGGGCGTGAACTGGTACCTGACCAGTCACTTCAAGTTCCAGGCCAACTACGTGCGGGTGAAGGCCGACAAGGGCCTGCTGTCGGCCGATCCGGAGGTACTGGAGATGCGGGCGCAGATGCAGTTTTGATGGAGCCGGGAATGGGGAATCGGCAAAGCGGCAGCGCCGATGCTTGCAGCTTACTCGCCTGGACCCTGGACTCCAGGGCGCACAGCTGCACCGGCTTTAACCATTCCCTATTCCCGATTCCCCATTCCCGGCTCCATCAAAACTGCATCTGCGCCCGCATCTCCAGTACCTCCGGATCGGCCGACAGCAGGCCCTTGTCGGCCTTCACCCGCACGTAGTTGGCCTGGAACTTGAAGTGACTGGTCAGGTACCAGTTCACGCCCAGGGTCAGGTCGCGCTGGCGGCCGCCGGCGATGCCGCCGTCGTCCAGGTCGAGTTCGCCGTAGCGGGCCAGCAGTTCGACCGCGCCGTAGCGGTGGGCGGGCTTGACGTTGCCGACGTTGTTGCCGCTGTAAGGGCGCGATTCGCCGGTCAGCACCCAGCTGCCGGTGAGGTAGTAACCGTCGGCGCTGAAGTCGCGCGCGCCGTTGTCGCGCTGCGCGGTGGCGTGCAGGTACTCGGCCTGGGCCGACCAGGGGCCGTCGATCCACAGCGCCTCGACGCCGTTGCGCACGATCTTGTCGGTGTTGCGCAGGCTGCCGGAATCGACCAGGCGCACGCCGGTGAGGCCGTTCTGCGGGCGGGCGCGGAAGCGCGCGGCCGGGCCGAAGTACGTGCCGCGGCCGTCGCGGTAACCGTGCGGGTTCTCCACCGAGCCGGTCAGGCCCAGGTGCAGCACGCGGGTCTTCTCCTTGATAGGCGTCCACACCGCGCGTCCGGCGGCGGTGGTGCCGGGGTTGTCGCCTTGCAGGTCGTGGCCGAAGAAGTAGGCCGCGCTGAGCGCGTAGCGCGGCCGCTCCAGCGACCATTCCACGCCGGTGCGGCGGCCCTGGTAGATCGCCTGGGAAGCGGCCGACAGCTCCATCAGGCTGCCGGCCGCTTCCCAGGCGATCTACCAGGGCCGCCGCACCGGCGTGGAATGGTCGCTGGAGCGGCCGCGCTACGCGCTCAGCGCGGCCTACTTCTTCGGCCACGACCTGCAAGGCGACAACCCCGGCACCACCGCCGCCGGACGCGCGGTGTGGACGCCTACCAAGGAGAAGACCCGCGTGCTGCACCTGGGCCTGACCGGCTCGGTGGAGAACCCGCACGGTTACCGCGACGGCCGCGGCACGTACTTCGGCCCGGCCGCGCGCTTCCGCGCCCGCCCGCAGAACGGCCTCACCGGCGTGCGCCTGGTCGATTCCGGCCAACTGCGCAACACCCTCTGGCTGGTCCTGATCGTGGCCGGCGCGCTGCTTTCGGCGCTGGTCGCCGGGCGGGTGGCGTATGCGCAGGCGCTGCTGCGCCAGGCCGGCGAGGCGCGCGCCCTGCTCGGGCAGCGGGCGCAGGTGATCGAGCAGCATATCGACCGCTACCGGATCATGCCGGCGGTGCTGTCGCTGGACCCGCAGCTGCGCGCGACCCTGGCCAACCCTGGCGACCGCGCCCAGCGCCAACGCGCCAACGAGCGCCTGGTCCAGCTCAATTTCGCCAACCGCACCAGCACCCTGACCCTGATCGACGCCGCCGGCATCGGCATCGCCGCCAGCAACTGGAACCTGGCCAACAGCAACGTCGGCCACTCCTACGCGTTCCGCCCGTATTTCCAGCGCGCGATGGCCCACGGCGCCGGCGAGTTCTACGCCATCGGCGTCACCACCCACGTGCCCGGGCACTTCATCGCCCGCGCGATCCACGACGAGCGCGGCGGCGCGGTCGGCGCGGTCGCGGTCAAGGTCGAGCTGGAAGACATCCGCTCGGACTGGAGCGGACGCGGCGACCTGGTCCTGCTCAGCGACGCCAACGGCGTGGTGTTCCTCAGCGCGCAGCCGCAGTGGCGCTATCGCGTGCTGGCGCCGCAAAGCGCGGCGCAGCAGCGCGAACTGCGCCTGACTCGGCAGTACCAGGGCCAGCGGCTGCTGCCGGCGAAATTCCGGGTCCAGCGCGAAGTCGGCGACGGCGCGCGGGTGGTGCGGCTGCGCGACCCGGCAATGCGCGAGCCGATGCTGTGGCAATCGCTGCACCTGCCGCGCGAGCGCTGGACCCTGCACCTGCTGCGCGACACCACGCCGAGCCTGCGCACCGCCTGGATCGCGCGCGGCGTCGCCGCCGGCGCCTGGCTGCTGCTGGTCTCGGTCGCGCTGCTGATCCTGCAGCGCAACCGCATCGCCGCGCTGCGCCTGCGCAGCCGGCAGGAACTGGAGAAGATGGTCGAGCTGCACGCCGAAGCGCTGCGCAACGCGCGCGACGGCGTGGTCCAGGCCGCGCATCAGGCCGGCCCGGGCGAAAGCCAGAGCCTGGAGCATCTGCCGCAAGGCATCAGCGTGGTCGACTCGCAGCTGCGCCTGGTGGCCTGGAACCGGCGCTACGCCGAGCTGTTCCGCTACCCGCCCGAGTTGCTGCAGATCGGCCGGCCGATCGAGGACCTGATCCGCTACAACGCGCGCCGCGGCCTGCTCGGCCCCGATCCCGAGGACGCGATCCGGCGCCGGCTCGAGCATTTGCAGCGCGGCCAGCCGTATCTGCACGAACGCGAGCGCCCCGACGGTACGGTGATCGAGATCCGCGGCAACCCGATGCCCGACGGCGGCTTCGTCACCAGCTATGCCGACATCACCGCCTACAAGCAGGCCGCGCGCGACCTGCGCAGCCTGGCCGACAGCCTGGAACGCGGCATCGAGCAGCGCACCAGCGACCTGCAGACGGCCAAGGGCGAAGCCGAGCGCGCCAACCGCTACAAGACCCGCTTCGTCGCCGCGGCGGTGCACGACCTGCTGCAACCCTTGAACGCGGCGCGGATGTATCTGTCCTCGCTGCGCCGGCGGGTCGATGCGGACAGCCGCGAACTGGCCGACCGGATCGAAGCCGCGCTGACCGCGCAGGACGACATCCTGTCCAGCCTGCTCGACATCTCGCGGCTGGAATCGGGCGCGTTGGAAGTGCGCCGCGGCGCGCTGCCGCTGGCGCGGGTGTTCGACGCGATCGAAGGCCAGTTCCGCATCCTGGCCGAATCGCGCGGTCTGCGCCTGCACTGCATCGCCAGCGGCGCGATGGTCGACAGCGACGAAGTGCTGCTGCGCCGGATCGTGCAGAACTTCCTCTCCAACGCCTTGCAGTTCACTCCGCGCGCGGGCCGCATCGTGCTCGGCGCGCGGCGCTTGCGCGAGGGCGTGCGGATCGAGGTCTGGGATACCGGCCCGGGCATTCCGGAAGCCAAGCGCGAACTGATCTTCGAAGAATTCCAGCGCCTGGACGTCGGCGTCGAAGCGCCGGCGCGCGGCGCCGGCCTGGGCCTGGCGATCGTGCGCCGGGTCGCGCAGCTGCTCGGCCATCGCATCGCGGTGCGCTCCTGGCCCGGGCGCGGCAGCGTGTTCTCGGTCGAGGTGCCTTATGCGCGCCAGGCGGAGGTCGCGCAGCCCCCGTCGGCACCGGTACAGCCCGCTCCGGCGATGGCGGACACCGAGCACGACCCGATGCTGCGCGGCCGCCGCGTCTGGGTGGTCGACGACGACCCGCCCTCGCGCTTGGCCGCGCAGGGCTTGCTGGCCGACTGGGGCTGCGCGGTCGAGAGCGCGGGCAGCGCGGCGCAGGCCTTGGCCCTGGCCGCCGACGCGCCGAGGCCCGAGCTGCTGCTGCTCGATTACCGGCTCGGCGACCGCACCGGCTTCGAACTGGCCACGCAGTTGCAAGCGCTGTGGCAGGGGCTGCCGCCGCTGGTGCTGATGTCGGCCGACGCCGACCCCGGCCTGCGCCCGCGCGCGCTCGAGCGCGGCTGGCACTTCCTGCCCAAACCGCTCAAGCCGGCGGCGCTGCGCGCGCTGGCGATGCGCTTGCTCGCGCGAGGGGAATGAAGCGGCCGGGAGGCGGTGGCGTACTGGGCGAGGAGCAAGAGCAAATCCCCCCTAGCCCCCCTTTTTCAAAGGGGGGAACGGCGCGGCTAGTCTTGGTTGGGGCGCGACAACTCGTCGCTTAGCGATAACTCGCCCCCTTTGAAAAAGGGGGCTGCGCCCTGCGCCGGCACGAAGTCTGGGCATGGGGGCAATGGCGTGGGGGATTTGCTCTGGCTTTGGCTTTGCGTTTCGACAAAGCCAAAGCAAATCCCCCCCCTTTTTCAAAGGGGGGAACAGCACGGACAGCGAAACGGGGAAGGCTAACGCAGGCCGTTGGCCTGATCGTGCAGGCCGCTGGCGTCTTCTTCCAGCGACAGGCCCTTGACCAGCACCGCGGCCTGGGTGCGCGAGTGGCAGCCGAGTTTGCGCAGGATCGCGGTGACGTGGATCTTGACCGTGTTCTCGGCCAGCGACAGTTCGTAGGCGATCTGCTTGTTGAGCAGGCCGTCGGCCAGGCGCATCAGCACCCGCAACTGCTGCGGGGTCAGCTGGGCCAGGCGGTCGGCGAGCTGGGCGTCGCCTTCGTCGCGTTCGGCCTGCAGCGGCGGGAACCAGACTTTGCCGGCCAGCACCGCGGTCACCGCTTCGCCGAGCACGCTGGCCGGGGCCGACTTGGGCACGAAGCCGGACGCGCCGAACTGCTGCGCGCGGCGGATCGTGCGCGGGTGTTCGTTGGAGGAGATGATCACCACCGGCAGCTCCGGACGCTGGCCGCGCGCGAACACCAGCGAGGAGAAGCCCATCGCGCCCGGCATCATCAGGTCGAGCATGGCCAGGTCGAAGGCCTCGCCGCCGGCGATCGCCGCTTCCAGCGCGCTCTGGCTGGCGACCTCGACGATCCCGGCGCCCGGCAGCACCTCGCCCAGCGCGTGCCGCAGCGCCGCCCGGAACATCGGATGGTCGTCGGCGATCAACAGGCGCAGCGCGTCGCTCATGGGCGGTCCCGGGCGCTCCCGGCAGGCGGAGCGGAACCGATGCTACACGCTCCGGCCGGTTCGCGGCGGCGCAGTGTTCCATGCCGCCGGCGCGGGCGGCGGCGGAAACGAAACGGGGCGGCCGAAGCCGCCCCGTTGCGGGTCTTGCATGAAGCCGCGGATCAGCCCAGCAGGTGGGCGACGCCGGCGCGCTCTTCTTCCAGCTCGGCCAGGGTCTTGTCCATCGCGGCGCGGCTGAACGCGTCGACGTCCAGGCCTTCGATGCGGGTGTACTCGCCGTTGGCGCAGGTCACCGGCACGCCGTACATCACCCCGACCGGAATGCCGTAGCTGCCGTCGGACGGCACGCCCATGGTCACCCAGTCGCCGTTGGTGCCCAGGGCCCAGTCGCGCATGTGGTCGATGGCGGCGTTGGCGGCCGACGCGGCCGAGGACAGGCCGCGCGCTTCGATGATCGCCGCGCCGCGCTTGCCGACCACCGGGATGAAGGTGTTGGCGTTCCAGTCGGCGTCGTTGATCTTGTCCTTCAGCGACTGGCCGCCGACGGTGGCGAAGCGGTAGTCCGGGTACATGGTCGGGCTGTGATTGCCCCACACCACCATGTTCTTGATTTCGGCGACGGCGACGCCGGCCTTGGCGGCCAGCTGCGACAGCGCGCGGTTATGGTCCAGGCGCAGCATCGCGGTGAAGTTCTTGGCCGGCAGGTCCGGCGCCGACTTCATGGCGATGTAGGCGTTGGTGTTGGCCGGGTTGCCGACCACCAGCACCTTGACGTTGCGCGAGGCGACGTCGTTCAGGGCCTTGCCCTGCACGGTGAAGATCTCGGCATTCTTCAGCAGCAGGTCCTTGCGCTCCATGCCCGGGCCGCGCGGCATCGCGCCGACCAGCAGGGCGTAGTCGGCGTCCTTGAACGCGACCTTGGGATCGTCGGTGCCGACCATGCCGGCCAGCAGCGGGAAGGCGCAGTCTTCCAGCTCCATCATCACGCCCTTGAGCGCGGCCTGGGCCTTCTCCAGCGGCAGTTCCAGCATCTGCAGGATGACCGGCTGGTCCTTGCCGAGCATTTCGCCGGAAGCGATGCGGAACAGCAGGGCATAGCCGATCTGGCCGGCAGCACCGGTGACGGCAACGCGGACGGGAGTCTTCATGGGGTGTTTCCTTCGCTATTGGATCGCAGATGGGATCGCAGGTTGAACGGATGCGGGCGCGCGGCCCGCGAACGGGGGGACGAAGCGGCCGCGCTTACAGGCGGTAGCCCAGCGGCTCCAGCCGCTGCTTGATCTCGTCCATGTTGTAGCCGTAGACAATGTCCTGGCCGACGATGGTCACCGGCACGCCGCGCGCGCCGACCGCGCTCATCGCGCGCTGGCCCTCGGCGGTGTCGATGTCGATGATGCGGTAGCGCACATCGGCCAGCTCGAAGTCCTTGCGCAGCTTCTCGCAGTAGCCGCACCACTCCGCGGCGAGCATGACGATGCGCTTGTCGCCGGTGCTGCGGCGCGGATCGTCCGGCAGCAGTTCGGCCGGGCGCGAGGAGAACAGCCCGGCCAGGCTGCCGGACTTGAGCGCCTTGGCGCCGCCGATGCCGACGGCGGCCGCCAGAGCGATCCAGAGCACGGTGGTTACACGCATGGGCTTCCTTTCTCCGGATCGTCTGGGGTGGCCTGGAAGTTCTTGCCGGGCTCAGGCGA
Source organism: Lysobacter sp. BMK333-48F3 (assembly GCF_019733395.1). Taxonomy (NCBI): domain Bacteria; kingdom Pseudomonadati; phylum Pseudomonadota; class Gammaproteobacteria; order Lysobacterales; family Lysobacteraceae; genus Lysobacter; species Lysobacter sp. BMK333-48F3. The sequence continues at coordinate 2,864,971 of NZ_JAIHOO010000001.1, read as the reverse complement.
GCTCGGCGAAGAATTCCTGGAAGCGCTGCAGGCCCGGGGCCAGCTGCGGGGTCGGACAGGTGTAGCTGATGCGCAGCGCGCGCGTCTCGCCGAACGCCGAGCCCGGCACGCAGGCCACGCCCTTGGTTTCCAGCAGCGCGTTGCACAGGTCCATGTCGTTGCCGATCTTCAGGCCGCTGGGCTGGTGGGTCTTGCCGAACGCGACGCTGATGTCGGGGAACACGTAGAACGCGCCCTGCGGACGCGGGCAGATCACGCCCGGGATGGCGTTCATCACCGCCATGACCTGGTCGCGCTTGGCCTGGAACTCGGCGCACTTCTGGGTCGGCACGTCCTGCGGGCCGGCCAGCGCGGCCACCGCGGCGGCGGTGACGATCTCCGGCACGTTGGTGATGTGGTTGGAGTTCATCGTGGTCACGGCCTGGGCGACCGACTCCGGCCCGGCCATGAAGCCCACGCGCCAACCCGGCATGCCGTAGGTCTTGGACAGCGAGTCGATGAAGATCACCCGGTCGCGCAATTCCGGACGGGCGTGGACGAAGTTGTGGTAGCCCAGGCCGTCGAACACCATCCGGTTGTAGATGTCGTCGGTGATGATCCAGGTGTCCGGATACTTGGCCACGACGTCGGCCAGCGCGTCGATTTCTTCCTTCCCGTAGACCATGCCGGTCGGGTTGGACGGGTTGTTGAACAAGAACACCTTGGGCTTCTTCGCCAGCGCGGCGTCGAGCTGCTCCGGGGTGAGCTTGTAGTCCTGCGAAGCCGGGCACGGCAGCAGGTCGATCTTGGCGTTGACGATCTCGGCGATGTCGAGATAGCTGGTCCAGTACGGGGTCGGGAACGCGATCGTGTCGCCTTCGTCGAGCAGCGCTTCGGCGATGTTGTAGATCACATGCTTGGCGCCGATGCCGGTGGCGCAGTTGACCCGGCCGTAGCCGGTCAGGCCGATCTTGCCCATGTGCTCGATGAAGGCATCCAGCAGCGCGTCGGCGCCGCGGTTGCTGCCGTACTGGCCGCTGTCTTTGGCGAGCGCTTCGCGCACCGCGGCGTAGACGTGCTCGCCGGGCAGGAAGTTGGGAACGCCGATCGAGAAGCTGATGATGTCGCGGCCTTCGGCCTTGAGCCGCTTGGCCTTTTCGGCAACCTGCATGATCGCGCTGGGCTTGGCGCGACCGATGCGCCGGGCGAGCTGGGGCATCGTAAAAACCTCGTGGGGTCGGGTACGTCGGGAACGTGCGGGAGAGGTGCGCGACGGGGTTCCCGAAGGCTGCGAAACCGCCGGATCGAGCCGCAAAATGGTAGCACAGCGCCCGCCCCGGGCCGTGCGGCGCGATGCGCGCGCGGCGCCGTGCGGACGCGTGCGGAACAAGGCGGATCCGTGCGGCGATGGCCGGACCGGTGGCCGATGCGCGGCCGGGCGCGTGCGTGTGCCGGTCGTGGCGGGCGGATCGGCGGGCGCCGGCGCACCCAGGCCGGAACCGGGGATCCCGGACGGCCGCAGGGCGCGAGGCTGCGCTGGCACGGCGCGCTCGGTCGCGGCCACGGGCGCCCGCAAACGCGAACGGCCCGGGATCGCTCCCGGGCCGTTCGCAGCTACGGCGATGCTTCGGCGCGAGCGATCAGGCCGACAGGATCTTGTTCCACTCGGCGACGCGGTCGGCCTTGGCGGCCAGCGCGGCGGCGGCATCGCCCTCGATCTTGACCGACTTGATCTTGTCGCCCTGCTTGACCGCGTCGACCACGTCCAGGCCTTCCAGGACCTTGCCGAACACGGTGTGCTTGCCGTCCAGCCAGTCGCAGACGATGTGGGTGATGAAGAACTGGCTGCCGTTGGTGCCCGGGCCGGCGTTGGCCATCGACAGCACGCCGCGCTGATGGGTCAGGCCGTTGCGGGTCTCGTCCTCGAAGCGGTAGCCCGGGCCGCCGGTGCCGGTGCCCTGCGGGCAGCCGCCCTGGATCATGAAGTTGGGGATGACGCGGTGGAAGTTCAGGCCGTCGTAGAAGCCGCGCTGGGCCAGGTTGACGAAGTTGGCGACGGTCAGCGGCGCCTTGTCGGCGGCGAGTTCGACGCGGATGGTGCCGCGGTCGGTGTCGAAATTGGCGATCAGGCTCATGGTCCGGGCTCGGTTCGGTGAGGGAGCCGCATAGCATACCCGCATGCCGGGGCCGGGCCGGTTCGGGCCATGGCCGGACCTGGATCCGGCGGGCGGCAGGTCGGGCGGCCAGGCTCGGGTCGGTCGGCTCGGCGGCGAACGCTGCGCCGACCAGGCCGCGCGCGCCCGGCGCGCCGGCGCGCTGGCTCCAAGTGCGCTGGCTCCGAAATCGCAGGATCAAGAGCAAATCCCACACGCCAATGCGGCCATGAACAGGCCTCCAGCTGGCGCATGGCGCCGCCCCCCCCCCCGCCCCACCGAAACCACCCGAAAGAGCCCCCTTTCGGTTGCCGATTCGGCCGCATTGAGCGGGCGGTCACCGTTGCTGGCTATAATGATCGGCTACCTTCCTCAGCTATAGCGCCTCGCGGCGTCCCCTCGCATGTCCATCGAACGCCTGCGCAATATCGCCATCGTCGCCCACGTCGACCATGGCAAGACCACCCTCGTCGACTGCCTGTTGAAGCAGTCGGGCACCCTGTCCGAACGCACGGTGCTGGCCGAGCGCGCGATGGACAGCAACGACCAGGAAAAGGAACGCGGCATCACCATCCTGGCCAAGAACACCGCCATCACCTGGCAGGGCAACCGGATCAACATCGTCGACACCCCGGGCCACGCCGACTTCGGCGGCGAGGTCGAGCGCGTGCTGTCGATGGTCGACTCGGTGCTGATCCTGGTCGACGCGATGGACGGCCCGATGCCGCAGACCCGCTTCGTCACCCAGAAGGCCTTCGCGATGGGCTTCAAGCCGATCGTGGTGGTCAACAAGATCGACCGCCCGGGCGCGCGTCCGGACTGGGTCATCGACCAGGTGTTCGACCTGTTCGACAAGCTCGGCGCCACCAACGAGCAGCTCGACTTCCCGATCGTCTACGCCTCGGCGCTGCACGGTTACGCCAGCCTCGACGACGCCGCGCGCTCGGGCGACATGACCCCGCTGTACGAAGCGATCATGAAGCACGTCGCGCCGCCGCAGGTGGACGAGGACGGCCCGTTCCAGATGCGCATCAGCCAGCTGGACTACAGCAACTTCGTCGGCCTGATCGGCATCGGCCGCATCCAGCGCGGCAAGGTCAAGAAGAACATGCCGGTCAGCGTCATCGACCGCGAAGGCAAGAAGCGCCAGGGCAAGATCGTGCAGGTGCTGGGCTTCATGGGCCTGGAGCGCATCGAGACCGAGGAAGCCGGCGCCGGCGACATCGTCGCCATCGCCGGTGTCACCGACCTGTCGATCTCCGACACCGTGTGCGCGCTCGACGCGCCGGAAGCGCTGCCCGCGCTGACTGTCGACGAGCCGACCATCAGCATGACCTTCCAGGTCAACAACTCGCCGTTCGCCGGCCACAAGGAATACAGCGGCGGCAAGTTCCTCACCAGCCGCCAGCTGCGCGAGCGCCTGGAGCGCGAGACCCTGCACAACGTCGCGCTGAAGGTCGAGGAAGGCTCCGACCCGGACAAGTTCCTGGTCTCCGGCCGCGGCGAGCTGCATCTGTCGGTGCTGATCGAGAACATGCGCCGCGAAGGCTTCGAACTGGCCGTGTCGCGCCCGGAAGTGATCATCAAGGAAATCGACGGCCAGCTGATGGAGCCGATCGAGCAGCTGGTGGTCGACATCGAAGAGCAGCACCAGGGCGGCGTGATGGAGAAGCTGGGCATCCGCAAGGCCCAGCTGAAGAACATGGAGCCCGACGGCAAGGGCCGCGTGCGCCTGGACTACGAGATCCCGGCGCGCGGCCTGATCGGCTTCCAGAACGAGTTCCGCACCCTGACCCAAGGCTCGGGCCTGCTGTTCCACGTGTTCGACCATTACGGCCCGAAGGAAACCGGCGCGATCGCCAAGCGCCTGAACGGCGTGATGATCGCCAACGCGCCGGGCGCCACGCCGGCCTATGCGCTGGGACCGCTGGAAGAGCGCGGCCGCCTGTTCGCCGCCGAAGGCGACAACGTGTACGAAGGCCAGCTGATCGGCATCCACTCCAAGGACAACGATCTGACCGTCAACGCGATCAAGACCAAGCCGCTGACCAACATGCGCGCTTCGGGCAAGGACGACGCGATCAAGCTGACCCCGGCCATCAAGTACACCCTGGAACAGGCGCTGGACTTCATCGAGGACGACGAGCTGGTCGAAGTCACCCCGAAGGAAATCCGCCTGCGCAAGAAGTTCCTCACCGAAAGCGACCGCAAGCGCGCTTCGCGCGCCGCCTGATGCGCCGCCGCGGCGGCCCGCTTGAAGCTCGCCGCCGCATCCCCATGTCCTTGCTCTCCCGCTCGCCGGGAGAGGCAAGGCGTCCGACGCGGGCCGCGCCCGCGTTGCGGTCCTCGCCCCGTTCGCGCCCTCTCCGCGCCCTGAGGATCACCGCCCGCATGCGTCTCCTGGTTCCGACCGGCCCGATCCGGGCCCACCGCCGCGCCGCGCGATGAACGCGTCCCCTGGCTACGACCCCGCGCCCACGGCGCACCGCGGCCTGCACGCGATCGCCGCGCTGGAAGCGGCCAAGGGCGTGCTGGCGCTGTCGGCGGCCAGCGGCCTGGAACTGCTCGGCCCGGCGCCGCTGCAGCGCTGGATCGAAGAATTGATCGCACGCTTCCACCTGGATCCCGCGCACGGCGCGGTGGCCTGGCTGGCGCGCGGCATCGACCCGGACTCGGTGCACCTGGCCGCGGCGATCGCGCTCGCTTACGGCCTGCTGCGCCTGCTCGAGGCCTGGGGCCTGTGGAAGGCGCGCGCCTGGGCCTCGTGGCTGGGCTGCATCGGCGCCGCGCTGTACCTGCCGGTCGACCTGTACGCGCTGTGGCGTCATCCGGGCTGGCTGTCGGTGGCGGTGTTGGCGATCAACGTGATCGTGGTCTGGGTTCTCGCCCGCGATCTGGCCAAACGGCGTCGCTGAGCGCGCCGCGACCGCCGTCTGCGCCCGCTCGCCGGGCCGCGATTCGGCCGCCAATCACAGGCGCGGCCGCGGGCCGCGGTGTATCGTCGGCAAGTCGCGGCCGACCCGCCGCGACCGTCCCACTCCCCAACGAGGAACGCTCATGAAGACCTGGTCCAAGCCTCAGATCCGCGAGATCTCGGTCGGCTGCGAAATCAATTCGTACTCGTCCGGCGATCTGTTCTGAGCATGTCCGCTTCCGCCGCCGCGACGCGCGCGAGGCCCGGTGCCGATGCGGGCCGGCGATGATGCGCATCGTCGTGCTCGGAGCGGCGGCCGGAGGCGGCTATCCGCAGTGGAACTGCAACACCCCCGGTAGCCGCCAGGCCTGGCGCCAGGCGCCGGGGCATAAGCGCCGCACCCAGGCCAGCGTGGCGGTCAGCGCCGACGGCGAACGCTGGCTGCTGATCAACGCCTCGCCGGATTTCCGCCAGCAAGTGCTGGCCGCGCCGCAGCTGTGGCCGCGCCAGGGCCTGCGCCATTCGCCGATCGAGGCGGTGCTGCTGAGCAGCGGCGAGATCGACCACATCGCCGGCCTGCTGTCGATGCGCGAACGCCAGCGCTTCGACCTGTGGGCCAGCGCGCGCGTACACCAACTGCTGCGCGACAACCCGATCTTCGACGCGCTGGACCCGGCCTACGTGCGCCGCCGCGCGCTGGCGCTGGACGCGCCGAAGGACATCGACGGGCTCGAGGCTCCGCTCGGCCTGCGCGTGACCGCCTTCGCCGTGCCTGGCAAGGTGCCCTTGTTCATGGAGTCGCGGGTCGAGGACCTGGCCGGCGACGCCGAACACACCCTGGGCCTGGAAATCGACGACGGCCGCGAGCGTTGCTATTACATTCCCGGCTGCGCGGCGATGACCGACGCCCTGCGCGAACGCGTGCGCGGCGCCGCGCTGGTGTTCTTCGACGGCACCGTCTGGCACGACGACGAACTGATCCGCGCCGGCGTCGGCAGCAAGACCGGCGCGCGCATGGGCCACATGAGCGTGGCCGGCGAGCACGGCACCCTGGCCGCGTTCGCCGGGCTGGCGGTCGCGCGCAAGGTGTTCGTGCACCTCAATACCACCAATCCCCTGCTCGACGAGGCCTCGCCGGAGCGCGCCCACGCCGGCGCGCAGGGCTGGGAAGTCGCCGAGGACGGCATGGAGATCCAGCTGTGAACGCCCGCCCCGCCCCGTCGCCGCTCGACCCGGCCGGCGCTCGCACCGATGCCGACGCCGCGCGCGCGCTGAGCGCGGCCGAACTGGAAGCGCGGCTGCGCGCGATCGGCGCCGAGCGCTACCACGACCAGCACCCCTTCCACGCCCTGCTCCACGGCGGCCGCCTCGACCGCGGCCAGGTCCAGGCCTGGGCGCTGAACCGCTACGAGTACCAGCGCTGCATTCCGCTCAAGGACGCGGCCCTGTTGGCCCGGATCGAAGACCCGCAACTGCGCCGGGTCTGGCGCCAGCGCATCGTCGACCACGACGGCGACGGCCCCGACGAGGGCGGCATCGCCCGCTGGCTGCGCCTGACCGATGCGCTGGGCCTGGACCGCGAACTGGTCGAGTCCGGGCGCGGGCTGCTGCCGGCGACCCGTTTCGCCGCCCAGGCCTATATCCAGTTCGTGCGCGAGCGCAGCCTGCTGGAGGCGATCGCCTCCTCGCTGACCGAGCTGTTCGCGCCGACCATCATCGGCCAACGCGTCGCCGGCATGCTGGCCAACTACGACTTCGTGTCCAAGCAGGCGCTGGCCTATTTCGACTCGCGCCTGCACCAAGCGCCGCAGGACGCCGACTTCGCCCTCGACTACGTGCTGCGCCACGCCCGCAGCCGCGAGCAGCAGGATGCGGTCTGCGCCGCGCTGCGTTTCAAGTGCGAGGTGCTGTGGTCGATGCTCGACGCGCTGCATTTCGCCTACGTCGAACCGCGCCTGCCGCCGCCGGGCGCGTTCGTGCCGGATCGGACCAGATCGGGCGCGTCCCCGTCGGAGCCGGGCGCATGAGCGCGACGCCGCAATCGCCGGCGCCGGACGCGGTGCCGCGCTTCCCGCCCGGGGTGCGCCTGCAGCACGACCGCGCGCGCGATCAGTGGGTGCTGCTGGCGCCCGAGCGGGTGGTCGAGCTCGACGAGATCGCCCACGCCGTGCTCGCCCGCGTCGACGGCGCGACCCGCGTCGACGCGATCGTCGCCGCGCTGGCCGCCGAGTACGGCGCCGAACCGGGCGAAGTCGCCGCCGACGTCGGCGAGCTGTTCGCGACCCTGCTCGAACGCCGCCTGCTGGCCCTGGCGCCGACGACATGAACGCCGTGCCGCTGGCGCCCGACGCGATCGCGCGACGCGCGCCGGTGCCGCCGCTGGCGGTGCTGCTGGAGCTCACCCATCGCTGCCCGCTGGCCTGCCCTTACTGCTCCAACCCGCTGCGCCTGGTCGGCCCGCGCGAGGAACTGGCCACCGCCGACTGGCTGCGCGTGCTCGACCAAGCCGCCGAACTAGGCGCGCTGCAGGTGCATTTCTCCGGCGGCGAACCGACCCTGCGCAAGGATCTGGCCGAACTGGTCGCGCGCGCCCGCGCGCTGGGCCTGTACGCCAATCTGATCACCTCCGGCATCGGCCTGGACCGCGCGCGCCTGCAGGCCCTGCAGCAGGCCGGCCTCGACCATCTGCAACTGAGCCTGCAGGACAGCGAGCCGACCGGCGCCGACCGCATCGCCGGCTACCAGGGCGCGCACCGACGCAAGCTCGCCCTGGCGCAGTGGTGCCGCGAACTGGATCTGCCGCTGACCCTCAACGCGGTGATCCACCGCCACAACGCCGGACGCGTCGCGGCGATGATCGAGCTGGCGCTGGAACTCGGCGCCGGCCGGCTGGAAGTCGCCCACACCCAGTACTACGGCTGGGGCCTGCGCAACCGCGCCGCGCTGATGCCGAGCCGCGAACAGCTCGAGGCCGCGACCGCCGCGGTCGAGGCCGCGCGCGAACGCCTGCGCGGGCGGCTGATCATCGATTACGTCACCCCCGACTACTACGCGCGCCGGCCCAAGGCCTGCATGGGCGGCTGGGCGCAGCGCTTCGTCAACGTCAGCCCGGAAGGCAAGGTGCTGCCCTGCCATGCCGCCGAAACCATCGACGGCCTGCATTTCGACTCGGTGCGCGAACGCAGCCTGGGCGAGATCTGGCGCGAGTCGGAGGCGTTCGCGCGCTTCCGCGGCACCGACTGGATGCCCGAACCCTGCCGCGGCTGCGAGCATCGCGAACGCGACTGGGGCGGTTGCCGCTGCCAGGCCCTGGCGCTGAGCGGCCGCGCCGACACCCTCGACCCGGTCTGCGAGCGTTCGCCCGACCACGCCCGGGTGCGCGCGCTGGCCGAACGCGAAGCGCAGGCCCCGGCGCCGCCGTTCGTCTATCGTCGCCCGTTGCGCGCGGCGCCGGGCGGCGCCGAGCCGGGCGACAGCGCGACCTGAGCGCGACCGGCCCGGCTGCGGGCATACTCGGTCGAGCCATCGCAGGGGGAATGCCATGTCCGCTCCGTCCGCCGTCCTGCGCTACCGCGCCTTGGCGCTGGCATCGGCCCTGGCCCTGGCCGCGTGCGCCGGCGCGCCGCCGGCGGCGCAGCGCCCCGCCGCCGCGGACGCGCCCGCCGGCCGCCTGCCCGCCGATCCGCAGCGCATCGTCGAAGCCGACCTGGCCACCCTGGCCGCGCGCATGGCCGGCGGCGATCTCAGCAGCGCGCGCCTGACCGAGGCCTACCTGGCCCGCATCGCCGCGCTCGACGACGCCGGCCCGCGCCTCAACGCGGTGATCGAACTCAACCCGCAGGCGCTGGCCGAGGCGCGCGCGCTGGATGCCGAACGCAAGGCCGGGCGCGTGCGCGGGCCGCTGCACGGCATCCCGGTGTTGCTCAAGGACAATATCGACGCGCGGCCGATGGCCAACTCGGCCGGCTCGCTGGCCCTGGCCGAGCACCGGCCGAACCAGGACGCGCCGCTGGTCGTCGCGCTGCGTGCGGCCGGCGCGGTGATCCTGGGCAAGACCAACCTCAGCGAGTGGGCCAATTTCCGCTCCACCCGCTCGACCTCCGGCTGGAGCGCGCGCGGCGGCCTCACCCGCAACCCTTACGCGCTGGACCGCAGCGCCTGCGGTTCCAGCAGCGGCACCGGCGCTGCGATCGCCGCCAGCCTGGCCGCGGTCGGGGTCGGCACCGAAACCGACGGCAGCATCCTGTGCCCCTCGGCGATGAACGGCCTGGTCGGCTTCAAGCCCAGCGTCGGCCTGGTCAGCCGCGCCGGCATCATCCCGATCTCGCACAGCCAGGACAGCGCCGGACCGATGGCGCGCAGCGTCGCCGACGCGGCGCAGCTGCTCAACGTCCTGGCCGCGGCCGAAGCGGGAAGCGACAGCGCCGCCCGTGCCGCCGCCGGCAAGCGCGCGCAGGACTACCTCGCCGCGCTCGACGCCGACGCCCTGCGCGGCGCGCGCCTGGGCCTGCTGCGCGACCACGGCGTGCGCCCCCACCCCGACCAGGACGCGGCGCTGCAACGCGCGCTGCAGGCGATGCGCGAGGCCGGCGCGACCGTGGTCGAGGTGCGCCTGCCGACCCAGGGCAAGTGGGAGGCGGCCGAGTTCGAAGTGCTGTTGTACGAATTCAAGGACGGCCTGCAGCGTTATCTGCGCGACAGCGACGCGCCGTTCAAGACGCTGGACGAACTGATCGCGTTCAACCGCGCCCAGGCCGCGCGCGAGCTGCCGTTCTTCGGCCAGGAGCTGTTCGAGCAGGCGGCGAAGAAAGGCCCGCTGAGCGAGCCGGCCTACCGCAAGGCCGCCGCCCGCGCGCGCCAGCTCGCCGGCGCGCAAGGCATCGACGCGGCGCTCAAGAAACACCGCCTGGACGCGCTGATCGCCCCGGCCACCACGCCGGCGTTCATGGCCGACCCGGTCAACGGCGACGCCTTCGGCGGCGCCAGCTGGGGCGCCGCCGCGGTCGCCGGCTACCCCAGCCTGAGCGTGCCGATGGGCGAAGCGCAGGGCCTGCCGGTCGGCCTGGCCTTCATCGGCCCGCGCTGGAGCGACGCGCGCCTGCTCTCGCTCGGCTACGCCTTCGAACAAGCCACCCGCGCGCGGCGCGCGCCACGCTATCCGGCGAGCGTGAATCCCTGAGGCGAGAGCCGAAGAGCAAATCCCCCTGCCCGGCCAGCGGGCCCTACGAAGCAACGCCTTCCATGCCGCCGGCATCGCCCCTTGCGCAGCGGCACCTTCAACATCGCCCCCTTTGCCAAAGGGGGCGATGTTGAAGGTGCCGCTGCGCAGGGACGATGCGGACGGCGTGGAAGGCGTCGCTTCGTAGGGAGCGACCCGACGGATCGATGCAGAAGGCGTCGCCTCGGCCGAGAGAGCGGCGGCGCGGGGGATTTGCTTCTGCTCGGTTCAAGACGAGAGCCAAAGCAAATCCCCCTACCCCCCCTTTTTCAAAGGGGGGAAAGGCAAATGCGAGTGCGGGAAACGACGGCGCACCGCTCTCTTCGGCCGAGGCGACGCCTTCTGCATCGATCCGTCGGGTCGCTCCCTACGAAGCGACGCCTTCCACGCCGTCCGCATCGTCCCTGCGCAGCGGCACCTTCAACATCGCCCCCTTTAGCAAAGGGGGCGCGCGCCTTGCGTCGTTGCATACGAGCGAGAGAGCGGCGGCGCGGGGGATTTGCTTTTGCTCGCTTCAGGGCAAGGCCAAAGCAAATCCCCCCTACCCGTCCGGCCAGCAGGCATAGCCTGCTGGCGTTCGATCGTGCGCGAACCTGCGGTTCGCAAGCGCACGCTCTCACCCTTTTTCAAAGGGGGAACAGCAACGGCTACAGAGAGATGAACCGTAAAAGCCGGCCGAGTGGTGCGCTGACTCAAGTCCTGACGAAGATCTCGACGCGCCGGTTGAGCTGGCGGCCGGCCGGGTCGTCCTGGCCGGCGACCTCGTTGGGCGCCACCGGCTGGGTTTCGCCATATCCCTTCGCCGCGGCGTCCGCGGCGGCGCCGCGCTGCTGCAGCGCGCCGACCACAGAGCGGGCGCGCCGCTCCGACAAAGCCTGGTTGTAGTCGTCGGCGCCCTTGGAATCGGTGTGGCCACGAATCTCCAGGCCGGTGGTCTTGACCCTGGCCAACGCCTTCGCCAGCGCATCCAGCACTTCCGCCGCATCGGCGCGGATGTCGGACTTGTCGAAGTCGAATAGCACCCGATCGCTCAAGGTGATCACGTAGCCGCAGGGCGCGCCCGGCAACGAGAACTTCGCCAGCGGCGGAAACTTGCCGGCCGGGGCCAACTTCGGCAGCGGCGCCATCTTCACCTTGCGGCCCGGCGTACCGACGGTGCCGGTGCCGTCGCCGTGGTTGCGCACCATCTCGTCGGGACCGTTCCAGGTGCCGGAGCCGTCCTTGTTCACCACCACCAGGCCGAGCGGGCCGTTCCAGCTGCCGCTGCCGTCGCCGTTGTTGCGGATCTGGTTGTGCTCGTCGTTCCAGCTGCCGCCGCCCTTGCCGTCGAGCGCGATCTGGCCGGCCGGGCCGGTGTAGCTCCCCGAACCGTCCGCTTTCACCTCGACGATCGGACCGCGGGCCGGGCCGTCTTCGTCGTCCTCCTCGTCGCCGGACGGCGCCTTGCCCGAGGAAGCGTTGATCGAACCGCTGCCGTCGGCGTTGACCACGATCTGGCCGCCTTCGTAGTTGGCGCTGCCGCTGCCGTCGGCGCCGAGCTGGAACGCGCCCTGGCCGCTGTTGCGGGTCCAGCGCCCTTGCGCGTCCACGCTGGTCAGGCCGCCGTCGGCCAGCAGCTGGCCGCCGGAGTCGCAACGCGCCGGCTTGACGCTGATCCCGGCCACCGGATCGAGCACGTCCTGGATCGAGCTCTCCAGCGCGCGTTGCGCGGGCGAGACGCCGACGATGTCGGGCACGACGATGGCGGGAATCACCGGGAACTGCGGCACGGCCTGCGCCTCGTCGCCGTCCTCGGCTTCGGTCTCGGTCTCGGCCGCCGCGGCGGCATCGCCGCGATCGGCCGCGCTTTCGGCGGCGGGCGCCGCCGCATCGTCGCTGCCGGCTCCGCCGCAGGCCGCGAGTGCGGCGCAGGCCAACAGGCAGGACGTCATCATCGCAAACCGTCGCATCGCGTTCCTCCATGGAAAGACGCGCATCATAGACGCCCCTCGCGACGCACGACGGCGCGCTTGCGACGCAAGCCGCGCCAACCGCGACGAAGGTCCGCAAAACCGCCGCGAACCGACGACACCTCGTCCCTGCGCGCCGCTACGACGGCCCGGTCCCGCCCACTCGCGCCTTGTTCAAGAACCCGCCCCGCACACGATCGCGCGCACCCGCTCCCACCAATCCCGAATCCCGCCCCAAAAAAAAGCCCGCCGAACGGCGGGCTCTTCTTGGGGCGAGGATCCCGGCCTTACGCCGGCGCCGCGATCTGCGCCTGCTTGCGCACGATCAGCATCGCCACTTCCAGCGCCTGCTCGTAGTTCAGGCGCGGATCGACGGTGGAACGGTAGGCGCGTTCCAGATCGCTCTCGGTCAGCTCGCGCGCGCCGCCCAGGCACTCGGTGACGTCCTCGCCGGTCAGCTCCAGGTGCACGCCGCCCAGGCGCGTACCGGCCGCGGCGTGCAGCTCGAACGCGGTTTCGATCTCGGCCCGGATGTTGCGGAAGCGGCGGGTCTTGTAGCCGTTGCTGGTGCTCTCGGTGTTGCCGTGCATCGGGTCGCAGACCCACAGCACGCGGCGGCCGTCGCGGCGCATCGCATCGAGCAGGGTCGGCAGCTTGTCGGCGATCTGGCTGGCGCCCATGCGGTGGATGAAGGTCAGGCGGCCCGGCTCGTCGTCCGGATTGAGCAGGTCGACGGTGCGCAGCAACTGGTCCGGGGTCACCGACGGGCCGACCTTGAGCGCGATCGGATTGCGGATGCCGCGGAAGTATTCGGCATGGGCGCCGTCGACCGCCGCGGTGCGCATGCCGATCCACGGGTAATGGGTGCTGAGGTTGAACCAGCCCCAATGGCGCGGCACCTGCCGGGTCAGCGACTCCTCGTACGGCAGCAACAGGGCTTCGTGCGAGGTGTAGAAGTCGACCCGGTTGAGGTTGTGCACTTCCGAACCCGACAGGGTCTCCATGAAGCGCACCGCGTCGCCGATCGCATTGACCATGCGCCGGTATTCGTCGGCCAGCGGCGAGTGGCCGACCCAGCTCAGGTTCCAGTACTCGGGGTGGTGCAGGTCGGCGAAGCCGCCGTCGATCAGCGCGCGGACGAAGTTCATCGTCATCGCCGAACGCGCATGCGCCTTGATCATGCGCCGCGGGTCGGGCTTGCGCGCGGTCTCGTTGAAAGCCGGGCCGTTGACCATGTCGCCGCGGTAGCTCGGCAGGGTCACCCCGTCGATGGTTTCGGTGTCGGCCGAACGCGGCTTGGCGTACTGGCCGGCGAACCGGCCCACCCGCACCACCGGCTTGCGCATGCCGTGCACCAGCACCAGGCTCATCTGCAGCAGCACCTTGAGCCGGTTGGAGATCACGTCCGAGCTGCACTGGTCGAAGCTCTCGGCGCAATCCCCGCCCTGCAGCAAAAATCGCTTGCCCTCCTGCGCCTCGGCCAGTTGCTGCTTCAGCGACAGGATTTCCCAGGAGGTCACCAGCGGCGGCAGATGGCGCAGTTCCTGCAGGGCGCTGTCCAACTCGGCCGCGTCCGGATAGTTCGGCAACTGCAGTGCGGTGCGCTCGCGCCAGGAGGTCGGGCTCCAGTCGGCGGGCAGATTGACGGCACGGAGGTTGCTGCGATCGGAGGCGCTCATTTCCTTGGTTCCGGTTGGACTTGCGAGAGAGGGAGGGGTCGGGGTGGATGGAAGGGTGGCAGCGAAACGGGTGACGCTATATCCGGGTCAACGGCCGCGGAACGCGGCATAGGCCGCCCACAACGCGAGCACGATGAAACAGATCAGGCTCCAGGCCGGCATCGCCAGGCCGAGGAAGCTCCAGTCGACGGCGGCGCATTCGCCCGAGCCGGTCATGACTTTGCGGATCACCCCGGCGATCGGCATCGCCTCGAGCATGTAGTCCAGGCCCGGGCCACAGGCCGGGACCTGGTCCGGCGGCAGGTGCTGCAGGCGGACGTGGTTGCCGGCCACGGCGATGCCGCCGAGCGAGGCCAGCAAGGCCAGCACGCCGTAGGCGCGGCGGCCGCCTGGCTTGCGCGGGCCGTGGATCGCGCCGAGCAGGAACACCAGGCCCAGGGCGAAGAAGCCCACGCGCTGGAAGATGCACAGCGGGCACGGTTCCAGGTGCTGGTAGAGCTGGAGGTAGAAGGCATAGCCCAGCAGCCCGGCACAGGCCAGGAAACCGAGCAGAAACTGGACGCGGAAGGAGGCTTTGAAAGGGTTCATGTACACACCATACGGGTCGGGGTCGGGTCGTGCCAATGTCCGATCGGCATCAGTCGGGGCAACGCTGTGTCGCGCCGCAGCCCAGATGGACTGCGCCAGCGGCGCGAAAGTTGCCGCCCTGCGACGATTGGTCCTGCGACCCGAAACCGCGGACCGAAGCGGCCCGCTACTGCCTTCCCGAGAACCTCCTGCGTGCGTGGCTACGACCATACCGGCTCGCGACGTTTACTGCGGTAACCGTTGCCGGCGTAACCGTCGCCGGAAAGCAAAAACCCCGACCTTTCGGCCGGGGTTCTCGCTCGCAAGGACCCCGACCGTCGCCCGGCCGAGACCCAGTGTGCTGGCTGTTCGTCGCGCCGGATGCGGCGCGGACGGTATTACTCGGCCGCCGCTTCCGGACGGTCCACCAGCTCGACATAGGCCATCGGCGCGTTGTCGCCGGCGCGGAAACCGCACTTGAGGATGCGCAGGTAGCCGCCCGGACGGCTCGCGTAGCGCGGGCCCAGGGTGGTGAACAGGGTGCCGACGGCTTCCTTGTCGCGCAGGCGCGAGAAGGCCAGGCGGCGGTTGGCGACGCCGTCCTGCTTGGCCAGGGTGATCAGCGGCTCGGCGACGCGGCGCAGTTCCTTGGCCTTGGGCAGGGTGGTGCGGATCAGGCCGTGCTTGATCAGCGAGGCCGCCATGTTGGTGAACATGGCATCGCGGTGGGCGCTGGTGCGGCTGAACTTACGACCGGCTTTCTGGTGGCGCATGACTGTGGTTCCTGATGAATGTTGGGACGGTTGGACTTCGCTGTCGCCATCCAGGCGTTGGAGCATTGGACTGCGGATGGTCCGAACCGGCCTTCCTTGACCGGCGGGCCGCGGACTTGGGTCCGTCGGCGGTGGTGCTTGTTGCGGTGTTACTGAGGCAGGGAGTCCACGCTTCGGGTTACTCCGGCGTGGACTCCTGTCGTTCCCCGGCCCGGCGCAGCGCGCCGGGCGTTCGCCCCGGCCGCGCGGCGGTGCCGCGCAGCGAGGCCGGGACTCACCCCATCATCCCGTGCGAAGCGATGCCGGCCGGCGGCCAGTTCTCGAGCTTCATGCCGAGGGACAGGCCGCGCTGAGCCAGCACTTCCTTGATCTCGGTGAGCGACTTCTTGCCCAGGTTCGGGGTCTTGAGCAGTTCGACTTCGGTCTTCTGGATCAGATCGCCGACGTAGTAGATGCTCTCGGCCTTGAGGCAGTTGGCCGAACGCACGGTCAGCTCGAGGTCGTCGATCGGACGCAGCAGGATCGGGTCGATGCCGCTGGTGGCCGGCTTCTGCGCACCGCGGTCGCGGTGGGTGAAGTCGCCGAACACCGACAGCTGGTCGGTGAGGATGTCGGCGGCGGTGCGCACGGCTTCCTCGGCGTCGATCGTGCCGTTGGTTTCGATGTCCAGCACCAGCTTGTCGAGGTCGGTGCGCTGTTCGACGCGCGCGGCTTCGACGGCGTAGGCGACGCGACGGACCGGCGAGAAGCTGGCGTCCAGCATCAGGCGGCCGATGGCGCGGGTTTCTTCGTCCGGACGGCGACGCGCAGCGGCCGGCTGGTAGCCGAAGCCGCGCTCGATCTTCAGACGCATGTTGATCGCCGTGTCCTTGGTCAGGTGGCAGATCACATGGTCGGTGTTGAGGATTTCGACGTTGTGGTCGGTCTTGATGTCGCCGGCGGTGACGATGCCGGGGCCCTGCTTGGCCAGCGACAGCGTCGAGGACTCGCCGGTGTGCATGCGGATGGCGACGTCCTTCAGGTTCAGCAGAACCTCGAGCACGTCCTCTTCCAGACCTTCGACCGTGGTGTACTCGTGCAGCACGCCGTCGATTTCGACCTCGGTGATGGCGAAACCCGGGATCGAAGACAGCAGCACGCGGCGCAGCGCGTTGCCCAGCGTGTGGCCGTAGCCGCGCTCCAACGGTTCGATCACGACTTTCGCGCGATTGCCGTTGAGGCGTTCGATCTGCGGACCACGCGGGCGCAGTACCTGGTTGGCGGTAACCGTCATGTTTCGGTGTCTCCAATGACCTCCGCCGGGGGGCGACGGAAGGCTTTAGCTCTTGGAGCCCCCTCGGTTCGAGGGAGCGGCCGGCGCGTATGCCGCGCCGACCTGGGTTGCCGGCGGAGGCGGTGCCGTTGCGGAACCGCCTGCGCCCTGCACTATTACTTGCTGTACAACTCGACGATCAGCGCTTCGTTGATGTCGGCCGGCAGGTCCGCGCGATCCGGGACAGCCTTGAACACGCCGCTGAACTTCTTGCTGTCGACTTCGACCCACGACGGCGACAGGTCCATCTGCGAGGAGACGGTCAGCGACTCCTGCACGCGCAGCTGCTTCTGGGCGCGTTCGGAAAGGGCGATCGCGTCGCCGGCCTTGACCTGGTACGACGGCAGGTTGACCGACTTGCCGTTGACCGTGACGCCGCGGTGCGAGACCAGCTGGCGGGCGGCCGGACGGGTGACGGCGAAGCCCATGCGGTAGACGACGTTGTCCAGACGGGTTTCCAGCAACTGCAGCAGGTTCTCGCCGGTGTTGCCCTTCTTGGTCGAGGCCTTCTTGTAGTAGTTGCGGAACTGACGTTCCAGCAGACCGTAGATACGCTTGACCTTCTGCTTTTCGCGCAGCTGGGTGGCGTAGTCGGACAGCTTGCCCTTGCGGGCGGTCGGGCCATGCTGGCCGGGCTTCTGCTCGAGCTTGCACTTCGAGTCGAGCGCGCGCGCGGACGACTTCAGGCCGAGGTCGGCGCCTTCGCGACGGGCGAGCTTACAGGTGGGGCCAATATAACGAGCCATGGTTCTTCAGCTCCTCAGACGCGACGCTTCTTCGGCGGACGGCACCCGTTGTGCGGGATCGGCGTCACGTCGATGATGTTGATGATCTTGTAACCGACGTTGTTCAGCGAACGAACGGCGGACTCACGACCCGGGCCCGGGCCCTTGATGCGGACTTCCAGCGACTTGACGCCGTAGTCGAGCGCAGCACGGCCGGCCTTTTCGGCGGCGACCTGGGCGGCGAACGGGGTGGACTTGCGCGAACCGCGGAAACCCGCGCCGCCCGAAGTCGCCCACGACAGCGCGTTGCCCTGGCGGTCGGTGATCGTGATGATGGTGTTGTTGAAAGAAGCGTGGACGTGGGCGATGCCGTCGGTGACGACTCGCTTGATCTTCTTCTTGGTCTTGGCAGCTGCCGGCTTGGCCATGGTCTAGGTCCCCTTACTTCTTGATGGCCTTGCGCGGACCCTTACGGGTACGGGCATTGGTCCGGGTACGCTGACCGCGCAGCGGCAGGCCGCGACGGTGACGCAGGCCGCGGTAGCAGCCCAGGTCCATCAGACGCTTGATGGCGATGCCGATTTCGCGGCGAAGGTCGCCTTCGACCACGAACTTGCCGACTTCGGCGCGCAGACGCTCGACTTCCGGCTCGGACAGGTCACGGATCTTGGTCGTCGAGGTCACACCTGCGGTTTCGCAGATCTGCTTCGAACGGGTACGGCCGATGCCGTAGATGCTTTGCAGCCCGACCCAGACATGCTTCTGGGCAGGCAAATTGACGCCCGCAATACGCGCCATAACGCGATCTCCAACTGGTTTGGCGGCCAGGACGGATTAATCCTGGCGGAGTGAACTGGAAATTGTATCTAGGTCTCGGGTTAATAGGAAGCCCCGCGGCACCAGAGGTGCCACGGAACTCCGGCATGGGGAGTGTGCCCATGCTCCGGCGACGAGTCTGAACTGGCTGAACGAGGCGATGCCCTGCCCCCTCAGCCCCGCGCGCTACTCTGGCGCGCGAACCGGTCCTGACTCACCCGCGCGCGAGACCGCCGCGCGAGCCGCCCTTCAAGTTCGCTTTCTTCAACAGGCTTTCGTACTGATGCGACATCAGATGAGCCTGGATTTGAGCGATGAAATCCATCACCACGACCACCACGATCAGCAGCGAAGTGCCGCCGAAGTAGAACGAGGTGCCCAGTTGGGTACGCATGACCTCCGGCAGGAGGCAGACGATCACCAGGTAAATCGCGCCGGCCGCGGTCAAGCGGGTCAGCACGCCGTCAACGTAATCCGCCGTCGCCTTGCCCGGGCGGATGCCCGGAATCAGCGCGCCCGACTTCTTGAGGTTGTCGGCGGTTTCCTGCGAGTTGAACACCAGCGCCGTGTAGAAGAACGCGAAGCCGATGATCAGACCAGCATACAGGATCATGTGCACGGGTTCACCCGGATTCAGCCACTGGCTGAGCCGCTGGAGGAACCCGGAGAAGCCGCTGCCGCTGTTGTTCTGGGCGAACCAGGTCGCGGCGGTGGCGGGGAACATGACGATGCTGGAGGCGAAGATCGCCGGGATCACGCCCGCCATGTTGAGCTTCAGCGGCAGGAACGACGCCTGGTTCATGTAGGCGTTGCGCCCGCCCTGGCGCCGGGCGTAATTGACCGTGATCCGGCGCTGGCCGCGTTCGACGAACACCACCAGGTAGGTGAAACCGACCACCAGCAGGACCACGGCGATGGCCGCGATCGCGCTCATGTCGCCGTTGCGGATCTGCTCGAACATCTGCAGCAGCGCGGCGGGCAGGCCCGCGACGATACCGGCGAAGATGATCAGCGAAACGCCGTTGCCGACGCCGCGCTCGGTGATCTGCTCGCCCAGCCACATCAGGAACATGGTGCCGGCGGTCAGCGCGATCACCGCGGTCAGGATGAAGCCCATGCCCGGCGCGTACACCACCGGAACGCCGTTGGGCGCCATGCTGGACTGCAGGCCGGCGGCGATGCCCCAGGCCTGGAACACCGCCAGCGGAATCGCGCCCATCCGCGACCACTGGTTGATCTTGCGCCGGCCCGACTCGCCTTCCTTCTGGATGGCCTTCAGGCTGGGCACGATCTGCACCAGCAGCTGGACGATGATCGACGCCGAGATGTACGGCATCACGTTCAGCGCGAACAGGCTGAAGCGATGCAGGGCGCCGCCCGAGAACATGTTGAACATGTCCACGATCGTGCCCTGCTTGGTCGACATGAATTCGACCATCGCCTGAGGGTTGACGCCCGGCACCGGGATGTAGCTGCCGATGCGGTAGACGATCAAAGCGCCGATCACGAACAGCAAACGTTGACGCAGCTCGGTGAACTTACCGAGCCCGCCACCGAGGCCAGCCATCGCGTTGCCGCTCCGCGCCATGCGTCGTTTACTCCTCGACCTTGCCGCCGGCCGCTTCGACGGCGGCCTTGGCGCCGGCCGTAGCCAGCACGCCCTTGAGCACGAACTTCTTGGTCAGCTCGCCCTTCTTGACGATCTTGGCCTGCTTGGCCGTGCTCGGAACGAGCTTGGCGGCCTTGAGGGCGGCAAAATCGATCTCGCCGGCTTCGAGCTTGTCCAGCTGGTACAGCAGCACTTCGGCCGTGTCGTTCTTCAGCTTGGAGCGGAAGCCGATCTTCGGCAGGCGGCGCTGCATGGGCATCTGGCCGCCTTCGAAACCGGCCTTGATCTTGCCCTTACCGGCGCGCGCGAACGAACCCTTGTGACCGCGACCGGCGGTCTTGCCCAGGCCCGAACCGATGCCGCGACCGACGCGAGTACGCTCCTGACGAGCGCCGTCGGCCGGCTTGAGAGTGTTGAGACGCATGTTGATTACTCCTCGACCTGGACGAGGTAGTGAACCTTGTTGATCAGGCCGCGCACCTGCGGGCTGTCCTTCAGTTCACGCACATCGTTGAGCTTGTTCAGGCCCAGCGCCTTCACCGACAGGCGGTGACGCGACTGGGTGCCACGCAGACCCTTGACCAGACGCACCCTGACGGTGCCGGTACCGGCTTCGTTCTTAGCCATTGAGGAGATCCTCCACCTTCTTGCCGCGCTTGGCCGCGATCTTGGCCGGCGAGTGCATGTCGGTCAGGCCCTTGAGCGTGGCGCGCACCAGGTTGATCGGGTTGCGCGAACCCACGGCCTTGGCCAGCACGTTCTTGACGCCGACCGCTTCGAGCACGGCGCGCATCGCGCCGCCGGCGATCACGCCGGTACCTTCCGAAGCCGGCTGCATGAACACGCGAGCGGCGCCGTGGCCGGCCTTGACCGAGTGCCACAGGGTGCCGTTGTTGAGCTCGACGTTGGACATGCTCTTGCGGGCGTATTCCATCGACTTCTGGATCGCGACCGGCACTTCGCGCGCCTTGCCGTAGCCGAAGCCGACCTTGCCGTTGCCGTCGCCCACCACCGTCAGCGCGGTGAAGGTGAACTGGCGACCGCCCTTGACGGTCTTGCTGACGCGGTTGACCGCGATCAGCTTCTCGATCATGCCGTCGTCGATCTCTTCGCGGTTGCGATCGCGATCGCGACCCCGCGGTTCACGTTCGTTAGCCATTGCTATATCTCTGTAGTTGAAAGGATTTGCGGCTTGGCCGCTTATCGTTGTGAGCTGCAGCGGGTGTTTCGCCGTCGGGGCACGAATCCCGGCGGCGCCCGACCCAAGACCCGGGCCGGCGGGGAATGCAATCAGGCATGGGGGCGAACCCCCACGCCTTCAAGCCTTAGAACTGCAGGCCGCCTTCGCGAGCGGCTTCGGCCAGGGCCTTGATGCGGCCGTGGTAGCGGTAGCCCGAGCGGTCGAAAGCGACCTTCTCGATACCGGCAGCCTTGGCGCGCTCGGCGATGATCTGGCCGACCTTGGTCGCGGCATCGGCGTTCTTGCCGTTCTTCAGGCCTTCCTTGACTTCGGCCTGCACGGTCGAGGCCGAAGCCAGGACGCGCGAACCGTCGTGGGTGAAGACCTGGGCGTACAGGTGCTGACCGGTGCGCAGCACGGTCAGGCGCGGCACGCCGAGTTCACGGATGTGCGCACGGGTCGACTTGGCGCGGCGCAGGCGGGCGATGTTCTTCTTCATGATCTGGTCTCCGAAAGCTGAAAGCTTGGTGTCTCGGGGCCGGTCCGGGACCGGCGCCCTACCCGTTAGGCCTTCTTGGCTTCCTTACGGATGATGACTTCGCCGGCGTACTTCACACCCTTGCCCTTGTAGGGCTCCGGCGGACGGAAACCGCGAATCTTGGCGGCGACTTCGCCGACGCGCTGCTTGTCCGCGCCCTGGACCAGGATCTCGGTCTGGGTCGGGGTGGCCAGCGTGATGCCTTCCGGCGCCTTGAACACGACCGGATGGGAGAAACCCAGGGCCAGGCTCAGGTCCTTGCCCTGCATCGAGGCGCGGTAACCGACGCCGACCAGCTCGAGCTTGCGCTCGAAGCCTTCCGACACGCCCTTCACCATGTTGGCGAGGATGGCGCGCAGGGTGCCGGTCAGCGGGATCAGCGCGGCGTCTTCGGTCACGAAGAGCGCCTCGTTGTTCTCGACCTTCAGGTTGATGGCGGCGGGCTTGGCGATCGACAGCGAGCCCTTCGGGCCCTTGGCGACGACGGCGTCGGCCTGGACATTGATTTCGACGCCCTTCGGCAGGGCGATCGGCTTCTTGGCAACTCGGGACATGGGTCTATTCCTCCCTTAGGCCACGAAGCACAGGACTTCACCGCCGACGCCCTGCTGGCGCGCCTGCGCATCGGTCATGATGCCCTTCGAGGTGGAGATGATGGCCACGCCGAGGCCGCCGAGGACCTTGGGCAGCGCGTCCTTGCCGCGGTACTGGCGCAGGCCCGAACGGGAGTAGCGCTCCAGGCGCTCGATCACCGGCTTGCCTTCGTAGTACTTCAGCGAGATTTCGAGTTCGGACTTGCCGCCACCGAGTTCGGTGACGCGCGAATCCAGGATGTAGCCCTCGTCCTTCAGCACGGCGGCGATGGCCACCTTCACCTTGGACGACGGCATCTTCACCGTCTGCTTGCGCACAGCGGCCGCATTCTTGATGCGGACCAGCATGTCGGCGATGGGATCAGTCATGCTCATTAAAAGTCACCTATGAGTAGCACCGATATCCGCGGAATTGCGAATTTCAGTTGTGTTTGCAGCGTTACAACAACGCCAGCGCGGCCCGGAGGCCGCGCTGGGTGATCCGTCCCCGGGCCGGAGCCCGGGGAGCCGGCAAGCATAACAGACTTTTACCAGCTTGCCTTGCGCAGGCCCGGAACGTCGCCGCGCATGGTGGCTTCGCGCAGCTTGTTGCGGCCGAGGCCGAACTTGCTGTACACGCCACGCGAGCGGCCCGACAGGGCGCAGCGGTTGCGCTGACGGCTCGGCGAAGAGTCGCGCGGCAGCTTCTGCAGCTTGACCACGGCGTCCATCTTGTCTTCGTACGAAGCCGATTCGCTGGAGATGATCTTCTTCAGCGCTTCGCGCTTGGCGGCGAACTTCTTCACCAGCTTGGTCCGCTTGAGGTCGCGGTTGACCATGGAGGTCTTAGCCATTGTTCAATCCTAGCCTCAGTTGCGGAACGGGAAGCGGAAGGCTTCGAGCAGGGCCTTGGCCTCGGCGTCGGTCTTCGCGGTCGTGGTGATCGCGATGTCCATGCCGCGCAGGGCGTCGACCTGGTCGAAGTCGATTTCCGGGAAGATGATCTGTTCCTTCACGCCCATGTTGTAGTTGCCGCGGCCGTCGAACGAACGGCCCGACACGCCGCGGAAGTCGCGGACGCGCGGCAACGAGATGTTGACCAGGCGGTCAAGGAACTCGTACATCTTGGCGCGACGCAGGGTGACCTTGGCGCCGATCGGCCAACCGTCGCGGATCTTGAACGAAGCCACCGACACGCGGGACTTGGTCACGATCGGCTTCTGGCCGGCGATCTTGGTCATGTCGGCGACGGCATTTTCCAGGATCTTCTTGTTGGTGGCGGCTTCGCCCACGCCCATGTTCAGCGTGATCTTGACGAGGCGCGGCACTTCCATCGGGTTCTTGTAGCCGAACTTTTCAGTCAGCGCCGGAACCACTTCTTTCTTGTAGAACTCTTCGAGCCGGGTGGTCATTTCAGCATTCCTCAGGCGTCAACCGCCTCACCGCTGGAGCGGAACACACGCAGTTTGCGTCCATCCTCCAGCACCTTGAAACCGATGCGTTCGCCCTTGCCGGTGGCCGGGTTGAACAGCATGACGTTGGAAATGTGGATCGGCGCTTCGCGCTCGACCACGCCGCCCGGCTGGTTGGCCTGCGGGTTCGGCTTGGTGTGGCGCTTGACGACATTGATGTTCGCCACGACGACCTTGTCGCCGAGCACGCGCACCACGTCGCCCTTCTTGCCCTTGTCCTTGCCGGCGGTGACGATCACCTGATCGCCCTTCTTGATACGGTTCATGGTCTAGTTCCTCCGCTCAGAGCACTTCGGGCGCGAGCGAAACGATCTTCATGAACTTCTCCGAGCGCAGCTCGCGAGTCACGGGCCCGAAGATACGGGTGCCGATCGGCTCATGCTTGTTGTTGAGCAACACCGCAGCGTTGCCATCGAAGCGGATCAGCGAGCCGTCCGGGCGACGAACGCCCTTGCGGGTGCGGACCACGACGGCGTCGTAGACGTCGCCCTTCTTGACCTTGCCGCGCGGAATCGCGTCCTTCACGGTGACCTTGATGATGTCGCCAATGTGCGCGTAACGGCGCTTGGAGCCGCCGAGCACCTTGATGCACATCACTTCCTTGGCACCGGAGTTGTCGGCCACGTCGAGGTAGCTTTGCATCTGGATCATGGTTCAGCCCTCCTCTTATTCGGCCGCGCGGCTGACGATCTCAACCACGCTCCAGTTTTTGGTCTTGGACAGCGGAGCGATCTCCTTCACGCGCACGATATCGCCTTCCTTGCAGGCGTTCTCGGCGTCGTGAGCGTGGAGCTTGGTCGAGCGACGGATGTACTTGCCGTACAGCGCATGCTTGACCTGGCGCTCGACGAGCACGGTGACGGTCTTGTCCATCTTGTTGCTGACGACCCGGCCTTCAACCGTGCGCAGCGCCTTCTCTGTCTTGTTGTCGGTCATGGCGGATCCTTACTTCTTCTCGCCCAGCAGCATGTTCACGCGAGCGATCTCGCGGCGAACACGGCGGGCCTCATGGGTCTTAGCGAGCTGACCGGTGGCCTTCTGCATGCGGAGGGCGAAGCCCTCCTTGTGCAGCTCGACCAGGTGAGCCTTGAGCTCGTCGGCCGACTTCTCGCGCAATTGCTTGAGTTCCATTAGCGCACCGTCCGGGTAACGAAAGTGGTGGTCACCGAGAGCTTGGCGGCGGCCAGACGGAACGCTTCGCGCGCCACGTCCTCGCCCACGCCTTCGATCTCGTAAATCATGCGACCGGGCTGGATCTGAGCGACCCAGTACTCGACGTTGCCCTTACCGGAGCCCATTCGGACTTCGATCGGCTTCTTGGTGATCGGCTTGTCCGGGAACACGCGGATCCACATCTTGCCGCCGCGCTTGACGTAACGGCTGATCGAGCGGCGGGCCGCTTCGATCTGACGCGCGGTCAGCTGGCCGTGAGCGGTCGCCTTGAGGCCGTATTCGCCGAAGCTGACGGCGTTGCCGTTCCAGCTCAGGCCCTCATTGCGGCCCTTGTGCACCTTGCGGTACTTGGTTCGCTTGGGTTGCAACATGGCGGATTACCTCTGTTCGCGGGCAGGACGGCCCGGGCGGTCGTTACGATCACCGCGATCGCCGCGGTCACCACGCTCGCTGCGCGGCGAATCGTCCTGCTTCTCCTGGCCGACCTGGGAGAAGTCGAACACTTCGCCCTTGTAGATCCAGGTCTTGATGCCGATGATGCCGTAGGTCGTCTTGGCTTCGGCGAAGCCGTAGTCGATGTCGGCGCGCAGGGTGTGCAGCGGCACGCGGCCTTCGCGGTACCACTCCGAACGCGCGATCTCGGCGCCGTTCAGACGGCCTGCGACGTTGACCTTGATGCCCAGGGCGCCGAGGCGCATCGCGTTGCCGACCGCGCGCTTCATCGCGCGGCGGAACATGATGCGGCGCTCGAGCTGCTGCGCGATCGACTCGGCGACCAGCTGCGCGTCGAGTTCCGGCTTGCGGACCTCGGTCACGTTGATGTGCGCCGGAACGCCCATCAGCGCGCTGACTTCCTTGCGCAGCTTCTCGATGTCCTCGCCGCGCTTGCCGATCACCACGCCCGGACGGGCGGTGTGGATCGTGACGCGGGCGTTGTTGGCCGGACGCTCGATGAAGATCTTCGAGATGCCGGCCTGAGCCAGCTTCTTGCGCAGCATTTCGCGAACCTTCAGGTCAGCCGCCAGGTACTCGGCGTACTGCTTCTTGTTGGCGAACCACTTGGAATTCCAATCCTTGGCGATGCCCAGGCGGATTCCGGTCGGATGAACTTTATGACCCATTGTCTACTCCGCCTTACTTGCCGGCGCCCACAACCACAGTGATGTGGCTGGTGCGCTTGAGGATGCGGGTGCCGCGGCCCTTCGCACGCGCCATGAAGCGCTTCAGTGCGGGACCCTCGTCAACCATGATGGTCTTGACCTTGAGATCGTCGACGTCGGCGCCCTGGTTGTTCTCGGCGTTGGCGATGGCGGACTCCACGACCTTGCGGATCAGTGCAGCAGCCTTCTTGTCCGAGAACTTCAGCAGGTTGACGGCGCGCTCGGCGGACAGACCGCGCACCTGGTCGGCGACCAGGCGGGCCTTCTGCGGGGAGATGCGCGCGGTGCGCAGGATGGCTTTCGCTTCCATGGTCATCTCCTTACTTGCCCGACTTCTTGTCGCCGCCGTGACCCTTGAACGTACGGGTCAGGGCGAATTCGCCAAGCTTGTGGCCAACCATGTTCTCGTTGACCAGCACCGGGATGTGGTTCTTGCCGTTGTGGACGGCGATCGTGAAGCCCACCATCTCCGGCAGCACCATCGAGCGGCGCGACCAGGTCTTGATCGGCTTCTTGTTGTTGCCCGCCGTTTCGACCTTCTTCATCAGATGATGGTCGACGAACGGGCCCTTCTTCAGTGAACGTGCCATGTTCGATTAACCCCTGCGATCGCGCACGATGAATTGCGTGGTGCGCTTGTTCTTGCGCGTCTTGTAACCCTTGGTCGGAACACCCCACGGGGTGACCGGATGCGGGTTGCCCTGGCCGGCCTTCGCCTCACCGCCACCGTGCGGGTGGTCGACGGGGTTCATGGCCGCGCCGCGAACGGTCGGCTTGATGCCGCGCCAACGCTTGGCGCCGGCCTTGCCGAGCTTCTCCAGGTTGTGCTCGTCGTTGCCGACTTCGCCGATGGTGGCGCGGCACTCGACCGGCACCTTGCGCATTTCGCCGGAGCGAAGACGCAGCGTGGCGTAGCCCTGCTCGCGAGCCACCAGGTAGGCGCTGGCGCCGGCCGCGCGGGCCAGCTGGGCGCCCTTGCCCGGCTTCATTTCGACGCAGCACACGGTGGAGCCGACCGGGATGTTGGTCAGCGGCAGCGTGTTGCCGACGCGGATCGGGGCGTCGCGGCCCGCGATCACCTGGTCGCCGTCCTTCAGGCCCTTCGGGGCGATGATGTAACGGCGCTCGCCATCGACGTAGCACAGCAGCGCGATGTGCGCGGTGCGGTTGGGATCGTATTCGATCCGCTCCACGCGCGCCGGAATGCCTTCCTTGTCGCGCTTGAAGTCGATGATGCGGTAGTGCTGCTTGTGGCCACCGCCGATGTGGCGGGTGGTGATGCGGCCGTGGTGGTTACGACCGCCGCTCTTGCTCTGCTTTTCGACCAGCGCCGCGTGCGGCGCGCCCTTGTGCAGGCCCGGCGTCACGACGCGGACCGCGTTGCGGCGGCCGGCGGAAGTGGGCTTGAAAGTCATCAATGCCATGGATCTTTCCTCAGGCCTTGGCCATCACGTCGATCGACTGGCCTTCGGCCAGCTTCACGTACGCCTTGCGCCAGTCGCCGCGACGGCCCATGCGGAAACGGAAGGCCTTGTTCTTGCCCTTCACGTTGACCACGTTGACCGCCTCGACCTTGACGTCGAACAGCTTTTCCACGGCGACCTTGATGTCGGCCTTGGTAGCTTCCGTCGAGACTTCGAAGACGTATTGGTTGGAAACTTCCTGCAGACGCGCGGTCTTTTCGGACACGCGCGGCGCGCGGATGATGCTGTAGAGCTTGGCGTCGTTCATGCCAGCCACTCCTCGATCTTCTTGACCGCCTCGGCGGTGAACACGACCGAGTCGGCGCCGACGAGGGCGACCGGATCCAGGCCCTGGACATCACGCACTTCGACGTACGGCAGGTTGCGGGCCGAGAGGTACAGGTTCTCGGTCGCGTCTTCGGTGACGATCAGCGGACGCTGGCCGACCGACAGACCCTTCAGCTTCTCGATCAGGCCCTTGGTCTTCGGAGCGTCGAGATCGAAGCTCTCGACGACCGTGATGCGGCCCTGGCGGTTCAGCTCGGAAAGGATCGCGGCGATCGCGGCGCGATACATCTTGCGGTTGACCTTCTGCGCGAAGCTGCGCGGCTTGGCCGCGAAGGTCACGCCGCCGCCGACGAAGATCGGAGCCGTCAGCGCGCCATGACGCGCACCGCCGCCCTTCTGCTTCTTCGACTTCTTGGTCGTGCCGTTGACTTCGGCGCGGGTCTTCTGCGCCTTGGTGCCGGCGCGACCGGCGTTGCGGTAGGCAACGACCACCTGGTGGACCAGGTCTTCGCTGAACTCGCGGCCGAAGATCGCGTCGGAGACCGACAGCGTCTTGCTGCTGTTGTTGATGGTGAGTTCCATCGTCATCTCTCCTTATGCCTTGCTCGAGGGACGGACGATGACGTCGCCACCCGGCGCGCCCGGCACGGCGCCCTTGATCGCGATCAGGCCGCGCTCGGCGTCGACCTTGACCACTTCAAGACGCTGGGTGCTCTGCTGCACGGCGCCCATGTGGCCGGACATCTTCTTGCCCGGGAAAACGCGGCCCGGGGTCTGGCGCTGGCCGATCGAACCCGGAGCGCGGTGCGACAGCGAGTTACCGTGCGTCGCGTCGCCCATGCGGAAGTTCCAGCGCTTGATCGTGCCCTGGAAGCCCTTGCCCTTGGTGACGCCCTGGACGTCGACCAGCTGGCCGGCTTCGAAGATGTCGGCCTTGATCTCGCCGCCGACTTCGAAAGCGCCGATCTGGTCGGCTTCCACGCGCAGCTCCCACAGGCCGCGACCGGCTTCGACCTTCGCCTTGGCGAGGTGACCGGCTTCCGGCTTGTTGACGAGCGCAGCGCGGCGCACGCCGACCGTGACCTGCACGGCGCTGTAGCCGTCGCTGTCTTCGGTCTTGATCTGGGTGATGCGGTTCGGAGTCGCCTCGATCAGGGTCACCGGAACCGACTTGCCGTCTTCAGTGAAGAAACGGCTCATGCCGGCCTTGCGACCGACGATGCCCAACGAATACTTCTTCGCGGTCATGGTGGTTGCCTCAGGTCAGCTTGATCTGGACGTCAACGCCCGCCGCGAGCTCGAGCTTCATCAGCGCGTCCACGGTCTTGTCGTTGGGGTCGACGATGTCGAGCACGCGCTTGTGCGTGCGGGTCTCGTACTGGTCGCGCGCGTCCTTGTCGACGTGCGGGGAGACGAGAACGGTGTAACGCTCGATCTTGGTCGGCAGCGGGATCGGGCCGCGCACTTGCGCGCCGGTCCGCTTGGCCGTCTCGACGATCTCGCTGGCCGAGCGGTCGATCAGACGATGATCGTACGCCTTCAGCCGGATCCGGATCTTTTGGTCCGCCATGACGGAATTCCTTGGTTAAAAGAGCGACGGGACGGCTTCTGGGTGCGCCGGCCCCACGAAAACGCAAACACTCCAGAGCAACACCCTCGCTCCGGAGCTTCCTTGCCTGGAAAAGCTAAGGCGGCCCGGTCACCCGGCCCGCCCAGACTGAGTAGAACGCACGAAGCGCCCCGTCTAGCGTTCCTTGGAAGCCCCTGGGGGCCCGGAACGTACGGAGCGCGGCCGTGCGACATATCCCTGTCTGGCGAATACGAGGCGCGTCCTGCCCCTCATTTCGCTGGTTGCGCCATCCCGGAAAAGCAGGGACGGCACAGTGGTCGCGCATTCTACACGCACTCGTGCGGGCAACGCAACACATGGATTCAGGGGCGCCGGGGCGAGGACTCCGGACGCGCCGGCGCGGGTTCCGCGCGGGGTCGGGATGCGGCGGCAGCGCTTGGCGATCGGCCCAGGGCTGGCCCGGCCCTCGCCTCGCCTCGCCTGCTGGCCCGGAGCGCCGGCGGGCAGGCCCGGCCTCGGCCGCCGAGGCCAGCACACGCGTGGCGCGGTTCCGCGGAACCCGGTGCGCAGGGGCGCCGGCAAACGATCAGACCGGCCGCGGCGGGCGCACATGGTAACGGCAGCGCCATCGGCCAGGAAGGCTCCGCCGCGCCGTTCAGCCGAACGGGCGCCCCGGACCTCCGGGGCGCCCGCGGCGGATCGGATGCCCGCGCTTAACGGTACGCCGTCAGCGAATGGGTCCAGGTGTGGCCGCCGCCCTTGACCGCCCAGTCGTGGCGCACCCAGGAGTTGCCTTCGCCCGGCCAGGGATCGGCTAGGACCACGTGGCCGACGCCGTCGAAGGTCTGGTAGCCGTAGATCGCCAGAATATGCCCGCCGCCGCCGTCCCAGCCCCAGCGCACCGCCAGCGGTCCGCGGGTATCGATCTGGGTGGCGATCTCGGAATAGCTCAGCGAGCGGTCGTAGCTGACGGTCGAAACCCCCCAGTTCCACAGGATCCGGTCGACGCCGTCGCTGGCGTTGCCGTACAGGTAATTGGGACGGTTGGCGCTGTCGTTCCAGTCGAAGGGCTGGCTCTGGCAGGCGTAGTTGATCCGGAAGTCGTAATTGACCGTGGCGCACTGGCTGGCGCCGACGCCGTGGTAAGCGAGGATGGCGCTGGCGGTCGCCGCCCAGCACCAGTAGCTGTGCTGCTGTTCCTGGGTCGACCAGTTCACCAGGTAGCCGGCCTGGGCCGGGGCCAACGCGGCCAGGGCCAGCGCCAGGGGCGCCAGTACGGAGCGGATGCGGTTGCGATTGGACATGATCGGGAGCTCCTGCGGGCTCATGGACGCTTGAGGGCTGCGGCCACGGCGGCACGCAAGACGGGGGTGGCCTGGGCGGCGGTCAGCGCCTGCGGGGCCGTGGCGGCTGCCGCATCCAAGGCCAGGTTGGCGCGGGCCGCGGCCAGCGGCACGTAACGCGCGGCCTGGCCGCCGTCGCGCACTTCCAGGAAATCGGCCACGCCCTGGCGGCTGCGCACCAGGCGCAGACCGCCCTGCCCGGGTTGCTGCAGGGCGACGGCCTCGATCTCGTTGGCCAGGCCCGAGGCGCCGACGCCGACCACCTGATAGCGGCCCCTGGCATCGGGCTCGAGGGTGGCCAGGCCGACCGGGGTCTGCCCGTCCCACAGCACGTAGCGCAGGGTCGATGCGCCATGCGAGGCCTGGGCGATATCGCGGCCCGCCAGCAACTGCTGCGGATCGACGAACGCGACCGGCACCGCCCGCCCGACCCGCAACGCACGCAGCGAGCGCTCGCCGTCCAGGCTCAGCACCTTGACCAGGCTCCCCGCCTGTTCGGCCGAGACCGATCGGGCGGCGACCCAGCCCTGGATCAGCTGACGGGCCTGCGCATCCGTCAGGGCCGGGACGGCCATTGCCGCGCGGGTTTGCTGCGCCTGCGCCGGCGACGGCGCCTGCAGCGCCAGGCCCAAGGCGAGCGCATAACCGAGACACACATACTTCATGGAAAAACTCCTTTCGTCGTTCAGGGGAAAGTGCGCGGCCGCGCCCCGCAACGAAAGTTAGTTTCTCCGCACCGCCGGTCAAGCGAAAATTAAATAAATACGCCAACACCCAAGAATTAACATTATTTAATCGACACCCTGCTCAATGACACCGTGACGCGCTAGGCCAAAGCCTAAAACCCCGCATTGCCGCGCAGCATAGTTTCATATGAGTAGTAAACGAATCACACTGAGGGAAAACCCCCATAAAATCAGTAATTTTTTAAAAATGATTATCGATCATGCCTGACCGATGCCCGACGAATAGACCCGACAATGGATTTTCGATGACGCTTTCCGGCCGATAATCGATGCCGCGTTGCTGGAACCGCGCGGCGACAAAGAACGGGGCGTTTTCCAGCCGGCCCGACGTTTCTCGCAGGCCCTGGAATCGGGCGCGCATGCCGACATCGGCGAGCGCAAGATCCAGGCCGGCCGCAGGCCGCGCGCCAGCGTCTGCGAGAGCGGAAGCAGCGGACTCGGACCTGCCGAAAGCCATGGGTGAGGCGGTGCAATCGAGCCGTGCGAGGCAGCCCCAGGATGCCGCGGGGTTCATCGGGGGCATCTCGAGATCGCTTGAATCGACAGGCAGCGGACGCTCTGAGCGGCCACCGGCCGACCCCGCCCCGCGCCCCGACTGCGCGGACTTGCGCTGCGCGTCGCGGCCGCCCGCGCGCCTTCCGCCGTCGCATCGGCCGCGGCGCGATATGCCATACCGCGCGCTTGGCGATACGGCGGCGCAAGCCCGGCGACCGGCTCGCCTCGCCCCATGAGCGCGATCGGGCCGAAAACCGAACTCCCAAAACGACGCTGGCGGCCCGAAGGCCGCCAGCGCGAGCGGCGAACCGGAAACCCGGCGCGCCGCGGATTGCTCTACCGCGAATTACTTGATGATCTTCGCCACCACGCCGGCGCCGACGGTACGGCCGCCTTCGCGGATCGCGAAGCGCAGGCCTTCGTCCATCGCCACCGGGTTGATCAGCTGCACGACCATCTTGATGTTGTCGCCCGGCATGACCATCTCGACGCCTTCCGGCAGGGTCACCGCACCGGTGATGTCGGTGGTGCGGAAGTAGAACTGCGGACGGTAGCCCTTGAAGAACGGGGTGTGGCGGCCGCCTTCGTCCTTCGACAGCACGTACACTTCGGCTTCGAACTCGGTGTGCGGGGTGATCGAACCCGGCTTGGCCAGCACCTGGCCGCGCTCGACGTCGTCGCGCTTGGTGCCGCGCAGCAGCAGGCCGGCGTTGTCGCCCGCCTGACCCTGGTCCAGCAGCTTGCGGAACATTTCGACGCCGGTGACCGTGGTCTTCTGGGTCGGGCGGATGCCGACGATTTCGATTTCGTCGCCCACCTTGATGATGCCGCGCTCGATACGGCCGGTCACCACGGTGCCGCGGCCCGAGATCGAGAACACGTCTTCCACCGGCATCAGGAACGGCTTGTCGATCGCGCGCTCCGGCTCCGGAATGAAGGTGTCCAGCGCGTCGACCAGCTTCAGGATCGCCGGCACGCCGATTTCGCTCTGGTCGCCTTCCAGCGCCAGACGGGCCGAACCGTGGATGATCGGGGTGTCGTCGCCCGGGAACTCGTACTTGGTCAGCAGCTCGCGCACTTCCATCTCGACCAGCTCGAGCAGCTCGGCGTCGTCGACCATGTCGGCCTTGTTCAGGAACACGACGATGTACGGCACGCCGACCTGACGCGACAGCAGGATGTGTTCGCGGGTCTGCGGCATCGGGCCGTCAGCGGCCGAGCACACCAGGATCGCGCCGTCCATCTGCGCCGCACCGGTGATCATGTTCTTCACGTAGTCGGCGTGGCCCGGGCAGTCGACGTGCGCGTAGTGGCGCACGGCCGATTCGTATTCCACGTGCGCGGTCGAGATCGTGATGCCGCGAGCCTTTTCTTCCGGCGCCGCGTCGATCGCGTCGTACGCCTTGAATTCGCCACCGAAACGCTCGGCGCCGACCTTGGTCAGAGCGGCCGTCAGCGTGGTCTTGCCGTGGTCGACGTGACCGATCGTGCCGACGTTCACGTGCGGCTTGGTGCGCTCGAATTTACCCTTAGCCATGGTTGTCTCTCTTTAAATTGCGGTGATTCGTGGTTTGGGATCCGGGATCCGCGAGCGCGTCTCCCGACCCCGTTGTCTGCGATCGGATCCGGGCCCGGCGGATCCGGAACTCGTTGCGCGAATTCCGGATCCACGATTCCGAATCCCGGGCCTCAGCCCTTCTTGATCACGGTCTCGGCGATGTTGTTCGGCGCTTCGGCGTAGTGATCGAATTCCATCGTGAACGTCGCGCGACCCTGGGTCAGCGAGCGGATGGTGGTCGCATAGCCGAACATTTCGCCCAGCGGCACCATCGCGTTGATGGTCTTGCCCGACGGCGTGTCGTCCTGGCCCTGGAGCAGGCCGCGACGACGGCTCAGGTCGCCCATCACGTCGCCGACGTACTCTTCCGGCGTCACGACTTCGACCTTCATCATCGGCTCGAGCAGGACCGGATCGGCCTTGCGGAAGCCTTCCTTGAAGGCCATCGACGAGGCGAGCTTGAACGCCATTTCCGACGAGTCGACGTCGTGGTAGGAACCGAACACGAGCTTGACCTTCACGCCCACGACCGGGAAGCCGGCCAGCGGACCGCTGGTGATGGTCTCGCGCAGGCCCTTCTCGACCGCCGGGATGAATTCCTTCGGAATCACGCCGCCGGTGATGTCGTTGACGAACAGGAAGTCGTTCTCGACGTCCGGGTTGGCGCGGTCCTTCTCGTTCATCGGCGACAGCTCGATCACCACGTGACCGTACTGACCCTTACCGCCGGACTGCTTGGCGTGCTTGTAGTCCGACTTGACGTCCGACTTGCGGATCGTCTCGCGGTACGCCACCTGCGGCTTGCCGACGTTGGCTTCGACGTTGAACTCGCGCTTCATGCGGTCGACGAGGATGTCCAGGTGCAGCTCGCCCATGCCGGCGATGATGGTCTGGCCCGATTCTTCGTCAGTGCGCACGCGGAACGAAGGATCTTCCTGCGCCAGGCGGCCCAGGGCGATGCCCATCTTTTCCTGGTCCGACTTGGTCTTCGGCTCGACCGCCATCGAGATGACGGGCTCCGGGAACACCATGCGCTCGAGGGTGATGATGTGGTCCTGCGCACACAGCGTGTCGCCGGTGGTCACATCCTTCAGGCCCACGGCCGCGGCGATGTCGCCGGCGCGGACTTCCTTGATTTCGTCGCGCTGGTTGGCGTGCATCTGCAGGATGCGGCCGACGCGTTCCTTCTTCGACTTGACCGGGTTGTACACCTGGTCGCCCGAGTTCAGCACGCCCGAGTAGACGCGGAAGAAGGTCAGCGAGCCCACGAACGGGTCGGTCATG
Source organism: Lysobacter sp. BMK333-48F3 (assembly GCF_019733395.1). Classification (NCBI taxonomy): domain Bacteria; kingdom Pseudomonadati; phylum Pseudomonadota; class Gammaproteobacteria; order Lysobacterales; family Lysobacteraceae; genus Lysobacter; species Lysobacter sp. BMK333-48F3. Next base: position 2,830,435 of record NZ_JAIHOO010000001.1, on the reverse strand, counting down.
ATCTTGAACGCCAGCGCCGAGAACGGCTCGGTGTCGGACGCCTTGCGGGTGTCTTCCTTCTCGTCCTCGTCGATGCCGGCGACCGGCGGACGGTCGGACGGCGACGGCAGCAGGTTGATCACGCCGTCGAGCATGGCCTGCACGCCCTTGTTCTTGAACGCCGAGCCGCAGAACACCGGCACGATCTCGACCTTCAGGGTGCGCTCGCGCAGACCGGAGATGATTTCGGCCTCGGTCAGCTCTTCGCCGCCCAGGTACTTCTCCATCAGGTCTTCCGAGGCTTCCGCGGCGGCTTCGATCATGAAGCTGCGGGCTTCCTCAGCCTTGGACTGCAGGTCGGCCGGAATGTCGCGGTACTCGAACTTGGTGCCCTGCGAAGCGACGTCCCAGTGGATCGCCTTCATCTTCAGCAGGTCGACCACGCCCTCGAAGCCGTCTTCGGCGCCGATCGGCACCTGCATCGGCACGGCGTAGGCGCCCAGGCGGGCCTTCAGCTGTTCGACGACCTTATCGAAGTTGGCGCCGGTGCGGTCCATCTTGTTGACGAACGCCATGCGCGGCACCGAGTACTTGTTGGCCTGGCGCCAAACGGTCTCGGACTGCGGCTGCACGCCGCCGACGGCGCACAGGACGAACACCGCGCCGTCGAGCACGCGCAGCGAGCGCTCGACTTCGATGGTGAAGTCGACGTGCCCGGGGGTGTCGATGATGTTGAAGCGGTGCTCCGGCAGGGACTTGTCCATGCCCTTCCAGAACGCGGTCGTCGCGGCCGACGTGATGGTGATGCCGCGCTCCTGCTCCTGCTCCATCCAGTCCATCGTCGCGGCACCTTCGTGCACTTCGCCGATCTTGTGGCTGACGCCGGTGTAGAACAGGATGCGTTCCGACGTGGTGGTCTTGCCGGCATCGATGTGGGCCATGATGCCGAAGTTGCGGTAACGCTCGATGGGAGTGGTGCGAGCCACGGGACCCTCTCGTAAGTTTTCGAATTCCAGATGGCCGGACGCCGCCTTATCGGCGGCCTCCGGTTCGCTAGGCGGCCTTGAAGCCGCCGCGGCAACATCTCATGCGGATGTTGCGAAGGCCCTGTCGTCAGGGCGCCGCGATCACCAGCGGTAGTGAGCGAACGCGCGGTTCGCTTCCGCCATGCGGTGGGTTTCTTCGCGCTTCTTGATCGCCGCGCCGCGGTTCTCGGAGGCGTCGAGCAGTTCGGCGGCGAGCTTGCGCGGCATCGAGCTTTCGCCGCGCTTGCGGGCCGACTCGATCAGCCAGCGCATGGCCAGCGCCATGCGGCGCGAGGAGCGCACTTCGACCGGCACCTGGTAGGTGGCGCCGCCGACGCGGCGCGACTTCACTTCGACCGACGGCGAAACGTTGGTCAGCGCCTTTTCGACCAGCTCGAGGGCGTTCGGATTCTTTTCGCCGATGACGTCCATGGCGCCGTAGACGATCTTCTCGGCGACGGACTTCTTGCCGCTCTGCATGACCATATTGATGAAGCGCGCGATCGTCTCGCTGCCGTGCTTGGGATCGGGCAGAACCGAACGCTGCGGGGTGGAACCTTTACGCGACATGGTGCGTACCTATTTTCGTGATTCTGGACAGACGTGCTTGCGGGCGGCGGCGCGATGCGCGCGCCTGGGCAGCGACGCGCTTAGGACTTCGGACGCTTGGCGCCGTACTTGGAACGGCCCTGGCGGCGCTTGGCGACGCCGGCGGCGTCGAGCGAGCCGCGCACGGTGTGGTAACGCACGCCCGGCAGGTCCTTGACGCGGCCGCCGCGGATCAGCACCACCGAGTGCTCCTGCAGGTTGTGGCCTTCGCCGCCGATGTACGAAATGACTTCGTAACCGTTGGTCAGGCGCACCTTGGCAACCTTGCGCAGCGCCGAGTTCGGCTTCTTCGGGGTGGTGGTGTAGACGCGGGTGCAAACGCCGCGACGCTGCGGGCAGTTCGCGAGCGCCGGCGAGGTGCTCTTGTAGGTGGTCGCCTGCCGCGGCTTGCGGACGAGCTGATTGATGGTTGCCATCTGGAACTCTTGATTGAGGGGCCGGGCGGCCGCTTCGTGAGAAACGAACGGCAAGCCGAATGCACCCGACCCGCCGAGACGAAAAAGTATAGCCCGCGCTTAACGTTTCCGTCAACGCAGGCAGCGCGAACAGGCGAAGCCAGCGCTGCGGCAGCGCCAGATTCGTTCCTAATTCGATGATCCCGCCCTACCCTGGGCCGAACACTAGGCGCTCCCTGCGCCTAATTTCGTGATCTGGGAGTGCGACCCAAAGGGTCCAATCCGATTCGCGAGTCTAGCAGGTTTTGCCGGACTTGCCATCCCCCACCACACCCCACCCTGCGAACGCGGGCGGGCGGCGATCGGGCAAAAAACAAGGCGGGCATCGCTGCCCGCCTTGCCTTCGAGCTCGGTTTTGCCGGCACCGACCCGGCCTGGAGGCCGGACCGGGGCGCGGCGAGCGCGCTTACTCGGCGTCGTCGCCGGCGACCGTTTCGGCCGCGGCCGGAGCCTCGACCGCGACGCTCACCGGACCGGCCAGCGCTTCCATCTCCGAGTCGGTCAGACCCGAAGCGTTCTTGCGGCGCTGGGTGTGGTACGCCAGGCCGGTACCGGCCGGGATCAGGCGACCGACGATCACGTTCTCCTTCAGGCCGCGCAGGCCGTCGCGGGTACCGCGGACCGCCGCCTCGGTGAGGACGCGGGTGGTCTCCTGGAACGAAGCCGCCGAGATGAACGACTCGGTCGCCAGCGAGGCCTTGGTGATGCCGAGCAGGACCGGGTCGACCTTGGCGACGATCTCGCTGCGGGCGGCCAGGCGCACGTTCTCTTCGATCAGGCGCTGACGCTCGACCTGCTCGCCGTTGAGGAACTTGCTGTCGCCCTGATCGACGATCTCGACCTTGCGCAGCATCTGGCGAACGATCACCTCGATGTGCTTGTCGTTGATCTTCACGCCCTGCAGGCGGTAGACGTCCTGGATTTCCTTGGTCAGGTAAACGGCCAGCGGCTCGACGCCGAGCAGGCGCAGGATGTCCTGCGGGCTCGGCTCGCCGTCCACCACGGTCTCGCCCTTCTCCACGTGCTCGCCTTCGAACACGATGATCTGGCGGTACTTGGGAATCAGCTCCTCGTGCTCGCTGCCATCGGCCTGCTTGATGATCAGGCGCTGCTTGCCCTTGGTGTCCTTGCCGAAGCTGACGATGCCCGAGACTTCGGCGAGGATCGCCGGGTCCTTGGGCTTGCGCGCTTCGAACAAGTCGGCCACGCGCGGCAGACCGCCGGTGATGTCGCGGGTCTTGGACGCTTCCTGCGGGATCTTGGCGACCACGTCGCCGACGCCGACCGGCGCGCCGTCCTGGAGGTTGACGATCGAGCGCGGCGGCAGCAGGTACTGCGCCGGCAGGTCGGTACCCGGGATCTGCAGGTCCTTGCCGTTCTTGTCGACGATGCGCACGATCGGACGCAGGTCCTTGCCCTGCGAGCCGCGACGCTTGGGATCGGTGATCTCGCGCGAGGCCAGACCGGTCAGCTCGTCGGTCTTCTCGATGACGGTGACGCCGTCGACGAAGTCGATGAAGCGGACGAAGCCGGCCACTTCCGAGACGATCGGGTGGTTATGCGGATCCCAGTTGGCGACGGTCTGGCCGGCCTTGATCTCCGCGCCGTCCTTGACGCTGACCGTGGCGCCGTACGGCAGCTTGTAGCGCTCGCGCTCGCGGCCGTGCGGGTCGAGCACCGACAGTTCGCCCGAACGCGAGACCGCGACCAGGTGGCCGTTGGCGTGTTCGACGTGCTTGAGGTTGTTGAACTTGATCGAACCGGTGGTCTTGACCGTGACGTTGTCGATCGCCGCCGCTCGCGAAGCCGCGCCGCCGATGTGGAACGTACGCATGGTCAGCTGCGTGCCGGGCTCGCCGATCGACTGCGCGGCGACGACGCCGACCGCTTCGCCGTGGTTGACCAGGTGGCCGCGGCCGAGGTCGCGACCGTAGCAGTGCGCGCACACGCCGAAGCTGCTTTCGCAGGTGATGGTCGAACGCACCTTGATCGACTGGACGCTGGCGTCCTCGAGCTTCTGCACCCAGGCTTCGTCGAGCAGGGTGTTGCGGGTGACGATCGGATCCTCGTCGTTGCCGGGCAGGAACACGTCCTCGGCCACGACGCGGCCGAGCACGCGGTCGCGCAGCGGTTCGACCACGTCGCCGCCTTCGACGATCGGGGTCATGGTCAGACCCTCGACGGTGCCGCAGTCGGTTTCGGTGATCACCACGTCCTGGGCCACGTCGACCAGTCGACGGGTCAGGTAACCCGAGTTCGCGGTCTTCAGCGCGGTATCCGCCAGGCCCTTACGGGCGCCGTGGGTCGAGATGAAGTACTGCAGAACGTTCAGGCCTTCGCGGAAGTTCGCGGTGATCGGCGTCTCGATGATCGAGCCGTCCGGACGCGCCATCAGGCCGCGCATACCGGCCAGCTGACGGATCTGCGCCTGCGAACCGCGGGCGCCGGAGTCGGCCATGATGTAAATCGAGTTCATCGACTTCTGCGGGACCGATTCGCCCTTGGCGTTGGTCACGGTGTCGGTGCCGATCGCGTCCATCATCGCCTTGGCCACGCGCTCGTTGGTGCGCGACCAGATGTCGACGACCTTGTTGTAGCGCTCGCCCGCGGTGACCAGGCCGGACTGGTACTGCTGCTGGATTTCCAGCACTTCCGACTCGGCCTCGGCCAGGATGCCCTTCTTCTCGCCCGGGATGATCATGTCGTCGATGCCGATCGACACGCCGGCGCGGGTCGCGTAACCGAAGCCGGTGTACATCAGGCGGTCGGCGAACACGACCGTGTCCTTCAGGCCGAGCATGCGGTAGCACGAGTTGATCAGGCGGCTGATGTTCTTCTTGGTCAGCTCGGTGTTGGCCAGGGCGAACGGCAGGCCTTCCGGCAGGATCTCGCGCAGCAAGGCGCGGCCGACGGTGGTGTCGACGACCGAGGTCTTCGGCGAACGGGTGCCGTCTTCGTTGATCACGGTCTCGCTGATGCGGACCTTGACCTTGGCGTGCAGCTGCACGACGCGGTTGTCGTAGGCGCGCTTGACTTCGGCCACGTTGGCGAACGCCATGCCCTCGCCCGCCTTGTTCTCCAGGGCGCGGGTCATGTAGTACAGGCCGAGCACGACGTCCTGCGACGGCACGATGATCGGCTCGCCGTTGGCCGGCGACAGGATGTTGTTCGACGCCATCATCAGCGCGCGCGCTTCCAGCTGGGCCTCGAGGCTCAGCGGCACGTGCACGGCCATCTGGTCGCCGTCGAAGTCGGCGTTGAACGCGGTGCAGACCAGCGGATGCAGCTGGATCGCCTTGCCTTCGATCAGCACCGGCTCGAACGCCTGGATGCCCAGGCGGTGCAGGGTCGGGGCGCGGTTCAGCAGCACCGGATGCTCGCGGATCACCTCTTCCAGGATGTCCCAGACTTCCGGCTCTTCGCGCTCGACCAGCTTCTTGGCGGCCTTGATGGTGGTGGCCAGGCCGCGACGCTGCAGCTTGGCGAAGATGAACGGCTTGAACAGCTCCAGCGCCATCTTCTTCGGCAGGCCGCACTCGTGCAGGCGCAGGGTCGGACCGACCACGATGACCGAACGGCCCGAGTAGTCCACGCGCTTGCCGAGCAGGTTCTGGCGGAACCGGCCCTGCTTGCCCTTGATCATGTCGGCCAGCGACTTGAGCGGGCGCTTGTTGGTGCCGGTGATGGCGCGGCCGCGGCGGCCGTTGTCCATCAGCGCGTCGACCGATTCCTGCAGCATGCGCTTCTCGTTGCGCACGATGATGTCGGGCGCGTTGAGTTCGAGCAGGCGGCGCAGGCGGTTGTTACGGTTGATGACGCGGCGGTACAGGTCGTTCAGGTCGGAGGTCGCGAAGCGGCCGCCGTCCAGCGGCACCAGCGGACGCAGGTCCGGCGGCAGCACCGGCAGCACGGTCATGACCATCCACTCCGGACGGTTGCCGGACTCGAGGAAGGCTTCGACCAGCTTGATCCGCTTGGTCAGGCGCTTGAGCTTGGTTTCGCTGTTGGTCGAGGCGATCTCTTCCTTCAGCTGCAGCATTTCCGACTGCAGGTCGATGGTGCGCAGCAGGTCGTAGACCGCCTCGGCGCCCATCGCGGCCTCGAAGTCGTCGCCGTGCTCCTGGCGCGCCTGCAGGTACTGCTCTTCGGTCAGCAGGTTGCCGCGTTCCATCGGGGTCAGGCCCGGCTCGGTCACGACATAGGCTTCGAAGTACAGGATCCGCTCGATGTCGCGCAGGGTCATGTCCAGCATCAGGCCGATGCGCGAGGGCAGCGACTTGAGGAACCAGATGTGCGCGACCGGCGAGGCCAGGTCGATGTGGCCCATGCGCTCGCGGCGCACCTTGGCCAAGGTCACTTCGGTGCCGCACTTCTCGCACACCACGCCGCGGTGCTTCATGCGCTTGTACTTGCCGCACAGGCACTCGTAGTCCTTGATCGGACCGAAGATGGCGGCGCAGAACAGGCCGTCGCGCTCGGGCTTGAAGGTGCGGTAGTTGATGGTTTCCGGCTTCTTCACTTCGCCGAACGACCACGAACGGATCAGGTCCGGCGAGGCCAGCGCGATCTTGATCGCGTCGAAGTCCAGCGCGGGACGCTGCTGGTTGAAGAGATTGAGCAAGTCTTTCATTTGAACTCTCCGGGAATCGGGAATAGAGAATGGGGAATGGTCGGATCGGGTTTCGGGACGGGGACGGGGCGCTTATCGCGACTCCCTATTCCCCATTCCCGATTCCCGGCATTCCTCAGTTCTCTTCCAGCTCCATGTTGATGGCCAGCGAGCGGATTTCCTTCACCAGCACGTTGAAGGACTCCGGCATGCCGGCGACCATCTCGTACTCGCCGTCGACGATGTTCTTGTACATCTGGTTGCGGCCCTGCACGTCGTCGGACTTCACCGTCAGCATTTCCTGCAGGGTGTAGGCCGCGCCGTAGGCTTCCAGCGCCCAGACTTCCATTTCGCCGAAACGCTGGCCGCCGAACTGCGCCTTGCCGCCCAGCGGCTGCTGGGTGACGAGCGAGTACGGACCGGTCGAACGGGCGTGCATCTTGTCGTCGACCAGGTGGTTCAGCTTCAGCATGTGCATGTAGCCGATGGTCACCGGACGCTCGAACGCCTCGCCGGTGCGGCCGTCGTGCAGGATGGTCTGGCCGCCGGTCGGCAGGTCGGCGAGTTCGAGCATCTTCTTGATCTCGACTTCGGCCGCGCCGTCGAACACCGGGGTCGCCATCGGCACGCCGTCGGTCAGGTTGCGCGCCAGGGTCAGCAGCTCTTCGTCGCTGAACTGCTTCAGGTCGACGCGCTGGCCGTGCAGCTTGTTGTCGTGGTTGTAGATCTCGTCGAGGAACTTGCGCAGCTCGGCGATCTTCTGCTGCGCCTCCAGCATGCGCTGGATCTTCTGGCCCAGGCCCTTGGCGGCCCAGCCCAGATGCACCTCGAGGATCTGGCCGATGTTCATACGCGACGGCACGCCCAGCGGGTTCAGCACGATGTCGACGGTCTGGCCGTCGGCGGCGTACGGCATGTCCTCGACCGGCACGATGGTCGACACGACGCCCTTGTTGCCGTGGCGGCCGGCCATCTTGTCGCCCGGCTGGATGCGGCGCTTAACGGCCAGGAACACCTTGACCATCTTCAGCACGCCCGGAGCGAGGTCGTCGCCCTGGGTGATCTTGCCGCGCTTGTCGGCGAAGCGGCGCTCGAATTCCTTCTGGTGGACTTCGATCTGCTTCTGCGCGCGCTCGATCGCCTCGATCGCTTCCTCGTCCTTCATGCGCAGGGTGAACCAGTCGGACTTCTTCAGCCCGTCCAGCACCAGCGAGGTGACGGTGTCGCCCTTCTTCAGGCCGGCGCCGCCGTTGGCGATCTTGCCGATCAGCTGCGAGCGCAGACGGTCGTAGATCGCCGCTTCGAGGATCCGGAACTGGTCGTCGAAGTCCTTCTTGACCCGGCGGATTTCCGACTCTTCGATCTGGCGGGCGCGCTTGTCCTTCTCGATGCCGTCGCGGGTGAAGACCTGCACGTCGATGACGGTGCCGTCCATGCCCGGCGGCACGCGCAGCGAGCTGTCCTTAACGTCGGAGGCCTTCTCGCCGAAGATCGCGCGCAGCAGCTTCTCTTCCGGAGTCAGCTGCGACTCGCCCTTCGGGGTGACCTTGCCGACCAGGATGTCGCCGGCGCGCACTTCGGCGCCGATGTAGACCACGCCCGACTCGTCGAGGCGGTTCAGCGCCTGCTCGGAGACGTTGGGGATGTCGGCGGAGATTTCTTCCGGCCCCAGCTTGGTGTCGCGCGCGACGCAGGTCAGCTCTTCGATGTGGATCGTGGTGTAGCGATCCTCTTCGACCACGCGCTCGGAAAGCAGGATCGAGTCTTCGAAGTTGTAGCCGTTCCACGGCATGAACGCGACCAGCATGTTCTGGCCCAGCGCCAGCTCGCCGATGTCGGTCGAGGGACCGTCGGCCAGCACGTCGCCGCGCGCCACCACGTCGCCCACCTTCACCAGCGGACGCTGGTTGATGCAGGTGTTCTGGTTGGAGCGGGTGTACTTGATCAGGTTGTAGATGTCGACGCCCGCGTCGGTGACGCCGGAGATCTCCTCTTCGACCACCTTGACCACGATGCGGCCGGCGTCGACCTGTTCGATCACGCCGCCGCGCTTGGCGTTCACGGTCACGCCCGAGTCGCGCGCCACGGCGCGCTCGATGCCGGTGCCGACCAGCGGCTTCTGCGCGCGCAGGGTCGGAACCGCCTGACGCTGCATGTTCGCGCCCATCAGCGCGCGGTTGGCGTCGTCGTGCTCCAGGAACGGGACCAGCGCGGCCGCGACCGACACGGTCTGCATCGGCGAGACGTCCATGAAGTGGATCTCGCTCGGCGGCTTGAGCAGGGTTTCGCCCTGGAAGCGGCAGGCGACGAACTGGGCGGTGATCATGCCCTTCTCGTCCTGCGGCGCGTTGGCCTGGGCGATGACGTACTCGTTCTCTTCGATCGCCGACAGGAACTCGACGTCGTCGGTGACCTTGCCGTCCACCACCTTGCGGTACGGCGTCTCCAGGAAGCCGTACTGATTGGTGCGGGCGAACACCGCCAGCGAGTTGATCAGGCCGATGTTCGGGCCTTCAGGCGTTTCGATGGTGCAGACGCGGCCGTAGTGGGTCGGGTGCACGTCGCGCACTTCGAAGCCGGCGCGCTCGCGGGTCAGGCCGCCCGGGCCCAGCGCCGAGACGCGGCGCTTGTGGGTGACTTCCGACAGCGGGTTGTTCTGGTCCATGAACTGCGACAGCTGCGAGGAGCCGAAGAACTCCTTGATCGCGGCGGCCACCGGCTTGGCGTTGATCAGCTCCTGCGGGGTCAGGCCTTCGGACTCGGCCATCGACAGGCGCTCCTTGACCGCGCGCTCGACGCGGACCAGGCCGACGCGGAAGGTGTTCTCGGCCATTTCGCCGACCGAACGCACGCGACGGTTGCCCAGGTGGTCGATGTCGTCGACCACGCCGCGGCCGTTGCGGATCTCGGTCAGGACGCGGATCACGTCGAGGATGTCCGAGGTCTGGCCGAGGTCGTTGCGCAGGCGCACCGATTCGTCGTCCTTGCGGTCGGCGAAGTACTTGGCGTCGTACAGCACCGAGGCGCCGGTGGTTTCCTTGCGGCCGATGCGGCGGTTGAACTTCATCCGGCCCACGCCCGACAGGTCGTAGCGCTCGAAGGTGAAGAACAGGTTGTGGAACAGGTTCTGGGCGGCGTCCTTGGTCGGCGGTTCGCCCGGACGCATCATCCGGTAGATCTCGACCAGCGCTTCCAGCTGCGTCTTCGACGGGTCGATGCGCAGGGTGTTGGAGATGTACGGACCGCGGTCGAGGTCGTTGACCCAGATGGTGCCGACCGACTCGATGCCGGCGCGACGGAACGCGACCAGGTGGTCGTCGTGGATTTCGTCGTTGGCCGAGGCCAGCAGTTCGCCCGACTTGGTATCGACCACGTCGTGGGAGAGGATGCGGCCGACCAGGTAGCTGTCCGGCACGGCCAGGGCTTCGATGCCCGACTGCTCGAGCTGCTTGACGTGGCGCGCGGTGATGCGCTTGCCCGCCTCGACGATGACGCGGTCGCCGTCGGCCAGATCGAAGTCGAGGGTTTCGCCGCGCAGGCGCTCGGAGACCAGCTCCCACTGCACGCCCTCGGGCATGATGTGGAAGGTGTTGATCTCGAAGAACTCGTTGAGCATCTCCTCGTTGCCGTAACCGAGCGCGCGCAGCAGCACGGTCACCGGCAGCTTGCGGCGACGGTCGATACGGGTGAACAGCGCGTCCTTCGGGTCGAACTCGAAGTCCAGCCAGGAGCCGCGGTAGGGGATGATGCGGGCGCTGTACAGCAGCTTGCCCGAGCTGTGGGTCTTGCCGCGGTCGTGGTCGAAGAACACGCCCGGCGAACGGTGCAGCTGCGAGACGATGACGCGCTCGGTGCCGTTGACGATGAAGGTGCCGTTGTCGGTCATGAGCGGAATTTCGCCCATGTAGACTTCCTGCTCCTTGACGTACTTGATGGCTTTGGTCGACGACTCGCGGTCGTAGATCACCAGGCGCACGGTCACGCGCAGCGGGGCGCCGTAGGACAGGCCGCGGTTGCGGCATTCGCGCTCGTCGAACACCGGGTCGCCGAGCTTGTAGCCGACGTACTCGAGCGCGGCGTTGCCGCTGTAGCTGGAAATCGGGAACACCGACTTGAGGGCCGCGTGCAGGCCGCGATCGGCGCGCTTGGCCGGGTCGGTGTGTTCCTGCAGGAATTCGCGGTAGGAGTCGACCTGGATCGCGAGCAGGAAGGGAACTTCGAGGATGGACTTGCGCTTGCCGAAGTCCTTGCGGATTCGCTTCTTTTCGGTGAACGAATAGTTCGTGGAAGCTGTGGTCATGGTGAGCTACCGCCTCGATTAGCTAATGGGCCGGGAAACCCGCCGCAGGCGGATTTCCGGGCGAACCGCGCGTCCGCGGCTCGTGGGGACTAATGACGTAAAAATTGCCAGTGGGAAGTCGCTGGTATTGCCGGCACCAGCACGCCCTCTCCCGCTACTTCCGACTGACAACTCGGGTGGAGCCGGGAACCGGGAATGGGGAATGGAGAATCGGTAAGAGCCGAAGGCTGCTTCTGCGATTCCCTATTCCCCATTCCCAATTCCCTTGGAACGGCCAAAGGCCGGGGACTTACGTCCCCAGCCTTCGGTGGTCGCCAAAGAAAAACGGCGACGCAAGTAACGCTTACTTGACTTCGACAGTCGCGCCAGCGGCTTCGAGGTCCTTCTTCATCTTGGCAGCGTCGTCCTTGGAGACGGCTTCCTTGACGGTCTGCGGAGCGCCTTCGACCAGGTCCTTGGCTTCCTTCAGGCCCAGGCCGGTGATGGCGCGGACGGCCTTAATGACTTCGACCTTCTTCTCGCCGGCAGCCTTCAGGATGACGTTGAACTCGGTCTGCTCTTCGACCGGAGCGGCCTCGGCGGCGCCGCCGCCGGACACGACGACCGGAGCAGCGGCGGTGACGCCGAACTTCTCTTCGATCGCGCGAACCAGTTCCATGACTTCCATCAGGGTCTTTTCGGCGATGGCGTCGACGATCTGTTCGTTGGACAGGGACATGTGTATTACCTCAGGAAATTGTGATCTTTCGAATCGGATTCAGTGAAGCGGTCGCGAATGCGGGCCGGCGATCAGGCCGGTTCCGCCTCGGCCGGCGCTTCGGCAGCGACTTCGCCGCCGCCCTGCTTGTCGGCCACGGCCTTGACGGCGCGGGCGAACATGCTGGCGGGTTCGGACAGGACGCGGGCCAGCATGGCCAGGGCCTGGTCGAGGGTCGGCAGCGAGGCGAGGACTTCGACGTGGCTGGCCGGATAAACCTGACCGCCCACGGCGACGACCTTGGCCTGCAGCTTGTCGTTACCCTTGGCGAATTCCTTGATCAGACGCCCGGCGGCGCCGGGTTCTTCGGTCGAGAACGCATACAGCAGCGGACCGACGAGCTTGTCCTGGACGCACTCGTATTCGGTACCGGCCACGGCGCGCGAGGCCAGGGTGTTCTTGACGACACGCAAGTACACACCGGTTTCGCGAGCCTTCTTGCGCATCGCGGTCATCTGACCGACCGTGATGCCCGCGTACTCGGCAGCAACCAAGGAGTGGGCCTTCGCGGCGACTTCTGCCAGCTCGGCGACTACTTCTTGCTTCTGAGACAGATTAAGAGCCATTGCACTCCTCCTAAAGCCGGGACTTGGGACTCGGGTTTCGGGACTCGCTTTGCGATTCCCTGTTCCGCTTCTCCAACTCCCCGCTCCTTCTATTCCGCTCACGGCTCCTGCCGCTTGCGGTCCTGGGCGGCGACGGATCCTTGTCGCCGGGGACGCCCGTGGGCATCCCGGGTGGTGGCCTTTCCTGAAAAAGATTCCAGGGGCGGCACCATCTACGCCGGCCCGGCTCCGAAGAGTCCGAATTAAGCGGTCTTGCTTGCATCGACGGCGACTCCCTGCCGTGTCGAGCTTCCATGCCCGTCATCGATGCTCGCGCGACCGCGCCTGCGGTCTTTGACGGCGATCGCTTCGGGTTTCCCCTGGGCGATTGCCCTCAAAAGTTTCGGCTGGCGGCGGTGGATCGCCGTTCGCCTTTTGTTTCGTTGGACGCTCGCGGTCGCGAGAGTCCGGATTCGTCGCTTGCGGCCAGAGTTCGGCGGCTCTGGATCCCCGCTTTCGCGGGGATGACGCGTCGGCAAAGGCGCTCGCGCTAGGCGCGAGCGCGCCGATGCGTCACTTCAAGGTCAGCGAGGTCTGATCGACGATCACGCCCGGACCCATGGTCGAGCTGATCGAGATCTTCTGCAGGTACTGGCCCTTGGCGGCGGACGGCTTGGCCTTGATCAGGTCGAGCAGCAGCGCCTGCAGGTTGTCCTTCAGCGAGCCGTCTTCGAACGAGACCTTGCCGATGGTGCAGTGGATGATGCCGGCCTTGTCGGTGCGGTAGCGCACCTGGCCGCCCTTGGCGTTCTTGACCGCTTCGGCCGGGTTCGGCGAGACGGTGCCGACCTTCGGGTTCGGCATCAGGCCGCGCGGGCCCAGCACCTGGCCGAGCTTACCGACCACGCGCATGGCGTCCGGGGTCGCGATGACGACGTCGTAGTTCAGGTCGCCGGCCTGCATCTTCTCGGCCAGGTCGTCCATACCGACGGCTTCGGCGCCGGCGGCCAGGGCTTCGTCGGCCTTGGCGCCCGCCGGGGCGAACACCGCCACGCGCACGCTCTTGCCGGTGCCGGCCGGCAGCACGGTCGAGCCGCGCACCTGCTGGTCGGACTTCTTCGCGTCCACGCCCAGACGGACGGAGACGTCGACGGACTCGACGAACTTGGCCTTGGTGGCGGTCTTGACGATCTTCACCGCTTCTTCGAACGGATAGGCCTTGCCCGGAACCACGGCAGCCTTGATTGCTTTTTCGCGCTTGGTCATCGCCATGTCTTAACCCTCCACCACCAGGCCCATGCTGCGGGCCGAACCCGCAATCGTCTTCACCGCCGCATCCAGGTCGGCCGCCGTCAGGTCGGCTTCCTTCTGCTTGGCGATGGCTTCGAGCTGGGCGCGGGTGACCTTGCCCACCTTCTCGGTGTTCGGACGCTTGGAGCCCGAGGTGATGCCGGCGGCCTTCTTCAGCAGCACCGAAGCCGGGGTCGACTTGGTGACGAAGGTGAAGGTACGGTCCGAGTAGGCCGTGATGATGACCGGGGTCGGCAGACCCGGCTCGAGCTTGGAGGTCGCGGCGTTGAACGCCTTGCAGAACTCCATGATGTTCAGGCCGCGCTGACCCAGCGCAGGACCGACCGGCGGCGAGGGGTTGGCCTGACCGGCCTTGACCTGCAGCTTGATATAGCCGACTACTTTCTTTGCCATTGATGTGCTCTCCGGGTGCTAGCGCCTTGACCGCAGGCTCCCCATCGGGCCGGAAATCGCGCGTTCCGGCATCGCGTTTGAATGCTGCGCCCGCTGAAACCGGGCTTTCCCGCCTGCCGCCCTCCCCTGGACCAGGGAAACCTGAACCAGGATTCGGAATGGCTGAACAGGCAAAGCTCGCCACAACCAGGGTAGCGAGCCGCACACTATATCAGATTTTTTGGGCTGTGCAGCCCAGAAACCGGCCCGAAGGCCGGCCGGGCTCAGGTCGCCTTTTCGACCTGGCCGAATTCCAGCTCGACCGGGGTCGAACGGCCGAAGATCAGCACCGCGACGCGCAGGCGGCTCTTCTCGTAGTTGATTTCCTCGACCACGCCGTTGAAGTCGACGAACGGGCCGTCGATGACCCGGACCATCTCGCCGGCCTCGAACAGCACCTTCGGACGCGGCTTCTCGACGCCTTCCTGAACGCGCTGCAGGATACGGTCGGCCTCGTTGTCCTGGATCGGCAACGGGCGGTCGGCGGTGCCGCCGATGAAACCCATGACCTTCGGGGTTTCCTTGATCAGATGCCAGCTCTCGCTGTCGATGCGCGGAATCCCGGCTTCGTCGTGGGTGGCGATCTGGACCAGGACGTAGCCCGGGAAGAACTTGCGTTCGGAACGGCGCTTCTGGCCGGAACGCATCTCCACGACCTCTTCGGTCGGGACCAGGACGTCGCCGAAGCGGTCCTGCATTTCGAAACGAACGATGCGGTCGCGCAGCGCCTGCGCCACCGACTTCTCGAATCCGGAGTACGCGTGGACCACGTACCAGCGCTTGTTTTCGTGAGAATTCACGTCGGTCGTCTCCTTAACGCGACAGCAGGAACTTGACCGCGGCCTGGATCAGGTAATCGAAACCGGACAGGATCAGGCTAAGGATCGCGACGGCGATCATGACCACCCAGGTGGTCTTCAGCGCTTCGTCGCGGGTCGGCCAGACGACCTTGCGCAGTTCGAAGCGGGATTCGGACAGGAATTCGCGGGTCTGCGCGCCCTTGGCGGTCAGCATGAACACCGCGGCGCCCGCGAGCAGGCCGGCCACGACCGCGCCAGCGCGCAACGGACCGCTCCAGTTCTCGAACCACAGGTAGGCGAACACGCCGCCGGCCGCGAGCAACAGGGCCACTGCGTACTTGGCGATATCGCCGGCACCGCCGCCGGATTTGGTTTGTTCGGCCTTGCTGTTCATTCTCGGGGCGATTCCCTCGCGAAAGCCCGCCCATCCCTGCGCGGCCCTTTCAATAGCTATCCAGTCGCCGGGTCGTCCGACACGGCTCGGTAACGAGTGGCACGCCAGGAGGGACTCGAACCCCCAACCTGCGGTTTTGGAGACCGCTGCTCTGCCAATTGAGCTACTGGCGTACGTCTTGAAATCTTAGGCCCGATTCGGCGCACCGCAAGGGGGCGGCCGGCGGCCGGTTGACGGGTGTTGCAAACAACGAAGGCGGACCGGGTTGCCGGCCCGCCGTTCGCGGCTTGCGGCGACCCGAAGGCCGCCGCGATACAGCTATTACTTGATGATCTTGGCCACCACGCCGGCGCCGACGGTACGGCCGCCTTCGCGGATCGCGAAGCGCAGGCCTTCGTCCATCGCCACCGGGTTGATCAGCTGCACGACCATCTTGATGTTGTCGCCCGGCATGACCATCTCGACGCCTTCCGGCAGGGTCACCGCACCGGTGATGTCGGTGGTGCGGAAGTAGAACTGCGGACGGTAGCCCTTGAAGAACGGGGTGTGGCGGCCGCCTTCGTCCTTCGACAGCACGTACACTTCGGCTTCGAACTCGGTGTGCGGGGTGATCGAACCCGGCTTGGCCAGCACCTGGCCGCGCTCGACGTCGTCGCGCTTGGTGCCGCGCAGCAGCAGGCCGGCGTTGTCGCCCGCCTGACCCTGGTCCAGCAGCTTGCGGAACATTTCGACGCCGGTGACCGTGGTCTTCTGGGTCGGGCGGATGCCGACGATTTCGATTTCGTCGCCCACCTTGATGATGCCGCGCTCGATACGGCCGGTCACCACGGTGCCGCGGCCCGAGATCGAGAACACGTCTTCCACCGGCATCAGGAACGGCTTGTCGATCGCGCGCTCCGGCTCCGGAATGAAGGTGTCCAGCGCGTCGACCAGCTTCAGGATCGCCGGCACGCCGATTTCGCTCTGGTCGCCTTCCAGCGCCAGACGGGCCGAACCGTGGATGATCGGGGTGTCGTCGCCCGGGAACTCGTACTTGGTCAGCAGCTCGCGCACTTCCATCTCGACCAGCTCGAGCAGCTCGGCGTCGTCGACCATGTCGGCCTTGTTCAGGAACACGACGATGTACGGCACGCCGACCTGACGCGACAGCAGGATGTGTTCGCGGGTCTGCGGCATCGGGCCGTCAGCGGCCGAGCACACCAGGATCGCGCCGTCCATCTGCGCCGCACCGGTGATCATGTTCTTCACGTAGTCGGCGTGGCCCGGGCAGTCGACGTGCGCGTAGTGGCGCACGGCCGATTCGTATTCCACGTGCGCGGTCGAGATCGTGATGCCGCGAGCCTTTTCTTCCGGCGCCGCGTCGATCGCGTCGTACGCCTTGAATTCGCCACCGAAACGCTCGGCGCCGACCTTGGTCAGAGCGGCCGTCAGCGTGGTCTTGCCGTGGTCGACGTGACCGATCGTGCCGACGTTCACGTGCGGCTTGGTGCGCTCGAATTTACCCTTGGCCATGGCTGTCGCTTCTCGTATGTGGGTCTAAGTGTTGCGGTGGCTGGTGGTAAAGCAGCCGGTACTGCAGTGAATGGTGCTCACGAAAGGAATCGAACCTTCGACCTCCTCCTTACCAAGGAGGTGCTCTACCGACTGAGCTACGTGAGCATGAAACTCGGTGACTGTTACGGCGCGCTGCGGCGGCGATTCAATGGAGCGGGAGACGGGGATCGAACCCGCACCATCAGCTTGGAAGGCTGAGGTTCTACCATTGAACTACTCCCGCGCCGCGTACTGCCGTTACAGCGTTGGAACTTGCTTACTTCAAACTTGCTTGCTTCAAACCGGCTTTGAAACCCGCTTGAAGCGCCGCGCCGAATCTTACCGCCGATCGTCGCGTTGAAACTGGTGGAGGGAGGTGGATTCGAACCACCGAAGGCGTGAGCCAGCAGATTTACAGTCTGCCCCCGTTGGCCGCTTGGGTATCCCTCCGAAGAGCCCGTAATTCTGGCGTGCGATTTCCGACTTGTCAACGCGTTTTCACGCAAACTTTTTCGGAACCGCCGCCGTCGCCGGCCGCCCTGCCCGGCGCCCGAAACCGGGCCGCCGCGCGAGGCCGCACAGTCTACTCAAACATTGAACCGGAAGTGCAACACATCGCCTTCCTGGACGCGATATTCCTTGCCTTCCAGGCGCAGGCGCCCGGCGTCGCGGGCGCCGGCCTCGCCCTTGTACTTGATGAAATCGTCGTAGGCGATGGTTTCGGCGCGGATGAAGCCCTTCTCGAAGTCGGTATGGATGACCGCGGCGGCCTGCGGCGCGGTCGAACCGGCCCGGACCGTCCAGGCGCGGACTTCCTTGACCCCGGCGGTGAAGTAGGTCTGCAGCCCGAGCAGGGCGTAGCCGGCGCGGATCAGGCGGTTCAGGCCCGGCTCGTCCAGGCCCAGGTCGGTCAGGAAGGCGTCGCGGTCGTCGTCGTCGAGCTGGCTCAGCTCTTCCTCGATCGCCGCCGAGATCGGCACCACCTGGGCGCCCTCGGTCACCGCGCGGGCGCGCACGGCGTCCAGGTGCGGGTTGTTCTCGAACCCGTCCTCGAGCACGTTGGCCACGTACATGACCGGCTTGAGGGTCAGCAGGAACAGGTCGCGCAGGGCGGCCTTGTCGTCCTCGGACAGATCCAGCGCGCGGGCCGGCTTGCCGGCGTCCAGGCCGGTGCGGACCCGGCCGAGGATCTCCTTGCGCGCCACCGCCTCCTTGTCGCCGGTCTTGGCCGAGCGCTCGGCGCGCTGCAGGGCCTTCTCGACGCTCTCCAGGTCGGCCAGGGCCAGCTCGGTGTCGATGGTCTCGATGTCGGCGATCGGGTCGACCTTGTTGTTGACGTGGATCACGTCCGGGTGCTCGAAGCAGCGCACCACGTGGGTGATCGCGTCGACCTCGCGGATGTGGGCCAGGAACTTGTTGCCCAGGCCCTGGCCGCTGGCCGCGCCGGCGACCAGGCCGGCGATGTCGACGAACTCGACCGCGGTCGGGATCAGCTTCTGCGGCTTGACGATCTCGGCCAGCGCGTTGAGGCGCGGATCCGGCACCGGCACCGCGCCGACGTTCGGCTCGATG
Organism: Lysobacter sp. BMK333-48F3; assembly: GCF_019733395.1. Taxonomy (NCBI): domain Bacteria; kingdom Pseudomonadati; phylum Pseudomonadota; class Gammaproteobacteria; order Lysobacterales; family Lysobacteraceae; genus Lysobacter; species Lysobacter sp. BMK333-48F3. The sequence continues at coordinate 2,812,114 of NZ_JAIHOO010000001.1, read as the reverse complement.
GTGCAGAACGGGAAGTTGGCCGCGGCGATGCCCGCCTTGGTCAGCGCGTTGAAGAGGGTCGACTTGCCGACGTTGGGCAGGCCGACGATGCCGCATTTGATGCCCATGGCTTCAGGTCCGGGAATAGGGAGTCGAGAATCGGGAATGGAGAAAAGCGGAACGGCCGAGCCGATTCCCGGTTCCCCATTCCCGATTCACGCCCGAGGGGTGTGCAGACGCGTCATCGCGTCCAGGAAATTGCCCTGCACGGCCAGCGGCACGACGTCGATGGCGTCGTCGATGGCGCGCAGAATCGTGGCCTCGTCGTCCTTGCCGGGACGGCCGAGCACCCACGGGGTGACCTTGTCCTTGTGGCCGGGATGGCCGATGCCCAGGCGCAGGCGGTGGAACTTGCCGTGACCCAGGTGCTGGACGGTGTCGCGCAGGCCGTTCTGGCCGCCGTGGCCGCCGTCGAACTTGAGCCGCGCCGTGCCCGGCGCCAGGTCGAGCTCGTCGTGCGCCAGCAGCGCCTCGTCCGGCTCGATCTTCCAGTAGCGCAGCGCCGCGGCTACCGATTTGCCGGAGAGGTTCATGAAGGTGGCCGGCTTGAGCAGCCAGACCGGACGGCCGGCGATCTCGACCTTCGAGGTTTCGCCGAACAGCTTGGACTCCAGGCCGAAGCGGCCGCCGAACTTTTCGTTCAGGGCGTCCACAAACCAAAACCCGGCGTTGTGCCGGGTCCGGGTGTATTCGGCGCCGGGATTCCCCAGGCCGACGATCAGGCGCAGTCCCGCCATGGATCAAGACAATCCGCGAACGCGAACCGGCGCGCCCGTCGGGGCGCGCAGGCCTGCGATCACTTCTTGTCTTCGTCCTTCTTCGAGACCTTGGCGGCCGGCACTTCGGCGGCCGGGGCCTCGGCGTCGGAGACGGCCTCTTCCTTGCCGTGCTTGGCGATCACGACGGCGACGTCGTGTTCCTTGCCCAGCTTCAGCTCGGGGATTTCCACGCCGGCCGGCAGCTTGAGCTCGGACAGGTGGACGATGTCGCCGACCTTGAGCGCCGACAGGTCGACCTCGATGAACTCCGGCAGATCCTTCGGCAGGCAGCTGACTTCGACTTCGTTGAGCTCGTGGGTGACCACGACGTCGGCGGACTTGCCGGCCGGCGACTTGTCTTCGTTGAGGAAGTGCAGCGGCACGGCCACGCGCAGCGCCTGGTTGGCGTCGACGCGCTGGAAGTCCAGGTGCATGATGATCTGCTTGAACGGATGGCGCTGCATGTCGCGCAGCAGGACCTGCTGCACCTTGCCGTCCAGATCCAGGCTCAGGATCGAGGAGTAGAACCACTCGTGCTGGCTGGCCAGCCAGATCTTTTCGTGGTCGAGCTGGATCGGCTGCGGAGCGGCTTCGCCGCCGTAGACGATGGCCGGGATGCTGGCGGCACGACGCAGGCGGCGGCTCGCACCCTTCCCCTCGACGTTGCGGCCAGTGGCCTTGATGATGTGTTCGGACATTTGCGTTTACTCGGTTTTACAGCGTTAGAACCGCCTCGCGGCGGCTGGGAGACTCACCCGCGACCAGGTGAGCCTTTGAAGCTGGGAATCGGGAATGGCGAATCGGGAATCGGTAGAGCGCTCGCGCCGCAGCTGCTTTTACGATTCCCGATTCCCCGCTCCCGGCTCCCGGATCAGTCGACGTACAACGAGCTGACCGACTCGCCGAAGGCGATGCGGCGGATCGTTTCGGCCAGCAGCTCGGCGACGCTGAGCTGGCGGATGCGGCCGGTGGCGCGGGCCGCGGCGGTCAGCGGGATGGTGTCGGTCACCACCAGCTCGTCCAACTGCGACTTGGTCACGTTGTCGATGGCCGCGCCCGACAGCACCGGGTGGGTGCAGTAGGCCACGACCTTCTGCGCGCCCTGCGCCTTGAGCGCCGCCGCGGCGGCGCACAGGGTGCCGGCGGTGTCGACGATGTCGTCGACCAGCACGCAGGTCTTGCCCGACACGTCGCCGATGATGTTCATCACCGTGGCGACGTTGGCGCGCGGGCGGCGCTTGTCGATGATCGCCAGGTCCGCGTCGTCCAGGCGCTTGGCGATCGCGCGGGCGCGCACCACGCCGCCGACGTCCGGGGACACGACGATCAGGTTGTCGGTGCCGTGCGCGCGCCAGATGTCGGCGAGCAGCAGCGGCGAGGCGTAGACGTTGTCGACCGGGATGTCGAAGAAGCCCTGGATCTGATCCGCATGCAGATCGACCGTGAGCACCCGGTCGGCGCCGACCGCGCCGAACATCTTGGCCGCGACCTTGGCCGTGATCGGCACGCGCGAGGAGCGCGGGCGGCGATCCTGGCGGGCGTAGCCGAAGTACGGCACCACCGCGGTCACGCTGGCCACCGAGGCGCGCTTGAGCGCGTCGATCAGGACCAGCAGCTCCATGAAGTTCTCGGCCGTCGGCGCGTTCGTCGGCTGAATGACGAATACTTCCTGACGACGCACGTTCTCTTCGATCTCGACCTGCACTTCGCCGTCGGAGAAGCGGCCCACAAGGGCCTTGCCGAGCCGGATGCCGAGCTCCTTGCACACCGCTGCAGCAAGCGGACGGTTGGCGTTGCCGCTGAACACCAACAGGTTGCGATCGTTTTGCACTGTCTTTACTCCGCTTCGCTCTGACCGGGCGGCGTTGTAGCCGGGATTCGGGATTTGGGATTCGGGAATCAACAGGCGCGCGTCCTGCGAATCCCGAATCCCAAATCTCCAATCCCGCGGGTAACACTGGCAGGGGCGGTAGGATTCGAACCTACGAATGCCGGGATCAAAACCCGGTGCCTTGGGCCACTTGGCGACGCCCCTGTGCGGTTTACGTTTTTGCTTCGAGCGCGTCGCGCAGCGGCGAATGCGCCGCGCCGCCGGCCGTCCAGGCCCGCAGGCCGGAAGGCAGTTCCGCCAGCGCCGCCTGCGCCGATTCGCGGGTCGCGAATTCGACGAAACAGCCGCTGCCGGACCCGGTCAGGCGTGGCGAACCGATCCGCGACAAGGCGGCGAAGGCGGCCTCGACGGCGGCCTCGCGCTGACGCAGCACCGGCTCGAACGCATTCCCGAGCGGTGAACCCGAAACGAAGTCCGACATTGTCGCGGGCGCAGCATCCCGCGTCAATTCAGGCGATTGAAACAGGGCCGCGGTCGGGGCGTGGACGCCCGGATCGGCCAGCACGTACCAGGCCGGGGCCAGCGCGATCGGGCGCAGATCCTCGCCCACCCCCTCGGCCCAGGCGTTGTCGCCGCGCACGAACACCGGCACGTCGGCGCCCAGGCGCAGGCCCAGCGCGGCCAGGCGCTCGACCCCCAGGCCAGTGCCCCAGAGCGCGTCCAGGGCCACCAGCACAGTCGCCGCGTCGGACGAACCGCCGCCGAAACCGCCGCCGGCCGGAATGCGTTTTTCGATGACGATGTCCGCGCCTTGGCCGCAATTGGACTCCATTTGCAGCAAGCGCGCGGCGCGCACGGTGAGGTCGTCGGCCTCGGCGACGCCGGCCACCGAGCCGCCGTGGCGCACCACCCGGCCGTCGCTGCGCGGGCGCAGGCGGATGCTGTCTCCCCAGTCCAGGAGACGGAACACGGTCTGCAGCAGGTGGTAGCCGTCGGCGCGGCGGCCGACGATGCGCAGGAACAGGTTCAGCTTGGCCGGCGCGGGCCAGAGCGACCAGCCGGACTCGGCGCCGGCGGCAGGAGAAAGCGGGTCGGACATGGCGGTCGGGGCAACGGCAGGCCGGGCTGCGGATAAGGAGGAGGCGATCAGCGACCGGCGGCGGACGGATGCGCGCGCCGCCAGTCGCTCAAGGCCCGGTTGTAGGCGGTGGCGTAGGCCCGGGCCTGCTCGATCAGGCGCTGGTGGCGCTCGCCTTCGATCACGTCGCCGGTGCCGGACAGGATCCGCATGGCCTGCAGCTTGGGCTGCTCGCCTTGGGCCAGGCCCGGCGCCAGGCAGGCGAAACCGCAGACGCCGATCGGGCGCAGGTCGCCCTGGGCGATATTGCGGCGCAGGTCGGCGGCCGGATCGGCCAGATCCAGCTGCGACAGCTCGCGCTGCAGGCGCTCGGTCTGGCTTTCCTCGGCCGGCGGCGCGCTCGCGTCGCTCGCCCCGCCCTGCCACTGATCCACGATCAGCCGCACCCGCGCGCCGTCGCGGCGCGCGTCCAGCCGCGACGGCAGGTCGCCGGTCGCAGGCCATTCGTAGCCGATCCGCCAGCCGCCCTGCTCGATCGCCTGCGGCCGGCCGTCGGCGCCCGGCGCGACCTGCGCCTGCGGGCCGCCCTGCGCCGGCAGCGCGCGCAGCCAGTCGGCCAGGGCCGCGACCGGAATCTCCCAACCGGTGGCCTCGCGCAGCAATGCGGCAGCATCGCCGCCCTCGCGCGAACCGCCGTCCAGGCCTTCCAGGCGCGCCGCGCCGGGGCCGCCGCTCAGGCGCCAGCTCTGCCGGGTCACCGGCGCGCTCAGCGCGACTTCGAAGGCGGCATCGCGCTGGCTCCATTCGATCCGGCCGCTGCCGCCCTTGCCGGCGTTGGACACGGCGATGCGACCGTTCAGCGACCAATCGGCCTGGCCGCGCAGACGGGCGACGCGCGCGGTCTCGCGCGCCGCGGCGTCGGCCGCCGGCACCACCGTCTCGGCCGGCGGCGAGCGCCGACCGGGCTGGCTGGCGCAGGCGCCGAGCAGCAGCGCCAACGCGGCCGCGCCGGCCAGGCGCGCCGCGGCGCGCGGCGTGGGGGCGATCCGGGCGGCGCTCACAGGCCCAGCTTCTTCAGCGCGCGCAACAGCGAGCGGTTGTCGGGGTCGATCTGGCGCGCCTGTTCGAAATACTTGCGCGCTTCCTCGCGCTTGCCGGCCTGCCACAGCACCTCGCCCAGGTGGGCGGCGACTTCGGCGTCCTTCTGCAGGGTCAGGGCCCGGCGCAGTTCGGTTTCGGCTTCGGCCATGCGGCCCAGGCGGTAAAGCACCCAGCCGTAGCTGTCGATCACCGCGTAGTTGTCCGGCTCGGCGGCGCGGGCGCGCTCGATCAGTTCCAACGCTTCCTGGTAACGGGTGGTGCGGTCGGCCAGGGTGTAGCCGAGCGCGTTGAGCGCGGCGCTGTTGTCCGGCTCGGCGACCAGGATCCGGCGCAGGTCGGCCTCGGCGCGGGCGATGTCGTCGCGGCGCTCCCAGCTCAGGGCGCGGGCGTAGAGGATTTCCGGCTCGTCCGGGAACGCGGCCAGGCCGCGGGCGAAGGCGTCGCTCTCGCCGGCGTCGTTCTTGTCGTCGGCGCGCAGGTTGGCTTCCAGCAGATAGGCGTCGCGGCGGGCGTCGTCCTGGATCGCGGCGTCGGCCTGCATCGCGCGCAGGTTGGCGTAGGCCTCGCCGGCGCGATCGAGCTTGTGCAGGACGTTGCTGCTGCGCAGGCGCGCCAGCGAGCGCTGCGAACCGCCCGGCACGCCCTGGTACCAGGCCAGCGCTTCTTCGTTGCGCTCCAGGAATTCGGCCAGTTGCCCCAGCAGCAGGCGCCGCGCCGGATCGGGCTTGGCCGCGCTGGCGCGCAGTTCGTCGTAGAGCTTGGTCAGGGTCGGCTTGTCTTCGGCGCGGGCCAGGTAGGACGCACGCAGCGCATAGGTCTGCTCGTCCTGCGGGCCGCGGCCGAGCACGGCGGCGACCTGCTGGAAATCCTTCAAGGCCTCGTACTGCTCGGCGATCAGCGCGCGCAGGCTGTTGTCGCGCTCGGCCTGCGGTTCCAGGGTCTGCAGCAGCTTGCGCGCCTCGTCGGGCTTGCCGTCCTCGCGCAGCTGGCTGGCCCGCAGCAGGGCCACGCGCGGCTCGCCCGGGAACCGCTCGACCACTTCCTCGACGATGCGCTCGGTCAGCCTGGGCCGGTCCAGGCGCTGCGACAGGCCGCCGAAGGCGACCCAGGCCATCAGATTGCGCTGCGGGATCTTGCCGCCGTCGACGATCTTCTCCAGCACGCGCCCGGCCTGCTCCGGGTCCTTCGAGCCGGTGGTCAGCACCACCAGCACCTGGCGCCAGCCGGCCTCGGGATCGGCGGCCATCAATTCGTTGAGCTGGCGCAGGGCCGCGCGGTCGTCGCCACGGCGCAGCGACAAGGTGGCCTCAGCGGCGGCCACGCCGCTGCCCTGGCCGCCGAGCTTGCGCCACAGCGCCAGCGCCTCGCCGGCGACCTGGTCCTGCTTGGCCAGGACGGCGATGCTGGTCGCGCGCTCGGCCAGGCCGGCGTCGCCGGCGGCGCGCGCGGCCTTGAGATAAGCCGTGGCGGCATCGTTCAGCTTGCCGGCCTGGAGGGCGAATTCGCCGCTCATCAGCGCTTCCAGCGACGACCCGGTCGGATCGGCCGCGGCGCGCTCGCGGATGGTCGCCTGGGCGGCTGCCAGGGCCGCGGCCGACGGCGCCGGCGGCACCGCCGCGGCCCGCACCGGGGCCGCCAGCAGCGCGCCGAGCAGGCCGACGCCGAACAGGACCGCGCCGATCCGCCGGGCCAGGGTGTCGGCGCGCGGCGCGGCAGCGCCGTCGTCGCGGTCGTAGCCAGCGTCTATTGGACCGATCGGGCAAATCGAATGGTAGAAAACCACGTCGGGACCAGTGGGCCGGTAGAATGGCGGCCTTCAGCAGCCCGCAGCTTATCGCAAGCACCTGAACCGATGTCCCGCCGCACTCGCCGACCGATGAAACTTTTTCGCTGCGTTGCGACGGCCATGCCGCGCGACGCGGCGACGAGCGGAAACCGCGCGCGCCGATGAGCCTGTTCGTGCTCGGCATCAACCACCAGACCGCGCCGGTCAGCCTGCGCGAACGGGTGGCGTTTTCGGGCGAGACGGTGCCTGCGGCGCTGGCCGCGCTGCGCGGCTTGGCCCCGGTGCGCGAAGTCGCCCTGCTGTCGACCTGCAACCGCACCGAGGTCTACGCGGTCGCCGACGACGACGGCAGCGCTCTGGCCGAGTGGTTGGCGACCCATCCCGACGACGCCGGCGACCTGCACGCCTATCTGTACCGGCACCGCGACGCCGATGCGGTGCGCCACCTGTTCCGGGTCGCCACCGGGCTGGACTCGCTGGTGCTCGGCGAGCCGCAGATCCTCGGCCAGGTCAAGGACGCCTGGGCAGTGGCGCGCGCCGCCGGCAGCCTCGGCGGCCAGCTCGACCGGTTGTTCCAGCAGGCGTTCTCGACCGCCAAGCGCGCCCGCACCGATACCCGCATCGGCGCCAATCCGGTCTCGGTGGCTTCGGCGGCGGTGCGGCTGGCGCAGGAATCCTTCGCCCGCCTGGAAGACTCGACCGTGCTGCTGATCGGCGCCGGCGAGACCATCGAGCTGGCCGCGCGCCACCTGGTCCAGGCCAAGGCCAAGCGCCTGCTGATCGCCAACCGTACCCTCGCCCACGCCCAGGACCTGGCCAGCCGCCACGGCGGCTTCGCCCTGCCGCTGAGCGAACTCGACCGCCACCTGGCCGAGGCCGACATCGTGCTGTCGGCCACCGCCAGCCGCGAACCGATCCTGCGCCGCACCGACGTCGCCGCCGCGCGCGCGCAACGCAAGCACCGGCCGATGCTGCTGCTCGACCTGGCCGTGCCGCGCGATATCGCCGCCGACGTGGCCGACCTGGAAGACGTGTTCCTGTACACCGTCGACGACCTGGAACGGGCGATCGAAGACAATCGCCGCAGCCGCCGCGAAGCGGCGACCGAAGCCGAGGCGATCGTCGAGCTGCAGGTCGCGCGCTTCGTCGAAACCCTGGCCGCCAGCACCCGCACCGCGCCGATCAAGCGCCTGCGCGACCACGGCGAAGCCGCGCGCGCCGAGGTGCTGGCCAAGGCCCAGGCGCAACTGGCCGCCGGCCAGGACCCGGCGCAGGTGCTGGCCTTCCTCGCCAACACCCTGACCAACCGCCTGCTGCACGCCCCCACCGTGGCCCTGCGCGAAGCCGCGCTGAGCGGCAACCCGGAGCTGGCGCGGGCGGCGGACAAGATGTTTCCGGCGCTGAAGCCGGGAATGGGGAGTGAGGAATCGGGAATCGAAACAGCGGGTTCGCCGGACGCCGACGAGCGTTAGCGTCGTCGCGCGCCTGCCGTTCCGATTCCCGATTCCCTATTCCCCATTCCCGGCACCCCAATGACCCCCACCCTGCGCCGCAAGCTCGAAGCGCTCGTCGAACGCCGCGAAGAACTCGAACGCCTGCTCGCCGATCCCGGCGTGATCGGCGACAGCGCGCGGTTCCGCAAGTTCTCGCGCGAGTTCGCCCAGCTCGAACCGGTGGCGTTGGCGCTGGCCGAGGAAACCCGGGCCAAGGCTGACCTGGCCGCGGCCGAGGCGATGCGCGCCGATCCGGAACTGCGCGAGCTGGCCGAGGAAGAAATCGGCGCGGCGCAGGAGCGGCTGCAGCGGCTGGACGTGGAGCTGCTCGCCCACCTGATTCCCAAGGACCCGCGCGACGAGGGCGACCTGTACCTGGAAGTGCGCGCCGGCACCGGCGGCGACGAGGCGGCGATCTTCGCCGGCGACCTGTTCCGGATGTACGCGCGCTATGCCGAACGCCAGGGCTGGAAGGTCGAGATCGAATCGGCCAACCCGGGCGAACACGGCGGCTACAAGGAAATCATCGCCCGGGTCGAAGGCCGCGGCGCCTATTCCCGGCTCAAGTTCGAATCCGGCACCCACCGCGTGCAGCGGGTGCCGGAAACCGAATCGCAGGGGCGCATCCACACCTCGGCGGCGACGGTGGCGATCATCGCGGTGGAGCCGGAAGGCGAGCCGATCGAGATCAACCCGGCCGACCTGAAGATCGACACCTTCCGCTCCTCCGGCGCCGGCGGCCAGCACGTCAACAAGACCGAGTCGGCGATCCGCATCACCCACGTCCCGACCGGCACGGTGGTCGAGAACCAGACCGAACGCAGCCAGCACGCCAACCGCGACAAGGCGCTCAAGCGCCTGCAGGCGATGCTGGCCGACGCCGCGGCGGCCAAGGCCGCGGCGGCGCAGGCCCAGGACCGGCGCCTGCAGGTCGGCAGCGGCGACCGCAGCCAGCGCATCCGCACCTACAACTTCCCGCAGGGCCGGATCACCGACCACCGGGTCGAGGGCCTGACCCTGTACGACCTGCCCAACATCGTCGCCGGCGACCTCGACGCGCTGATCGGCCGGCTGATCCACGAGCACCAGGCCGACGAACTGGCGCGCCTGTCGGCCGATTGAATCTGCCCCCTCTGCAGGAGCGGCGCAAGCCGCGACAACCGCAGCGACGCACGAAAGCGAACGATCCGAAGCCCGGAAGATCGGTTGGTTTTCCGACCATGCGCCCGGCGCCCGATCTTCGGCCGTACCGCTCGCGCACACCGCGGCGGTGGGTCCCGGCTGATGACCGAAGGAAATCCCCGCGGGACGCCGCTCCTACAAACGCGCAACAAATCGCCGGCCGGCGGTCATGACGCCGCGCGAGCGCTGCGGCCATAATCGGCCTTCCCTTCTCGGACCGCCTCCCGCATGAGCCTTTCCGTCCGCCGCGCCGGCCCCGACGACCTCGATCTGCTGGCGCCGCTGTTCGAGCGCTACCGCTTTTTCTACACCCGGCGCGAGGACGCGCAGGCCTCGCGCGCCTTCATCGGCGAACGCCTGCAGCGCGGCGATTCGGCCCTGTGGCTGGCCCGCCTGGACGGGCGCGACGGCGCCGGCTTCGTCCAGCTCTACCCGACGTTTTCCTCGGTGCGCGCGGCGCGGGTGTGGGTGCTCAACGATCTCTACGTCGAAGCCGATGCGCGCCGCCGCGGCGTCGCCCGCGCCCTGCTCGACGCGGCGGCCGGCTTCGCCCGCGCCGACGGCGCGGTGCGGCTGGAGCTGGAAACCGATCACGACAATCGCCAGGCGCAGGCGCTGTACGACGAGGCCGGCTGGCAGCGCTACGACGGCACCCAGCGCTACCACCTGCCGTTGAGCTCGGTTTGAACCTCGCTCCGGGACTGCCGCGATGAACGATCCGCGCCTGCCGCTGCGCCAGGCCCTGCAACGCAATCCGGGCGATGCGATGGCCTGGATAGTATTGGCCGAGCACGAACTCGATGCCGGCGACGCGCGCAGCGGCGAGGCCGCGGCGCGGCGCGCGCTGGCCTTGCGTCCCGGGCACCCGGAGGCGCTGGCGCGGCTGGGCCGGGCGCAATGGATGCTGGGCCGGCGCGAGGACGCCGTCGCCAGCCTGGGCGAAGCGGCGCGCGCGGCGCCGCAGCATCCCGGCATCGCGGTCTGGCTGGCGCATGCGCTGGAAGACGTCGGCGATGCCGAGGGCGCGCTCGGCGCCTACGGGCGCGCCTATGCGCTGGCGCCGCGCGAGCCGCAGCTGGCGGCGTATCTGCTGGCCTGGCGGCGCAAGCTGTGCGATTGGCGCGATTTGCCGGCGCTGTCGCAGCAGGTGCGCGACGCGGTGGCGCAGGGTCGCGCCTCGGTCGAGCCCTTCGCCTTTCTCAGCGAAGACGCCAGCCCCGCCGAACAGCGCCGTTGCGCCGGCTTGCGCGCGCAACTGGTCGCGCAGTCGGTGCGCGCGCTGCCGCCGGCGCCGGCGCGCGAGACCGCGGCGCCGGTACGCGCCGGCTTTTTGTCCAACGGTTTCGGCGCCCATCCCACCGGCCTGCTGACCGTGGCCCTGTTCGAGGCCCTGCACCGCCGCGGCGGCCTGGCGGTGCATCTGTTCGCGCTCAACCGCGACGACGGCAGCGCGATCCGGCGCCGCCTGCACGCCGCCTCCGACGCCCTGCACGACGTCTCGCAGCAGCCGCACGCGCAGATCGCCGCGACCATCCGCCGCGCCGGCATCGACGTGCTGTTCGACCTGCGCGGCTGGGGCGGCGGCGGCACGCCGGAAGTGCTGGCGATGCGGCCGGCGCCGGTGCAGGTCAATTGGCTGGCCTATCCGGGCACCTCCGGCGCGCCGTGGATCGACTACGTGCTCGCCGACCGCTACGTGCTGCCCGAATCGCTGGCCGCCGATTTCAGCGAAACCCCGGCCTGGCTGCCGCGCTGCTTCCAGCCCTCCGACACCCGCCGAGTACCCGCGTCGATGCCCTCGCGCGCCGACTGCGGACTGCCCGCAACCGGCGTGGTGTTTTGCTGCTTCAACAACAGCTACAAATTGAACCCGCGCAGCGTCGCGCGCCTGCTGGCGGTGTTGCGCGCCGTGCCCGGCAGCGTGCTGTGGCTGCTGTCGGGCCCGGGCCGCGCCGACCAGCGCCTGTGCGAATTCGCCGCCGCCCAGGGCGTGGCGCCGGAGCGATTGGTGTTCATGCCCAAGCAACCGCAGGCCGAGTACCTGGCGCGGCTGGGCCATGCCGATCTGTTCCTCGACACCGATCCCTACAACGCCCACACCACCGCCTCCGACGCGATCTGGGCCGGGTGCCCGGTGCTGACCGCGCCCGGCGCGACCTTCGCCGCGCGCGTGGCCGGAAGCCTCAACCACCACCTCGGCCTGGACTCGCTCAACCTCGCCGACGATGCGGCCTTCGTCGACCGCGCCGCCGCGCTCGGCAACGACCCCGCCGCCCTCGCCGCCTTGCGCGCCGAACTGGCCGAGCGCCGCCGCAGCAGCGGCTTGTTCGACATGGACGGCTTCGCGGTCGACTTCGCCGCGATGACCCTGGCGATGGCGCGACGCCAACGCAAGGGTCTGGCCCCGGCGCCGTTGCAGGGGCCGGAACGCTGACGCTCCGGCCGGTGACGAACGCGCTCAGCGTACGGTCGCGTAACCCAGCAGGCCTTCGTTGGTGCGGCCTTCGCAGCCCGGATCCCAGCTCACGAAATAGTCCTGGTTGTAGCGGCAGCGGTAGAACGGCTGCGCGCCGACGTAGCCCGCTTCGAAGCTATAGCCCAGCACGCTGTGCAGCGTGCCCATACCCTCGCAGCTGCGATCCCGGCTCGGAAAATCCTCGGCCGCGCTGCCGTTCTTGAAGCAGCGCAGGATCGGTCCGCCATCCGCGCCCGGACGGGAATGCGAGCTCAAACCGAAGCCCGATTCGAACACGGCGCCGCGCTCGTTGCGGGTGTTCGCTTCCTGGTGCCAGCCGTTGAACACCGAGCGGTGAATCACGTAGTTGGCATCGCCGTTGCGCTTAAGCGACGGAACGGCATCGGAGAAGGTGTTGCCCGATTCGGCGACGTTGAAGTTCTTGAACACGCTGACGCCGAGCACCCGGTTGGACACCAGGCTGGAACTGGCGTCGACCGCGCCGTGCTCGTTGAGGAAGAACGCCATGCCCTTGATGTTGTAGAGATAGTTGCCGGAGACGTCGAGGTCGCGGACCACGTCCTCGGCGCCCAGCTCCATGCCCCAGACGTCGGTGTTGCTGCAGGTGGCGCAGAAGCCGTCGCCGATCACGTTGTCCTGCACCGTCACGTGCGCGCTGTTGGGCAGGTAGAGCTGGCCGCCGTTGATCTCGCGGCCCAGAGGGTCCAGCCACATGCCCTTGTAGTGGTTGCCGGTCAGGACGTTGCCGCGGATCAGGTTGTGCCCGGGAGCGTCGCCATAGACGCCCTGGAAGGCGATGCCGTTGGTGCGGGTATGGGTGAACACCGAATCGCTAACCGTGACGTAATGGCTGGGCACCGAGAAGTCGCCGACCACGGTGCCGACGTAGAGGCCGATGATGCCCGAGTCGGCCACCAGCGAACGATTGAAGTTGAACACTCGCGTGCCGGAGACATAAATCGCGTAGCCCTTGCCGTGATAGACCTTCAGCCCCTGGAAGTCGATATTGTCGGACGAACTGACCAAGGCCACCGAGGGGCAGTCGTCCTCGGGCCGGCAACCCGGCACGTTCTCGTCCTCGTCGATCGCCAGATCGCTGACCCGGACGTACGAGGATTGGTTGATGTTGATGGCCGGACAGGCCGCGCGCGGCGCATAGCGCGACAACGTGTGGCCGTTGCCCTGGACCACCTTGTAGGCGCTGAAGTCGAGGTTCAGCAGCGCCCCGCCGCTGCCGGCGGTGGTGCAGCACTCGGCGCCGGTGCAAGCCACGTCGGCATTGAAATTGAATACCTGGTACTGGGCGCGATTGGCCACGCACTGGTTGAGCGAGGCCAGGTCTTGGATCTGGCAGGTCGCAGCAATGCCGCCGCCGGGCATGACGACGCCACCAGGCGTTCCGATCGGCGCACTGCCGCCGGGGGCGACACCGTAGGCGTAGATCGGCTTGCCGCCGAACTGGACCCAGTCGCGGTCCTGGATCGCGACCGCGAAACGATGCGCCGCGCCGGAACTGCCGCAACTGGCGGCCACCGCCGGCTCGCTGGCGGCGTTGGCCGCGAAGCGGCCGACGAATTGCCCGCGCGGATAGGGCGCATCGACGAACACGTCGACCTGGATCGAAGCCGGATTGCCGGACTCGCAGGTCCAGCCGGACAGGACCGGATGGCCGCCTTCGCCCGAATAGAAGCCGTCGACGTTGCCGAGCACGGCCGCGCCGGCCGTGGCGCTGCCGAACAGGCCCAACAGTGCCAGCAGCCGGGCGGCCGCGCGACACAGCGAAACATTACCCATGAGCGATCTCCTCGATTATCGCGTTCGTTCCGGCGGCGCCGCTCCGGCGCCACCCGCCCCGGCAAGCGAAGCGCGCGACAGGGTATCGGAACATGCCAAATGTGCGTCTCGCCCGCTGCGTCCGGCCGCACTGCCCGTCCGGCGTCGGTTTGCGCTAGGCTGCGCCCATGACCGCCGAACGCGATTTCATTGCTCTGAACCTGTGCGTGTTGACCGTGTCGGACACGCGCAGCCTGGCCGAGGACAGCTCCGGCGATTATCTGGTGCAGTCGCTGACCGAGGCCGGCCATCGCCTGGCCGAGCGTGCGCTGCTGCCCGACGACCGCTACCGGATGCGCGCGACGGTGTCGCAGTGGATCGCCGATCCGGCGGTCGACGGCATCCTGGTCACCGGCGGCACCGGCTTCACCGGCCGCGATTCCACGCCCGAGGCGCTGCTGCCGCTGCTGGACAAGGAAATGCCGGGTTTCGGCGAACTGTTCCGCGCGATCAGCTTCGACGAGATCGGCACCTCGACCCTGCAGTCGCGCGCCTTCGCCGGCCTGGCCAACGCCACCTTCCTGTTCTGCCTGCCGGGTTCGACCTCGGCCTGCCGCACGGCCTGGGAAAAAATCGTCCGCGCCCAGCTCGACGCGCGCACCAAGCCGTGCAACCTCGCCACCCTGCGTCCGCGCCTGAAGGAGTGATCGGCATGTCGTTGGACACGACCCTGCGTTTGCTGGCCAAGGCCAGCGGCCTGAGCGTCGCCGACCTGGCCACCGCGATCCCGCGCGCCGGCGCGGCCACGGTCAGCGCCTGGCTGCGCGGCGAGAAGCTGCCCGGCAAGGACCAGCTCGACGCGCTGGCGCGCGCCTTCGGCGTGCCGGCCGGCGCCTTGTTGGCCGAACTGGCCAGCACCCTGGACCCGGCCCGCACCCAGGGCGAGCACGACCTGCTCGCCGCCTACCGCGCGCTCAGCTCGCGCCAGCAAGGCGCCCTGCTCGAAGTCGCCACCGGCATGGCCGGCACCCGCCGCAGCGCGCCGCCGCGCGCGCCGCGCAAGCGCGCGGCCAAGAAGGCCGCGCGATGAGCAAGCCGGCGAAGAGCGCGCCGCTCAAGCGCAAGGACTACGAAGCCCAGCTCGAACCTTTGCAGTTGGAACTGGTGGCGATGGCGCGCTGGCTGCAACACAGCGGCCGGCGCGTGGCGGTGCTGCTGGAAGGCCGCGACACCGCCGGCAAGGGCGGCGTGGTCGGCGCCCTGTCCGATCACCTCAACCCGCGCCAATGCCGCATCGTCGCCCTGTCCAAGCCGAGCGAGCGCGAGAGCGGGCAGTGGTATTTCCAACGCTACGTGCCGCATTTGCCCGCGGCCGGCGAGATCGTCCTGTTCGACCGCAGTTGGTACAACCGCGCCGGGGTCGAGCGGGTGATGGGCTTCGCCACGCCGGAGCAGGTCCAGGCCTTCCTGCGCCAGGCGCCGACCTTCGAGCGGCTGTTGGTCGACGACGGCATCCTGTTGTTCAAGTACTGGCTGTGCTGCGACCAGGAGCAGCAGGAGCAGCGCTTCGCCGAGCGCCTGGACGATCCGCTCAAGCGCTGGAAGCTGTCGCCGATCGACCTGGAAGCGCGCAAGCACTACGACGATTACACCCACGCCCGCGAGGCCATGCTCGCGGCGACCCACACCGAGCATGCGCCGTGGACCCTGGTCGATTTCAACGACCAGCGCCAGGGCCGGCTGAGCCTGATCCGCGACCTGCTCGCGCGCCTGCCCGACACCCGGGTCGAGCCGGCGCCGCTGAAGTTCCCCAAGCTGAAAGGCAAGCCGTCGACGGAAAAATACGGCGTGGTGCAGCCGATTCCGGCGGCTGGCCACAAGCGCAAGAAGGCCGATTGACGCCGCCCTTCCTGTAGGAGCGGCGTGAGCCGCGACCAACAGAAGAGGTGTCCGAAAGCGCGCTTCCCGAAGCCCGGACCTGCGGCCGCGCTTCGGCGAATCCAAAGCCCGCATCCGGTCTTCGGCCGAAACGCTGGCGTACACCGCTGCGGTTGGTCGCGGCTCACGCCGCTCCTACAGGGAGGCGGACAATGCGAGAAGCCGGTTGGCCGATCGGCCCGACGGCTGCGATCAGTCGCCCTGCGAACGCCGGAACGGGTGGAACAGCTGCAGCAGCCAGGGCTTCTGCGCCAGCACCAGGCTGACCCCGACCCGCTCCTGCGCGCTCAAGGCCGCGTCCCGCGCCAGCAAGGCGTCGAACTCGCGCGCGACCTCGCCCAGGCGCTGCCTGAGCTCGCGGATGCCGGCGGTGCTCAGCGAGCCGCTGAGCAGCAACAGCACGTCCTGCTCGCCGTCGAAGGGATCGGCGAAGAAGTCGCCGAGCAGGTGGTGGCGGAAATAGCGCTCCATCGGCCCGTCGGCGCGCCAGCGGAAATTGCGCGCGGTCAGCGGCCGGCCGCGGTTGCCGGGCATCAGCTCGATGATGCCGAGCCGGTCCAGGCGCACCATCAGCTGGGTCCAGCGCACGTCGTCGAAGACGAAATGCGCCTGCACGTCGGCCTGCTTCCAGCGGTTCAAGGTCAGAAACAACGCCACCAGCAGGGCCGGGTCGTCGACCAGGGCCTGTTCCTGGGCCTCGCTGAGCATGGCCATCGGCGCGCGGCCGCGCGCGGCCTCGGCGCTGAGCTCGGCCAGGCCGATATCGAGCACGTCGCAGATCTGCTCCAGCCGGCGCAGGCTCATCGCCCGGCGCGAGAACATGCGCTTGACCGCCGCCTCGCTGAGCTTGAGCCGGCCGGCCAGGTCGCGGTAGGTCAGCTCCTGCGCGCGCAGGAACCGCTTGAGGGCATCGACGAGCTCGAGAGTAAGCGCCATGGGTAGCAAAATACTCTACTGACGATAGAAATCCGAGCCACCTTGTCGATCATTGTTGCCAACCGCGCCGCGGCGCCCGAGTCTGGCCGCGGTCCCGAACGAGGAGACGCGAATGCCAAGGATTGCCGAACGTCTGCTTCCCCTGGTTCTGGCCGTTTCGGCCGCCGCTGGCCCGCTGGCAGGGATGCCGGCCTTTGCGGCGGTGCAATCCGACGGCCTCAGCCGTCAGTCCGAGGCCAGCCTGGCGGCCTCGGTGGAAGTCCCGGCGGCCGCGGCCCAGGCCTTGTCGCAGGGCGCGCGGTTTTCGGTCGCCGCGATCGAGGCCAGCGCCCAGGGCGCCGCGGTCACCGTCTCGGCCGTCGCCGCCGGCACCTCGATCGTCATAGCGTTGTCGGCGCAACAAGCCGCGCGGCTGGGCCTCAAGGTCGGCCAGGCCGTGGTGGTCACGGCGGTCGCCGCCGGCTGGCTGATCAGCACCGCAGCCGGCGAGGCCTTGTGCTTCGTGCCCAACCAATCCGCCCGCGCCCTGCTGCACAGCGAGCGCATCGACACATGAGCCTCGCCGCTAGCCCCTACGCACCGCATCGCGCCCTACGCGCCGTGCTGCTGGCCGCGATGCTGCCGCTGCCGCTGCAGCCGTTCGCCGCCGCAGCCGGCACCCGCTGCGAGAACCGCAGCCTCGATGCCGACCGGCTCGCCGCCGCGGCGCAAACCGCCCTGACCGTCGCCGCGGCCCTGGACCAGCGCGACGCGCCGCTGGCGCTGGTGGCGCGGGTCGGCACCGATCTGTCGGCGCAGGGGCTGGTTTACAGCCACGTCGGCTTCGTGGTCCGCGACCACCCGGCCGGGCGCTGGAGCGCGGTGCATCTGCTCAACGAATGCGGCAGCGACCGCTCCGGCCTGTACGCCCAGGGCCTGGTGAATTTCTTCGCCGACGACCTGGTCAACCAGGACGCGCGCATCGTCTGGCTCGAGCCGGCCTTGGCGCAGCGCCTGGCCGAACGCTTGCGCGCGCTGCCGCAGCCGTCGCTGCACCAGCCGCGCTACAACCTGATCGCGCGCCCAGGCAGCGTCGAGTATCAGAATTCCACCGCCTGGGTGCTGGAGACCGTGGGCGCGGCCTTGGCCGAGGACGCGTCCGGGGCCAACCGCACGCAGGCCTACCGCGCCGCCGAACGCGACGGGTTCCGGCCGGACCGGATCCGCATCCCGTATTCCAAGCGCGTGCTCGGCGGGCTGTTCGGCAACAATATCGCCTTCACCGATCACTCGGTCGCGACCCGGCTCGGCGGCGAGTATCCGGTGGTGACGGTGCGGGCGATCGTCGAATACCTGGTGCGCAGCGGGCGGGTGCAGGCGCAGCAGGAATGGCGCCATGGCCGGCCGATGGAGCGCCTGGGGGCGTTATGAGAGGCGCCTAACCCGCGGCGGCGCGAGACGTTGGCGTTGCGAGGAGGAGCGAGAGCAACCCCTGCCCGTCCGGCCGGCAGGCCTAGCCTGCTGGCGTTCGATCGTGCGCGAACCTGCCGTTCGCAAGCGCACGCTCTCACCCTTATTCAAAGGAGGGAACGGCAAAAGCGGGGAACTGGAGATTGCGGACTTTAGGTCGGGTGCGATCGACATGCGTTCGCTGCTCCGGCCGTCAGATTGACGGGCGCGCCAACCGTGGCCCCTTTGACTCGGCAACGCGTCCGGTGCTCCGGCGGTTGGTTGATCGACGCGCCAACCGTGGCCCCCTTTGACAAAGGGGGCCGGCGCCCGATGCATGCACGAAGCCGACAGCGGACTGCAGCGCGGGGGATTTGCTTTTCGGTGAGTTGCGCAAGGACAGGAACAACCGCGCTTTGCCTTTTTAAAGAGGACAGCCGCTTGGAAAGCGAGCGCCACGAAGGACGACTTGAGCTTGGCGCGGGAACGGCTCAGCCGCAGAGGAAGCCGGGGCCGGCGTCGGCCTCGTCGGCCGGATCGCGCTGCAGGCGGTCGACGCGCGCGTTCGGCGGTCCGTGGGTTAGCCATTGCGCCAGGCGCTCGATCGCCGCGGCGTCGCCGGCGGCCAGCACCTCGACCCGGCCATCGGCGAGGTTGTTGGCGTAGCCGCGCAGGCCCAGGGCCTGGGCCTGCTCGCGGGTGCTGGCGCGGAACCACACGCCCTGCACCTTGCCGCTGACGAAAAAGCGCGCCGCGCTCATGGGCTGCCGGCCGCACCCGGCGCCGCCGGCTTCTCGCCCGGCTTGGGCCCGCCGGCCTTGGCGATCGCGTCTTCGATCTTCTTCGCGTCGACCGCGCCGAGGAATTTCTCGGCGACCTTGCCGTCCGGCGCGATCAGGTAGGACATCGGCAGGCCGCGCGGGGTGTCGAAGGCCGGCGGCGGCGAGGCCACGTCGACCACCGCGATCGGGTAGGAGACCGGATGCTGCTTGAGGAAGGCCTGCATGTCGGCCGGCTCGATCTCCTCGTAGGCCAGGCCGACCACGTCGATGTGCTCGCGCATCGTGTCCAGCGCCGACAGCTCGGGCATTTCCTTGATGCAGGGGCCGCACCAGGTGGCCCAGAAGTTGATCACCACCCAGCGCCCGCGGTGCTCGGCCAGGTCGAAGGTCTTGCCGTCGATAGTGGCGATGCGCAGCTGCGTCGTGTCGCTCGCCGGCTCGGCCGTCGGCGTCGGCGTCGGCGCCGGAGTCGGTGCGGGCGAGGCAACGGGCGCCGGCTTGGCGCTGTCGCCCTGCGGCGCCGACGGCTGGCAGGCCGCCAGCGCCAGCGCGGCGGCGAGCAGGATCGGGCGCGAGTACGGTCGGTTCATGGTCACTCCGGTTCGGCGTGGATGCTGGACACGCGTCGTTTCATCAGCGCGCGCAGTGGCACGCGCAGTTCGTCCATCGCCGCCATCGCCGACTGGCCCAGCGAGTCGTCGCGGCACGGCAGCACCGCCTCGGCGATGGGTATGCGCAGGTTGCAGGCTTCGTACAGCTCGCCCAGGGTCAGCTCATCCAGGTCGCGCGCCAGCAGCCATTCGCCGTTCTCGGCCCGGCGCACCACGTTGATCTCGCCCAGTTGCTCCAGCATCTGCTGGATCAGGGCGTCGGTCAGCATCGGTTCCAGTTGCTGGATCTCGTCGATGTGCAGGCCGCGGCCGAGCTTGCGCGCGCCGTTGAAGCGCGCCAGCAGGCGCAGCAGGCCGTAGATCTCGAAGCCCAGCGGCAGGCGCATCGACGCGGGCTGGTAGCGGAACGCCGAGATCGACGAGGCCAGCGAGGCGCCCAGCAGCACCGCGACCCAGCTCAGATAGATCCACAGCAGGAAGATCGGCACGAAGGCCAGGGTGCCGTAGATCTTCGAATACGAACCGAAGCTGCCCAGATAGAAGCCGATGCCGCTTTTGATCAGCTCGAACAGCACCATCGCCAGGAACGCGCCGGCGGCGGCGTGACGCCATTTGATCGTGCGGTGCGGCACCACCCGGTAGATCGCGGCGAAGGCGATCCATTCCAGCGCCATCGGCGCGGTGCGCAGCAGCAGGCTCTCCAGCCAGCGCCCGGGCTGGGTGGCGAACACGTCCATGGCGAAGAAGCGCGCCGAGATCGCCAGGCTGGCCGCGGCCAGCAGCGCGCCCAGGGTCAGCACCGTCCAGTACACCAGGAACCGGCCCAGGCGCGGCCGCGGCGAGTGGATGCGCCATATCCGGTTGAACGCCGACTCCACCCCGTTGAGGGTGATCAGCAGCGACACCACCAGGGCGATCACGCCGGCGGTGGTGAGCTGGCCGGCGTTGGCCGAGAACTGCTTGAGGTAGTTCTCCACCGAGCGCGCCGCCGAGGGCACGAAGTTGGAGAAGATGTAGTCGCTGAGGCGGTCGCTCCATTCGCCGAACATCGGGAACGCCGACAGCACCCCGAACACCACCATCGACAGCGGCACCAGCGCGAACACCGTGGTGTAGGACAGCGCGCCGGCGGCCTGGAACAGGTTGTCGTCGAGGAAGCGCCGCGCCAGGAAGCGGAAGAAGGTTCCGGCCCGGGCGCGATCGCGCACCCGTTCGCTCCAGCGATAGATCGAATCCAGAGGTTCCATCCGGCGCAGGGTAACCGATGGGACGTGGGCGGGGCATGCAGGCCGGGCCGCCGCAGCGCCAAGCCCGCCCCCGCTCCCGTATCCTGTGCGGCGCAAAGGAGACTCCGATGAGCGAAGTTCTGGTGCTGTATTACAGCCGCGGCGGCTCGGTGGCGCGGCTGGCGCGGCAGATCGCGCGCGGGATCGGCGAGGTCGACGGCGTCGCCGCGCGCGTGCGCAGCGTGCCGCCGGTGGCCGCGATCACCCAGACTGCGGCGCCGCCGGTGCCGGATGAGGGCGCGCCCTACGTGGAAGCGCGCGACCTGGCCGAGTGCGCCGGCTTGGTGCTCGGCAGCCCGACCCGGTTCGGCAACATGGCCGCGCCGGTCAAGCACTGGCTGGACGGGCTCGGCGCGCAGTGGGCCAGCGGCGCCCTGGTCGGCATGCCGGCGGCTGTGTTCACCTCGACCGCGAGCCAGCACGGCGGCCAGGAATCGACCCTGCTGACGATGATGGTGCCCCTGCTCCACCACGGCTGCATCCTGGTCGGCCTGCCCTATACCGAGCCGGCGCTCAGCAGCACCCGCGGCGGCGGCACGCCCTACGGCGCCAGCCACGTCGCCGGCGCCCAGGACGATCCGCAGCTCAGCGACGACGAGGCCCAACTGGCGCGCGCGCTCGGCCGCCGGGTCGCCGAACTGGTGCTCAAGGTGAGCCGGTGAACGCTCCGGCGCCGCGCAGCCGCGCGCAGACGCTGCTGCTGGCCGCGCTGCTCGGCCTGGTCGCGCTGTTCTCGTTCTGGTACCTGCTGCCGCAACGGCACCTGCTGGCCGGGCTGCTGGTGTTCGTGCTGCCGCCGGCGCTGCTGGCGCTGGGGGTGTGGCGGCGCAGCCGGCGCGCCGGGTACTGGTCGGGGGTCTGCGCCCTGGCCTGGTTCTGCCACGCGGTGATGTTGGCCTGGTCGTCCCCGGCCGAGCGCGGCTACGCCTGGATCGAGTTGGCCCTGGCCCTGCTGGTGATCTTCGCCGCCAACCAGCCCGGCCTGGCGGCGCGGTTCGGCCGCAAAGCCGGCGATAAAACCGGCGCCTGAACCCCGCCGCGCGGCGGCGGCCGGGATACGCGCCCGCACGGTGCCGGCGCGGCTCGGAGGCGCGCGCCGGGGCCTATAATCGCCATCCGTTCCCGACCACGCGACTCACCCGAGATGGACAAGCTCTGCATCGTCACCACCGGCGGCACGATCGACAAGATCTACTTCGACGACAAGTCGGACTACCAGATCGGCGAACCGCAGATCGGCCACATCCTCGACGAACTCGGCGTGGCGTTCCGCTACAGCGTGATTCCGATCATCCGCAAGGACTCGCTGCACATCACCGCACAGGACCGCGAGCTGATCCGCGCCACCATCGCCGCCCAGGACGCCCAGCACGTGCTGGTCACCCACGGCACCGACAGCATGGTCGAGACCGCCAAGATCCTGGCGACCATCCCCGGCAAGACCATCGTCCTCACCGGCGCGCTCAATCCGGCGCGTTTCCGCGGCTCCGACGCCGAGTTCAACATCGGCACTGCCGTCGGCGCGGTGCAGTCGCTGCCGGCCGGCGTCTACATCGCCATGAACGGCCGCATCTGGGACCCGACCAAGGTGCGCAAGAACGTCGAGGCCAATCGCTTCGAAGCGATCTGAGCCCACCGGCGACGACGCCGGCTCGGTTTCCCTACGGGCGCCCTCGGGCGCCCGTATTGTTTTATCGAGGCATAGGCGCCCAGGGCGCCCGGTTTGTTTCGATCCATACGTCAAACGCCGCTTCGGCGATGGTTCTGACCGCACTCGATGCCGACGAAATCCGCTCGCCTCCTCGCCGTGTTTCGCGAGACATCGGCGCGGACCGAAGTGGCCGCGCCCGCAAGCGCGATGGCCGCACCGACGGCCTCGCCGCAGGCCGACGGTAACCGCGGACGGACGATCTCCACCGGCTTCGGACGCCACGCAAGAATGTGCTTTGTTGCACTAGTCCGCCTCCCGGCCCCGTTCGTCGCCTCGATCGGCCCCTTGGCTGGCTCAATTTCGTGATAACAATCACAATTAATGCCGTTACCCGAGCCTGGAACCGCTCCGTCCATGCCCGCCGCCCAAGCTTTGTGGTCCCTGCCGGACACCACGGTCGAGTCGGTGACCGTCCTGCTGCACCAGGCCCGCGGCGGCCGCAGCGACGCCTGGGACCTGATCTACAGTCGGATCTACCAGGACCTGCACCGGCTCGCCCGCGCCCAACTGCGACAGCGCCGGCGCCACGCCCCGCTGTCGCCGACCTCGCTGATCAGCGAAGCCTGGCTGAAGATGGCCGGCGCCGCCGAGTCGGCGGAAAGCCGCTTCCATCTGATCGCCCTGGTCGCGCGTGCGATGCGTTACGCGATCCTCGACGAGACCAAGAAGGCGGTCGCCGACAAACGCGGCAGCGGCATCGAATTCGTCGATCTCGACGGCCAGCATCGGATCGGCGAAAGCGCGCGGATAGAGCAACTGGTGCTGATGGACCAACTGCTGGACCACCTGGGCAAGATCGACGAACGGCTGGTGTCCATCGTCGAACTGCGCTATTTCGGCGGCTTGAACGACAAGGAGATCGGCGCCCTGCTCGGGCTCGGCGAGGACCGGGTGCGGCGCGAATGGCGCACCGCGCGCAGCTACCTGATCGCCCGCCTGGGCCAGGGCGACTCGCTGGACTTGCCGGCGCACTGAGCGGTGGCGCGCATGAGCTCGGTCGACGCCCGCGTACTGTCCCTGTTCCGCACTTACGTCGACCTGGAGCCGCGCCGGCGGCCGCACTTCCTCGACGACGCGCGCCGCGACGACCCGCAAGCGCATGCCTTGCTGGCGGCGATGATCGCCGCCGATGCCGATGGGCATCCGCTGGACCGCTCGCTGCCGTCCCTGACCGGCGCGCTGCCGGCCGGCAACGACGACGACGCCCCCGGCGAAGGCGAGGACCGCATCGGCACCCGGCTCGGGCCGTGGCGATTGGTGCGCAAGATCGGCCAGGGCGGCATGGGCATCGTCTACGAGGCCCTGCGCGACGACCGCCAGTACGAGCAACGCGTCGCCCTAAAGTGCGTGCGCGCCGAACTGTCGTCGCCGCGCCTGAGCGAAGCCTTGCAAGCCGAACGCAGGCATCTGGCGCGCCTGCAGCACCCCAACATCACGCCGCTGCTGGATGGCGGCGTAGATCCGCAAGGCCATCCCTGGTTCGCGCTGCAGTACGTCGAGGGCGAACCCATCGATCGCTGGTGCGATCGCCGCGGCAAGACCTTGCGCGACCGCGTCGCCTTGCTCGGCCAGGTCTGCGACGCACTGGCCTATGCGCACGCCCAGGGCGTGCTGCACCAGGATCTCAAGCCGTCCAACCTGCTGGTCACCGAGGAAGGCCGAGTGCAGTTGCTCGATTTCGGTCTGGCCGCACCGTTGAGCCTGAGCACGGAAACGCAGGCCGCGCCGCTGGCGCTCACGCCGGGCTACACCGCGCCGGAAATCGTGTTCCGCGGTGCGGCGCCGTGCATCGCCTCGGATCTTTACTCGCTGGGTGCGGTCATCGCTCAGTTGCTCACCGGCGTAGCCCCCTCGCGCTCGCTGCTGGCCCAGGCCAGTCAGTGGCTGGCGGCGCCGTCGCCGGGCGCGAGCGCAGAACGGCTGGTCCACGCCGCCGCCACGGCTGCGCCGCAAACGGTCGCGAACCGCAACCTGCCCGGCAACCGCGCCCTGGTCCGACAGGTCAGCGGCGACCTCGCCGCGATCGTCGAACGTTGCCTGCACGCCGATCCCGCGCAGCGCTACCGCAGCGCGGACGAACTCGGCGACGACCTGCAGCGCTGGCTGCAGCAGCGTCCGGTGCGCGCGCGCGACGCCGGCCGGCTATACCGCGCTGGCCGTTTCCTGCGTCGGCATCGACTGGCGCTGGGCCTGGCCGGCGTAGCCGCGCTGACTGCGGCGATCGGAAGCGGCGCGACCTGGTGGCAGGCCTATCGGGTCGAGCGCGAAGCCCAGGCTACTCTCGCCGTAAGCCGGCTGTTCGAGGAAACCCTGGGCTCGGCGACCCTGTCCGGACTCAGCGATACGCCGTTCTCCTCCAATGCCTTGCTGCGCGACGTCGAAACCAAAGTCCGTGCGCTCGACCTCTCGGCTCAGCCGCGCACGTTTGCCGGCGCACTAGCCTCGTTGGCGCGCAGCCATGCCGTGATCGGCGACTACGCCAACGCCACCCGCCTGGCCGACGAGGCTGCACGCCAGCTCGATCGCGACGGAGCGCCTTCGCTGGAAACCCGCGCCACCTTGGCCTCGCTGCTGAACCTGCAGGCGCGCCACCGCCAGGCGCGCAGCGTCGCCGAGCGGGCCCTGGACCAGGTGCCCCACGATCCGGCCAGCCGGCCGCTGCGGGTGCGCCTGCTGACCGAAATCGCGCGCAGCGATTGGGAGCTGCTGCAGCACCGCGACGCCCAGGCCGCGCTCGACGCGGCGCTGGCGCTGGCGCAAGAGCCCTCTGGAAACGCGCCGGCGCCGTATGCCGAACTGTTGATCCTACGCGGCCATTGGAATGCGCGCCTGCTGAACCTACCGCAGGCCGAAGCCGATTTCCGCCGCGCCATCGCCGTCGCCGCCGCGCAGCCGCCGCTGGCCAATCAAGCGCGCGAAAAGCTGGTCAAACTGCTGACCCTGCAGGAGCGGTTCGCCGAAGCGCAGAACCTGGCCCAGCGCCTGCTCGCCGAACGTCGCCGCACGCTCGGCGACCGCCATCCCGATACCGGACGCGCCTGGGTGGCGCTGGCCGACAGCCAATGCGCTGGCGAGCGTCCCGAGGATTGCCGGTCCTCGATCGAACGCGGCAAAGACATCCTGCGCGCGCGCTACGGCGAATCGCATCCGGAGTACGCCGAAGCCTTGCGCGTATCGACCCAGCTGTACTTTCTCGCCGAGCACAGCTACGCCGAGCGTTTGGCCGAGATGCGTCGCGTCGTGGCGATCTTAAGCGCCGCCTACGGCCCCAGGCACGAAGCCGCGCTGCGCGCGCAGGCCGACCTCGGGGTAATGCTGCTGCATCGCAAGCCCACAACGCTACCGAGCGAAGAACGGCAACGCCTGCTGGCGGAGGGCATGGCGCTGTTGGCGACGGTGATCGACGAAGCCAACCGGCAAAAGATCCCCATCTTCACGCCCAAGCTGTACTACGCACGCGAGCTGGCCAACCGCAATATCGGCGGCGACCGCACCGCCGCGAGGCAGCTGATGGGCGAAGTCGCTGCCGACAGCGAGCGCTACTTCAGCGCCTCGCACAGCCTGCGCTTCCGCATTCTCTACAGCCTGGCGCAGCTCTCCTATTACGAAGGCGATCTGGCTGCGGCCGATGCGCAACTGGCGGCGATCACGCCGCAAGTCGAAGCCGCCCTGCCCCAGCTCCGGGCCAGGCTGGTGCTGTGCAATATTCTCAACACCCGCGCCAATATCGCCCTGCGCAATGGCGACCGTGAAGGCGCACGCCTGTTCCTCCATCGCTTGCGCGATACGGCTCTGCGCTGGCTCGGACCGGGGCACCCCTGGGTCAAGCAGGCCCAGGACGGACTCGATTCGCTAGCCCGCACAGGCCGCTTCACGACCTGAGCCCCGCCCCTTTGGCCCAGGATCGGCAGGGCCATACGGCTCGGCGACGATGCCGTCCGCGCCTCACACCGCGCCAGGACGAGTCCAGGCGCGGACGGGGCGCAGCGCTCGACCTCGGCGCTACTGCACGGTGCAGGCGAAAGTCACCGCGACCGTATCGTTGAGCGCTATCGTTCCCAAGGTCACGCCACCGTCGAGCTGCGCCATGCTCAGGCTCGGCGACGGACAACCGGTACCGGCGCAGGTCGCCGGGCCGGGGCAGTCCAGGCCCACGCGTCCGGCAATCGGGTCGCGCAATATCGCACCAGTCACCGAGTCCGGCCCGGCGTTGCCAACCACGATGGTATAGCTCGTAGTCTGGCCGCGGACCAAGATGTCGTTCGCCTGATCGACCTCGCCGTTGACGCCCGGCGTGTTCGTCTTGGTGATCGTCAGGTCGGCCAAGGGCTTGCGCGTATTGCTGATTGTGCAGGTCAGGTCGTCGCCGGGCGCAGGCGTCACACTGAAGCTGGCGCCGCTGCCGCTCGGAGTCTGCCCTCCGGCCAGAGCATTGGTGCAGGCGTAGGCGCTGGTGTAGTTGCTCAAATCCCCACCCGCAGCGACGGATTCCGACAAGGTGTACGCGGTACCGGCGGTCACGGGGTCCGCGGTCACCGTACCGGTCGCCGTACTGCCGCTGCCGGTGGTGGTCACCGGCGCCGGGGCACCGGCACCAGCGATCTGCAATACGAATTGGTCGGTCGCGGCGAAGCGCCCTAGCGGCAGCGCCTTTTGCAAACGCAGCACGGCCCGATTGCTGTTGACGTAGGTGCAGGTCACCGTTTCGCCCGAATCGATGTCGATCGTCGCCAGACGATTGGCCAGGTCGACCACAGTGCCGTTGTCGGGATCGGCGCAGCTCAGGCCGGTCAAGGTCCAGTTGGCGACCACGCCTTCGGTCACGCTATAGCTGCCCGATTCCAGCCCAGTGAAGGTGCGCGTGTTCGGCAGGGTGCCGTCGACATCGTCGTCGAGGCTGAAGGCGCTCAGGCCGGTGCCGGCGGTGGTGAAGGCGAAGTCCTGGGCGTCGTTGGGCACCGCGTCCTTGACGATCACGATGGTGCCGGTCGGCGTGTCGGTGTCGGTGGCGCTGTTGTTGCTCTGTGTGGCGTCGCTGGTTCCAGCGCCAACCGCGACGTTGGCGACATTGGCCAGCGCGCCGGTCGCGCCCGCGGCGACGGTGCCGGTCACGGTGAAGGTGACGCTGCTGGCGGTGTTGTTGCTGTAAGGCAGCGACGGAATCGCGATCCCGCCGCCCTGCATCAGGGCCACGGTGGTGTTGGCCACGCTCGGGCAGACGCCGCCGCCGGTCGGGCTGCCGCAGGTCACCGAACTCACCGTGAAATTGGCGATCGCCGGATCGGTGAACACCGCGTTGGCGGCACCGAACGGGCCGGCGTTGGTAACCACGACGGTGTAGGTGCGCGCCGTACCCGGCGTGTAGCTGTCGTTGGCCAGATCGTTCGGCCCCGACGCGGGCGTATTGGTCTTGGTGATCTGCATGTCGGCGCCGAAGGTGATATTGGCGGTCGGACAGTTGGAGCCGTCGTTCGATTGCGAACCCGGGGCGCCGCTGATCAGGGTCGCCGCGCCGGTGGCCAGGTCGAATTTGTAGAAGCCGTTGGGCGGGTTGTTGCCGGAACCGTACAAACCGTTCGGTGCGCCGTACATGGCGCCGAAGAAGCCGGCCGGAAGGCCGTTCGGCGGACCGATGTTGGTCACCGCACCGGTGCTTGGGTTGACCGAGACCAACTGCCCGCCGTTGGTGACGCCATACAGCAAGCCGCCGACCCAGGCCCAATCAGCGATATTGATCGCCGCGCTCAGACTGATCGGCGTCGCGGTCAACGTGGTCACGTTGATCGCGTACAGGGTCGTGCCGGCGGCGACGTTGCTCTTGACGTAGAGGATATTGCCGGCAGTGCCGAACGCGCCGGTAATGTAGACCGCCGACGGCAGTCCGCTGACCGCGCCGAGACTGACAGCGCTGCCGTCGGCGCCGATCTTCACCAGTGTATTCCCGGCCGGATTGGTGATCAGGCCGTATTGGTAGTTGTCGGCCGGGTTGTAGCCGACCGCGTTGTAGGTCGAATTTGCGATGCCGATCGGATTGAACGTCAGCGGATTGGCGTTGGTATCGATTTGGTACAGCGTAGTCGGCGTGGTGCCATTGGGCGACTGCTCCAACCACAGCCGCGAGTCGCAAGTGCCGAAACTGGGCTGCATGCCGTCGATGTCTGAAACCGTATTGTCCGCGCTCGCGCTTTCGGTCACCCCACTCGGCGCGGCGACGCTGGCCGTATTGGTCAGATTTCCGCTCGCGCCCGCAGCTACGGTCGCATTGACGGTGAAGGTCACGCTTCCGCCCGGGGTCAGTGTGGGAATGACGATGCCGGCGCCTTGCATCAGCGCCACGGTGGTGTTGGCGGCCGAAGGACAGGCGGAGCCAGCGGTTGGGCTGCCGCAGGTCACGCTGCCGACCGTCAATCCGCTCACGGCCGGATCGGTGATGACGGCGCCGCTCACCGACGTCGTCCCAGCGTTGGTGACCACGATGGTATAGGCGATGGTCTGGCCCGGCGTATAGATGGTCTGGCCGTCGGTTTTGGTGATCCGTAGGTCGGTGGAGGAAGGACCGTTGAACTCCGAGGTGGCGCCGCTGGTGCAAGCCGCCGTCAGGCAGCGCGTCGCGGTCATCCGCAGGCTGGCCGCGTTCACTCCTGCGATCGTGCAGGTGCTGGGTGCGGTGGCGCTGAATGTGATCACGATGCAGCTTCCAAGCCAGCTCTGCCCCTCGCCGAAACCGGTCGGATCCAGCCCGCTGGCGTTGTTGTAGAAGTCGATGCGGTAACCGTTGGCGTTGGCGTTCGTGCCCAAGGTGAAGCTGACCGCATTCCCGGCGATGCCGGTGATCACAGGGAAATTCTGCAACCCGTTCGAGCCGGTGTCGGTGTCGCCGACGTCGTTGGCGGTCACGCCGCTGGCGCCCAGGTCGATGCCGAGGCCACCGTTTCCGGAAATGCGGGTATTGGCGGCGATGAAGTTGTTCTGCGCATTGACGCCGACGACGGCGACGCCGGCCCCGCCGTTGCCGGTTATGGTGTTACCGGTGATCGCGTTGCCGGCGATTCCGCCGGCCCCGGTCGAGCTCAACCGGATCCCGCCACCGCCCATTCCGGTGATGCTGTTGCCCTGAATGGTATTGCTGTTGGTCTGCGCCCCTTGGGTATCGGTCAGGCAAATGCCCGTACCGGTTCCGCCGGACAGGGTGTTGTTGGTGATGGTGTTGTTGCTGGTATTTCCGGCCGCGAAATTCTGATACAGATTGATTCCGCAACCGTTCGACGCCGACAGCTGATTGTTGCTGATGGTCACGTTGCCACCGCTGCCCAGACCGATGCCGCTATTGGTCGTGGTCGCGTTGATGACGTTTCCGGTGATGGTCCCGTTGTATCCGGCGATGGCGACGAAGTTGTAGTAGCTGATGCCGTAAGCGAAGCTTCCGTTCAGCGTATTGTTGGTGACGCTGCAATTGTCGCTGTCCAGGCACCGGATGCCGTCGAAGGTCGTCACGCTCCCTGTCAACGTATTTCCGGCAATCGTGACGTTGGCCGCACCGCTCTCGACGGACACGAAAGTTTGGTTGAAGTTCGTAATCGTGTAGTTCTGCAGCACACTGCCGCTGGCGCCGACGCCGGAAAATCGGATAGCGTTGTAGCTTCCGCCACCACCGTTGAGAGTGATGCCGCTGTTGTCCATGCTCAGGGTACTGGTGACTGACGGCAAGGCCGAGGTGACGTTGATCGTTCCCGAAACGCTGAACGCGATCGTGTCGGCCACCCCGACGGTCAGGTTGGCCGCCGTTATCGCCGCACGCAACGTGGTGCAGCTGAAGTTCGGACTGACGCCAGAGCAACTGCCGGCGCCGTCGCTGAGGCTGGTCACGGTGTAGGTGGCGGCGAGCACCGAGCCGGCCCACGCGTACAGCACCCCAGCCAGCGCCAGGGCCGCGGCGTAGCGACGCAAGCGGCTCGGTCGGCGAGCAGTGGTCTTGGATGCCGCGAAGCCCCCCGCCATCTCCGCCCAGGCATGCGCCGCGGCGATCCAAGTACGCAAGTTCATGTTGTTCTTCCCCCTGAGCTGGCCCGGTGCGAAACCGCGCCGCCCCGCCGCTGCTCCGTGCCCTGGGGCATCCGAAGCAACGGCGCGACCGACGCGGCAGCGCGCTGTTACAGGGGAAAGTAGAAATGCGGCCCCGCGAGTGGCAGGAACAATTCACTGATCGTTCATGCTCGAGATGCGGCCGCAGGCGCTGCGCGACGCATCGGGGCTGGTTGCGAGAATGAAACAAGATCGGAGCGACGCGAGGTCCCGCTTGCGTCGATCGATACGGAAAATTCCTCGGGAGTACGGACGCGGAAATCCGCCTCGGGCTCGATCGAAGCGCCCCGGCCGGGTTCGACCCGGCCGGGGCGCCGGCTTTCAGAAGGTAATGCTCCAGGTATCGATGCGGCCAGTGTCCTGGCTGGCGTTGTCGTTCACCCGCAGCTTCCAGGTGCCGTTGAGCGGTTCGCTGGACAGGTTGAAGGTGAAGGTGCCGGTCACGTTGTCGGCGCTGCCGCCGGCGCGGTTGCTGATGTTGTAGAGCGAGCCGTCCGGCGCGACCAGGTCGACCTTCAGGTCGCCGCGGTAGGTGTGGACGATGTTCACCGACACCGAGGCGCTGGTCGGGGCGTTGCCGGTGCGGCCGGAGACCGTGATCGGGCTGTCGACGGTGGCGTTGTCGTTGACCGCGTAGTCGGCGCCGTTGGTGTAGGTCTGGGTGCCCGGACCCGGGCCCGGGCCGGTGCCGGCGGTCTTGCCCAGTTCGCCGAGGAAGGCCAGGCCGAGCTTGGCGAAGGGCACGCTGTTGGTCGCCGAGTTGCCCATGTTGGACAGCTTGTCGTTGGGCGTGTGGATCGAGGAGAAGTAGCCGCCGCTGCTGTTGCCGCCCTCGAAGTAGATCGCCGCCGGGAATCCGGCTGAGGTCCAGGAGGCATGGTCGGAGCAGCCGTAGCCGCAGGTGTAGCTGCCGAGGGTGCCGCCGAGGTAGGTCGAATGCAGGTCACGCAGGAACTGCTGCAGGGCCGAGTTCGAGTAGTCGCTGACCAGGCGCACTTCCGGCGTGCCGCTGGTGCGGTAGTTGGTCATGTCCAGCTGCAGCACGCCGACCACGTTGACGCCGCGGTTCTTGAAATCGGTGGCGATGGCCTTGGAGCCGCGCAGGCCGACTTCCTCGGCCGCATAGCCCATGAACTTGATCGTGCGCTTGGGCTTCCAGCCGCTGGCCAGGGCGATGCGCGCCACTTCGGTCAGGGTGGCGATGCCGGAGGCGTCGTCGTCGGCGCCCGGCGCGGTCATCGCGTCGCCGCTGCCGGTGCTGGAGATCGAGTCCAGGTGCGCGCCCAGCACCACCACTTCGTTCGGCAGGTCCGTGCCCTGGATGGTCAGGATCGCCGAGGGCTGGGTCGAGCAGGTGGTGCAGCCGGTGTAGAGCTCGGCGCTGACGTCGCTGCGGCCGTTGGCCAGGCTCAGCCAGTTGTCCTTGATCCAGGTCGCCGAAGTGCGGCCGTGGGTCGAGGCGTAGTAGCGGTTCGGGTACGAGGTCGACAGATGGTTGATGGTGCCGCGGATGTTGGCCTCGGCGACCTGGCTCAGCCACGGCGTCACTGTGGCCTGGTTGTCGATGGTATAGGTCGCGAACTGGGTCGCCATCGCCTGCGCGGTGCGGTCGTTGCGGACGAAGGCTTCGGCCTCTTCGCGGCTGTCGAAAGCGACGAAGCCGCCGCAGCGCTTCTCCTTCTCGTGCACGTGGTGGGTCACGTCGGTGAGCTGGTGGGTCTTGAGTTCGGCGATCACCAGCTTGGCGCCGGCGCCGTTCTGCACGCCGGTGGAGTTGCGGGCCAAGGTCTTGACCCCGGCGTCGTAGGTGTCGCGCGAAGTGACGATGAACACCGGCTTGAACGGGTCTTCGCCGGGGCTCAGCCGCGACTGGTCGTGGACATGGGCCTGCGCGGCAGCGGAAGTCTGTGCGGCCGCCGGCGCGATGGCGGCGGACAAGGCGAGAGCGAGCAAAGCGGGCAGCGGGGCGACGTGCTTGTTCACGAAAGCGCTCCTGGGTTCGGCGTCGCCGACCGGGTGCGTGCGGGCACCGGCGCAGGGACGCGATGGGCTGGAATGACGGCGATGCAACGCGGGCCGTCGCGAGGAGTTGCCGGGCGGGAAAGCGATGCCGAAACGCGCGGGGGAAACGTTCCGAAGCACCCGGGACTCGACCCTAAGCGCGCAACGATGTGACGGACAAGCGACAACCTGTCCGAGCGCACATTCGCGTCCGTGACTGCGGTCATGCATACGCACCGTAACCGCTTACGGTGCGCCGGCGCATGTCCGATGCGAGCGAAAAACCCCGGAATTTTCTCTATTTCCATGAACGAAAAGCGGCGCACGCGGATGCCGCCGCGAGCGCGCGCAGTGCGCCGAAACGACGAACCCCGGCCGGAGCCGGGGTTCGTCGCGACGCGGTGATCGGCGGTCGATCGTCGTTCCGATCGTCGGATCAGAAGGTGATGCTCCAGGTGTCGATGCGGCCGGTGTCCTGGGTGGCGTTATCGTTGACCCTTAGCTTCCAGGTGCCGTTCAAGGCTTCGCTGGACAGATCCTTGACGAAGGTTCCGATGACGTTGTCGGCGCTGCCGCCGCTGCGGTTGTGCAGGTTGTACAGCGTGCCGTCGGGCGCGACCAGGTCGACTTTGATGTCGCTCTTGTAGGTGTGGTAGATGGTCACCGCCACCGAGGCGTTGCTCGGCGCGTTGCCGCTGCGCCCGGACACGACGATGCTGCTCTCGACCGTGGCGTTGTCGGGGATCTGCACGTCGTTGTCGTTGCGGTAGGTCTGGGTGCCGCTGCCGTCGCTGACCGTGACCGAGGCGGTCTTGCTATGGGTGGCGCCGTCGTCGTCGGTGACGGTCAAGGTGACGCTGTAGGTGCCGGCCGCGGCGTAGGTCTTGCTCGGGCTGGTCGCGGTCGAACTGGTGCCGTCGCCGAAGTTCCAGCTGCGCGAGACGATGCTGCCGTCGCTGTCGGTCGAGCTGTCGGTGAACGCCACCGTCAGGCCGCTGGCCGACGAGCTGAAGTTGGCCACCGGCGGGTTGTTGCCCGGCCCGGTGCCGCCAACGGTGAAGCGCACCGCGTTCGGCGTGCCCGGCTTGCCCGCGGCGTCGGTGCCCTGCACGTACAGCGTGTGCACGCCCTGGGACAGACCGGTGGTCGGGATGCTGCCGGTCACCGTTTCGCGGCTGGCGTTGAAGCTGCCGTCGCTGGCGTTGAGCGGATAGGACACCGCGCCCGCCGCCCACGGCGGCGCGTCGAGGTAGGCGCGGGCCGAGGCGATGTTCTGCACCGGCTCGGTGCCGTTGCTCTGGTTGAACACGCTGTCGTCGACGGTGGCGGTCAGCGACACCGGCGTGCCGGCCGGCACCGTCGCCGAGGCCACCGACACCGCGACCGTGTCCGGGCCGGACGGCAGCTTGTACGGCGCCCACAGGCTGCGCGCGGCGTAGCGCAGCGACTTGAGGTTGTCCGGCAAGGTGGTGCCGGTGAAGGTGCTGCAGCTTTCGAAGAACGACACGCCCAGCTCGATCGTGTAGGCCGGCACGCCGAGCGAGCCGTACATGGTGTCGTCGGTGGTGCCGTCGGTGGCGTACAGCTCGTCGGACTGCTGCGGTCGGTAGTTGTTGTGGTAGGCCATGCGCCGGCCGAGCGCGCGCAGCGCGGCGCTGTTCGGCGCCGGATTGCTGGTGTCGCCCCAGGACCACAGCACCAGTTGGGCGGCGCTGTGGATGTCCATGAAGATGCCCTGGTAGTCCTCAGGCGCGGCGGTGTTGACATCGTCGGGACGGCGATCGGGGAAGATGCCGCCGGTATAGACGCCGTTGCTGCCGCGGGTGCCGGCGACCAGGCGCATCAGGTTCTGCGTCTCCGGTTCCGAGGCCGCGGTCGGGCCGCGATAGGTCTCGGCGCAGGCGTTGCCGCTGGAGCCGCCGGCGGCGCTGTTCCAGTGGTAGGGGAAATTGCGGTTGAGGTCGGTGCCGTAGGACGAGGCGCTGCAGCTGCCGTTGGTGTTGTTGACGTTCTTGCGCCAGGACGAGCCGGCCTCGGCCTTCTTGCGTCCGTCCGGGTTGGCCTGCAGCACGAACTGGAAGGCGAAGTTGTCCAGCAGCCAGGTCGCTTCATCGTTGCTGCCGTAGCCGTTGGCCAGCCATTCGGCGAAACGGGTGACGGTCTCGGCCGGGGTGTATTCGCGGGCGTGGATCGAACCGAACAGGACCAGGTTCGGCTTGTTCGGCAGCGCCGCGTCGGTGGCCGAGTTGGTCAGCTTCAGCACCTTCATGTCGTAGCCGGTGCCGGCGCTCTGGGTCTTCTGCCAGCTCGGGCCGATCGTCCGCACGCTGGCGAGCTGCGGCTTGCTCGCCGCCAGCTGGTCCATGGTCTGGTAGGTCTCTTCGACCGTGCGGTAGCAGGCGTAGCCGGGAATGCTCTTGATCCCCAGGGCCGAGCTTTGCAGCGCGCTCTGCAGGCGCTGCAGCTTTTCGGTGCCTTCGCGGTCGATCTCGTAGCGCAGGCCGGCGCGGCGCAGCGCGTCCAGGTCTTCCGGCATCGCTTCGATCTTCACCGTGCGCGCGTTGCGGTCAACGATCAGGTGCTGGAAGCGCGACGCGATGCGCTGCAGCTGGGCGGGATTCTGGTAATGGGCGGTGACGAAGACCGGCAGGTCTTCGGCGGACGCGTGGCCGGCGGACAAGGCCAGCAACAGCGGCAACGCGGCGGATCGGATGCGCATAGGGAGTTCTCCATGAACCGGTGCGGTGGGCAGGCAGCGTCGCGGGGCAGCGCGCTGCGACCATGCTGTGGATGGGTGCGACGCACTGGCAAGCGCCGCGCGGCGCGCGGCCGATGCGCTTTCGTGATATCCGCAGCAGAACGCCGCTGCGATCGCCGGAGGCCGGCGGCGTCCGCTCGTCGCGGTACGGACGCCCTGAAAAAACGCCGCGGCCCGAAAGCCGCGGCGCGGTGCGGATCAGACCGCGTGGATCAGAAGGTGATGCTCCACTTGTCGATGCGGCCGGTATCGGCCGTGGCGTTGTCGTTCACCCGCAGCTTCCAGGTGCCGTTGAGCGCTTCGCTCGACAGGTCCTTGGTGAAGGTCTGGATGATGTTGTCGGCGCTGCCGCCGGTGCGGTTGTGCAGGTTGTAGACCGTGCCGTCCGGCGCGACCAGGTCGACCTTCAGGTCGCTGCGGTAGGTGTGGTAGATCGTCACCTGGATCGGCGTGGTGGCCGAACCGTTGCCGCTGCGGCCGGAGACCGTGATCGGGCTGTCCACGGTGCTGTGGTCGGCGATCGCGTAGTCGGTCTCGTTGCTGTAGGTCTGCGTGCCCGGGCCGCCGGACACCGTGACCGTGCCGGTCTTGGTGTTGGTGGCGCCGTCGTCGTCGGTGACGGTCAGGGTGACCGTATAGGTGCCGGCGGCGGCGTAGGTCTTGCTCGGGTTGGTCGCGGTCGAGGTCGTGCCGTCGCCGAAGTTCCAGCTACGCGAGGCGATGGTGCCGTCGCTGTCGGTGGAGCTGTCGGTGAAGGTCGCGGTCAGGCCGCTGGTGGTCGAGGTGAAGTTGGCCACCGGCGGGTTGTTGCCCGGCGTGCCGCTCGAGTCCAGACCGTCGATGAAGGTCTGGCCGGTGCCGCCCGCGTCGAGCCAGTCGCTCAGGCGCGAACCCGAAGCGCCGCCGCCGGTCCAGGACACGAACACGCGGCCGTAGTAGTCGCTGCGGTTGTCGCCGGTCGCCGAGCAGCTCGACGGGCCGCCGTGCAACTGGCCGATGACACGCTTCTCCGGGCTGTACAGCGGCGAACCCGAGGAGCCCGGCTCGGTGACGCCGCCGGTGGGCTGCCACTGCGAACGCAGGTGGGTGGTGCCGGCGCCGCCGCCCCAGGCGACGAAGGTGGTCGGCTGCACCGACAGGCTGATGCGCTTCTCGGCGACGTTCGGGTGATGGATCGCGATCGAGCTGGCGAAGTTCTGGTCGCGGCGGTCCCAACCGGCCCAGAACAGGTTGAACGCCGGGTTGGCCGGGGTGTTCAACTCGAGCAGGGTGAAGTCGGAGGTCGCGTAGGTCGCCTTGACCGTCGAACCCGTCTGGTTCTGGCTCATCGAGCCGTCGCCGTTGGCGCCGCTGGCCGGGGTGTTCGGCGCGCGGCAGGTCGAGTTCTGGTAGTTCCAGTACACCACGATGCTGGCCGCGGTCGAAGCCGTGCCCATGCCGCAGTGGTGCGCGGTCAGGAAGTACATCTTCTTGTCGTTCGCGGTGTTGTTGACCAGCGAACCGGTACAGGCCAGCGAGCCGCTCTTCGAATAGGCCGCGACCGAACGGATGATGTCGCGGCGGCCGTCGCCGTCGGGGCAGACCACGTCGACGTTGCACTGGCCCGACACGCCCTTCTCGCCGCTCTGCGCGGCCAGGCGGCGCGCCAGCGGACCGAAGCCGACGTAGTCGTGGTTGACCTTGGTCAGGTGCAGCTTGAGTTCGCTGGCCTTGGCGCGCGGAACGACCACTTCGATCACCGCCTCCTCGCCCGGCACGATCGCGGTCCACAGCTGGCCTTCGGCGTTGTTGTTGCTGGCGTCGTACTGGCTGATCAGGCTGCGATCGCCGCCCGCCATCTGGGTGGCCGGATACACCAGCAGGCGACCGCCGGCCGGCATGTGGTATTGGGTGAAGCCGAAGTTCAGCGACAGCGCCTTGTTGGAACGCACGCGCTGGCGCCAGACCAGGGTATCGGCGTCGATGCTTTCCCAGACGCCGGAGTTCTGCGGCGTCATGTCGACGGTCAGCGGCTGGGCGAAGCGCGGGATGTCGCCGCGCGCTTCGCGCACGCGATCCTCGGCTTGCAGCTTGGGAACGTCGACCGCCGGCATGGTGCGCAGGCTGATCCTGTCGACGCTGGACAGATTGGCGTGTTCGAACGCGGCGGGCCGCGACGCGGGTGCCGCGAGGGCGGCGCTGATCGACATTCCGAGCAACATCAGGGAACCACAGAATCGTTTCATGAGTCTCTCCGTCCGTAGTAGAGGCAAAGACCCGCGACGCCGAACGAGGCGTTTCGGTGGCGATGGCGGCGGGTCAGGCGATGGGAATCGAATGCTCCAGCACGTGATGCAGGCAATGCCGCATGCTTCCCCCAAGCGTGCGTGTTCAACGGCGACGACGCGTGGCCGATCGGTGCGCAGCCGGCGCGACCACGGCGCGACTCTGAGGCAGGGCCGTCGCGCACAACAAGACGCAAATCCGCCGAGTCCACATCGCATCCGTGTGTTGCGTCACGCATACGGCGAAGATTTGTTTCGATTGAAATCGGTACCTGCGGGCGGAAATCGAAATTGAGAACCCGTCCGCGTTCATGAAGCCGCCGCGCTCACACGTCGGCGGAACTTCGCCGGCGAGCGGTTGCTTGCGGGGTACGAGCGGCGCACGCGGCGCTGCTTTTGCCGTGGAATTTCACCGGTTTTTCGCCGCGCTCGATTGAATTTTCCGGCCGCCTTCCGCGCCGTTCGCCCCTGCAACGTCGCGCGTCGTCCGGAAAAAAAAGCCCCCGGCGTTGCCGGGGGCTGAGTCGCGTAGCGCGCTGGGCGGTCGCGGTTGGATCAGAAGGTGACGCTCCAGGTGTCGATCTTGCCGACGTCCTGGGCGGCGCGGTCGGCGACGCGCAGCTTCCAGGTGCCGTTGAGCGGCTCGCTCGACAGGTTCTTGGTGAAGGTGCCGGTGACGTTGTCGGCGCTGCCGCCGCTGCGGTTGTGCAGGTTGTACACCGAGCCGTCCGGCGCGATCAGGTCGACGATCAGGTCGCCCTTGTACGGATGGACGATGTTGACCGAGATCTGCGCATTGCTCGGCGCGTTGCCGCTGCGACCGGACACCGCGATGCTGCTGCTGACGCCGGTGGCGTTGTTGTCCGGGATGCTGACGTCGGTGCCGTTGGTGTAGGTCTGCACGCCGCTGGCACTGACCGTGACCGAGGCGGTCTTGCTGTGGGTGGCGCCGTCGTCGTCGGTGACCGTCAACACCACGCTGTAGGTGCCGGCCGCGGCGTAGGTCTTGCTCGGGCTGGTCGCGGTCGAGCTGGTGCCGTCGCCGAAGTTCCAGCTGCGCGAGACGATGCTGCCGTCGCTGTCGCTCGAGCTATCGGTGAACGCCACCGTCAGGCCGCTGGCCGACGAGCTGAAGTTCGCCACCGGCGGGTTGTTGCCGCCCGGCGCGCCGGAATCCAGGCCGTCGACGAACTGCGCGCCGCTGCCGGACGTGTCGAGCCAATCGCTGAGGCGGGTGGCGGCGGAGCCGCCGCCGGTCCAGGAGGTGAAGATGCGGCCGTAGTAGTCCGCCTTCTGTTCCTGCGGAACGCTGCAGCCGGACGGACCGCCATGCAACTGACCGATCACGCGCTTGTCCGGGCTGTACAGCGGCGAGCCCGACGAACCCGGCTCGGTCACGCCGCGGTTGACGCCCCACTTCACGAACAGATGGCTGCCGTTGGCGACGGTCGGCGGGTTGTAGTCGGCGCCGCCGTAGTTGGTCAGGCGCGAGGCGCTGTCGGAGAAGCTGATGCGCTTGTCGGCGACATTGGGATGGTGGATCGCGATCGAGCTCGGGTAGTTCTGGTCGCGGCGGTCCCAGCCGGCCCAATACAGGTTGTAAGCCGGATTGGCGGCAGTGCTGAGCTCAAGCAGGGTGAAGTCGGAGGCGGCATTGGTCGCGCGCAGGGTGGCGCCAGTCTGCGATTGCGCCAGCGAACCGTCGCCGTTGGCGCCGCTGGCGGCCGAACCGGGCGCGCGGCAGGTGGAGTTCTGGTAGTTCCAGTAGACCACCATCGAATTGTTGACCGATGCGCTGGTCATGCCGCAATGGTTCGCGGTCAGGAAGTACATCTTCTTGTCGTTGGCGGTGTTGTTGACCAACGATCCGGTGCACCACATGGTGCCCTGCTTGGAATAGGCCGCAACCGAACGGATGATGTCGCGGTAGCCGTTGCCTTCCGGGCAGACCACGTCGATGTTGCAGCTGCCGGACGTCGCGGTCGGCACCGCGTCGAGCGCGGCGCGGCGGGCGAGCTTGCCGAAGCCGACGTAATCGTGGTTGACCTTGGCCAGGTGCAGCTTGAGCTGGCCGGCCTTGGCCTTGGGCACCACCACTTCGATCACCGCCTCGTCGCCGAGCACGACCGGCGTCCACAGTTCGCCGAAGGCGTTGTTGTCGGCGGCGCTGAAGCTGCGCACGCGGCCGGTGGCCGCGCCGGGCGTCTGGTCGGCCGGATAGATCAGCATGCGCGCGCCTTCCGGCAGGCGGAAGCGGTCGAAATGGAAGTTCAGCGATTGCGCGTCCTTGGACTCGACCCGGGTGCGCCATACCGCGGTGTCGGCATCCAGGTCTTCCCACAGGCCGCTGTTGAGCGTGTCGATGTCCACCGCGAGCGCGGTGGCGAAGCGCGGCACTTCGTTGCGCGCTTCGCGCTGGCGATCTTCGGCGCGCAGCTTGGCCACGTCCACGGCCGGCATGCTGCGCACGCCGATGCGGTCGATGCGGGTCAGGCCGGCGTGGTCGAAGGCGGCCGGACGCTGGTTCGGCCCGGCCAGCGCCGTTCCGATCGAAATTGCGAGCAAGCCTAGGGTGAGGGTCATGCGTTTCATGTCTGTCTCCGTCCGTTGGGATGTCAGGCGATGGTGGCGATGAGGCGATGACTGCGGCCGCGCGGTCCCGCGGCTTGGCGGTTCCGGCGGCGTGCGACGAGCCCGCGCCGTCGCGCCCGGCCGAGGCGGGCCGGACGCGACGCCGTGGGCGACGGCCCGCGTCCGGGCCGTAGTCCTGCCGCCGCGCCGTCGAACACGGCGCGGCGACGATGCGCTCCCCTAAGCGCGCTCGAACGCGTCCGCCGTTGCGGCGGACGTCGTCCGAAAGGTGAAGCTTCAGAAGGTGACGCTCCAGGTGTCGATCTTGCCGACGTCCTGGGCGGCGCGGTCGGCGGCGCGCAGCTTCCAGGTGCCGTTGAGCGGTTCGCTCGACAGGTTCTTGGTGAAGGTGCCGGTGACGTTGTCGGCGCTGCCGCCGCTGCGGTTGTGCAGGTTGTACACCGAGCCGTCCGGCGCGATCAGGTCGACGATCAGGTCGCCCTTGTACGGGTGGACGATGTTGACCGAGATCTGCGCATTGCTCGGCGCGTTGCCGCTGCGACCGGACACCGCGATGCTGCTGCTGACGCCGGTGGCGTTGTTGTCCGGGATGCTGACGTCGGTGCCGTTGGTGTAGGTTTGCACGCCGCTGGCGCTGACCGTGACCGAGGCGGTCTTGCTGTGGGTAGCGCCGTCGTCGTCGGTGACCGTCAACACCACGCTGTAGGTGCCGGCCGCGGCGTAAGTCTTGCTCGGGCTGGTCGCGGTCGAGCTGGTGCCGTCGCCGAAGTTCCAGCTGCGCGAGACGATGCTGCCGTCGCTGTCGGTCGAGCTGTCGGTAAACGCCACCGTCAGGCCGCTGGCCGAGGAGCTGAAGTTGGCCACCGGCGCGGTATTGCCGCCCGGCGCGCCGCGGAACGCGGCCATCGTCGCCTTGGTCTGCACCAGCACGCGCTGGTTGTGGTTGCGGTCGGTGGTGCCCATCGCCACGCCGTTGTAGGTCACGTCCGGGTTCGACCAGTAGTTCAGGCGCGGGCAGCCGCCGCTGCAGTTGTAGGCCATGATCGTGCGCCACTTGCTGCCGCTGGCGGGCTCGTAACGGTATCCGTGGCCGTAGGCATAGGGCGTGTTGGTCGGGTCGGCGGCGGGATCGTGGCGGGCCGACAGCAGGTGGCCGATCTCGTGGGCGAAGCTGTAGTAACCGGTGGCGCAGTCGTAATGGACGGTGGCGAAGGCGGTGTCGGCGGTCGAGCCGATCGAATGGGCCAGGCCGCAGTTGCCGCCATCGTTGATCACCAGCACGTTGACGTCGGCGGCGTTGGCGTCGCGGCTGGCGTGGATGTCGTCCATGTAGCCGTCGTTGGGGTCGGCGAAGCGCTCTTCGTCGGTGAAGTGGCCGTCGCCGGCCGAGGTGTACTCGACGGTGC
This sequence comes from Lysobacter sp. BMK333-48F3, assembly GCF_019733395.1. Classification (NCBI taxonomy): domain Bacteria; kingdom Pseudomonadati; phylum Pseudomonadota; class Gammaproteobacteria; order Lysobacterales; family Lysobacteraceae; genus Lysobacter; species Lysobacter sp. BMK333-48F3. Next base: position 2,770,802 of record NZ_JAIHOO010000001.1, on the reverse strand, counting down.
GGTAGTTGGCCAATTCGAGCTGGATGCCGACGTTGGAGTTGGCGTAGCCCTGGTTGCTTTCGGCCACGGCCAGTTCGACCAGGGCCTGCATGTCGCCGCCGTAAGCGGTGACGGCCTGGTTGGTCGCGACGACCTGCACGCGGATGGTCGCGGTCGCGCCCGGGTCGACCGCGGCCGCGCCGATGCCGCCGGAGGCGCTGCGCGCGGCCGGCGCGGCGTCCATCGCGATCTGCGGCAGGTCCGAATCGAGGAAGCCGCGCGGATGGTCCGGCGGCATGCGGCTTTCGTCCACCTCGACCACCGCATGGCTGCCGTCGGCGAGCGGGCGGATCCGGTACAACTGGCCGTCGATGCGCACGTTGCCGGTGACGCCGTTGCCGCGCCGCACCAGGGCGACCGAGTTGCGTTCGTCGTGGCGTACTTCGCGCGCGTCGCGCGCCGCGGCCTTGGCGGTCTCGCGCACGTGGCCCAGCCACACCGTGCTGCCGCGACCGGTGTCGCGGGCCTGGTCGAGCACCGCATTGACCCGGTGCGCGCCGAGTTGCAGCTCGATCTCGCGGGTCGCGGTGCTGACCACGGCGGCGTTGGCGCGCTTGAGCTGCATCGCCGCGGTGGCCGGCGCGGCGGCCAGGCCCTGGGCGCGGGTCAGGCCGGCGCGCGGCGTCGGCGCGTCGCCGACGAACAAGGGCTGGGCGGCGAACGCCGGCGCGGCGGCCAGGGCGGCGGCCAGCGCGGTCAGGCGGACGGCGAAAACGGCGCGCGAGGCGCGACGCGGAGAACGAGTGGACATTGGTGTAACCCCCGATGGATGAAGGCCGCGATGGCGGCCGAAGCGGCGAACGCCGGCGCGTCGGCGACGCTCGCTGCGAGCTCGCGTCGTCGTGTCCGGTCGATGGCGGCGCGAGTTCGTCGTCTCGGCCGCGATACGACGCTAGCGGCTGCGCGAATCTCCAGGCAACGGCGTTCGCCGCGATTGATGCGGCGCGTTCGTGACTGTGGTCATGCATCGGAAAACTGCTGCGGCAGGCGACGAACGCGCCATCTCGCAGCGGCTTTTTTCGTGCGATTACGCGGGATTTTTCGCCGATTCCTTGCGTCGTCCAGACAACGAAAAAACCCCGGCCGGAGCCGGGGTTTTTTGAGATCTCCAACCCGCTCGGTCGCGGGCTGCGGCGCGACTATTTGTCGCTCTTCTCGATCACTTCCGGATTGCGCACGTCGGGCCCCTGAATGGCCGGGCCGCGGATGATCGGATCCAGCGCGATGTGATTGTCGGGTTCGATGAACTGCACGTCCGGGTCGGCCGCGAACGCCTGCATCAGGCGCCGCGCGCCCTCGGCGTCGAGCGCGGGCTCGACCGCGAACACATCGGCGTTGATGCCCATGCGATGTTTCCAGGTCAGCTTCAGCGCCTTGCCGGGCACCGCGCCCGCCGTGCGGTTCAGCCGCGCCTGCACCAGACCCTGCTGTTTCAGCGGCGCGCTGCTGTCGCGGTACTTGACGATGAATTGGCCGAACGGGCCGGCGCCGACCGGCGCGCCGACCTGGGCCGGCGCGCGCTCGGCGGGCGCGGCGTTGGAGGGCGGAGGCGTTCCGGCGGCCATGCAGGCGCTTACCGCGAACGCGCTGAACAGGGCCGTGGCCGCCGGCCACGGCGCGCGGGAGGAAATCGACATACGGGCGTCTCCTGAGGCGAATGAGTCGGGCGATTCATGACAACGCACCAAGCGGGCGAACGGGGTCGGCGGCCGGAGGATGGCGATACGGACCATCGACTCGATGGCGCCAACGATCTAAGAACCCTGCGCCCCAACCGCGGCTGAAGCGCCCGGGATCGCGGCCTCAGCTTAACCGAGCGCGCGGTCGATACGGCGCAAAGACAAACCCCGGCCGAAGCCGGGGTTTGGATCGCGCCGCTGTCCAGGCAGCGGCGCGGTTCGGGCGGTGCCGCTTAGAACGTGATGCTCCAGGTATCGATGCGGCCGACGTCGCCGCCGGCGTTGTCGTTCACGCGTAGCTTCCAGGTGCCGTTCAGCGCTTCGGTCGACAGGTTCTTGGTGAAGGTGCCGATGACGTTGTCGGTCGAGGAGCCGGTGCGGTTGTGGATGTTGTACAGCGAGCCGTCCGGCGCGACCAGGTCCACCTTCAGGTCGCCCTTGTAGGTGTGGTAGATCGTCACCGAGATGCTGGCGGTGCTCGGCGCGTTGCCGCTGCGGCCGGACACGGCGATCGAGCTCTCCACCGTGGCGTTGTCGCGGATGCTGACGTCGGTGCCGTTGGTGTAGGTCTGGGTGCCGCCGCCCGGGGTGCCGCCGCGCACCGCGTCGACCGCGGCCTTGGCGTTGATGATGCCCGAACCGCAACCGCCCGAGCAGGCGCCCGGCAGCGCGCGCGCGGTGCTCTTGAGGATGCTCTCGATCTCGGCCGGGGTCTTCGGCGTGGTCGCCGCCGACTGCATCAGCGCGACCACGCCGGCCACGTGCGGCGAGGCCATCGAGGTGCCGCTCATGTACACGTACTGCTCGGCGCCCTGGGTGGTGGTGCCGCCGTTGTGGGTCGAGGCGATCTGGTCGCCCGGCGCCGAGACGTCGATGCCGGTGCCGTAGTTGGAGTAGCTGGCCTTGGCGCCGGCCGAGGTGGTCGCGGCGACCGCGATCACGTTGGCACAGTTGGCCGGGGTCGAGGTCGAGACGTTGGCGCTTTCGTTGCCGGCGGCCACCACCACGGTGGTGCCGCGGCCGACCGCGCCGTTGATCGCGTTCTGGTAGCTGCTCGGGCAAGCGCCGCCGCCACCGAGGCTGAGGTTGATGACCTCGGCCGGGTTGGCGTTGGCCGGCACGCCGGAGACGGTGCCGCCGGAGGCCCACACGATCGCGTCGGAGATGTCGGAGTCGTAGCCGCCGCAGCGGCCGAGCACGCGCACCGGAACGACCTTGGCGTTGAACGCGGTGCCGGCGACGCCCTTGGCGTTGTTGGTCACCGCGGCGACGGTGCCGGCGACGTGGGTGCCGTGCCAGCTGGAATCGCTGGCGCCGACGTCGTAGCCCGGCTGGTCGCACTCGGTCTCGTTGTTCCAGTCGCCTTCGTCGTTCGGGTTGGAGTCGCGGCCGTTGCCGTCGCGCGAGACGAAGGTGTCGGTGATGAAGTCGTAGCCCGGCAGGATGTTGGCGTTCAGATCGGTGTGCGGGGTGATGCCGGTGTCGAGCACCGCGACCACCGCGCCGGTGCCGGTGGCGACGTCCCAGGCCTGGTCGGCGCGGATGCCGCCGTTGGCGCCGTTGAAGCCGTACTGGACGCCGTAGTGGGTGTCGTTCGGGGTCAGCAGGCGGTGGCGGCGCACGTCGACTTCGACGAAGTCCACGTTCGGGTCGGCGGCGATCTGGCGCATCAGCGATTCGGCTTCGGCGCGGTCCAGGGCGCGGTCGGCGCGGACCACGTCGGCGCCGATCGCGGTGCGGCGCAGGTGCTTGAGGCCCAGCGCGGCGCCCTTGGCCTTGGCGCCGGAGGCGCTGGCGGCGGTGCTCAGCGCGCGCTGCACGTTGGCGGTGCTGCTGCGCTCGACGCTGCCGTCGCGGTACTTGACGATGAAACGGTCGAACTTGGCGGCGGTCTGCAGGCCGCTGAGGTTGACGCGCTCGGCAGCGAAGGCCGAGCCGGCGGCGGTCGACGCCAGCACCAGGGCGGTGGCGGCGGCGAGGACATGGATGCGGTTGGAACGGACGGACATCTGAGGAAACCCCCGAACAGGAAAGCCGCGATCGCGGCGGGTGACGTCCGGTGAGCCGGCGGCGACGACGAGGAGCCGCGGCGCCCGGACTGATCGCGGACGCGCCCCTCATCGGCCGTTGCCGATGCGCATCCACGATTCACGCTAACGATTGCAGCGATGGGTCGGCAAGATGGCGGCGGCGCGATTTCGCCTGTTCAAGGGTGAGGTCAATCACGCATTCGGAATGTGCCCGTCACAACGCAAATGACTCCAATCCCCCTACCCCGCCGGGCAAAATGCGGCATACGTCGAATATCTTGGCGTCGTTCGCAACATGATCTGCGAACCCGACCGAGAGTGCCGCGGCAGCCTCCGGAGTCCGGCAGGTCGCAAGTCCCGACGCCATTCGATAGGCGATGCATATCGAAACCGACCGAGGCCGCCGGCACGCCGCGCATCGGCGCCGCAAACGCGAACCCCGGCCGCAGCCGGGGTTCGCGGGCGAGGCATGCGGCCGTCCCTGGCCGCGCAGCGATCAGAAGGTGACGCTCCAGGTGTCGATGCGGCCGGTGTCCTGCGCCGCGTTGTCGTTGACCCGCAGCTTCCAGGTGCCGTTGAGCGGTTCGCTCGACAGGTTCACGGTGTAGGTGCCGATGACGTTGTCGGTCGAGGAACCGGTGCGGTTGTGCAGGTTGTAGATCGAGCCGTCCGGAGCGACCAGGTCAACCTTCAGGTCGCCCTTGTAGGTGTGGTAGATGGTCACCGACACCGAGGCGTTGCTCGGCGCGTTGCCGGTCCGGCCGGACACCGCGATCGGGCTGTCGACGGTGGCGTTGTCGTTGATCGTGTAGTCGGTGCCGTTGGTGTAGGTCTGCGCGCCCGGGGTACCGCCGCCGCCGAGCGAATCCAGCGCCGCCTTGGCGTTGACGATGCCCACGCCGATCGGCTGGTCCGGGGTCTGCGGGAACGGCCGCGCGGTGTTCTTGAGGATGGTCTCGATCTGCGCCGGGGTCTTCGGCGTGGCCGAGGCGGCCTGCAGCAGCGCGACCACGCCGGCGACGTGCGGCGTCGCCATCGAGGTGCCGCCGTAGGAGGCGTAGCTTTCCGCGCCCGGGGTGGTGCTGCCGGCGTTGAGCGTGGACAGGATGTTCGAGCCCGGCGCGGCGATGTCGACCACGCTGCCGTAGTTCGACTTCTGCGTGCTGCTCCACACCGAGCGCGCGCCGGCGCTGTCGACCGCACCGACCGTGATCACGCTGTTGCAGTTGGCCGGACGCGCATTGGAGGCGTTGCCGTTGTTGTTGCCGGCGGCGACGACCACGGTGGTGCCGCGCGAAACGGCGCCGTCGATCGCGGCCTGGTAGGTCGAACCGCAGGTGCCGCTGCCGCCCAGGCTCATGTTGATCACTTCGGCCGGGTTGGCATTGGCCGGCACGCCGGACACGCTGCCGCCGGAGGCCCAGGTGATGGCATCGGCGATGTCGGCCAGCGAGCCGCCGCACTTGGCCAGCACGCGCACGGGCACGACCTTGGCGTTGTAGGCGGTGCCGGCCACGCCCTTGGCGTTGTTGGTCACCGCCGCGACGGTGCCGGCGACGTGGGTGCCGTGCCAGCTCGACGGGCTGTCGTAGGTGCGGCCGCATTCGCCGGCGTTGAACCAGTCGCCTTCGTCGGCCGGGTTGGAATCGCGGCCGTTGCCGTCGCGCGCGGCGGTGGCGTCGCTGACGAAGTCGTAGCCGGGCAGGATGTTGGCGTTGAGGTCGCTGTGGCTGGTGATGCCGGTATCGATCACCGCCACGACTACGCCGGTGCCGGTGCTGATGTCCCAGGCGGTGGTGGCGTTGATGCCGGCGTCGGCGTCGGTGTAGCCCCACTGCTCGCCGAAGCGGGTGTCGTTCGGGGTACCCAGCGGATACATGCGCGCGTTCGGCTCGACGTACTCGACGTTCGGATCGGCGGCGATCTGGCGCATCAGCGCCTCGGCCTCGACGCGGTCGAGCTTGCGTCCGGCGCGGACCAGGTCCGAACCCAGCGCGGTGCGGCGCAGGTGCTTCAGGCCGAGCGCCTTGCCCTTGCCGGAGAATCCGGTCGCGGCGGTGCTCAACGCGCCCTGCAGGCTCGCCGCGCTGCTGCGCTGGGCGCTGCCGTCGCGGTACTTGACGATGAATTCGTCCTGGGTCTCGTTGGCCAGCGCGGCCAGGTTGATGCGTTCGGCGGCGAACGCCGAGCCGGCGGCGGTGGAGCCGAGCACCAGGGCGGTGGCGGCGGCCAGGGCGTGAATGCGGTTGCTACGACGGGTACGAACGGACATCTGAACTAACCCCCGAAACAGGAAAGCCGCGGTCGCGGCGAATGTCGTCCGGTGCGTCGGCGGCCCCTGCGGTACGCAGCGCCCGGACTGGTCGTGAACGCCCTAGCGGCCGGGGCCGATACGCGTCCTCGATTCACGCTAACGATTGCGCGGCGATGTCAGCAAGACGTCGTGCCGGCAACTTTGCCCGTTCAAAGGTGAAATCAATCACGCATTGAGAAGTGTCTTTGCGCGTCCTGCGTTCAACGCAAATGGCCAAAAACCCCCTACCCCGGCCGAAATATGCGATGAATTTCATGAATTCAGGCTGAGTTCGCCGCTCCGTCGGCACCCGCGCTCCGATAGACCGTACTCGTCGCTGCGATACCGTATCGACGCGGATAGCGAGCTTTACTCATAGCTTTCGTTTATCGAAAACAGGAGCAACGCGCACCGGGCAGCGAACCCCGGCCGCAGCCGGGGTCCGCGGAACGAAGGGCGCGGCCGCTCTCCCGGCCGCGCCACGCGGTCAGAACTTGATGCTCCAGCTGTCGATCCGGCCGGTGTCGTTGACCCAGTTGTCGTTGACCCGCAGTTTCCAGGTGCCGTTCAAGGCCTCGGTCGACAGATCGCGGGTGTAGGTGGCGATGACGTTGTCGCTGGCGTCGTTGCTGTTGTAGTTGAGCAGGTTGTAGACCGAGCCGTCGGGCGCGACCAGGTCGACCTTCAGATCGCCGCGGTAGGTGTGGTAGATCGTCACCGACACCGAAGCGTTGCTCGGCGCGTTGCCGGTCCGGCCGGACACCGCGATCGGGCTTTCGGTGGTGGCGTTGTCGTTGATCGCGTAGTCGGTGCCGTTGGTGTAGGTCTGCGCGCCCGGGGTCGTGCCGCCGCCGAGCGCGTCCAGCGCCGCCTTGGCATTGACGATGCCCGCGCCGATCGGCTGATCGGGCGTTTGCGGGAACGCGCGCACGCTGTTCTTCAACAGCGTTTCGATTTCCGCCGGCGTCTTCGGGGTGGCCGCCTTGGCCTGCAGCAACGCGACCACGCCGGCGACGTGCGGCGTCGCCATCGAAGTGCCGCCGTAGGAGGCGTAGCTCTCGGTGCTCGGCGTGGTGCTGCCGCTGTTGAGCGTGGACAGGATGTTCGAGCCCGGCGCGGCGACGTCGACGACGCTGCCGTAGTTGGATTTCTGGCTGCTGCTCCACACCGAACGCGCGCCGGCGCTGTCGACCGCGCCGACCGTGATCACGTTGCTGCAGCTGGCCGGCTGGTTGTTGGCGGCGTTGCCGTTGTTGTTGCCGGCGGCGACGACCACGGTGGTGCCGCGCGACACCGCGCCGTTGATCGCGCTCTGATAGGTCGAGCTGCAGCTGCCGCCGCCGCCCAGGCTCATGTTGATGACCTCGGCCGGATTGGCGTTGGCCGGCACGCCGGACACGCTGCCGCCGGAAGCCCAGGTGATCGCGTCGGCGATGTCGGCCAGGGTGCCGCCGCACTTGGCCAGCACGCGCACCGGCACGATCTTGGCGTTGTAGGCGGTGCCGGCGACGCCCTTGGCGTTGTTGGTCACCGCCGCGACGGTGCCGGCGACGTGGGTGCCGTGCCAGCTCGACGGGCTGTTGTAGTTGCGGCCGCACTCGCCGGCGTTGAACCAGTCGCCCTGGTCGGCCGGGTTGGAATCGCGGCCGTTGCCGTCGCGCGCGGCGGTGGCGTCGCTGACGAAGTCGTAGCCGGGCAGCACGTTGCCGTCGAGGTCGCTATGGCTGGTGATGCCGGTATCCAGCACCGCCACCACCACGCCGGTGCCGGTGCTGATGTCCCACGCGGCGGGCGCGTTGATGCCGGCGTCGGCGTCGGTGTAGCCCCACTGCTCGCCGTAGCGGGTGTCGTTCGGCGTCGCCAGCGGGTACATGCGCGCGTTCGGCTCGACGTACTCGACGTTCGGATCGGCGGCGATCTGGCGCATCAGCGCCGCGGCTTCGGCGCGATCGAGCTTGCGCCCGGCGCGGATCAGTTCCGAACCGGTGGCGATGCGGCGCAGATGCTTGAGGCCGAGCGCCTTGCCCTTGGCGGAGAATCCGGCCGACGCGGCGCTCAGCGAACGCTCCAGGCCGGCCGCGCTCGCGCGTTGCGCGCTGCCGTCGCGGTATTTGACGATGAACTCGTCCTGCACGTCTTCGCTCGCCGCGGACAGCGGCGCGGATTCGGCGGCGGACGCGGACCAGGCCGCGCAGGACAGCGCGGCGGCGGTGGCGATGACGAGCGCGCGCTTGCGCAAAACCTGCGAAGGCGCGGACGTGATGCGATTGGACATGATGGAAAACCCCCAAAGCGAATGCCGTCGATGCGGCGTAAGCGCGAAGGACTGTCGAACCGCGTGCCGTCCGCGACGAACTCGCGCCGTGCGTGCGGACTCGTCGGTCCGCGCGGCACACGCTACGAGCGCGCAGTCGGCGCTCACAAGGCACAAGAAAGGGGCTTATGCGGACATACCCGTGCGTCCGATCACGTATCGACACCATACGTAACGGCATTGCGACGCGACCGCGGCATGCGTCGTCAAAACTAATGTGCTTTGTTGTATCGACGCATGCGGTCGCGCCGTCGCTCGGACGGCGCGACGCGCGCGGCTTTCGCCGCGGCGCAATGGACTCGATCTAGCGCTGCGCGTTCGCGTCGTCTCGGACGACGCGGGCAGCTCAGAGCATGCCGGTTTCCAGGCGCGCGGCCTCGGACATCATGTTGCGATTCCACGGCGGATCGAACACCAGCTCGACATCGGCCTCGGCGACGGTCGGAATCATTTCCAGTTTGCTGCGCACGTCGTCGACCAGAATGTCGCCCATGCCGCAGGCCGGCGCGGTCAGGGTCATGCGCACCTCGACCGTGCGCTGGCCGTCGTCGCGATGCTTCACCGCCGCCTCGTAGACCAGGCCCAGCTCGACCACGTTGATCGGGATCTCCGGGTCGAAGCAGGTGCGCAGCTGCTGCCACACCAGGCGTTCGACCGCTTCGTCGTCGGCGCCCTCGGGCAGTTCCAGCGGTTCCGGCGGTTCCTTGCCGATCGCATCGGCGTCGCGGCCGTGGATGCGGAACAGATTGCCTTCGACGAACACCGTGTAGCTGCCGCCCAGGGCCTGGGTGATATAGCCCACGCTGCCGGCCGGCAGGGTCACCTGCTCGCCTTGGGGCACCATGACGACGGCGCAATCGCGCTCGAAACGGACGGGTTCGCTGCTGCGGGAGTACATGCCGGAAAGATGGGGACGCCGTGCCGCAGCACAAGAAGGCCTATTCTACCGACCCCGGCCGGCTATGCTGTAGGGCTTGCCCCGCCCACAGTGTTCCGCCGATGACCGTCGCCGTGCCGACCGCCCCCCGCATCCCCCGCCAGAACGAACGCCCGCAGCGCCGGACGACGCCGTTCTCGTGGCTGCTGCTGGTCCTGGGCACGGTCGGTTTCGCCGCGTTCTGGGTCCTGTTGGCGGTGGCCTGGGACCGTCAGTGCAGCTGGATGGCGGTGCTGGGCGCGCTGGACATCGCCTGGATGCTGCGCCTGGGCGCCTGGCGCCCCGGCCCGCGCCGCGCCGCCCTGGGCCTGACGGCGAGCGCGCTGATCGTGCTGATCGCCAACTGGGGCATCGCCGCGACCCAGTACGGCGGCATGCTCGGCTTCGACGCGCTGGAGTCCGCCACCCGGCTCGGCCCGAACTTCGCCTGGACCCTGTTCCAGCTGGCCAACACCGGCACCGACCTGATCTGGCTGGGCCTGGCCGCGGTGGTGGCGGTGGTGGCGTCGCGCTGAACCGGGCGCCGCCGACGGCCGCTAACGACCCAAGGCCGGAGCACCGCGGTCCCGGCTTGCGACCGCAGGAAATCCCTTTACGCCGCCGCTCCTACCCCTGAAGCGACAGCAGCGCCCACCGTTGCCGTTGCCGTTGCCGTTGCCGTTGCCGTTGCCGTGAAGAGCTTGGCGCGGGACCGAACTCGCGAGAAGACCTGCAGCCCCGGAGGGCGGCCCGCAGGGATGCGGGCCGTGCGCAGCCAGGCCAGGGATGGCCTGTGCGGAGCAGCCCCGCGCAGACTAAGTCCCATAGTGGCTTTTGATTCGAAACAGGAATGGCGTTTTCTTTGGTTACTTTCTTTGTCGCCTTGGACAAAGAAAGTGACCCGGCCGCATGCGGACGGAAGCTTTGCTTTTGAAGCCTTCGGACACAGACGCCGCGAGACCGCAGCAGCGCGGTCGCGGCTTACGCCGCTCCTACAGGGGCACAGGACAAAGACGCGGCGAACGGGCGAGATGGTGGTCGCGGCTTGTGACCGAAGGAAATCCCTGCGGGACGCCGCTCCTACAGGGGCGCAGGACAAAGACGCGGCGAGCGGGTCAGATGGCGATCGCGGCTTGTGACCGAAGGGATTCCCGGGGGACGCCGCCCCTACAAACGAGATCAGCACGCAGACTCGCACCGCCCTTGAGCCTCACTCAGGAAAGTCCATCTCCGCCAGGCAGGTGGCGAACAAGCGCGCGGCCTCCTCGATCTCGGCCACCGACAAGGCGCCGTAGCCCAACAGCAGCCCCGCCCGATCCGGCGGCTCGAAGTAATACGGCGCGATCGAATACAGACCCAGCCCGCGCCGCTGCGCCGCGGCGATGAACGCATCGCCCTGCGCCGCATCGCGCCCGCGCAGCCACACCAGCAAGTGCATGCCGGCATGCGAATCGTCGATGTCCAGGGCGTCGCCGCAGGAACGCCGCAAGGCCCCGAGCAGGGCGTCGCGACGCTGCTTGAGGGTCTTGGCGGTGCGGCGCAGATGGCGCTCGAAACCGCCGTCGGCGAGGAAATGCGCCAACGCCGCCTGCTCGATCGCCGGCGAGCCGAAATCGTCGACCCATTTGGCGCTGACGAAGTCGTCGCGCAGCCCCGGCGGGGCAACGATATAGCCCAACCGCAGCGACGGAAACAGCACCTTGGAGAAGGTGCCGGTGTAGATCACCCGGCGGCTGTCGTCGAGCCCGCACAAGGCCGCGTGCGGCTGCGCGTCGTAGCGGAACTCGCCGTCGTAATCGTCCTCGAAGATCCAGCAATCGTGGCGGCAGGCGTAGTCGAGCAGCGCGCGCCGCCGCGCCAACGACATCAGCGCGCCGGTCGGGAACTGGTGCGACGGGGTCACGCAGATCAACCGCGGCGGACGCTCGGGCAGCAGGTCGGTGCACAGGCCCTCGCGATCGACCGGCACCGGCACCAGCCGCGCGCCGTGGATCTGCAAGGCCTCGCGCACGGCGAAATACTGCGGTTCCTCGATCGCGACCTCGTCGCCTTCGTCGAGCAGCACGCGCGCGGTCAGGCTGACCGCCTGCTGGGTGCCGGTCACCACGATCACGTCCTCCGGCCGCGCCTGCACCCCGCGCCGCAACGACAGGTATTCGCACACCGCCGCGCGCAGCATCGGCAGGCCCTGCGCGGTGGGATAGTTCGGCGGGGTGTAGGCGGCGGCGTGCGACAGCGCGCGCGCCCAGGCCGAGGTCAGCAGCGGGTTGGTGAAGGGCACGCCGTACTGGAAGCTGTGCAACACCCCGGGCACGCCGCGGCCGGGCATCGCGGCGTGGTCGTGGTAGCGACGCAGGCGGCGGGCGTAGGCGCTTTGCGGCGGCACCCGTTGCGGCGGCTCGCTGCGCGGCTGCACCGGCGCGCCGGGCATGACCACGTAGCTGCCCGAGCCGACCCGGGCCTGCATGAAGCCCTCGGCGCGCAATTGTTCGTAGGCGGCCAGGACGGTGTTGCGCGACAGGTCCAACTGCTGCGCCAGCAACCGGCTCGGCGGGTAGCGCAGCCCGGCCGGCAGGCGGCCGCCGAGCACCGCGTCCTTGAGCGAGCGGACCAATTGGCCGTGCAGGGGCCCGCGACCGTCCAGCGGCAGGTACATGTGCGCGGCTCCGATTGGCCCCCCGCGGGCCGTCCAGGCATCCGATAGTGCCAAGCCATTGTCCCGCCGGCGAGACCGGCGCCGCGAGTCGGTCCGGCCCTGCACAAGCCCGGACCTGCCCGTCGCACCGGGCTTCGCGACCCGGGCGGCTGAATCGGCCCCTGCGCCGGTAACGGCAATTGGCTCCTTCCAGTTCCGGTCGATTGGCCCTCCAGCCGCGGCGGCCGGCTGGCTAGCGTAGGAGCCATCGCCGGGTCACCGCTGCGCCACCAGGACGAGGGACGCATGAACCTGCACCACCACCGGATCCACTTCGCCGAACACCTGGACCTGACCGCCGCGCGGCCGGGCCTGCACCTGATCCGCGCCTCCGGCCGCGCGGTGCAACTGGAACTGCCGGCCGGCTGGCTGTCGCTGTGGCTGCCGCTGCGCGGCCCGCTGCGCCTGGAGACCGCCGACAGCACCTGGGAGCTGGCGCCCGGGCATCTGCAGGTGTGGCGCGACGGCCGCCTGCGCAGCAGCGCGCGGGTGCCGTGCTGGTGGCTGTGCCTGTCCGGCCCGGAGGCCGCCTGGCGCCCGCACCTGCCGGCCCCGGCCGAGGGCGCGGCGCTGGAGCCGCTGCCCTGGGAAGGCGTCGCGCCGCGCGACGCCCAGCGCCTGCTGGTGCGGCTGGCGCGGCGGCTGCAGCCGGACGGCGAACGCAACGCCGGCGCGCTGCTGCGCACCCTGTGCGCGCTGCTGCTGGAGCAACAGCGCGAACTGCTCGCGCGCCTGCCGCGCTGCAGCGGCCGCACCCAGCGCCGGCGCCAGCAGACCCTGCTGCGACTGCTGCGGGTGCAACACCTGATCCGGCGCCATCCCGAGCTGCGCCTGGACCTGGGCCGGCTGGCGCGCTGCGCCAGCTACTCGCCCTGCCACCTGATCCGGATCTACCGCGAGGTGTTCGACGAGACCCCGACCGAGTTCGCCTCGCGGCTGCGCTCGGACCGGGCCTGGCGGATGGTCCGCGACACCCGCATGCCGGTGTGCGAGATCACCGAGGCGCTGGGCTTCGAGAGCCAGAGCGCGTTCTGCCGCGCGTTCAAGAATTCCTTCGGCCTGACCGCGACCCAGGCGCGGCGGCTGGAGCGCGCTACGGCACGGGTGGCCTGAGCCGCATTGACGACATCATGGGCGCCGCCGTATCCGCTGCGCCGCCGTCGACGCAGCTCCCCGGCCTTCGTCCGTCCGCCGCCCTCTCACCGAGCCTCGCCATGACCGACGTCTCCCGTTCGCCCCGTTCCGCTCCGCCGTCGCGCCTGCTCTTCTGGACCCTGGCCGGCGGCCTGATCGCCGCCACGCTCGACATCGTCTACGCCATTTCGTACTGGGGCCTGAGCGCGGGCGTGCCCGCGCAGCGCGTGCTGCACAGCGTCGCCTCGGGCCTGCTCGGCCGCGAGGCCGCGTTCGCCGGCGGCGCGCCGACCGCCGCGCTGGGGCTGTTCCTGCACTACTTCATCGCCCTGGTCATGGCCGCGGTCTACGCCGTCGCCGCGGTGCGCCTGGGCTGGATGCGCCGCCACCCCTGGATCGCCTCGACCCTGTACGGCCTGTGGCTGTTCGTGGCGATGAATTTCATCGTCGTGCCGCTGTCGCGCGCCGGCGGCAAGGGCCTGCCCGACGATGTGGTCTGGATCGTGCTCAGCGTGCTGGTGCACGTGATGTGCGTGGCCTGGCCGATCGCCTGGGCGGTGGGGCGGGGGCTGCGGAGCCGGAACTAGGAACTCGGAACCAGGAGAGAGTGGAGAGCAACGAGTAACGAGTTGCCGCTGCCGTTCCTCGCCCGCGCTGTCCAGCTTCCGTGTTCTTTGCCCGATACACAAAAAGAGTGGAGACGAACGGGAACGGGCGGCCACTCCGCCTGCTCGTTACTCGTTCCTCTCCACTCGTTCCCCGCCTCAGTGCCCGCCGTCCAGCGCCTTCAACTCCGATACCAGGGCGCTGGCCATCTCGGCGCCGTCGCCGTACAGCATGCGGGTGTTGTCGGCGTAGAACAGGGCGTTTTCGATGCCGGCGAAACCGGTGCCCTTGCCGCGCTTGATGACGATGGTGTTGCGCGAATTGACCACGTCCAGGATCGGCATGCCGTAGATCGGCGAGGCCGGATCGGTCTTGGCGACCGGATTGACCACGTCGTTGGCGCCGATCACCAGCGACACGTCGGTGGTGGCGAATTCGGGATTGATGTCGTCCATGTCGGCGATCAGGTCGTAGGGCACGCCGGCCTCGGCCAGCAGCACGTTCATGTGCCCGGGCATGCGTCCGGCGACCGGATGGATCGCGAATTTCACCTTGACCCCGCGCTCGGTCAGCTTCTGGGTCAGTTCCCAGATCTTGTGCTGGGCCTGCGCCACCGCCAGGCCGTAGCCGGGCACGATCACCACGCGTTCGGCGAAGGCCATCATCGCGGCCACGTCGCCGGCCTCGATCGGCTTCTGGGTGCCGCTGATTTCCTGCGCCTGGCCGCCGCCGCCGAAGTTGGAGAACAGCACGCCGCTGATCGGCCGGTTCATCGCCTTGGCCATCAACCGGGTCAGCAGCATGCCGGCCGCGCCGACCATGGTGCCGGCGATGATCAGGGCCTCGTTGCCGAGCACATAGCCTTCGAACGCCACCGCCAGGCCGGTGAAGGCGTTGTACAGCGAGATCACCACCGGCATGTCGGCGCCGCCGATCGGCAGGGTCATCAGCACGCCGAGGGCGAGCGCGACCACGAAGAAGGCGATGATGATCGGCACGTTGAGGGTCATGATCGCGGCCACGCCCAGCGCCACCATCGCCAGCGCGACCGCGGCGTTGAACACCTGCTGGCCGGGGAACACCACGCGCTTGTCGAGGCGGCCGTCGAGCTTGGCCCAGGCGATCACCGAACCCGACAGCGAGACCGCGCCGATCGCCGCGCCGACCACCGCCAGCACCAGGGCCACGGTCGGCGTCTGCATGTCGATCACGCCGCGCTCGATCTGCGCCTGCAAGGGGTCGGCCGGCAGCCGCCCGGCCAGGCGCAGCAGTTCGACCGCGCCGATCGCCGCCGCCGAACCGCCGCCCATGCCGTTGTACAGCGCGACCATCTGCGGCATGTCGGTGATCGCGACCTTCTTGCCCGAGACCCAGGCCAGGATCGTGCCGATGCCGAGCGCGAGCACGATCAGCCCCAGGTTGTGCAGCCCGGGCAGGAAGAAGGTCGCGACGGTGGCGATGACCATGCCCGCGCCGGCCCAACGGATGCCGCTGCGCGCGGTCACCGGCGAGGCCATGCGCTGCAGGCCCAGCAGGAACAAGGTGGCGGCGACGAGGTAGCTGGACTTGACCAGGATATCCAGCCCGCTCATGCGCCACCCGCCTTCTTGCTCGACTTGAACATCTCCAGCATGCGCTCGGTCACCACGTAGCCGCCGGCGGCGTTGCCGGCGCCGAGCAGCACGGCGATGAAGCCGATGGCTTTTTCCAGGGTGGTTTCGGCGTGGCCGAGGACGATGATCGCGCCGATCAGGACGATCCCGTGGATGAAGTTGGAACCCGACATCAGCGGGGTGTGCAGGATCACCGGCACCCGCGAGATGATCACGTGGCCGGCGATCGCGGCCAACATGAAGATATACAGCGCCACGAAACCGTCGTTCATCCGAACCTGTCCCCATGCGATGTCTTCCGCATCATAACCGGCCCTGAATACAGCGCCAGCCTCGTCAACCGACCGGCCGGCGGCGCGTTTCCGGTTCCGAATGTGATGCCCATTACGTCGCCCAGGATCCCGCGATGCCGACCCCACCCGCCGACCGCCGCGCCCGCCGTCCGCGCGCCGCCCGCTGAGGAGCCGCCCAGGTGCTGCAACCGCCAGGCGCCCGTATGCTGGAGCCCGTGAGCGTCGAAGCCGAACCGCTGCCGGAGTCCGTCCCGCCCCCGCCGCAGCGGCCCGAGGCCGACCCGCCCGAGGCCGACCCGCCCGGGACTGACCCGCATGGGATTGACCTGCATGGAGCCGCGGCCGCGCGCCCGCCGGCCAGCCTGGACGCGTTCCTGGCCGGGCTGAGCGCGCGCGCGTTCCGCTTCGCCGAACTCGGCCTGCGCCATCGCGAGGACGCGCTGGACGCGGTCCAGGACGCGATGATGAAGATGCTCGGCTACCGCGACCGCCCGCCGGGCGAATGGACGCCGTTGTTCTGGAGCATCCTGCGCAGCCGCATCGTCGACCTGCAGCGCCGGCGTACGTTCCGGCTGCGCTGGCTGGCCCCGGCCGCGCGCGAGGACGACACGCCGCTGGACTGGGCCGACGACGGCCCCGACCCGCAGCGCACCCACGACGGCCGCGAAGCCTATGCGCGCCTGTCGCAGGCCCTGGCCGCGCTGCCGCGGCGCCAGCGCGAGGCCTTCAGCCTGCGCGTGCTGGAAGAACTCGACGTCGCCACGACCGCGCGGGCGATGGGTTGCAGCGAAGGCGCGGTGAAGACCCATCTGTCGCGCGCGCGCGAAGCCCTGCAGCGGCAATTGGAGGAATGGCGATGAACCGCAGCACCCACACCGATACCACCGGTCCGGCGCCCGGCGCCGGCGACGAGCGCGACGCGCGTTTCGACGCGGCCATGCGCGCCCTGCACCGGCAGGCCCTGGAACAGGTCGAACCGGCCACCCGCGCCCGCCTGCGCTCGATCCGCAGCGAGGCCGCGCGCGCGCCGGTACGGCGCGGCGGCCTGCTCGGCTGGGCCCTGGCCAGCGGCGGCGTGGCCGCGGTCGCCCTGGCCCTGGGCCTGCAGTTCGCCGGCCCGGCGCCGCAGGCACCGCCCGCCGCCGCGCCGGCGCTGGCCGAACTGCCGTCGGCGGCCGGGTACGACGCCGACACCGCGGTCGCCGCGCTCGACGAAAATCCCGATCTTTATCTGTGGCTGGCGTCCAATGGCGACGTCCTGCCGAACCAGCCGGAGTAAGCCGCCATGCCCCGCCTCGCCTTTCTTCGCCGCGCCGGCCTGGTCCTCGCTGGCATCGCCCTGCTCGCCGCCGCGCCGGCCTTCGCCGCCGACCCGCCGGCCACGCCGCTGCCGGCCTGGGAGCAGTTGAGCCCGGCCCAGCGCGAGCAGCTGATCGCGCCGATGCGCGAACGCTGGAACAGCTCGCCGGAAGAGCGCCAGCGCATGCTCCAGCATGCCCGCCGCTGGCAGCAGATGAGTCCGGAGGAACGCCGCAACGCGCGCCAGGGGCTGAAGCACTGGGAACATCTGAACCCGGATCAGCGCAAGCAGATGCGCGCGCTGTACGCCAAGATGCGGGTCCTCGACGAGGCCGGCCGGCGCGCGCTGATGGACCAGTGGCGCGGCATGAGCGAGGAGCAGCGCCGCGCCTGGGTCAAGGCCAACCCGCCGCCGTGGCGCCGCGACGGCGCACCGCGCGAGTAGGCGCGAACAGCGGGCAGAGGCGCCCGCCGCGACAGAACCGCTGTTGTAGGAATGGCGTCAGCCGCGACAGCCGAAGCGACGAAACGCCCCAGCAATGCGTCGGCTGAAGAAAGCCGGGCCGCCCCGTGGCCCAGAAGCACGATGGTCTGGCGCATTCGGTCTTCGGCCGCAGCACTCGCGTACACCGCTGCGACGGTCGCGGCTCACGCCGCTCCTACAGGAACCGCCTCGCGCCTGCGGTTCCCCCCTTTGAAAAAGGGGGGTTAGGGGGGATTTGCCCTGGCTCTGCCGGCTCCACCGCCGCAGGCGGATGCGCAATCGCGGCTGACGCCGCCGCTACCCCTGGCAGCGCAAGCGTCCGCGACTCAGGCCGCGGCGGCGGCCGCGGCCGGCGGCTGCGGCCACACGGTCTTGGCCAGCAACTCGTCGTTCCAGTCGTAGTTCAGCGCGCCCTGGTCGACGAACAGGCTGACGAAGTTGAGCAGGTTGCGCGCGTACATCTCGCTGGCGTGGACCGCACCGCTGCTGGCCAGGTTGAGCGGGCCGGCGATGGCGACCCCGTCGGCGTCGATGGTCTCGCCGGGACGGGTCAGCTCGCAGTTGCCGCCGGTCTCGGCGGCCAGGTCGACCAGCACGCTGCCCGGCTTCATGCCGGCGATCATCGCCGCGGTGATGATCTTCGGCGCCGGCCGCCCGGGCACCGCCGCAGTGCAGACGATCACGTCGATGTTCTTCAGGTGTTCGCCCAGGCGGCGCTGCTGCTCGGCGCGCTCCTCGTCGGTGAGCTGGCGCGCGTAGCCGCCCTCGCCCGCCGCGCTGACGCCGAGGTCGAGGAATTTGCCGCCCAGCGATTCGATCTGCTCGCGCGTTTCCGGGCGCACGTCGAAGCCTTCGACCTGGGCACCCAGGCGCTTGGCGGTGGCCACCGCCTGCAGCCCGGCGACGCCGGCGCCGACGATCAGCACCCTGGACGGGCGGATGGTGCCGGCGGCGGTGGTCAGCATCGGGAAGAAGCGCGGCGCCAGTTGGCCGGCGATCAGCACCGCCTTGTAGCCGGCCATGCCGGCCTGCGAACTCAGCACGTCCATGGCCTGGGCGCGGGTGGTGCGCGGCAGGCGTTCGAGCGGGAAGGCCAGCAGCTTGCGCGCGACGATGGCCTCGCCGCGCGCGGCGTCGGCCTGCGGCGCGAGCAGCCCGACCACCGCGGCGCCTTCGCGCAGCGCGGCCAGCCGGCCCGGGTCGGGCGCCTGCACGCACAAGATCACGTCGGCCTCGCCCAGCGCCGCGGCCGCGTCGTCGGCCAGCTCCGCGCCGGCCTGGACATAGGCCTCGTCGGTGAAACTGGAGGCACGGCCTGCGCCGCGCTGGATCCGCACCCGCGCGCCGCGCGCGATCAGTTTCTTGCAGGTCTCCGGCGTCAGCGCCACGCGCTTCTCGCCGGTCGCGGTTTCGCTGGCAACGCCAATCGTGATGCCCGACATGCTTCGCTCCGTGCCCGGTTCGCCGCATCGTAGCGGATGCGGCCGGGCCCGCGCGATCCCGCCGGACGGACGGCGGCGCGGAAGCGGCAGGGAGTCACGGCTCAGCACATTGGAGCGAGGAAACAGCGCGGAGGAGTGAGGAGTGAGTGGAAGCGCATCTACCGCTTTCGCTCGTTCCTCACTCCTCTGCGCTCGCTTCTCGCTTCAGATCACCCGATCCAGATGCCGCCGCACCTGCCGCATGGCCTCGTCGAAGGCGGTGCGCTCGGCGCCGACCACCAGCCGGCCGGAGGCGGCCAGCACCGCCAGCTCCTCGGCCGAAGCGACCAGGGCGCGAACGCCGCGGCGGTTGACCAGCAGCAGGCGCGAGGTCAGCGGGCTGACCCAGGCGACCTTGACCGCGATGGTCTCGCCCTGGGTGTTGGTCAGGCGCAGCCAGTCGCCGGGTTCCAGCTCGCGCATGCGCTGGGCCAGCAAGGGATCGTGGGCGGTCTGGTCCATGCCGGCGGCCAGGTACAGCTTGCGCTCCTCGGCCACGTCCTCTTCGATCTCGGCCGCGCTCGGCTGCGGGTGCTGCTGGCGGGTGTGATCGGGGGTGGCCAGGGCGCGGACCAGTTCGGCCATCGCCTGCTGGGCGGCGTTGTCGTCCAGGCCGGAACTGGCCAGGCACTGCACGATCACCGGCTGCAGCGCCAGCAACTGGTCGGCCAGCTCGCGGCCGCGGTTCTCCGCGGCCAGGCGGTCGGCCATGACCAGCGCGTCGCCCAGCGCCAGCGCCTGGGCGCGGCGCTTGGGGTCTTCGTTTTCGCGCAGCAGCACCTGGACCACGTGATGGCGCCAGGGCGTGGCCAGGAACTCGGCCACCGCCGGGGTCAGCTCGGAGTCGCCGACCCGCTCGCGCACCGCATGGTCAGCCTGGTTGCGCGCGGCGTTGAGCCGCTCGCGGCCGTAGGTGGCCTTGGCCGCGCGCTGCTCCTGCAGCTCGATCCGGCGCCGGTGCTGGGCCAGCAGCGCGTCGAGCTCGGCGTGGGCCAGCTCGAACACCGCCAGGTCTTCGTTGTAGTCGGACACGATGCGCTGCGAGATCGACGAGGCGCGCTCGAGCAGATCGCGGTCCTGCTGGGTCTCGCCGTCGTTGCCTTCGCAGGCCTCGGTGATGGCGTCGAGCAGGCGCCGCGCCGGGTGCTCGCGCTTGACGAACACTTCGTTGTCGGTCAGCGCAACCTTGACGTAGGGCATGACCAGTCGCGCATACACCCGGCGCGCGCGGTCCTGCAGGGCGTGGTTGCGGAACAGCGAGTCGAACAACAGCGCGACCAGGTCGATCGCGTCGTCTTCCTCGGCGCTGAAGCAGGTCTGGTCGGGGTTGAAACCGAGCCGGCGCGCGCCGTCGTAGAGCTGGTCGCGGATGGTCTCGCCGAGCCGGCCGGACACCGCCAGGGCGCGGGCGAAGGCGTCCGGCGGCTCGGGCTGCAGCAGCGAGACCATGCCGACCACTTCGTCCACGCGCAGCTCGCGGCGCGGCGCCATCGAGCGCTGCGGCATGTGCGCCGGCGGCAGGCCGCCGGTGTTGATCAGGCCCTCGCGCCAGGCGTGCAGCTGCGAGCGCAGCTGGGCCAGTTCGTTGGCCATCGCCGCGACTTCGGCCTGCGACACCGGCGCCTGCGCGCCGTAATTGCCGCCGTAGCCGGCGGGGCCGCCGTGGCTGTCGCTGTAGCCGCCCATCGCGGCGCTGTAATCGGGCAGGGGCGCGGGGGGCTCGCGGTGCGGCACGGTGTCGAATACCTCGTCGAGCGTGTTGCGCTCGCGGGCGCGGTCGTCGGCCGCGCGCACCGGCGCGCTGGGCGCGGGGGCGCCGAAGCCGACGCCGTAACCGGCGGTCGCAAGCAGATTATTGACCCGGCCGTAGAGATCGCCGAGCAATCGCGCCAACTCCTGTTCGTACTGGCGGAACAGGCGCAGGCGCAGGCTTTCGGTCACCGTCGCTTCGTTGTAGACCGCGGTGAAGGCGCGCACCAGGCGGTACGGCCCGAGCGGGTTGATCCCGATCGGCGTGCCCATCGCCTGCGACAGCATCTTGAGCCGGCCCTGGACCATCTCCAGCGGGCGCAGATAGCGATGATCCAGCGCCTCGGTCAGACGCTCGCCGTCCAGGTCGAAGGCCAGTTGCTGATCGCCGACCAGTTGCAGCGGCGTGCCGCCCAGACCGCCGACCGCGGCGCCCGGGGCGCGGAACGCGTCGAAGCCGAGCGCGACCTGCTGCCGAAACGCCATCACATGACTGGCCTGCTGCTGGCGCAGGACCCACAATGCAGCCTGATCTTCGAACTGGTGATTGCGTCCGTCGCCCTTCAGCGACTCGGCCTTGAGGACTTCCTCGATCGGCAGGTACAGGCTGCCCGGCAGCCCCCCGAGTTGCTCGAGCGTCTGTCGTTTGATTTCTTCGAGCACGCGCACGGGATCGGTGCGCGTTGCCTGAGCGACGCCGTGCAAGTGGCCGGACACTTACGAATTTCCCCTGATGAGCTGGACGCTGCTGCGTCGATTTCCGACTGCAGAGGCAGGATAGTGCCAATATGCGTCCATTAATGTGTTGTCGTTCATTTTTGTGACCGGAGTCCCCTTGTCTCTTATGTCCCCCACCGCGCCCGACCTGCTCCACGCCCTCGATTTACGCCGCTCGGTGCCGGCCAAGCAACTGACCGAACCCGGCCCGGACGAATCGACGCTGCAGCGTATGTTGCAGTCGGCGGTGCGCGTGCCCGACCACGGCAAGCGCGTGCCGTTCCGGTTCCTGCTGCTGCAGGGCCAGGCCCGCCACGAACTCGGCGAACGCGTCGCCCGGCGCGGCCAGGAACGTTTCCCCGATGCCGGCCCCGCCGCGGTCGAAAAGGACCGCAGCCGCTTCTCGCATGCGCCGCTGGTGGTCGCGGTGATCGCCAAGCTCGGCCCGGACGAGAAGATCCCCGAGTTCGAACGCACCCTCACCGCCGGCTGCGTCTGCTTCGCCCTGCTCCAGGCCGCGCAGGCCTTCGGCTACGGCGCGGTCTGGCTGACCGGCTGGCCGGCCTACGACGAACAGGTCGCGCAATGGCTGGAGCTGGAGGCCGACGAACGCATCGCCGGCTTCATCCACATCGGCACCGCGCGCCTGGAAGCGCCGGAGCGCGAGCGTCCGGATCCGTCCGAACTGACCCGCACCTGGTCGCCGCGCTGAACGGCGCGTGTTGGAATGAAGCGATGAACGCAACGCCGCGCCCCCCGCTCTACCTGGTCGACGCCAGCCTGTACGTATTCCGCGCCTGGCATTCGATCCCCGACGAATTCCAGGACGCCGAAGGCTGGCCGACCAATGCCGTGCACGGCTTCGCCCGCTTCCTGCTCGAGCTGATCGAGCGCGAGCGGCCGCGCCACATCGCCATCGCCTTCGACGAGGCGCTGGACTCGTGCTTCCGCAATCGCCTGTACCCGGCCTACAAGGCCAACCGCGACCCGGCTCCGGACGCGCTCAAGCGCCAGTTCGGCCATTGCAAGGCGCTGTGCGCCGCGCTCGGCCTGGCGGTGTTGGCCGACGTCGAGTACGAAGCCGACGACCTGATCGGCAGCGCGCTGATCACCATGCGCGGCCAGGGCTACCGCGGGGTGATCGTGTCCGCCGACAAGGACCTGTCGCAGTTGCTCGACGTCCACGACGAGCAGTGGGACTTTGCCCGCGGCCAGCGCTGGGGCGCCGACGGCGTGCCGGCGCGGCACGGCGTGCTGGCGAGCCAGATCGCCGACTACCTGGCCCTGACCGGCGATGCGGTCGACAACATCCCCGGCGTGCCCGGGATCGGCGCCAAGACTGCGGCCGCCCTGCTCGGCCACTTCGGCAGCCTCGACGCGCTGCTGGCGCGGGTCGAGGAAGTGCCGTTCCTGCGCCTGCGCGGCGCCGCCAGCGCCGCGGCCAAGCTGCGCGCGCACCGCGAGCAGGCGCTGCTGTGCCGGCAGCTGACCACGATCGCGATCGACGCCCCGCTCGGCGGCGACCGCGGTCACTTCCTGCGCGATCCGGCCGACCCGGCCGGCCTGCTGGAACTGTGCGACCGCCTGCGTTTCGGACCGATGACCCGGCGCCGTTTGCACGAAGCGGTCGGACTCGACTTCGCGACGTCACAGGTTCCGTCATAACATCGTCTTTCCGCACGTATATGGCGACGCAATGACGCGAGGACCGCAATGACCCCAGCCGACCAAGGACGCGACCACCCCGAGCAGGCCCATGCCGGCGCCAGCGACGGCGTCGAAACGCTCTACCAGGGCCAGTGGCTGCGGATGATGCGGCGTGGCCATTGGGAGTACGCCGAACGCACCCACGGCAAGGGCATGGCGGTGATCATCATCGCGGTCACTCCCGACGACCGGGTGCTGTTCGTCGAACAGCAGCGGGTGCCGCTGGGCGCGCGCACCATCGAGATGCCGGCCGGCCTGGTCGGCGACGACCACGACCACGACACCCTGGAATCGGCGGCGCGGCGCGAGCTGGTCGAAGAGACCGGCTGGGAGCCGGCCAAGGTCGAAGTGCTGCTGATCGGCCCGACCTCGGCCGGAATGAGCAGCGAGCGCATCGCCTTCGTCCGCGCCACCGACCTGCGCCGGGTCGGCGACGGCGGCGGCGTCGACGGCGAGGACATCGTCGTCCACGAAGTCCCGCGCGACCACGCCCCGGCCTGGCTGATGCGCAAGCAGGACGAAGGCTACGAGCTCGACCTCAAACTCTGGGCCGGGCTGTGGATGATCGAGCGCAACCCGGACGGCAGCGCAGCGGGCTGAAACGAACGGTTTCGCCCCGGACGCGTCGGCGTTTCCTGTAGCGGCGGCGTGAGCCGCGACAGCCGCAGCGACGCCATGCCACCTGCGGCACGAAGCGCGGCGAGGCCGGAAATGGCGGTCGCGGCTTGTGACCGAAAGAAATCACCGTGGGCACCATTCCTACCCCAACCAAAGCAACGGCGCCACGCCAGCCGTTGCCGTTGCCGTTGCCGTTGCCGTTGCCGTAAAGAGCTTGGCGCGGGACCGAACTCGCGAGAAGACCTGCAGCCCCGAAGGGCGGGCCGCAGGGATGCGGGCCGTGCGCAGCCAGGCCAGGGATGGCCTGTGCGGAGCAGCCCTGCGCAAACCTCGTCCCATAGTGGCTTTTGATTCGAAACAGCCATGGCGTTTTCTTTGGTTACTTTCTTTGTCGCCTTGGACAAAGAAAGTGACCCGGCCGCTTGCGGACGGAAGCTTTGCTTTGAAGCTTTGGAGCGACGAACGCCGCGAGACCGCAAGAGCGCGGTCGCGGCTTACGCCGCTCCTACAGGGGCATAGGACAAAGACGCGACGAGAAGGAGGGATGACGGTCGCGGCTTGCGCCGCTCCTACAAGGGCACGGGACAAAGACGCGGCGAGACGTAAGGATGGCGGTCGCGGCTTGCGCCGCTCCTACAAGGGGCGCAGGACAAAGACGCGGCGAACAAGCTACATGGCGGTCGCGGCTTGTGACCGAAGGAAATCCCTGTGGGGCGCCGCTCCTACAGGCGATGGCCCTGGGCTTCGATCGATGGCGTCGGCCTTGGATCTTCTGCGCGTCCCGCGGTCGCGGCTCGCGCCGCTCCTACCGGAGCGCTGCGCGAGCCGCTAACCGGCAAGGGTCAGGCGAAACGGTCCGTCGCCCGCACCAGCGCGTCGACGTTCTCGGCCTCGAACGCCGAATGCCCCGACGCCGGAGTGATCGTCAGTTCGGCCTTCGGCCAGGCCTGCTTGAGCTCCCAGGCGTTCTGCACCGGGCAGACCACGTCGTAGCGGCCGTGCACGATCACGCCCGGGATCTCGGCGATCTTGTGCGCGTCGCGCAGTAGCTGGTCCTCGACCTCGAAGAAGCCGCCGTTGACGAAGTAGTGGTTCTCGATCCGCGCGAACGCCAGGGCGAACTGCGCGTCCTCGTGGCCGCTGACGAAATCCTGGTCGACGTGCAGGAAGCTGGTCGCGCCTTCCCACACGCTCCAGGCGCGCGCCGCGTCGAGCCGGGTCTGCTCGTTGTCGCTGGTCAGGCGGCGATGGAAGGCGCTGATCAGGTCGTGGCGCTCGACCGGCGGAATCGCCTTGAGGTAATGCTCCCACGCATCCGGGAACAGGCGCGAGGCGCCTTCCTGGTAGAACCACTCCAACTCCCAACGGCGCAGCATGAAGATGCCTCGCAGGACCAGTTCGGTCGCCCGCTGCGGATGGGCCTGCGCATAGGCCAGGGCCAGGGTCGAACCCCAGGAACCGCCGAACACCTGCCAGCGTTCGATGCCCAGGTGCGCGCGCAGTTTTTCGATGTCGGCGACCAGGTCCCAGGTGCTGTTGTCGACCAGGTCGGCATGCGGCGTCGAGCGGCCGCTGCCGCGCTGGTCGAACAGCACGATGCGGTACTTGGCCGGGTCGTGGAAGCGGCGCATCTTCGGGCTGCAACCCGCGCCGGGACCGCCGTGCAGCAACACCACCGGCTTGCCGTCCGGATTGCCGCACTGTTCGTAGTACAGCGTGTGGCGGTCGTCGACCGGCAGGGTGCCGGTGTCGAAGGGTTCGATCTCGGGGTAGAGCGTGCGCATCGCAGGCCTCGCAGTCGTGAGGCCGACCAGTTTACCGGCGCGAGCCCGTCGCGTCGGCAACGCCGGCGTATGGCGCCACCGGCACGAGCCGCAGGGCCTCCGGCAGAGCGGCTTCCTACCGGGACTTCCCGCGCTCACAAGCCGCGACAGGGAACGCAGGCGAACCGACGCCGACGCCATCGGTCGCAGTCGCGCCCCGATGCCGCCCGCTGCGCGAGCGCGGCGCCGGACCGCCGGCTCAGTCGCCCGCCGCCGGCATCCGCGCCAGGCTGACCCGATCGCGCCCTTCCAGATCGCGCTCGGTCATCGCATCGGCCAGGCCCGCGGCGGTCAACAACGCGCGTACCGCCGGCCCCTGGTTCCAGCCGTGCTCGAGCAGCAGCCAAGCGCCCGCTCGCAGATGCGCCGGCGCGGCGGCGGCGATGGCGCGGATCGCATCCAGGCCGTCGGCGCCCGAGGCCAGCGCGCTGGCCGGTTCGTAGCGCAGGTCGCCCTGCTGCAGGTGCGGGTCGTCGGCCTCGATATAAGGCGGATTGCTGGCGATCAGGTCGAAACGCTCTTCGGCCAGCGGCGCGAACCAGTCGCCCTCGCGGAACGCGACATTGCCCAGCCCCAGCGCGCGCGCGTTGGCCGCGGCGATCGCCAGCGCCGCAGCGCTGGCGTCGGTGGCGATCACCCGCGCCTGCGGCCGCTCGTAGGCCAGGGCCAGGGCGATCGCGCCGCTGCCGGTGCCCAGGTCGGCCACGCGGGCCGCCTGCCCGTCCGGCAACCGCGCCAGCGCCAGTTCGACCAGCAGCTCGGTTTCCGGACGCGGAATCAGAGTCGCCGCGCTGACCTGCAGATCGAAGCGCCAGAAGCCGCGCCGGCCGATCAGATACGCCACCGGCTCGCCCGCCTCGCGCCGCGCCAGCCAGTCGGCGAAACGTTGCGCCGCCTGGTCGGCGACCACATGGTCGTCGTGCGCGAACAGCCAGCCGCGGTTGCGGCCCAGCGCCTGGGCCAGCAGCAGCTCGGCCTCGGCCGGCTCGATGCGCGCGCGCGCCGCACGCAGCAGCGCGTCGACGCGGCGCGCGCTCGCGGCCGGCGGATGCGCTGCGGACCCGGTGTCGTCGGAAGAAGTCATCGGCGCATTGTAAGGGCCGCGCACGGCGCGACGCGTCGAAGCAACGCAGTTCCGGCCCTTCCCCCTACTGCGCGGCATCTCGCCTGCGCGCCCGCCGCCGAGCGCAGCGGCGGCTTTGCGCGCATCCGTGTTGCGACGCAACGCAGGCCGGCCGCGATCCGTGCGCGCGGTCGCCTTCGCCGGCCAATGTGCGTTCTCGCTCAGCGTATTGATTGCTCGGGGAAAACTTCGGCGCGCCCGGGTTTTTAAACGATTTGACCGGGTTTAAATCGATCCAAACGTTGACACCGCGAAATCGCCGCTCGCAATGTCGGCCGCGTCGCCGCCGTGGCGACAAGCAGCGCGAGCCTGCGCCGTCGTGCGCGCGATCGCGGCCTGCCCCGCCGCCGACCATCCACCAGGGGACCGCCCATGACTCAGCCGACCCAACGCTCGACTTCCGCCTTGCGCCGTTTCGTTCCGCGCCTGGCCGCCCTGGCCCTCGCCGTCGCCGCGCCGGGCGCGTTCGCCGCCGAGTCGGCGATCTTCGGCGGCGGCCCGTTCTATTCCGGCGGCCAGACCGTGATCAACGACCTCAAGGCTTCCGGGTTCACCACGGTGTTCCTGTGGAGCATCCACATCGAGGACAACGGCGACCTGGTCTACAACGACATTCCGATCGTCAAGAACGGCGCCTACACCGGCGCCGACGCGGACTGGCCGGCGCGTCTGGCCTCGCTGAAGACCGCGCCGACCTCGGTCAAGCGGGTCGAGGTGTCGATCGGCGCCTGGGGCGTGCCGGATTTCGAACGCATGGCCAAGCTGGCCAACGGCACCGCGGCCGGCTGCGGCAGCACCATCGTCTGCGGCACCGGCAGCGGCAGCATCCTCTACCGCAATTTCCAGGCGCTGAAGACCGCGACCGGTGCCGACGCGGTCAACTTCGACGACGAGAGCCACTACAACGTCGCCGACACCACCACCTTCGGCCAGATGCTGGTCGGCCTGGGCTACAAGATCACCTTCGCGCCTTACACCAACCAGAGCTTCTGGAAAGGGGTCAAGGACAACCTGGGCAGCTCGGTCGACCGGATCTACCTGCAGGTCTACGACGGCGGCGCCGGCAACGACCCGGCCAACTGGAACACCGCGATGGGCATGACCGTGATGCCCGGCCTGTGGACCAAGCACGGCACCGGCTGCACCGCCGGCGACAGCCCCACCCAGGTGCAGACCCGCATGTCCGGCTGGAAGACCAGCGCCGGCATCAGCGGCGGCTTCCTGTGGCTGTACGACGACATCCAGAAGTGCTGGTCGCAGGGCACCAGCGCGCAGTACGCGGCGGCGATCAACAACGCGCTCAGCGGCAATACCGCGCCGGTGGCCAACTTCGGCGTCAGCGTCAACGGCCTGACCGCCAGCTTCAGCGACTCCTCCAGCGACGCCGACGGCAGCATCGCCTCTCGCAGCTGGAACTTCGGCGACGGCGGCAGCTCGACCGCAACCAACCCCAGCCGCACCTACGCCAGCGCCGGCAACTACACCGTCAGCCTGACCGTGACCGACAATGGCGGCGCGACCCACACCAAGACCCAGACCGTCTCGGTCGGCGCCGGCAACGTCAACCTCGCGCTCAACAAGCCGGCCACCGGTTCGACCGCGTGCAACAGCAACGAAGGCCCGGCCAAGGCGGTCAACGGCAGCGTTTCCGGCGGCAACACCGACAAGTTCTGCTCGCTGGCCTCGCCGGCCTGGCTGCAGGTCGACCTGGGTTCGGCGCAGACGGTCAGCAGCTTCGTGGTCAAGCACGCCGGCGCCGGCGGCGAGTCGACCAGTTGGAACAGCAAGGCCTTCACCATCCAGACCTCGAGCAACGGCAGCACCTGGAGCACGCCGGTGTCGGTGAGCGCCAATACCGCCAGTTCCACCACCCACTCGATCAGCGCCACCTCGGCGCGCTACGTCAAGCTCAACGTCGCCACGCCGACCCAGAACGGCGATCCGGCGACCCGGATCTACGAGTTCGAGGTGCGTTGAGGGGACGGCGCCGGCGGATCGGGGAGATCCGCCGGCGTCGAGATCGGCATCGTCCGCCGGGCGGTCGAGGCGCGCGGTTGCAGGCGGTTACGGCGCGAGGACGCGGTCGCGGCTCATGACCGAAGGAAATCCCTGTGGGGCGCCGCTCCTACCTTGGGGATTGCGGCCATTGTTGTTGCCGTTGCTGTGCGTCGCCGGGCGCTCGCGAGGGCTAACGAAGACCCGAAGGGCGGCGCGCAGGGATGCGCGCCGTTTTTCATCGGGACAAGGACGTCCCGTATGAAAAATCCCTGCGTCGGCATCGAACGCGCGGGCCTTTGATTCAAAGCAAAGCACTTTTCTTTGGTTACCTTTCTTTTGTTGCTTATGACAAAAGAAAGTAACCCGCCGCTTCAGCGGCGGAAGCTTTTGGCGTTCGATCTGATCTTGCCACTTAAGAAGCTACAAGCCAGTGCAGAGCTTCCGTCCGCTGGCGCGGCCGGGTTACTTTCTTTTGCTAAGCCCAAAAGAAAGCTAACCAAAGAAAAGGGCTTTCCTTGACGAAGCTCCCCTGCGAGTTCGAAGCGCGCGCCGGGATTTTCCGATAAGACATCCCTGTCTTATCGGAAAACGCCGCACGTCCTGTGCGGCGCCCTCCGGGTCTCCATCGGTCTCGCGAGCCACGTGCCGCGCCAAGCAAGGGCTAAGGCGAACGGCAAGGGCAAAAAGCGAAGAGACGCAGGGAGGATCGGGCTCTTGTGTCGTCGATCCTCAAAAACGAAATCGCCGGCTTTCGCCGGCGATTTCAGGGAGGCGCGATGCTGCCGAATCAGACGATCACATCTGCTCCAGCGTCACCGCCACCGCGTGCACCACCGCGCCGATCTTCAGCGCGCTCTGCACGCCCTGGGCGTTGATCTCGTGCTTGCGGATCACCTTCTCGTGCGAGTCCATGCAGGCGCCGCAGCCGTTGATCGCCGACACCGCCAGCGAGGCCAGCTCGAACGACATCTTGTCGATGCCCGGATTGGCCATCACGTTCATGCGCAGGCCGGCGCGCAGCTGGCCGTACTCTTCGTTCTGGATCAGGTGGGTGGCGCGGTAGTAGATGTTGTTCATCGCCATCACCGCGGCCGCGGCCTTGGCGCCGGAGATCTCTTCCGGCGACAGCTTTTCGGCGGCGAAGGCCTCGACCGCCGCGGCCAGCGGCTTGTAGCGCGAGGCGATCGCCGAGGCCAGCGCGATGGCGCGGATCTGCTTGCCGTCCAGGCCCGGCGAACCGGCGTCGCTGAGCACGCTGTCGAGGTTGAGCTTGAGGTCCTTGGCGTAATCGGGAAGCGAATTGCGAAGATCGGAAAGGCTCATCGGGAACTCCTGAATGCTGCGGAAGGCTCCGGTCCGAAGACCGCGCAGGCGTCGCCGCCTGGCGGGCGTGCGCGGGGCGCAGGGCTGGCTCGGAAACGACGGAAAGGAACGGTGCTGCGATTAGAGGCAGCCGGGGCGAACCCCGGCTGCAGGCATCCCGCACGGGAGGGAGGGAGGCCGGCCGAGCCGGCCCGCATGCGGGAATGGCCGAAGAAGACTGCGCTGCCGGCGGAGCCGCCAGCGCAGGGAGAACCAAGGGGGCGCCGGGTCACGGAATCCGGCGCCGCGGGAGATCGCTCTCCGGTCGGATCGCGACGGGCCGTCCGTTCGGGGGACGACCCGGCACGGATCAGGCGACCTTGAGGGTGTTCTCGCCCTGGTTCCAGTTGCACGGGCACAGCTCGTCGGTCTGCAGCGCGTCGAGCACGCGCAGCACTTCCTGCGGGTTGCGGCCGACCGAGCCGTCGGTGACGTAGACGAAGCGGATGATGCCTTCCGGATCGACCAGGAAGGTGGCGCGCTGGGCGACGCCGTCGTCGGTCAGGATGCCGAGCGCCGAGGTCAGGTCCTTCTTGATGTCGGCCAGCATCGGGAACGGCAGGTCGCGCAGGTCCTTGTGGTCCTTGCGCCAGGCCAGGTGGACGAACTCGCTGTCGGTCGACGCGGCCAGGACCTGGCAGTCGCGATCCAGGAACTGCTGGTTCAGATCGCCGAAACCCTTGATCTCGGTCGGGCAGACGAAGGTGAAGTCCTTCGGGTAGAAGAACACCAGCAGCCACTTGCCCTTGTAGGTGTCGTTGTCGATGTCGGCGAAGGCGCTATCGAGGTTCTCGATACCGACGGTGGCCTTGACCTTGAATTTCGGGAACTTTTCGCCGATCGAAAGCATGCTCGTGACTCCTGAGTCAGGGGATGGGTTGGGATGAGGGGGTGACGCCGATGGGCACAACCTATGCCGGCTATGTTGCACGCCAGCATTTGATTACTGAAATGAATTGTTCCTATTATGCCGATAGCCATCCTCAATGGACAGCCGTCGATGAATCTACGTGACCTCAAATATCTGGTCGCCCTGGCCGATCACAAGCACTTCGGCCGCGCGGCCGCGGCCAGCTTCGTGAGCCAACCCACGCTTTCCACCCAGATCAAGAAGCTCGAAGACGAGCTGGGCGTGTCCCTGGTCGAGCGCGCGCCGCGCCGGGTCATGCTGACCCCGGTCGGGCGCGACATCGCCGAGCGCGCGCGCAAGGTGATCGCCGACGTCGAGCAGATGGGCGAGATCGCCCGCCGCAGCCAGGACCCGGAGGCCGGTACCGTGCGCCTGGGCCTGTTCCCGACCCTGGGCCCGTATCTGCTGCCGCACGTGGTGCCGGGGCTGCGCAAGCGCTTCCCGCGCCTGGAACTGCTGCTGGTCGAGGAGAAGACCGACCAGATCCTGGCCCGGCTGCGCGACGGCCGCCTCGACGCCGGCCTGTTGGCGCTGCCGATCCACGACGACCAGTTGCACGTCGAGCCGCTGTTCGACGAACCCTTCCTGCTGGCGGTGCCGCAGCAGCATCCGATGGCGGCGCGCGACAGCCTGGAACTGCACGACCTGGACGACCAGCACCTGCTGCTGCTCGAGGAAGGCCACTGCCTGCGCGATCAGGCCCTGGACGTGTGCCGCCTGGCCGGCGCCGACGAGCGCGACGGCTTCCGCGCCACCAGCCTGGAGACGCTGCGGCAGATGGTCGCCGCCGGGGTCGGCATCACCCTGCTGCCGATGCTGGCGGTGCAGCCGCCGGTGCCGCCCTCGCCGGACGTGCATCTGCTGCGCTTCGACGGCGATCCGCCGCACCGGCAGATCGGCATGCTGTGGCGGCGCAGCTCGGCGATGTCCGAGTTCCTGATGCAACTGGCCGACGAACTGCGCAAGCTGCCGCCCTCGCTGCTGCAACCGCCGCGCAGCCCCGGCGGACGCAAGCCGGTGCGCGAAGCGCGATGAGCCTACGCGGCTGGATGGCGCTGGCGCTGCTGCTGAGCGCGGTCGGCTGGTGGTATTCGCCGCTGTCGCCGCGCGCCCTGCACTATCCGGCGCCGGCGGCGGGCGCGAGCGTGCGCTGTCCGATGCCGCCGCGAGTGGCCGACTACGCCGAGCCGCTGCAGACGCCGGTGCCGGCCGGCCTGCAGCCGTTCCGGCTCGAACCCGGCACGCTGACCCCGCTGGCCGGTTTCAGCATCGAAGGCCGGGTGCTGTCGCGGCGCGACTACCGCAACGGCATCACCGCCGAGTTTTCGCCCACCGACCTGGGCCTGGGCTGGGGACGCATGCGCGAGGACGCGGTGCTGTCGAAATTGCGCTTCAGCCAGGAAGTGCGGTTCCTGACCTACCGTTTCGAAGGCCAGCCGCCGATTCCGCTGCAGGAGATGCAGCGCTCCAGCGCCAACCTGCACATCATCCCGGCCGATGCCGAAGTCGCGCGCGCGCTCAAGCGCACGCGCGCCGACCAGCGCGTGCGCGTGCACGGCTGGCTGGTGCAGGCCGACGCCCCGGGCGAATGGCGATGGCGCAGTTCGCTGACCCGCACCGACACCGGCGACGGCGCCTGCGAACTGGTCTACGCCTGCGCGATCGAACCGCTGTGAGCGCTGCGATTCCCGGATAGCGCGAAGCCGCCGGGAGAGCGCCGCATCGCCGTTGCGACGACCGATAGGACGGCGGCTCAGCCCAGGCCGATCGGGCAGCTCACGCCGGTGCCGCCGAGGCCGCAGTAACCCATCGGGTTCTTGGCCAGGTACTGCTGGTGATCGTCTTCGGCGTAGTAGAACTCCGGCGCCGGCGGCGCGGGAATGTCGGTGGTGATCTGGCCGTAGCCGGCGGCGCTCAGCCCGGTCTGGAACGCGTCGCGGCTGGCGAGCGCGGCGCGGTGCTGGGCCTCGTCCTCGCAATAGACGACCGAGCGGTACTGGGTGCCGGCATCGTTGCCCTGGCGCATGCCCTGGGTCGGGTCGTGGTTTTCCCAGAACGTCTTGAGCAAGTCTTCGAACGCGATCCTGGCCGGGTCGTACACCACCAGCACGGTCTCGGCGTGGCCGGTCTGGCCGCTGCAGACTTCGCGATAGGTCGGGTTGGGCGTGTAGCCGCCGGAGTAGCCGACCGCGGTGGCGACCACCCCCGGCAGCGACCAGAACTTGCGCTCGGCGCCCCAGAAGCAGCCCATGCCGAACTGGACCCGGGCCAGGCCGGCGAATTCGTCGCGCAGCTTGGCGCCGCTGACGTAGTGGACGTTATGCAGCGGCAGCGGCTCGTCGCGCCCCGGCAACGCGTCTTCGCGCTGCGGGAGGCGCTGCTTGAACGCACCGATCCCGGGAATGGACGTGCCGGCCATGGGTTGTCTCCGTCTGCGGTTGCGGCGCTCGTTCGCCGTGCCGGTGAGATGCGGGCCGGCGGGCGGGATTCAAGGAGCCGGGGAAGTTGAGAGGAAAGAGTCGAGAGGAAAGAGCCAACAGCAACGAGGAGCGGCGAGCGAGAGGAAGCGGCCGCTTTCACCGCCATTTCGTTGTCCCTTACCCGTTCCTCTGCTTCAGTAATGCAACAAGGCGTGCACCGGCGCCTGGCCCGGCCAGCGCCGGCGGCCGCCGAGGGCGTCGAGTTCGATCAGCACGCTGGCGCCGACCAGCACCGCATCCAGGCGCTCGACCAGTTCGCGCGCCGCGGCCAGGGTGCCGCCGGTGGCGAGCACGTCGTCGACGATCAGGGTGCGTTCGCCCGGCTTGAGCGCGTCGCTGCGCGCCTGCAGAGCGTCGCGGCCGTATTCCAGCTCGTACTCCACCGCCACCAGCGGCGGCGGCAGCTTGCCCGGCTTGCGCAGCGGCACGAAGCCGGCGTGCAGCTTCTGCGCCAGCGCGGCGCCGAAGATGAAGCCGCGCGATTCGATCCCGCACACCGCCTGCACCCCGCTGCCCTGCCAGGGTTCGGCCAGCGCGTCGATGCAGCGGGCGAAGCCGCCGGCGTCGGCCAGCAGCGGGGTCACGTCGCGAAAGGTCACCCCGGGCTTGGGGAAGTCGGCGACGCTGCGGATCAGGGAGGAAATCGAAGCCAGGGAATCGCTCATGGTTGCACCGTAGGAAAGTCGGGGCGGCGCTCAGGCCGGGTCGCGGCGGGGCGAGAACAGCGGTTGATCGCCGCGCGCCAGGCCGAGGAAGATGCCGGCCAGGGACAGGGCCAGGCCGATCAGTTCGATCGCGCCGAGCCGCTTGCCGAACAGCAGCACGTCCCAGACATAGGCCAGCAGCGGCTGCAGCAGCAGGCACAGGCCGACGATGCCGGCCG
This sequence comes from Lysobacter sp. BMK333-48F3, assembly GCF_019733395.1. Taxonomy (NCBI): domain Bacteria; kingdom Pseudomonadati; phylum Pseudomonadota; class Gammaproteobacteria; order Lysobacterales; family Lysobacteraceae; genus Lysobacter; species Lysobacter sp. BMK333-48F3. The sequence continues at coordinate 2,736,556 of NZ_JAIHOO010000001.1, read as the reverse complement.
GCAGCAACGGCATCGCCCGGCCGATCACCAGCCAGCCCAGCACCTGGGCGATCGCGGCGTAGGCGAACAGGATCAGCCAGTCGTGCGCGCTGGTCGGCCACAGGTTCTCGCCGCCGAACGGCACCGGCGCCAGCAGCATGATCGCGCAGCCCAGACACAGCCACCATTGCAGGGCTTCGTTCGGAGTGCGGCCGCGGCGCGCCTGGGCGGCGCGGAAGGCGAGCAGGAAACCGCCGTAGGCCAGCGCCGCGCCGAGACCGTAGACCACCCCCAGGCGGAAGCGCGCATCCATCCCGCCCCAGCCGGGCGCCAGCAGCAGGGCCAGGCCGAGCAGGCCCATCACCAGGCCGGTCCACAGTCGCCAGCTGGTGTGTTCGCCCAGCCATATCGCGCCGACGCCGGCGAGCACGAACACCTGGAAATTCGCCAGCAGGGTCGACAGGCCGACGCCGACGTAGAGGATGCTGCGGTGCCAGAGCCACAGGTCCAGGGCCATGAAGGCCGCGCCCAGCATCACCAGGCCCAGGGTGCGCGCGTCCGGGCGCCAGTCGCGCAGGCGCCCGCGCTGCCACGGCCGCGCCACCACCAGCAGCAGGATCAGCGCGGCCAGGGCCATGCGCCAGAACGCCGACGCCGCCGGGCCGATCTGCACCCAGCGCACGAACACCGCCGAGCTGCTGATCACCGAAGCGCCGAACAGCATCTGCAGCAACGGGGTGCGCAGCGAATCGGTCGATGAAACGGCCGGCGCGCTCATGCGCTGCGCCCGCGGCGGGTCGAGAGACGGTGATACATGGCAGGCAACTCCGTTCGGTTCGGATCGTCGCGCACCGGCCGCGGCGAACGCGGCGGGTGCGGGACGCGGCGCCCGGCGGGGCCGCGGCGCGCGATCGATAGGGCGATAGGACAGCCGGCCCGCGCAGTCGCAGCGGCGGCCTGATGGACGTTGCGGGTGGCGGTGCTGCGGCCGATCAGGCCGGCAGCCAGCCCGGCGGCGTCGGCTCCGGTTCCGGCAGCTCCGGCGGCGGTTCGCCGAAGGACAAGCGCTCGACCACCTCGCGCGCCTGCGGCCAGGCCGCTTCCGGCACGCAAACCTGAACCGCGCCGAACGGCGGCAGCTCGCCGACCCCGCCGAGCAGGGCCTCGCCTTTCAGGAACACCGGGATCCCGGCGGCTTCCAGGGCATGGCGGACCAGATGGGCATCGATCAGGTGGGCGGCTTCGTAGACGACTTGCATCGTCGGCGTCCTTCGGCGCGTAAGGCCTGGCGGGTCTGGGTCCAGCATACGCCGCCTGGCGCGCCGCGGGCGTCGCGACGCACGCCCGGCCCGAACCGCCCGAACCGGCAAGCCGCCGCCGAGCGGGCCGCCGACGGACGCCCCTGCGGTCCGCCGCCCGCCGCCGTCGCGCGCCCCGGGCGCAGGCAAGGACCGGCGCCAGCGGCTAAACTCCCGTTTCTCCCTTTCCCACTGCCGTGACGCATGTCCGCCGATCCTGCCCGCTCCGCTCCCGAACTCCCGTCCGACACCGCCGCCGCTGGCGCGGTCAAGCAGGATTTCATCCGCCAGATCGTTCGCGACGACCTGGCCAGCGGCAAGCACCAAGCGATCCGGACCCGCTTCCCGCCCGAGCCCAACGGCTACCTGCACATCGGCCACGCCAAGGCGATCTGCCTGGACTTCGGCGTCGCCAACGAGTTCGGCGGGCTGTGCAACCTGCGCTTCGACGACACCAACCCGGCCAAGGAAGACCCCGAGTACGTCGCCGCGATCCAGGAAGACGTGCGCTGGCTGGGCTTCGAGTGGGCGCAGCTGCGCCACGCCTCGGACTACTTCGAGGTGTTCTATCTGGCCGCGCAGAAGCTGATCCGCCAGGGCGACGCCTTCGTCTGCGATCTCAGCGCCGAGGAAGTGCGCGCCTACCGCGGCAGCCTCAACGAGCCGGGCCGCAACTCGCCCTACCGCGAGCGCAGCGTCGAGGAGAACCTGGACCTGTTCGCGCGCATGCGCGCCGGCGAGTTCGCCGACGGCGCGCGCACCCTGCGCGCCAAGATCGACATGGCCTCGGGCAACATCAACCTGCGCGATCCGGCGCTGTACCGGATCAAGAAGGTCGCCCACCAGAACACCGGCGACGCCTGGCCGATCTATCCGATGTACGACTTCGCCCACTCGCTCAGCGACTCCTGCGAAGGCATCACCCATTCGCTGTGCACGCTGGAATTCGAAGACCACCGCCCGCTGTACGACTGGTGCGTGGGCAGGGTCGACCTGCCGAACTCGCCCGAGCTGCTGGCGCCGCTGCTGGCCAAGGGCTATCTGAACGAGGCCGCGATCCCGCGCCAGATCGAGTTCTCGCGCGCCAACCTCAACTACACCGTGATGAGCAAGCGCAAGCTCATGGTGCTGGTCCAGGAAGGCCTGGTCGACGGCTGGGACGACCCGCGCATGCCGACCCTGCAGGGCATCCGCCGCCGCGGCTACACCCCGGCCGCGCTGCGCCTGTTCGCCGAGCGCCTGGGCGTGAGCAAGCAGAACTCGCTGATCGACTACTCGGTGCTGGAAGGCTGCCTGCGCGAAGACCTCGACGCGGCCGCGGCGCGGCGCATGGCGGTGATCGACCCGCTCAAGCTCACCATCACCAACCTGGACGATGCCCACGAAGAGTCGCTGAGCTTCTCCAACCATCCCAAGGACGAGAGTTTCGGCAGCCGCAAGGTGCCGTTCTCGAACCAGCTGTGGATCGAGCGCGAGGACTTCGAGGAAGTGCCGCCGAAGGGCTTCAAGCGCCTGATTCCGGGCGGCGAAGTGCGCCTGCGCGGCGCCGGCATCCTGCGCTGCGACGAAGTGATCAAGGACGAGTCCGGCCAGATCGTCGAACTGCGCGGCAGCCTGGACCCGGAGTCGCGCCCCGGCATGGCCGGCGCCGACCGCAAGATCAAGGGCACCATCCACTGGGTCAGCGCGCGCCACGCGGTCGAGGCGGAAATCCGCCTGTACGACCGCCTGTTCGACGTCGCCGCGCCGGACGACGACAGCGACGGCAAGACCTACCAGTACCACCTCAATCCGAATTCGCGCCGCAGCGTGGTCGGCTACGTCGAGCCGGCCGCGGCCGCCGCGGCGCCGGAGCAGTCGTTCCAGTTCGAGCGGGTCGGCTACTTCGTCGCCGACCGCCGCGACCACAGCGCGCAGCGCCCGGTGTTCAACCGCAGCGTGACCCTGCGCGACACCTGGAGCGCGCAGGCATGAGCCCGAAGATCGCCCACCGGCTGAAGGCCGACGTGCGCCTGGTCCTGCCGGACTGGGTCGACGCGGCGGTCGACCGCCAGCGCGCCTACCACGACGACGAGGACAAGGTCGCGCTGGCGATCGAGCTGTCGCGGCGCAATGTCGAGGCCGGGAGCGGCGGTCCTTTCGGCGCGGCGATCTTCGACGGCAACGGCTATGTGGTCGGGGTCGGGGTGAACCGGGTCGTGCCGCAGAACTGCTCGGTCGCGCACGCCGAAATGATGGCCTTCATGTGCGCCCAGTCGGCGTTGAGCGCGTTCCGGCTCAACGAGATCGGGCCGATGACCCTGGCCACCTCGGCCCAGCCCTGCTGCATGTGCTACGGCGCCAGCTTCTGGGCCGGCATCGACCGGATGCTGATCGGCGCGCGCTCGGAAGACGTGATGCGCCTGACCGAGTTCGACGAAGGCCCGCTGCCGGCGGACTGGATCGGCGAGCTGGAGCGGCGCGGCATCGCCGTACGCCGCGACCTGCACCGCGACGCCGCCTGCGAAGTGCTGCGCCATTACGGCGAAAGCGGCGTGGCGTACTGACGCAGCTGCATGTAGGAGCGGCGTGAGCCGCGACAACCGAAGCGGTTGTCGCCAGCGCCGCTACCGAGGCGCGATTCGTCGCCCCGCAGTCTTCGGCCAGCACGCTTCCGCTAATCGCTTCGGTTGTCGCGGCTCACGCCGCTCCTACAAATTCTTCATTACCGCGCGAATCCGACCATGACCGACTCCGCCCTGTTCTGCTGGTGCCGCGCCGGTTTCGAGCCCGAACTCGCCGCCGAACTCAACGAGCGCGCCGCGGTCGCCGGCCATCCCGGCTACGCCCGCACCGAACGCAACAGCGGCTACGTCGAATTCATGGTCGAAGACGCCGCCGCGCTGTCGCGCGCGCTGCCGTGGTCGAAGCTGATCTTCGCCCGGCAGAAGCTGGTGCGCCTGGCCGACCTGCGCGGGCTGCCGGCCAGCGACCGGATCGCGCCGATGCTGGCCGCGCTGGAGGCGATCGCCGGCAGCGGCCTGAACGTGTCGATGTTCGGCGAACTGTGGGTCGAGCACCCCGACTCCGACGCCGGCAAGCCGCTCGCCGGGCTCGCGCGCAGCTTCGGCAACGCCCTGCGTCCGGCGCTGCGCAAGGCCGGTTGGCTCAGCCGCGAGGACGATCCGCGCCGGCCGCGCCTGCACGTGGCCTTCCTGGCCGGCGATCATGCGGTGCTGGCGATGTCCGATCCGCACGACAGCTCGCCCTGGCCGCTCGGCATCCCGCGCCTGCGCATGCATCCCGACGCCCCCAGCCGTTCCGCGCTGAAGCTAGAAGAAGCGCTGCTGACCCTGCTCGACGCCGACGAGCGCGAGCGCCGGGTGCGCGACAACATGCAGGCCGCCGACCTCGGCGCCGCGCCCGGCGGCTGGACCTGGGTGCTGATGCGCAACGGCATGAAGGTGACCTCGGTCGACAACGGCCCGCTGCGCCAGGCCCTGCTCGACAGCGGCCGGGTCGATCACCTGCGCGCCGACGGTTTTTCCTGGCAGCCCAAGCGCACCCTGGACTGGATGGTCTGCGACATGGTCGAACAGCCGGTGCGGGTCGCCGAGCGGATGGCGGCCTGGTTCCGCGAGGGTTGGTGCCGGCAAGCGATCTTCAATCTCAAGCTGCCGATGAAGAAACGCTGGGAAGAGACCCGGCTGTGCCTGGAGACCTTCGAGTACCAGGCGCACCGGCCGCTGATCGTGCGCGCGCGCCAGCTGTATCACGATCGCGAAGAGATCACCGTGTTCGCCGCGCCGAAGTAAGCCGGCGCCATCGCCGCCACGCGGCCCGTCCAAGGAAAGGATCGCCATGTACCGAAATCGTCACGCTCACGCCCGTTTGCGCGCCGCCGCGCTGGTCCTGGCTTGCGCGAGCGCCGCGGCATCGGCCGCACCGCCGCCCGGCCCGGCCTGGAACGAAGCGGCGGTGATCCGGCAGGCCACCGGCGGCCGCCTCACCGGCACCCGCGGCGAGTACTACGACGACAGTTGCGAAGAGCGCATCGGCTACACCGCCCAGGTCGTCGACCTCAACGGCGACGGCCGTCCCGAGGTGTTCACCGAACTGGAATCCGAATGCCTCGGCGGCCGCATCGGCGTATCGCTGGACCTGTACGTCCGCGACGCGCGCGGCCGCTGGCAGGCGCAGTTCGGTTTTCCGGCCGGCTACAACATCCTGCCGAGCAAGCACCTGGGCTATCCCGACCTGGAAATGACCGGGCCGGGCATGTGCGCGCCGGTATGGCGCTGGAACGGCAAGCGCTACGCGTTGCACAAGCCCTGCCCGCGCTGAGCGCGTCGCCGCGGTTTCGCAGTTGCGCGCGATGCAGCGCCGCTTCATCGATGTGCACAGCGGATCAAGACGCGACAGCGCTCGCACTGCGCGCAGCCGGGGCGTTCGCGTTCAGCGCCGGTTGCGCGAATTTATCCGCGGTTGACTCGCGCCGGTTTAGCGTCGTCTCGTCCCCACACGCGAGGTTGCGGCCATGAAGCGATACGCGATGAAGCGACACGCCCTGTTGACCCTGGCGATGGCGGCGGTTGTGACCGGCGCGGCGAGCGCGCAGGTGCCGTCGAAGGTGCAGTCCAAACACGATGCGGTCGAAAAGGCCGACGTCGCCGCGACCGATGCGCGCGCGGCGCGCGACAGCGCCAGCACCGCGCAGGCGGCGGCGCAGGCCGCCGCGGCGACCCGCGACCAGGGCGCGGTCAGCGCGCGCGGCGCGATCGCCGCCGAAGCCACCGCGCAACAGGCCAAGCGCTCGGCCGCCGACGCCCAGGCCGCGGCCCACCAGGCGATCCGCGCCGCCGACGAGGCGCGCTCGGCGCAGGCCGCGGCGGTCGACGGCAGCAATCCGCAGGGCGCCGCCGAACTGGCGCGCGCGGCGATGATCGAGGCGCGCACCGCCAATGCGGTCGCGGTCGACGCCAGCGGCGTGGCCCGCGCCGCCGCCGCGGCCACCGCCGAGGCCAATCAGTTGCCGGCCACGGTGATCGCGCCGCCGTCGGACGGCCGCAACGTCGATTTCGTCGCCGTCGACGCCAATGCCGACGGCAGCATCAGCCGCGAGGAAGCGCGCGCGCACACCGCGCTGAGCGCCAACTTCCTCGCCGTGGACGTCGATGCCGACGGCCGCATCAGCAGCGGCGAGATCGCCGGCTGGCGCCGCTGACCGACCGCGGGCGACGAAGCGAAGACCGTCGCCAATCAATACACAACACCGCGAACGCTCCCGCCCGGGAGCGTTCGCTTGTTCCCTGGCCGCAACAACGGCGCCGGGCGCAGGAGCCATGACGCTGAAGTCTCTGGATCCCCGCTTTCGCGGGGATGACGGCTGAGAGGCGCCGCTCGCTCCCGATCCCGCAGAAAAACCAACCGCGCCACGAAGTCCTCCCACCGTGGTTCCCGCGAACGCGGGCTCCGCTTCACTTCGGCGTAGCCGAATACCTCAGGGCTTCATCCAAGCATGGCGCTGAAGTCTCTGACCGCCCGCTTTCGCGGGCATGTTCGTGCGCCCCGCGGTTGCGCCGGCGGCGCAATGCGGCATAGTGCCTTGCCCCTTCGCTGCCCCTCCGTCGCATGACCGCCACGCCGATCGCCCTCGACGCCGCCGCCCGCCCGCTCGACCGGCGCGACGCCCGCACCCTGTTGCTGTCGGCCCTGGGCGGCGCGCTGGAGTTCTACGACTTCGTCATCTTCGTCTTCCTGACCGCGACCCTGCGCCAGCTGTTCTTCCCGCCGGGCATGCCGGGCTGGCTGGGCGAGTTGCAGGTGTACGGGATCTTCGCCGCCGGCTACCTGGTGCGGCCGATCGGCGGCATCGTCATGGCCCACTTCGGCGACCGCTCCGGGCGCAAGCGCATGTTCGCCCTGAGCGTGTTCCTGATGGCGGTGCCGACCCTGTGCATCGGCTTGCTGCCGACCTACGCCCAGATCGGCGTCGCCGCGCCCTTGCTGCTGCTGTTCCTGCGCATCGTCCAGGGCATCGCGATCGGCGGCGAAGTGCCGGGCGCCTGGACCTTCGTCGCCGAGCACGCGCCGCCGGGCCGGGGCGGCTTCGCCTGCGCCAGCCTTACCGCCGGCCTCACCGCCGGGATCCTGATCGGATCGCTGATCTCCGCCGCGATCAATACCTGGTTCGCCCCGGCCCAGGTGCTGGATTGGGCCTGGCGCATTCCGTTCCTGATCGGCGGCGTGTTCGGCTTCCTGGCCGTGTACCTGCGTCGCTGGCTCAGCGAGACGCCGGTGTTCGCGGCGATGCGCGAAAGCCGGCAACTGGTGCGCGAACTGCCGCTCAAGCAGGTGCTGCGCGACCACCGCGCCGGCGTGGTCCTGTCGATGCTGGTCACCTGGCTGCTGACCGCGGCGATCGTGGTGATCGTGCTGATGACCCCGACCCTGGTGCAGAGCCAGTTCGGCATCGCCCCGCAGCGCGCCTTCCTCGGCAACAGCCTGGCCGCGTTCTGCCTGACCTTGAGCGCGATCGGCGGCGGCCTGCTGGTCGACCGCCTCGGCCGCGGCCGCGCCCTGTTGATCGGCTCGCTCGGCGTGCTGGCGTCGAGCTACGCGCTGTACTACGACCTCGCCCACGGCGGGGCGAACTTCCTCGCCCTGTATGCGCTGGCCGGCACCTGCGTCGGCGTGGTCGGGGTGATCCCGGCGGTGATGGTGGCTGCGTTCCCGCCGGCGGTGCGCTTCTCCGGGCTGTCGTTTTCCTACAACGTCGCCTATGCCGTGTTCGGTGCCTTGACTCCGCCGCTGATCGGCCTGCTGACGCCCAAGCTCGGCGGCATGACCCCGGCCTATTACGTGGTGGCGGTGGCGGCGATGGGCGTGCTGGTCGCCGTGTATCTGCTGCGCACCCGGCGCGCGTTCCACGAGCACTGAGGCATCGCGCGCCCTGCCCGGCGGATACGCTCAGCAGCGCACGACCAGGACCAGGAACAGCGCCGCCGCGGCCAGCGCACACACCGCGATCATCGCCAGCAAGGCCGCCAGCCGGCCGATGCCGCGGCGCATGCGCGGCGCCGACGCGAGCGCGCGCCACACCCGAACCGCGCCCCAGGCGGCCGCCGCGACGACCGCCGCGAACAGGCCCCACCACAAGATCAGCGCACCCAGCGAATGGCTCTCCAGGCCGCCCTGGCACAGGCTCATCGCCTGCGCCGCCAGCGGCGCGGCCGCGGCCATGCCGGCGGCGATACGGCAGCGCAGCGGTGCCCGTGCAGTCTGCGGCATCGAACGCGCCGGAGTTTCGGCTTGCCCCATCCCGCGCCCTTGGGTCTGCGATCGCGCAGCGGCAACCACGTCCGCCCGCGCACGGCCGCGCCGCGGCCGCCTCAGCACGGCAGTGCGAAGAACACGAGGAACACCGCCAGCCCCAGCAACCAGACCGCGAACATCAGCGCGACGCCGAGCAACAGCGCCAACGCGCGCCATCCTGCGGAGCGCCGCCGGCCCAGGCGCCAGCCCAACACCGGCATGCTCAGGCCGAGCAGCACGAACAGGCCCAGCACGCCCCAGCCCAAGCCGAGAAACAGCGGCGACTTCTCGCCGGCCTCGGGCGGGCATTGCCTCATCGCCGCCGCCAGGCCGGGCCAGGCGGCCAGCGCGACGGCGACGGCGCGGCCGGCCGCCGCGCGCAGGCAATCTGCGCGCCGCGGCTCGTAAGGTTTCGCTCCCTGCATGGTCTTGCTCCCTTGCCGCTTGGCGGCGTTCGGCGCGGCGGGCTGCCGCCGCGCAACGGCGGCGGCTACAAGCCCGCGGCGCGTTTCCAGAAATAGTGGGTCAGCGGCGGCAGCTTGCCGGCCAGGCCGAGCAAGGGCCCGCGCAACAGCGTCGCGGCGAGTTCGTCGTTGGAGAACAGCTTGTTCAGGCCGTCGAAGCCGTAAGCCGCCAGCGCGTTCTCGCTGCGCCGCTGGCGCGCCCAGCGCGCCAGCCGGTGCGGCGACCCCGGGTCGGCGCCGCGCCGCTGCGCCTGGCGGAACAGCGCGCGCAGGCCGGCGACATCGCGCAGGCCCAGGTTGACCCCCTGCCCGGCCAGCGGATGGACCACGTGCGCGGCGTCGCCGGCGACGACCACGCGGCCGGCGAAGTAACGCTGCACCAGTTGTCGCCGCAGCGGGAACGCCGCGCGCGCCGAGACCGCGGTCAGCGCGCCGAGGCGGCCGTCGAAAGCGCGCTCGAGTTCGGCCAGGAAGGCCGCGTCGTCGACCGCGAGCAGGCGCTCGGCTTCGCGCTCGGGCAAGGTCCAGACGATCGAGCTGCGCCGGTCGCGCGCGCCGGGCTCGCCGACCGCCGGCAGGAAAGCGATCGGCCCGCTCGGCAGGAAGCGCTGCCAGCACGTGGCCTGGTGGCTCAGCTCGCTGTCGACGTAGGCGACCAGGCCGCGCTGATGGTAGTCGTGGCCCTCGGCTTCGATCCCGGCCAGGCGGCGCAGCTGCGAGTCGGCGCCGTCGGCGGCGACCAGCAGGCGCGCGCGCAGGCGGCGGCCGCCGTCGAGCAGCATGCCGACGCTGTCGGCGGGGTCGCGTTCCAGCGCCTCGATCCGGTTCGGGCAATACAGCTGCACGCCGGCCGCCGGCAGCGCCGCCCACAGGCGGTCGACCAGCAGGCCGTGTTCGACGATCCAGCCCAGTTCGCGCCGGCCGAAGGCATCGGCGTCGAAATGCAGTTCGCCGCCGCCGGCCGCGTCCCAGACCCGCATGCCGCGGTAAGGCTGCGCGCGGGCCTCGCGCACCGCCGGCCACACTCCCAGGTCGTCGAGCAGCGCGGCGTTGTCCGGAGCGAAGGCGTACACGCGCAGGTCGGGACGGTCGGCCTGCCAGCGCGGCGGTTCGCGCGCCTCGACCAGGGCCACCTCGAAACCGTCGCGGGCGAAGGCCAGCGCGGCCGCGGCGCCGACCACGCCGGCGCCGACCACGACCACGTCGAGCAATTCGCGCCGGCTCATGCGCGGCCTCCGGCCGGGCGCGGCGCATCGACCGCGTCGCCGCGGCACAAGGCCGGCACTTCGCCGCGGTAGCCCATCGCGCCGCCGACCAGGAACGACTGCGCGGTCGCGACCCGGTCGACCGCGAACAGGCCGAGGCTGCGCAGCGGCCGCAGCAGGCCGCTGCCGTTGGCGCTGAGCCGGGCCAGGCCGTCGGAGAACGCGACCGTGCGCTCGCGGTCCGGCAGACGCCGGGCGGCGTAGCGCTGTAGCAGGTCGTCCGCGCCGCAGTCGGCTTCGCCGCGCGCGGCCAGTTCGGTCTCGATCAGTTCGGCCAGGGTCATCGCATCGCGCAGGCCGAGGTTGAAGCCTTGCGCGCCGATCGGGTGGATGGTCTGGGCGGCGTTGCCGACCAGCACCGCGCGCGGCGCGGTCAGGCGCGCGGCCAACACCCGGATCGCAGGGTACAGGCTGCGCGCGCCGCAATCGAGGAAGCGGCCGCAGCGCCAACCGAAGGCCTGCTGGGCCCGATCGAGGAAGCCGGCTTCGTCGAGCGCGGCGACCGCCTCGGCGCGTTCGCTGGCGACGCTGTGGATCAGGCCGTAGTGGCGGTCGCCGCGCGGCAGCAGCGCGGTCGGGCCCTCGTCGGTCAGGCGCTCGTAAGCGGTGCCGTCCGGGCCGCGTTCGCCGCGCAGCCGGGTCACGAACAGGGTCTGGCCGTAGTCGTGCTCCTCGGCGCCGATGTTCAGCGCCGCGCGCACCGCGCTACGGGTGCCGTCGGCGGCGACCAGCAGGCGCGCACGCAGCACCCGCTCGCCGGCGCCGTCGGCGACCCGTACGCCGCGCCAGCCGTCGCCGGCCTCGGCCAGACCGGTGAAGCGCACCGGCCGGTAGCGGTGCAGGCGCGGCAGTTCGGCCAGGCGCGCTTCCAGCGCTTCGCCGAAGTCGCGCGCGACCACGATCCGGCCGAACTCCTCGCGGCCGTAGCGCGAGGCTTCGAGCACGGCGCGGCCGAAGTCGCCCTTGCGGCTGATGTGGATGCGCCGGATCGCGCCGGTCGGAGCGCGCAGTTTGGCCAGCACGCCGAGTGCGCCCAGGGCGTTGAGGGTGGCCTCGGCGAAGCTGAGGTTGCGCTCGTCGAACACCGCCGGCAGCGCGCCGGGCGGCGCGGCTTCGATCAGGCCGACATCGAGGCCGAGCCGGTCCAGGGCGATGGCGAGGCTGGCGCCGACCAGGCCGCCGCCGACGATGAGCACGTCGTGGCTGGCGTAGACGGCGGCGGGCGGCGTCGAAGCGTCTGCATTCATCCGCTCATGATACGGCCGGCCCCGCGCAGCGTCTGTCCGCGTCGTGGCGCGCGGCCCGGTTCTGCGACCCCGTGCCGCAGCGCCGGCAGCCCCGGACGGGCGCCGGCGGGACGCTTGGAATCAACCACTTAGCGTCTGCTCGCCGCGCGCGCCGGCCGAAACCGGCACTTTCGCCGCAGGTTCCTTAGAATGTCGGGATTGGCGCGCCAGTCCGGCGTCAGGAGCCATCGTCATGCAGCCCAACACCCAACGCAGCCTCATCTTCGTCCTGCTCGCCGTGCTGATGGCGGCCACGCGCGTGAACCACTTCACGCCGATCCCGGACGCCTCGTGGGCGGTGTTCTTCATCGGCGGCTTCTACCTGCGCTCGTGGACCCGTTGGGCGTTCCCAGCGCTGATGGCGCTGGCGGTGGCGGTCGACTACGCGGTGATCACCCGCCAGGGCCTGAGCTTCTGGGATCACTACTGCGTCTCGGCCGCGTACTGGTTCCTGTTCCCGGCCTATTTCGCGATGTGGGCCGGCGGCCTGTGGGTCGCGCGCAACTACGCCCGCCGCTGGAGCACCCTGGCGCTGGCCGCGGTCGCCCTGCTGGCCTCGACCGCGGTCTGCCAGCTGCTGAGCCAGGGCAGCTTCTACTGGCTGTCGGCTTCGGTCGCCGACAAGAGCGTCGCCGGCTGGGCCGCCAACTACGTCGAATGGCTGCTGCCCTACCTGCGCACCGCCGCCACCTACGTCGGCATCGCCGCGCTGGTGCAGGCGATCGCCGCCGGCGCCGCCAAGTCCAAGGCCGGCGCGATCGGCGCGGACGACGCGCACAAGCGCTGAGTCCGTCGCGACGATGGGCAACCGTCTCTCGAAGATCTACACCCGCACCGGCGACGACGGCAGCACCGGACTCGGCGACGGTAACCGGATCGGCAAGGACTCGGCCCGGGTCGGCGCCTACGGCACGGTCGACGAAGCCAATTCCTGCATCGGCCTGGTCCTGGCCGCCGAACTGCCGCAGACCATCCGCGAACAGTTGGTGGCGATCCAGCACCAGCTGTTCGACCTGGGCGGCGAGCTGTGCATCCCCGGCCACTCGGCGATCTTCGACGCCGACATCGACCGGCTCGAGCAATGGCTCGACGCGCACAACGACGAACTGCCGCCGCTGAAGGATTTCATCCTGCCCGGCGGCGGCGAAGCGGCGGCGCGTTGCCACATCGCCCGCACCGTGGTCCGCCGCGCCGAACGCGAGACCGTCGCCCTGGCCCGGGTCGAAGACGTGCGGCCGCAGGCGGTGCGCTATCTCAACCGCCTCTCCGACCTGCTGTTCGTGCTGGCCCGCGTGCTGGCCCGCGCCAGCGGCCACGGCGAGGTGCTGTGGAACCACGAGCGCCGCAAGGGCTGACCGCGCGATGCGCGTCTACACCCACCCGGCCTGCACCCGCCACGACCCCGGCCCGGGGCATGCCGAGCGGCCGCTGCGCCTGGTCGCGGTGACCGAGGCCCTGCGCGAGGCCTTTCCCGAACTGGATTGGCGCGAGGCGCCCAGCGCCAGCCGCGGCCAGTTGCTGCGCGCCCACGGCGATGCCCTGCTGGCCCTGGTGCTGGACACCGCGGTCGACGGGCCGATGGCGCTGGACCCCGACACCGTGCTCGCGCCGGGCTCGGCCGAAGCCGCCTTGCGCGCCGCCGGCGCCGGCGTGGCCGCGGTCGACGCGGTGCTCAAGGGCGAGGAGCGGCGGGTGTTCTGCGCGGTGCGTCCGCCCGGCCACCACGCCACCTACGACACGGCGATGGGCTTCTGCCTGTTCAACAACATCGCCGTCGCCGCCGCCCACGCCTGCGACAAGCACAACCTGGCCCGGATCGCGGTGATCGATTTCGACGTCCACCACGGCAACGGCACTCAGGCGATCTTCGATACCGACCCGCGGGTGATGTACGTCAGCTCGCACCAGATGCCGCTGTACCCGGACACCGGCTACGCCCATGAGCGCGGGATCGGCAACATCGTCAACGCGCCGCTGCCGCCGGGCACCGGCAGCGAAGGCTTCCGCAAGGTCTGGCGCGAGCGCCTGCTGCCGACCATCGACGGGTTCCGCCCGCAGCTGGTGCTGATCTCGGCCGGCTTCGACGCCCACCGCCGCGACCCGTTGGCCCAGGTCGAGCTGGACGGCGAGGATTTCGCCTGGATCACCCGCGAACTGGTCGCGATCGCCGAGCGCCACGCCGGCGGCCGGGTGGTGTCGATGCTCGAAGGCGGCTACGACCTGGCCGCGCTGCGCGAGAGCGCGGTGGCGCATGTGGGGGCGCTGATGGAGGCGGTTTGCCCGCCCGTGGGGGCGGCTTAAGCCGCGATTGCTCCGAGCCCAACCGAAGCCCGGCCGAACCAAGCGCCGGACTACCACGAGACGCCGGACCGGCGTCCGCCGCTTTTCGGCCTATCCGCCGGGAAACCGGCGATTCGTCGCTGCCGAAGATGCTTTGCCGAACTACCGGGCTTCGGAAAGGCCGCGCATTACACCTCTTCGGTTCCCTCGAACCCCAACGCCGCCGAATTGATGCAATAGCGCAGTCCGGTCGGCCGCGGGCCGTCGGGGAACACATGCCCCAGATGCGAGGCGCAGCGCGCGCACTTGACCTCGATCCGGCGCATACCGTGACTCTCGTCGGCGTGCTCGCTGACCGCCTGCGGGCTGAGCGGCTGCCAATAGCTCGGCCAGCCGCTGCCGGAGTCGTACTTGGCTTCGGACGAGAACAAGGGCTCGCCGCAGGCCACGCAGGTGTAGGTGCCGGCCTGCTTGTGGTTCCAGTAGCGGCCGGTGAAGGCGCGTTCGGTGGCCGAACAGCGGCAGACCGCGTACTGCTCCGGGCTCAGCTGTTCGCGCCATTCAGCTTCGCTCTTGGCGACCGGGGCCGGGTCGGGACGGGAAGACGGGCTCATGGGCTCCTCCGGGTTGGGCCTGCGGCGTTGCGGGAAAATGAACGCCGATGCCGCTTAAATGGCGCTCGCGTTGCCCGCTTGCAAGGGATACGGCAAGCTAACCGCCGTTTTTCCGTCCATCGGATGGTCGCGTGCGCAAACCCCTCCGCCTGCTCCCGTTGTCGCTGTGCATCGCCATCGCCCTGCCCGCGTACGCGGCGGACGACAACGAGAACTGGGGGCTGTGTCCGCTGATCGACGCGGTGCCGTCCTTCGACGACGCCCCGGCCCCGACCGGCACCGTCGAGCAGCGCGCCGAGCAACCCACCGACATCGACGGCGGCACCCTGCAGCGCGCCGGGGCCAACGAGAACATCGTGGTCCAGGACAATGTGCGGCTGAGCCGCGGCGACCAGTTCCTGGGCACCGACAAGCTCACCTACAACCAGGAATCGGGCAAGTACACCGCCGAGGGCCATGTCCGCTACCAGGACTCGAGCATGCGCCTGGTGGCCGAGCGCGCCGAGGGCGACCAGAACGCCGACCAGCACCGCATCGACGAAGTCGATTACCAGCTGACCGCGCGCCGCGGCAACGGCGGCGCCGAGCGGATCGAGCTCAACGGCGCCAAGGGCTCGCTGCACGGCTCGACCTATTCGACCTGCGCGCCGAACCAGCGCGCCTGGGAGCTGCGCGCCCACCGCATCGACATCGACACCGCCGAAGGCATGGGCGTGGCGCGCAGCGCCACCCTGCGGATCGGCAAGGTGCCGGTGCTGTACGTGCCCTGGTTCGTGTTCCCGGTCGACGACCGCCGCCGCACCGGCCTGCTGTACCCGAACATCTCGATGTCGGGCAAGAACGGTTTCGACTGGCGCCAGCCGATCTACCTCAACCTGGCGCCGAACTACGACGCCACCTTGTACCCGCGCTACATGGCGCGGCGCGGCGGCTCGATCGGCGGCGAATTCCGCTGGCTGTACGAGAACGGCTCCGGCGAGGTCTCGGCCAACTGGATGCCGCACGACGACCTGCCCAACAAGGACCCGCAGCGCTACACCGACTACCGCCGCAACGACCCCAGCGGCCGCCTGTTCGAGATCCCCAAGGACCGCCGCCCGGTCAACAACCGCGGCGAGTTCGCGCTCAAGGCCAGCCACCGCCTGGACGGCACCTGGTACGCCGGCGCCAACCTGGCCTGGGTCAGCGACAAGTACTACCTGCAGGACTTCAGCAACAGCCTGTACGGCCAGTCGGCGATCTCGCTGCGCAGCGAAATCGGCCTGTACGGCCGCGGCCGCTACTGGGACGCCAGCTTCACCGCCGACCACAACCAGTTGGCCGACTTCACCCTGCAGGAAAACTCGCTGGCCTACGACCGCCTGCCGCGTGCGACCTTCCATTGGGCGCAGCCGTGGAACCGCTGGGTCGAGACCGGCGTCGACACCGAGGCGGTGCGCTTCCAGCACGAGGACATGAAGTTCACCCCGGGCGATCCGGCTGCGCCGATCGGCCTGCGCCGCGAGATCCCCGGCGGCAGCCGCTTCGACGTCAAGCCCTACGTCAGCTTCCCGCTGGAGGGCGCGTCCTGGTACATCCGGCCCAAGCTGGCCTACCGCTACACCGCCTACGAGCTGGACGGCGAGCTGGCCGCGCAACTGGCCAACCAGCAGGCCGACGCCTATGTAAGCGCGCATAGCGGCGACACCAATCCGCCGGTCAAGACCGACGCGCTGGTGCGCAGCTTCTACAACAAGTCGCCGACCCGTAGCCTGCCGATCACCTCGATCGACGCCGGCATGTACTTCGACCGCCACACCGAAATCCGCGGCGAGAGCTACCTGCACACCCTGGAACCGCGGGTGTTCTACCTGCGCGCGCCGTACCGCGACCAGGCCGGCCTGCCGCTGTTCGACACCAACCCGATGTCGTTCAGCTGGGGCGCGCTGTTCCGCGACAACCGCTACTCCGGCGCCGACCGCCAGACCGACGCCAACCAGCTCACCACCGCCCTGACCACCCGCCTGATCAGCGAGGCCGACGGCCGCGAGCGCCTGGCGGCGAGCATCGGCCAGATCCAGTACTTCGACGATATCCGGGTCACCGCCGGCGCCGAGCAGCCGATCAAGCAGGGCAAGTCGGCCTGGGTGGCCGACGTCAGCGTCTCGCCGAGCGACCGCTGGACCATCAACGCCACCTACCAGTGGGATCCGCGCCTGCGCAGCGAAGACGTGGCCAGCCTGCGCGCCCGCTACCTGTTCGGCAATTCCGGGGTGGTCAACTTCGCCTACCGCTACCGCCGCAACCTGGCGGTGTCGCCGAACGCCCGCCGCGAAGAACGCGACCAGTACGAGCAGGCCGATTTCTCCTTCCTGTACCCGATCAACGACAACTGGAGCGTGGTCGGCCGCTACTACTACTCGCTCAAGGACAAGCGTCCGCTCGAGCAGATCGCCGGCGTGCAGTGGGAAAGCTGCTGCCTGGCGGTGCGCGCGATCGCCCGCCGCTACCAGCGCAACCGCTCCGAAGACCTCAACAGCTCCTTTCAGGTGGAGTTCGAACTCAAGGGTCTAGGCTCGGCCGGCCAGAACACGGAGCGCGTTTTGCGCCGTGCTATTCTCGGCTACAACCGCGACGACCTGTACCTGGCGCCGCCGTCTCCCACGGTCAGCCGCGAAAACCGCGGCGCCGACGCCGACTCGACCCTCGACCCGACCCTATGAACAAAATTCTCGCGCGCCGCCCGCTCCTTGCGAGCCCGGTTTTGGCAAGTCTGCTGGCCGTCGGCGCGTTGTTCGGCGGGGCCGCCTACGCCCAGGACACCCAGCCGATCGACCGGATCGCCGCGGTGGTGGACGAGGACGTGATCCTCAAGACCGAGCTCGACCGCGCCCTGGCCAACATCCTCAACCAGTACGCCGGGCGCAGCGAGCAGCTGCCGCCGCGCGACGTGCTGGAGCGGCAGATGCTGGAACGCCTGATCCTGGTCAAGATCCAGGTCGCCCAGGCCCTGGGCACCGGCGTGCGGGTCGGCGACGCCGAGATCGAACAGGCCATCGCCGGCATCGCCAACTCCAACCGCATCAGCGTCGACCAGCTGCGCCAGCAGGTGGTCCGCGACGGCAGCTCGTTCACCGATTTCCGCAACTCGGTCCGCGACGAACTGCTGATCCAGCGCCTGCGCCAGCGTTTCGCCCAGACCCGGGTCTCGGTCAGCGACGCCGAAATCGACGCCGCCCTGGCCACCCAGGCCAACTCCGGCACCCAGTACCACCTGGCCCACATACTGATCGCCCTGCCCGACGGCGCCACCCCGGAGCAGATCGCGACTGCGCAGAAGAAGGTCGACGGCGTCAAGGCGCTGATCGACAAGGGCGAGATGGACTTCAACGCCGCTGCCGTGCGCTATTCCGACAGCCCCAACGCGCTGGAAGGCGGCGACCTGGGCTGGCGCGGCATGGACGAGATACCGGCCGCGTTCGCCGAACTGATGCGCAAGATGAGCCCGGGCCAGGTCACCGAGCCGCTGCGCGGCGCCAGCGGCTTCCAGCTGCTGAAGCTGGTCGAGGTGCGCGACGCCTCGCAGAGCGCGCCGAAGATGGTCACCCAGTACCACGCCCGCCACATCCTGATCCGCACCAACGACCAGACCAGCGACGCCCAGGCCAAGGCCAAGGCCGACACCCTGCGCGCCCGCCTCGCCGGCGGCGCCAAGTTCGAGGACGTGGTCAAGGAAAGCTCGGAAGACCTGACCTCGCAGACCAAGGGCGGCGACCTGGGCTGGTTCATGCAGGACGAGTTCGGTCCGGAGTTCGGCGGCGCGGTCGGCGCGCTGGCCGACAACGAAATCTCCGCCCCGGTCCGCACCCAGGCCGGCTACCACATCGTCCAGCGCCTGGGCACTCGCCAGAGCGACGTGTCCGACCAGAGCAAGCGCGCCCAGGTCCAGGAGACCATCGGCCGGCGCAAGCTGGAGGAAGAGTGGAACCGCTTCCTGCGCGAGAAGCGCGGCGAAGCCTATGTCGACTTCCGGGTCGGCAAGGGCTCGGAACAGAACAACCCGCCGGCCGAGCCGGCCAAGCCCGCCACCTCCGGCGGCTGACGTGACCCCGCCCCGGCTCGCGCTGGTGCCGGGCGAGCCGGCCGGCGTCGGGCCGGAGCTGTGCGTGCGGCTGCTGCAGCAGCCGCGCGACTACGACCTGATCGCCTACGCCGACCCGCGCAGCCTGCGCGCCGCGGCCGACGCCCTCGCCCTGCCCCTGACCCTGCTGCCGCCGGACCGCCCCTCGCGGGCGCCGGGCGAGCTGGCGCTGGTCGAGATCCCCCATCCCGTGCTTCCGGCCTTCGGTACGCCCGAGCCGGGCAACGCCGCGGCCGTGATCCAGGCCCTGCGCGACGCCGCCCAGGCCTGCCTGGACGGGCGCCTGGACGGGATCGTCACCGGCCCGGTGCACAAGGCCGCGATCAACCAGGGCGGCATCGCCTACACCGGCACCACCGAGCTGCTGGCCGAACAGGCCGGCTGCGAGGTGGTGATGATGCTGGCCAACGCCGTGGTCCGGGTCGCCCTGGCCACCACCCACCTGCCCCTGCGCCAGGTCGCCGACGCGATCCGGCCCGAGCCGCTGGCGCGCACCCTGCGCATCCTCGATGCCGCCCTGCGCCGCGATTTCGGCCTGGCCCGGCCGGCCATCGCCGTGCTCGGCCTGAACCCGCACGCCGGCGAGGCCGGACACCTGGGGCGGGAGGAGATCGAGGTCATCGAGCCGCTGCTGGAACAGTTGCGCGGCGAAGGACTGAACCTGATCGGCCCGCTGCCGGCCGACACCGCCTTCCTGCCGGCCAAGCTGCGCGGCTACGACGCGGTGCTGGCCATGTACCACGACCAGGGCCTGCCGGTGCTCAAATACAGCGGCTTCGAACACGCCGTGAACCTGACCCTGGGCCTACCCTATCCGCGCGTCGCGGTCGATCACGGCACCGCGCTCGACCTGGCCGGCCGCGGCCTGGCCGACCCGTCCAGCCTGATCGCCGCCGCCACCGCCTGCGCGCGCATCGCGCGCACCCGCCGCCAGACCGGAGCCACGCCATGACCGGCACGGCCAAGACCCATGCCAAGGGCTTCAAGCCCGAAGCCAAGAAGCACCTCGGCCAGCACTTCCTGCACGACGCCGGCATCATCGGCATGATCGTGCACGCGGTGGACCCCAAGCCCGGCGACCGTCTGGTCGAGATCGGCCCCGGCCAGGGCGCGATCACTTTCCCGCTGCTGGACCGCCACGGCGAGCTGACCGTGATCGAGTTCGACCGCGACCTGATCTTCCCGCTGACCGAGGGCGCGCGCGCCCACGGCACCCTGGAGGTCATCCACCGCGACGTGCTCACCGTCGATTTCAGCGCCCTGGCCCACAACGGCGGGCCGATCCGGCTGGTCGGCAACCTGCCCTACAACCTGTCCTCGCCGATCCTGTTCCATGCCCTGGAGCACGCCGCGGCGATCGTCGACATGCACTTCATGCTGCAGAAGGAAGTGGTCGACCGCATGGCCGCCGCGCCGGGCAGCAAGGTCTTCGGCCGGCTCAGCGTGATGCTGCAGGCCTATTGCCAGGTGATCGCCCTGTTCGACGTGCCGCCGGCCGCGTTCCGGCCGCCGCCGAAGGTCGATTCGGCGGTGGTGCGGATGATTCCGCACCCGCCGGAAAAGATCGGCATCGCCGACCACGCGCTGTTCGCGCGGGTGGTCCGCGACGCCTTCGGCCAGCGCCGCAAGACCCTGCGCAACGCCCTGTCGCAGGTCTGCGACGGCGCCGCGATCGAAGCCGCCGGGCTGCGCCCGGACGCACGCGCCGAGCAGATCGAGGTCGCCGATTTCGTCCGCCTGGCCAACTCGCTCGCCGCCAGCGGCGCGGCCCTGGCCGAACCGGGCTGAGCGGCGCGTTCTCACAACGCGAGGACGCCGCCGTTTTTCCAGTCGAACGGCCGCGGCCGCGCGGGACGCGCGGCGACGCTGTCTATCGGCCGCAGCGACGCACATAATGCGCCGCCGCCGCAGGCGCGCTATTTTCCGAACCGGCAAACCGCCCGGTCCCGCCCGCCGCGTCGGCGCCGGCGAACTCATTACCGCTTCATCCTTGCTTTGCTTACACTGCCGCCATGGAACACCGTCACGACTACGCCTTCGACATCGACGTCGCCACCCGCTATCTGGACGACCAGTCCGAGCCGGATCAGGACCGTTATGTCTTCGCCTACACCATCCACATCCGCAACGCCGGCAAGGTGCCGGCTCGGCTGGTGTCGCGGCACTGGGTGATCACCGACGCCAACGGCAAGGTGCAGGAAGTGCGCGGCGACGGCGTGGTCGGCGAACAGCCGTGGCTGCGTCCGGGCGACGATTACGAATACACCTCCGGCGCGGTGCTGGAAACCAGCCTGGGGACGATGGAAGGCAGCTACGCGATGGTCGCCGACGACGGCACCCGTTTCGACGCGCCGATTCCGGCGTTCACGCTCACCGTTCCGCGCACCCTGCACTGAGCGCGGATCGTCTATGAGCGTTTGGGCTATCGGCGACCTGCAAGGCTGCTACGACGCGACCCAGCGGCTGCTGGAGCGGATCGCGTTCGATCCGGCGCGCGACACGCTGTGGTTCTGCGGCGACCTGGTCAACCGCGGCGGCCAGTCGCTTGAGACCTTGCGCCTGGTGCACTCGCTGCGCCAGAACAGCATCGTCGTGCTCGGCAACCACGACCTGTCGCTGCTGGCGATCGGCGAGCGCACCGAGGAAGAACAGCGCAAGGTCAACCCCGACCTGCAGCGCATCGTCCTGGCCGAGGACCGCAACGAACTGCTGGGCTGGCTGCGCAGCCAGAAGCTGGTCCACGCCGACCGCAAGCTCGGCTGGATGATGGTCCACGCCGGCCTGGCGCCGAAATGGACCACCGGCATGGCCGAACGCCATGCGCGCGAGGTCGAGGAGCGCCTGCACGGCGACCAGTACCGGCGCCTTCTGAAGAACATGTACGGCGATCGCCCGGCCTGGAATCCCAAGCTGGCCGGGATCGACCGCCATCGCGCGATCATCAACGTCTTCACCCGCCTGCGTTACTGCACGCCGCGCGGCCGGATCGCGTTCGAGGACAAGGGCAGCCCCGGCACCCAGCCGGTCGGCCTCTACCCCTGGTACGAAGTGCCGGGCCGGGCCGAGCGCGACCTCAAGATCGTCTGCGGCCACTGGTCCACCCTGGGCTTGTTCATCGGCCACGGCGTGCACGCGATCGACACCGGCGCGGTCTGGGGCGGCAAGCTCACCGCGTTGCAACTGGACACCGACGAGCTGCGCCTGGTCCAGGTGCCGGGCCGCGACGTGCCGGCGCAACCGCCGCGACCGCGCCCGCCGCGCCCGCCGCAGGGCGGCTGAGCCGGATCATGCACCCACCGCGCCACGGACGGCGTCGCCTCGCGCAACGGCAGCGCCGATCGCCCGCCGGGGCGGCCGCGCTGCTCGCCGTCGCCCTGCTCGCCGCCTGCTCGCGCGATCCGGCGCCGCCGCCCGGGCGCCGGGTCGAAGTCCGGGTCCAGCCTGCGCCCGCATCCGCCGCGACCGAACCCGCGCCGCCCTGGGTCGCAGCGGCGCGCGCCCAGATCGGCGTGACCCGGTACTACGATCCGGCCTACGTGCGCCTGGCCTACCCCGGCGGCGACGTCGCCGCCGACCGCGGCGTGTGCACCGACGTGGTGATCCGCGCCCTGCGCAGCCAGGGCCTGGACCTGCAGCAGGCCGTGCACGAGGACATGCGCGCGGACTTCGCCGCCTACCCGAAGCTATGGGGCGCGGCCGGCACCGACCGCAGCATCGACCACCGCCGGGTGCCCAACCTGCGGCGCTGGTTCGAACGCCAGCGCTGGTCGCGTCCGCCGAGCGAGCGCGCCGGCGACTACCGCGCCGGCGACCTGGTGACCTGGACCCTGCCGGGCGGACTGCCGCACATCGGCATCGTCTCCGAACGCCGCGGCTGGAGCGGCCGGCCGCTGATCCTGCACAACATCGCCCGCGGCACCCAGGAAGAAGATCTGCTGTTCGCTTATCCGATCAGCGGCCATTACCGGCCGCGGCCGCAGGACATCGCCGCCTGGGCCCGGCGCGCCGACGCCGGCGCGCAAACCGCCGCCGCGGCGCAGTAGCGCCGGACGCTCAGTCCATGCCGACGCGCAGGTAGTCGACGAACTCGAAGGCGAACTCGTTGCGCGCATCGGCCGCATGCGACTCGCGCCCGGTCACCCGCCATTCCTCGCGGTCGAAGCGCGGGAAATAGGCGTCGGCGTTGTCGACCTCGGTATCGACCCAGGTCAGGTGCAGTTGCGCCGCCGCCGGCAGGCACAGCGCATAGACCTCGCCGCCGCCGATCACGCACAGCTCCGCCGCGCCTTCGGCCTGCACGCCCTGGACCGCTTCCTCGACCGAGCCGACCGGTTCCATGCCCGGAAACGGCGCCCGCGCCGAACGGGTCAGGACCAGGTTGCGCCGGCCCGGCAGCGCGCGCCCCAGCGACAACGCGGTCTTGCGCCCCATCAGCAAGGGCTTGCCCAGGGTCAGGGCCTTGAAGCGCTTGAGATCGTCGGCCAGCCGCCACGGCAGGGCGTTGTCGCGGCCGATGGCGAGCTTGCGGTCGAGGGCGGCGATCAGTACCAGTCGGGTCATGCGCGCGGGCTCCGTAAACAGGGGCGGACGGCGGCCTCGGGGCGGGCCGCGCAAGGCCTCGGCCGAGCGCGGGCGCCGCTCAGACCGCAACCGGCGCCTTGATCGCCGGCCACGGGTCGTAGCCCTCGATCGCGATGTCGTCGTAGCCGAACTCGAACACGTCGCGGATCTGCGGATTGAGCTTCAGCGTCGGCAGCGCGCGCGGCGCGCGCGCGAGCTGCTCGCGCGCCTGTTCGAAGTGGTTCGAATACAGATGCGCGTCGCCGAGGGTGTGGACGAAATCGCCGACGCCCAGGCCGCAGGCCTGCGCGACCATGTGGGTCAGCAAGGCGTAGCTGGCGATGTTGAACGGCACGCCGAGGAAGATGTCGCCGCTGCGCTGGTACAGCTGGCAGCTGAGCTTGCCGTCGACCACGTAGAACTGGAACAGCGCGTGGCAGGGCATCAGCGCCATCCGCGGCAGGTCGGCGACGTTCCAGGCGCTGACGATCAGCCGCCGCGAATCCGGATTGCGCTTGATCTCGTCGATCACCCAGCGGATCTGATCGACCTCGACCCCGTCGGCGCCGGACCAGCGCCGCCACTGCTTGCCGTATACCGGGCCCAGCTCGCCGTCGGCGTCGGCCCACTCGTCCCAGATGCTGACCTTGTTCTGCTTGAGGTAGGCGATGTTGGTCTCGCCCTTCAGGAACCACAGCAGCTCGTGCACGATCGAGCGCAGGTGCAGCTTCTTGGTCGTGACCAGCGGGAAACCCTGGTTCAGATCGAAGCGCATCTGCCAGCCGAACACGCTGCGGGTGCCGGTGCCGGTGCGGTCGGACTTGTCGCTGCCGCGCTCCAGCACATGACCCAGCAGATCGAGATACGCCTGCATGGCTCAGCCCTTCGCCGGTTCGGCCGCAGCCGGCAGTTGCGGTTGCAAGGTCGGCGAACGGGTCGACAGCCACAGCCAGAACAGGCCGAGCACGATCAACGGCAGGCTCAGCACCTGGCCCATGGTCAGCCAACCGAACGCCAGATAGCCGTGGTCGCCGATCTGCGCGTCGGGCACGCGGACGAATTCGACCAGGAAGCGGAAGCAGCCGTACAGCAGCGCGAACAGGCCGGACACCGCGTAGCGCGGACGCGGCTTGCGCGAGAACCACCACAGCGCCAGGAACATGACCAAGCCTTCCAGCGCCGCCTGGTACAGCTGCGAAGGATGACGGGCGAAGCGCTCCAGCGCGCCGGCGGCGAACTGGGTCTGCAACTGCTCGCTGGTCCAGCCGGCGAACTCCGGCGCGCGCGGGAAGATCACTCCCCAGCCGGCCTCGGTGGGCTTGCCCCACAACTCGCCGCCGATGTAGTTGCCGAGCCGGCCGAAGCCCAGCCCCGGCGGCACCAGCGGGGCGATGAAATCCATGCTGTCGAAGAAATGGGTGCGGTGCCGGCGCGACCACCAGAGCACCGCGGCCATGACCCCGAGCAGGCCGCCGTGGAAGCTCATGCCGCCTTCCCAGATCCGGAACAGCATCAACGGATCCTTGGCCAGCTCGGCGAAGTTGTAGAACAGCACGTAGCCGATGCGCCCGCCGAGCACCACGCCGAGCATGGCGTAGAACAGCAGATCGCCGTAGGCCTGTTCGCCGACCCCGGGCAGGCGCCCGGCGCGGACCCGCTGCCGGCCCAGCCACCAGGCGGTGACGAAGCCGAGCAGATACATGATCCCGTACCAGTGGACTTGCAGCGGGCCCAGGCTCAGGGCGATCGGATCGATCTGGTGCAGGATGATCATGCGGCGGGGACGGCTCGGGGGACGATGACCGTCGTATTGTGCCCGACCGGGCCTGTACCCGGGGTGCCGGTTGCGGCCGCTGCGCGCCGCCCGGCGGTGCGGTTTCGAAGCCCGCTGCGGACCTGGTTACAACAGCACCGGCCGGTCCGGCAGCTCGTTGCCGGCGGACGCGCGGTCGGCCGGATCGCGCGGGAAATGTTCGGCGACGATCTCGCTCAAGGCGGCGATGCCGGCCAGCACCGCGGGTTCGGCCTCGCCCGCGGCCAGGCCGCGCTGGATCGCATCGCAGACCGCCTGCCAGCGCTCGTCGCCGACCCGCGCCGCATAGCCGCGGTCGGCGACGATTTCGATCCGGTGCTCGGCCAGCAGCAGGTACAGCAGGACGCCGCTGTTGCCGGCGGTGTCCCACACGCCCAGGCCGGCGAACGCCGCCCGCGCCGCCTCGCGCGCATCGCGCCCGGCCCATAGCGCGCGCCAGGACAGCCGCTCTTCGACCGCGAAGCAGACCTGGCCGCGATGGCGCGCCTCGCCGGCGGCGATCGCCGCGGCGATCGCCGCCGGCGAGGCGCGCCATCGCGGCCAGGTCTGCTTCGCGGTCGAAGAGCGGCTGTCCTGGCGCGCGCTATGGGCCGGGCGCGATGCGCGCGAGGCGGCGCGGGCGGCGTTCGCCGGCCTGGGCGTGTGGGACACCGCCGGCAACAGCGGCGTCCTGCTGTACCTGCTGCTGGCCGAGCACCGGATCGAAATCGTCGCCGACCGCGGCTATGCGGCGCGGGTCGGCGACGAGCGCTGGCAGGCGGTCTGCGATGCGATCCAGCGCGGCCTGGCCGCGGGCGAGGCCGAACCCGCGGTGCTGGCCGGCATCGCCGCCTTGAGCGAGATCGTCGCCGAACATTTCCCGCGCGGTCGGCCGGATCGCGCGGGAAATGTTCGGCGACGATCTCGCTCAAGGCGGCGATGCCGGCCAGCACCGCGGGTTCGGCCTCGCCCGCGGCCAGGCCGCGCTGGATCGCATCGCAGACCGCCTGCCAGCGCTCGTCGCCGACCCGCGCCGCATAGCCGCGGTCGGCGACGATTTCGATCCGGTGCTCGGCCAGCAGCAGGTACAGCAGGACGCCGCTGTTGCCGGCGGTGTCCCACACGCCCAGGCCGGCGAACAGGCCGATCAGGGCGCACAGGCCGACCAGCCACCAGGCCAGCGACAACAGCCAGGCGACGCCGCCGACCACCGCGGCGGTGATCGCCCCGCGCAGCAGCGCCGGCAGCCGGCCGAGCAAGGCGCGCACGAACTGGGCGCCGAACACGGCGATGAACACCGCCAGCAGCCAGCCGTCGCCGCCGTCCTCGCCGCCTCCGCCCTGGCCGGAGGCCATCGGCGCCGGCAGCGGTTCGCCGTCGATCAGCCGCACCAGCATCGCGGTGGCCTCGCTCAGGCCGCCGGCGTAGTCGCCGCTGCGGAATCGGGGCGCCAGGTATTCCTGGATGATGCGTCCGGACTGGGCGTCGGTGATCGCGCCCTCCAAGCCGTAGCCGACTTCGATCCGCACCCGCCGGTCGTCCTTGGCCACCACCAGCAGCACGCCGTCGTCGACGCCCTTGCGGCCGAGGCGGAACTGCTCGTAGGCGCGCACCGCATAGGCGGCGATGTCTTCCGGCGCGGTGGTCGGCACCATCAACACCTGCAACTGGCTGCCCTTGCGCCGCTGCAGCTCGCGCGCCTGCGCTTCCAGGCGCGCGCGGGCGTCGGCGTCGAGGGTCGCGGTGGTGTCGACCACCGGCGAGGTCAGCGCCGGGATCGGTTGCAGGGCCTGCGCCCGCAACGGCCCAGGCAGGCTCGTCAGCGCGAGCAGCCACAGTCCGGCCAGCAACGCCGCCAGAGCGCTGCGGCCGCGACGCGGGAGGATTGCGGCGGACGCCGCCATCGGCGGCTCAGCCCTGCGACGGCGCCGGCTGCGCCTGGGCGGGCGCGGCGGGCTGGCCGAAATCGACCTTCGGCGCCTGCTGGATTTCGGCCTCGTTCTCGACCGTGAAGTTGGGCTTGGTGGCGTAGCCGAACAGCTTGGCGGTGAGGTTGGTCGGGAACTGGCGGATGTAGGTGTTGTAGTCCTGGACCGCGCCGATATAGCGCTGGCGCTCGACCGCGATCCGGTTCTCGGTGCCTTCCAGCTGGGTCTGCAGGCTCAGGAAACTCTGGTCGGCCTTGAGCTGCGGGTAGTTCTCGCTGACCACCAGCAGCCGGCCGATCGCGCCGCGCAGTTCGCCCTGGGCCTGCTCGAACTGCTTCAGCGAGGCCGGATCGTCGGCGTTGACGTTGATGCTGCCGACCTTGGCCCGGGCCTCGGTGACCTGGGTCAGCACCTGCTGCTCGTGGCTGGCGTAGCCGCGCACGGTCGCGACCAGGTTCGGCACCAGGTCGGCGCGGCGCTTGTAGACGTTGAGCACCTGCGACCAGGCCGCGGTCACCGCTTCGTCCTTCTGCTGGATGCTGTTGTAGCCGCAGCCGCTGAGCAGCGCGGTCAACGCAAGCACGATCAAGGCACGGAACATGGCGCGGCTCCTGGTTGCGCGGGCGACGGCCGCATTGCAGCACCCGCCCCGGGGCGGACGCAATGGACGCGGTGTGACGACAGGGACGGAGGGGGTTAAGTGTGCTTAACCCCCTCCGCCCCCAAACGACGAAGGCCGGCAATCGCTTGCCGGCCTTCGCCTGGACGCTGCGCGGTGCGGCGGCGCTTACTCGGTGCTGAGCCGCAGGGTGGCGCGGCGGCGGGCCCACAGGTTCAGGCACTCGACCAAAGCCGAGAAGCCCATCGCGCCGTAGATATAGCCCTTCGGGATGTGGATCTCGAAGCCGTCGGCGATCAGATACACGCCGACCAGGACGATGAAGGCCAGCGCCAGCATCTTGATGGTCGGATTGTTGTCGATGAAATGGCCCAGCGGCTTGGCCGCCAGCAGCATCACGCCGACCGCGAGCAGGATCGCGGCGACCATCACCGGGGTGTGGTTGGCCATGCCGACCGCGGCGATCACCGAGTCCAGCGAGAACACGATGTCGATCACCGCGATCTGCGCGATCACCATCATGAACGACGCCGCCGGCTTGGTGTGCACGTCCTCGGACTCGTCCTCGCCGGCGATCAGGTCCTTGATCTCCATCGCCCCCTTCACCAGCAGGAAGGCGCCGCCCAGGATCAGCACCAGGTCGCGCACCGAAATGCCCTGTCCGAACACGTGGAACAGATCGCTGGTCAGCCCGGCCAGCCAGGCCAGGGTCAGCAGCAGGGCGATACGGCTGATGCAGGCCACCGCGATGCCGAACTTGCGCGCTTTCTCGCGCTGGTCGAACGGCAGCTTGCTGACCGCGATCGAGATGAACACCAGGTTGTCGATGCCGAGCACGATCTCGATCGCGCTCAGGGTGATCAGGGTGATCCAGACTTGCGGATCGGTCAGCAATTCAATCACGTGGGGCCTGCCTCAAAGAATGTCGATAACGGAAAACCCGCGGCGCGAACCGCGGTCGGCGCGCCGCGAGGCGCGCCTGCGGCCGCGGGGGCGGCCGGAAGAAACACGGAACCGGCGCCGTCCCGGCGCTCAGCCCATCAGATGGGTCCACAGCCGCGGGCCGAGAATCGCGGCCCAGGTCAGCAGCACGTTCATCAACAGCACGAACACCGCCGCCGAGCCCATGTCCTTGGCGCGCCCGGCCAGCTCGTGGAACTCCGGGCCGTAGCGCTCGATCACCGCCTCGACCGCCGAGTTGAGCAGTTCCACGCTCAACACCAGCAGGATCGAACCGATCAGCAGCGACCGCTCGACCCCGGTTTGGCCGAAGTACCAGCCCACCGGCGCCAGGACCAGGAACAGGTAGACCTCGAGCCGGAACGAGGATTCGTGCAGCCAGGCCGCCCGCAGCCCCTGGAACGACCAGGTCGCGGCCTTCAGGATCCGTCCCGGACCGCGCGGCAGGTGCCCGTATTCGTCAGCCATGCCGGCGCTCCGTCGTCGCGATCGTGCTGCGGCAGCACGGGCGTTCGGGAGGGAACGGCGCGGCGATGGGCATGGCAGAGGATCTCGATGGCAGGCCGGACGGCCAGGCGGACGCGGCCGAAACCGCTACGGCCGGGGATTTTGCCACAAGCCCGATGACCCTGCCCCCGCGGCGGCGGCCGCCCGGCCCGTCGGCGGCCCCGGGGTCCAGGCCGCGGCGCATACCGCCGGAACCGAGGCAGCGACGATGACCGGCCCGGCCGCAGCCATCGCATCCGCGACAACAGCCGCCCTTGCCCTTGCCCTTGCCCTTGCCGTTGCCGTTGCCGTTGCCGTTGCCGTTGCCGCGAACAGCTTGGCGCAGAACCGACCTCGCGAGGACAAAAGCAGCCCCGGAGGGCGGGCCGCAGGGATGCGGCCCGTGCGCAGCCAGGCCAGGGATGGCCTGTGCGGAGCAGCCCCGCGCGAGCCTCGTCCCATAGTGGCTTTTGACTCGAAACAGCCATGGCGTTTTCTTTGGTTACTTTCTTTGTCGCCTTGGACAAAGAAAGTGACCCGGCCGCTTGCGGACGGAAGCTTTGCTTTTGAAGCCTTCGAATACAGACGCCGCGAGACCGCAGCAGCGCGGTCGCGGCTTACGCCGCTCCTACAGGGGCTTAGGACAAAGACACGGCGAACGGGCGAGAGCGCGGTCGCGGCTTGCGCCGCTCCTACAGGGGGCGCAGGACAAAGACGCGGCGAACGGACGAGATGGCGGTCGTGGCTTGTGACCGAAGGAAATCCCTGCGGGGCGCCGCTCCTACAGGGAGGCGGGCGGTTTCGCGGCGGCGATGTCGCGCTGCCAATAGCCGCGCAGTTGCTCGCGCTGGCGCGGGCTCAGGCTCTCGACGCAGGCCGCCAGCAGCGCGTCGGCACCGGCGCCATCGCCGCCCGCCCGGGTCTCGCGCGCCGCCTCCAGCAAGGCCCGCCGGCGCACGTCCAGATTGCCGAACGGATCGAACCAGGAATCCACCCGCGCCGCGTCCTTGACCCCGGTCCAGGCGAAACCCGCCGCACCGGCCTCGGCGGCGAGAGCGCGATAGCCGGCGATCGCCGCGTCGCGGCCGATCCGGCCCTGCAGCCGGTCCAGGCGCAGCCGGAACAAGCGCGACTGCGGCGTGGCGCCGGCGGCTTCCAGCGCGGCGACCGCGCGGCCGACATAGGCGTAATCCACCGCACCGCTCGCGGCCTGCACGCCGAGCAGATTGAAGCTGGCGACGGCGGTCCGGTACTCGAGCCGGTCGTGCGCCTCGACGGCTCGCGCGTCGGGCCGTCCCAGTGACGACGGCTGGACCAGGCGCAGGCCGGGCTGCTCGGCGAGAATCGCCTCGATGTCGTGCTTGTGGAACTCGCCGATCACCACCACCACCGTGCCGCCCGGATGCGCGCGCGCCGCCGCGGCGATGCGTTGCGCCTGCAGATAAGTGCGGTAGAGATACAACCGGCGCGGCAGGTCGTGCCTGGCGCGCGCCGCCGGCGTCGCCGCCCAGGTCCTGACCTTGTCCAGCCGGGCCGGATCGTCGGCATGGAAGAAGTCGCGCTGCAAGGCCTCCTGACCGAAACTCAGAAAGCCCATGAAGCCCTTGAGCGGACGCAGTTCCGGCGGCGCGTCCAGGGCCAGGCCGAAGCCCAGCTTCTGGTCCTCGACCGGCGGCTCCCAATCGATCGGGCACAACGCGATGCCGTGGCGGCGCGCGAACGGCACCGCCACGTCCTGGGCCTCGTAGGTGAACTCGTAGAAATCGCCGCGGGCGAACGCCTCGGGCGTGCGCTCGATGCAGATCGCATCGGGCCGGGCCCGGTCCAGGAACGCATCCAGCGCGGCCGGGCGGTCGCGCTCGGACACCAGCTGCACGCCGTGGTCGACGCCGAGCACGATCACCCTCGTCGCGGCCGCCGCGCCCGGCGCCGGCGTCGGCGCCGCGCCGAACACGAACAACGGCCACAGCCACAGCACCGCCAGCCACCGCTTGCTCATGTGCGCTCCGCTCCGGGTCGTCGCCGGCACGATGGCACGGCGCGCCGGTGCGCGCCCGTGCCTGTGGTCGTAGTCGCGCGCGCGGCGCGGCTCACTGCTGGCGCAGCGCCTCGATCGGATCCAGCTGCGAGGCCTTGCGCGCCGGGTAATAGCCGAAGAACAGGCCGGTGGCGATCGAGAACCCCGCCGCCAGGCCGATCACCTGGCCGTTCAAGGCCACCGGCAGGGCGCCGAACTTGCTCACCAGCAAGGTGCCGACCACGCCGATCGCGATGCCCAGCGCGCCGCCGATCAGCGAGATCAGCATCGCCTCGGCCAGGAACTGGCGGCGGATGTCGCCGGGGCCGGCGCCGACCGCCATGCGCAGGCCGATTTCGCGGATCCGCTCGGTCACCGAGACCAGCATGATGTTCATGATGCCGATGCCGCCGACGATCAGCGAAATCGTCGCCACCGCACCGAGCAGCAGCGACATCAGCCGGGTGGTCTGGGTGCGGGTCGCGACCACTTCGGCGATGTTGCGCACGCTGAAATCGTCGTCGGCGCCGGGCTGGATCCGGTGGCGCTGGCGCAGCAGGCTTTCGATCTGCTCCTGCGCGTAGGCCACGTCCTCGGCGCGGCCCACCCCGACCGCGATCTGCATCACCGCGCCGGTCGGCAGGCCCATCGCGCCGAGCAGGCGCCGGCGCCCGGTCTCCAGCGGCACCAGCACCACGTCGTCCTGGTCCTGGCCGAAGCCGCCCTGGCCCTTGGGCTTGAGCGTGCCGACCACGGTGAACGGCACCCGGCCCAGGCGCACGGTCTGGCCGATCGCGTCCTCGTCGCCGAA
The DNA here is from genome assembly GCF_019733395.1 of Lysobacter sp. BMK333-48F3. Taxonomy (NCBI): domain Bacteria; kingdom Pseudomonadati; phylum Pseudomonadota; class Gammaproteobacteria; order Lysobacterales; family Lysobacteraceae; genus Lysobacter; species Lysobacter sp. BMK333-48F3. The sequence goes on along the minus strand of NZ_JAIHOO010000001.1, from coordinate 2,704,784 downwards.
CAGTTCGCGGCGCACGGTCTCGCCGAGGATCACCGACTTGGCGCCGCTGCCGTAGTCGCGCGCTTCGAACGCAGCGCCGGAAGCGATGCTCCAGCCGTTGATGTCGAAGAAGTCGGCCTGCACGCCCTGCCACTGGGTCGACCAGTTGTTCTCCGCGTACACCGCCTGGGTGCCGCCGCGCAGCGACGCGGCGACGTATTGCACCTCGCCGATCTCGTTGCCGATCGCCTCGGCGTCGGCTTCGGTGAGAGTGAAGAAGCTCGACGCGCTCAGGCGCACGCCGCCGCTGCCGCGGCCGCCGCCGCCCGAGCTGATGTCGAGCCGGTTCGAGCCCAGCCCCGACACCAGCTTGTCGATTTCCGACTGGGTGCCCTGCCCGACCGAGACCATCACGATCACCGCGGCGATGCCGATGATCACGCCCAGCGAAGTGAGCGCGCTGCGCAGCCAATTGCCGCGCAGAGCGAACACCGCGGTGCGCAGCACTTCGAAGAAGTTCATCGCTCCAGGTCTCGCTGTTGCTGTTGCTGTTGCTGTTGCTGTTGCTCCCGTTCCTGCTCGTGCAGCTCGCCGTCGCGCATGACGAAGGTGCGGCCGGCGTGCGCGGCCACGTCCGGGTCGTGGGTGATCAGCACCACGGTGTGGTCTTCGGCCTGCAGGCGCTTGAACAGGGCCAGGATCTCCTCGCCGGTGCGGGTGTCGAGCGCGCCGGTCGGTTCGTCGGCGAGCAGGATCGGCGGCCGGTTGATCAGCGCGCGGGCGATCGCCACGCGCTGCTGCTGGCCGCCGGACAGCTCGCTCGGCCGGTGCCCGGCGCGGCCGCCCAGGCCGACCGCTTCCAGCGCCGCCTGGGCGCGCTGCAAGCGTTCCTCGCGCGGCACGTTGGCATAGCCCATCGGCATGGCCACGTTCTCCAGCGCGTTCATCCGCGGCAGCAGGTTGAAGCCCTGGAACACGAAGCCGATCTTGTCGCGGCGCAGGATCGCGCGCTCTTCCGCGTCCAGGCTGGCGACGTCGACGCCGTCGCACAGATAGGTGCCGCTGCTGGGCGTATCCAGGCAGCCGATCAGGTTCATCAGAGTCGACTTGCCCGAACCCGACGGCCCCATGATCGCGACGAACTCGCCGCGCGCGATCGACAGATCGACGCCGTGCAAGGCGATCACCTCGGCCTCGCTGCCGGGCGAATAGACCTTGCCCAGCGCGCGGGTCTCGATCACCGGATGGGTGTCGGCGAACTCGCTCATGGAGCGGTGCGTCCGCTGCCGACCACGATCTCGTCGCCTTCGCGCACGTTGCCGGAAACCTCGGTCCAGCTGCCGTCGCTGACCCCGACCCGCACCACCACCGGCTCGGGCTTGCCGCCGGCCAGCTTGTACAGCGGCACCCGGCGCGCGGTCACCAGGTTGGCGATCTCGGCGTCCCAGCGCGCGCGCTGGCCGTCGTCGAGCAGGCCGCGGAAGGCGCCGAACTGTTGGTTGAAGCGTTCCAGCACGCGCTGGCGCGCGGCGCCGGACATCGCGCCGCCGCTGCGGTTGCGGTTGTTGTTGCCGCCGCCACCGCCGCCGCCCGGCCCGCGGCCGCCGATGATGATCGGCGCGCCGCCGCCCGGCGGCCCGCCCGCGCTGGCCGCCGGCGCCGCGGTGCGCGCGGCCATGCGCTGCTTCATCTGCGCCAGGGCGGCGTCGAACGCGGCCTGCTGTTCGGCGGTCAGCTTCAGCGCCTGCGCCACCTGCGGCAGATCGTTGCCGAGGCCGCCGCGCACGCCGCCGTTCGGGCCGGCGTTGCCGGCGCCGGCGGCGTCTTCGTCGGCCGGCTTGTAGCGCAGCGCGGCGTTGCTGACCCGCAGCACGCCGTCGCGGCGGCTGACTTCGATCTCGGCGTTGGCGGTCATGCCCGGCAGCAGCGCGCCGTCGGGGTTGTCGACCGAGACCACCACCGGATAGGTGATGACGTTGCTGGTGTTGGTCGCCGACAGCCGCACCTGCTGCACCTGGCCGCGGAAGCGCCGGTCGGGGAAGGAGTCGACGGTGAAGTTCACCCCCTGGCCGGCCTTGACCTGGCCGATGTCGGCCTCGTCGATCGCCAGCACGATCTCCATCTTCGACAGGTCCTCGGCGATCTGGAACAGCACCGGTGACTGCAGGCTGGCGGCCACGGTCTGGCCGGGCTCGACGCTGCGGGTCAGGACCACGCCGTCGACCGGCGCGCGGATCACCGTGCGCTGCAGGTTGAGCCGGGTGGTCTGGGTCGAGGCGATCTGCTGCTGGATCTGGGCCTGGGCGCCGTTGAGCTGGGCGCGGGCCTGGTCGCGCGCGGCGCGGGCCAGGTCGGCGTCGCTGCGCGAGACCAGTTGCTTGGCCGCCAGTTCGGCCTTGCGCTGGTAGTCGAGTTCGGCGTTGCGCAGGGTGGCCTGGGCGGTGGCGAGGCCGGCGCGCGCGTTCTCGATCTGCGCCGAGCCCTGGGCGATCTGCGCCTCGTAGGTGGCCGGGTCGATGCGCGCGATCACCTGGCCCTTGCTGACCCGGTCGTTGTAATCGACCAGCACGTCGGTGACCTGGCCGGAGATCTGGCTGCCGACGTCGACGGTCGAGATCGCCGCCAGCGCGCCGGTGGCCGAGATCGCCACCCGGATGTCGCCGCGCTCGATCTTGGCGGTGCGGTAGGCGCCGGCCGCTTCGGCGGCGTTGTGCTTGCGGTAGTAGTACCAGCCGCCGCCGGCCAGCGCCGCCAGCACCGCCGCGATCAGCAGCCGTTGCGGCCAGGGCGACTTGCGCGGCCGCGCGGCGGCAGTCGGTCGGGACGGGGAGGACGGCTTGGCTGCGCTCATGAGGCTGGTTTCGATGGTTATGCAGGCGCCAACGCACGAGGCTGAATGCGGTTGACACCGGCGCGGGCGGCGACGACGGCACGGACGCGGCGGCGCAGCGACGGTTCAGCCGGGATCGAAGCGGCGGCACCGTCGCGCCGAAGCGCACGAACGATTCTGCCCAAGGATTCGGATCGCGGCGAAACCGTCGCAGGCGCCGGCGTCCGGCGCGGGCGCGACGTTCAGAGTTCGGGCCGGCGCGGCGGCGGGCCGAAGCTGACGGTGGCGCTGCCGGGACGGAACCGGATCACCGCGGTGGTGCCCTGGCCCGGCGCGCTGGTCAGGGTCACCGGCCAGCCGAAGCGCTCGCCCAGCCGGCGCACGATCGACAGGCCCATGCCCTTGCCGTCGCCGGAGGAGAAATCGGCGCGGTAGAACGGAGTGAAGGCCTTGGTCAGGGTCTCCACCGACATGCCGATGCCGGTGTCGCGGATCTCGACGCTGTCGCGGCTCAGGCGCACGTCGATCCGGCCCTGGTCGGTGAAGCGCACCGCGTTGCTGAGCAGGTTGCCGATCATCACCCCCAGCGCATGCGGCGGCGCGACCAGGCGCGGCCCGCCCTCGTCGTACAGGTGCAGCTCGACCGGCTTGCCGTTGAGCAGCGGCAGCAGCCGTTCCATCTCGTTGTCGACGATGTCGCGCACCGCGAACTCTTCCGACTGCGGCTCGACGTCGGATTCGCGGGCCAGGATCAGGAAGGCGTCGATCACCGCCTCCATGTCGCGGCCGGCGCGCTGCACCCGCAGCAGCGATCGCTGCGCGCGCACCGGCGTGTCCGGGTCGGCCAGCATCAGGTCGGTGGCGACCCGGATCACCGTCAGCGGGGTGCGCAGCTCGTGGCTGGCGTCGCGGGTGAAGTCGCGCTCGCGCTGGACGAAGTCGCTGACCCGTTCGGCCAGGCCGCTGAGCGCGCTCGACAGCCGGCGCACTTCGCTGCCGGGGTCGTAGGGGAACTTGATCGGCTCGATCAGGCTGGTGTCGGGATCGCGCGGGTCCCATTGGCTGACCACGTTGGCCAGCCAGCTGACCGGCGAGACCAGGCGCTTGGAGGTGCGGTAGGTGTGCCAGGAGATCAGGTAGGTGGTCAGCAGCGAGAACAGCAGCGAGAACAGGCCGGTGTAGAGGATCGCCTCGTCGATCAGGTCGGTGGCGTAGATCATGTAGAAGGTGCCGGCTTCGCGCCGGTCCACCAGCACCACCCGGCCGCCGCCGGGCAGGTTGTGCAGCCCCGAATCGACGTTGCGGATCCCCAGCGGCAACTGCGAGTCGTTGCCGCCGGCGGCGACGAAGTGGCCGCGGGTGGTCGAGGTCCGCGGCAAGGGGTAGTTCGGGTCGCGCTCGCGCCCGGCCCAGTAGTCGTCGGCTTCGCGCTGCATGCGCTGCTCGAGCACCACGTGGCGCACCGCCAACCCCGCCAGGAGAATGCCCAGCGTGATCGCGACGCTGCCGATCAAGGCCTGCAGGATGAAAGCAAGCTTGATCTTGCGCGGTAACCCTTGCGGCACGGTGTCGATAGGTCAGTCCGGCGGCTGCGAGATGTCCGCAACGCGATAGCCGGCGCTCTGCACCGTATGCAGCAGTTGCTTGTCGAAAGGTTTGTCGATGGTCTTGCGCAGATTGTAGAGATGGCTGCGCAAGGTGTCCGAGTCGGGCAAGCCGTTGCCCCAGATCTCGCGCTCGATCTCCTGCCGGCTGACCACGCGCGGCGACTCGCGCATCAGGATGGTCAAAAGGCGCAGGCCGATCGGCGAGAGTTGCAGTTCGCTGCCGCCGCGGGTCACCCGCAGGCTGGCCGGGTCCAGCACCAGGTCGGCGACCTTGAGCACCTCGCCGCCGACCTGGCGGCGTTCGCGCCGGATCAGGGCGCGCAGGCGCGCTTCCAGTTCCTGGATCGCGAACGGCTTGGTCAGGTAGTCGTCGGCGCCGGCGCTGAGGCCGGTCAGCTTCTCGTCCAGGGTGTCGCGTGCGGTCAGCATCAGCACCGGGGTCGACTTGCGGGCCTCTTCACGCAGCTTCTTGCATACCTCGATGCCGTCCATGCGCGGCAGCATCAGGTCGAGCACCACCACGTCGTAACTGTTCTCGGTGGCGAGGCGGTAGCCGTCCACGCCGTCGGCGGCGTAATCGACCTCGAATCCGCGACTTTCCAGATATTCGCCGACCATTTCGGAGATGTTGCGGTTGTCTTCGACGATGAGGACCAGGCCCCCGTCTCTCGTACCCTGCATACAGCCTCTCCATTCCTTCAGTTTTGTGAAGGTTGCCCTCGCCAAGGTGGACGGCCCGTGAAGGCCCCCGCTACGCTGGGCGATCCACTCCGGAACTCGCCGTATGCTTGCCGACCGTCTGTATCCGATCTTGCTGTTGCTCGGCTCGAATGTCTTTATGACTTTCGCCTGGTACGGACATCTGAAGTACAAGTCCTCGCCGCTGACCGTCGCCATCGCGGTCAGCTGGGGCATCGCCCTGTTCGAGTACTGCCTGCAGGTGCCGGCCAACCGGCTCGGCAGCGCGGTGTATTCGGCGCCGCAGCTCAAGGGCATGCAGGAAGTGATCACCCTGCTGGTGTTCGCCGGCTTCTCCGCCTGGTATCTCGGCGAGCCCTTGAAGTGGAACCATTGGGCCGGCTTCGCCCTGATCGTGGTCGCGGCCTGGCTGATCTTCCTGGATTGAGCCAGCAGCGGCTCAGGGCCCGCACAGCGACTCCACCCGCACCGGCGCCTGCCAGCGCCCGGCCGCGCTGACCAGGGTCAGGTGACCGACCCATACGCTGCGGGTGCTGGCCCCATCCATCGCCTCGCGCGCCTGGCGCATGCGCGCGGGCGCGACCTCGGTCCAGGCGCCGTCGTTCTCCACCCACAGGCGCGGCGCGCGCAAACGCAGGCTCGCGGAAACGCCTTGCCTGGACGCCGACCAACGCAGCAGCGTCTCGCCGCTCAGCGCCGCGCTTTCGACGTCGCCGGCCGGCGGCACGCGGCGCAGCGCCAACGGGCGCCCGGCCAACGACAGATACAGGGTCGGCCAGCGATCGAGGTCGGCGAGTTCGTCCTCGGCGCTGCGCCAGATCGTGGCGATCGTGTCCTCGCCGTCGGCCGCGCGCGGGTTCTCGCCGACCAGGCGGATCGAGACGATAGGACAGGTCTTGCTGTCCATCGCCTCGGCCAGCCAGGCGGACTTGCGCATCGGCCGGTCCGGCGCCGCGGCCGGCGACGCCAACGACGGCAGCGCGGCCAGGAGCAGCGCGCAGCCGAACACAGTGGACTTCATCGCGATCGTCCTTGAAAGCGCCGCCGCAGGCGCGCGCGGCGGCCGGTGGAAACTCAGAATTTGATCCTGCCGGTCAGGATGTCCTTGAACATCACCCAGTCGCCGACGAAGGAGTACAGCGGGTGCTTGAACGTCGCCGGCCGGTTCTTCTCGAAGAAGAAATGCCCGACCCAGGCGAAGCCGTAGCCGCACACCAGCGCCGCCAGCAGCAGCCAAGGCCGCCCCTGCGCGATCGCCAGCGCGAGCAGCAACAAGACTCCGCAACTGCCGACGAAGTGCAGCCGGCGGCTGGTGCGGTTGCTGTGCTCGCTGAGATAGAACGGGTAGAACTCGCGGAAACTGGCGAAACGCTCGGCCATGGTCCCTCCGGTCGTGGCGCATCCGTACCGTTCGATCCTGAACCCGCTCGGGCGGCGAATCAAGTACCCGCCTCGGCGCCTAGTCGGCGCGGCCGCCGAACAAACCGTCCTCGCGCAGCGAGCTGCGTTTCTTGGCCTCGAACAACTCCTGTACCGGAGTTCCGCTCAGGCAATAGGCGCGATTGCCGACCAATCTGAAATGACGACGCGCGAACAACTTCCTGCGCGTGGCGCTCGACCATTCCTCCCGCAGCGGATGAAAGGCCGCTTCGGCGAATGCGATCGGCCTGGCCTCAGCGACGCCGCGGCGGGCCCGCGCATTGTTTTCGCCCACCGGGCCGCAACCGGCCCAGCCACCGTCCGCGGTCCGGAACACGGGGTAGTACTGGTACTTGTGCTGGTAGTAGGTATCGCCGACCCGTGAAACGAACAGCAACGAGTTCGCCACGCCTGAAAACCCAGGCCAGCCGTAGTGATCGTAGGCCTCGAAAGCGACGACCTCGCCGCGGTAACTGCCGTGCAGCACCTGGCGGATGCGGAACCGGGCCTTGAAAGCGGCGTCCATCAGCAGTTCGTTCAGTCCCAGGACCGGCTCGAACCGCTTCACCGATATCCGCTCGCCGACGAAAACGAGCAGATCGTCCTCCGCCGCGGCGTGCGCCCGCCCGCTACCCAGGCACAAGACCGCCAGCGCGAGCCCCAGAATCAAACAACGCACGCGTCCCCCTTGTCCATCGGTACACGCGCCGCTCGCAGGCTTCGGCTCAAGCGCCGCGCGGCGCAAACATGATCACCGCCATGCCGGCCAGGCACAGCCCGGCGCCGAGCAGGTCCCAGCGCGTCGGCCGCACCGCGTCGACCCACCACAGCCAGAAGATCGCGACGCTGACGTAGACCCCGCCGTAGGCCGCGTAGACCCGCCCCGATGCGGTCGGATGCAGGGTCAGCAGCCAGGCGAACGCGGCCAGCGCGGCCGCGGCCGGCAACAGCAGCCAGGCGCTGCCGGCCTTGCGCAACCATAGATACGGCAGGTAACAGCCGACGATCTCCGCCAGCGCGGTCAGCACGAACAGCGCCAGGGTCTTGAGCATGCGCTCAGTCGTCGCGTTCGGCGCGCTTGGCCTGGTCCCAGTACGCGTCCTGGCCTTCCAGCGGCAGCTCGGCCAGGGACAGGCCGTCCTGCGCCGCCAGCACTTCCATGCTGCGGAAGCGGCGTTCGAACTTCAGGTTGGCGCGGCGCAGCGCGGCGCCGACGTCGACCTTGCCGTGGCGGGCGAGATTGGCGCAGACGAACAGCAGGTCGCCGATCTCGTCCTCCAGCCGGTCGCGCGCCTGCGCGTCGTCCGGCGCGGCGGCGACCGCGTCGAATTCGACCCGCACTTCCTCGATCTCTTCGTGCAGCTTGGCGATCACCGGGCGCACGTCGGGCCAGTCGAAGCCGACCGTGGCGGCGCGCTTTTGCAGCTTCACCGCGCGCTGCCATTCCGGCAGTCCGCGGGCGATGCCGGCCAGCACCGAGGTGTCGGCCTCGCCCGCCGCCTCGCGCTCGCGCCGCTTCTGTTCTTCCCAGGCCACGGTCTGGGCCTCGGAGTCCTCGAAGCTGGCGTCGCCGAACACATGCGGATGCCGGCGCACCATCTTGTCGCTGATCGCCGCGACCACGTCGTCGAAGGCGAACGCGCCCTGCTCCTCGGCCATCCGCGCATGGAACACCACTTGCAACAGCAGGTCGCCGAGTTCGTCCTTGAGCGAGGCCAGGTCCTGGCGGTCGATCGCGTCGGCGACTTCGTAGGCTTCCTCGATCGTGTACGGCGCGATCGTGGCGAAGGTCTGTTCGATGTCCCAGGGGCAACCGCCGTCGCGGTCGCGCAGCCGGGCCATGATCGCCAGCAGGCCGGCGATGCCCGGCGGCAGTTGCAGTACTTCAGCCATCGAGCCACTCCTTCCACGGCAGATCGCGATCGCCGAGGGCGACGAAGTCGCCGTTGAGAATATGCGCGCGCTGGTTGTAGCGGAACGGCCGTCCCTGCGGGTCCACCAGCGCGCCGCCGGCGGCCTCGAGCACGCATTGGCCGGCGGCGGTGTCCCACTCGCTGGTCGGGCCGAAGCGCGGATACAGGTCCAGTTCGCCTTCGGCGATGCGGCAGAACTTCAGCGACGAGCCGAGGCTGACCATGCGGATGCCGTCCGGCGCGGCGCGATGCGCGCGGACCATGAATTGTTCGCTGTGCTCGCTGAAATGCGAGCGGCTGGCAGCCACCCGCAGCGGCCGCGCCGCCGGCGAACGCACCCGGATCTCGCGCTCGGCGTCGCCGTCGCGGCGATACGCCGGGCCGCCGCGCTGGGCGTGCCACAGCGCGCCCCCGACCGGCGCCAGCACCAGGCCGAACACCGCCACGCCCTGGTCGATCAGGGCCAGGTTGACCGAGAACTCGCCGTTGCGCTTGACGAACTCGCGGGTGCCGTCGAGCGGATCGACCAGCCACAGCCGCGGCCAGGCGCGGCGCTGCTCGGCATCGACCTCGTGCGCGGACTCTTCCGACAGCACCGGAATGTCCGGAGTCAGCTCGGCCAGTCCGTCGAGGATCAGATGATGCGCGGCCAGGTCGGCCGCGGTGACCGGCGAGGCGTCGGACTTGCGCTCGACTTCGAACTCGCCGTCGTAGACCTGCAGGATCGCCGCGGCCGCGGCGCGGGCGATCGAAATCGCGCCCTCGACCTGGGCCGCGGACAGCAGCGGCGCGGGCGCCGCGCTCATGCCGCCGGCTCCGGATGCGGCTGGCCGTTGCGCAGCCATTCGCGGGCGATGAACAGCGCGGCGATGCTGCGGCCTTCGGAGAAGTCTTCGCGCAGGATCAGCTCGTGCAGGTCGTCGAGCTTCCACGGCACCACTTCGAGTTCCTCCGGCTCGTCGCCGGGCAGACGCTCGGGGTAGAGATCGCGCGCCAGCACCAGTTGCGCCTGATGGCTCATATAGGTCGGCGCCAGGGTCAGCGAGCGCAGCACGGTCAGCGAACGCGCGCCGTAGCCGGCCTCTTCCTTGAGCTCGCGGTCGGCGGCCTGCAGCGCGGTCTCGCCTTCGTCGATCCGGCCCTTGACCAGGCCCAGCTCGTAACGGTGCACGCCGGCGGCGTATTCGCGCACCAGCAGCACGGTGTCCTCGTCCAGCATCGGCACTACCACCACCGCGCCGTGGCCGCGGCCGTGCAGGCGCTCGTAGCGACGGCGTTCGCCGTTGGAGAACTCCAGGTCGAGCCGTTCCAGCCGGTACGGGCCGGCCTCGTGCTCGGTGATCTGGTGGATGATCGGCAGCCGCCGGGTCATGGCGCGGCTCCGGGCATGAGCGGGGAGCGGAAAGGCACGATAATGGGGGAATGCGAGAGATCACTCACGACCCCACGATGCTAACAGAGCCGGGCGCCGCCGACGCGGCGCAGGCCTGGCGCGAACGCGATCTGGCGGTGCTGTGGCACCCCTGCACCCAGATGCGCGAACACCCCCACACCCTGCCCTTGCTGCCGATCGCCAGCGGCCGCGGCCCGTGGCTGATCGGTCGCGACGGGCGCCGCTATCTGGATGCGATTTCCAGTTGGTGGACCAACCTGTTCGGCCACGCCGAGCCGCGCATCGCCGAGGCCATCGCGACCCAGGCGCGTACCCTGGAACACGTGATCCTGGCCGGCTGCTCGCATGCGCCGGCGGTGGAACTGGCCGAGCGCCTGCTGGCGATCGCGCCGCGCCAGGACGGGCGCGCGCCGCTGAGCAAGGTGTTCTACGCCGACAACGGCTCGGCCGGGGTCGAGGTGGCGCTGAAGATGGCCTTCCACTGGTTCCGCAACCGCGGCGTCGAGGGTCGGACCAAGTTCATCGCCCTGGAGAACGGCTACCACGGCGAGACCCTGGGCGCGCTGGCGGTCGGCGATATCCCGCTGTACCGGCGCATCTACGCGCCGCTGCTGGCCGAGGCCCTGTTCGCGCCATCGCCGGACGCCTACCTGGCCGAGCCGGGCCAGAGCCCGGCCGAACGCGCCCAGGTCGCCGCCGCGGCTTTGCGCGATCTGCTCGAACGCCATGCCGGCGAAGTCTGCGCGCTGATCCTGGAGCCGCGGGTGCAGTGCGCCGGCGGCATGCGCATGCACGACCCGTCCTATCTGCGCCTGGCGCGCGAGCTGTGCGACGCGCACGGGGTGTTCCTGATCGCCGACGAGATCGCGGTCGGCTTCGGCCGCACCGGCACGATGTTCGCGAGCGAACAGGCCGGGGTCATGCCGGACCTGCTGTGCCTGTCCAAGGGCCTGACCGGCGGCGCGCTGCCGCTGGCGGCGGTGCTGACCACCCAATCGATCTACGACGGCTTCCTCGACGACTCGCGCGAACGCGCCTTCCTGCATTCGCACAGCTACACCGGCAATCCGCTGGCCTGCGCCGCGGCGCTGGCCACGCTGGACATCTTCCGCGACGACGACGTGGTGGTGCGCAACCGCGCCATCGCCGCGCGCATGGCCCGCGCCGCGGCCGAGTTCGCCGGCCATCCGCAGGTCGCCGACGTGCGCCAGGCCGGCATGATCGTCGCCTTCGAGCTGACCCGCGGCGGCGACAAGCGCAGCCCGTTCGACCCGGCGGCGCGGATCGGCCTGCGCGCCTACCGCGCCGCGCTCGAACGCGGCGTGCTGCTGCGCCCGCTCGGCGACACCCTGTACTGGATGCCGCCGTACTCGATCGACGAAGAAGCGCTGGAGCTGCTCGCCCGCACTACCCGCGAGGCGATCGACCACGCCGTGCAGGAGGCCGCCGCATGCGCCTGACCCGAGTCCATGTCGACGCCGATCTGGGCGCCGGCCGCGAGATCGTGCTGCCGGAAGCGCCGGCCACCCATTTGGCGCGGGTGCTGCGGCATCAGGTCGGCGATGCCTGCGTGCTGTTCAACGGCGACGGCAACGACTACCACGGCCGCATTGTCGCGCTGGGCAAGCGCGAGCTGCGGGTGGCGATCGAGTCGGTGCAAGCGGTCGAGCGCGAATCGCCGCTGCAGTTGGTGCTGCTGCAGGGCATCGCCCGCGGCGAGAAGATGGACCTGATCCTGCAGAAAGCGACCGAGCTCGGCGTGGCCCAGGTGCAGCCGCTGTGGTCGCAGCGCAGCGAGGTCAAGCTCGACGAGGCGCGCGCGGAGAAACGCCTGACGCATTGGCGCAGCGTGGTCGCCTCGGCCTGCGAACAAAGCGGCCGCGCGCGCGTGCCGCAGGTCGCCGCGCCGCGCGCGCTGGCGGCGACCCTGGCGGCGCTGTCTCCGGGCGGGCTGCGCCTGATCCTGGACCCCGAGGGCGAACTGGCCTTCGCCACGCTCGCGGTCGACCTGTCCGCGCCGGTGGTCCTGGCGATCGGCCCGGAAGGCGGCTGGTCGCCGCTGGACCGCCAGCAACTGCGCGACGCCGGGTTCCAGGGCCTGCGCCTGGGGCCGCGCATCCTGCGCACCGAAACCGCCGGCCTGGCCGCGATCGCGGCGCTGCAGGCGCGGTTCGGCGATCTGGCTTGAACCGCTCGGAGCGGTTTGCCGACTCGGCAGGCGGCCTATGAGCGAACAGTCGGGGACGAGCTTTCGTCGCGCTGGAGAGCGAAAAGCAAATCCCCCCTAGCCCCCCTTTTTCAAAGGGGGGAACCGCAACGCGGCGAACTGCTGTTTCCCCCTTTGAAGGGAGGGAACGGCAACGCGGCGAACGGCTGTTGCCCCCACTGAAAGGAGGCAACGGCAACGCGGCGAACGGCTGTTGCCCCCTTTGAAAAAGGGGGCGGCGCCTGCGCAGCGGGCGCGGGGGATTTGCTGTTGCTGTTGCTGTTGCTGTTGCTGTCGCTGTTGCTGTCGCTGTCGCTGTCGCTGTCGCTGTCGCTGTCGCCGAGGCTATCGCGGTCGCCGTCTGCCGCAACCCACCGGCAGCTGCACTCAGATCTTGAAATAGATCCGGCGCCGGTCGAGTACGGTCACCACGCCCCACCACAGCGCGACGAAGACCAGGGCGAAGGCCAACGACGGCAGGTACGGCCCGAAGCGCGGCGTCATCCAGTCGGCGAAGCCGTGGCGGTAGATCGGTTCCAACCAGCCCAGCCCGATCAACGCGTACAGCAGCAGGGCCGAGCCGGCGTAGGCGGCGATCGCGTTGACGCCGAAGCTGCGCCCCAGCGGCGGCCAACCGCGCACGTCGATCAGGCAGTGGCACAGGGCCAGGATCCAGCACGACCAGCCGCCGGCCCACAGCACGTAGGCCGGGGTCCACAGGTTCTTGTTGATCGGCTGCCACTGCCCCAGCACCCAGCCCGCAGCCAGCGCCAACGCGCCGGCCGCCAACAGGGCGCGCAGATCGCCGTGGCGCAGCCAATCGCCGGCGCGCAGGCCGAGCACGGTGGTGGCCAGGGCGCCCAGGGTCGAGACCAGGCCTTCGGGATCGTGGCCGCGGCCGCTGGCCGGATCGATCTGGTACACGTGGACGCCGAACAACGCATAGTCGAGGCGACTGGCGATGTTCTCGAACGGCGCATAGCTGCCGCCTCCGGCGAGCAGCCAGGCATAGCCGCCGAGCAAGGCCGCGAAGCCGAGCCATTGCGCTCGCGCCGGCAGATACAGCGCGATCAGCGCCGCTGCGGCGAAACACAGGCCGATCCGCTGCAGCACGCCGGGCAGGCGCAAGGCCTCGTGCCCGGTCGCCCACATCGCGCACAGGTGCAGCAGCAGGCCCAGGCCGACGATGCGCGCGGCTCGCCACAGCGCAGGACGCAACAACGTCGCCGGTGCGGCGCCGGCTTCGCGTCGCGGCATCAGCGCAAGCGAAATCGATACCCCGACGATGAACAAAAACATCGGGAACACCAGGTCGGTCGGAGTGAAGCCGTGCCATTGCGCGTGCAGCAGCGGCGCGTAGACATGGCTCCAGTCGCCTGGATTGTTGACCAGCAGCATCGCCGCGACGGTCAGGCCGCGCAGCGCATCGACCGAGGCGTAGCGCTTGGGCGCGCTCGCTGGCTGCGCCTGCGCGGCGTCGCGGTTCACGCCGCCTGCGCGAGCGCTTCGCCGATCAAGGCCTCGACCGCTTCCAGGTCGGGCAGCAGGGCGCGGTCGTCGTTGAGCAGCACGCGCGCCTGCACGCCGTGCGGGAGGATTTCGTCTTCGACCCCGTCGACCAGCAAGGTCTGGCTCGACACCGTCACCAGGCGCGGGAAGCCCTGGGTCAGCAGGGCGAAGTAAGGCAGGCGCGAGGCCGCGCTGAGCGCCTTGAGCACGACCACCTTGCTGCCCAGGCCGCCCTGTTCGGAGGCCAGCCCGGACAGTTCGCCGAACGCGATCAACGGCAGCTGCCAGCCGCGCCAGCGGATCCGGCCCAGCAACCAGCGCGGCGCGCCTTCGACCGGCGCCGGCGGCGCGTACGACAACACCTCGGCGATGGTCGCGTTGGGCAGCAGCAGACGCGCGCCGGCCACCTGGATCAACACGCCGCGGATGTCGGCCTGGCTTGCGCTTTCGGTGGCCGGGTGTTGCTGGTCGTCGTTCGACATCGCTCGCGTCCTCGCCGCGGATCGCGCGGCCTTACGGTGCTGCTGCGGCAGCGGGATGCTGCCGGAAGTTGATGCGGGCCGCGGCCCGAGGCCGCGGCGTCGCCGAGCGCCGCCGCAGCGGCGCGCGGCGCTTTCTTTACAGCGGGCTGCGGGTCGACCAGCGCGCGGCCAGCTTGGCCGCCAGCTCGGCCGGCTGGCCCTGGCCGGCGCCGCGCGCGATCGCCGCGGCCGCAGCCGCCGCGTCGTAGCAACCGTCCGGCGCCTGGCCGAGCACCAATGCGCCGTGCACGGCCAGCTTCATCGCCGGGTCGACCTGGGCCGGATCGGCGCCGCTGAACAACAGCACGGCGCTGTCCGCGGCCGGCAAGGCGTCCAGCACCTCGCCGCCGTCCTCGACGAACTGGATGCCGCTGTCGCCGGCATCCACGCCGACGCCGGCCGGCAGGATGTAGATCACCCCGTCGATGGTGCGCGCGCCGGGTTCGGCGAGCTTGACCAGCACCGGCGTCGCGCGCTGCATCTGCGCCACCAGGCGGTCGTAGCGGCCGCCGTCGAGGCGTTGCTGGACCAGCACCGGGCGACCGAAGTTCTCCGGCAGCGCGCCGAGCAGCTGGCGCACCGCGTCGGGGCCGCCGATGCCGGCCAACACCAGCACCGCACCGCTGCGGGTCGATACCGGAGCGCGGTCGTCGACCAGTTCCAGGCCGGAAATGCGTCGCTCGATCTCTTCCAGATCGTGCGCGTCCAGGCCCGGCGCGGTCGGCGCCGGCGACTGGCCGCTGGCCGCGCCGATCAGGCTGGCCTCGTCGCTGAAGGACCAGTCCGGCACCGCCGGCGGCGGCGGTGCGGCGGCCTTTTCCAGCGGCAGCGGGTCGGCGGCGAAATCGAAGTCGAAACCGCCGGCGAAGGACTGGGCTTCGGCGCCGGCATCGCCGCCGCGGCCGTCGTCGAAATCGATCGGCGCGACCGCGCCGGAGGCGGCGGACGACGCCGAGTGCGCGTCCTCTTCCAGCTCGATCGAGGTGCCGGCGTCGGCGAACTTGCGGTCCAGATCGACCAGTTCGTCGTCCAGGCGATGGCTGGGCGGCTGCCAGGCGGCGATGTCGCCGATGTCGTCCAGTTCCAGCGGCGTGTCGGCGACCGGCGCCTGCCCGGCGTCGATGCGCTCCGGATCAGTCTGCTCAAGATCGGCCTGCCCCAGATCGGCCTGCTCAAGATCGGCAAGCTCCAGCTCGCCGAACTTCGATTCGGCGAGCCCGGCATCGCTGAGGCCCTCATCGAGGTACTCGACCTCGATCTGGCCGGCATCGATCCGCTGGTCGTTCCATTCCGGCTCGCCCACGTACGGCTTCGGCTGGCCCGGCACGGCGGACTGGGTCTCGATCGCTTCCAGGGTCAGGCGGCCGATGTCGAATTCGCCCGCCGGCTCGGCGGCCGGCAGATCCGATGCATCGTCCGCCGGCGCTTCGCTAGCGCGCGGCGGCGGAGCCAGCCGCGACAGTTCGCCGATCTGCTCGGCGGCGATGAACGCCGAGGGATCCTGCGACATCTCGCTGGACGCCGGATCGAAGTCGATCGTCTGCACGTCCTGGGCCAGGGCCGAGGCCGGCGAGCTCGGACGCTGGAAAGCGTCGGCGGAGAACATCGGCTCGGGCTCCGGCTCGGGCTCGCGCCCGGGCGGCAGCACGTCGTCGTGCCGGTGCAGCTTGGCGGCCAGATGGCGCGCCCAGCGCGCTTCGTCCCAGCCCTCGCGGGCCACGGTCAGCTCGGCTTCTTCGAACAGCACCTCGATCGACGGATCGACCAGCACTGCCTCGAACCGGTCCAGCGCATCCTCGGTGGCGGGATCGAGCACGACCACGACCACGTCCGGGTCGGCCGCGTCGAGCGCGGCCGGATCCAGCGAGGTCGGATCGCCTTCCAGCACCAGGTTCGCGCCGGCATCGCCGAGCGCACTGCGCAAACGGTCGCGGGCCACGCCGGCCCGCGCCAACAACGCTACGCGACGTTCTGCTTCAGCCATGACTACGGGAAATTCCAAGCAGTTCGTACACGTTACGGATCAATTCCGGTTCCTGGTAGGGCTTGCCGAGGTAGCGCTCGACGCCGATCTCGAACGCACGCTGGCGGTGCTTCTCGCCGGTACGCGAGGTGATCATCACGATCGGCACCTCGCGCATGCGCGCGTCGGCCTTCATCTGGGTGGCCAGCTCGTAGCCGTCCATGCGCGGCATTTCGATGTCGAGCAGCATCAGGTCGGGCACGCGCTCGGCCATGCGCTCGAGCGCATCGACGCCGTCCTTCGCGGTCATGACCTCGAAGTTGTGGCGTTCCAGCACGCGGCCGGTGACCTTGCGCATGGTGACCGAGTCGTCGACCACCATCACCAGCGGCACGCGGCGGTGTTCGGCCGGAGCCGGCGGCGGCGCCGCGGCCTGAGCGAAGTCCTGCAGCAGCACGGTGCGGCGGCGCACCAGCGGCGCGACGTCGAGGATCACCACCACGCGGCCGTCGCCCATGATGGTCGCGCCGAAGATGCCCGGCACCGAAGCCACCTGCGGACCGACCGGCTTGACCACGATTTCGCGGTTGCCGACCACCTGGTCGACCGACACCGCGGCGCGCAGGTCGCCCGAGCGGATCAGCAGCAGCGGCATCTGCAGCTGGCCTTCGGCCTTGGCCGGCGCATGGCCGACCAGCAGGCCCAGGTCGTGGACCGGGTAGTCCTCGCCGCCGTAGCGGTAGGCCACCTCGCCCTGCTCGAGCAGTTCGCGCGAGAGCCGGCCGACGCCGCGCACCGAGGCGATCGGCACGGCGAAGGTGGAGTCGCCGATGCGCACGAACACCGCCTGGGTGACCGCCAGGGTCTGCGGCAGGCGCAGGGTGAAATGCACGCCCAGGCCGGGGCGGGAATGGATGTCGAGGGTGCCGCCGAGCTGGCGCACTTCGCTGGCGACCACGTCCATGCCGACGCCGCGGCCGGCCAGACGGCTGACCTCGTCGGCGGTGGAGAAGCCCGGCTCCAGGATCAGCGCGTCCAGGTCGGCGTCGGACAGCACCGCATCGCTGCGGATCAGGCCGCGCTCTTCGCCGCGGCGGCGGATCGCCGCGCGGTCCAGGCCGGCGCCGTCGTCGGCCACTTCCAGCACGACTTCGGAACCTTCGCGGCGCACCGCGATGCGCACCGTGCCTTCGTCCGCCTTGCCGGCGGCGCGGCGCTGCTCCGGCCGCTCCAGGCCGTGCGCGACCGCGTTGCGCAGCATGTGCTCCAGCGGCGCGGTCATGCGTTCGAGCACGTTGCGGTCGAGTTCGCCCTGGGTGCCTTCCAGCTTCAGCGCGACCTGCTTGCCGAGCTCGCTGGAGGCCTGGCGGACCACGCGGCGCAAACGCGGCAGCAGGGTGTCGAACGGCACCATGCGCGTGCGCATGAGGCCTTCCTGCAGTTCCGAGCTGACTCGCGACTGCTGCAGCAGCAGGGTTTCGTACTGACGGGTGAGGTCGTCGAGGGTGTTCTGCAGGCTGGTCTGGTCGGCCGCCGATTCGGTCAGCGCGCGCGACAGCTGCTGCAGGGTCGAGAAGCGGTCCAGTTCCAGCGGATCGAAGGCCTGGTCGCCGGCCTCGCCCTCGCGCTGGTAGCGGGCGATGATCTGCGCTTCGGTCTCGATTTCCAGGCGGCGCAGCTGGTCGCGCATGCGCAGGTTGGTCTGGGCCATTTCCGCGATCGCGCCGCGGAACGCGCCCAGCTGCTGCTCCAGACGGGCGCGATAGATCGCGACTTCGCCGGCGTAGTTGACCAGACGGTCGAGCAGGTCGGCGCGGATGCGCACCTGCTCCTGCGGCGCGCGCACGCCGATGTCGTCGTCGTCGTTGAGCGGCGCTTCGCTGATCGGCGCCGACAGCGGCTTGAGGCCGCCCTCGATCGCCGGCTGCGCGGGCTGCGCCGCCGGCGCGCTCGCGCGCGCCGGTTCGGCGACGGCTGCGGCCAGGAACGGCAGGGCTTCGCCGCGCGAACGCGCGTCGAAGGCGGCGATCAGGGTCGCCGGCATGGCCAGCGCGCGGCGCGCGCCGACCCGGGTGACCATCGCATGCAGGCGGTCGAAACCGCGCTCGAGCAGGACGATGCCGTCGCGGCCGAGTTCGGTGCGGTGGTCGACCACCGACTCGAGCAGCGACTCCATGACGTGGCCGAGTTCGCCCACGGCCATGATGCCGGCCATGCGCGCGCCGCCCTTGAGGGTATGCAGGTCGCGCTGCAGGCCGACCAGCGGCTCGCGCTCGCTCGGGGTTTCGCGCAGTTGCGCCAGCAGACCGTCGGAGTGGTCGAGCAGGTCGCCGCCTTCCTCGACGAAAATGTCGACCAGTTCGGGGTCGAGTTCGCTCAGATCCAGCGCCTCGTCCGGATCCGGATCGGCGTCGAACGCGGCCAGCAGCGAAGCGCCGCTCGCGCCAGCGACGGCGACGGATCCGGCGGCCGGCGCCTCGACCGCATCGGCGGCCGCGAACGAATCCTGCGCCGGCGCTTCGGCCTGGGCGTATTCGGCTTCCAGGCGTTCGTATTCCAGACGTTCGGCTTCGGCCTGTTCGGCGGCCAGACGCTCGGCCTCGGCCTGCTCGGCGGCGACGCGTTCGGCTTCCAGGCGCTCGGCTTCGGCGCGTTCCGCAGCCAGGCGTTCGGCTTCGGCCCGTTCCGCGGCCAGGCGCTCGGCTTCCACGCGCTGCGCTTCGGCGGCGGCGATGGAACTGCCGCCGACCAGGCCCAGGGCGCGGGCAGTGATCGGATCGAACTCGCCCGGCAGGCGGTCCAGGCCGATTTCCAGCGCGGAATCGTCCAGGTCCAGGTCGATGCCGTTGGCGACCGACGACTCGGCGAGTTCGGGCTCGTCCTGCTTCGTTTCCTGCGCCGACGCGTCGACCGAACTGACCGCGGTGCACGACCTCAGCGCCTTCGGCGAGGACGCGCCGGCGCAGGAAACGAAGCAGGACGAGCCCGAACTCGCCGAGTCGTCGGTCGCCAACGGCATCGACCTGGACCTGGACGATTCCGCGCTGGAAATCGGCCTGGACCGCCTGCCGGGCGAGTTCGATCCGATCACTGCCCGCGCCCTGGGCCTGGTCGGCGGCAGTTCCATCGCCGCCGCCGAAGCGCAGCGCGTGGAAGCCGAGCGCCTGGCCGCGGAACGGGCCGAAGCCGAACGCCTGGCTGCGGAACGCGCCGAAACCGAACGCCTGGAAGCCGAACGCCTCGCCGCCGAACAGGCCGAAGCCGAGCGCCTGGCGACGGAACAAGCCGAAGCCGAACGTCTTGAGGCCGAACGTCTCGCCGCCGAGCAGGCCGAGGCCGAGCGTCTGGCCGCCGAGCAGGCCGAAGCCGAGCGCCTGGAAGCCGAACGCGTGGCGGCCAGACGCTCGGCCTCGGCCTGTTCGGCCGCGACACGTTCGGCTTCCAGACGCTCGGCTTCGGCCTGCTCGGCGGCCAGACGCTCGGCCTCGGCCAGTTCGGCCGCGACGCGTTCGGCTTCCAGGCGCTCGGCTTCGGCTTGTTCGGCCGCGAGACGTGCGGCCTCGGCCTGTTCGGCGGCGAGGCGTTCGGCTTCCAGGCGCTCGACTTCGGCGCGTTCCGCAGCCAGGCGTTCGGCTTCGGCCCGTTCCGCGGCCAGGCGCTCGGCTTCCACGCGCTGCGCTTCGGCGGCGGCGATGGAACTGCCGCCGACCAGGCCCAGGGCGCGGGCAGTGATCGGATCGAACTCGCCCGGCAGGCGGTCCAGGCCGATTTCCAGCGCGGAATCGTCCAGGTCCAGGTCGATGCCGTTGGCGACCGACGACTCGGCGAGTTCGGGCTCGTCCTGCTTCGTTTCCTGCGCCGGCGCGTCCTCGCCGAAGGCGCTGAGGTCGTGCACCGCGGTCAGTTCGGTCGACGCGTCGGCGTCGGCATCGTTGTCGATCGCGGCATCGATCTCGTCGTCGACGACGATCGGCGCGCGCGCATCCGGCAGGCTGTCGCGCAGCGCTTCGATGCGCTCGGGCAGGCCGACGAACAGCGGTACGTGCGGGGCCGGCGACTTCAACGCCTGCACCGTCACCCGGATCGCCGCGGCGACCGCGCCCAGCGCGGCCACGCCTTCGGCGCTGGCCGGCGCGCCGCTGGCGAGCAGGCGCTTGACGTAGGCTTCGGTCGGCGCGGTGACGTCGGTGATGACCGGCACTTCGGTCATCGCGAACGCGCCGTTCAAGGTATGGATCGAGCGCTGCAGCGCATCGCTGGCGCGCTGCGGCTGGGTCTGCGATGCGTTGAGCCAGGCTTCGATGGTGACCAGGTGGCCGGCGACTTCGCCGTCCAGGATCTCCAGCAGCACCGGGTCGACCGCGGCCGGCACGTAGGGACCGTCGACGATCGGCTTCGGCGCTTCGGCGTCGGCGACCGCTTCCGGCTCGGCCGGCGCCGCGACGACGGGCTGCGGAGGCTGGTAGAAGGCTTCCTCGCCGCTGGCGAGCAGATCGGCGTGCGCTTCCAGGCCGGACACGTCGATGCTGAGCGGGGCTTCGTTGCGCAGCGCGGCGTAGAAGCCCGGCAGGGCGCGATGCGCGTGCTCGACCAGGTCGATCACTTCCGGGCTGGAGGCGCGGCCGTGCTCGCGCACGCGATTGAGCAGGTTCTCGATCTTCCAGCTGAACTCGCCCAGGGTCTTGGCGCCGACCAGGCGGCCGCTGCCCTTGAGGGTGTGGAACACGCGCCGCACCGGCTGCACCCGCGCCAGGTCTTCCGGCGCTTCGCGCCAGGCCGGCAGCAACTGGTCGAGGTTGCCGATCTCTTCCTCGAACTCTTCGAGGAAGATCTCGCGAACCTCGTCGTCGATATCGTCGACCTGTTCGAAACCGCCGTAGACCGGGGTCGCCGCGAGCGCGGGCTCGGCGGCGCCGGTTGCGACCGAACCCGCGTCGATCGATGCGGTCTGGACCGCAGCGGCTTCGACGGCAGGAGCTTCGACCGCAGCAGCTTCGGCGGCCAAGCTTGCGACGATCGAGGTTTCGACGGCCGGCGTTTCGGCCACCGCTTGCGCAGCGGATTCGACGCTGGCGGCCTGCGCCGCGACCTCGTCCCGGGCAGTGCCGTCAGCGACGGCGGCGAACCCGCTCGCATCGAGGTTCGGCGCCGGATCGGCGGCAACGGCGTCGGTCCGGACGCTGTCTTGCGCCTCGGCGGCCGGGTCCTGCGCGAGCGCGACGGATGCGGCGGCAGCCGGCGTCGCCTCGACCGGCGCGAGCGCCGGGGCTTCGACCCGGATCACGTCCGGCAGCGGCCAGTAGCGCAGCGCTTCCAGGCTCTGGCGGGCGATGTCGAGGATGTCGTCGCGGTTCGGGCGCTGCTCGCGCAGCGCTTCGAGGTAGTACTCCAGGCTCGCCAGGGCGTCGGCGAGAGTGTCGAGCTGCTGGCCGCTGGGCACGCGGCGGCGGCCGATCAGTTCGACTTCGGTGTAGCGCTTGATGCCGGTCAGGTAATCGGCCGCCAGCGGCAGCTCGATCATGCGCAAGGCGCCGGCGACTTCGTCGAGCACGCGCGGCACTTCGTTGAGTTCTTCGTGGTCCCACTTGGTCTCGACGAAGGCGACGAAGGCCTGGCGAGCGTCGCCGAAATTGGCGATGGCTTCGCGCGCGACCACGTCGAGCACCTTGCGCGCCTCGCCGGCCAGCAGGTCCTCGTCGCCGCGCTCGTCGGGCAGGCCCAGGCGGGTGACCTGGTCGTCCAGCGAGGCATCGACGTACAGCAGGGCGCCGGCGACATCGAGCAGGGTGCCTTCGTCGGCGGCGCGGCGGCCGTCGACGATCTCGTTCATCGCGTCGCGCTGCTGCAGTACGACGGTGCGGGCCATGCCCAGGCCCATCATGCCGAGGGTGTCGCTGACCCGGGCCAGGGCCTCGACCTGCGGCCGCAGCTCGCCCGGATCGGTCTGGTTGGTGCGCAGATGCAGGTCGAGCGCGTCCTTGACCCGCAGCAGGTCTTCCTTGATCGCCGCGGCGACGGTGTCGAGCAGGGCACGGTTGCGGCCGCTGAGGCTGCCGCGGGCGTGTTCGAGTTCGGATTCGCTGGGCAGGTGCGCGGCGAGTTCGAAGGTCTGGCGCAGGTCGTCCAGGGCCGGATGGCGGCCGTCGCTATGGGCGACGTGGTACAGCAGCTGCCGGGTCGGTTCGGCCGCGGGCTCGCCGCGCGGCGCGCTGAAGCCGTCGTCGGACAGCAGCTGGCGCGCTTCGCGCTCGACGCCGCCGAAGGCCTGGCGCAGGGCGCGGGTCGGTTCCAGCGCGCCGTCGCGCACGGCATGGGCCACCGACGAGGCGACCCACAGCATGCGCCGCACCGGCTCCAGCACCACGTCGGCGAGCAGGCCGTCGATGGCCGAAGCCAGTTGGTTCGGATGGGCCGGCGCGCCCTCTTCCGGCCAGGCGGCCAGGGCGTCGCGCAGCGCGGCCAGGTGCGGCGCGCTGGCGTTGCGGCCGGCGGCGGCCGCGACCGGCAACGGCGGCGGCAGATGCGCCGGCAGCGGCCGATCCAGATTGGGCGCGAACAGCACGCTCTCGCTGAGGCCGGACTCGCCGCGGGTCGCGCGCAGTTCGTTCAACAGCGGCAGCAGCACGATCGGAATATCGCGGTGACCGCCTTGCAGGCGTTCCAGGTAGTCGGGCAGCAAGACCACGCCGCGCATCAGCGCCGCGCAGGCCTCGTCGCGGTCGGCGACCTGGCCCTGCTGCAGGGCGATCGCCAGCCGCTCCATTTCCTCGGCCACCATCGCCGGGGCGTACAGCTCGACCATGCGCAAGGTGCCGTGCACCTGGTGCAGATGGTTCGCGCACACCCGCATGCGCGCAGCGTCGCCGGGTTCTTCGGCGAACGCTTCGATCTCCTGGCGCGCCTGGCGCAAGGTCTCGTCCAGCTCGGGCTTGATCCAGCCCAGCGTGGTGGTGTCGATCGCTTCGCGCAACGCGGTCATGCCCACACCCGCCCGTCAGCGGGGTTCTGCAGACCCGTCTCCTGGCTCGGCCAGCGATGTGTCGGAAGCTTCATCCTCGGTACAACCCTTCTTTTGATCCGTCTCGAACCGCAATGCCTGAGCCGTAGCGTCCGGCCCCGATCAGGCCGGCAGCTTGAAGTCGGCGACCGAACGGCGCAGGTCGGCCGCCAGCTGCGCCAGGTTTCCGATCGACGCCGCCGTCTGGTTGGCGCCCTGCGAGGTCTGCGAGGTGATCTGCTGAATCGTGTTCATCGTCTGGGTGATGTTCGAGGCCGCGCTGGACTGCTGCTGCGCGGCGCTGGAAATGCCCTGAATGAGGTTCGACAAGTCCGACGACACCTTTTCGATCTCGCCCAGCGCGGTACCCGCGTCCTCGGCCAGTCGTGCGCCCGCGACCACTTCGGAGGTCGTCTGCTCCATCGAGCTGACAGCTTCGTTGGTGTCGGACTGAATTGTCTGGACCAGCGTCTCGATTCGCTTGGTTGCGTTGGACGCGCGTTCCGCGAGTCGCTGCACTTCGTCGGCCACGACCGCGAAGCCGCGGCCCGCTTCGCCGGCCGAGGCGGCCTGAATCGCCGCGTTGAGCGCCAGGATGTTGGTCTGTTCGGAAATGTCGTTGATCAGTTCGACGATCGAGCCGATTTCCTGCGAGCTTTCGCCCAGTCGCTTGATTCGCTTCGAGGTTTCCTGGATCTGGTCGCGGATCGAGTCCATGCCCTGAATCGTCTGCCGCACCACGCCGGCGCCCTTGGTCGCGATCTGCACCGAGCGCTGCGCCACGTCCGCCGATTCGGCCGAGTTCTTCGAGACCTGGTCGATCGAGGCCGCGATTTCGCTGATGCGGTCGGAGGCCGAGTTGATCTCCTGGGCCTGATGTTCCGCCGCTTCGGCCAGGTGCATCGCGGTGGCCTGGGTCTCCTGGGCGCTGGACGCCACCTGCACCGAGGTGTCGGTGATCGTCTGCACCAGGCTGCGCAGCTGCTCGACGGCGAAGTTGATCGAGTCGGCGATCGCGCCGGTCATGTCTTCGGTGACCGTCGCCTTCACCGTCAGGTCGCCTTCCGCGAGCGAACCCATTTCGTCCAGCAGGCGCATGATCGCCTCCTGGTTACGGTCGTTGAGTTCCTTGGTGGTCTGGTAGCGGCGCTGCTGGGCGTAGTTCAGCGAGAACAGCAAGCCGGCGATGGCGACCAGCGCGGCCAGACCGGAGACGATCGACAGCCAGATGTTGCCGAAGAAGCTCTTGTCGCGCAGCGAGCCGAAGGCGGTGAAGGCGCTGAACAGCGTCTCGCTCTCGCCGAGCAGCTTTTCCGAGCCGCCGGTGATCGATTCGGCCGCGGCCTGGGCCTGGAACAGCTCCTTCGAGCTGGCCGAGATGGCGTCCAGGTCCTTCTTCATTTCCAGCCACAGCGCCTCGGCCTGGCCCAGCGCGGCGAGCGCGCCGCCGTTGGACAGCGCGGTCACGCCGAACGAGGCGTCGCCCTTGCGCAGGCCTGTGAGGACGTTGCCGAACACGGTCGCGTCGCGGACCAGGGCTTCGCCGGCCATGCCGGCGCCGCTGCCGCCGGCGCGGATTTCGGTGATTCGGCGGGCCATGGTCGCCGACAGCACCACCTGGCGCAGGGCGATGTAGACCTGCGAGGACGGCGAGCCGGAGGCCGACATCGCCCGGACCAGTTCGTCCAGGCGCGCCTGCAGCTGCGGCACGCGGCTGGAGAAGCTGTCGGCGTTGCCGGCCAGGGCCAGCACCGCCTTCTCCGAGGCGATCACCTGGTCGGCGCTCTTGCCCATCGGCTCCCAGCCGTTGGTCACCGTCTCGATCGGGCCCGACACGCCGGCGGTGCTGCCGAAGTTGTCGTTGAGCTGCCGGATGTCGCCGTCGATGGCCGACTTGGTCTTCTTGAATTCGGTGAAGGCGTCCTTGTTGCCGCCGACCGCCTCGCGCCCCTGCACCGCGAGCTTCTGCGAGTTGACCTGCAGGCTCGACGCGGCCGAGCTGGCGCCGCCCAGGCGCGCCGCTTTCCAGGTCGCATAGCCTGTATTGAGACCGAACACCAGCACCGATATGCCCAGCACGATCAGCCAGGTATTGGCGCCCAGAAGGCGGCTCTTGCCGGCGTTGTCCATCACAGTGCTCATGGTTCGCGAACCTCGGTGTACTGGCTAATTACGGGCTGATTGGAGAGCGGCTTCAGGCCGCTGCTTGTCGGAATTCGGGCGTGCGGGCCAGCCGTTCGAGGCTGAAGATGCCCCACGGCTGATCGTCCAGGCGGTAGGCCCGGTCGATGAAATGGGCGTAGCGGCCGTCGGCGAACCCCTGTTCGGCGACGTCTTCCACTGCGACCTGCTGGGTTTCGTTGAAGCTGCGCTGGCCGTAGAGCTCGTCGATCAGCACCGCGACGTCGCCGCCGGGCTGGCGCACCAGCAGCACGCGCTGGCTCTCGTGCAGCACCGTGCGCTCGCCCTCGAGGAACTGCTTGAGGTCGACGATCGGCAGCAGGCTGCCGCGCACGTTGGCCAGGCCCAGCATCCACGGCTGCGAACCGGGCACGTGGGTGAGCTGCGGCAGCGACAGGATTTCGACCACCTCGGAGAAGGTGGACGCCAGCCGCCGCGTGCCGATGCGGTAGCCGACGCCGCGCCACAGGCCGGGCGCATCGAGCTGTTCGGGCAGGCCGGGCACGTGCGCCAGGCTGCGGCGCTCGTAATCGGTCAGCACATCGAACGGCGGCTTGAACGTCATCGTCTCTGTTACCCGGCAAGTAGTGCGTTGATGCGTGCGATCAGCTCGTCTTCGCGCGGCGGCTTGACGATGTAGTCGCGGGCGCCCTGGCGCATGCCCCAGGCGCGGTCGGTCTCCATGCCCTTGGTGCTGACGATCAGAACCGGGATCGCGCTGGTCTGCGCGTCGCGGCTGAGCGCGCGCGTAGCCTGGAACCCGTTCATGCCCGGCAGCACCACGTCCATCATCACCAGGTCCGGCAACTCGCGCTTGCACGCTTCGATGCCGTCCTCTGCGCTTCCTGCGGTTGAAACCTCATGCCCGTTGCGCTTGAGCAACTGGGTCAGGACCGCCGTATCCGTCGGCGAATCCTCGATAAGCAGGATGCGTGCCATGCTGTGCCCTACCCCCCGGTCAGGCGTGTACGTGCTTGCGAATCGCGTCGAGGAGCTCCTCGCGCGTGAATGGCTTGGTCAGGTATTGCTCGGAACCGACGATGCGGCCCCGGGCCTTGTCGAACAGGCCGTCTTTGGACGACAGCATGATGACCGGCGTGCCCTTGAACAATTGGTTGTTCTTGATGAGCGCGCACGTCTGATAACCGTCCAGACGCGGCATCATGATATCCACGAAAATGATTTGCGGCTGCTGATCGGCGATCTTGGCCAACGCTTCGAATCCGTCGATGGCCGTGACCACCTCGCATCCTTCGCGTTTCAACAGCGTCTCGGCGGTTCGACGGATGGTCTTGGAATCGTCGATCACCATGACCCTGAGACCATCGAGGCTGCCGCTACGAACCTCGTCGAGCATTCTTTGTATCCCCCATTGCGAACGCCTTGTTTTCCCCAGGCGCCGCGAAGCCGTCTTTATTCCAAGCCGCACGCAGGCTGTCAAGCGCGCATTCCGTGCCTGGAAAGCTGAATACGCGGCGTTTTCGTGACCGGTTAAGGTCCGGACCCCAGTCCCCTGCGCGCCGCCCGCTACCGGTCCAGCCGCTTCCGTCGGCCGGCGTATCGTCGTCGGGTCGCATGGCGCGGTGGCCTGATCGCCGCGTGTCGAAAATGGACGCAGCGCGACCGTTTCCGACCCCAACATCATGACAGATACCGGCGACCTCCCTGCTACCATCGCCGTCAATCTTTCAGGATTTCGTTCCCATGCCGTTGGACATCGTCGTCGTGATGGACCCGATCGGGTCGATCAAGATCGCCAAGGACTCGACATTCGCAATGCTACTGGAAGCGCAGCGCCGCGGACATCGTCTGTGGTATGTCCAGCCGGGCGGTTTGAGCCTGCACGGCGGGCATGCGATGGCCAAGGTGGCGGCCTTGCAGGTCCGCGACGAGGCCGACGGCTGGTACAAACTGGGATCCTGGTCACATATTGAACTGGATGGCCGCCACATCGTGCTGATGCGCAAGGACCCGCCGGTCGACGCCGAGTACCTGCACGACACCCAGATCCTCAGCATCGCCCAGCGCGCCGGCGCCTTCGTGGTCAACGATCCGCAGGGCCTGCGCGACTACAACGAGAAGCTGGCTGCGCTGCTGTTCCCGCAGTGCTGCGCGGCGACCCTGGTCACCCGCAGCGCGGCCGAGCTGAAGGAATTCCTGGCCTTCCACCAGCAGGCGGTGCTCAAGCCGCTGGACGGCATGGGCGGGCGCTCGATCTTCCGGCTCAGCGCCGGCGAGCCGAACGTCAACGTGATCCTGGAGACCCTGACCGAGGGCGGCCGCCACCTGACCATGGCGCAGAAGTACCTGCCGGAGATCAGCGACGGCGACAAGCGCATCCTGCTGGTCGACGGGGTGCCGGTCGACTACGCCCTGGCGCGGATTCCGCAGGGCGACGAGTTCCGCGGCAACCTCGCCGCCGGCGGCCTAGGCTGCGGCCGGCCGCTGAGCGAGCGCGACCGCTGGATCGCGGCCCAGGTCGGCCCGGAGATGAAGCGGCGCGGCATGCTGTTCGTCGGCCTGGACGTGATCGGCGACTACATGACCGAGCTCAACGTCACCTCGCCGACCTGCATCCGCGAGCTCGACGCCCAGTTCGGCCTCAACATCGCCGGCCTGTTGTTCGACGCGATCGAATCGCGCGTGGCCGCCGCCCGCGCCGCATGAGCGTCGCCGCCCCCACGCTTCCCGGCACCGGCCTAGGCGAGCCGCAGCGCTTCGGCGCGACCATGGTCCTGTCGGTGCTGGTCCACGGCATCCTCCTGCTCGGGGTCGGCTACACCCTGGAACAGGCTGCGCCGGTGGTGCCGACCCTGGACGTGATCCTGACCCAGACCCAGACCGCGCTGACGCCCAAGCAGGCCGATTTCCTGGCCCAGGCCAACAACCAGGGCGGCGGCGAGCACGACAAGAGCACCCGCCCGCGCGACAACCAGTCCGGCCCGGCGCCGCAGGCCGAGGCGGGGGTAGCGCAGATGGCGCTGCGCGCGCAGTCGCCGAGCGCGCAGCCGCAGCCGGTGGCGCGGGTGGTCAGCAGCACCCGCGGCGAAACCGTCGCCCCGCGCGACCGCAATACCCCGACCCCGGCCGAACGGCCGCTGCCGCCGGGCGAGCGCAAGATCGAGCACGACATCGAGATGGCGCGCCTGGCCGCCGAGATCCACATGCGCTCGGAACGCTACGCCAAGCGGCCGACGCGCAAATTCGTCTCCGCCAGCACCACCGAGTACGCCTGGGCCGGCTACCTGCGCGAGTGGGTCGACCGGGTCGAACGGGTCGGCAACCTCAACTACCCCGACGAAGCCCGCCGCCGCCGCCTCGCCGGCCAGGTGGTGATCAGCGTCGCGGTGCGCCGCAACGGCAGCGTCGAGCGCGCCGACATCATCCGCAGCAGCGGCATCGCCCTGCTCGACGCCTCGGCCCTGCGCATCGCCCGCCTGGCCGAGCCCTACCCGCCCCTGCCCAAGACCGAAGAAGATCCGGACATCCTGCACGTGACCCGGACCTGGAATTTCCTGCCGGCTGGGGCGCTGGTCGACGAGTAAGCCCGGCAGGCGCGACCGCCCCTCACGACAGGCCGCGCGCCGCACGCCCTTCGGTCAAGGCCAGCAGCAGCACCATCGCGCTCGACAACACTTCCGCGGCGCGGTCGAAATCCGCGTCACCGGGTTCGCAAGGCTCGAAATCGATCATTTCGCCGGCCGAGGTCAGGGAAAAGAATCGGTCGTAGCTGTCCCAGTAGCCAGGCTCGTCGATGGCCAGCGAGGCCTGCAGGCCGGGTTCCAGGCTGGTGCGCAGATCGAGCGCCAGATTCCAGCAATCGATGACCCTTTCGCCGCCGAGCGGCGCCCGGGCGATCAATCCGGCCAGCACGGCATCGAAGTCGAACGTGGTCTCGTCCTCGATCCGCAGAGGCTCGCGCACGGCCCGACACAGCTCGATCAAGCCCGATTGGGTCGGCGCCCACAGCACACCGCTGCACCCCTTGAGCAAGGCCTGCTCCGGCGCGTCGCAGGACTGCCAGGCCAGCCATACGCGCCGCCCTTGCGCGATCAGTTGGACCGGATGGACCGCCCGGACCGCATCGTCGGCTTCCGATCCGGGCAAAGTCATTCTCCCGGCAGCCGGCCCGGCGATGAAGGCACGCGGCTCAGCACGATCTCGAACCACATCGTCTCGGCCAGGCCGGCGTCGGCGTCGGACGCCACCCGCCGCCACGATTGGCCGACGAAACCGGGGCGATAGACGACCGGATCGGTCGCGACCGCCGGTTCGGCGCAACGCCAGCCGTGGCGCTGGGCGACGACGCAGGCCTGGCGGACCTGGGCCGTGTCGCGCAAGGCCAGCCACACCGCGCGATCGACCGCGGGTCGCGCGCCGACCATGCCGGTCTGCCGTCCCGCCGCGCGCCGGACCGCCGCGATCCAGTCCGCGCGCGTTTCGCGCACCAGGAAGGCATCGACCTGGATCGCGTCGACCGCGCCGCCGCTGTCGGCGACCGCACGCAGGCCGGCGTCCAGCGCTTCGGCGAAGGCGTCCGCGCCGACCGGCGCGTCGATCGGCCGGCCGTCGATGCGCAGGCCCTGCGCGCGCTTCAAGCTCAGCACCCAGCGTTCGCCGAGCCGCTGGCGCTGGTGAACCAGCCCGCTCCAGCTCGCGCCGGACGCGGTCGCGACCGTCATGACCCGCGCCGGCGGCGCCTCCGCCCGCGCCGCGAACCCGGGCTGCGCCGCAACTGTCGCCAACAACAGCATCCAATGCCTGGCTTGCATGGTCCGCTCCGAGTTCGCGTTCCGATTTCGCGTTCTGACTTCATGCTCCGACACCGTCATCGACGGCATGCCCGGAAGGCTTACTTCGCCTTCAGCGCCGCGCCCGGATGACGTTCGACCTGCGGCCAGGGAATCACCGACCACTCTGGATATTCGCAAGCGCGCGCGACGCGGGCGAAGTACGGCCCGAGATACAGCCCTTCCGGCCGCAGGTGCCAGATCGGCAGGTTCCAGACCTGGGTATCGCGGTAATCGCAGCCCTCGTCCGGCTTCGCCGGCGCCGCCATGTCCTGCGGCCGCAGCTTGTCCAGGGTGGCGACGATCCACGGCGCCAGGGTGTTGTCGCGGTAGTCGCGCAAACGCTGGTACTCGGGGTCGTCGTAGTCGCGGCGCTCGGCCTCGGCGGCCGGCGGCCGGCCCTTGCCGAGCCAGAGCACGTCCTGCAGATCCAGCTCGCGGCCGTCGCGCACGTCCAGGTTGAGCGGCGCATCGCCGAAGTCCGGATGCGCGCCGCCGCAGTAGTAGCTGCTCATCAGGCTGACGCTGAGGAAGCGGCGGTCGAGCAGGCGCGGCGTCACGCTCTGTTCGAAATCGCTGTTCTCGGCCGAGCGGCATTGCAGCGCGTCGAGCGCCGAACGCCACAGGCGCTGGCGCAGGATCCGGTTCAAACGCGAACGGGTGGCCTCGTCGTAGCCGGACTCGACCGTGAACAAGTCCATGCCGCTGCGCGGCTCGCTCCACCATTGCAGCCGATGGCCCTGGAAATCCTCGCTGCGTCCCGGCTGCAGGCTCAGCTCGCTCAGGCGCAAGGCATCGTAGGCGCCGGCCTGGGCGCCGGCGCGGTCGTAGCGCTCGCCGTTCTTGCCGGCGCGCAGCGCGGCCAGGTCGACCCGTTGCAGGCGCACCGGCAGGCTGCGCTTGCCGGCCCGCCATTGCCCCTCCAGCGCGCCGCCGCGTTCGCGCAGCTCCCAGCGCTCGGTGATGCGGTCGTCGCGGTCGCGCACCTGCAGGTGCACGCCGCTGCCGTCGCGCACGCCCTGCAATTCCAGGTCGCGCAGATGCTTGCGGTAGAAGTACTGGCCATCGAGCGTGTGCTCGCCGCTCAACTCGACCACCACCGGCAGCTTGCCGACCTCGCCCTGCCAGACTTCGGCGCGGGTTTCGGCTTGGCCCCAGGCCGGCGCGGCGCAGGCGATCAGCGCCATCGTCCATACGGTGCTGCGCGACATGTTCGTTCTCCTTCGAGGGCGGTGCGGCCTCACCCGCCGCGACTGCGCAACGCCGCCTGCTCGGCGATGGTCAGGGCGACGTTGTTGCGCAGGTAGGCCGGCTCGACCTTTTCCGGCGCGACCGCTTCGCCGCGCGCGTAGGCGGCGGCGGCGAGCCGGGCCAGGTCGGCGGCGTGCGGCAGGGCCTGCGCGTCGATCGCGTCGAAACGTGGCGCCAGGCGCTGGGCCAGCGCGCCGTCGGCAGCGGCGAAACCGGTGCCGACGCCGAGCCAACCCGGGTCGCCGCCGGGCACGACCGCCTGGTCCGGCGCGCAGACGCGCTCGCCGTCGAGCGCGACCGCCTCGCCGTCGCGCAGCTCGAACGCGCCGGTATAGACCTCGCCCATGCGCGCGTCGATCGCCGCATAGACCCGTCGCGGCGCGCCCTCGCCCGCCGTGGCCGGCGCGCGCAGGGCCAAAGTCGCCAGGGTCGACACCGGCAGCAGCGGGCGGTCCAGCGCCAGGGCGATGCCCTGGGCGACGGCGATCGCCAGGCGCACGCCGGTGAACGCGCCGGGGCCGCGGCCGAGCGCGATCGCATCGAGTTCGCTGCGGGCGATGCCGGCCTCGGCCAACAGGGCCTCGGCCCAGGGCAGGGACAGTTCGGCATGGCGGCGCGGCGCCAGTTCGAAGCGTTCGCGCACCTCGCCGTCCAGCCACAGGGCGACCGAACAGGCTTCGGTGGAGGTTTCGAAGGCCAGAAGTTTCATCGGCGGATTATCGCCCGAGCGGCGTCGCGGCGGGGCGAGGCCGCCGCGGCCGGCTCAATACCCCGGCGCCGGCTGCCACAGCTCCAGCAGCCCGCCTTCCGGATCCAGCGCATAGCCGAACTTGCCCTGCTCGGATTCCTCGTAGCGCTCCAGCACCGTGCAGCCTTCCTCGCGCAGCGCCTGCAGGGTGCCCGTCAGGTCGTCGACCCGCAGATTGAGCATGTAGGGCTTGTCGCTGGGCTGGAAATACGCGCTGTCCTCGCCGAACGGCGCCCACACCGTGCAGGCGTCCTGGCCGCTGCCGGCGCGCTGCCAGCGGAACAGGGCGCCGCCCCAGGGCTGCACGTCCAGGTCCAGGTGGCGCCGGTACCAGTCCGCCAGCGCGGCCGGATCGCGCGCCTTGAAGAACACCCCGCCCAATCCGTGCACGCGCGGCTTGCGCGCCGTCGGTTCCTGTTCGCTCATGGCCCGTCTCCCAGGTTGGTCGCGACCGCCTTCAGCGGTAGTAGTAGTCCTCGCCGTCCGGCGCGGACGAAACCGATTCTAGGGCCAGCGGGCGGCCGGCGAAGAAATCGGCCACGTCCTCGATCCGGCGGCTGCGCGGCAAGGGCGGCAGCGAGTCGAGGAAGGTCTTGCCGTAGGTCTTGGTGGTCAGGCGCGGGTCGCACAGCACCAGCACGCCGCGGTCGGTCTCGCTGCGGATCAGCCGGCCGGCGCCCTGCTTGAGCGCGATCACCGCCTGCGGCAGCTGCTCGTCGCGGAACGGGTTGCCGCCGCTGCGGCGGATCGCTTCCAGGCGCGCCTCGAACACCGGATCGTCGGGCGCGGCGAACGGCAGCTTGTCGATCACCACCACGCTGAGCGCTTCGCCGGCGACGTCGACTCCCTCGCGGAAGCTGGCCGCGCCGAGCAGGACGCCGTTGCCGGAGGCGCGGAAGCGCTCCAGCAGCACGTGCCGCGGCGCCTCGCCCTGGACGAACAGCGGCCAGGGGCCGTCGCGCAACAACTCGGCGGTTTCGCGCAGGGCGCGGTGCGAGGCGAACAGGACGAAGGCGCGGCCGCCGGACGCTTCCAGCACCGGCCGGATCCGATCGACCATGCTGTCGTTGTAGTGCCGCACCATCGGGTCGGGCAGGCCCGGCGGCAGGTACAGCAAAGCCTGGTTCTGCCAATCGAACGGGCTCGGCGCCAGCAGGGTGCGCGGCCCGTCCAGGCCGAGCTTGCGCGCGTAGTGCTGGAACTGGCCGCCGACCGCGAGCGTGGCCGAGGTGAACACCCAGGCCGCGCGCGAGCGTTCGCGGTGCTCGGCCAGCGGCCCGGACACGTCCAGCGGGGTACGGCTGAGGCGGAAGCCGCGCGCGGTCAGCTCGTACCAGCGCACGCTGCCGCCGCCGCGCGGGCGTTCGCGCTTGCCGTCGGCGCCGGGTTCGCCATCGGCCGCCTCGTCGTCGCCGATGGAGGCGGCCTGGCTCGGCGGACGCTGCACTGCGCGCGCCGGCGCATCGCCCTCGCCTGCGGCCTCGTCGGAAGCCGGCGCATCCGCGCCCTCGACCACCGCCGGCAGCGCCGGCGGAAAACCGCGCCAGCGCCGCAGCCGCGCGGAGAAGTCGCGCGCCCGCGCGTGGCAGCTTTCGAAGCCCGGCGCCGAGGCGCGCAACGGTTCCAGCGCTTCCTCCAGGGTCAGCAGCGCCGCCTGCAGGCCGTCGAAGGCCTCCTCCACCGCCGGCAGTTCGGCGGCGCGGCGCCGGGTCGCGCGCACCGGCAGTTCGTCCATCGCCGCGCGCAAGGCGCGCACCGACTGCTCCAGTTCGCGCGCCGGCGCCTGCATCGCCGCCAGCGTGCCCGGCACCTGCTTGCATTCGGCCAGCGCGTCGCGCGCCAGTTCGACCAGGGGCCGGGCGCTGATCGCCTCGCCGAAAAACTGCCCGGCCAGTTCGGGCAACTGGTGCGCCTCGTCGACCACGAACGCCTGCGCGCCGGGCAGGATTTCGCCGAAACCTTCCTGCTTCAGCGCCAGGTCGGCCAGCAGCAGATGGTGGTTGACCACCACCAGGTCGGCGGCCTGGGCGCGCTGGCGCGCCTGCACCACGAAACAGTCGGCGTACATCGGGCACTCGCTGCCCAGGCAGTTCTCCGCGGTCGAGGTGACCATCGGCAGCAGCGGCGAGTCCTCGGCCAAGGCCTCCAGTTCGGCCAGGTCGCCCGAACGGGTGCGGCCGGACCAGGCGACGATGCGCTGGAACTGCGCCGCGTATTCGCGGCTGGAAAAGCGCGGCTCGCCCTTGGCCTGCTCGGTGCGGTAGCGGCACAGGTAGTTGGCCCGGCCCTTGAGCAGCGCGGTCTTGAGCCCGGTGCCGAGCGCATCGCGCACCCGCGGCAGGTCGCGGTGGTACAGCTGGTCCTGCAGCGCGCGAGTGCCGGTGGAGACGATGGTCTTGAGCCCGGACAGCAACGCCGGCACCAGGTAGGCGAAGGTCTTGCCGGTGCCGGTGCCGGCCTCGGCGAGCAGGGTCGAACGCGCTTCGAAGGCGTCGGCGATCGCGACCGACAGGTCCTGCTGCGCCGCTCGCGGGGCGAAGGCGGCGATCTTGCTCGCCAGGTCGCCGCCTTCGCTCAGCGCGGCACGACTGGCTACGCCAAGGCGGCTGGTTTCCATAGACGAAAGATCAGTAGCGTGGAGGCGCGGCGACCGTGCACGCGTCGATGCGGGCCTGGGCCTGCTTGCCGGCCTGGGTCAGTTGGGTGCGTTGCGGCAGCAGCGCATCGTAATGCTCCTGGCGCTGGGCCAGCTTCATCGCCGCGTTGACGCCGTCGAGCTTGCCCTGGCGGGCGCGGGCGATCGTCGCCCAATGGCGCCGGCACAGCGGCCCGACCTGCGAGCCGCCGTCGAACGCCTGCTGGGCGTAGCGCTCGGCGTCGTCGAGCCGGTGCAGCAGCAAGGCGGCCTCGGCGCGTTCCTGCAGCAGCGCGGGGTCGCTGGGGTTGAGCTGCAGCGCCTGATCGAGAGCGGCCGCGGCTTCGGCGTACTTGCGCGCGCGCTCCAACTGCGCCGCCTGCTGGCGCAGGTCCTCGACCTGGGCGTCGCGGATCGGCTGCACGTCGAGTTCGCGCGCGGCGGCGCCGCCGGCGGCGCGCACCGCGGCGACGGCCGCTTCGCCGTTGAAACTGGCTTCGGCCAGCGCGCCGGGCTGCGGCGGCGCGACCGAACAGGCTGCGGCCAGCGCGCTCAGCGCGACCAGCGTCGCGCCGCGGGGGACGGCGCGCAAAAGGTTACGACTCATGACTTACTGCTCCGGGGGCGGGGAATCCGACGGCGCCGGTTGCGCGGGTTCGTCCTTGTCCCGGCCGAGGCCGAACCATTCGCGCCAGCCGCCGCCGGACTCTTCGCCGCCTTCCGGCTGCGGCGCCGGGCACGGCGCGTACTCGGGGGCGTAGCCGGTCACGAACGGGAAGCGGCGCGCGCCGGCGCAGCTGGCGTCGGTGACGTGGGTGCCGATCACCGACTGCCAGTCCAGGCCCTTGTCGGTGACCTTCAACGGCGCGCTCGGCAGGCGGGCGAAGATCGACGACCACACCCGCATCGCGCCGGTGGCGCCGTACAGGCCGGTGGTCTGGTTCTGATCGTTGCCGACCCAGATCACCGCCAGGTGATCGCCGGTCCAGCCGGCGAACCAGCTGTCGCGGCCGTCGTTGCTGGTGCCGGTCTTGCCGGCCGGCGCCAGCCGGCCGAGGCCATCGCCGATCAGCTGGCGGCCGGTGCCGTTGCTGACCGCCTGCTGCAGGGCGATGGTGATCAGGCGCGCGGCGATCGCGTCGCCTTCCTGCGCCGGCGCCGGTTCCTTGTCGTAGCGCTTGACCGCCTTGCCGCTGGCGTCGAGCACGCCGCGCACCGCGTGCAGCGGCTGGATTTCGCCGCCGGACGCCAGGAACTGGTACAGCTGCGCCATCGCGTACGGGCTCTGGTCGACCGCACCGAGGATCAGCGACGGATTGTTCGGCGCCTCGATCCCGGCCAGGGTCTTGATCAGGTCGGCGATCCGCTCCGGCGCGACCTGCATGCCGATCCGCACCGTGGCCTGGTTGTAGGACATGGCCAGCGCATCGACCATCCGCACCATGCCGTGGCTGCGGCCGTCGGAGTTGCCGGGGTTCCAGTTGCGGCCGCGGCCGAGCTTGACCGTCACCGGCGAGTCGTCGACCCACGAGGCCAGGTTGAACTGGCCCGGCTGGGCCAGCGCCAACAGGTACACGAAAGGCTTGAGCAGCGAACCGACTGGGCGCTGCGCCTCGACCGCGCGGTTGAAACCGTGCTGGGTGAACTCGCGGCTGCCGACCACCGCGACCACTTCGCCGTTGTGCACGTCGGTGACCACCAGACCGGCCTGCAGCGGCGGACGGCGCTTGCTGTCCAGGCGCTTGAGCGTGCGCGCCACCGCGCCCTCGGCCTGGGCCTGGGCCGACGGCGCCATGCCGCTCATCACGCTGAGGCCGGCGCCGGCCAGCGCGTCGGCCGGATAGTCGCGGGCCAACTGGCGGCGGACCAGGTCGACGTAGGCCGGGAAGCGGTTGGCGGCGATGTTGCCCGGGTTCTGGCTGATGCCGAGCGGGGTCTTGAGCGCGCGCTGATATTCCTTGTCGTCGATCAGCTGGGTTTCGTGCATTTCGCCGAGGACGAAATTGCGCCGTTCCAGCGCGCGCTCGGGATTGCGCCGCGGATCGTAGTACGAGGGGCCGCGGACGATGCCGATCAACAGCGCGATCTGCTCGGTGTTGAGATCGCGCAGGTCGCGGCCGAACCAGAACTCCGAAGCCGCGGCGACGCCGTGGATCGCCTGCGAACCGCGCTGGCCGAGATAGACCTGGTTGAAATACGCCTCCAGGATGGTGCGCTTGTCGTAGCGCGCCTCGATCAACAGGGCGTAGATGATTTCCTTGCCCTTGCGGGTCAGGGTCTGCTCCTGGCCGATGCCGAGCAGGCCGCTGCGCGCCAGCTGCTGGGTCAGGGTGCTGGCGCCCTGCTTGGCGCGGCCGGCGGCGACGTTCTTGAACGCCGCGCGCGCCATGCCGCTGAGATCGATGCCGAGGTGGTGGTTGAAATCGCGGTCTTCCACCGCCTGCAGGCCGGTGACCAGCAACTCGGGCACTTCCTCGATCCGCACCAGCCGGCGTTCTTCCTGCTTCTGCCCGTACAGGGTCGCGATCCGCGCCGGGTCCAGGCGCGCCACCCGCAGCGCCTTGCGCGTGGTCAGGTCGCGCAGCGCGGCGACGCGGCCGGCGGACACGGTGACTTCGATCCGGCGCGGCGCGACCTTGCCGTCGACGTCGTTGAAGCCGCGGCTGGCGATGGTGAAACGGCCGCCGTCGCGGGCATAGGTGCCCGGGCGGGCGCCGCCGTCTTCGCGGTAGGACGCGGCGTCCAGTTCGGTCTTCAGCGTGGCCGCATCCAGGGCCAGGCCCGGCGCCAGTTCCAGCGGGCGCGCATACACCCGGGTCGGGATCTGCCAGCGCAGCTGACCGAAACGCTGCCCGACTTCATGATTGAGGTAGAGCGTGTACGGAATCAGGAACCCCAAGCCCAGACCGGCGGCGGCCAGGCCCCAGGTCACCAGCCGGCGACGCCAGGTCGGCGCGCGGCCGTCGTCGCTGTCGTCGTCGTGCTGGTCTTCGTCGTAATCGATGCGGGCCACGGGCTTACCGTACGGGGAGTCGCGGCAAGTCTAGCGCAGGCGTTCGCGGGCCGGGCCGGGGCCGACGGTGCGGTGCGGCGGCGTTCAGACCGGTCCGCGCCAGCGCGCGCGACGGGGCGTTGCGAGGGCTCGGCCGGGGCTGTCGCCAGGATGGGCAAAGCCCGGCCGCGTGCCGATCCCAGCCGGACACGGCAGCAGCGCGGGGGGCAGACGCAGCCTCCCGGCAGGCGGCCGGCGCGCGGGTCTATCGCTTCGGATCGGGGCTTCGGCCCTGGCGGCCGGCCCGGTCGCTCGGCATCGGCCCGTCCCGCCCGCACAGGCCGTCGCGCAGCCCGCGCAGCATCGCCCGCAGATAGCCCAGGCGCGGGCGCAGGAACACCGCGGTGCCGGCGAACTTCAGCAGCAGCCGCGGCAGGTCCTGCGCGGCCCAGCGCCGCGGCACTTCGGCGCGGCGATACAACAACACCCGGTTGCGCATCATGTAGTACAGCCGGGTCGGGCTGTGCACCACGGTGCGCAACGGCAACCACGAGGCCAGCGGCACCAGGTCGCCGATGCGGTGCTGCATGCCGGCGTCGCAAACCCCGTACAGGCGGTAGCCGCGATGGCGCGCGCGCGAACTCCATTCGATGTCGACGTTATCGATGAACAAGCCTTCGTCCATGCCGCCGACCGCGCCGAGCACGTCCAGCGGCAGCAGGCTGCCGGAGGTGATCAGGAAATCGCAGTCCACCGTCTGCCCCGGTCCGCCGTAGAGCTTGCGGTTGAGCGGGAAGCCGATCCGTACGAACGGCGCGACCGCGCCGGTGCGGGCGTCGCGGAACTGCGGCCCGACCGCGGCCACCGGGCCTTGCGCGCGCAGGCGATCCAGCGCGTCGCGCAATTGCGCGACCATGTCCGGATCGACCGTGCTGTCCTGGTCCATCAACAGCACATGGCGGTAGCCGGCTTCGCCCGCGGCGCGCGCGGCGTGATTGATCGCGCTGCCCAGGCCGACGTTGCGCGGCGAGCGGAACACCTCGATGCCGCGCGCGCGCAGGCCCTCGAAGTAAGCGTCCAAGGCCGGGTCGGGACTGGCGTTGTCGAAAATCCGCAGTTGCCCGACCTGGCCCTGCACCGCGGCGATGACGCCGTCGAGCAGGTCGGTCTGCGGGTGGTAGGTGACGATGACGGCGCTGACGTCGGCACCGCGGGCGCCGGCGGCGGCCGCGTCGATGACGTTGGGATGCGCGGCCGCGGCGACCATCAACGCAGCCCCAGCAGGTCGCAGACCAGCGAGCGCAGGCCGGCCGAGTAGCGCCGGTAGCGGCCATGGCGCCACTCTTCGCGGATCAGCGGCCAGCGTTGCAGGAAACGCCGCGACAGGCCCAGCCGCAGTTGCAGATGGTTCAGGCGCTCGTCGAGCACCGCGCGCTTGCCGGCGTCGACCGCCAGGCCGGCGCGGTCGAGGTGCGCGCGCAGCGACTCCAGCTTGGCCACCATCGCCTGCATGTGCTCGCGGCGCTGCCTGCCGCCGCCGAGGCGCTCGGCCAGGCTGCGCCGGCGCGCGCCGATCTGGTTGTTGCCGTGCTGGCGGTAGTCGATCGTCGCCGCCTCGATGCAATCGATGCGGCCGGTCGCGGCGGCGATCAGCGCCAGCCACTCGTCGTGGACCCAGCCCAGGCGGCTGGAATCCAGGCTCGGCAAGGCGGGGATCGGCAAGGCGCGGTCGATCAGTTCGCGGCGCATCGCCATGGTCGCGCCGGTGACGATGTTGCGCCGGACCAGCACCTCGAAACCGCGACCCTCGTGCAGGGCCTGCAGCTCGCCGTCGGCCACTTCCAGGACCTGGAACATGCGTCCGCCCAGATCGCGGCCCTCGCCGTCGACCAGGCGCGAGTCGCTGTGCAGCGCGGTCAGTCCGGGGTCGGCGCGGAAGCGTTCGACGAAATCGCCGATCTTGTTCGGATGCCAGACGTCGTCCTGATCGCATAGGAACACCAGCCCGCCGCCGGTGCGGGCCAGCGCCGCCTCGAAGTTGCGCAGGTAGCCCAGGTTGCGCGGATTGCGCTGCAGATCGACCTCGATGCCGCGCGCGCGGGCGCGCGCGGCGAAGGCTTCGAGCAAGGTCCAACTGGCGTCGCTGGAGGCGTCGTCGGCGATCGTCACCCGGTCCGGCGTGCGTTCCTGGGCTAGCAGACTGTCGAGCTGGGCGCTGAGGTAGCGCGCACCGTTGTAGGTGCACAGCACCACGGTGACGCGCAGCGCCGGATCGGCGTGGCTGTCGAAGCGGTTCATCGCCCGGCTCCGCGCCCCGCCCGCGCGCGCAGCGGCGACGGCGGAGAAACGGCCAATGGAATACGGGCGGCAGGCACGGCGGACGGGACTCGCGGCGGGTCGGGGCCGGCATTATCGCCCAGCGCGCCGGCGACGCGTGTTCAGCCGAGGTCCAGGCGTCTCAGATCCAGGAGCTTCAAATCCAGGGGTCTCAGTTGGAAGCGGCCTCGGCGCTGCGCACCCGCGCCGCCAGTTCGCCCAGGCCCGGCGTAGCGGCATCGAGCGCCTGCGCGGCGTCGACCGCCGCCCGCGCCGCCCGCAGTTCGCCGGCGCCCAGGCGCTCGTCGCCGACCGCGACCCAGCGTTGGGCCAGGCGCGCGGCCGCCTCGCGCACTGCGCTGCCGCCGCCCTCCAGAGTGCGCCGCGCGGCCAGGCATTCGCCGGCGCGCGAGAGCCGGTTGCCGCTGAGTTCGCGTTCGAAGCAACGCCGCGCCGCCGGCAGCAGGCGCGCCGCGGCGGCGCGCACCGACGGGTCCTGCGGCGCGATCGCCTGCGCCGCGCGCAGCTTGTCGTAGGCGCTGTCGCCGGGCGGGGTCAGCAAGTCGCCGCGCTGTTCGGCCGCCGCCGCCTCGGCCAACAGCCGCTGCAAGGAATGCCGGCGCAGGGCCGGCGGCTCCTGCTGCAGGCGCTTGCGCGATTCGCGCGCGCGTTCCAGGTGCTGGCGCGCGCTCGCCACCGCGGGCGCGTCGACCGCCAACGCGCGGGCGCGGGCCAGCTCGATCTCGGCCTGGGCGAGCTGGAAGTCGGCGGCGTAGCGCTCGCTGCGCGCGGCATGCGCTTCGGCCACCTGGATCAGGCCGCGGCGCGCCGCCTCGTCGTCCGGATGCACCGCGAGCAGATCCTGGTAACCGGCCGCGGCCTGCTCCAGGCGTCCGCGCCGCAGCGCGCGCTCGCTGTCGCGACGGTGGCGCTCGACCTGGGTTTCCAACTGCGCCAGCGCGTCCGGCAGGTCGGCATGGCCGGCATCGGCGGCCTGCACCCGCTGCACCTCCTGCGCGCCGCGCGCCAGTTCGCCGCGCTGCAGGGCCGCGCGCGCCTGTTGCAGCAGATCGGCCAGGGTGTCGTCGCGTCCTTCCAGGGCGGCATCGTGCTGCGGCTGCAGTTCCAGCACGCGTTGGTACAACGGCAGCGCCGCGTCGGGCTCGCCGTCGAGCCGGCCTTGCGCGCGCGCGGCCGCGGCGGCGGCGACCAGCCGGTCCAGCCCGGCGTGCGCGGCTTCGCGTTCTCGCAACTTTTGCGCCAGCGGTTCGACCCGGTCGCGCGGGGTGGCCAGTTCGCGCGCCAGGCTCAGGCGCTCGCGCGCCTGGTCGAAACGGCCGGCGGCGATCGCCGCCTCGGCCTGGGCCAACGCGGCCAGGCCGACCCGGGCCAGGCCGGCGCGGGCGTCGTTGCGGTCCGGGTCCAACGCCAGCGCGGCTTCGTAGAGTTCGCGCGCGCCGCGGCCGTCGGCGGCGCTGAGCCGTCCTTGCGCCAGCGCCTGCGCCGCCTGCTCGCGCAAGACCTGGGCGCGAGTGTCCGGCCACAGCCATTCCGACAGCGCCTGCCGTTCCAGGATCAAGATCAGCATCGCCACCGCCGCCAGCGCGATGCCGGCACGCAAGCCCCATTGCGGCAGACGCGGCGTGGTCTCGCGCGGCGGCGCCTGGTCGTCGAAACGCAACCGGCTCCAGTCGCCCGGCGACGGCTCGATGGGTACGGGAGAGGCGGGCGACGGCGACGGCGGATCCGGATTCACCGGCACAGGATAGCGCCGGCGGATGACCGCCGCGTCGCGATCGCGATGCCGGTGCGATGCGGCGCACTGGCCGCGCCGCGGTCTCGTCGACGCGGGTCACAGCGACGGTTCGTGCCGGCGGTCGCGCCGGTTCAGTGCCGCTGCGCGTACTCCACGCCCGGCAGCGCTGACAGCTTGCCGAGCAGGGTCGACAACTGGCCGTAGTCGGCCACCCGCAGCCGCAGCCGCAGCCGGACCTGCGCGCCGTTGCGCTCGACGTCGCTGCGGATGCTGATCACGTGGGCATTGCCCTGGGCGATCACGTTGCTGACTTCCTTCAGCAGCCACTTGCGGTCCAGCGCCAGCACCTCGATGTCGATTTCGTAGCCGCTGCCCTTGCGCCCCCACTCCACCGGCAGCACCCGCTGCGGCTGGGCCGCGGCCAGGCGCTCGAACGCGGCGCAGCTCGGGCGGTGCACGCTGACGCCGCGGCCGCGGGTCAGGTAGCCGACGATCGGCTCGCCCGGCAGCGGCTGGCAGCAGCGCGCCAGTTGCACCAGCAGGTTGCCGATGCCCTCGACGGTGAAGTCGGTGCTCTTGCCGGCCGTCTTGCGCGGCGCCGGCGGGGTCAGCACGGTCGTGGTGCCGGCGCCGGTGCCCGGCGCGGGCGCCGGCGGCGGCGCGGCCAGGGCGCGTTCGTGCTCGAGCAGGGCGCGGCCGACCTGGTGCGGACCCAGGTCGCCGAGCGCGACCTGCACGTACAGGTCGCCGTCGTTGGCCAGATTGAAGCGTTCGCGCGCCGGCGCCAGGTCGGCGCCGAGCAGGCCGAGCCGGCGCAGTTCCTTGTCCAGCAGTTCGCGCCCGGCGCTCTCGTTACGCGAGCGGTCGAGCTTGTGGAACCAGGTCCGCACCTTCTCGCGCGAACGGTTGCTGGCCAGGAAGCCGTTCGCCGCCACCAGCCAGTCGCGGCGCGGCTCGCCGGTCTTGGCGGTGAGGATCTCGACCCGGTCGCCGCTGCGCAGCTTGTGGTCCAGCGGCACGATCCGGCCGTCGATCTTGGCGCCGCGGCAGCGATGGCCGACCTCGGTGTGCACGTGATAGGCGAAGTCCAGCGGCGTGGCCCCGGCCGGCAGGTCGATCACCTCGCCCTTGGGAGTGAGCACGTAGACCCGGTCCTCGACCAGTTCGGTGTCCAGCTCGCTGGCCAGCGCCGCCTCGTCGCCGCCCTTGGCGTCGAGCAGGCGCCGCATCCAGGCGATCTTGCGGTCGAACGCGGCGTCGGCGCTGTGGCTGCCGACTTCCTTGTACTTCCAGTGCGCGGCCACGCCGAGCTCGGCCTGGCGGTGCATCTCGTGGGTGCGGATCTGCACTTCCAGGGTCTTGCCTTCCGGCCCGACCACGGCGGTGTGCAGCGAGCGGTAATCGTTGCGCTTGGGCCGGGCGATGTAATCGTCGAACTCGCTCGGGATCGGCGTCCACTGGGCGTGGACCACGCCGAGCGCGGCGTAGCACGAGCCGAGGTCGTCGACCAACACCCGCACCGCGCGCAGGTCGTAGAGCTCGCCGATCGGCACGTCCTTGCGCTGCATCTTCTTCCAGATGCTGTAGATGTGCTTGGGCCGGCCGGCGACGTCGGCCTGCACGCCCTGCGCCGCCATCGCCTCGCGCAGGGTGCGCTTGACCTGCTCGATGTAGCGTTCGCGGTCGCCGCGCTTCTCGTCGAGCAGGCGGGCGATCTTCTGGTAGGTCTGCGGCTCCAGGTAGCGGAACGCCAGGTCCTCCAGCTCCCACTTGAGCTGCCAGATGCCGAGCCGGTTGGCCAGCGGGGCGTGGATGTCGCGGGTCAGCGCGGCCAGTTCGCGGCGCGTGTCCGGCGCTAGCCGGTCGGCGTGGCGCATCCGCGCGAGCTGGCGCGCGAGCAGGATCGGCACCACCCGCAGGTCGCGCACGATCGCCAGCAGCAGCCGGCGCAGGCCCTCGGTGCCGGAGCGGCGGCCTTGTTCGGCGTGCAGCGCCCAGACCTGGCCGGCGGCGCGCTGGCCGTCGAGCAGCGCCGCGACCACCGGGAAGTCGCGTTCCAGTCCCGGCCCCAACGCCGCCGCCCAACCCGGAAAGGCGTGCAGGATCGCGGCCGCGACGGTGTCGCTGTCGGCGTCGAGCATGGCCAGCGCGTCGAGGGTCGCCACGACCACCTCCGGCGCATCCAGCGCGCCCTCGCCCGCCTGCGCCTGGGCCGCCGCCGCGGTCAGCGCCTTGCGCAAGGGCGCGGCCAGGCTGCGCGCGGCAGGCAGGGCCAGGACATCGGCGGGGGCGGGACGGGGTTCGGCGGCGGACGCGTTCACAACGGGAGCGGCTCGGGTGCGAAGCCAGGGGGACCAGCGACTACACTAGCGAGCATCCGTCCCGAGGAACAGCACAGATGTCCGCGATTCACTCCGCCCTGACGCGCCCGCTGCTCGCCGCCTGCATCGCCGCGGCCCTGGCGCTGGCCGCGCCGGCCGCGTTCGCGCAGGCCAAGATCGAGCAGCAGATGA
Source organism: Lysobacter sp. BMK333-48F3 (assembly GCF_019733395.1). NCBI lineage: Bacteria > Pseudomonadati > Pseudomonadota > Gammaproteobacteria > Lysobacterales > Lysobacteraceae > Lysobacter > Lysobacter sp. BMK333-48F3. The sequence goes on along the minus strand of NZ_JAIHOO010000001.1, from coordinate 2,660,566 downwards.
GCGCCGAACAATTCAAGGCCGCCGGCCTGGACCGGCTCAGCCCGGAACAGCTGGCCAACCTGAACGCCTGGCTCAACCGCACCCTCGACAGCGAAACCAGCAAGGCCGTGGTCAAGGCCAAGGAAGAGACCCGCGAGCAGGTCAAGCACGAGAACCGCGGCTTCCTCGGCTCGGGCTCCAGGGAGCCGATCGAAGCGCGCATGACCGGCGCCTTCGCCGGCTTCGAACGCGGCCAGACCTATGTGCTCGACAACGGCCAGGAATGGCGCCAGGACGACAACGCCAACCTGCCCGGGGTCAAGCTGGATTCGCCGCAGGTGCGCATCACCCCGAGCCTGATCGGCAACGCCTGGTACCTGGCGGTGCAGGGTTACAACACCCGCGCCAAGGTCACCCGCACCAAGTAAGTCCGCAACGCTTTCCTTCCGCCCGTCTTCTGGAGTCTTCCCATGCGTGCGCTGTCCTCGTTGAGCCTTGCCGTCCTGCTCGCCGTTTCCGCCGGCGCGGTCGGTGCCGAACGTCAGTACGTCCCGGTCGAACAGCGTTTCAGCGCCGAGCAGATGAAGGCCACCGGCCTGGACGGCCTGTCGGCCGAGCAGTTGGCCCTGCTCAACCAGTTGCTGAGCCAGGAGCGCACCGCGGTCGTCGCCGAAGCCAAGCGCGAAGTGCTGGCCGAACGCAACGACCCGTTCTCCAAGGTCAAGGCCGACCCGGTCAGCTCGACCGTCAAGGGCGACTTCCGCGGCTTCGCCAACGGCGACGTGATCCAGCTCGAGAACGGCCAGCGCTGGCGGGTGATCGAAGGCTCGCTGTACATCGGCAAGCCGGTCAGCGCGCCCAAGGTCACCATCCGCCCCGGCATGATGGGCGCCTGGTACCTGGAAGTCGAAGGCCAGATCCCGAAGGCCAAGGTCAAGCGGCTGGATTGATTCGGGACGGGAATAGGGAATAGGGAGTAGGGAATCGTACGGCTCGTGTAGGAGCGGCGTGAGCCGCGACCGCCGCAGCGGTGCGATACCACGCCGGTGGCCGAAGGCCGGAGCGTCCGGGCTTCGGCCACCGCGCTTGCATATGTCGCTGCGGTTGTCGCGGCTTACGCCGCTCCTACAAAAGGCCCCAATCCCAATCCCAATCCCAATCCCTAGCTTGAACGCAGCGACGCAAGCCGCTGCGCCAGCTTCTTCGGCGAGACGCCGCCGCGCACGCCCAGTTCCTGGGCGAACAGCGACACCCGCAGTTCTTCGATGTCCCAGCGCAGCGACTGCCAGCCGGCCTCGTTCTCGCGCCCCTGCGCCGCGGCCTGCGCGTAGGCGTCGACGAAAGGCTTGAGTTCGAGCATGCGCGCCTGGTCGCGCACCGGATCGCGCAGGGCGCGCTCGCTGCGCACCGACAAGGCCTTCAGATAGCGCGGGTACTCGGCCAACACCGAGGTCGGCACCGCGCGCAGGAAGCCCGGCGGGGTCAGCGTCGCCAGTTGCGCGCGCATGTCGTCGAGGTTGCCGCTGGCCCACCCCATCAACGGCGATTCCAACCGTGCGCGCACCTCGGCGACCGCGGTCAGGATGCCCTCGGCCTGCTTCAGCCGCTCCATCGCCTCGCCGAACAGGCGCTTGGCCACCGCTTCGCGGCGCGCTTCGAACGCGGCCGCGTCGCGTACCGCCAGCAGTTCCTCGTCGCTGCCGAACAGCGATTGCAGGGCGCCGTCGACCAGGTCCTCGCGCAGCCGGTCGCCGTCGCGCGGCCGGTCCTGCGCGGCGCGGCCTTGCGGCGTACTGGCCTGCGCGTCGCGGGTCGCCGACGCGCGCTCCTGGCGCGGCGCGGCCGATTCGATCGCGGCATACAACAAGCCGGTCTTGGGCTGCACCGGCAGTTGCTTGCGCGCCTGTTTGAGCTTGTCGCCCAGGCCCAGCGCCAGCAGCCGGCGCACGCCGTCGGGGTGGGCGCGCTGCGCCGCGTCGCGCTCGGCGTGCACGCGCAGAGACACGCTGTCGCCGTCGTCGTGCAGGGCCGGGAAGGCCGGCACTCCGGCCGCGCCCGGCACCGACACCGGTATCGCCTGCTCCGGGAAGACGGTCAGCCCGCGCTGGCCCAGACCGTCGGCGGCGCGCGCCGCGAACGCGCGCGCGGCGCGCTCGCCGAAGCGCGCGCGCAACTCGTCCAGATCGCGCGATTCGGCCAGCACCGCGCCCTCGCCCTTGCCGCGCCCGCCCGGCGCGTCGAGCAGGCGCAGGTTCATGCGCAGATGCGCTTCGATCGTGTCGGGCTCGAAATCCGTCGCCGCCACCTCCACCCCGGTGAGCTTGCGCAGGAACCGCGCCAGCGTCCCGGCCAGGTCGTCGGCCTCGGGCTTGGGATGGGCCTCGTAGAAGGCCTTGGCGAAGTCCGGCGCCGGGACGAAATTGCGGCGCAGGATCTTCGGCAGCGACTTGATCAGCGCCGCGGCCTTGTCGGCGACGAAGCCCGGCGCCAGCCACGACAGCTGGGACGGGTCGAGCGCGTTGAGCAGGTGCAGCGGCACCGCCAGGGTCATGCCGTCGTCGGCCGCGCCCGGTTCGAAACGGTAGCGCACCGCCAACCGCGCATTGCCCAGTTGCAGGTACGGCGGGAAGCGCGCGGCCTCGCTCTCGCCGCCGATCATCAGATCGTCCAGCGACCATTCCAGCGCCGCCTTCTCCTGCGCCGGCAGCTTGCCGTACCAGGCGTCCAGCGCCTGCACGTTGTGCGCCTGCGCCGGCAACCGGTCGAGGTACCACTGCGCCATCCATTCCTCGTCGACCACCAGGCCGGCGCGGCGTTGCTTGGCTTCCTCTTCGCGCGCCTTGGCCAGCGTCGCCAGGTTGCGCGCCAGGAAGCCGGCGCGGGTGTTGATCTCGCCGGCGACCAAAGCGTCGCGGGCGAAGATCGCCCGGCTTTCTTCCGGATACAGCGCGCCGTAATGCACCGGCCGCTTCGGCGCCAGCACCAGGCCGAACAGGCTGATCTGCTCGCTGCCGACCACCCGCCCCTGCGAGCGCGCCCAGCGTGGGTCGTGGTGGCGCCGCGACAGCAGGTGCGGCAATTCCTGGATCGCCCAGTCCGGCTCGATCGCGGCATTGGTCATCGACCACACCCGCTCGGTATCGAGCAGGGTCGCCGACAGCACCCACGGCGGCGGCTTCTTGGCCAGCGGCGAACCGGGGAACAGGGTGAACTTGCGTCCGCGCGGGCCGTCGTACAGCCCCTTGTCGCCGCGGAAACCGATCTGGGTCGGCAGGCCGGCGATCAGGGCGCGGTGCAAAGTGGCGTATGCCTCGGGACTCGGGACTGGGGATTCGGGACTCGAGGAGCTGCGACGGTCCGCTTCTGCGAGTCCCGGGTCCCGAACCCCGAGTCCCGTCTCCTCGCACACCAGTTTCAGCTGCCGATGCAGCTCGCGCCATTCGCGCATGCGCAGGAAGCCGAGGAAGTGCTTGTCGCACCAGGCGCGCAGCTTGGACTGGGTCAGTTCCTGGTGCGCGACCTGGTAGGCCTGCCACAGCTTGAGGATGCCGACGAATTCCGAGCGCGGGTCGGCGAACAGCGCGTGCGCGTTGTCGGCCGCGGCGCGCTGGTCGGCCGGGCGTTCGCGCGGGTCCTGGATGCCGAGGAACGAAGCGATCGCGATCATCTCGCGCAGGCAGCCGTGCTGGTCGGCGGCCACCAGCATGCGCGCCAGCTTCACGTCGACCGGCAGGCGCGCCATGGCGCGGCCGATCGCGGTCAGCTTGCGCTGCTCGTCGACCGCCCCCAGTTCGCTCAATTGCTGCCAGCCGTCGGCGATGGCGCGGCCGTCGGGCGGTTCCAGGAACGGGAATTCCTCGATCTGGCCCAGGCCCAGCGAAAGCATGCGCAGGATCACCCCGGCCAGGGCGGCGCGGCGGATTTCCGGGTCGGTATAGCGCGGCCGCGATTCGAAATCGGCCTCGCTGTAGAGGCGGTAGCAAGTGCCTTCGCTGATGCGGCCGCAACGGCCCTTGCGCTGGTCGGCGCTGGCCTGGCTGACCGGCTCGATGTGCAGCCGGTCGAGCTTGCCGCGCGGGCTGTAGCGCTTGACCCGGGCCAGGCCGGGGTCGACCACGTAACGGATCCGCGGCACGGTCAGCGAGGTCTCGGCGACGTTGGTCGCCAACACGATGCGCCGCTTCGGCCCGGGGTTGAACACCCGGTCCTGGTCGCGCACCGACAAGCGCGCGTACAGCGGCAGCACTTCGGTCTCGCGGTACTTGCGCCGCTCCAGGGCCTGGTGGGCGTCGCGGATCTCGCGCTCGCCGGACAGGAACACCAGCACGTCGCCGCGCGGATCCTCGCGGGTGATTTCGTCGCAGGCCGCGACGATGCCGTCGTTGACGCTGCGCGCGGGATTCGGGACTCGGGATTCGGGATTCGCAGAAGCGGAGCGTCGCGGCTCTTCGAGTCCGGAGTCACGAGTCCCGAGTCCCACTTCGTCCAAAGGCCGATAGCGCACGTTCACCGGATAGCCGCGTCCCTCGACGCTGACCACCGGCGCGCCGCCGAAGTGGGCGGCGAAGCGCTCGGTGTCGATGGTCGCCGAGGTCACGATGACCTTCAGGTCCGAACGCTTTTTCAGCAGTTGCTTCAGATAGCCGAGCAGGAAGTCGATGTTGAGGCTGCGTTCGTGCGCCTCGTCGATCAGGATGGTGTCGTAGGCCGACAGCCAGCGGTCGGACTGGATTTCGGCCAGCAGGATGCCGTCGGTCATGAACTTGACCGCGGTGCGTTCGCCGACGTTTTCGTTGAAGCGCACCTGGTAGCCGACCGCGCCGCCGAGCGGGGTGTTCAACTCCTCGGCCACGCGCCGCGCGACCGCGCGCGCGGCGATCCGGCGTGGCTGGGTGCAGCCGATCAGGCCGGCTGCGCCGCGGCCCGCGGCCAGGCACAGCTTCGGCAACTGGGTGGTCTTGCCCGAACCGGTTTCGCCGGCGATCACCACCACCGGATGCTTGCGGATCAGCTCGACGATGGTGTCGGCCTGGGTGGCGATCGGCAGCGACGGGTCGACCGGCGCCTGCGGCAACGCCGCCGCGCGCGCCTGCCGCTGCGCGACCGACGCGGCCAGGGCCTGGGCGAACGCCGCCTGCGCGGCGGCATCGCCGGGCTTGCCGCTCCAGCGCGACCACAGCCCGTGCAGGCGGCTGCGGTCGCGGCTCAGCGCGCCGTCGATCGCGCGCCGCGCCTGCCGTAACGCGGCGCTCGCATCGCCATGACTAGACTGTTTGGAAGACTCGGTATTCATCGATAGATCGTCTGCATCGCAGCGCTAGAAACAAACCATTTCACATCCGCGGCGACAGCGCCTATTGTCGCCGCTAATGCCGGCACCATATCCGGCAAGCGTCCACCCCATCCGCATCGGAACAGGAGTCCCGCATGGCCAAGTCCACCAAGTCCGACAAGACCAAATCCGGCAAAACCAAGGCCGCCAACCCCGCCCCCTCGCCGGCCCCGGGCGATGGCGCGCCTTCGATCGATATCGGGATCTCCGCGACCGATCGCAAGACGATCGCCGAAGGCCTGTCGCGCTTCCTGGCCGACAGCTACACCCTGTACCTGAAGACCCACAACTTCCACTGGAACGTGACCGGGCCGATGTTCAACAGCCTGCACGTGATGTTCGAAACCCAGTACACCGAGCAGTGGACCGCGCTGGACGAGATCGCCGAGCGCATCCGCGCCCTGGGCTACAACGCGCCGGGCTCGTACGCCGAATTCGTGCGCCTGAGCTCGATTCCGGAAGAACCGGGCCTGACCGACGCCGCCGACTGGCGCGAAATGGTCCGCCAGCTGGTGGTCGGCAACGAGGCCGTGTGCCGCACCGCGCGCAAGGTACTCGACCAGGCCGACGACGTCGACGACGCGCCGACCGAAGACCTGCTGACCCAGCGCCTGCAGACCCACGAGAAGTACGCCTGGATGCTGCGCTCGCTGCTGCAGTAATCCCGCCGTCGCGGTAACGGAACCGCGCAGCGTATTGCCGGCGGCCGCGATCGCGGCCGCCGGCGCCTGCATCGCAAGCGCCCCCGGACGCCATCGCATCGGGCCCGGCTATGCCTCGCGCCGGCCGGCAGCCGCGCATCATACCGGCCGCGAACCGGCCGTGCCCGTCGTTGTTGGAAGCTTCGCCCGGCCCTGCCGCGGCGCCCATCCGCTGCCCCCAGCCTGAACCGAAACCTGCGCCGACGCCGGATCGGGCCGGATTCCGACCCCGCCGCGCGCCTTGCGCCGACCGGCGCCGCCGGAGCAGCCGTTAAACTAGCGCGCATGTCCCCCGCACTCGAACGGCTCCACCGCGTCTTCGGCCATACCGCGTTCCGCGGCGAGCAGGCGCAGATCGTCCAGCACGTGACCGACGGCGGCGACGCCCTGGTGCTGATGCCCACCGGCGGTGGCAAGTCGCTGTGCTATCAGCTGCCCGCGCTGCTGCGCGAGGGCTGCGGCCTGGTGGTCTCGCCGCTGATCGCGCTGATGCAGGACCAGGTCGAGGCGCTGCGCCAGCTCGGCGTGCGCGCGGCCTATCTCAACTCGACCCTGGACGCGGCCGCCGCGGCCGAGGTCGAACGGCAGTTGCTGGCCGGCGAGCTCGACCTGCTCTACGTCGCGCCCGAGCGGCTGCTGGGCGCGCGCTGCCTGAACCTGATCGACCGCGCCCGGATCGCCCTGTTCGCGATCGACGAGGCCCACTGCGTATCGCAATGGGGCCACGATTTCCGCCCCGAGTACCGCGAACTCACCATCCTCCACGAGCGATGGCCGCAGATCCCGCGCATCGCCCTGACCGCGACCGCCGACGCGCCGACCCAGCGCGAGATCGCCGAGCGCCTCAACCTGGAGGATGCGCGCCGCTTCGTCAGCTCCTTCGACCGACCCAACCTGCGCTACCGGGTGGTGCACAAGGACAACGGCAACCGCCAATTGCTGGACTTCCTGTCCGGCCACCGCGGCGAAAGCGGTATCGTCTACGCCTTCTCGCGGCGCCGGGTCGAAACCGTCGCCGAGCAACTGGTCGCCGCCGGCATCCATGCCCTGCCCTACCACGCCGGCATGGACGCGGCGCTGCGCGCCGGCAACCAGCGCCGCTTCCTGCAGGAGGACGGCGTGGTCATGGTCGCGACCATCGCCTTCGGCATGGGCATCGACAAACCCGATGTGCGCTTCGTCGCCCACGTCGACCTGCCCAAGTCGATCGAAGGCTATTACCAGGAAACCGGCCGCGCCGGCCGCGACGGCGAGCCGGCCGAGGCCTGGCTGTGCTACGGCCTGGGCGACGTGGTCAACCTGCGCCAGCTGATCCAGCAGGGCGAGGCCGGCGAGGAACGCAAGCGCCTGGAGCTGCGCAAGCTCGATTCGCTGCTGGGCTATTGCGAGTCCACCGAGTGCCGGCGGCAGTCGCTGCTGGGCTGGTTCGGCGAGGCCCATGCCGGCGCCTGCGGCAATTGCGACAACTGTCTGGATCCGCCGCGCAGCTGGGACGGCACCGAAGCCGCGCGCAAGGCCCTGTCCTGCGTCTACCGCACCGGCCAGCGCTTCGGCGCCGGCCACGTCATCGACGTGCTGCGCGGGGTGGAGAACGAAAAGATCTCGCGCTTCGGCCATGAGTCGGTGAGCACCTACGGCATCGGCCGCGACCTCGACGCGCGCCAGTGGAGCAGCGTGTTCCGGCAACTGGTCGCCGCCGGCCTGCTGGAGGCCGACATCGAACGCCACGGTGCGCTGCGCCTGACCGCGGCCAGCGCGCCGGTGCTGCGCGGCGAGCGCAGCCTGCGCTTCCGCGCCGAAACCGCCAAGGCCAGCGGCGGCGCGCGCCGCTCGCGCAACGGCGGCGGCGCGGCGGCGGCCGCGGCGATGGAACTGGACGAGGACGCCATGGTGCGCTTCAACGCCTTGCGCGAATGGCGCTCGAGCACCGCGCGCGAGCAGAACGTGCCGGCGTATGTGATCTTCCACGACGCCACCCTGCGCGCGATCGCCGAACACGCCCCGGAAGACCTGGACGAACTCGGCCGCATCCCCGGCATCGGCGCCAGCAAGCTCGAGCGCTACGGCGATGCGGTGCTGCAGCACCTGTTCGACCACAGCTGAGGCTAAAGGGACGGAGGGGGTTAAGCAGGGCTTAACCCCCTGCGTCCCTTCGCTGTCTCACTGCAGCCGGTAGGAGAAGGTCAGGTTCCAGCGCGGCTTGCGGTCGTCGGTTTCCAAAGGCAGGTCCGCGGTCGGCTTGGCGTAGGCGAAATCGACGTTGTAGTGGCGGTTGTCCGACAGCCGCACGCCCAGGCCGACCGAGCCCAGGTCGTCGATCGGCGGCGTGCCCGCGTTCGACGACACCCGCGCGTGCTGCACCACCAGATACGGCACCACCGACTTCATCCAGCGCGCCTGCGGGCGGAAGTTGCGGCTCAACTCCAGCGATGCGCCCCAACCCTTGTCGCCGGTGGCTTCACCGGGGTCGTAGGCCAGGGCGAAACGCGAGGCGCCGAAGCTGATCTGTTCCGAGGAAGGCAATCGGTCGCGGCTGTACTGCCCGGTCGCGCGCAGCACCGCCAGGTAGCGCTGCTCCTGCCAGCTGCGGCTGTGCGCCAGGCCCAGGCTGTAACGGGTGAAGGCCACGTCGCTGGGCGCCGGCAGCTGCACCCCGGGCAGGTTGGTCAGGGCCGCCGATTGCGCGCCCCAGGCGTCGAAGCCGCGGCCGACCGCCAGGCTGACCTGGCTGGCGCGGTCCTTCTTGGCCTGGGCGTAGTCCAGCGACACCTGCGCCACCCGGGTGCGCGAGCGCTGGTCCAGCCAGACGCCGTTGTCGAGGTTGCGATAGATGTCGGACTGGTTGGCGCCGTACAGCCCGGCGCCGACGAACAGCGAGCGCTCGGTGCGCAGCAGGATCGGATAGCGCGCGCTCAGCGCCAGCCGGTCCTGTTCGACCCGATGATCGAGGAACGCCGGCAGCGGGCTGCGCGTGGCCGGCTCGCCGCGATAGCGCGAGGCATCGGCGCGGCCGGTCCAACCGTCGCTGCCGAACAGCTGCGAATAGCCCGCGCCGTAGAACCGCTCGTCGCCGCGCCCGTCCGGATACAGCGCCGACAGCGTCCATTGCTCGGCCAGCGGGGTCAGCGCATTGAGGCTGAGACTGATCAGACCCTGGGTGCCGGGATGGTTGAACTCCAGCGCCCAGGTCGCGTCGTAGCGCTTGGCGGCGACATTCAGCTCCAGCGTGGTCGCGCCGTCGGTGGTGGTCGGCGCCGGCACGTTGATGCCCAGGGTCGCCCCGGGCAGGAAACCGAGAATCTGGGTGTAGCGCTCGAAAGTCGCCTGGCGCAGCGGACGGTCGTCGAGGATGCGCTGGGCGATCGCGCGGATCTTGCGCTCCAGCTTGCCCGGCTTGCCGCTCAGGCGCAGTTGGGCGACATATCCCTCGACCGCGATGATCCGCACCACGCCGTCGGCGAAATCCTGGGTCGGCACGTAGCAGAACGACAGCGCATAGCCTTGCTTGCGGTACAGATCGCTGCAGGATTGCGCGGCCGTCAGCAGTTGCGCGACGGTGATGGTCTTGCCGGCGAGCGGACTGAACAAGGCGGTGACCTGCTCCGCCGGCACCGACTTGACCCCGGACACGTCGAACCGGCTCGGGGTGAGCTGCAAGGCCAGCAAGGCCTCCATTTCCGGGTTCTGCTGCGGCGCCACGGTGGTGCGCACCGCCGGTTCGGCGCGCGGCGCGGGCGCCTGGGGCAGGGTTTGCAAGGGATTGCCGGTCGGCAATCGGGTCTGGGAATACGCCGGGGCGGCGCCGCCTGCCGCCAGCGCCAACGCGAGTAAGCAATGCCGCTCCCACGCACTCGTCCGCATGCACGACCCCTGTTCGTTGCGCCGGGCGCAGGCTATGCCGTGCCGCCCTCACCTTCCTCGTGCGCGACGCCGCGTCGTGGTCCTTGCGGCGCCGTCGCGATGCAGCCGATGGCTGCATCGCATCGTTCCCGAGCGAGCGTGATGCCGGCGTCGCGACGCGGGAACGGACTCGGCGTCCGTTCCCGCGCGCACGCTCCCCTGCTCATTCGCTTACTTCTTCTTGCGCAACAGACCGGTGCCGAGCAGGCCATCGGTGCCGCCGACCGCGCCGCCGAGCAGACCGCCGTTCTGGTTGTTGAGCGGAGTCGCCGCCGCCGCGCCGTTGACGACCGTGTTCAAGGCCTGGGTCACCGGCTGCAGCACGCCGCCGTTGGTCCCCGCCGCAGCGGTACCGCCGACCGTGGTCACGACATTGCCGGCGCTGGACACCGCACCGCCGAGCGCGCTGGTCGCCGGCGCCAACGGCGTCGACGCACCAGTGCTGGCGACTGCGGCGCCGAGGTTGCCGACCGTGCCGCCGAGCCCGGCGACGCCACCGGCGGTCGAGCCGCCGGTGATGCCGACCGGGTTGGCGATGCTGCCGGCATTGCCCATGCCGGCGCTGATGCCGGCACCGACCGTGCCGAGGTTGCCGCTGACGCCCTGCACCGCGCCGCCGACCAGGCCGGCCGCGCCGCCCGGTACCGGCGCCGCGGCGATCTGGCCGCCGAGCGTGCCGCCGGCGGCGGCCACGCCCGAAGTCACGCCGCCGACGCTGCGCGAGACGTTGGCGACCAGGTTGCCGCCGCCGCTGCCTCCGGTGGTGCCGCCGTTGGCCTGACCGATGCCGGCCGCCGGATTGAGAATGCCGCTGACCGCGCCGGTCAGGGCCGTGCCCGTCGAACCTTCGACCAAGCCGCCGACCTTGCCGCCGGTGGTCTTGATCGCACTACCCGCGGTCGACACCAGGCTGCCGGCGGCGCTGGTCAAGGGCTGGATCGGCGAGCCCTGGAAGGCGCCGACGGTAGCTACGGTCTTGCCGAGATCGTCGACCGTGGTACCGGCGTTGATCACCACCGTATCCAGGCCGGCCGCGGTGGTGCCGACCGGGTTGGCGATGTTGCCGGTCTGGCCCAGGCCGCTGCTGGTCGCGGTGCCGAGGCTGCTGACGGTCTTGCCGAGGTCGTCGACCACGGTCGCCAGGCTGTTGGCGGTCGGCGTGTTGCCGCCGAGCAGCGCCTGGTTGGGAATCTGTCCGCTGAGGCCGCTGATGGCGCCGCCGACGCTGTTGAGCAGGTTGCCGCCGGTGGTCGCGACCGAACCGATCGGATTGCCCGGTACCGAGGTGCCCGTGCCGGGGCTGCCCGGACCGCCTGGGGTCCCGCCGCCACCGCCGCCCGAACCGCCGCCACCGGAACCGCCGCCGCCCGAGCCCCCGCCGCCGGAACCGCCGCCACCGGAGCCGCCACCGCCCGAACCGCCGCCACCGGAGCCGCCGCCGCCCGAGCCGCTGCCGTCGCCGCCGCCCGCACCGGGGTTGAAACTCGATTTGACGCCGCCGGAACCGGAACAGCCGGTGGTCGATACCGTCGCCGCCGCGATGCACGCGGCGAGCAGGCTATAGGAAAGGGCCTTGAGCAAGGTCTGCGAGTCCATCACGTCCTCCTGTGGCGGCGTGCGGCCGCCTCGTGCCTGAGATGGTCAGCCAGGCCGCGCTCGCTGGGGGCACGTCATCGGGCCAGGCATCGATAACACACGTTCGGGGTGCTTTTAGGTGTGTATCGCGATTTAGCCTGCTCCCGTTCATCGCAAATAAAACGTGACGAAAATCTCATTTACAGATAGAAGTGCTTCGCTTTCTGACGGCCGGCATTGGTCGTGAGCGAAGGTGATTTTCGTTCATTTCCTCGGGCTGAAACGCGAACTTCCCGCGCGACAGGACACGGTCGGGACGGGATCGGCCCGGCCGGATCCCGAGCCCTCGGCCAGCCTCGAACGTCGGCGGACCAACGACCACCCGAACGTGCTCCATGCGTGTACGTACGCAGGCAGGCCGCATCGCCGCCCGCGGAGCGGTGCCACAAAACCTTTCAGGCATTTATTGCGCAATCTGCGCATCGACTACGCATCGGCGGCGATCGCATTACGCATCGCAGCACGCGCGGCCGCGCTCACCACACCAGTTCGCCGCGGATCGTCGCCTGCACTGCGCCGCCGATCCAGACCTCGCCGTCGTCGTCCACGCGCACCTCGACCCAACCGTCGCGTCCGACTTCGCGCCCCTGGCTGACCCGATACGCGCTGCCGGAAGCGATGCGCCCGGCTTCCAGCAGGGCCGCGGCGATCGCCGCATTGGCGCTGCCGGTGACCGGATCTTCGTCGATGCCGTCGCTGGGGCAGAACGCGCGCACCGTGTAGTCCGCGCCGTCGGCGCCGTCGCTGCGGGCGAACACCGCCACGCCGAGCGCATCGCCGTCGGTGGCGGCGCGGATCGCGGCGAAGTCGGCGCGCAAACCGCGTACGCCGGCTTCGTCGGCGAGCTCCAGCAGCCACCAGCGCGGCCCGTTGTCCCACAAACGCAAGCCGAGCGCGCCGCGCGCGATGCCGGCGAAGGCTCGCTCGAGCGCAAGCCGGCGCATCTCGTCGGCGGCGCAAGGCCGCGCACGCGGCGCGCGCACGGCGATGCGAATGCCGTTCTCGTCGCGCCGCACGCGCACCGGCAAGCGGCCGGCCGCGCAGTCCTGGAACAGGCTATCGGCATCGGCCGGCACCAGTCTCGCGTCGAGCGCCGCCCAGGCCGCGCCGACGCTGGGATGGCCGGCGAACGGCAGTTCCTGGGTCGGAGTGAAGATGCGCACGCGATAGTCCGCGCCGGCGCCCGGCGGCAACAGGAAGATGGTTTCCGGCAGATGGGTCCAGGCGGCGAACGACTGCATCCGCGCCGGGTCCAGGTCGTCCGCGTCCAGCACCACCGCGAGCGGATTGCCGGCGCCGACCCGCTCGGCGAACACGTCCAGTTGCAGGTAGCGGCGCGGCTTCATGCGCGCAGCCTAGCGGTTATCGCCGCAGCGCGCCGAAGATCGGCGAACGATAAGCGCTGCATGGTGAAGTACGACGCGGCCGGACCGCGCTGCGCTAGAAGAAGGACGGCGCGGCCTGACGTCCGCACTGCGCTACAAGGGGGACGGCGCGGCCTAACGGCCGCACTGCACGGCAAAAAGGGACGGCGCGGCCTAACGGCCGCACTGCGCTACAAGGGGGACGGCGCGGCCGAACGGCCGCACCGTCCGCCGTCGTTCAATCGCAATACCAGGTGCGCTTGTCGTAGGTCGCGGTGCGATCGCCCCAGGACAGGTATTCGCCGCTGCAGTGCGCGGTCGCGCCGCCGACGACTTCGCCGTCCGGGCCGAAGTAGGTGATCGAATAACCCTGGCCCGGCGGCGCAGCCAGGACGTTGCCGGCCAACGCGAGCGCGCCGGCGAACGCGGCCACGGCCGCGGCGGTGATCAAGTGACGCATGTGAGTCTCTCCTGTCGTGACGACGATCGATAAGACGACTGCGCCCATGCGGCTCGCGCGACCGCTTGCGCGGACGGAAGGCCCGCGCGGGCGGGCCCTCCGGCGACGCGACCGTCGCAATGGCCGGCATGGGATCCGGCGCGCGGGACTCAGCTCTCGACCGCGCAGCCCTGCACGAAGCGCTTGTTCTCGGTGACCGTGCCCCAACGGCCGTCGGCGGCGCCGCAGCCCGCGGTCCACTTGCCGACCTGCGCGCCTTCGGCGTTGTAGTAGTACCAGGTGCCCTGCCAGCTGTTGGCCAGTGCATTGAACGACACGCTACCCGCCAGCGCCACCGCGAACACGGCAGCGAACATTCCGATACGACGCATGCAGTCTCTCCCTTTGGTGCGGCGCTCATTCGCCGCTCGCGCACCATAGGCCAGCCCTGTCGCACCGGCATAAAACCGGCGTTAAGCGATTGTGATCACTTTTCGCAAACGTGATTGCTATCGCGATTGCCGCGGGATGCGGCGAAACGCAGCCGTCGCCTTAGCCTGGAGTCCGGCCTCGTCGCCTGTAGGAGCGGCGTGAGCCGCGACCACGGGACGCGCAGAGGAAACAACGCCGGCGCGAACGATCGGAGCCTGGACGCTCGGGTGCCGGCATGGAGTCAGGAGCAAATCCCCCCCTGCCCCCCTTTTTCAAAGGGGGGAACTGCAAAGGCAGCTCCATCGGACCATCGGACCATCGGACCATCGGATGATCGGACCACCGAGAACCGAGCGCGTCATCGATCGCCCCCTTTGAAAAAGGGGGCCAGCGCCCGGCGCAAGCCCGGCGGCTGAGCAGCGCATGCAGCGCGGGGGGATTTGCTGTCGCTGGTCGTAACAGCGACCAAGCCTCCCCCGACTTACCCTCTTCGAAGCGGGACGCCTCGCTCGCGCCGCACTCAGGCCGCGAACAACGCCGGCAGCTGCGCCGGCGTGTGCGCCAGGCGCTGTGCGCCGGCCTCGCGCAGTTCGTCTTCGCTGCCGAAGCCCCACAACACGCCGATGTTGCCCATGCCGTGCTCGGCCGCGCCTTCGATGTCCATGCGCCGGTCGCCGATCATCACGCAGTCCTGCGCGCGCAACCCCAGGCGCCGCAGCGCTTCGCCGATCAGATCGACCTTGTGGGTCAGGCGGCCGTCGACGGTCGAGCCGATCACGTCGTCGAAGCGCTCGCCGAACGGCAGGTGGGCGAGGATCTTGCGCGCATTGTCCTCGTTCTTGGCGGTCACCACCGCCAGTCGATGCCCGGCCGCGTGCGCCGCATCCAGCATCTCGGTCACGCCGTCGTAGACGGTGTGCTCGGTCCAGCCTTCGCGGCCATAACGCTCCAGGTACAGCGCCACCGCCTGCTCGACCCGCGCCGCGTCGCCGAGCAAGGGGGCGAAGCTGGTGCGCAAGGCCGGCCCGATCCAGCCGCGCAGGGCCGCGTCGTCGGGCACCGGATGCTCCAGCCGCTCGAAGGCGTAAGCGATCGAGCGGGTGATGCCGAGCGAGGAATCGATCAGGGTGCCGTCGAGATCGAAGAACAGCGCGTGCCGGGCGCTCACGCCGCGCGCTGCTTGAGCGCGGCCACCGCCGGCAGTTCCTTGCCTTCCAGGAATTCGAGGAAGGCGCCGCCGCCGGTGGAGATGTAGGACACCTCGCCGGCGATCTCGTACTTGTCGACCGCGGCCAGGGTGTCGCCGCCGCCGGCGATCGAGAACGCCTTCGACGCGGCGATCGCGCGCGCCAGCGTTTCGGTGCCCTTGCCGAAGGCGTCGAATTCGAACACGCCGACCGGGCCGTTCCAGACCACGGTGCCGGCGTTCTTGATCAGCTCGGCGTAACGCGCGGCGGTGTCCGGGCCGATGTCGAGGATCATGTCGTCGGCCCCGACCGCGTCGACCGCCTTGACCGTGGCCGGCGCGTCGGCGGCGAAGGCCGGCGCCACCACCACGTCGGTCGGCACCGGGATCTCGGCGCCGCGCGCCTTGGCGTCGGCCATGATCTTCCTGGCGGTTTCGATCAGGTCGTTTTCGACCAGCGACTTGCCGACGCCATGGCCCATCGCGGCGATGAAAGTGTTGGCGATGCCGCCGCCGACGATCAGCTGATCGACCTTGGACACCAGCGAGGACAGCAGTTCCAGCTTGGTCGAGACCTTGGAGCCGGCGACGATCGCCAGCAGCGGCCGCGCCGGGTTGTCCAGCGCCTTGGCCAGCGCGTCCAGCTCGGCCATCAGCAGCGGGCCGCCGGCGGCGATCTTGGCGTGGCGGATCGCGCCATGGGTGGAGGCCTGGGCGCGATGCGCGGTGCCGAAGGCGTCCATCACGAACACGTCGCACAACGCCGCGTACTGCTTGGACAGGGCTTCGTCGTCCTTGCCTTCGCCGACGTTCATGCGGCAGTTCTCCAGCAGCACCAACTGGCCCGGCTGCACGTCGACGCCGCCGACCCAATCCTTGACCAGCGGCACCTCGATGCCGAGCAGTTCGGACAGGCGCCGGGCCACCGGCGCCAGCGAATCGGCCTGGCTCCACTGGCCTTCCTTCGGACGGCCCAGATGCGAGGTGACCATCACCGCCGCGCCCTTCTCCAGCGCCAGCTTCAGGGTCGGCAGGGCGGCGAGGATGCGCTGCTCCGAAGTGATCCGGCCATCGTCGATGGGCACGTTGAGATCTTCGCGGATCAGCACGCGCTTGCCGGCGAGATCGAGATCGGTCATGCGGACGATGGACACGGGGCCTCCTGGGGCGATGCGGGGAATGTGGGCGGGGGACGCAGCCGGCAGCAGCCGGCGCTGGGCCGACTATTGTCGCGGCGCGGGGGGCCGAAAGGAACCTTCGGGGCTGAATGGCGGGGATTGGGGATTGGGGATTGGGGGTTAGGACTGCAAAGCGGCTGCCATTGCCTCTGCTCTTGCCTTTGCCTTTGCCTTTGCCTTTGCCTTGAAGAGCTTGGCGCCGCAGCGAACTCGCGAGAACGCCCTGAAGCCCCGGAGGGCGGGCCGCAGGGACGCGGCCCGTGCGCAGCCAGGCCAGGGATGGCCTGTGCGGAGCAGCCCGGCGCAAACCTCGTCCCATAGTGGCTCTTGATTCGAAACAGTTATGGCGTTTTCTTTGGTTACTTTTGACCGAAGGAAATCCCGTGGGACTTTGTCGCCTTGGACAAAGAAAGTGACCCGGCCGCTTGCGGACGGAAGCTTTGCCTTAAGAGCTTTAGAGCTTTGGCGCTTTAGAAGCCTTCGAACGACAGACGCCGCGAGACCGCAACAGCGCGGTCGCGGCTTGCGCCGCTCCTACAAGGGCACAGGACAAAGACGCGGCGAAAGGGCGAGATGGCGGTCGCGGCTTACGCCGCTCCTACAGAGGGCGTAGGACAAAGACGCGGCGAACGGGCGAGAGCGCGGTCGCGGCTTACGCCGCTCCTACAGAGGGGGCAGGACAAAGACGTGGCGAGCGGGTGGGATGGCGGGCGCGGCTCACGCCGCCGGCGGCGGGCCCGAGCGCAGCAGGCTGAAAGCGAAACCGGCGACGATCAGCGCGCCCGCCACCAGCACCGCCCACAGCACCCACGAACGCCAATCCCGCTTCGGCTCCGGCGGCACCAGCGCCGCCTCGCCCGCCAAGGCCGCCGAGGCGCCCAGACTGGCCTCGGCCGGTTGCCAATCGCTGCCGCGGCGCTGGCGCAAGGTCTCGATCAACTCCGCCAACGGCGAATCGGCGCGCGCCGCGCGCGCGCTGCCGGCGACCAGGGCGTACGGCGGCTCGCCCTGGGCCAGGAACACCGCGACTTCGGGCCGGTAGCCCAGGCGCAGCACCGGCTCGCCCGGCACCGCGCCGTTGGCGCGCAGCCGCCAGTGGCGGTCGCGCACCGTCGCCGCCAACTGGCGCGCAGCCGAGCGGTCGCCGGCGCCTTCGCCATCGACCCGGTACGCCATCCACGGCCCGGCGCGCGCGACCCAATGCCCCTCGGCCGTGTCGCGACTGCTCAGCCGCCACTCCAGGGCGTGATTGCCCGGCAGGGCCACGTCGGCCTGCTGGATCGGAAAGCGCCCGTCGAGCTCGAATTCGAACTCGACCCGGCCCTCGCTCTGTTCGACCCGCCGCCCGGTGAGCTCGCGCCACTGCAAGGGCGCGGTCGCCGCGTCCGCGGCCAGCTCGGCCACCACTGCGCTGATCGGCGCCGCCGCGTTCGGATCCTGCGGGGTCAGGCGCAGATAGCGCGCCTGCTCGCCGACCGGATCGAACACGATGCGCCGCTGCAGCAAGCGCTGGCCGCCGCGCTGCAGGTCGAGCAGCCGGCCGCTGCTCGACACCGCGCGCCATTGGTCGAGATCGTCGCTGGCCTCGACCCGGTACGCCGCCTCCAGCGCGGCGCCGGGCGCCCATTCCAGTTCCAGCGCCAGGATCGGCGAGCGCAGCCGGCTGGCGTCGATCAACAACGCGGTCTGCGGCGCGCGCGCGCCGCCGGTGCTGCGCGCTTCGACCCGGCGCAGGCGCCCGTCGGTTTCGACTTCGCTGATCAACTCCCAACCCGCGCCGGCCGCGTCCGCCGGCGCGGCCGGCAAGGCGAACCACGGCAGGCTGGCGCGTTGCGGCGCGCGCGCCAGCGGTTGTTCGGGCGCGAACACCGCCGCCGGCACCGGCTTGCCGGCGCTGTCGAGCACGTCGAGGTCGCGCAATCGCGCATCGCGCGCCTGGCGGTACACCGACTCGTCCAGCACCACCCGGTAGGCGCCGCCGTCGTCGCGGCCGAGCCGCAAGGGCCACTGGCGCGCGTAGTCGTCGCGGGGCGCGGCGACGGCGGCGAGCGGCAGCAGGCACAGCGCGGCGAACGCGCGCGGCAGGGAACGCAACGCAACAGTCGGGAAGTTCAAACGCCGGTCTCCGCGGAGTCGGATGAAGTAGCCGTCGAGGACGAAGAACGCGCTGCCGGCGCCGCAGCGGACGGCGGCGCCGGCGCGAAGTAGCCGACCACGGTGCACAGCAGGCCGTAGGCGATGAACGAGGCGATGCCGAGCAGATTGCCGAGGTGGCCGCGGTCGACCAGCACCAGCTTGGCCAGCACCACCGCCATCAGCACCGCGCCGGCCAGCCACAGGCCGCGCTGGCCGCGGCGCGAGCCGGCGATCCAACCGGCCACGCCGAGCACGCTCCAGACCACGGTCAGACTGGTCTGCACCAGACTGGTGTCGAACATCGACGGCCCCCAGGGCACTCCGCCCCAGGCATGCGCAGTGCGCAGCACTTCCAGGGTGATCAGGCCGAACCCGGCCGCCGCCAGCAACGGCACGCGGCGCCGGCCCAGGCCGGCATCGACCAACGGCGAGGCCAGCCACACGCCGGCGATCGCCAGCGCCGCCCACTGCAGCAGGCCGAGCGGATTCAGCAGCGGCAACCACGGCAGCGGCGAGGACCGCGCCGGATCGAAGGCGTACAGTGCGATCGCCAGCCACGCCGCCAACAGGAACGAGGCCAGCGCCGGCGCGCGCCAACGCGGCAACTGCGCCGCCACCGGCCAGCCGATCGCGCGCGGACGCCACAACAGCAGGGCCGCGCTCGCCAGCACCGGCAACAACACCGCCGCGGCGCTCCAGCCACTGCCGTAGACCTCGTCGACCGGCACCGTGCGGCCGTCGGGCCGCAGCCAGCGGTGCAGGCCGATGCCGATCGCCAAGGTCCAGGCCCACAGCCAGCCGGCATGGGCGAAACCGAGTTCCGGTCCGGCGCGCTCGCGCAGCGCGGCCAGGCTACGCGCGCCGCACAGCGCATACACCGCCCAGGCCAGCCAGCCCAGTGCGGCGAACGGCTGCCCGTGCGCTTCGACCTGGGCGAACACCAGCGGCACCGCCGCGAGCAGGGCCAAGGTCGCGGTCGCCGACAGCGCGCGCCAATCGTGGCGGCGGAACACCTCGGCCGCGGCCAGGCCGGTCGCGGCGACCAGCATCAGCACCGCATCGACGCGTTCGCGCGCAATCACAAACTCGGCGATCTCGCTGCCGACCGCGCCCAGCCACCAGGCCAGGCCCCAGACGTAATACGGCAGGGCCAGTCGCGGCGCGTCGCTGCGGCGATGGCTCCAGGCGCTGGCGAAACCGGCGACGGCGATCAGCAGCGCGCCGGCGAAGCTGGCGTTGAGCAGCGGCCGCTGCGCGTCCCACACCGCATCGCTGGCGCCGATCGCGAACGCGAAGGCGGCCGCCAGTTGCAGGCCGGCGCCGGTCAGCTGCGGCAGCAGGCGGTGCTGGCGCAGGCCCAGCCAGACCAGGGCCGCGCCTTCCAGGGCGAACACGCAGGCGGTGGCTTCGGCCGCCAGGGCCAAGGGGATCGCCAGGGTCGCAAAGCCCACCGCGAGCAAGGCATAGGGCGTGGCCAGACCGACGAAGCGCGCATCGCGGCGCAGCGCCGCGGCCAGCAGCGCGTACAGCGCGCCCAGGCCCAGCGCGCAGAACGCCAGCGGCATGCGCTCGCCCTCCAGCAAACCCGCTTGCAGCGAGAACGCGATCAACGGCGTGCCGAACACCAGGCAGCCGTCGATCAGGTCGCGCCGGCCGGCGGCGCGGCGGCGCGCGTACAGCACCGGGATCAGCAGATAGAAGGCGAAGAACAGCAGCAGGAACGGTTCGGTGCTGGCGAAGTGCTCGGCGCGGTAGCGCAGCACGCCCCACAGCGTGCCGATGCCCCAGGTGAAGGCGAAGCCGAGCAGGTTCAGCGCCCGCCACGGCCGCCACCAGGCGATGGCGAAGATGCCGGCGTTGAGCACGGCGTAATAGCCGAACAGGGCGACGTGGTTGCCCGAGCCGGTCGACAGCCAGATCGGCGCGAGGAAGCCGGCCAGGATCGCGAACACCGCCAGCGCCAACGCGTTCTGCCGCACCGCCAGCACCCCGGCGCCGGCCACCAGGGCCACGCTGAGTCCGAACGCGGCCGCGGCCGGGATCATCCCGTACAGCTTGAACGCGGCGAACACCACCAGCAGCAGCACGCCGATCGCGCCGCCCTGCAGGCTCAAGGCGAACGCGCGCTTGCGTTCGCGCTGGCGCCAGCCGAACACCAGGCCGGCCATCGCCGCCAGGGCCACGCCGCTCAGGCGCAACTCCATCGGCAGGCGCATCCAGCCCTGGTCGCTGGCGTACTTCAGCAAGGCGGCGACGCCGGCGAACAACACCAGCACGCCGACCTTGACCGGCACGTTGCCTTCGCTGAACCAGCGCCGCAGCCAGCGCAGGCCGAGGGTGAACACATCCGGCGGCGGCGGTGCGGCCGGCGCGCGCGGCGCGCGCGGCGCGGCCGGGCGCGGCGGCAAGGGCGGCGGCGCGGCGCGCGCGGCCACCGGCGGGGCCGACGGCAACGGCGGCGGCACAGGCGATGCGGACGCCGGATCGTCCTGGGCCGCGACGACCGCTGGCGGCGCGACGGCCGGGACCGGCCGCGGCGGCGCTTCGCCCGCCATGCGTTCGGCCAGGGTCGGTTCGCGCGTCTCGGCCTGGCTGCGCAGGCCGGCCAGCGCGCGCTCCAGTTCGCTCACCCGCGACTTCAGCCCGGCGATCTGGACCAGGGCGACCACGAGCAACACCGGCACCAGCAGCACCGCCAGCGCCAGCAACACGAGTAGTGATTCCATCACGCTTTCCCGGTCCTTATGGCGCGCACGTTACACCATGCCGGGCTTGGCGATTAAGGGGCTTGACTCTCTTCGCATCTCACTGCCTCACCATATATCGCGTTGACGGATCGCGCGAACCACACTATGTTGTGCCCGTCGGTGCCGGTCGCGAGATCGGCTGAAAAGGGAAGCCGGTAGGGGCAAGGCGTTGGACGCCGCCCGAAGCCGGCGCTGCCCCGCAGCGGTATGGGAAACGAACGGGTCATGGCACTGGGCGGAGCGCCTGGGAAGCGGCCTTAGTAGGAGGAACGAGCCGAGAGCGCAGAGACCTGAGCAGCGAACGAGCGGCGCCCCGCTCTCACTCTCATGTCTCTGCGCTCTTTCTCGCTCTGAAGTCCCGAGCCCGAAGACCTGCCGACAGCCGCGCGCCTGCACACCGCGCGGTACCGGCCCAGGAGTCTTCGGGGGAAGACGGCCGGTGTCGCAACGCGAGGGCCTCGTCGCCGTCGCGTCCGTCCGTTTCGGCGCCATGCGCGGAACGGGCCGCGCCCGTCTCGGCGCGTGCGACACCCTGCCAGCACGCTCCCGAGTTTCCGCGCCCGCGGGGGCACGGCCGTGCCATCGGCGACGCCGCGCGCGCGGCCCGTCGCGATGGCGCGTCCGCACTCTCCGCACGCCGTCCTTCGCGGGAAGGACGGCGACCCGTGCGCCCATGCCCCGGAGACGCCCATGACCACGCTCGCCACCGATCCTTCCGTCGCCGCCGCCCCCGCCGGCGCCGCCCCGCCCCGCCAGGACGCCTCCGCCGCGCCCGGCTTCGCCCTGACGCCGCCCGCGGCCAACCTCACCATGAGCGTGACCAAGCGCAGCGGCCGCCGCGAACCGGTCGACCTGAACAAGATCGTGCGCGCGGTGACCCGCTGCGGCGAAGGCCTGTACTCGGTCGATCCGATGCGCGTGGCCACCCGCACCATCTCCGGCCTGTACGACGGCGCGACCACCCGCGAACTCGACGAACTGTCGATCCGCACCGCCGCCCTGCTGACCGCCGAGGAGCCCGAGTACGGCCGCCTCGCCGCGCGCCTGCTGGCCGGGGTGATCGAGAAGGAAGTCGCCGGAGTCGAGATCCACGCTTTCTCGCAGTCGATCCAGCGCGGCCACGAACTCGGCCTGATCAACCAGCGCCTGCTCGAATTCGTCCAGGCCCATGCGCGCAAGCTCAACGACGCGATCGACCGCGGCCTGGACGCCCGCTTCGACTACTTCGGCCTGCGCACCCTCTACGATCGCTACCTGCTGCGCCACCCGACCGCGCGCACCGTGATCGAAACCCCGCAGCAGTTCTTCCTGCGCATCGCCTGCGCGCTCAGCGAGGACGTCGGCGACGCCCTGGCGCTGTACCGGCGCATGGCCCAGCTCGACTACATCCCGTCCTCGCCGACCCTGTTCAACGCCGGCACCACCCACGAGCAGCTGTCGAGCTGCTTCCTGCTGGACTCGCCGGACGATTCGCTGGAAGCGATCTACAAGCGCTACATGGACGTGGCCAAGCTGAGCAAGTTCAGCGGCGGCATCGGCCTGAGCTATACCCGGATCCGTTCGCGCGGCTCGCTGATCCGCTCGACCAACGGCCTGTCCAACGGCATCGTGCCGTGGCTGAAGACCCTCGACGCCTCGGTCGCCGCGGTCAACCAGGGCGGCAAGCGCAAGGGCGCGGCCTGCGTGTATCTGGAGCCCTGGCACGCCGACGTCGAGGAATTCCTCGAACTGCGCGACAACACCGGCGACGAAGCGCGCCGCACCCATAACCTCAACCTGGCCAACTGGATTCCGGACGAATTCATGCGCCGGGTCGAAGCCGACGGCGATTGGTCGCTGTTCGACCCGGCCAAGGTGCCGCAGCTGACCGACCTGTGGGGCGAGGCCTTCGAGCGCGCCTACCACGCCGCCGAAGCCGCCGGCCTGGCGACCAAGAAGGTCAAGGCGCGCGACATCTACGGCCGGATGATGCGCACCCTGGCGCAGACCGGCAACGGCTGGATGAACTTCAAGGACAAGTCCAACCGCGCGTCCAACCAGACCCTGCGCGACGGCAACGTCATCCACCTGTCGAATCTGTGCACCGAGATCCTCGAGGTCACCTCGCAGGACGAGACCGCGGTGTGCAACCTGGGCTCGATCAATCTCTCGCACCACGTCGAGATGTACGAGGACGGCAAGGGCGCGTTCGACTTCGACAAGCTGGCCGAGACCGTGCGCCTGGCCGTGCGCCAGCTCGACCGCGTCATCGACCTGAACTTCTACCCGATCGAGACCGCGCGCCGCGCCAACCTCAAGTGGCGCCCGGTCGGCCTGGGCTCGATGGGCCTGCAGGACGTGTTCTTCAAGCTGCGCCTGCCGTTCGACTCGGAACCGGCGCGCAAGCTCGCCCAGGAGATCGCCGAGGCGATCTATTTCCACGCCCTGTCGGCGTCGAACGAGCTGGCGATGGAGCACGGCCGGCACCCGGCCTTCGCCGACACCCGCGCCTCGATCGGCGAGCTGCAGTTCGAAGCCTGGGGCGTGACGCCTTCGCAGCCCGAGCGCTGGGATGCGCTGCGCAAGCGCATCGCCGAACACGGCCTGCGCAATTCGCTGTTGATCGCGATCGCCCCGACCGCGACCATCGCCTCGATCGCCGGCTGCTACGAATGCATCGAGCCGCAGGTGTCGAACCTATTCAAGCGCGAGACCCTGTCCGGCGACTTCTTGGTGGTCAACAAGTACCTGGTCGAAGAGCTCAAGCGCCTGGGCCTGTGGACCGCGGACATGCGCGACCGGATCAAGATGGCCGAAGGCTCGATCCAGGCGGTGAACGAGATCCCCGAATCGCTGCGCCAGGTCTACCGCACCGCCTGGGAGCTGCCGATGCGCTCGCTGATCGACATGGCCGCCGACCGCGGCGCCTACATCGACCAGAGCCAGTCGCTCAACCTGTTCATCGAAAGCCCGAACATCGGCCAGCTCAGCTCGATGTACATGTACGCCTGGAAGAAGGGCCTGAAAACCACCTACTACCTGCGCTCGCGCCCGGCGACCAAGATCGCCAAGACCACGGTCAGCGCCCCGGCCGCTGCGGCCGCGCCCAAGCCGGAATACACGCCCAGCGAGGCCATCGCCTGCTCGCTGGAAAACCCGGAAGCCTGCGAAGCCTGCCAGTAACGCGCCGCAAAGCCCCTCTCCCGCATGCGGGAGAGGGGTTGGGGTGAGGGCCGCGCGCCCGCACCGCCCTCATCCGCCCTTCGGGCCCCTTCTCCCGCGCGCGGGAGAAGGGAAAAGCATCAAGGAACCACCATGTCCATCGCTCCGCCCCGCCTGCTCGATCCCGGCTTCGATCTCACCCTGCGGCCGATGCGCTATCCGCATTTCTACGAGATGTACCGCGACGCGATCCGCAACACTTGGACCGTCGAGGAAGTCGATTTCTCGCAGGACGTCAACGACCTCAAGCACAAGTTCGGCCCGGCCGAGCGGCACCTGGTCGAACGCCTGGTCGCGTTCTTCGCCACCGGCGACAGCATCGTCGCCAACAACCTGGTGCTGAACCTGTACCAGCACATCAACGCGCCGGAAGCGCGCATGTACCTGTCGCGGCAGCTGTACGAGGAAGCGCTGCACGTGCAGTTCTACCTGACCCTGCTCGACACCTACCTGCCGGATCCGAACGAGCGCGCCAAGGCCTTCGCCGCGGTCGAGAACATTCCCTCGATCCGGGCCAAGGCCGAGTTCTGCTTCCGCTGGATCGACTCGATCCAGGGCTTGAAGCGGATCGAGACCCGCGAGCAGCGCCGCCAGTTCCTGCTCAACCTGATCTGCTTCGCCGGCTGCATCGAAGGCCTGTTCTTCTTCGCCGCCTTCGCCTACGTCTACTACCTGCGCTCGCGCGGCCTGCTCAACGGCCTGGCCTCGGGCACCAACTGGGTGTTCCGCGACGAGAGCTGCCACATGGCGTTCGCGTTCGAAGTCATCCGCACCGCGCGCGAAGAGGAACCCGACCTGTTCGACGCCGACCTGCGCGCGCAGGTGGTGAAGATGTTCGAGGAAGCGGTCGAATGCGAGTGCCTGTTCGCCCAGGACGTGCTGTCCGGCGGCGTGGTCGGCCTGTCGCTGAAGGACATGCGCCAGTACCTGCAGTACTGCGCCGACCAGCGCATGGTCCAGCTCGGCATGCCCAAGCATTTCGGCGCGTCCAATCCCTTCGCCTTCATGGATCTGCAGGACGTGCAGGAAGTGACCAATTTCTTCGAACGCCGGGTCTCGGCCTACCAGGTCGGCGTGCAGGGCGAAGTCGCGTTCGACGAAGCGTTCTGATCCGCTCCGAAGCCCCTCTCCCGTTCACGGGAGAGGGGTTGGGGTGAGGGCGCGCCCCGCCCGGCGCCTCCATCGCTCCCTCCCCTCGCCCCACTCCTCCCGGCCCCGCACTTGCTTCGCTCGCCGCAAGCGTGGGAAGGCACGCATTACCTGTTGTCCTGGAATGTTCGACCTCATCGACTCCCCCGCTGCCGACTCCGCCGCCATGACCGAAGCCCGCATGACCGAAATCGTCTTCCCCGACCACACCAATCACCTGGGCACGCTGTTCGGCGGCCAGGCGCTGGCGTGGATGGACAAGGCCGCGTTCATCGCCGCCTCGCGCTATGCCCGGCGCACCGTGGTCACCGCGCGCTCGGAACAGATCGACTTCCATACCGCGGTGCCCAAGGGCGCGCTGGTCGAGCTGGTCGCGCGGGTGGTCGAAACCGGCCGCACTTCGATGCAGGTCGAGGTCGAGATGCACAAGGAAGACCTGCTGTCGGGCGAGTCGCAGCTCGCCACCCGCGGCCGCTTCACCATGATCGCGCTCGACGCGAACGGCGCGCCGACGCCGGTGCCGCCGTTGCCGCGCTGAGCAAAGTCCCCGCGCCGCGTTTCTACGGCCCGCATTCGCGAACGGCTCGCCAGCGCAAGCTGCGGATATTACGCCTGCGCCCCGCTTCCTAGACTGCGCGCACTTTCCCCATCAGGAACTGCGAATGCGTCTGGACCATTACCGCACCCTCGGCCGCTCCGGCCTGCGCGTCAGCCCGGTCAGCCTGGGCACGATGACCTTCGGCGACGACTGGGGCTGGGGCAGCGACCGCGAACAAGCGCGGCAAGTGTTCGATCTCTACCTCGAACGCGGCGGCAACTTCTTCGACAGCGCCAACTTCTACACAGGCGGCAGCTCCGAGCGCCTGCTCGGCGAGTTCGCCCGCGGCCGCCGCGACGCGCTGGTGATCGCGACCAAGTACTCGCTGAGCATGGATCCGGCCGACCCCAACGCCGGCGGCAACCACCGCAAGAACCTGCAGCGTTCGGTCGAGGCCAGCCTGCGCCGGCTCGGCAGCGACTACATCGACCTGCTGTACCTGCACGCCTGGGACGACACCACTCCGGCCGAGGAAGTGATGCGCGGCTTCGACGACCTGGTCCGCGCCGGCAAGGTGCTCTACGCCGGCGTCTCCGACCTGCCGGCCTGGCAGGCCGCGCGCATGCAGACCCTGGCCGAGCTGCGCGGCTGGTCGCCATTGATCGCGCTGCAGATCGAAGCCAGCCTGGCCCAGCGCGACGGCGAGCGCGAACTGCTGCCGATGGCGCAGGCGCTGGGGCTGGGCGTCACCGCCTGGTCGCCGTTGGCCTCGGGCGTGCTGAGCGGCAAGTACGGCCGCGCCGACCTCGATCCGGCCGGCGCCCAGGGACGGCATGCGGTGGCGATCGGCAACGGCGCGCTGACCGAGCGCGCGCTGGACATCGCCGAGGTGGTCAAAGCCGTCGCCCAGGACATGCGGCGCACCCCGGCGCAGGTCGCGCTGGCCTGGCTGCTGCAGCGCCAGCAACCGATCGTACCGGTGATCGGCGCGCGCACCCCGGCGCAGTTGCTGGAGAACCTGGAGGCGCTCGAGGTGGTGTTCGAGCCGGCGCAGTTGCAGCGCCTGGACGAAGCCAGCGCGGTGCGCCTGGGTTTCCCGCACGACTTCCTCGCCCTGCCCGGCATCCGCCAGGCCATGCTCGGCGCACGGCCGATCCAGCGCGGCTGGTGACCTGTTCGGCGCGGAGGGCGTCGCGCGTTCGACGACGCCGGCGAAACCGCGGGCGCGCGCCGCTGCGGCGCGCGCCCGCGGCATGGTTCAGAAGCGATAGTCCACGCTCAGCCCGAGCGTGCGCGGCGCGCCCGGCGCGTTGAAGCCGTCGACCGAGCCGTGCGCGGAGGCGTAGTAGCGCTTGTCGAACGCGTTCTCCAGGCGCAGGCGCCAGTCCCAGGGGCCGCTTTGGTAGCGCAGGTTGAAATCGAAGCGGGTGAACGCCGGCAACGCGGTCTGGTTGGTCGGCGCGGCGTACTGCAGCGCCACGTGCTGGGCCAGGCCGCCGACGCTGAAACCGCCGCCGAGCGCGTACTCGGCGTACAGCGACGCGCTGTGGCGCGGGGTCAGCGGCGAAGTGCGGCCCTGCAGGGCGACGCCGTTGGCGACGTTGTTGGACTTGACGATCTTGCCGTCGAGGTAGGCGTAGCCGGCGTACAGGTCCAGGCGCTGGTCCAGCAACGACGCGGCCAGGCCGAGCTCGACGCCGCGGGTGCGCTGGGTGCCGACGCCGATCTGGCGGCGCGGGTCCAGCGGATCGGTGGTCTTGATCCGCTCGCGCTCGCTTTCGAACAGCGCCGCATCGAAGCTCAGGCGGCCGTCGGCGCGGGCGAACTTGTAGCCGATCTCGCGGTTGGCGGTGGTCTCCGGGCGCAGGTCGACGTTGACCGTGCTCAGCGGCAGGCTTTCGGCCGAAGGCTGGAAGGACTCGCCCCAGCTCGCGTACAGCGACTGCTGCGAGCTCGGCATCCAGATCAGGCCCAGGCGCGGGCTCCACTCGCGGTCGGTGCGCTGCAGCTTCGGCGCGAGCGGGTTGAGCCGGTCTTCGGTGCGCTGGCGATAGTCGTCGTAGCGCAGGCCCAGCACCGCCTTCCAGCGCTCGCTCAGGGCGACCTGGTCCTGCAGGTAGAGCGCGGCGTTGCGCAGGCGGCTGCGCGCGGCCGCTTCGGCGCGCGGGTTGAACACCGGCCGGTCCAGCACCGGCGCCAGCAGGTCGATAGGCGTGGCGCGGCCGCCATAGCTGGCCTGGTCCTTGCGTTCGTCGCTGAACTCGGTGCCGATCAACAGGCGGTGGCGGGCGCCTTCGTAGACCAGGTCGGCCTGGGCGAACCAGGCGCGCTGGTCGCGGTCGTTGCCCGCATGGCGTCGGTTCGACAGCCAGCGGCCGTCGCGCAGGAACGGATTGCCGGTGATCAGGGTGTTGCGCC
Source organism: Lysobacter sp. BMK333-48F3 (assembly GCF_019733395.1). NCBI lineage: Bacteria > Pseudomonadati > Pseudomonadota > Gammaproteobacteria > Lysobacterales > Lysobacteraceae > Lysobacter > Lysobacter sp. BMK333-48F3. The sequence continues at coordinate 2,632,231 of NZ_JAIHOO010000001.1, read as the reverse complement.
GGCGCAGCTCGTAGTCGGTGCCGCGCAGGCTGGCGCGCAGCTCCCATTGCGGCGCCAGCGCCTTGCTGTAGACGGCGCTGAAGACCTCGACCCGGGCCCGGCTGTAATCGTCGCGGCGGGCGTCGGCCGAGCCGTAGTAGGTGTCGATCGGCACGTCCACCGGACGGCCGAACAAGCTGGGCACGCCGAAGTCGGTGACCCGTTCGTCGCGCTGCGCGCTGGCCTGCAGCAACAACTGGCCGCCGCCGAGTTCGAAACGATACGAGGGCGCGATCAGCCAGCGCTCGATATAGCCCTGCTCGCGGAAGCTGTCGGAATCCTCGACCGCGCCGACCAGCCGGCCCGCGCCGACGCCGAGCGGACCGGTCAGGTCGAACTCGCCGCGCCGGCCGCCTTCGCTGTCGGCGTACAGGCGCAGCTTGCCCTGGGCCGCATCCAGCGGCTGCTTGCTGACCCGGTTGATCAGGCCGCCGGAAGAACCGCGCCCGAACAGCATCGCCGCCGGCCCCTTGAGCACTTCGATCCGCTCGACGTTGGCCAGGTCGCGGTAATACATCGCGTCGTCGCGCACCCCGTCGAGGTACTGGTCGGACAAGGCGCTGAAGCCGCGGATCGCGACCTGGTCGCGTTGGCCGTCGCCGTTGTTGAGCCCGACGCCCGGCACCAGCGCCAGCATCTCGTTGAGCGAGCGGCCGCCCTGGGCGTCGATCAGCGCGCGCGGCAGCACGGTCACCGCCTGCGGCACTTCGATCAGCGGGGTATCGGTCTTGGTCGCGCTGCGGCTGCGCGCCGCGCCCAGGCGCGGACCGGCGACGCCGTGGACCTGGATCTGGTCGAGTTCGTGCACCGGCGGCGCGGCCTCGGCCGCGGCGGGTCCGGCAACGACGGGCTCGGCGGCGAGCGCGGCCGACGGCAACAGGCACAGCAAGGCCAGCGTCAGACGCGCCGGCGCCGGCCGCAAGGGGGTAGCGGACATGCGGAAAACTCCTGCTAAGGCGAATGGCTCGAGCCCTGCAGGCGCTCTGGCTAAGCGGAAAATTTTGCGTCAGCGATGACGGTCGGCGCAAGCCGACCGTGCGCGCGGCCTCATTCGCGGCGCGCGGCGCCGTTCTTCGGCGAGACATTCTTGGGCGAGACATTCCTGCGCGAGACGAGCTTGTCCGCCACGTCTTCTTCCGCCACGGCCGCGGACAACGGCGGCAGCACCGGTTCGTGCAGGTACAGGTCGGCCGGGCTGTCGTGCGGGCAGCTGCGGTCGGGGAAGCCGTGGCGCGACTGCACTTCGCGCGCGCAGTCCGGCAGCGCGCCGAAATCCTTGCCGGAGGCCATGCATTGCGCGTCGACCTCGCGCCGCACCTGCTCGCGCCGGCGCACGAAGTCCTCGCCGCACTTGCGGGTCAGGCGGATCCGGTCGAGGTCGTCCTGGGCCGCGTTGCTGCCGTCCAGGCCGTACAGGGTCAGTTCGTCGGGCGTCAGGATGCGCAGGTCGCGGTTGGCGACGGTCATCATCAGGTCGGCGACCGCGGTGGCGACGCCGTTGCGCTCCAGGTAGTCGCGCACTTCGCGGTTGATCGCGCGCAGCTCGCGGCTGAGTTCGGCGCGCGAGGTCGCGGTCGAGCGGTCGCGCATCAGCCGGTGGATGCCGACCTTGCCTTCGGCCGACCGGGTGTCGCCGGCGGCCAGCACCAGCACGCAGGCGCTGTGGCAGACCGCGCCCTCGCGCACCCAGATCGACCAGCCCGACTCGGCGATCGAATCGCCGGCGCGGATCGCCTCTTCGACGTGGCCGCCGCTGGAATCGATGTCGAGGATCCGGGTCGGGATCTCCATCCGCGCGGCCATCGCCGCGACCCGCTGCACCAGGGCGGTGAAGCCGGCGCCGATCTTGCCTTCGTAGCGCACCCGCACCACCCCGGCCGGCTGGCACGGCGCCAGCGCGTCGACCAGGCTGAAGAAATCCAGGCCGCTCAGCGGCTCGCCGTCGCCGTCGGCCTGGTAGTCGTAGCCGCAGCTGATCCGCGCGGTGCCGTTGTCGAGCTTGGCCGGCGGCCAATAGGTGCCGCGCAGGACCTCGGCTTCGCTCGGCGGCGCCGAGGCGTTCGCCGGCAGCGCCCGCGCCGTCTCGTTCTGGCTGCCCAGGGTCACGCTCTCGGCGCCGGCCGGAGCCGGCGCGGCGTCTTTGCCGCAGCCCGCCAGGCCCAGCAGACACAACCCCAGCGCAAGCGACCATCTGTAAAACATGTTCCACCCATCGGATTCGAGATCGCGGGCCGTCCCGGGCCCGCATCGCGCAGCGTCGCGACGCTGCCACGTTAGCCGCAGCCGTTATCCGACTCAACGGCATCGCGACGCCGCGAGCGGCCGCCGCTGCCGCGCGCTTCATCTTCGTCGGCGGCGCATGAACGCCAGCCGGCGAAATCCGCCCGGCGCGCCGGTCGCCGACGCCCTCGGCGCGCAGCCGGCAGACCGGGCAAAGCCGCACGCCCCGCGCACGCGCCGATTGACTCCGCCGGCCGCGCTGCGTAACTTGGCGCCGTTACGGTGAACATCGCTTCATAAAGATAAAGCGATGCGACACGCCGCCACCGGTCCGCCGGCGGCGGCCAGAGGGAATCCGGTGCGAATCCGGAGCTGCCCCGCAGCGGTATGGGAAACGAACGGGCCTTGGCACTGGGCGATCGCCTGGGAAGCGGCCTTAGTAGGAGAAGCCAGAGGCGAGAAAAGAGTGGCCGGGAACGAGCGAGTACTCGTTCCTCGTTTCTCCGCACTCGTTGCCGGCTCAAGTCCCGAGCCCGAAGACCTGCCGCGACCGGAAGGTTCGCCTTCCGTCCGACTCCGGCCCGTGCGCCGGTCGCGCGCCTCGCGGTGCCGGCCGCTGCGCGGATCCGGTTCGCCCGCGGGGGCGAAGGTCGACACCAGGGCAGACCGCAACCGGGCGTACAGCGCCGGGTCGGCGCCGCCGTGGTCTCCTTCGTTGCCCTGCGTCATGCCCACGCATCGCAGGTACTCATCATGATCAGCGTTACCCATCTCGGCTTCCCGCGCATCGGCGCGCGGCGCGAGCTCAAGCAGGCCCTGGAATCGTTCTGGAAAGGCGAGACCGCGGCCGACGCCCTGCACGCCAGCGCCGCCGCGCTGCGCGAGCGCCACTGGCGCCTGGCCAGCGCCGCCGGCGCCGACAGCGTGCCGTGCAACGACTTCTCCCTCTACGACCAGGCGCTCGACGCGTCGGTGCTGTTCGACGCGATTCCGGCCAGCCATCGCGAGTTGTACGAACACGACCCGCTGGCCGGCTACTTCGCCCTCGCCCGCGGCGTGCAGGACGGCCGGCGCGATCTGCGCGCGCTGGAAATGACCAAGTGGTTCGACACCAACTACCACTACCTGGTGCCGCAGTTCGAGCCCGGCCAGCGCTTCGCCCTGCGCGCCGACAAGCCGCTGGCCGAACTGGCCCAGGCCCAGGCCCTGGGTCTGCAGGCGCGGCCGGTGCTGCTGGGCCCGGTGACCTGGCTCAAGCTCGGCAAGCGCCGCGACGGCGGCGACCCGCGCGAGCTGCTGGATGCCTTGTTGCCGGCGTACGCGCAGTTGCTGGAACGGCTCAAGGCCGCCGGCGCGCAATGGGTGCAGATCGACGAGCCGGCGCTGGTGCTCGACCTCGACGACGCCGATCGCGCCGCTTACCGCCGCGCCTACGCCGCGCTGGCCGAGGCCGACGCGCCGCAGCGCCTGCTGACCACCTACTTCGGCGGGCTCGGCGACAACGCCGCGCTGGCGGCGCAGTTGCCGGTGCAGGGCCTGCACCTGGACCTGGTGCGCGCGCCGCAGCAACTGGAAAGCCTGCTCGCCCTGCTGCCGGCCGAGCGCGCGCTGAGCCTGGGCGTGGTCGACGGCCGCAACATCTGGCGCGCCGACCTCGACGCCGCGCTGAGCCTGGCCCGCCGCGCCGGCGCGCGCGCGCAGTGGCTGGCGCCGTCGTGCTCGCTGCTGCACGTGCCGACCGATCTGGAACTGGAGCGCAAGCTGCCCGGGCCGCTGCGGCAGTGGATGGCCTACGCCAGGCAGAAGATCGAAGAGCTGCGCCTGCTCGCCGACGCCCTGGCCGGCGACGAAGGCGCCGCGCGCGAACTGGCCGCGGCCGCCAGCGCGCGCGCCGCGCGCCTGGCCTCGCCGCTGCTGCGCAATCCGCAAGTGCGCCGGCGCCTGGCCGACGTGCGTCCGGAAATGAGCCGGCGCGCCTCGCCGTATCCGCGCCGGATCGCCTTGCAGCAAAAGCGCCTCGGCCTGCCGCCATTCCCGACCACCACCATCGGCTCGTTCCCGCAGACCGCGCAGGTGCGGCGCGCGCGCGCCGAGCACAAGGCCGGGCGCCTGGACGACGCCGGCTATCGCCGCTTCCTGGAGCAGGAAACCCGCGACTGCCTGAAGGAGCAAGAAGCGCTGGGCCTGGACCTGCTGGTGCACGGCGAGTTCGAGCGCAACGACATGGTCGAGTACTTCGGCGAGCGGCTCGACGGCTTCGCCTTCACCGCCCACGGCTGGGTGCAGAGCTACGGTTCGCGCTGCGTCAAGCCGCCGGTGCTGTACGGCGACGTGGCGCGGCCCAAGCCGATGACGGTGCGCTGGACCCGCTACGCCCAGACCCAGACCGCGCGCCCGGTCAAAGGCATGCTGACCGGCCCGGTGACGATCCTGCAGTGGTCGTTCGTGCGCGACGACCAGCCGCGCGCCGACAGTTGCCGGCAGATCGCCCTGGCCCTGCGCGAGGAAGTGCAGGACCTGGACGCGGCCGGCATCGCCGCGATCCAGATCGACGAACCGGCGTTGCGCGAAGGCCTGCCCCTGCGACGCGCCGACTGGCCGGCCTACCTGGCCTGGGCCGGCGACAGCTTCCGCCTCGCCGCCAGCGGGGTCAGCGACGCGACCCAGATCCACACCCACATGTGCTACGCCGAGTTCAACGACATCATCGAGGCGGTGGCCGCGCTGGACGCCGACGTGATCTCGATCGAGACCTCGCGCTCGCGGATGGAACTGCTCGACGCCTTCGCCCGCTACCGTTATCCCAACGGCATCGGCCCGGGCGTGTACGACATCCATTCGCCGCGGGTGCCGAGCGAGACGGAAATGCGCGAGCTGCTCGACAAGGCACTGGAAGTGCTGGCGCCGGAGCAGTTGTGGGTGAACCCGGACTGCGGCCTGAAAACCCGCGGCTGGCCGGAAGTGCGCGCGGCGTTGCAGGCGATGGTGCAGGCCGCGCGCGGCCTGCGCGAGTCGGCCGCCGCGCCGGCCTGAGCGACCCGCAAGCTTGCGCTTTTGCTGTTGTTTTTGTTTTTGCTTTTGCTTTTGAGCTTGGCGTCGCAACGGACTCGCGAGAACGCCCTGAAGCCCCGGAGGGCGGCCCGCAAGGATGCGGGCCGTGCGCAGCCAGGCCAGGGATGGCCTGTGCGGAGCAGTCCCGCGCAGGCTCCGTCCCATAGTGGCTTTTGATTCGAAACAGCCATGGCGTTTTCTTTGGTTACTTTCTTTGTCGCCTTGGACAAAGAAAGTGACCCGGCCGCTTGCGGACGGAAGCTTTGCTTTGAGCCTTTAGAGCCTTCGAATACAGACGCTGCGAGACCGCAGCAGCGCGGTCGCGGCTTATGACCGTAGGAAATCCCTGTGGGACGCCGCTCCTACAGGAGGCGCAGGACAAAGACGCGGCGAGCGGGCGGGATGGCGGTCGCGGCTTATGACCGAAGGAAATCCCTGTGGGACGCCGCTCCTACAGGGGGTGCAGGACAAAGACACGGCGAACGGGCGCGATGGCAGTCGCGGCTTGTGACCGAAGGAAATCCCTGTGGGGCGCCGCTCCTACCCTTCGCGATGGGATTGGGCTTCGATCGATGACGAAGGCGTTGATTCCTCTGCGCGTCCCGCGGACAAAGAAAAAGCCCCGCGGATGCGGGGCTCTTCCGGATCGCTGCCGGGCGCCGACGGCGCCGGCGTACGCCGCTTACTTGCCGGCGACGACCTTGACCATTTCCAGGCACTTGTTCGAGTAGCCCCACTCGTTGTCGTACCAGCTGACCAGCTTGACGAAGGTGCCGTCCAGGGCGATGCCGGCCTCGGCGTCGAAGATCGAGGTGCGCGCGTCGCCGCGGAAGTCGGTCGCCACGACCTTGTCCTCGGTGTAGCCCAGCACGCCCTTCAGCGCGCCTTCCGACTGCGCCTTCATTTCGGCGCAGATCTCGGCGTAGGTGGCGTCCTTGTTCAGCTCGACGGTCAGGTCGACCACCGACACGTCCGAGGTCGGCACGCGGAACGACATGCCGGTGAGCTTCTTGTTGAGCTCCGGGATCACCACGCCGACCGCCTTGGCCGCGCCGGTGCTGGACGGGATGATGTTCTCCAGGATGCCGCGGCCGCCGCGCCAGTCCTTGTTGGACGGGCCGTCGACGGTCTTCTGGGTCGCGGTGGCGGCGTGCACGGTGGTCATCAGGCCGCGCTTGATGCCCCACTTGTCGTTCAGCACCTTGGCCAGCGGGGCCAGGCAGTTGGTGGTGCACGAGGCGTTGGAGACGATCGCCTCGCCCTTGTAGGTCTTGTCGTTGACGCCATAGACGAACATCGGCGTGTCGTCCTTGGACGGCGCCGACAGCACCACCTTCTTGGCGCCGGCGTCGAGGTGCTTCTGCGCGGTGACCTTGTCCAGGAACAGGCCGGTGGACTCGATGACGACTTCGGCGCCGACTTCGTCCCACTTCAGGTTGGCCGGATCGCGTTCCTGGGTCAGGCGGATCTTCTTGCCGTTGACGATCAGGGTGTTGCCTTCGACCGCGACGGTGCCCTTGAAGCGGCCGTGGACCGAGTCGTACTGCAGCATGTAAGCCAGGTAGTCCGGCTCGAGCAGATCGTTGATGGCGACGATTTCGATCTCGTTGCCGAAGTTCTGCACGGCCGCGCGCAGGACATTGCGCCCGATGCGGCCGAAGCCGTTGATGCCTACCTTGATCGTCATTGACTACTCCTGCGGCCGCCCCGGGGCGGGTCGATGGGGAAACCGCCATTCTAACAAGCCCGGCCCACCGCCCGCAGAACGGCCCTCGGAACGGCCGCAGAAGGGCCGGCCGGGGGCCGGCCCGGACGGGCGGCCTGGGGGCCGGAAAAGACTGGGATCGGGGTCAAAGTTTGATTTTGTGGGCCGTCTTTAGAGTGCGCAGTGGCACAAGCCCCGTTCAGCAAGATTACAATCCGGCCTTTCCGACCACCCAGGGGACTCAAGGAATGAACCATCGACTGATCGGCGGCGCCCTCGCCGCAGCCCTCGCCTGCGCGGCCCAGCCGGCCCTGGCCCAGCAAGCCGGCAATTTCACCATCGGCATCGGCGCCCACCAGGTCAACCCGAAGTCCAACAACGGCACCGTCCTCAACGGCGCGGCCCAGCTGGAAATCGACGACAACGTCCAGCCGACCTTCACCTTCGAATACTTCATCCGCGAAAACCTCGGCATCGAAGTGCTGGCGGCGGCGCCGTTCAAGCACGACATCGCGGTCAAGGGCGTGGGCAAGGTCGGCGAAACCAAGCAGCTGCCGCCGACCTTCTCGCTGCAGTACCACTGGAACAGCCGTGGCACCGTCTCGCCCTTCGTCGGCGTCGGCGTCAACTACACGACCTTCTTCAGCGAGAAGACCAGCGGCGCGCTGGACGGCCTGGATCTTCGCCTGGAAGACTCGATCGGCGTCGCCGCCCACGCCGGCATCGACTTCATCCTGACCGAGCGCAGCGCGATCCGCGTCGACGCGCGCTGGATGGACATTTCCTCCGACGTCGAAATCGAAGGCCAGAAGGTCGGCAAGGCCGAGATCGACCCGACCGTGTACGGCCTGGCCTACGTGATGAAGTTCTGATCCGCGCCCGGCTTGGGCCCATAAAGCCCCGGCCCGTCGCTCCGGCCGCCGCCGCGCTTGCGGCGCGGCCGTCGCGCGGCGATGGCGGCCCGCGCCGCGCGCCGCCATGTTGGGACAGTTCCGCTGCGGTGGGCTCCGGTAGAGTGAGCCCGATGAACCCGTCCCTTCGCCTCGCTTCGTCCTCCCTGGCCGCACGCGTCCTGCGCCCTTTGGCCTGCGCCGCGCTGCTGTTGACCGTGCCGGCGCAAAGCCTGGCCTGGGGCCCGCAGGGCCACCGCCTGGTCGCCGCCCTGGCTTGGGATCGGCTGAGCCCGCAGGCCCGCGCCGAAGCGCGGAAATTGCTGGCCGGCGAAGCCGACCCGACCCTGCCCGGCATCGCCAACTGGGCCGACGAGTTGCGCGCCAACGATCCCAAGCTCGGCAAGCTCAGCGCCAAGTGGCATTACGTCAACCTGGCCGAGCGCGGCGCCGGCAACGACTGCGCCTACCAGCCGGCCCGGCATTGCCGCGGCGGCGACTGCGCGATCGAAGCGATCCGCAACCAGACCGCGATCCTCGCCGACCCCGGCCGCAGCCGCGCGGAGCGCCTGCAGGCGCTGAAGTTCGTGGTCCATCTGGTCGGCGACGTGCACCAGCCGCTGCACGCCGGCTACGCCGACGACAAGGGCGGCAACGATTTCCAGATCCACATCGACGGCGAGCCCGAGCCGGCCGACGGCTACGGCACCAACCTGCATTCGCTGTGGGACAGCCGCATGCTGACCATGGCCAGGCTCGACGACGCGGCCTACCTGGCCAAGCTGCGGCGCCAGCCACTGCCGCCAATCAAGGCGATCGGCCTGCCGCCAGCGGCGGCGGACTGGGCCCGGCAGTCGTGCCGGATCGTCGAACGGCCGGGCCTGTATCCGCCCAGCCATACCCTCGATGCGTCCTATGTCGCGACCTGGCGCCCGGTCACCGAGCAGCAGCTGCGGCTCGGCGGCGCGCGCCTGGCCGCGGTGCTCGACGCCGCGCTCGCGCCGCGGCGCTGACCGGCGGCCGCAAGCGCGGCGGGCGCTGCCGTATCCTAGATCGCGAACGCCAGGCCGCAGCGGCCGCGCTGCAGGAGACCGGCATGACGCCGCAGGTTCTGCCCTTCCACCATCGCGATACCGGCACCTGGTCCTACCTGGTCGCCGACCCCGACAGCGGCGCGGCGGCGATCGTCGATCCGGTGCTGGACTATCAGGCCGCCTCCGCGCGCACCGCGCTGGACTCGGCGCAACGCCTGCTCGACGCCGCCGCGCAGCGCGGCTGGCGGATCCAGTGGCTGCTGGAAACCCATGCCCACGCCGACCACCTCAGCGCCGCGCACCTGCTGCGCGAGCGCCTGCGCGCCGGCGGCGCCGCGCCGCAGTTGGCGATCGGCCGCGGCATCGAGCAGGTGCGCCGCCACTTCGCGCCGCTGTTCGGCCTGCCCGAGCGCGACCCGGCGCCGGCCTTCGACCGTCTGTTCGAAGACGAGGAGCGCTTCCGCATCGGCGGCTTGCCGGCGCAGGCGATTCCGGTGCCCGGCCACACCCGCGACAGCCTGGCTTATCTGATCGGCGATGCGCTGTTCGTCGGCGATTCGCTGTTCCTGCCCGACAGCGGCACCGCGCGCTGCGACTTTCCCGGCGGCGATGCGGCGCAGCTGTATCGCTCGATCCAACGCCTGTACCGCCTGCCCGACGCGACCCGGGTGTTCGTCTGCCACGACTACGGCAAGCCCGATCGCGAACCGGCCTGCGAAACCACGATCGGCGAGCAGAAACGCAGCAACGCGCATGTGCGCGCCGACACCGGCGAAGCCGAGTTCGTCGCCCTGCGCCAGGCGCGCGACGCGACCCTGGCGGTGCCGGCGCTGATCCTGCCGGCGCTGCAGGTGAATCTGCGCGGCGGCGCCCTGCCCGAAGCGGACGCCGACGGCCGACGCTATCTGAAGCTGCCGCTCGATCGCCTATAACCCGCCGATCGAGCGGGCGACCCGCCTCCACCGCACACGAGAATGCCGCGCATGCGCCAACCCCGTTCGTCGTCCCGTTCCGCCGTCGCGCGCACGCGGCTTGCGCTGGCCGCGTGCGGCGCCCTGCTGTCGTGCGTCGCCGTCGCGGCCGAGCCGCACCGCCATGCGCCGGCTTCGGCCGCCGCGCCGGCCGGACCGGTCGACATCGCCCTCGATGCCGCCGCTCTGGCCGGGCTGCCGCGCGCTCGCGCCAGCGGCGAAGCGCACGGCCGCAAGCTCGACTGCGAAGGCGTGGCGTTGCACGCGCTGCTGCGCCAGCAAGGCGCCATGCCGAACGAACCGCTGCGCGGCGCCGGCTTGGCGCGGGTGGTGGTGGTGCGCGCCCGCGACGGCTACCGCGCCGTGTTTTCGCTGGCCGAGCTGGATCCCAGCCTGGGCGCGCGCGAGGTGCTGCTCGCCGACCGCTGCAACGGCGCCGCCCTGGGTTCGCAAGACGGCCCCTGGCGGCTGATCGCGCCGGCCGAATCGCGGCCGGCGCGCTGGGTGCGCCAGGTCGAATCGATTCGGGTCGTCGACGCGCCCTGAGCGCAGGCACGGCGGCGGCGCTTCGCGCTACTCTCGCCCTACCCCACACACCGAGGCTTCGCGCCATGCCCCGCCTGCTCCGCCGTTTGCTCGGCGCCTTGTGCGTCGCCGGCCTGCTCGCCGCCGGTCCGCTCGCCGCGCAACCGCGCAGCGCCGCCGCCCCGGTCACGGTATTCGCCGCCGCCAGCCTCAAGGAGTCGCTGGACGACGCCGCGGCCGCGTTCCAGCGCAGCGGCGGCGTGCCGGTGCGGGTGTCGTATGCGGCCAGTTCGGCGCTGGCGCGGCAGATCGAACAAGGTGCGCCGGCCGATGCCTTCGTCTCGGCCGATCTGGAGTGGATGGACTATCTGCAGGAGCGCGGCCTGATCGACGTGCCCAGCCGGCGCAACCTGCTCGGCAACCGGCTGGTGCTGATCGCGCCGCAGGCCAGCCGCGCGCGCGCGGTCGCGCTCAAGCCCGGGGTCGATCTCAAGCCGCTGCTCGGCGACGGCCGCCTGGCCCTGGCCCTGACCGCGAGCGTGCCGGCCGGCAAGTACGCCCGCGCCGCCTTCGTCCGCTACGGCGTGTGGGACGCGCTGCAACCGCGCGTGGCCGAAGCCGAGAACGTGCGCGCCGCGCTGATGCTGGTCGCGCGCGGCGAAGCCCCGCTGGGCGTGGTTTACGCCAGCGATGCGCGCGCCGAACCCAAGGTGCGGGTGCTGGCGACCTTCCCGGCCGACAGCCATCCGCCGATCGTCTATCCGGCGGCGCGGCTGGTCTCGAGCAAACACCCGGGCGCGACCGCGTTCGTGCGCTGGCTGGGCACGCCGGCCGCGGCCGCGATCTTCCGCCGCCACGGCTTCGCGGTACTGAAGTGAGCGCGCGATGCAGTTCAGCGATGCCGAACTGACTGCGATCTGGCTCAGCCTGAAGATCGCCACGGTCGCGACCCTGGCCAGCCTGCCGTTCGGCATCGCCCTGGGCTGGTTGCTGGCGCGGGTGCGGTTTCCCGGCAAGCTGCTGCTCGACACCGTGCTGCACCTGCCGTTGGTGCTGCCGCCGGTGGTGACCGGCTACGCCCTGCTGGTCCTGCTCGGCTCGCAGGGACCGCTCGGCCGTTGGCTGTACGAGCACTGGGGCCTGAGCTTCGCGTTCCGCTGGACCGGCGCCGCGCTGGCCAGCGCGATCATGGGCTTTCCCCTGCTGGTCCGGGCGATCCGGCTGTCGATCGAAGCGGTCGACCGGCGCCTGGAGCAGGCGGCCTCGACCCTGGGCGCGAATCCTTGGCGGGTGTTCTTCGGCGTGACCCTGCCGTTGGCCTGGCCGGGCGTGCTGGCCGGCGCGGTGCTGTCCTTCGCCAAGGCGCTGGGCGAGTTCGGCGCGACCATCACCTTCGTCTCGAACATCCCCGGCGAAACCCAGACCCTGTCTTCGGCGATCTACGGCCTGATGCAGGTGCCCGACGGCGAAGCCGGCGTGCTGCGCCTGGCCGCGGTCGCGGTGGCCATATCCTTCGCCGCGGTGCTGGCCTCGGAATGGCTGGTGCAGCGCCAGCGCGCGAGCGCGCAACGATGAGCGCCGCGCCGACCTTCCTGCTCGACTTGGAACTGCGCCGCGGCGATTTCCTGCGCCGGGTCGAGATCCGCAGCGAGCAACGGGTGATCGCCGTGATCGGCGAATCCGGCGCCGGCAAGACCTCGCTGCTGCACGCCATCGCCGGCCTGCTGCGGCCGGCGCGCGGCCGGATCGAGATCGCCGGCCGCTGCCTGTTCGACAGCGCCGCGCGCGTCGACCTGCCGGCGCACCGGCGCCGGATCGGCTACGTGTTCCAGGACGCGCGCCTGTTTCCGCACCTGGACGTGCGCCGCAACCTGCTCTACGGCTGGCGCGGCGAGGCCCGGCGCGAAACCCGTTTCGAGTTCGACGCCATCGTCGAGCTGCTCGGCATCGGCGCCCTGCTAGGCCGCGGCACCGCCGGCCTGTCCGGCGGCGAGACCCAGCGCGTCGCGCTGGGCCGCGCCCTGCTGTCGCAGCCGCGCATCCTGCTGCTCGACGAACCGCTGTCGATGCTGGACATGGACCGCCGCGACGAGCTGCTGCCGTATCTGCAGCGGGTCCGCGACGAGACCGCGCTGCCGATGATCTACGTCAGCCATTACCCGGACGAAGTGCGGCGCATCGCCGACGAAGCGCATCGCATCGGCTGAGCCGGGCCGGCCCGGCTCGGCCGCCGCGCTATGCTGCAGGCCGGTTTTCCCGAGCGAAACCTCGATGCGTCTTCTGAGCGCCGCCTGCCTGGGCCTGCTGTCGATCGCCGCCACTGCCTGCCAGACCACCGCCCCCGCGACCGGCGGCGAGTTCCTGCCGCGCGAGCTGAGCCTGGCAGGCAGGACCTATCGCTACCAGGTCTTCGTACCGGCACCGCACCGGTACCAGGGCCGGCCCGCGGTGGTGCTGTTCCTCAACGGGTCCGGCGAACGCGGCGACGACGGCGCCAGGCAGACCCAGGCCGGCCTGGGGCCCTACTTGCGCCGGCATGCCGCCGAGTTCCCAGCGATCGTCGTGTTCCCGCAAGCGCCCGACGACACCGAATGGACCCAGGACGCCGGCCCGATCGCGATGGCGACCCTGGACGCGGCGCTGGGCGAATTCCGCGGCGACCCGGACCGGGTCTACCTGACCGGCATGTCGATGGGCGGCTACGGCACCTGGGAGCTGGCCCTGCAGCATCCGCAGCGCTTCGCCGCCCTGGTGCCGGTCTGCGGCGGCATCACCGTCGACTGGACCGATGCGCGCCCGGGCATGCGCGCGCACAGCGTCGCCGATGCCGCCGACCCGTTCGCCGCGGCCGCGCAGCGCCTGCGCGAGGTGCCGGTCTGGATCTTCCACGGCGGCAAGGACGATGTGGTGCCACCGGCGCAATCGCGGCGCATGGACGCGGCGCTGAAAGCGGCCGGCGCGCGCGACGCGCGCTATACCGAATTCGCCGCGGCCAACCACAACAGCTGGGACGCCGCCTACGCCTACGCGCCGATGTGGCGGTGGCTGTTCGCCCAGCGCCGCGGCCGCTGAAGCGCGGCCGCGGCCGCTGCGGCGCTTACCGCGCCGCGGTCATCCGCACGTCCAGTTCCAGCCGCTTTCCGGGGCCGGCGGCCGCAGCGTCCTCCTGCACCACCCGGCCGCTGCCGCCGCTCTGCATCGCCAGGCGCGGCTGGCCGACCATCGCGCCGTCGCGCAGCAGGCTCATCTTCAGCCACACGGTGTCGTCGTCGGATCCGGGATAGACGGCCTTGTCCGCGCCGACCGTGGCCACGCCGTCGATGCGCCAACGCGCGCCGTCCTCGAACATCGTCGCCGAGAACGGCTGGCCGGCCGCTTCGACGATCGTGAAACGGCTTTCGCGGCCGCCGCTGCGGGCGACGAACTCCATCGTCACCGAGCCGGCCGGCGCGGCCAGCGCGGCGGCTTGCGGCGCCGATTGCGCGGCCCAGGCGGCCGCGGCGCTGCCGCCGGTCAGGGCCGCGACCAGCAACAGGCCGAGATGGCGCCAACGCGGCGCGACTGCGGGGTGCTTCAACATGTCGATTCTCTCCAGCAAGGGATGGGGCGGACCCCAATGGCAGCCCAGCGGCGTGGACTGCGCCGCGAGCTGGGTGACGAGCATCGCCTGCGCATAGGCGCGCCGCGCGCGCGGGTGGCGCGCCAGCACGCGCGCATCGCAGGCCAGTTCCTGGTCTTCGCGCAACCGCGCGGCGGCGAGATGCAGCAAGGGGTTGAACCACAGCAGGCAGGTCACGGCGGCGACGGCCGCGTTGATCCACAGGTCGCCGCGGGCGATGTGCACGCGCTCGTGGCGCAGCATCAGCGCGCGCTGGCGGCGGTCGTAGCGTTCGGCGAAATCGGCCGGCACGACGATCCGCGGGCGCAGCAGGCCGAACGCCGCCGGCAGGCCGACGCCGGCCTGGGCGCGCCACACGCCGTCGCCGAGCGGTACCACATGGCCTAGCGCGCGATGAAAACGGCGCTGGCGCCGCAAGATCCGCAGCGCCGCGATCGACGCACCGGACAGCCACAGCGCCAGCAGCCAGCCGGCCGCATCCGCATTGCCTACAGCGACCTGCGCGGCCGGGGCCGCGGCCCAGTCCGGCATCGCCCCGGGCATCGGCGACCACACCAACGCCGCGGGCGCCGGTATCGGCCACAGCGGCGCCAGCAACGCCGCCGGCAGCGCCAGCCAGGCGGCGTAGGCGACGCCGGCGCCGCAGCGGCGGCGCAACGGCCGGCGCAGGGCCAGCACCAGCAAGCTCGCCGCACCGCCGCTGCAGGCGGCGACGATCAAGCAGCGCAATAGATCGAACCGGGTCATGATCGAAACCGACTACCGCGACGCGGCCGGGAGGCGCGCGTTACGCGGCCCGGCGCTGGGCACGAAACGCACCTGGTCCCGGTGGTACTGCGCGCTCCAGCCGGATGCGTCCTGCAGGGCCAGGAACGCGTGCCGCACGCTGACGCCCTGCAGATCGGCGCTGAGCCGCTTGCGGCTGTCGTCGAGCACCTCCGGATTGCTCAGCTGCAGGCCGGCCTGCGCCGCGATCCGCAGCGCGAATCCGCGCTCGCTGAGCAGGTCCTGGGTGGCGATCGTGATCCGCCGCTCTTGCGGCGCCGATGCCGGTTGCGCCGCCCAGGCCGCGAACGCGGACACGGTGCCGCACAAGATCAGCGCGCACGCGCCGAAGCGAACCCGGACCGCGCCGGGCAAGGGATGTTTGAGCATGGCGATTCTCTCCGCGATCGGGTGGGTGGACGCCCACGAACAGGCCCAGGGCGCGGGGCCGGCGCGCAAGGCGCTCTTCAACATGGCTTCGCCGTAGCTGCGCCGCGCGGTCGGATGCCGGCGCAGCACGCGCGCGTCGCAGGCCAATTCCTGGTCGGCGCGGAAGCGGCCGACGGCGTAGTGCAGCAACGGGTTGAACCAGTACAGGCAGGACAGCAGGGCGACGAAGGCATTGAGGTGCAGGTCGCCACAGACGATATGGCTGCGTTCGTGGGCGCGGATCAGGCGGCGCTCGGCGGCGCTGTAGCGTTGCTCGAAATCGCCCGGCACCACGATCCTGGGCCGGAGCAGGCCGATCGCCGCCGGCAGGCCGCGATCGCGCTGCGCCCGATACAGGCCGTCCGGCTGCCGCTGCAAGGCGCCCAGGCCACCCTGGAAGCGCCATTGCCGCCACAGCATCAGCAGGGACGTCGCGGCGGTGCCGATCGCCCACACCGGCCCCGCCAACGCCCAGGCCTGCGTCGCCGCGGCCGGCGCCGCATCGGCCAGGCCCAAGGCGGCGGCCGGCGCCGCCGCGACCAGGGAGAGCGTTCCCGCGGCCGGTTGCGGCGCGGCCGGCAGCAGCACCGCGAACGTCGCCGCCGGCACGATCGCCCACGCCGCATAGGCCACGCCGGCGCCGAACCAGCGCCGCAGCGGCAGGCGCAACGCCAGAACCACGGCGAGGCCCAGACTCATCGCCAGCGCGGTCTCGGCCAACAGTCGCAAGGTCTCAACGGAACTCATGACGGAATTCGCGATGGAGTTCATGATCCAAGTCCTCCCCTGGTGCGGCTCGGCGCAATGACGGATCGATCCGCTCTCGCGCCGGGTTTCCTGCCTCGCGGCGCGTGCGGCGGCGGTCGCGCGGTCAGCGCGCCGCGCCCTCGCGGTAGAACACCACCGAGTTGGAAGCCGGCGCCTGCGGGCGCTCGCCGGCGACGAAGCGCACCCGGTCGCCGTCGATCTTCGCCTCCAGCCCGGTCTGCATCCGCAGCAGGGCGAAGGCCATCCGCGCATCGACCTGGCGCAGTTGCGCCGCTTTCACCGCGACCGCGTCGCTGAGCAGTTCCGGGTTGTCGATGCGCAGTCCGGCCAGCTGCGCGACGCGGTCGGCGTACTGGCGCTGGCTCATCTGCTCGGTCTCCAGGTCGAAGCGGCGTTCGCCGGGAGCGGAGGCGGGTTGCGCGGCCCAGGCGCCGAAGCCGGTGGCGGCGGCGAGTGCGATCAATACGACGGCGCCGAAGCGCAGGCGGGCGGCGGTGGGGGCGGTACGGTTGAGCATGGCGATGCGTTCCTTGAGCGGATGCGAGGAGGACCACGTGCAGGCCAACGGCGAGGACCCGCCGTGCAGGGCGGCTTTGAGCAAGGCCTCGGCGTAGCTGCGCCGCGCCGTGGGAAGGCGGCGCAGCACGCGCTGGTCGCAGGCCAGTTCCTGGTCGCTGCGGAAAGCGCGGGCGGCGTAATGCAACAACGGGTTGAACCAGTACAGGCACGACAACAGCAACCAGGCGGCGTTGGCGTACAGATCGCCGCGGGCGATATGGATACGTTCGTGCAGCGCGATCAGCCGACGCTGGCGCGCGTCGTAGCGGCGTTCGAAGTCCCGCGGCAGCACCACTTTCGGCCGCAGCAGGCCCATCGCCGCGGGCAGGCCGTAGTCGCTCTGCGCCTGCACGCTGCCGTCGGCGCGCGGCCGCAGCCGGCCCAGGCGCCGCTCGAACCGGCGTTGCTGGCGCCAGGCGCGCGCCGCCATCGCCACGGCGCCGGCCAGCCACAACAGGCTCAGCGCGACCCACGCGGTGCCGGTCGGCGCCGGCGGCGCGATCGGCGCTGCCGCCATCGGCGCGCCGGCCGCGACCAGCCACTGCGCCGGCGCGTCGGGGCGCGGCGCGGCCGGCAGCAGCACCGCCGCGGTCGCCAGCGGCAGCAGCCACCAGGCGGCGTAGGCCACGCCGGCGCCGAACGCGCGCCGCAAAGGCCGGCGCAGGGCCAGCACCAGCGCCGCCGCCGCGCTCATCGCCAGGGTGGTCTCGGCCAGCAGGCCGATCAGCTCAGCCGCGCTCATCGTCGATCTCGTCCAGCAGCTTGCGCAGCTCGGCGATGTCCTTGCGGCTGAGCTTGCGCTGTTCGCTGAAGTGCGCGACCAGGGGCGCGACGCGACCGCCGAACAGCCGCTCGAGCAGGCCCTGGCTCTCCTCCATGACCCAGTCCTCGCGCTTGAGCAGGGGCGCATAGAGGTACCGCCGCCCGTCCTTCTCGGCGCGGATCGCGCCCTTGTTCAACAAGCGGTTGAGCAGGGTCTTGACCGTGGCTTCCTGCCACGACTGGTTGCCGGCCAGGGCCGCGACGACCTCCTCGGCGCTGAGCGGGTGGCGCTGCCACAGCACGTCCATGACCACGGATTCGGCTTCGCTGATCTGCATCGTTTACATCCGTAATTTTTCATCAGATTACACCTGTAAACGAAGTTTGCAAGCGCCTGGATGCGCGGATTGAGATACTGGTCGCATGAACCGACCCGCGCGCTTTGACCGCCTCGACGACGCCGTCGACTTCCTCTACGACCGCGTCGACGGCCCGCTGCACCTGGGCGCCCCGCTCGGCCTGGGCAAGCCGCACCGGTTGCTCAATGCGATCTACGCCCGCGCCGAAGGCGACAGCACGCGGCCGCTGCACCTTTACACCGCGCTGTCGCTGGACCCGCCCGGCGGCGGCCGCGGCCTGGAAGGCCGGTTCGTCGCGCCGTTCGCGCAGCGTCACTTCGGCGCCGACTTTCCGCGCCTGCGCTACGTCGAGGCGCTCAAGCGCAACGCGCTGCCGGCGCACATCGAGATCGAGGAGTTCTATCTGCAATCCGGCGCGCTGTTGAACGCCGCCGCCAGCCAGCGCCGCTACGCCAGCCTCAACTACACCCATGTCGCCCGCGCCCTGGCCGACCGCGGCGTCAACGCGGTGGTGCAGAAGGTCGCCGCCGACCCCGCCGGCGGCGCGCGGCTGTCGCTGTCGTGCAATACCGACCTGACCTTCGACGCAGTCGACGCGATCGTCGCGCGCGGCCTGCCGCGGCCGCTGCTGATCGCCGAGATCGACCCGCAGCTGCCCTGGCTCGGCGGCAGCGCCGCGGTCGACGCCGATTTCTTCGACGCGGTGGTGCTGCCGCCGCCGCCCTACCCCGCCCTGTTCGGCCTGCCGCGCCAGCCGGTGTCGGACGCCGACTATGCGATCGGTTTCTACGCCAGCACCCTGGTGCGCGACGGCGGCACCCTGCAAATCGGCATCGGCACCCTGGCCGATGCGCTGTGCCACGCGCTGGTGCTGCGGCATACCGACAGCGCGGCGTATCTGCGGGTGGTGCGTGCGCTGGGGATCGAGGTTGCGGAAACGAAGGCGGTTGCGCCGCTCGGGCACGCGGCTTCTTTGCAGGGTGACCTGAGCGGAGACCGTAACGCGAAGGCGCAGGTTGCGCCGCTCGGGCCGTTTGACGTTGGGCTTTTTGGCTGTTCCGAGATGATCAACGAAGGCTTTCGCCGCTTGGTCGAAGTCGGAGTGATCAAACGCAAGGTCGTCGACGACCTGGAACTGATGCGGCGCCTGCACGACGGCAGCGCGAACGCGGACGATCGCGCACGGCTGGAACGCGAGGGCGAGTTCCTGCAGGGCGGCTTCTACCTGGGCTCGCCGGACTTCTACGCCTGGCTGCGCGATCTGCCCGAAGCGCAGCGCCACGGCATCGGCATGCGCCGGATCAGCGAGGTCAACGAACTCTACGGCGGCAACGAAACCCTGGAGCGCCTGCAGCGCCGCGATGCGCGTTTCTTCAACAGCTGCATGATGGCGACCGCGCTCGGCGCGGCGGTGTCGGATACGCTCGACGACGGCCGGGTGGTGTCGGGCGTCGGCGGCCAGTACAACTTCGTCGCCATGGCCCACGCCCTGCCCGACGCGCGCTCGGTGCTGATGCTGCGCGCGACCCGCGAAAGCGCCGGCCAGGTCCGCTCCAACCTGGTCTGGAACTACGCCCAGACCACCATCCCGCGCCATCTGCGCGACGTCTACGTCACCGAGTACGGCATCGCCGACCTGCGCGGCAAGACCGACGAGGACTGCATCCAGGCCATGGCCGCGGTGGCCGAAGCCGGCGCCGGCGTCGCCCTGCGCCTGACCGCGATCGATCACGGCAAGTTGCCGCCGCACGCTCCGCAGCCCCACCGAAACAACACCGCGCAACGGCTGGGCGAGACCCTGGCGCCGTTCCGCGCCGACGGCAGCCTGCCCGATTACCCGCTGGGCAGCGATTTCAGCCCGGTCGAACAGCGGCTGGTCAAGGCCCTGGGCTGGCTGAAGGCCAACACCGCGACGCGCGCGGCCAAGCTGCGCACCGTGCTGCGCGCGCTGACGGTCGGGACCGGGGCCGACGACGAGGCGATGCAGCGCATGGGCCTGCAGGCCCCGCGCGGTTTCGGCGAGCGGCTCGAAGCGCGCTTGTTGCGGCTGGGCCTGCGCGAAAGCGCCGGCGCTTGAGGCCGGTCAGGCCGGACCGACCGCCGCCTGCGCCTGCAGCGCGCGCGCCTGCCGGCGTTTGCGCAGGCGCGCGAACAGGCGGTGGCCGAGGCGGATACCGGGCTTCTCGATCCAGCGATAGGTCAGCCATGCGGCCGGTACGGTCAGGGCCAGGCTCAGGGCCAGGCAGGCGGCATAGGCCGCGCCCGGCGAAAGTTCGGCATAGCAACGGGCGAACACGCCGTACAGACGCGAGACCAGGAACGGGTGCACCAGGTACAGCGAATAGCTGATCGTGCCGAAGAAACAGGTCAGCCGGTTGACCAGCAGGCGGTTGCTCGCCAGCAGCAGGCCCAGCAGCAACAGGCCGTAGAACAGCGAGGCCAGGTACCAACCGTCGAGGATCGGCGGGAGCGGCGGCAGCAGGCCGTAGAACAAGGCGCCCAAGCCGCCCAGCCCGGCCAGCGACAGGGCCGCGCCCAGCGTCCGCCGGCGCCGCGCCGGCGCCTCGCGCAGCCGCAGCCACAGTTCGAACAGCACGCAGCCCAGCACGAACATCGGCAACTGGCGCAACAGGCCGACATGCGCGCCGAGATGGGCGATCGGCGCCGGCAAGCCGGTCGCCGCCCACCACGCCAGCGCGAAACTGGCCGCCAGCAACGCCGACTGCCGCCACAGGCCGCGCAGGCCGAGCGCGATCAAGGGGAACAGCGCGTAGAACAGCATTTCCACGCCGATGGTCCAACTGCCCATGACGATGCCTTGCTGCCACGGCGCCGACAGCCCGAACAGCAACGAGTAGTTCCAGGCCACTTCCTCGACGCCGCGCAACGGCACCGCGCGCAACTGGTCCTTGGCCACCATCAGGGTCAGCAGCGCCAGCATCAACGGCGCGATCCGCGCCAGCCGGCTCAGATAGAAACTGCGCAAGGGCAGGCCGCTGGCGGCGTGGCGCGGCCAGGTCAGGCACAGCGAGAACGCGCTCATGACGAAGAACAGGGCGACGCCGCTGCCGCCCATGCCGACCAGGGGCGCGATCGCGCCCGGCACGACCAGGTCGGGCTCGGGCATGGCCATGACGTGGTAGACGATCACGTACAGCGCCGCCAGGCCGCGCAAGGCGTCCAGTTGCGGCAGGCGTTGCGGGGAATCGGCGGGTACGGACATGCGCGGCGGGCTCGGTGGCGGCCCGACGCCCCGCGCCGGCGCCCTGGGCGGACGCGCGCGCCAATCGGCCGCTCGCTGAAGAGAACGGGCGATTCTAGAAACGAAAACGCGCCACGGTAGCGGCCGTGGCGCGCATTTTTACAAAACCGCCGAAACGCCCGATCGGGCAAATCGCGGTGCGCGGGTCCGGCTCGCCGGACCCGCCTGCGAGCGGGCTCAGCCCAGCCGCTTGACCGCCTCGACCACGCGCTCGACGGTGAAGCCGAAGTGCGGGAACAGGGCTTCGGCCGGCGCCGAGGCGCCGAAGGTGTCGATGCCGATCACCGCGCCGTCCAGGCCGACGTACTTGCGCCAGAAGTCGCTGACGCCGGCTTCGATCGCGACCCGCTTGCGCTGCGCGTTGGGCAGCACCGACTCGCGGTACTCGGCCGGCTGGCGGTCGAACACGTCGCTGGACGGCATCGACACCACGCGCACCTTGAGGCCTTCGGCGCTCAGGCGCTCGGCCGCCTGGGTGGCCAGGCCGACTTCCGAACCGGTGGCGATCAGGATCGCGTCCGCCGCGCCGTCGCTGTCGCGCAGCACGTAGCCGCCGCGCGCGATCTGCGCGACCTGCTCGTCGTTGCGCGGCTGATGCGGCAGATTCTGGCGCGAGAAGATCAGGCAGCTCGGGCCGTTCTGGCGTTCGATCGCCGCACGCCAGGACACCGCCGATTCGACCGCGTCGCAGGGACGCCAGACGTCGTTGTCGGGGATGTAGCGCAGCGAGGCCAGGTGCTCGATCGGCTGGTGGGTCGGGCCGTCCTCGCCCAGGCCGATCGAGTCGTGGGTGTAGACGTGGATCGCGTGCGCGCCCATCAGCGCGCTCATCCGCACCGCGTTGCGGGCGTAGTCGCTGAACACCAGGAAGGTGGCGTCGTAGGGGATGAAGCCGCCGTGCAGCTGCAGGCCGTTGCCGATCGCGGTCATCGCGAACTCGCGCACGCCGTAATAGATGTAGTTGGCGTTCGGATCGGTGCTGGCGACCGACTTGCTGCCCTTCCACAGGGTCAGGTTGGAGTGGGCCAGGTCGGCCGAACCGCCGACCAGTTCCGGCAGCAGCGGGGCGAAGGCTTCGATCGCCATCTGCGAGGCCTTGCGCGAAGCCACGGTCGGGCCGTCGGCCTGCAGCTTGGCGATGTAGGCGTCGGCCTGGGCGCGGAAGTCCTGCGGCAGCTCGCCGGCGGTGCGGCGGCTCAGTTCGGCGGCTTCGGCCGGGAACTGCGCGGCGTAGGCGGCGTAGGCGCTGTTCCACTCGTCTTCGCGGCTCTGGCCGGCGGCGCGCGAGCGCCAGCCGTCGTAGATCGCCTCGGGGATCTCGAACTCGGCGTGCGGCCAGTTCAGCGCGGCACGGGTGGCGACGATCTCGTCCTTGCCCAGCGGCGCGCCGTGCGAGGATTCCTTGCCGGCCTTGGCCGGCGAGCCGAAGCCGATGGTGGTGCGGCAGCAGATCAGGGTCGGCTTGTCGCCGTGCTTGAGCGCGGTGTCGATCGCGGTCTTGATCTCGACCGCGTCGTGGCCGTCGACGTTGCGGATCACGCGCCAGCCGTAGGCCTCGAAGCGGGCCGGGGTGTCGTCGGTGAACCAGCCGTCGGTGTTGCCGTCGATCGAGATCTTGTTGTCGTCCCAGAACGCGACCAGCTTGCCCAGGCCCCAGGTGCCGGCCAGCGAAGCGGCTTCGTGCGAGATGCCTTCCATCAGGCAGCCGTCGCCCATGAACACCCAGGTGCGGTGGTCGACGAGGTCATGGCCTTCGCGGTTGAAGCGCTGGGCGAGCAGCTTCTCCGCCAGGGCCATGCCGACCGCGTTGGCGAAACCCTGGCCGAGCGGGCCGGTGGTGGTTTCCACGCCCGGGGTCATGAAGTTCTCGGGGTGGCCCGGGGTCTTGGAATCGAGCTGGCGGAAGCGCTTGAGCTCGTCGATCGACAGGTCGTAGCCGGCCAGGTGCAGCAGCGCGTACTGCAGCATCGAGCCGTGGCCGTTGGACAGCACGAAGCGGTCGCGGTTGGGCCACTTGGGGTTGTTCGGGTTGTGGCTCAGGTAGTCGTTCCACAGCACTTCGGCGATGTCGGCCATGCCCATCGGCATGCCGGGGTGGCCGGAGTTGGCGGCCTGCACCGCGTCGATGGCGAGGAAACGGATGGCGTTGGCGAGGTCGCGGCGGCTGGGCGTCGTCATTGGGCTTGGGCGGCTGAGGCTGGGAGGCGGAACTGGAAGGCCGGTCCCGCGGCGGAGCACGGATCGGGGAGCGGCGAAGAGCGACTATTGTCCCATCCCGGGCCCGCCCTGTCGCCCCAAGCCCTGGGCCGGACCGGCGCGGGGCCGGCTCGGGCGCCGCCGCGCCCGCCCGCGAACGGCCGGCGGCCAGGATTGGCAACGCGCAGCGGCGCAGGGCCGGCATGCCGGCTCCAGCCCGGTCGCCGCCCGGTTGGCGGCCCAAACGCGACGGCCCGCCAAGCGGCGGGCCGTACGCGGGACGGGAATGGCGGCGCGGCTCAGTCGCCGAGTTGCTCCGCCGGCGGGTCGTTGACCCCGCGCGAGACCATCGAGGCGATGGCGATGTCGCCGGTGACGTTGAGCGTGGTCCGGCACATGTCGAGGAAATGATTGACGCCGAGGATCAGGCCGATGCCTTCCGGCGGCACCTTGACCATGGCGCAGATCATCGCCACCACCGGCAGCGAGCCGGAGGGCACGCCGGCGGTGCCGATGCCGCCGAGGATGCAGACCAGCATCACCATGACCTGCTGGCCCAGGCTCAGGTCGACGCCGAAGAACTGGGCCAGGAAGATCACCGTGACGCCTTCGAACAGCGCGGTGCCGTTCTGGTTGGCGGTGGCGCCGACGGTCAGCACGAAGCGCGACACCCGCCGCGGCAGCTTGAGTTCGTCCTCGGCCACGCGCAGCGCGGTGGGCAGGGTCGCGTTGCTGGACGCGGTCGAGAACGCCAGCACCATCGCTTCCTGCACGCCCTTGAAGAACGCGGTCGGCGAGCGCCCGCCGATGAACTTCAGCGCCAGCGAATAGACCACGAACAGATGGATCGCCAGCGCCGCGACCACCACCGCGACGTACTTGGCCAGCTTGAACAGCAGGTCCCAGCCGAACGCCGAGGCCAGGTTGAACATGAAGCAGAACACCGCGTACGGCGCCAGCTTGATGACCAGGCCGATCAGGGTCATGGAAATGTCGAACAGGCCCTGGATGCCCTCGCGCAGGGTGTCCACGGCCTGGGAGCGGGTCAGCACCATGCCCACGCCGATCATCAGGGCGAAGAACATCACCGCCAGGATGGCGTCGCTGGCCGCGGCCTGGATCACGTTGCTGGGCACGATCGAGACCAGCATCTGGATGCCCTTGGGCGCGTCGGCGCTGCCCTTGACGATGCTCTGCGCGCGCTCGGCGTTCTCGCTCATCAGCTGCTGGGCCAGGGCCGGATCGACCCCGGCGCCGGGCTGGAACAGGTTGACCATCAGCAGGCCCAGCACCACCGCCAGCGAGGACATCAGGATGGTCAGGCCGAGGGTGCGCCAGCCGACCCGGCCGAAGGCGCGGATGTCGCCCATCTCGCTGACGCCCATGACCAGGGCCGAGAACAGCAGCGGGATCACCAGCATGAAGATCAGGCGCAGGAAGATCTCGCCGGCGGGGCCGGTGACGGTTTCGGTGAGCAGCTTGAGCAGCGGCCGGCACTGCCAGATCTGCTCGGCGCCGGCGACCACCGGCACGCAGGTCTGGCCGCCGAGCTGGGCCCAGGTGAGGCTGTTGAGGCCGAGGCCGTAGACGATCAGGCCCAGGGTGAGGCCGGCCAGGAAGCCGATCGCCATCTTCCAGTGCAGCGGGAGCGACTTGCGCGCGTTCAGGGTTTCGCTCATGAATCCGGCCCGGCCAAAACAGCCGGCAGGATACACCAGGGCCGGCGGGCGTCCGCCGCGGCGGCCGGGCCCGGCTCAGGCCCCGCGGCGCGGCGGGTACAGCGGCGCCAGCGGCGAGTCGGGCTCGGCCTCGCG
The DNA here is from genome assembly GCF_019733395.1 of Lysobacter sp. BMK333-48F3. NCBI lineage: Bacteria > Pseudomonadati > Pseudomonadota > Gammaproteobacteria > Lysobacterales > Lysobacteraceae > Lysobacter > Lysobacter sp. BMK333-48F3. Next base: position 2,607,264 of record NZ_JAIHOO010000001.1, on the reverse strand, counting down.
CGCCCGCCAGCGCGGCCCGCGGGCGAAAGCGTCGCGCAGCAACGCCCGCGCGGCGACGCCGTCGCCGCCGCCCCAGCGCGCCCGGCGCAGGGCCTGCACCGCCTCGCGCTGCAGCGGATCGGCCAGGCGTTCGACCAGTTCGTCGTCGTCGGTCGCCGGCGGCGTGGCGCTGGCGCGCAGCGCCGCAGCGATCTGCTCGAAGTCGCCGCGGTCGAGCAGTTCGCGCAACGCCGCCGACGGCCGCACGCTAGTGTTCGGCGCGGCACTCGATGCGCCGCCCGGCGCGCCGCTGGCTGCGGCCGCAACGCCCGGCAGCGCCGGATGCGCGCGCAGATGCAGCGCCCACAGCAGGGTCGCCAGCCACAGTGCGGCGAAGAAGAACGCCGCCAGGGCCCACAGCTTGCCGCCGGCCACGCCGCCGCTTTCGCTCGCGGTCGCCAGGGCGCCGGCGGTGGCGCCGGCAGCGACCGGGGCGGTGCTGCGCGGCGCCGCCCCGGGCGCGGCCGCCGCGGCGCCGCCGGCGAGCACGTTCCAGTTCAGCGGCGGCAGGCTCGCGCTGCGCGCCTGGCCGGTGCCGACATCCCACCAGTCCAGGCGCACGCCATCCAGGCGCACCGCGCCGGTGCGAACCGGCACCAGCGAGAACTTGCGCGTCAGCACCACCCTGGGCCGGCCGTCGACGAAGCTTTCGTCGGCCTGCACCGGCTCGGGAAACACCTGCACGCCGTCGATCGGCGGCAGTTGCAGCTCCGGCATTTGAGTCACGCCAGCGCCGTCGACGCGGGCCTCCAGCACCAGACTGCCCGCGCTTCCGGTACGCAATTCCTGCGGTGCGGTGCGGTAACGCAGGCTCAACCCGCGCAACGGCAGCCACGGCTGCGGCGCATCGGCCGGCAGCGCCTGCACCTCGAGCGTGCGCGGGCGGGCGCGGGCGCGCTGTTCGTCGCCGCTGCCGCCCATCATCTGGTCGAGCATGCCGGGCGCGCTACGTCCTTCGAACAGCGCAGGAGGCACGGTCAACGTACCGCTGCGCTCGGGCACCAGGACAAAGCGGCGTTCGGTCACGTCGTAGAAGCGACCATCGATCTCGCGCCGATACCGCACGTCATCGCCGGCCGACATCATGGAGGCACCGGCGGGCACCGGTTGCTCGATCCGCCCTGCGAGCAATGTAACCGCCGAATACAGACGCACCACCCATCCGACCGACTGTTGCACATAGGGACTGACGTCGTCGGGCTCGCTCTCGATAAACACGTCCGCGCCCGCGCTGCGGGGAGGGCCGCCTGGATCGGCCAGGACTTCAAGTTGCAACGGCTTGGTGCGCTGGCCACCGATCCGCACCGAAGGAACCTCGATCCGCCCGCTGCGTCGCGGCGCCAGCGACACCCGGTACAGACTGCGCACCGTCAGGCCGCCCGATCCGGTTACGACCTGACTGTCGGTGGAGCCGCCGGCGACACCGAAATCGGCGTACAGCGAGCTGTAGTCCGGGCGAGCGCCGACCGAGCCGATCAGTTCGATGTTGAGGGTGGCCGTTTCGCCGTCGCGGATGCGCTCACGGTCGAGCCAGGCGCGCGGTTGCGCCAGAGCGCCCGCGCTGAGCAGGGCCAGCAGCCACCACAGTCCGAATTGGGCCAGCTTTCGCGCCATCGCCTCAGTCTCCCCGCAGCGACTGCATCTGCCGCCGCTCGTATTCGATCTTGAACTTCTCCCGCAGCAGTTCGCCCGGCTCGTCCGGCAGCCGCTTGAGCCAAGCGTCGTTAGCGAGCCTGTGTTCGCGCTGCTGCGTGCTTTCGACGCCCGCTGCCGGCGCCTTGCGACCGCCGCGCTGTGACGCGCCGTCCCGGGCCTGGCGCTCGAGTTCGCGCTGGATGCGCTCGCGCTGAGCGGCGTCGGCCCGCTGCTGCGCGGCCCGGTCGGCCGCGCGCGGCGCGGCGCCAGCGCCGTTGCCGGCGGCCGACGGTTGCGGCTGCGGTTTTTGTTGCGGTTGCGGTTGCTGCTGCGGTTGCGCCGGCTTGCGCTCGCCTGCCGGGCTCGGCTCTGGCTGGCCGTCCTGCTTGCCGTCGCGCGCCGGCTGCGGCTTGGGATCCTGGTTGCCGCTGCGGCCGCCTTGCGCGCCCTGCCCGCTCTGCCCGCCGCCGTCTTGCCGCGGCGCGTTCTGCTTGGCTTCGCCCTTGGGCGGCGGCGGGCGTTTTTTCGCCGCCGCGACCGCGCGCCGGTTGGCCAGCGCATCGGCCATGCCCGGTTGCAGCTTCAAGGCCTGGTCGTAGGCCTGGATGGCTTCGTCGTAACGGCCCTGGCGCGCCAGCGCGTTGCCGAGGTTGTACTGCGCGTCGGCGCCCCGGCCTTGGCGATACAGCTCGCCGGCGCGCTCGAATTCGCCCTTGCGATAGGCCGCCGTGCCCTCTTCGATGCGCGCATGCGCGGCCTGGTCGGCGCGCTGCCACAGGCCTTGCGCGCGCGCCGGCGCCAACGGCAAGCCCAGGCACAGCAGCAGGGCCAGCGCGGCCGCGCCGCTGCGGCGGCGGAACGCGAACAGGCCCAGCAGCAACAGCGGCGGCAACAGCCAGCAGCCGTTGTCCTCGCGGGCCATGCCTTGTTTGCCCTGCTGGGTGCCGGTGTCGGCGAGTTTCGCGGTGAGCACGCCGAGCGCGCGCAAGTCGGCATCGCCCTGGCCGATGCTCGCGTAACGGCCGCCGCCGTCGCTGGCCAGGCGGCGCAGCGAGTCCGCGTCCAGCGCCACCGAGACGATCTCGCCGTCGGGGCGGCGGAACGGCGTCGCGGTGTCGCCGCCCAGTCCCAGCGCCGAGACCCGGTAACCCTGCTCGCGGGCTTGGTCCGCCGCGGCGCGATCGGCGCGGTCGGCGTGATCGGTGATCAGCAGGATCTCGCCGCGATCGAAGCCGGCCTGGCGCAACAACCGCGCCGACCAGGCGATCGCCCGGTCCGCGCGCTGGCCGTCGCCGGGCATGATCTCCGGCGCCAACGCGTCGAGGAAGATCGCCACGTTGCGCGGGTCGTCGGTCAGCGGCGCGACGGTGTAGGCGTCGTCGGCGTACACCACCAGCCCGATCTGGCCGCCGTCGCGCTGGCGCAACAAGGCCGCCAGCTTGGCCCGCGCCTGCGCCAGGCGGCTCGGCGGCAGGTCGCCGGCCAGGGTGCGGCTGGACAAGTCCAGCGCCAGCACCAACGGCGTGCGCGTCTGCCACAACGGCTGTTCGCTTTCGCGCCAGCTCGGTCCGCTCAGCGCCAGCACCGCGATCGCATAGCCCAGCGCCGCGGCGATCGCCGCCAGGCGCGAGGCGCGCCCGGCACGGCCGTCGAGCAGATGCGGCAGCAGATGCGCATCGACCGCACCGCGCCAGACGCTGCGATCGCGCCGGCGACGGCGCCACCACCAGGCCAATGCCGGCAGCGCCAGCAACAGCCACAGGAACTGCGGGCGCAGCCAGTACAATTCGTTCCACGGCCAGACCGTCGCGCTCATGTCGCTCTCCGTCGCGGCCACAGGAAACCGAGCAAAGCCAGCGCCAGGGCCCCGGCCAAGGGCCAGGGGTAGCGCTCGATGCGCGGCCGTACCGCCTTGCCCGGCCTGCGAATCGGCTCAAGCCGATCGAGCTCGGCGTAGATGCCGACCAGTTCGCCGGTATCGAGAGCGCGGAAGAAGCGCCCTCCCGTGGACTGCGCGATGTGGCGCAAGGCCCTGTCGTCGAACGGGTCGTCGGTCACGGCGATCTTGAAGCCGAACAGGGACAGCGAGCCGTCGCCGCCGAAGGCGATGGTATGAACGCGCACCTGGTTGTCGCGCGCCAATTCTGCGGCCTTGCGCGGATCCAGCATGCCGGCAGTGTTGACGCCGTCGGTGAGCAGGATCAGTACCCGCTGCTTGGCCGGCTGTTCGCGCAGGCGCTTGACCGCCAGGCCGATCGCGTCGCCGATCGCGGTCTCCCCACCGGCCAGGCCGGTCACGCTGTCGCGCAGTTGGTCGCGCACGGTGGCGTGGTCCAGAGTCATAGGGGCCAGCGCGTAGGCGCGGCGGCCGAACACGATCAGGCCGATCCGGTCGCCGCTGCGGCGTTCCAGGAAATCGGCCAGCACCGCCTTGGCTGCGGTCAGGCGATCGACCGGACGATCGTTCAAGGCCATGTCGGGAATGTTCATGCTTTCCGACAGGTCCAGCGCCAGCATCAGGTCGCGGCCGACCTGCGGCGGCTGCACCGCCTCGCCGAGTTGCTGCGGCCGCGCCGCGGCCACGCACAGCAACGCCCAGGCCAGCCATAGCCACCAGCCCGCGCCGCCGCCGCGCAGACCGCGGCCGCCATGGCCGGCGACCGCGTCCAGGCGCGCGCCGAACGGCACCTTCAGCGCCGCCGACGCCTCGCGCGCCGGCGGCATCAGCCAACGCGCCAGGAGCGGCAGCGGCAGGGCCAGCAGCCACCACGGCCAGGCAAAAACTTCGCTCAATCGGCTCAGCCAGTCGCTCATGCGCCGGCGCCTCGGTCGTGCGCGTTCACCGGCCGGCTCCCATCCATTGCAGGAAACGGCGCCGGGCCAGATCGTGCAGGGCCGCGACCCGCGCCGGCTCGACCTCGCGCCGGTAAGCGCCGTCGAGCAGCATCCGCCCTGCGCCGTCGGCGAAATCGCGACGCTTGCTGCCGCGATCGAGGAATTCCAGCCAGGCCTCGCCCTGCAGGCGATCGGCTTGCGGATCGCGCCGCCGCCCCGCGCGCCGCAGCAGTTCGGAGATCGCCGCGACCTGGGCGCTCGGCGTTTCGGCCGCGGCCAGGGCCTGGTCGAACACGCGCTCGATCGCCGCATGCCGGCGCGCGCGACGACGGCGCCAGAACCAGACCGCCGCGACCACCGCCAACAGCGCCGCGGCCAGCAGCCACCAGCCGGGCGCCGGCGGCCACCACGACGGCGCCGGCGGCAGATGCACGTCGCGCAGCGGCAGCGGCGCGGCCATCAGGCCACCAGCGGCCGCGCGCGGCCGAGCAGGGGCAGCCAGGACTCGCTGGCCGCGTCGGTCGCCAGCGCCTGCGCGCGTACGCCGCGCGCCGGCAACTGTTCCAGCGCGGCCTCCACCGGTGCGACGAAGGTCTCGCGCCAACGCCGGCGCGCTTCGTCGGCGCCCAGATCGAGTTCGATCCGTTGGCCCTCGCGGCTGAACGGCAACATCGCCCGCGGCGGCTGCGTCTCGACCGGATCGGTCAGCAGCAGCACCACGACTTCATGATGCTGGGCCAGGGTCGCCCAGCGCCGCGTCGGCAGCGCGGCGACGCTGGCCGGGTCGGCCAGCACCAGCAGGCGCGACCCGGGACGCAACAGGCGCGCGGCATGATCCAACGCCACGTCCAAGCCAGCGTCGTCGGCCGGGGCCTGTGCGTACCAGCGCACCATCGCGTCGAGCACGCGCAACGCGCCGCGCGGCCCCGCCGCCGGCGTCACCGGCGGCTCGCGCAGGCTGCCGCGCAAGGCGGCGATGCGGTCGCCGTCGCGCACCGCGGCCCAGGCCGCGACCGCGCCGGCGCGCGCCGCCTGCACCGATTTGAATCGCACCCGGGTGCCGAAATACAGCGACGGCGCGGTGTCGGCGACGATCAGGCTGAGCCGTTCGCGTTCGGCCTGGAACAGCTTGGTATGGGCGCGGCCGGTACGCGCGGTCAGGCGCCAGTCGATGTGGCGCGCGTCGTCGCCGTGCGAGTACTCGCGCGATTCGGCGTATTCCATGCCGCGCCCGCGCAAGGGCGACAAGGCCTGGCCGCTGACGCCGTGGCGGCCCTGGCGCGCCGCACGCCGCCCGCTCACCGCCGCGCGCAGCGCGACCAGCTCGCTCAGACTCGGCACCACGCCTTCGCTCACCGCACGCCTCCGCTGCGAATCCCGAATCCCCAATCCCGAATCCCGGCCTTCAAGGCAACGGCACCCGCTTGAGCAGTTCGTCGAGCAGGCGATCGCCATCCCAGCCCTCTGCGGTGGCTTCGTAGCTGGGCAGGATGCGATGGCGCAGCACCTCGGGCGCGATCGCGCGCACGTCGTCGGGAGTGACGAAATCGCGTCCGGCCAGCCAGGCGTGGGCGCGCGCGCAACGCTCCAGCGCGATCGAGCCGCGCGGGCTGGCGCCCCAGGCGATCCGCCGCGCCAGCGCCGGGTCGTAGCGGCCGGCGTCGCGCGAGGCCAGCACGATCTCGACCAGATAGCGCTCCACCGCCGGCGCCACGTGCAGGTCCAGCACCGCGGCGCGGGCCGCGAACACGTCGGCCTGCGGCATCCGCGCCACCGCCGCCGGGGCGGTGCGCAGGGTCTGCCGCGCGCGCTCGCGCGCCAGGCGCAGGATCTCGGTTTCGGCGGCGGCCTCGGGGTAGCCGATGCGCACGTGCATCAGGAAGCGGTCCAGCTGCGCCTCCGGCAGCGGGAAGGTGCCCTCCTGCTCGATCGGGTTCTGCGTCGCCATGACCAGGAACAGCGGCGGCAAGGCGTAGGTGGCGCGGCCGACGGTGACCTGACGCTCGCCCATCGCCTCCAGCAAGGCCGACTGGACCTTGGCCGGGGCGCGGTTGATTTCGTCGGCGAGCAGGATCGGGTGGAAGATCGGCCCGGCCTGGAATTCGAAACGCCCCTCTTGCGGGCGCCAGACCTCGGTGCCGGTCAGGTCGGCCGGCAGCAGGTCGGGGGTGAACTGGACCCGGGCGAAGTCCGCTTCCAGGCGCGCGGCCAGGGCGCGCACCGCGCTGGTCTTGGCCAGGCCGGGCGCGCCTTCGACCAGCAGGTGGCCGTCGGCGAGCAAGGCGATCAGCAAGCGCTCGATCAGCTCGGCCTGGCCGACGATCTCCAGCGCCAGCGCGTCGCGCAGGGCGCGGAAGTCGTCGTGCAGGCGCGCGCCGTCGGCGCCGTGCAGCTCGGGGGAACGGTCGGTTGCGCTGTCCATCCGGTATCCAGTAACGATCGGGAGCGATACGCGCCGATTTTGACTCAAACCGGCACGAGAGGTTCAAAACCGCCGCGGCGCGGCAGCGGCCAGTTCATGACGCGCTCACGGCGCAGACCGGCGGACGACCTCATCCGGCCGCGGGCGCAGAAACGCAAAAAGGGCCCGAAGGCCCTTTTTGCGGCATACCCGGGCGCCGATCAGCGCTGGGTCACCTGCATCACCTTCGGCGTGACGAAGATCAGCAGCTCGGCCTTTTCCTTGCTGCGGCTCTTCTTCTTGAACAGATTGCCGAGGAACGGGATGTCGGCCAGGAACGGCACCTTGGACAGGTCGGTGCGATCGCGGAACTCGTACACGCCGCCGATCACGACGGTCTGACCGTCCTCGACCAGCACGGCGGTATTGATGTTGCGCTTGTTGATCTGCGGCACCTGGCCGATCGAGGTGTCGATGAAGCCCTGGATCTCGTCCTTCTTGACGTTCATGTTCAGGAACACGCGGCCGTCGTTGGTGATGGTCGGATTGACCTTCATCTCCATCAGCACGTCCTTGAACTGCACGTTCGGGATCGGAATGCTGTTGCCGCCCTGCTGCGGCGAGATCGTCACGTAGCCGACTTCCTGGCCCTGGCTGATCACCGCCTCGCGCTGGTTGCTGGTGACCACGCGCGGGTTGGACACGACTTCGCCGCGGCCCTCGGTCTGCATCGCGCTGAACTCCATGTCCAGGTTGACCCACTTGCCGAGGATGGTGAAGGCCAGCGCGCCGGCCGGGTTGAGCACGCCGACGTTGCTGTTGAGGCTGGCCGGGAACAGGAACGCCGGGTTGGTCAGGGTCTGCAGCAGCGAACGGGCCTGGTCCTGCAGCGCCTCGGCCTTGGTCAGGTTGCCGGCGTCACGGAAGCGAACCGAGTCCGCGGTAAGGCTATCCGCCTGCTGGCGGATCAGGTCGTTCTTGGCCGCGGTGTTGCGGTAGTTGTTGATGCTCTCCAGGGTGCCGCTGGTGATCACGTCGCCCTTCTGGCCGGAGACGCCGAAGCGCGCGCCCAGGTCGCGGGCGAAGCTTTCGGTGGCGATGACGATGCGGGCCTCGATCAGGACCTGATCGACCGGACGGTCGATGACCCGGATCAGCTCCTTCATCTGCGCGACCTTCTTCGGAATGTCGCTGATCATCAGGGTATTGGTGCGCTCGTCGGCGACCAGGCGGCCGCGCGGCGAAAGGAAGCCGTTTTCGCTGCTGGCGCCGCTTTCGCCGCCACCGCCGCCGCTGTTGCCGATGCCCTTGGCCTCGGTCAGCGCCTTATAGATCGCGCCGGCGTTGTGGTAATTGATCTGGATGTATTCGGTGGTCAGGTCGACGCGGTTGTCGAGGGCGATGCGCGCGTCCTCGCGGTCCTGCTCGTACTTGGCCACTTCCGCCTGCGGCGCGACCCACACCACGTTGCCGCTGCGGCGCTTGTCCAGGCCCTTGGCCTGCAGGACGATGTCCAGGGCCTGGTCCCACGGCACGTTGACCAGGCGCAGGGTCACGTTGCCCTGCACCGTGTCGGCGGCGACGATGTTGAGGTTGGACTCCTCGGCCACCAACTGCAGCACGGTGCGCACCGGCACGTCCTGGAAGTTGAAGGTCACCGGGCGGCCTGAATAACTGCGGGCGACGCCGGCCGGCGCCTGGCCGACGGTGGCCGCGGTCGCGCCGGCGGTCTTGCCGCCAGCGGCGCCGACGGCGCGGTTGCCGGCCGCAGCGGCGCGCGGCACCACCTCGACGATGTACTCGCGGCCGGTCTGGTAGGCCATGGTGTCGTAGGCGCCGGCGGTGTTGAGCACCAATTGGGTGCCCGCACCGCTGGTGCGCGCGTCGATGCGCTGCACCGGGGTGGCGAAGTCGACCACGTTCAGCGGCTTCTGCAGCGCGGCCGGCAGCTGGGCGTTGCCGACGTTGACCAGGACTTCGGCGCCCTGGTTGCGCAGGTCGGGCATGGCGCCGTCGCCGCTGAAGCGCACGATCAGCTTGCCGGAGCCGCCGTCGCCGCGCTTGAAGTCGATGTTGGCGACCGAGATCGTGCCCGGCAGTTGCTTGGCCGGGTCGTTGCTCGGGGTCGGCGCAACCTGGGGCGCGGGCACGGCGGCCGGCGCGGTCGCAGCGGTCTGGGGCGCCGCCTGGACTGCGCTGATGCCGGCCAGCAGGCCGATCACCAGCCCCGCCAGGCGCGGGCTCGATGCCATGGGGCGTCGGGCCGACGGCATGGTTTTGGCGTTGAATACGATCATCATGCTATCCCCTAATCATTGATCTTCCAGCGCCACGGAGGCCGGTCGTTCCAGCCAGCCGCCTGCGCCATCCGGCACCAGCTCGACCAAGTCGATGCGCTCCTCAGACACGGCGGTCACACGACCGTCGTTCTGCCCCATGTACGCACCGGGTCGAACACGATAAGTCACTTTGTCGGGCGCCATCACCAGCGCCACAGTACCGCCCCCGCGGCCCAGAGTCCCGACCATGTCGAGACCGTCGAGCGGGAACATCTCCAGCGGCTGCTTGCGCCGCGCCTTGTCCGGACGCAGGCCGGAGCCGGTGTCTTCGTCGGTGAAGGCGGTGCTGAAGGGGTCGCGCATGTCCTGCGCGTTGTATTCGAAGGTTTCGAATTGCTGCATGACCGGCAGCGGGTCCAGCGGCGGGGCCGGCTTGGCCTTGACCTCGGCGACCCACTTTTCCAGGTTCGGCGCCTCGCCCGGGGTGCTGGTGACGCTGCGGAAGCAGCCGGTCGCCAGCAGCGCCAGGGCCAGCGCGCTCAGCCCGGCGAGGGAAGAACGACCAACGAAGCGAGTGCGCATGTCAGCTGCCCTCCTTCTTGCTGTCGCCGCCCGCGGCGCCGGCGGCGGCGGGAGCGGAACCGTCTGCCGGCGGAGTCTGCGCGGCCATTTCTTCCTCGTCCAGATAACGATAGGTCTTGACCGTGCCGGCCAGCTCGAGCGGGCTGTTGGGGGTGATCCCGCCGGCCGCGTCCTTGTTGTTGTTGCCCTTGGGCTTCAGCGAGATGTCGTGCATGGTCATGATGACCACGCGCGGCAACGAGGCCACGCCGCTGACGAAGGCGCCGAACTGGTGGTAGGTGCCGACCATGCGCAGCGCGATCGGCTTCTCGGCGTAGAACTCTTTCGGCACTTCCGCGCCCGGCTGGAACAGCTCGTTGGAGATGCCGGTGGCCAGGGCGGTCTGGGAGATGTCGACGATCAGGTCGGGCATCTCGGTCTTGCTCGGCAGCTGGCGCAACATCTGCTGCAGCTGCTGCTCCATCTGCGCCAGCTGCTGCTTCAACGGTTCCAGGTTGGCGGCGCGGCCCTGCTTGGTCTCGAAGGTGGTGCGCAGCTCGGTTTCCTGGCGCTCCAGGCCCTCGAGCTCTTCGCGCTTTTCGCGCACGAACAGCCACCAGGCCAGGCCGACGATCACCAACCCGACCACGGCGCAGAACACGATCTGCGCGCGGCGCGGCCAGCCGCCGATGTTGTTGAAGTCCAGGTTCTTCATAGAAGCCTTCTTGCTCACGACGCGGCTCCTGTCTTGGTCGGGGCGGCCGGCGCGGCGGCGGGCTTGGCGGCCTCGCCCGGCTTGGCCGGGGCGCTACCGGCCGGGGCGCTCCCGGCAGGAGCCGGAGCCGTGGCGGCCGGAGCCGTCGCGGCACCCGGCTGGGCGGCGGCCGGCTGGCCCGCAGCGGCGGCGGCTGCAGCCGACGATGCGGCGGCGGCAGCGGCTTCCGGCGCGGCCGGAACCGGCTCGTCCGGCACGCCATCGCCGTCCTCGTCCTTGGGCGCGTTCGGATTGGCCAGCTTGACCTGCAGCTTGAACTCGTACGGCAGGCCCTTCTCGTTGCCCTTGGCCTCGATCACGTTGAGGTCGGGCTTGGTCATCCAGCCGGACACCTCGAGATTGCGCATGTAGGTACTGACGCGGGCGTTGGACTGGGCGCGGCCTTCCAGGGTCAGCGTCTCGGCATCCTGCTTGATCGCGGTCAGCACCGCGCCGTCGGGAATGGTGCGCACCAGCGAATCGAACAGGTGCACCATCTGCGAACGGTTGGACTGCAGCTTCTCGATCACTTCCTTGCGCGCGAGCAGCTTGCTCTTCTTCTTGTCGAGCTCGTCGATCTCGGTGATCTTCTTGTCGACTTCGGCGATCTGCGCGTCGAGGAAAGAGTTGCGCTTGCGCTGACCGCTGATTTCGCTGTTGTAGTAGAAGACGATCAGCACCGACAGGGCGACGGCGACCAGGGCCGACAGGCCGAGGATCGCGCCGAATTCCTTCTGGCGAGCCTTGCGCCGCTCGGCGCGCCACGGGAGCAGGTTGATGCGTGCCATCAGTCGAAGCTCCTCAGGGCCAGGCCGCAAGCGATCATCAGCGCGGGAGCGTCCTGTGCCAGCGCATGCGCCTGGACGCGCGGGCCGAGGGTCATGTGCGCCAGCGGGTTGGCCACCGTGGTCGGCACGCCGAGTTGTTCTTCGACCATTTCGGCGATGCGCGGAATCGAAGCGCCGCCGCCGGCCAGGACGATCTGGTCGACGCGGTTGAACTCGCTGCCGGCGTAGAAGAACTGCAGCAGACGGCTGACCTGCTGAACCATCGCCTCCTTGAACGGCTCCAGCACCTCGGCCTGGTAGCTCTCCGGCAAACCGCCCTGGCGCTTGGCCAGACCGGCTTCCTCGTAGCTCAGGCCGTAGCGGCGCATGACCTCGTCGGTCAGCTGCTTGCCGCCGAACACCTGTTCGCGGTGGTAGAGGCTGCGACCGTTGCGCAGCACGTTCAGGGTGGTCATGGTCGCGCCCGAGTCGACCAGGGCGACCAGACCGTCGCGCGGGCCGCTGAGCGTGTCGGCCAGCAACGAGAACGCGTTCTCGATCGCGAAGGCTTCCACGTCCATCACTTTCGGGATCAGGCCGCCGAGCTCCAGCGCCGAGGCGCGCACTTCGACGTTCTCGGAACGAGAAGCCGCCAGCAGCACCTGGACCATGTCCGGGCTGCCCGGCATCGGGCCGAGGATTTCGAAGTCGTGGTTCACTTCGTCGATCGGATACGGCACGTAGTTGGCCGCCTCCAGCTCGATCTGCGACTCCATCTCGTCGTCGTCCAGATCCGACGGCATGCCGATCACCCGGGTGATCACCGAGGAACCGGCGACCGCCGCGGCGGCGTGCTTGATGCGGGTCCCCGACCGAGCGACGGCGCGCTTGATCGCTTCGCCCACCGCCTCGACTTCGACGATGTTCTTCTCCACTACCGCGTTCGGCGGCAGCGGTTCGACAGCGTAATGCTCAACGCGGTAGCGGTTGCCCACTCGAGAGAGTTGCAACAGCTTTACCGCGGTCGAACTGATGTCCACGCCGACGAGCGCCGGCTGGCTTTTTGTGATGAGTCCCACAATTATCTCCCCATGCCACAAGCGCTTACGCGCACTTCGTGTGGCCCCGGCTTAGATAACGGACTTTTCACAGGCTGGCAACCACTTTGTTCACGATTGCCAACCCAGTCGTGCTTTTTTGACCCGCAACGTCATGTGACCCGCTCCGTCAGTCCTTACGATCCGCGCCGGGACAAGGCGGACCGTTCGTCGGCCAGTCCGAGACTGCCCTGAATGGGGAAACCGGAACGTGCCCGGTTCGGCGGTTCCGAGGTTCGCGCGGCAGCCCGCGACCAGCGGCCGCCGCGCCATCCGCCCCACCCCATGCTCCGCCCCTCCCCGGCCCTCCAGCCCCTCCCCCTCTGGCCCGGGCCAGCCCGCGTCTCAGCCCCCGACGGGAGCGCCGGCCCGCTCCTCTATACTTGCCGGCCATAACCATCACGATCCGGAAACCGCTTCGATGTCCCGTATTCGCCGTTGGCTGCGCTGGGCGCTCTACGCGTTCATCGGCGCGGTCCTGCTGGGCGCGATCGCGCTCGGCGCCCTGTACTACCTGATCGTTCCCAAGCTGCCCGACGTCGAGACCCTGCGCAGCATCGAGCTGCAGGAGCCGATGTACGTCTACGCCCGCGACGGCCGGCTGATGGCCATGTTCGGCGAAACCCGGCGCTACCCGGTGGCGATCGAGGACGTGCCCGAGCGCCTGAAGCAGGCCTTCATCGCGATCGAGGACGCGCGCTTCTACAAGCACCACGGCATCGACTACAAGGGCGTGGCGCGCGCGGTCTGGCTGCTGGCGACCACCGACGACAAGCGCGTGCCGGGCGGCTCGACCATCACCCAGCAGGTCGCGCGCCAGTACTTCCTGAGCTCGGAATACAGCTACAAGCGCAAGCTCGGCGAAATGCTGTTGGCGATGCGCATGGAGCGCGAGCTCAGCAAGGACGAGATCTTCGAGCTGTATCTCAACAAGAGCTTCTTCGGCAATCGCGCCTACGGCGTCGGCGCCGCGGCCGAGTTCTACTACGGCAAGAAGATGAGCGAGCTTTCGCTCGACGAAATGGCCTCGCTGGCCGGCATTCCCAAGTTCCCGTCCAGCGGCAATCCGCTCAGCAACCCCGAGCGCGCCAAGATCCGCCGCGACTACATCCTCGACCGCATGGCCGAGCTGCAGTACGTCAGCGCCGCCGAGGCCGCGCAGGCCAAGGCCGCGCCGATGCACGCCAGCCCGCACGAGCGCCCGATCGAGGTCTACGCGCCCTACGTCGCCGAGATGGTGCGCCAGGAAATGGTCGCCCGCTACGGCGCCGAGGCGCTGACCAAGGGCTACCACGTCACCACCACCATCGACCCGACCCTGCAGGCCGCGGCCGACAAGGCGGTGCGCGACGGCCTGTCGGTGTACGACCGCCGCCACGGCTGGCACGGCGTCGAGCAGCATTTCGACCTCGCCGCCGGCGACGACGCGGCCGCCGCCCGGCTGCGCCTGCGCGGCATCCCGGCCCAGGCCAACCTGCTGCCGGCGGTGGTGCTCGGCACCCGCGGCGGCCAGGCCCAGGTCGTGCTCGGCGACGGCACCGAACTGGACCTGAGCGAGAAGCAGGGCTTCGGCGGACGCAGCCCGGGCAGCCTGCTCAAGCGCGGCGACCTGGTGCGGGTGGCGAAGATCGAGACCGCGGCGGCCGCGCCGGCCAAGCCGGCCGGCGAAGCTTCCAGCGACGCGCCCGCCGCGCCGCCGGTACCGCCGACGATCAGCTACCGGCTCGACCAGCTGCCGCAGGCGCAGGCCGCGCTGGTCTCGCTGGAGCCGGCCAACGGCGCGCTGCGCGCGCTGTCGGGTGGCTACAGCTTCGCCGGCGCCAAGTTCAACCGCGCCACCCAGGCGCGGCGCCAGCCGGGCTCGAGCTTCAAGCCGTTCGTGTACGCGGCCGCGTTCGAGCGCGGCTACAACCCGGCCTCGATCGTGCTCGACGCCCCGGTGGTGTTCAAGGACCGCCGCGGCCACCTGTGGCGGCCGCAGAACGACGGCGGCAACTTCGCCGGACCGATGCGGGTGCGCGAGGCGATGGTGCAGTCGCGCAATCTGGTCTCGGTGCGCCTGCTCGACGCGATGGGCGTCGACTTCGCGCGCAAGTACATCAGCCACTTCGGCTTCGAGATCGAACAGCTGCCGCCGAACCTGTCGATGTCGCTGGGCACCGCTTCGCTGACCCCGCTGTCGGTGGCGCGCGGCTACGCGGCCTTCGCCAATGGCGGCTTCCGCATCACCCCGTGGTTCATCGACGAGGTCAAGGACCGCGCCGGCGCGATGGTGTTCAAGGAAAAGCCGGCGGTGGCCTGCCCCGAGTGCGGCGGCCGCGGCCAGGCCGTGGCCGCGCCGGTCAGCCAGGTCGTCGACGGCTTCGACCTGGGCCCCTCGCCGGGCGCCAGCGCCGCGGCCGGCGACAAGGACAAGCCCAAGCAGCCCGAAGCCGCGGCGGCGCCGGCCAAGAAGCCGCCGACCAAGGAGGAAATGGCGGCGATGCACATCGCCCCGCGCGCGATCGACGACCGCATCGCCTACCAGATCGTCTCGATGCTGCGCGACGTGGTCAAGCGCGGCACCGGCACCGCGGCCAAGGTGCTCGGCCGCGAAGACGTCGGCGGCAAGACCGGCTCGACCAACGATCACCGCGACGCCTGGTTCTCCGGCTTCGGCGGCCCCTACGTCACCACCGTCTGGGTCGGCCGCGACAACTACAAGTCGCTGGGCTACCGCGAGTACGGCGGCAAGGCGGCGTTGCCGATCTGGATCGACTACATGCGCGTGGCGCTCAAGGACCAGCCGGTCGCGGCCAACGAACCGCCGCAGGGCATGGTCAAGGTGTCGGTGGCCGGCAACGGCGCGCTGATCCCGGACGGCGCCGGCGGCGTGATCGAATGGGTCAAGGCCGAGGACCTGGAACGCATGCAGACCTACACCGACTACGGCAACGAAGACGCGGCGCCGTCGGAAGAGTCCTTCGACATCTTCTGACCGCCGCAATACGCTGCGGCGGGCCTCGGTCCGCCACGGGCGCCGCCCGGCCAACCAGCCGCACAACCGTTCGAACGAAAAGGCCGCATGCCGCGCATGCGGCCTTTTTGTTTCCCGGTGGATTCGGCCTTGCCCGTTCTGGCGCCTCGCGCGGCCCGGTTCCAGCCCATACATCAACCCGACCGACGAACGTGCTAGCGTTGGGCCGCCGGCAGATTCCGGCCGCGGCGAGCGCCCTCGCCGTGGAGTGCCCGCCCGGAGGTCGAGATGCACCAGGCCCGACAGCACGCACACCAGCACGCGCAAACCCGCATCCGCGAGCGCCGCCACCGGCTCGCCCACGAAGCGGCCCGGCTGATCGCCGAAAGCGGCATCCGCGACTACCACCAGGCCAAGCTCAAGGCCGCCGAACGCCTGGGCATCTACGACGATGCCTCGCTGCCGCGCAACCGCGAAATCGAAGACGCCCTGCGCGAGTACCAGCGCCTGTTCCAGCGCGACAACCTGGGCGGCCTGCGCCAGCGCCGCGAAGCCGCGCTGCGGGCGATGGAGTTCTTTGCTTCGTTCGAGCCGCGCCTGGTCGGCCCGGTGCTCGACGGCACCGCCGACGCGCGCAGCCCGGTCGCATTGCAGCTGTACAGCGACGACGCCGATGCGGTGCCGCGCTTCCTGGAACAGCACCACATCCCGGCCGAGGCGCGCGAGCGCCGCTTCCGCCTGGACCGGGAGCGCAGCCTGGACGCGCCGGTGTGGCTGTTCTCCGCCGAAGAGCTGAGCTTCGACCTCAGCGTGCTGCCGCTGGACGTGCTGCGCCAGGCGCCGCTGTCCAGCGTCGACGAGAAGCCGATGAAGCGCGCCTCGGCGACCCAGTTGCGCCAGTTGTTGGCGGACGAGGAAATCTCCGAGTTCGAGCGCGGCTGAATTCGAGCGCGCTCGACCCCGGCGTCGGCGGCCATCGGCGCGGCGCGACCCGCGCACGCGTAACGACACGACGGGCAAACCGCGGCGAAGCAGATTCGCCGCGCATCGGATGACGCTGGCGCGCGCTGCCGCCACAATCGCCGGCCACCCCCATCAAGGACGTCCGATGCGAATCAAGGAAACCGCCGCGCTTTGCCTGCTGCCCCTCGCCGCCCTCGTCGCCGGCACCGCTGCGGCGGCGACGCCGCTCGCCCTGTCCAAGCTGTACGCGAGCTACGAAAGCGCCGACTACAGCGCCCTGTCGATGCCCGAGTACGACCAGGCGGTGCGGATCAGCGCCGTGGTGCTGGAACAGAACACCTCGCTGGCCGACACCGCGCTGACCTCGGCCACCGACGCCGGCAGCGATGTCGAATACGCGCGCCTGAGCAGCGACGATCCGGAACAGAGCCGCAAACTGTCGGCGCTGGAGCCCGGCACGGCGTTCGTCGCGACCTGCACCGTCGGCTTCACTTCGGGCAGCGACTACATGAGCCTGACCGGCTGCGCGGTCGAGTAAGCGGCGCGCGGACCAGCGCCGGCGCAAACGAAAACGCCCCGCCGAAGCGGGGCGTTTTCGCATCCGGAAACCGGCGCCGGTCAGCGCTGGTCGACGCCGACGTAGTCGCGGGTGGCGTGGCCGGTGTAGATCTGGCGCGGGCGGCCGATCTTGTTCTCGGGATCGTTCTGCTGCTCCAGCCAGTGCGAGACCCAGCCGGCGGTGCGGGCGATGGCGAACATCACGGTGAACATCTCCACCGGGATGCCGAGCGCCTTGTAGATGATGCCCGAGTAGAAGTCGACGTTCGGGTAGAGCTTGCGCTGGACGAAGTACTCGTCCTGCAGCGCCGCCTCTTCCAGCTTCATCGCCACTTCCAGCAGCGGATCGTTGACGCCCAGCGCGCCGAGCACGTCGTGGGTCATCTTGCGCACCAGCGCGGCGCGCGGGTCGTAGTTCTTGTAGACGCGGTGGCCGAAGCCCATCAGGCGGAAGCCCGATTCCTTGTCCTTGGCCTTGTCGACCGCCGACTTGACGTTCTCCGGGCGGCCGATCTCTTCCAGCATCTTCAGCACCGCCTCGTTGGCGCCGCCGTGGGCCGGCCCCCACAGCGCGGCGACGCCGGCGGCGACGCTGACGTAGGGGTTGGCGCCGGTCGAGCCGACCAGGCGCACGGTCGAGGTCGAGGCGTTCTGCTCGTGGTCGGCGTGCAGGATGAACAACAGGTCCATCGCCTTGGCCGCGACCGGGTTCAGCTCCAGCGGCTCGCTCGGCACTTCGAACAGCATGTGCAGGAAGCGCGTGGTGTAGTCCAGGCTGTTCTTCGGGTAGCGGATCGGCCAGCCGATCGAATAGCGGTGGCAGGCGGCGGCGATCGTCGGCACCTTGGCGATCAGGCGGATCGCGGCCAGGCGGCGCTGTTCCGGATCTTCCAGGTCGAGATCGTTGTGGTAGAAGCTCGCCATCGAGCCGAGCATGCCGACCAGCATCGCCATCGGATGGGCGTCGTGGCGGAAGCCGTAGAGGAAGGTGCGGAAGGCCTCGTGCATCATCGTGTGATGCGTGACCTCGTGCTCGAACTTGGCGAACTCGCCGGCGTTCGGCAGTTCGCCGTTCATCAGCAGATAGGCGACTTCGAGGAAGTTCGACTTCTCGGCGAGCTGTTCGATCGGGTAGCCGCGGTACAGCAGGACGCCCTGGTCGCCGTCGATGTAGGTGATCGCGGACTTGCAGCTGGCGGTGGCGGTGAAACCCGGGTCGTAGGTGAACATCCCGGTTTCTTTCGGCAGCTTGGCGATATCGACGCAGGGAGCGCCGAGCACCGGATGCTGCACCGGCAGGACCACGTTCTTGTCGCCGGCGGTCAGGGTGACCTGATCAAGGCCGGCTTTTTTGGAATCATCGGACACGAAACACTCCTCGGTCTGCTGCCGCAGGGAGGGCCGCGGCAGGAGGGCAACAGGGGTCACAATCGGATTGCGATGGCTGAATTATCGCACAACGATTCCAGAGCCCAAGCTCGGACTTTGGTCGGGACGGCGCCTGCGGCGGCACGGTGCGTTGCCGGCGCGGCGCGGGAAGCCCCGCCGGGGCGGGCTCGCGGGCCGCGCCGCGGACGCCGGCTTGCGGGTCCTGGCGAAAGCGCTGGCAGCAGCGGGCCGCTGGCGGGCGCCGCACCGGCCCGTCGCCACGCCGCAGGACTCACGGCGCGCGCCGCCACAGCCGAAACCCGCAGCCGCCGACGGCGCGCATGGGATGCCTCGGCGTGCGCCCTTGCGGCGCGCAAACGCAAACGGCCGCCCTCGCGGGCAGCCGTTGGACGTACAGCGATGCGACGCGGAATTACTTCTGCGCGTAACGCTTGCGGAACTTGTCGACGCGACCGCTGGTGTCGACGATCTTGTGCTTGCCCGTGTAGAACGGGTGCGAGGCCGACGAAATATCGACCTTGATCAGCGGGTACTCGGCGCCATCGACCTTGATCGTTTCCTTGCTCGACAGGGTCGAACGGGTCAGGATCTGGAAATCGGTGGTGACGTCCTGGAACACGACGTCGCGGTACTCGGGATGGATGCCTGCCTTCATGGCACTCAACCTTAAGGTGTGCGGGAAAGTCGCGCAGTATAGCCAGCTACCCGCGGGTTGCGCAAGCCTGGAAAGCAACGAATTTCATCGCAGGGGGCGCTGAGAGCGGCCCGCCCGTTCCGCCGCCCTGGCGGCGGCGGGAAAACCCCGCCGCCGGCGTCCTTGCCACTCAAAAGCGGCGTTTGCGGCGATACAGGCCGATGACCTGCGCTTTGCGGCGGGTCACCCTCGCCCCCGCCCTGCCGCTGGTTGGCTGGCTGGCGCGGGAGCGGAAGGTCGGCGCGAGCGGACCTTCTTCGGGCACCGGCGCCGGTTGCCGACTGCCTACGCGGGGTGCGTTTCGCTTCGGCTACCGGCGCGGTCGCCGACTTTCTGCGCGGGGGACGCGGTCGCTTCGGCTACCGGCGCGGGTCGCCGACTTTCTACGCGGGGGACGCGGATAGGGCTGCCTGGAGTAGGGATTCGAATCGCTGTTGATCATATTTCATCAGGATCGTCACCTTGTCCGGGCGCCCTTCCTGGCGACGCCAGTCGACCACGGTCGCGCCGCGGCTGTGAGTGCCCTCCAGCTCGATCGACACCGGCCGCGCCTGCAGGTCGAGCGCGCCTTCGGGCTCGAGCGCGAACGCCATCGCCAACGCGTCGGCGGCGTGCCAATGATCGCCGCGACGGTCGATCGACCACATCCGGGTCTTCTCGGAGATGCGCTCGTAGAACTGGCCGCGCGCGGAATCGGTCTTGAACCACTCCAGCACGCGATCGTGGTGCAGGCCGTGGGCGATCACCGCTTCCCAGTCGGCCAGGTCGATGCGCTCGAACGCTTCGAACACGATGTGCGCGGCTTCCGGATCGAAATAGATGTTGAACTCGGCGGCCGGGGTGATGTTGCCCTGGCAGGTCACCGCGCCGCCCATCACCACCAGGCGCGCGATGCGCTGCGGCAGGGTCGGGTCGAGCTTGAGCGCGAGGGCGACATTGGTCAGCGGCCCCAGCGCGACCAGCAACAGCTTGCCGGCGTACTGGTGCGACAGGCGGATGATCGCCAGCGCGGCGTGCTCGGCCTCGGCCTGGCGCTGCGCGGCCTGGTAGCCGACGTCGCCGAAACCGTCCTGGCCGTGCACGTAGCCGGCATCCGGCGAGGGGTGCAGCAGCGGCGCGTCGGCGCCGGCGAACACCGGCACGTCGACGCCGGCGACTTCGCACAGCTTCAGCGCGTTGGCCACGGTGTGCTTGAGGCCGACGTTGCCGGCGGCGATGGTCAGGCCGACCAGCTGGTGGCGCGGGTCGTTGAACGCCATCAACAACGCCAGCGCATCGTCCACGCCGGGGTCGGTATCGATAAGCAGGGGAATGCGATCGGTCATGTAACCACTCTTTCGACAGGATCGGCCGATTCGGCCGGGACGGCGTGCAGTGCGCCTTCGTAGCGCAGCAGTTCGCCGAAGGGAAACCAGGAGAACGCGACGGCGAAGCGATAACGCTCGCCGTCGGGATGGGATTCGATGCGCTTGTAGGCCTGCGTGCGCGGAAACGCGAAACGCGGCAGCGGCACGCCGGCCACGGCGACGCCGAGCAGGCGCCAGCGCCAGCCGCCGCCGTCCAGATCGACGCCCAGCTTCATCCGCGCCGGGCCGGTGGATTCGAGCCAATGCCCCTGCGGATAGCGCCCGACCGGACGGAACACCGACAGCAGTTCGCTGCCGTCGTCGAAGCGGCGGCGCCAGCGCATCGCCTCGCCGTCGTGGGAAATCTCGACCCGGAAACCGCGCCGGGCGCGATCGGTGGGGATGCCCAGGCGCGCGGCGAGGCGGCGGCCGAGGCGGCCGGCCAGGCCGTGTCCAGTGGAGATCTCGATCTGCCCGTGCAGCGCGCCGCCGTCGCGGTGCAAAGCTTGCAGGCGCGGGTGCAGCCGCTCGAAGGCCGGGCCGAACCAGTGCATCGCCGCGTTGTGAGGGGCTCCCGGCATCCGGGTGTAGCGCTCCAGCGGGCGGGACACTATAGCCAAATCCCCCGACCGAAATGCAAGCCCCCTCGGGCCGCACCGGAAATCGCCGTGTCCGGACGACCCGGACACGACGGTTTCGACCGGGCGCAACGCTGCGAACCCAGGCGATTCAAGCGATTAGGCGCGCCCTCGCGCGCTTACAACGCTGCGCACCCGCGACCGGGCGACAGCGCCGTCGCGCACGGCGGCGGCGCGCGATGAGCGACCGGCACCGACGCCGCCGGCGCGCCGCGCCATTGCGCGGATGCGGTCGCGCCGCCGGGCAGGCGGGCAAGGATGTCGCTCATCTCCCAGATCGCCCCTTCCTGGAACCAGAACTCGTCCACCGCGCGCGGCCACTGCCAGGGGTCGTCGGCGGGCGGGAAGAAACCGACCAGGGTGACGGTCTCGTCGCTGACCAGGCGCACGATCAAGTCCAGGCCATCGCGTTCGAGCTGCACTTGCTCGGGGTGCACGCCGAGCTTCAGGCCCAGGGTGGTGAAGAACTGGCCCTCGACGTCGGCTTGGTAGATGCGATCGTGGCCGTCGCCGAGGCCGAACACGTAAGCGTCGTTGCCGAGTTCGCCGTGCAAGGCGTCGTTGCCGCTGCCGCCGGCGAGGATGTCGTCGCCGTCGCCAGCGTGGAGCGTGTCGTTGCCGCCCTCGCCCAGCAGCATGTCGTTGCCGTCCAGGCCGTACAGCGTGTCGTCGCCGGCGCCGCCGGTCAGGGTGTCGTCGCCGGCGGTGCCGGTCAGCACCTGTCCCGACCATTGCACCCGCCACAGCCGGCCGGCCGGATACCGGGCCGCATCGCGCGTCGCCCGGCCCCATTCCATTTCGCCGACCCGGCGGACCTCGCCGGCCACCGCCGGCAGCGACGCGAATTCGTGCTGCGGCACATCGAACAAAGCGGGCATATGACGCTCCTGTCGTGAGTGCGCGGAACTCCCTCCGCGCTCGGTGCGGGCCGTTCAGCGCATGCTCGCGCGACCATTGGAACAGAGCCGCGTCGCGCCGGTGGAGACGGCGGCGGAGATCGCTTTCTATGCTCAGGCCGAGGCGTAGCGCGCCGCGCCGCCGACCCAGCGCGCGACGACGCGCTCGGCCAGTTCCGGCGATTCAGCGAGCAGTTTCTCGCCCAATTCCTGCACCAGCGGCAGCAGGTCGGCGTCGCGGGCCAGATCGGCGACGCGGAATCCGGCCAGGCCGGTCTGGCGGGTGCCGAGCAGTTCGCCCGGGCCGCGCAGCTCCAGGTCCTTCTCGGCGATGACGAAGCCGTCGTGGGTCTGGCGCATGGTTTCCAGGCGCTGACGCGCCAGCCCGGACAAGGGCGAGCGATACAGCAGCACGCAGGTCGAAGCGGCGCTGCCGCGGCCGACCCGGCCGCGCAGCTGGTGCAATTGGGCCAGGCCCAGGCGTTCGGCGTTCTCGACGATCATCAGCGAGGCGTTGGGCACGTCGACCCCGACTTCGATCACCGTGGTCGCCACCAGCAGGTCCAGCGCGCCGTCCTTGAACGCCTGCATCACCGCCTGTTTTTCCTTGGCCTTCATGCGTCCGTGCACCAGGCCCACGCGCAGCGGCGCGAGCTGGCGCGAGAGTTCTTCGAAGGTCGATTGCGCGGCCTGCGCCACGACCTCGTCGGACTCGTCGATCAGGGTGCAGACCCAGTAGGCCTGGCGGCCTTCGGCGCAGGCGGTACGGATGCGCTGGACCAGCTCGGGCCGGCGCTCCTCGCTCAGCGCCACGGTCTGCACCGGGGTGCGCCCGGGCGGCAGTTCGTCGATCGCCGACACGTCCAGGTCGGCGTAGGCGGTCATCGCCAGGGTGCGCGGAATGGGCGTGGCGGTCATCACCAACTGGTGCGGCACGATCGCGTCGGCGCCGACGCTGCCGCCGGCGCCCTTGTCGCGCAGCGCCAGGCGCTGGTGCACGCCGAAGCGATGCTGTTCGTCGACGATGGCCAGGGCCAGGTCGCGGAAGGCCACGCCCTCCTGCATCAGCGCATGGGTGCCGACCACCACCTGGGCCTCGCCGGCGGCGACCTGGGCCAGCACCTGCTTGCGCGCGCGGCCGGTGACCTTGCCGGCCAGCCAGGCCACGCGCACGTCCAGCGGTTCCAGCCAGCGGCGCAGGTTGTTGAGGTGCTGCTCGGCGAGCAGCTCGGTCGGCGCCATCAGCGCCGCCTGGCGGCCGTGCTGCACCGCCAGCATCGCCGCCAGCGCGGCGACCACGGTCTTGCCGCTGCCGACGTCGCCCTGCACCAGCCGCAGCATCGGCGAGGGCTTGGCCAGGTCGGCGCGGATTTCGTCGAACACCCGGCGCTGCGCCGCGGTCAGCTTGAACGGCAGCGACTTGCGCAGGCGCTCGGCCAACGGCAGTTGCTTCAGCGGCCGCGCGCGATGCGCCTGCTGGCTGATGCGTTGGCGGCGCAGGCTCAGGTGGTGGGCCAGCAACTCCTCCAGGGCCAGCCGGCGCTGGGCCGGGTGACGGCCTTCGATCAGCGCGGCCACATCGGCGTCGACCGGCGGCCGGTGCACGGTCAGCAGGGCCTCGCGCAGGGTCGGCAGTTTCAGGCGCCGGCGCAGTTCCTGCGGCAGCAGTTCCAGCGCGGCGTCGTCGGGCAACCGGTCCAGGGCGTAGCCGATCAGGCGCCGCAGGGTCGCCGGGCCGATGCCCTCGATGGTCGGATAGACCGGGTCCAGTTGCTCGCCCAGCGCGACCTCGGCCTCGTCGTCGAGCACGCGGTAACTGGGATGGACGATCTCCAGCCCGTTCTGGCCCGGCTTGGGCGTGCCGTACAGCCGCACCCGCGCGCCGACCCGGAACTGCGCCACCTGCGCGGCGCGGAAGTGGAAGAAGCGCAGCACCAGGGAAGAACGCGAACCGTCGTCGATCGCCACCCGGAGCATCGGCCGATAACGGAACCCGCGCTCGACCGCCTCGACCCGGCCCTCGACCTGCGCCGCGACGCCGGGCTGGAGCAAGCGGATCGGGGTGATCTGGGTGCGATCCTCGTACTGCCGCGGCAGTTGCAGCCAGAAATCCTGCAGGGTCAGCAATCCCCGCGCGGCCAGCTTCTCGGCCACGCGCGGCCCGACCCCGGGCAGGCGCGGCAACGGCTGGGTGTGGAGATCGACGGAAGGTCCGTCCTTGCGGGCAGGCATGCCGGTAAGGATACGGGAATGGGGAATGGGGAATCGGGAATGGGGAATCGGAAAGCAGCCACGCTGCATCCCGCTCCGCCTTCCCATTCCCTACTCCCGATTCCCCATTCCCGGCCCTCAGTACCGCGCCACGAACTCCACCCCGTAACTGCGCGGCTCGCTTACGCGCGCGCCGACGGTGCCGAGCACGGTCTTGCCGTAGGTGCCCAGCGCATTGACGTACTGGTGGTCGAACACGTTGTTCGCGTACGCGGCCAGGCCCCAGCGGCCCTGCGGCGAGGTCCAGGCCAGGCGCAGGTCGGTGCGGTTCTGCGCTTCGCCCAGGTCCAAGGCCGGGCTCACTCCGCAGCGGTTCTGCGAACGCGATTCCTCGCTGCAGCGGACCTTGCCGCGGTAGGCATGGCGCAACGACGCGCGCAGGTCGCCGTGGCCGCCGAGGTCCCAGCGGTAGTGCGCGCCGCCGGCGAAGGACCAGTACGGCAGGCCGGTCGGGTCGCCGCTGGCGTCGATGCCGTCGGCGGTGACGTAGTTCTTGTAGGTCGAGTCGATGAAGCCGGCGTTGAAGTCCAGGCCGAAGGCATCGCTGACCTGCCAGCGCAGGTCGAAATCCAGGCCGTAGGCTTCCAGATCGGAGGTGTCGATCACGAAGCGCGGAATATCGGTGCTGTTGTCCAGCCGTATCGCCTGGCGGTTGTCGTAGACGTAGTAGTAGACCGAGGCGTTGAGCTGCAGGCGCTGGTCCGGGAAGGCCTGCTTGATGCCGGTCTCGAAGTTCCAGACGTCCTCGTTCTCGAAGCTGCTGCCGATCTGCAGCGAGTTGAAGCCGCCGGCCTTGTAGCCCTTGGCCAGCGAGGCGAACACCATGGTGTCGTCGCTGAAGTGGTAGTCGACGACGAAGCGCGGGCTGAAATCGGTCCAGCTGTCGGAGGTGCGGCGCAGCACGCCCTTGTTCATCAGCGCCGGCGGGTCGATGAAGGCCACGTCGAAGACGAAGAACTCGCGCGGGATCCCGGCCAGGTCGAAGAAGCCCAGCGCATCGAGCTGGTCCAGCGCCGCGTCCAGTTCGGGCGCCGAGCGCGGCGTGTTGAGCCAGCTGAATTTCTTCTCGTCGCGGGTGTAGCGCAGGCCGAAGGTCAGGTTGAGCTTGTCGGTGGCGTGCCAGATCACGTCGCCGAACACCGCGTAGGCGCGGGTGTCCAGGGTGTTGTTGAACTTCTCGTTCCAGCGGTGGCCGAGCAGGCTGATCGGAATGCCGAGCGCGCCGAGTTGCTGGTCGACATAGCCGAACAGATAGCCGGTCGGGGTCGGCGCCAGGCCGAGGTTGTGGACGATGCTGTCGACCGAGTCGGTCATCGCGTTGACCTCGCTGGTCTGGCGCGCGCGCTCGTCGAAATAGCTGGCGCCGGCGACCCAGTCGAGCTTGTCGCTGCTGCCGGCGAACTTGAACTCCTGGTAGAAGCTGCGGTTGCTCTCGGTATTGGTCGAATCGACGTACAGGTAACGGCGGTTGGTGCCGTCCTCCTCGACCCGGTTGAGCGAGTCGTAATCGCGCCAGGAGGTGGTCGAGGTGAAGCCGCCCCAGTCGGTGCCGTGGTCGACGATCAGGGTCACGCCGTCGAAACGCCGCGATTCTTCGTTGCCCTCGGCATCGCTGTAGGTCGGCACCTTGCGCGGGTCCAGATAGGCCGATTCGTCGACCGGCAGCGGCGGTAATCCCGGCGCCGGCGGCAGGGCGACGATGCCGGTGGTGGCCTGGCCGAGCTGGTCCAGGTTCTCGTGGTCCCAGCTCAGCAGCACCGAAGTGCGCTCGCCCAGGCGGGTCTTGAACGCCGCGCGGGTGGCCCAGTTGTTCTCCGGATTCAGATCGCGCCCGGTCTGCGCGTCCTGGATCCAGCCGTCGGCGTGGTTGATCAGCGCATTGAAGCGGAACGCCGAGTTGTCGCTGACCGGCAGGTTGAGCATGCCGTCGACGTATTGCTTGCCGTGGTTGCCGATGCGCAGCTTGGCCGCGACCTCGGTCGCCGCCGTGCTCGGCTTGCGGGTGATGATGGAGATCGCGCCGGCGGCGGTGTTGCGGCCGAACAAGGTGCCCTGCGGCCCCTTCAGCACCTCGATCCGTTCCACGTCGGTGAACGGCAGCAGCACGCCGCCGCCGCGGCCGGCGTAGACGCCGTCGACGTAGACGCCGACCGCCGGATCGGTGCCGATGCCGAAGTCGTCGGTGCTGATGCCGCGCAACTGGAACCCGGGTTGGGTCGGCTGCTGGCTGTCGACCACCAGGCCGGGCACGAAGCTGTCCAGGTCGCCCAGGTCCTGGGCGGCGATGTCGTCGATCAGTTGGTCGGTGACCACCTGCAACGCGATCGGCACGTCCTGCAGTTCCTGCTCGCGGCTCTGCGCGGTGACGGTGATCTTGTCCAACTCCTTGGGCTGATCCGGCGTTTGCGCCGCAGCGGGCAGGAAGGCGCCGCCGCACAACGCGGCGATGGCGGTGCCGGTCGCGACGACCAGGCGGTGTTTGCGCAACGACATCGAAAGCTCCCCTCTCGTTCGTTCCAGAATCGAACGCGCGCATCCGGCGCGTTCCCCAACCGCCGGGCGCCTAGCCGCAGCTCCCCTGCTGCGCGGCGATCCAATCGCGGATCAGTTGTACGCCCTCGACGTGCGTCACGCTGCGACCGAGTTCCGGCATCATCACCGCCGGGTCGTCGCTGAGCATGCGGTAGACCAAGATCGATTCCTCCGGCTTGCCCGGCACCAGGCCGTAGCGGCGGTCGCCGGTGCCCTTGCCGGCGGCGATCGGCAGCTTGCAGCGGCCCAGCCGCAAGGGCTCGCGGGTGGCCGCGTCCAGCCACAGGCCGGAAGTGTTGCCCGGCCCGCTGGGGCTGTGGCAATGGCCGCAATTGACGTCCAGATAGGCGCGCGCCCGGGCGTCCAGATCGGCGCGCGGATCGCGCCAGTGGGCGGCGCGCGGCGCGGCCTGCGGCGCCGGCGCGCCGCGCAGATAGCCGGCTTGAGTCCAGCGCGCGATCTGGTTGGCCAGGCCGTCGTCGTAGGCGAAATCGCGATTGAGATGGCGCGCCTTCGGCCCGATCGGCTGCAACGCCTTGCTCTTCATGTCGGTGCCGTGGCAACCGGCGCACTGGTTCTGGTCCGGCACCTGGTACTCCAGGTCCTGGCTGCGGCCGTCGGCGCCGAGCAGGCGCAGCGGCACCAGTTCGCCGCCGCGCATCAGCCTGGCCTGGGTCTGCTGCTCGTTCCAGACATAGGGCAGCGCGACCCAACCCTCGCGGCGACGCACCAGCAGGCGGGTCTCGATCAGCCGCACCTTGCTCAGCTCGAGTCCGCCGCCGCGCAGGTCCGGCCCGTCGTCGGCGCTGCGCCGCACCGCACCGTCCTCGCCGCGCGGGTAGTAGAAGGTCTTGCTGAGCACGGTGCCGACCGGGAAATCGAACGCGCGCTCGGGGTCGTAGGCCGCGGCCTGTCCATGCGGCATCCACACCGTGCGCAGCTTGTGCGCGTAGTCGGAGAACAGCGGCGTGTTGAGGTCGTAGGCCAGCACGCCCTGATTGAGGCGCAGGCGCCCGTCGGCGACCCGCAGCAGGTTCCATTCGGCCAGGTCCGCCGGCTGGCCTTCGGCGAAGAAACGCACCGGCGGCGGCGCGGTCTCGCGCGCGCACGCCGCCAGGCACAGCGACAGCAACAATCCGATCCAACCGCGGCCCATCGCGTTCGTCCGCATCGATCAGCCGCGCTTGAGGTCGATGGCCGGCAACTTGGGCAGGCTGCAGTCGTAGCGCTTGGTGTCCTGGCTCGGGCTCTTGTAGCCGCCCGGGCCGTCGGCGTCGATCACCCCGGACACGTCGCGGATGCAGATCTGCGGCCCGCCGGCGAGCTTGGCGTTGGCGTAGCCGTCCCAGAGCACGTCGGGCAGGCGGCCGCGCAAGCCGTAGATCGCGGTCTTCAGCGCCTTCAGGTCGAACCCGTCGGGCGAGTCGCCGCCGCCGGACAGGCGGTTGCCGTAGATCGCGATGCGCTCGGGATAGGGATCGAAATCCTTCGAGGCCTTGTCGTCCTTGTAGCCGGTCGAATAGACGCTGGAGACGATGATGTTGGTGGTGGCGTTGTCGCGGATCTCGTTGTCGAAGATCTCGACGTCGTCGTTGGAGTTGACCACGATGCCGCTGCCGGCCGGCACGCTGGCCACCGGCGTGCCCTTGGCGCCGAAGTTGGCGGTGTTGTTCTGGTAGACCTTGTTCTGGAACACCCGGATCGCGCCGCCTTGCTGCGACAGCGCCGGCATGTTGAACACCAGGATGCCGCCGGTGTTGTTGGTGGCGACGTTGCCGTAGACGTCGGCGTTGACCGTGTTTTCGATCTCGATCCCGGCGACGTTGAACTCGGCGCGGCTGTTGCGCACGATCACGTCGCGCGACTGGCCGACGTAGATGCCCGCGTCGGAGGCGCCGATCGCCACCGAATCCTCGATCAGCACGTTGCGGGTCTTGACCGGATACAGGCCATAGGCGCCGTTCTTGGTGCTGGGGCCGCCGGTCCATTCCACCCGCACGTTGCGGATGGTGATGTGCTCGCCTTCGTTGACCTTGAGCCCGTCGCCCTTGCTGTCCTCGATGGCGATGTTCTCCAGCACGAAGCGGCTGGCGTTGACCAGCAGCCCCTCGGCGCCGGCTTTCTGGCCCTTGAAGCTCAGCACCGACTTGTCCGGGCCGGCGCCGCGGATGGTGACCCCGTCCACGCGCAGGGTCAGGCTGCGGTCGAAGCTGTGCCGGCCCGGCGGGACCTCGATCACCTCGCCCGGCTTGGCGTCGAGCAGGCGGGTGCGGAAGGTCTCGGCGAACGCGGCGTCGCCGGCGGCGACCTGCGGGCTGGGCGTGTGCTGGGCCTGTTCGGGGCCGCAGGCGGCCACGGCGGCGGCGAGGACGGCGACGGCGACAGCGCGGATCGGCGGGCTCATGGGTCTCTCCGGTTTGGCTTGCGGTGCGCGGATGCGGCGCGGTTCGCGTCGCGGCGCGCCCCCGCACGGCTAAGCCAGGAGTCTGGGTCGGCGCCGTGAGCGCGCGTGAGGGCGAATGCGGCACACTAGGGGGGCAATCGCGGTCAACCGTGCGGCCAGGAGCGTGGGGAGATGCGCCAGCCATCCGATCGGGACCAAACCCAGGACGACGTCGCGATGATGTCGCCCAACCTGCTGTGGGGTCTGCTGGAAGCGGCGGACCGGCTGCGCGCGCCCAGCGACGACTGGTTCGCCGGCACCGGGCTCAGCCGCGCCCAGGTCAGCGACCCCGGCGTGCGCCTGCCCGACCGGCCGACCGCGGTGGTGATCGAGCGCGCGCTGCGGGTGCTGCCGGCGAGCATCGGCCTGGACATCGGCCACGCCCAGCACATCGGCAACTTCGGCCTGCTCGGCCTGGCCATGACCACCGCGCCGACCTTCGGCGACGCGCTGCAGATCGGCCTGCGCTTCACCCCGGTGGTCGGCAGCCTGATGCGCTTCGTCGAAAGCGTGTCCGAGCCGGGCACCCTGGCCCTGGCCGGGCGCATGACCCTAAGCTATCCGGCGATCCACCGCTTCGTCTGCGAGGAGTTCTTCAGCAGCTGCCTGGCCTTGGCGCGCGGCCTGGTCGGCGAACGCCTGCGGCCGCTGCGGGTGGAGTTCAGCTACCCCGCCCCGGCCTACGAGTCGCGCTACCGCGAAGTGTTCGACTGCCCGCTGGCGTTCGCCCAGCCGCAGGACCGGCTGGTGCTGGACGCGCACTGGCTGGCGGCGCCGCTGCCGACCCATAACCCGATCGCCTCGCGCCAGGTGCTGGCGCTGTGCGAGGCGCAGATGCCGCAGGGCCCGCTGCCGGGCGAAGTCACCGCCGCGGTCGAGCGCCTGCTGCGCGCGCAACTGGCCCAGGACCCCAAGCTGGCCGGCATCGCCGCGCAATTGCACGTCAGCGAGCGCACCCTGCGCCGCCAACTCACCGGCGAGGGCACCAGCTTCCACGAAATCCACGACCGCCTGCGCATCGACCGCGCCTACGCCCTGCTGCGCGAACGCCAGCCGACCATCGCCGCGGTCGGCGCCGCGGTCGGCTACAAGGACCCGCGCGATTTCCGCCGCGCCTTCAAGCGCCTGACCGGAGAGACGCCGCGCGCGTTGCGCGAGCGGTTTTTGTCTGAGCGGGGATAAGGGGGTTCGAAGAGCGGGGAATGGGGAATGGGGAATGGGGAATGGGGAATCGTAAAGCGCGACGGCCGCTTGCGCGGCCGTCGTCGGGGAACTTCGCTACGGCTCAGCGCAGGACCAGGATCGCGTCGACTTCGAACGCGACGCCGCGCGGCAGGGCCGAGACTTCGACCGTCGAGCGCGCCGGGTACGGCGGGTTGAAGTACTCGCCCATCACCGAGTTGACCTTGCCGAACGCGCCCAGGTCGGTGAGGTAGAGGCCGAGCCGGACCACCTCGGCGAGCGAGCCGCCGGCGGCTTCGCACACCGCCTTGAGGTTCTGGAACGCGCGGTGCGCCTGCGCCTCGATGTCGCCCTCGATGACCAGGCCGCTGGCCGGGTCGAGCGGAATCTGGCCGGACAGGTACACCGTGTCGCCGACGCGTACGGCCTGGGAATACGGGCCGATCGCGGCCGGGGCTTGGTCGGTATGGATGATTTCTCGGGACATGGGCGGGCCGGGAATCGGGAATGGGGAGTCGGGAATCGTAATGGCAAGGCGGCGCGGCTGGAACAGGCGCGCCTGCGAGGCTTCACAAAAAAGTCCATGGCACCGGGACGCCCAGACCAGAGGCGACGCAGCGCTCTGCCGATTCCCGGCTCCCGATTCCCGGCGGCGGCGAAGCCGCCGCTACATCCGCTGCACGCCCAGCACCACGGTCAGGCGCCGGACCCGGCGCATGACGTCGGCGAGGTGGCGGCGGTCGCTGACTTCGATCGCGAAACGCATGATCGCGATGTTGGCGTCGCGCTCCAGGTACTCGACCCGGTCGATATTGGACTCGGCTTCGGCGATCGCGGCGGCGACCTGGGCCAGCGAGCCGGGGCGGTTGTCGACCTCGATCCGCAGCGCGGCGGAGAAGTCGCCGGAGACCTGGCGGTCCCAGCCGATCGCCACCCAACGGTCGGGCGACTTGCGGTAGTCGGCGACGTTGGGGCAATCCAGGCGGTGCACCACGATGCCCTTGCCGGCGGTGTGGTAGCCCATGATCTCGTCGCCCGGCAACGGCAGGCAACAGTTGGCGAAGCTGATCACGCCGCGCTCGGCGCCGGTGATCAGGATCTTGTCTTCGGGCAGGCGCGGCCGGTCGATAGGGCGGCCGCGCGACTTGCCCGGCGCCTCGCGCGCCAGCGCCAACGCGACCTGGTTGGGCATCCGGTTGCCGAGCGCGATGTCGGCCAACAGCGCCTCCAGGCGCGGGTAGCGGTACTCGCCCAGGTAGCCCTCCAGGCGCAGCGCCGGAATCCGGTCGAGCGAGGTCTCCAGCGCTTCCAGCGCGCGGTCGAGCATGCGGTGGCCGAGCTGCACCGCGTCCTCGTGCTCGAGCTGCTTGAGCTGCTGGCGGATCGAGGTGCGGGCCTTGCCGGAGACCACGAACTCCAGCCACTGCGGCTTGGGCGTGGACGACTTGGCGGTGATGATCTCGACCCGCTGGCCGCTGGCCAGCTTGGTGCGCAGCGGCACCAGCTTGCTGTCCACCCGCGCGGCGACCGCGCGGTTGCCGACGTCGGTGTGCACGGCGTAGGCGAAATCCAGCGCGGTCGAATTGCGCGGCAGCGACATGATGTCGCCCTTGGGGGTGAACAGGTAGACCTCGTCCGGGAACAGGTCGACCTTGACGTTCTCCAGGAACTCCAGCGACGAACCGGTCGCGCGCTGCGACTCGACCAGGCTGGCGATCCAGCTGTGCGCGCGCGACTGGGCGCTGTTCGGGCCTTCGCCGCCGTGCTTGTACGACCAGTGCGCGGCGATGCCGCGCTCGGCGATCAGGTCCATGTCCTCGGTGCGGATCTGCACCTCGACCGGCGAGCCGTAGGGGCCGAACAGCACCGTGTGCAGCGACTGGTAGCCGTTGGCCTTGGGAATGGCGATGAAATCGCGGAAGCGCGAATCCAGCGGCTTGTACGCCGAATGCACCACGCCCAGGGCGTGGTAGCAGTCCGGCACGCTGCGCACCACCACCCGGAAGCCGAACACGTCCATCACCTGATTGAAGCTCTTATGCTCGTGATGCATCTTGGTGTAGATGCTCCACGGCGACTTCACCCGGCTGATCAGGCGGTGTTGAAGCTTCTCCTTCGCCAGCCGCTGGGCCAGATGCGCTTCGATCTGCACCAGCGACTCGCGCCGCACCACCGGCTGGGTGCGGATGCGTTTTTCGATCACCGCGTGGCGCCAGGGATGCAGGGCGCGAAAGCCCAGGTCCTGCAGCTCGGCCTTGATCAGGTTCATGCCCAGGCGCTGGGCGATCGGCGCGTAGATCTCCAGGGTCTCGCGGGCGATGCGCTCGCGCGCCTCGGCGCTCTGCGCGCCCAGGGTGCGCATGTTGTGCAGGCGGTCGGCGAGCTTGATCAGGATCACCCGCAGGTCGCGCGCCATCGCCAGCAGCATCTTGCGGAAGCTTTCCGCGGCCGCTTCCTGGCGGTCGCGGAACTGCAGCTTGTCCAGCTTGGTGACGCCGTCGACCAATTCGGCCACGGTCGGGCCGAACTCGGTCGCCAGGCACTCGCGGGTCAGCGGCGTGTCTTCGATGGTGTCGTGCAGGATCGCCGCGACCAGGGTCTCCACGTCCAGGCCCTGCTCGGCCAGGACCTTGGCCACCGCGACCGGATGGGTGATGTAGGGCTCGCCGGACTTGCGCGTCTGCCCGGCGTGCGCGGCGGCGCCGACCGCCCAAGCGCGGCGCAGCAGCTGGCGCTGCGCCTCGGGCAAATAGTGCGCGGCCAGTTCCAGTTCGCGCACGTAGTCCGGCAGCTCCGTGTCTTCGGGAGCGACGGGATAGACGGTAAGCGCGGGCTCGGCAGGAGTCATAACGGAAATTTACGCGCGCTCAGGCGCAGGAAGCAACGCACGGGGCTGTTTCAAAGGTGGCGCCGGTCCGCAGCGGCGCAAGCCGGCGGCGGGATTCGGCGGCGAATCCGGCGCGAGCGGCGCGCCGCGCGGTTCAGGTAGGCGAACGCCGCGCGCCGCCAGGCGCCCGCGTGGCCGGGCTGAAAACGAAAACGGCCCCGCCGCAGCGGAGCCGTTTCGCGATGCCGGATCGCCCGCGCGGCGCGCGGGCTCGGAAGATCAGTCGTCGCCCTTGGACAGGTCGTCGTCGGCGACCACTTCGGCCGCGGCCCATTCCAGGGCTTCGCGTTCCTTGCGCTCGCGCTCGGCCTTCTCGACCGCGTCGATGTAGTCCGGGTTGACCTGGCGCGCGGCGATCTCGCGCAGCGCCAGCACGGTCGGCTTGTCGTTGGCTTCGCTGTTGTCCAGCTGCGGTTCGACGCCGTTGGCCAGCTGACGGGCGCGCTTGGCGGCCAGCATGACGAGTTCGAAGCGGTTCGGGACCACTTCCAGGCAATCTTCGACGGTGATGCGGGCCATGGGGCTCCTGCGGCCGGTGCGGCCGTCTTGCAAGCGGTTGGGGACCGGGGAGTCTAGCCGGAGGCGCCGGGCGAAGCAAGGTTTCGGGCTGCAATCCCTTATGGATCAATCAGATAGATGCCAACCGGCGGCATTGACGGGTCCAGACGAAGCCAGGACGCGAGCGCAAGGCAAGAGCAAATCCCCCCTCCCCCCTTTTTCAAAGGGGGGAAAGACCAGGCCTCGCGAATGCCGGGCAAGCGGGGCACGTCGGTCGGCTCATCGATCGTGGACCGGGCCGTCCATTCCGGAAGCAATCAGGGAGCAGCCCTACCGTTTCGCCCCGAATCCCGAATCCCGAATCCCGAATCCCGAGTCCCGAGTCCCGATTATTCGTCCACCAACAAAGCGGTAATCAGCCGCGAATGCCGGGCGACCTGCGGCTCGCGGCGCAGGCGGCTGGCGAGGAAGATCGCGCACATCTCGTCGACCGCGGTGTCGAAGACCTCGTTGACGATGACGTAGTCGAACTCGTGGTAGTGCGACATCTCTTCGCGCGCCGCGTCCAGGCGCTGACGGATGGTTTCCTCGCTGTCCTGGCCGCGCGAGCGCATGCGCGACTCCAGCGCCTGGCGCGAGGGCGGCAGGATGAAGACGCTGACCGCGTCCGGCACCTTGGCCCGCACCTGGCGCGCGCCCTGCCAGTCGATTTCCAGCAGCACGTCCTTGCCGGCGGCCAGGAACGGCTCCACCGACTGCCGCGCCGACCCCTTCCAGTCGCCGTGCACGCGCGCGTGCTCGAAGAAATCGCCGGCCTCGACCATCGCCTCGAATTCCTGCGCGCTGACGAAGTGGTAGTGCTCGGCATGGCGCTCGCCCGGACGCGGCTGGCGCGAGGTGAACGAGATCGACAACCGGATGTTCGGGTCGCGCGCGAGCACCGCGTTGACGATGCTGGATTTGCCGGCCCCGGAGGGGGCGGCGACGATGTAGAGGGTTCCGCGCATTGGGCTGGGAATCGGGAATCGGGAATCGGGAATCGGGAATGGGGAATGGGGAATGGGGAATCGGGAATGGGATGGATCTGGGGAGAAGTCGCGAAACGCTTTTGACGTCTACGATTCCCGATTCCCGATTCCCCATTCCCGGCTATTCGATGTTCTGGATCTGCTCGCGCACCTGATCGATCAGCACCTTGAGCTCGACCGCGGCGGCGGAGCTGCGGGCGTCGACCGACTTGGAGCCCAGGGTGTTGGCTTCGCGGTTGAATTCCTGCAGCAGGAAGTCCAGGCGCCGGCCGACCGCTTCGCGCAGCTTGAGCACGCGGCGGGCTTCGGCGACATGCGAGTCGAGCCGGTCGAGTTCTTCGTCGACGTCGAGCTTCTGCAGCCACAACACCAGTTCCTGCTCCAGGCGGCCGTTGTCGGCCGGCTGGGCCAGGTCGGCCAGGCGGGTTTCCAGCTTGGTGCGCTGGCCGGCGCGGATCGCCGGCATCATCGTGCGCACCTCGGAGGCGATGCGGGCGATGCCGTCGACGCGCTCGCCGATCACCGCGGCGAGCTTGGCGCCCTCGCGTTCGCGCGAGGCGACGAATTCGTCGAGCACGCCGTCGAGCAGGGCCAGGGCCTCGGCCTGCAACGCCGCCGGATCCGCGGCCGGGGCCTGCAGCACGCCGGGGAACTGCAGCAACTCGGTGAATTCGGTGCGCAGCGCCGGGAACCGCGCCGACAGGTCGATCGCCAGCTCGCTGAGCTCGCGCAGCCGGGTCGGGTTGAGCTGCAACGCGTCGCCGCCTTCCGGCGCGCGCAGGCGCAGGGTCAGGTCGAGCTTGCCGCGGCTCAGGCGCGCGCCGACGCGTTCGCGCAGCGCCGGTTCGAGCACGCGCAGCTCGTCGGCCAGGCGCACGCCCAGCTCGAGGAAGCGGTGGTTGACCGAGCGCAGCTCGCAGCCGAGCGTGCCCCAGGGTGTCGCGCGTTCGCCGCTGGCGAAGGCGGTCATGCTGCGAATCATTCGCTGATTCCGAGCCTTACGGGGGGTGAATGGTAAACTCGCCGGCCCTCAAAACGGTAACTTCGTCCCATGACCGGTCCCCTCGCCGCCCCCGTTCCGGCCCCGGCCGCCCCGGTCGTCCGCCCCAGCGGGCGCAGCGCCGGGCAGATGCGCGAGGTCCGGATCGAGCGCGGCTACACCCGCCACGCCGAGGGCTCGGTGCTGGTCAGCTTCGGCCAGACCCGGGTGCTGTGCACCGCCAGCGTCGACAACAAGGTGCCGGCCTTCCTGCGCGGCAAGGGCGAGGGCTGGGTCACCGCCGAGTACGGCATGCTGCCGCGCGCCACCCACACCCGCAGCGACCGCGAGGCCGCGCGCGGCAAGCAGGGCGGCCGGACCCTGGAAATCCAGCGCCTGATCGGCCGCGCCCTGCGCGCCTGCATCGACCGCAAGGCACTCGGCGAGCGCACCATCACCCTGGACTGCGACGTGCTGCAGGCCGACGGCGGCACCCGCACCGCCGCGATCACCGGCGCCTATGTGGCCCTGGTCGACGCGGTGCGCTGGCTGCAGGCGCGGCGCGAGATCGCCCGCGACCCGATCTTCGGCGCGGTCGCCGCGGTCTCGGTCGGGATCTACCGCGGGTCGCCGGTGCTGGACCTGGACTACGCCGAGGACAGCGACTGCGACACCGACATGAACGTAGTCATGAACGACGGCGGCGGCTTCATCGAGCTGCAGGGCACCGCCGAGGGCCATGCGTTCCGGCGCGAGGAGCTCGACGGCCTGCTCGGCCTGGCCGAAGCCGGCATCGCCGAACTGATCGCCAAGCAGCGCGAGGCGCTGGCCGGCTGAGCCCGACCCGGCAACAAAGCACACTAAAACCGCGCACCGGTTCCGGCCAAGTCCGGACCGCGCGCAGCGCCGCGCCGGACTGCCGCCGCGGCGGCCGTGCGCGCACACTGGCCGGCCCTCCCCGACGAGCGCCGCGCCCATGCATCGCACCCTAGGCTGCCTGACCCTGGTGGTCGGCGACTACGACCAGGCCATCGCCTACTACACCCAGCGCCTGGGCTTCGTCCTGCTCGAGGACACCGACCGCGGCGGCGGCAAGCGCTGGGTGCGGGTCGCGCCCAGCGCGCAGGCCGAAACCGCGCTGCTGCTGGCGCGCGCCGACGGCGACGCGCAGCGCGCCCGGGTCGGCGACCAGACCGGCGGCCGGGTCGGGTTCTTCCTGCACACCGACGACTTCGCCCGCGACCACGCCGCGATGCTCGCCCAGGGCGTGCGCTTCCTGGAATCTCCCCGCGTCGAGACCTACGGCACGGTCGCCGTTTTCGAAGATCTGTACGGTAACCGCTGGGATTTGCTGGAACTGAAGGCATGAGATTAGTGCTGGCCAGCAGCAACGCCGGCAAATTGGCGGAGCTGCGCGACCTGCTCGGCGACACCGGGATCGAATTGGTGGCGCAAACGGATCTGGGGGTCGAAGACATCGAGGAAACCGGCAGCACTTTCGTCGAGAACGCGCTGCTCAAGGCCCGTCATGCCTCGGCGGTCACCGGCCTGCCGGCGCTGGCCGACGACTCGGGCATCTGCGTCGACGCGCTCGGCGGCGCCCCCGGCCTGTACTCGGCCCGCTACGCCGGCCGCCACGGCGACGCCCAGGCCAACATCGACAAGCTGCTCGGCGCCCTGCACGGGGTGCCGGACGAGCAGCGCAGCGCGCATTTCTACGCGGTCATCGTCCTGCTGCGCCATGCCGGCGACCCGCGCCCGATCATCGCCGAAGGGGTCTGGAACGGCCGCATCCTGCACGCCCGCCAGGGCGAGCGCGGCTTCGGCTACCAGCCGGTGTTCTTCGACACCGAATACGCCGTGTCCGCCGGCGAGATCGAGGACGAACTCAAGAACCGGGTCAGCCACCGCGCCCGCGCCCTGGCCGCGCTGCGCGCGCGCCTGCCGGAGCTGCGCGGGTGAACCGCATGGCCCGCGCCGCCGCCCCGCACCGGCGCCTGTTCCGCGCCGGCGGCCATACCGTGCTGGCGGTGGCGGTGCTGTACCTGCTGGCGATGCCGATCGCGATCTGGATCCACCACGACGGCCTGAGCAGCGGCAGCCACAGCTTCGGCTCGGACCTGGAACTGGCGCTGTGGGTGCTGGCCGGCCTGGTCGGCCTGGTCGCCCTGGCGGCGATCCAGCGGGTCAGCCTGGACGCCGACGGCGGCGTCGGCACGATCCGCTACGCCAACATCACCAGCGGCCACCGCAGCCGCGCCTTCGAGCCGGCCGAGGTGGTCTCGATGTCCCTGCACCGGGCCAAGGACGGGCGCCTGCGCCTGACCTCGACCCTGGAGCTGCGCCTGGCGCCCTCGCCGCACCGCAACTGGAACACGGTGGCGATCTTCGACGGCGACATGTCCGGCGACGGCCGCGCCGAGCCGCTGGCGACCATCGTCCGCCAGGTCGTGCGGGCCCGCCCCGAGGTCGCCCTGGACGCCAATCTGCGCGCCCTGCTGGCGCCGTATCGCTACGGTACGGCCGCCGACCGGTAAGCTGTCGGCTTCCGTCCGTCATCCGGGCCGGCCCCTGCGGCCGGCC
Organism: Lysobacter sp. BMK333-48F3; assembly: GCF_019733395.1. NCBI lineage: Bacteria > Pseudomonadati > Pseudomonadota > Gammaproteobacteria > Lysobacterales > Lysobacteraceae > Lysobacter > Lysobacter sp. BMK333-48F3. The sequence goes on along the minus strand of NZ_JAIHOO010000001.1, from coordinate 2,569,053 downwards.
GCCCGCCGTTGAACCAGACTCCAGCCAGTTTCTCCCCCGCCAGCCAGCCCCCGGCCGGCTCGACCCTGAGCACCCCGCCGCTGTCGCTGTACGTGCATCTGCCCTGGTGCGTACGCAAATGCCCCTACTGCGACTTCAACTCGCACGAGGGCCGCGGCCCGCTGCCGTTCCAGGCCTATGTCGACGCCCTGATCGCCGACCTGGAGCACGACCTGCCGCTGGTCTGGGGCCGGCCGGTGCACAGCGTGTTCTTCGGCGGCGGCACCCCGAGCCTGTTCCCGCCGGAATTCGTCGACCGCTTCCTGCAGGCCGCCGCCGCCCGCCTGCGCTTGGCGCCTGGCTGCGAGATCACCCTGGAGACCAACCCCGGCACCGCCGAGCACGGCCGCTTCGAGCTGTACCGGGCGGCCGGGGTCAACCGGCTCAGCTTCGGCATCCAGAGCTTCGACGACGACTGCCTGCGCCGGCTGGGCCGGATCCACGACAGCGCCGAGGCCGAGGCCGCGGTCAAGCTGGCCCAGGACGCCGGCTTCGACAATCTCAACCTGGACCTGATGTACGCCCTGCCCGGGCAAAGCCTGGCGATGGCCGAACGCGACCTGGAACGCGCCTTCGCCCTGCAGCCGGCGCACATCTCGCACTACCAGCTGACCCTGGAGCCCAACACCGTGTTCGCGGCGCGGCCGCCGCAGGGCATTCCGGACGAGGACGGCGCCTGGGACATCCAGGAACACTGCCAGGCCCTGCTGGCCGCGCAGGGCTACGCCCAGTACGAAGTCAGCGCTTACGCCCGCGAGGGCCGGCGCTGCGCGCACAACCTCAACTACTGGCGTTACGGCGACTACCTGGGCATCGGCGCCGGCGCCCACGGCAAGATCACCCTCGGCGCCGAGCAGGCCATCCTGCGGCGCTGGAAGCACAAGCATCCGACCCAGTACCTGGCCGCCGCCGGCAGCGCCGCGGCGATCGGCGGCGACGACCGGATCGGCCCGGAACGACGCCCATTCGAGTACATGCTGAACCTGCTGCGCCTGGTCGAAGGCTTCGCCCTGAGCGACTTCGAGGCCCGCACCGGGCTGCCCCGGGCCGCGATCGCGACCCAGTTGGCGCAAGCGGCGGACGCCGGCTGGCTGGAATGCGACGGCGAGCGGGTCCGTCCGACCGAACTCGGCCGTCGCTTCACCAACGACGTGGTGGCGTTGTTCCTGGCCGAGTAGCCCGGCCGAACGGCCCCCGGCGGCCGGCGCGGCGAACGCGCCGCGCCCGAGGCTGACGCAGCGCACGTTATGCCGCGCGCAAGCGCCGGTAGGCCTCGCCGCCATGGCCGCTGCGCCCCCCGCAAGCCGTTGCTGCGAATGGCCGCCTCCTATCGGCTGTCGCATCGTCCGAGCCCGTTCGCGGAGTTCCGGGCTGGCGAGCGCCCGGGAGGCGTGGTTATATCTCGCGGTCGTCTGCACCGAATTCCCATGCCAGCCACGTTCGACCCTTTGGACGCCTCGCCGCCGCGGCCCACCCTGGCCACGGCCGCCCTGCCGCGTCGCGTGCGCCGGGCGCTGGAACAGTTGTACGCCCTGATCAGCGACGAGACCGCGCCGCCGCTGGAGCGGGTCCTGGCCGAGTTCGAGCAACAGCTGTTCCGCCAGGCCGACCAGGCCCGCCTGGCCAGCGTGCAGGCGGGCTATCTGGAAACCCTGCGCCTGGTGCGTCTGCGCCGCGCCGACCTGATCCCGCGTTTCCTGGTCCTGCTGGAAGCCGCCCTGACCCGGGTGCGCGAACCGGCGCCGCGCGCGGTCAAGGCGGGCACGCCGAGCTTCGGCGACCTGCGCCTGCTCGACGACAGCGAAATCGACGAAGACACCGTGCTGCGCAACATCGCGGTGCGCCAGGAGTCTCGGTCCAGCCTGGGGCTGATGCTGCTCGGCCAGCGCTTCGGGGTGTTGGCCGGCGGCCCGGCGTTCGATGCCGAACGCCTGCCGGTCGGCCCGCACCGGCTGGGCCGGATCTTCGCCGAGGCCTGCCAGCCGCTGCAGATCGGGCTGGATTCGCGCCTGGACCTGTACCGGGTGTTCGACCAGCAGCTGATGCCGGGCTACGCCCATCTGGTCGAACAGATGAACGCCCTGCTGGCGCGCGAGAACGTATTGCCCGGCCTGTCGTTCGTGCCCTTGCGAACCACCCGCGAACGCCCCGCCGCCGCTCCCGCCGCGGCCGATCAGGCCGCCGATAAGCCGCGCGCCCAGCCGGCCGAGGCCGCACCGGCCGCCGCCCAGCCGCGTCCGCATACCGCCTGGCTCGGCCAGCGCAGCGAGGCGGCGGCCGCAGCCGAACGCGCCAGCGACGAATTCGCCACCCTGCAGCGCTGGCTCGACGAGCGCCGCGGCCTGGTCGACCGGCTGCGCCCGCGCATTCCGGGCCAGCCGCCGACCGCGATCGCGATGGACACCGGCGAAGTGCTCGACGCGCTGACCCAGGCCGATCGGGAACTGCCGCGCGGCGAGCAGTCCTTGCGCAAGATCTCCGAGCTGCGCCAGGCCCTGCTCGGCCGCGCCCAGGCCGGCACCTCGCTGTCGCGCGACGACGGCGACGTGTTCGAGCTGATGGACCTGCTCTACGGCGAGATCGAACAACGCCTGCGCGGCGATTCCAACATCTCCGCCCTGCTCAACCGCCTGCAGGCGCCGCTGCTGCACGCCGCGCTGCGCGATCATTCGCTGCTCGGCCAACAGGGCAATCCGGCGCTGCAACTGCTCAACACCGTCGCCGAGGCCGGCGCGCGCTGGACCCCGAACGACGAGGTCGACCCGCAGTTGCTCGAGCCGCTGCACCGCGCGGTCGACCACGTCGCCACCCATCTGAGCGACGGCGAGGCCGCGTTCGACTACGCCAACCAACGCCTGCAGGAACAGTTGCAGGCGCTCAACCGCAAGGCCGAGGTCACCGAGCGGCGCCATGTCGAGGCCGCGCGCGGCAAGGAAAAGCTCGAGCTGGCCAAGCGCCGCGCCAACGAGACCATCGAACAGCACAGCGCCGGCCAGCGCCTGCCGCGTTTCGTCCAGAGCCTGCTCAGCCAGGCCTGGGCCGACGTGCTGACCCTGACCTGGCTGCGCCACGGCGAAGATTCCGAGGCTTGGCGCCGCCAGATCGAGATCACCGGGCAGATCGTCGGCGCCAACAACGGCGAAGCCGGCCCGCCGGCGCCGGCGGGGCTGGAAGCCGACATCGAGCACGCGCTGGGCCTGGTCGGCTACCACGCCGAAGACGGGCGCGCGATCGCCCACCAGCTCAGCCTCGGCGCCGCGCCCGGCGACGACGCCGCCTCGCGCACCGAACTGGCGATGAAACTGCGCGCGCGCGGCCGGCTGGGCGAAGACGCCGGACCGACGCGCGGCACCCTGCCGTCGCGCAACGAAGACGAGCAACGCTGCTGGGAGCAGATCCGGACCCTGCCGTTCGGCAGCTGGTTCGAGTTCGTGCAGAACCAGCAGGGCGACGTGGTTCGGCGGCGCCTGTCCTGGTTCAGCACCGTCACCGACAACGCCCTGTTCGTGAACCAGCGCGGCCAGCGCGTCGGCGAGCAATCGCTGGACAGCCTGGCGCGGATGATGGCGCGCGACCAGGCCCGGGTCGTCGCCGCCGAACGCAGCAGCCTGGTCGATCGCGCCTGGCATGCGGCCCTGGACCTGCTGCGCGGATTCGGCGCCAAGACCCACGATGCCGGAGGCGGCGCATGAACGATCCTTTCCGCCGCGCCCGCCGGCGCCGCATCGCCGACACCGTGCAGGTGGTCGACACCATGACCGAAACCGTGATCGGCCACCTGGGCAATCTGTCCGAGAGCGGCATGATGCTGATCGCCAGCGCGCCGCTGACCGAGGACGCGCTGTACCAGCTGCGTTTCGACCTGCGCGACGCCCCGCAGCAGCCGCCGATCGAAGTCGGCGCGCACCTGTTGTGGCAGGACCGCGCCAGCATGCCCGGCCAGACCTGGGCCGGCTTCCGCTTCATCTGCATGCCGGAGAACGGCATGGCCCATCTGCGGCGCTGGCTGGATACGCCCGGGGGCACTTACGAGTGACGCGGGCGTTGGCGCATAGGCGATAGCGGGCCCGCTCGCGAACCCGGATCGCGCGATGGCCGACGGACAGATTCAGCAAACCGGCGCCGCCGCTTTGCTGTTTTCTGACGTCCATCCGCTCGCTCCCGCTCCAACACTCCCGGCCGCAAGGGCGCAAAATACCCCCGTCCCCGCCAGCCCGCGCCCGCATGACCGCCTCCGATCGCTCCGCCGACCCGTCCGTCCTGTACGCCTCGCACGTCGCCGAACTGCAACGCCGCGCCGAAACCGCGCTGGCGCGCGGCGGCTTCGATCATCTGGTCGTGCCCAGCGGCACCCTGCACTACCAGGTGTTCGACGATCGCGACTATCCGTACGCGGTCAATCCGCAGTTCAAGGCCTGGGTGCCGCTGGTGCGCAATCCCGGCAGCTGGCTGGTGTTCACCCCGGGCGCCAGGCCCAAGCTGGTCTACCTGCAGCCGTTCGACTACTGGCACGTGGTGCCGCAGGCGCCGAGCGGCTGGTGGGTCGAGCACTTCGAGGTGATCGTGATCCGCGAGCCGCAGCAGGCGCTGGCGTACCTGCCCGCCGACGCCGCGCGTTGCGCGATCCTCGGCGAGCCGCTCAGCGCGCTGGGCGCGTTCGTGCCGAACAACCCGCAGCCGGTGATCGACTACCTGGAATATCACCGCGCGTTCAAGACGCCCTACGAAGTGGCGATGATGCGCGAAGCCACCCGCAAGGGCGTGCGCGCGCACCGCGCCGCCGAAGCGGCGTTCCGCGCCGGCGCCAGCGAGTTCGACATCCACCTGGCCTACTGCGCCGCCGCGCGCCAGGACGCCAACGAACTGCCCTACGGCAACATCGTCGCCTTGAACCAGAACGGCGCGGTGCTGCACTACATGGAACTCGACCGCGAGGCGCCGGCGCAATCGCGCAGCTTCCTGATCGATGCCGGCGCCAGCCATGTCGGCTACGCCTGCGACATCACCCGCACCTACGCCGCCGATCGCGACGGCGAGTTCCAGGCCCTGATCGACGCGGTCGACGGCGCGCAACGGCGCATGTGCGACCAGGTCCGCGCCGGCTTCGACTACAAGCAACTGCACCTGGACGCGCACCTGGCCCTGGCCGGCATCCTCAAGGACTTCGGCGTGCTCAAGACCACGCCCGAGGCGGCGGTGGCCAACGGCGTCAGCGCGGTGTTCTTCCCGCACGGCATCGGCCACGGCATCGGCCTGCAGGTGCACGAAGTGGCCGGCTTCGCCGCCTCCGACCGCGGCGGCCGGATCGACAAGCCGGCCGGGCATCCCTACCTGCGCCTGACCCGCGTGCTCGAGCCGGGCATGGCGGTGACGATCGAACCGGGCCTGTACTTCGTCGACCTGCTGCTGCAGGGCCTCGAGCAGGGCGAACACGCCGGCGACGTCGACTGGAAGCGGATCGAGCAACTGCGCCCGTACGGCGGCATCCGCATCGAAGACGACGTGGTCTGCACCGAAGCCGCGCCGCTCAACCTGACCCGCGAAGAATTCGCCGCGTGAACTGAGCGCCGCAAGCCGTAGCACGAAGGCACGAGCCGCCGCCTCCAGACCCTTGCTATCGCCGTTGCCGTTGCCGTTGCCGTTGCCGTTGCCGTGAAGAGCCTGGCGCAGAGTCGACCTCGCGAGAACGCCCTGAAGCCCCGGAGGGCGGCCCGCAGGGATGCGGGCCGTGCGTAGCCAGGCCAGGGATGGCCTGTGCGGAGCAGCCCTGCGCAAGCCTCGTCCCATAGTGGCTTTTGATTCGAAACAGGAATGGCGTTTTCTTTGGTTACTTTCTTTGTCGCCTTGGACAAAGAAAGTGACCCGGCCGCTTGCGGACGGAAGCTTTGCTTTTGAAGTTCTTGAAGCTTTGGAGCTTTCGAAGCATCGAAGCCTTCGAACACAGACGCCGCGAGACCGCAGCAACGCGGTCGCGGCTTACGCCGCTCCTACAGGGGCACAGGACAAAGACGCGGCGAACGGGCGAGATGCTGGTCGCGGCTTGTGACCGAAGGAAATCCCTGTGGGGCGCCGCTCCTGCATGCGATGGTTTCGGGCTTCGATCGACCGAAGGAAATCCCTGCGGGGCGCCGCTCCTACAGGGATGCGATGGCGCTGGCGCGATGCGCGGTCACCAGACCTTGTACACCCGCCCGCTCTGCACGCCTTCGACGCTGCGCTGATAGGCCAGCGCCGCCTGCGCGGCGGTCACCGTGCCGAAGCCCGGGAAGAAATCCCCGTACGCTTCCAGCGACTCGGTCAACAGAGTCGGGCTGACCACGTTGATGCGCAGACCGCGCTGCAATTCGCAGGCCGCGCCCTGGGCGAAGCCTTCCAGCGCCCGGTTGACCGCGCTGGCGTTGGCGCCGGCGCGGATCGGCTCCTCCGAGACGCTGCCGCTGGTCAGGGTGATCGAACCGCCGTCGTTGAGGTAGTGCTGACCGAGCAAGGCCAGGCGTACCTGGCCGAGCAGTTTGTCGTTGAGACCGATCGCGAACTGCTCCGGGCGCATGTCCGGCAACGGCCCGAAATGCAGCGAACCGGCCGCCGATACGATCGCGTCGATCTTGCCGGTGCGCGCGAACAAGGCCTCGACGCTGGCATCGTCGGTGATGTCGACCGGATAGTCGGCGCTGCTGCGGCCGGCGGCGAGGATCTGGTGCTTCGGCGCGAGCCGTTCGGCGATGGCTCGGCCCAGGGTGCCGGTGGCGCCGACGATGAGGATCTTCATGAGTGCGATTCCAGGTTGGGGAACAGGCGGCCAGTCTGCGCGCCGGGCCGGCGGCGGTGAATGCGCTAGGATTTCGCGCACCCCTAACCAGCGGTTAGCCCATGGACAAGCTGCGCAGCATGGCCGTGTTCGTCGCCGTCGCCGACACCGGCAGCTTCGCCGCCGCGGCCGAGGCCGAAAACCTGTCGGCGGTGATGGTCGGCAAGCACATCCGCCAGCTCGAACAGCACCTCGGCGCGCGCCTGCTCCAGCGCGATACGCGCAAGCAGCGCCTGACCGAAGTCGGCGCGGCCTTTCTCGACGATTGCCGGCGCATCCTCGACCAGGTGAGGCAGGCCGAATCGGTGGCCGAGCGCTTGCGCGACGAACGCCGCCCCAGCGGCCGGCTGCGGGTGACCGCGCCGCTGACGCTCGGCGGCAGCGCGGTCGCCGCGGTGGTCGCCGAATACCTGCAGCGCTATCCCGAGGTCTCGGTCGAACTGGTGCTGGCCGACCGGCTGTCCGACCTGATCGCCGAGGCTTTCGACGTGGCGATCCGGATCGGCCCGCTGGCCGATTCCGACCATCTGACCGCACGCCCGCTGCGCCCGTACCGGATGATCGTCTGCGCCTCGCCGGACTACCTGCGTCGCCACGGCACGCCGACCGAGCCGGCGCAACTGGCCGAACACAACTGTCTGCACCACCTGCTGTGGCACCGCAGCGCCGGCTGGCGCTTCGACGCGCTGGGCCCGGAGCCGCTGCAGCTGCGCGGCAATCTCGCCGCCAACCACGGCGAAGCCCTGCGCCGTGCCGCGGTGGCCGGCTGCGGCATCGTCCTGCAACCGGAAGTCCTGCTCGCCGACGATCTCGCCAGCGGTCGCCTGCTACCGCTACTGGAAGACCACTTGCCGCGGCCGCGTCCGGTGCATCTGCTGTACCCGCGCGACCGCCAGCCGCTGCCCAAACTCAGCCGCTTCGTCGAGCTGGTGATGCAGCGCATGGGGCCGGAGTCGGAGTCGCAGTAGCCGTCTTGCAGCACCGGCGTTCCGCGGGGATTTCCTCCGACCACAAGCCGCGACCGAGCGAAGCGGTGAGTACCAGGCATCCTGCCGAAGCCAGGCTCACACGGGAGTTACCGGCGCAAAATCCTGAGGTCCGGGCTTCGGTCACTGCGCTCGCGTATATCGCTGCGATTGTCGCGGCTCATGACCGGAAGAAATCCCTGCGGGACGCCGCTCCTACAGGAGCTGCGGATTCTTACCGGCGACGTCGGCATCGCGGTCGCGGCTTGTGACCTGAGGAAATCCCGTGGGACGCCGCTCCGACCCACAAGCGCATGCGCCACTCCTGCGGCCTATGCGCCCCGCGCGGCCCTTGCTGCTGTTCCCCCCTTTGACAAAGGGGGGCCAGGGGGGATTTGCTTTTGCTCGCGCGCTCGCGCTTGCTCTCGCTTCCGCAACCCTACCCGCCTCAAGCCGCGCGCCGGCGCCCCATCAGCGCCTCGATCTCGTCGGCGCTGCGCGCCAGGCGGTCGGTCAGCACCTCGTGGCCGGCCTTGGTCACCAGCACGTCGTCCTCGGTGCGGATGCCGATGCCGCGCCACTTCGGCTCCACCGTGGTGTCGTCGGCGCCGACATACAGGCCCGGTTCGATGGTGAACACCATGCCCGGTTCGAGCAGCCGCGATTCGCCGTCGATGCGGTACTCGCCGACGTCGTGCACGTCCAGGCCCAGCCAGTGCCCTGTCTTGTGCCGGTAGAAGCGCTTGTAATGGCCCTCGGCCAGGTTCTTTTCCAGCTTGCCCTTGAGCAGGCCCAGCCGCAGCAGGCCCTCGGTCAGGGTTTCGACCGCGGCCAGATGGCCGGCCTCGTAGGCCACGCCGGGCCGCGCCTGGGCCAGCGCTGCGGCCTGCGCCGCGCCGACCAGGTCGTGCAGCGCGCGCTGCTCCGGGCTGAAACGGCCGTTGACCGGAAAGGTGCGGGTGATGTCGGCGGCATAGCCGCGGTACTCGGCGCCGGCGTCGATCAGGACCAGGTCGCCGTCGCGGATCGGCGCGCTGTTGGCGCGATAGTGCAGCACGCAGGCGTTGTGGCCGGCGCCGACGATGCTGCCGTAGGCCGATTCGGCGTCGTGACGGCGGAACACCGCCTCGATCTCGGCCTGCAACTCGTACTCGTGCAGGCCCGGCCGCGCCGCGGCCATCGCCGCCTCGTGGGCGAGCACGCTGATGTCGGCGGCGCGCTGCATGAAGCGCAGCTCGTCGCGGTCCTTGAACAGACGCAGTTCGTCGAGCACATGGCCGAGCTCGAGGAATTCGTGCGGCGGCTGCGCGCCCTGGCGCACCATCGCCCGGACCCGGTTGAGCCAGCCGATCAGCTTGAGATCGAATTCGACGTCGCGGCCGAAGTGGTAGTAGACCCGCGAGCGGCCTTCGAGCAGGCCCGGCAGGATGTCGTCGAGGTCGGCGATCGGATAGGCATCGTCCAGGCCGAACGCCTCGACCGCGCCTTCCGGCCCGTAGCGCGGTCCGTCCCAGGCCTCGCGCTCGGCGTCGCGTTCGCGGCAGAACAGCAGGGTCTCGCCATGGCGCCGGCCGGGCACCAGCACCAGCACCGCGTCCGGCTCGGGAAAGCCGGTCAGGTAGCTGAGGTCGGAGTCCTGCCGGAACGGGTAGTGGGTGTCGCGGCTGCGGATGCGCTCGACCGCCGAGGGCACGATCACGATCGCGTCGTCGCCGGTCAGTTCCATCAGCTGCTTGCGCCGCCGCGCGTAGGCCTTGCCCGGCATGGTCAACGCGGTGTGCATGTCAGTTCAGCCGCTGCCGGTGCTGGGCCGCCATCGCCACGTCGCCGTGCAGCAGCAGGGCGACGATGCGGACGAATTCCTCGATCTCGGTCAGCGCCTCCTCGTCCTCTTCGTCGCCGTCGTCCTGCGGCGCGGCGGCGGCCAACCGGGCCAGGTCGCCCAGGGCCTCGCGGCTTTCCTCCGACAGGGTCGGCGCTGCGCCGGCCGACAGGCCGAAGCCGCCGAGGAAGCCGCGGCACCAGTCGAACAGGGCGCCGCTGCGCTCGGACAGCGAGGCCTCGGCGTCGGGCAGCAACAGATCGAAACCGAAGCTGCGGTCGCCGAGCTGGGCGGCGCTGGCCAGGCGTAAGCGGTCAAGCGGGCCGCGCTCTTCCGGCGTGGCCACGGCATCGTCGGCCAGCACTTTCGCCGGCCATTCGCGCACCGACGCGCCGCCGCCGGCCAGCCAGCCGCACAGGGCGCCGTGCAATTCGGAGGCGGAGGCGGCGAGCGAGAGACGGCGGCTCTCGGCATCGACTTCGGACAACGGGGGCAGTTCGGTCGCGGCCACGGGCTTCAGGTCGGGGGAGTCGCCGGCAGTTTAACAACGCGGGGCGGAAGCGGCGCGCCGTCGCGGCCGCGCGCGCTCCGCGGACGGCGGACGCCCCGCCTCCGGCCGATCCGCGCCAGGATGGGCAAAACCCCGCCCTCGCACCGCTGCGGCCCCGAGCGTGCGATCGGGCGCGAAACCGGGTCGCAACGCTTGTTGCCGCCATCGGCGCCTGCCTACACTGCGGCTCTTGCGTCTCACGCGACGGTGTCCGTGCGTTCCTCTTTCCCCGCCGCCCTGCTGACCGCCGCCTTGTCCGCCCTGCTGCTGTGCACGGCGGCGTCGCCGCAGCCTGCGGCGGCGGTCACCCGCGATTTCTATTTCTCGCGCCTGGGCAGCGACCTGGGCCTGAGCCAGAACTCGGTCACCGCCTTCGCCCAGGACGTGCACGGCTTCGTCTGGGTCGGCACCCAGGGCGGCCTGCACCGTTACGACGGCCAGCGCTACGTCGCCTATCGCCACGACCCGCGCGACCCGGCCAGCCTGCCCGACAGCTACGTCACCGCCTTGGCCCTGGACGGGCAGCGGGCGATGTGGATCGGCACCCATTCCGAGTACCTGGCCCGGCTCGACCTGGCCAGCGGCAGCATTCATCGCTATGAACCGCCGGACTCGCAGGCCGGGCGCCAGGTGGTCTCGCTGCTGCCGTGGCGCGATTCGCTGCTGATCGGCACCCTTGCCGGCCTGGAGCGGATGGACCCGCGCAGCGGCGCGCGCGAGCTGATCCTGGCCCTGCCCGGCGACCTGGCCCGGCAATCGCCGTGGCAGTCGCTGGCCCTGGCCCGCGACGGCAGCGCCTGGTTCGCCAGCGCCGCCGGCCTGCACCGGATCCTGGCCAACGGCAAGGTCGAGCGGATCGGCGCCGGCAAGCCGCTGCGCAGCCTGCTGATCGACCGCCGCGGCCGGCTCTGGGCCGGCGCCGTCGACGGCCTGTACCGGCTCGACGGCCGCACCGGCATCTTGGTCAAAGTCGAGGACGAAGCCCTGGCCACGCTGCGCGACGCGCGCGCCCTGGTCGAGGCACCGGACCAGCGGGTCTGGATCTCCGGCTACGGCAACGGCCTGTACCGGCACGACCCCGACAGCGGCCAGACCCAGCGCGTGCACGCCGAGCGCGGCATCGACGCGACCCTGCCCGAGGACACGGTCGATGCGCTGATGATCGATCACGGCGGCCTGCTCTGGGCCGGCGGCCAGTACCGCGGCGTCGCCGTCGCCGACCCGCGCGGCACCCGCTTCAGCTACGTGCTCGACCTGAACGACCACGACGGCGGCGCCGCCTCCGACGCCAGCATCCGCGGCCTGGCCCAGGACGAGACCGGGGCGCTGTGGATCGCCACCGACAGCCACCAGCTGCGCCGCTACGACCTGAGCCACGACCGCTTCGAGGACATGACCGCGCTGTTGCCGGCCGATCCGGCGGCGCGCCGGATCGCCGCGATCGCGCGCGAGCCGCGCCCGGCCAACGCGCCGGTGACCGCGGTCGAAAAACTGTGGCTGGCGACCGGCCGCGGCCTGCTGCGGTTGGATCCGGTCAGCCGCCGGATCGAGCGCATCGACCTGGGCGGCCAGGGCGAGATCGCCCTGCGCGCGATCGGTTTCGGCCGCGACGGCAGCGTCTGGCTCGGCAGCGACGACCAGGGCGCGCTGCGCTATCTGCCGCAGACCGGCGCGGTGGTCCGCTACGCCTATCGCGAGGGCGACCCCAAGGCGCTCAGCCACCCGCGCGTCAATGCGGTGCTGGAAGACCGCCGCGGCCGGATCTGGCTCGGCACCGGCGACGGCCTGGACCTGCTCGACCCGGCCACCGGCTATCTGCGCCACTACCGCCACGCCATCGACGAAGCCGACAGCCTGCCCGGCAACTTCGTCCGCGCCCTGCACCAGTCCGCCGACGGCGCGATCTGGGTCGGCACCCAGGCCGGCCTGAGCCGGGCGGTCGAAAGCGCCGACGGCCGGATCCGCTTCGAGCACCCGCTGGCCCAGGTGCTCGGCGAGCATCCGGTGCCGGTGGTGTTCTCGATCGCCGAGCGCCCCGCCGGACGGCTGTGGCTGGGCACCGACGCCGGCATCCTGCGCTTCGACAGCGGCGCCTCGCTGGTGCGCCGCTACGGCCTGGCCGACGGCCTGCAGGACCTGGAATTCAACGCCGGCGCGGTCGCCGGCCTCAACGACGGCCGGCTCGCCTTCGGCGGCGTGCGCGGCCTGAACCTGTTCGACCCGACCCGGATCGCCGATTCGCGCTACACCCCGCCGGTGCGCCTGCTCGGCGCCTGGATCGGTTCGGACACCAGCGCCGGCGCCAGCGTGCTGTGGCAGTCGACCCAACTGGAAATTCCCGACGGCGCCGGCATCCTGCGCCTGCGCATCGGCGCGCTCGACTACGGCCCCAACAGCGGCATGCGCTATCGCTACCGCATGGAAGGCTTCGACCGCGACTGGGTCGACAACGGCCCGCGCCAGGACATCACCTACACCCGCCTGCCGCCCGGCCGCTACCTGTTCCGCGCCCAGTCGACCAACCGCGACGGGGTCTGGAACACCCAGGAACTGCACATTCCGGTCAGCGTCGACCCGCCGCTGTGGCGGCACCCGCTGGCGATCACCGCGGCCGCGCTGGCGGCCTTGGCGATGCTGCTTAGTTTCGGCTGGCGCTGGCACCGCGCGCGCCAGCGCGAACGCGGCTACTTCGCCCAGATCCGCGAGCGCGAGGAGCGCCTGAAGCTGGCGTTGTGGGCATCCGGCGAACAGTTCTGGGACTACGATCTCAAACGGCGCGAACTGCACCGGATGCGGGTCGACGACCAGAACGCCGCCTCGCCCGAAATCGGCGTGCAGGCCGACGTCGCCAACGATCACGAGATCCATCCCGACGACCTGCCGCGGGTGACCGAGCTGCTGCGCAAGCACCTGGACGGCGACGCCGCGCTGTTCCTGTCCGAGCACCGCATGCGCACGCCCAAGGGCGACTGGGGCTGGATCCGCGCCCGCGGCCGGGTGGTCGAGCGCGACGCCGAAGGCCAGCCGGTGCGCGTGGCCGGCACCGGCCGCGACGTCACCGCGGTACGCAGCGCCGAACGCGAACGGCGCATCTCCAGCGAAGTGCTGCGTTCGATGGCCGAAGCGGTGGCGGTGTTCGACCGCGACTTCGTGTTCGTCTCGATCAATCCGGCGTTCTCGCGCATGACCGGCTATCCCGAGCACGAAGTCATCGGCCAGACCACCGGCCTGCTCGACAGCCGCCAGCACGACCCGGAGTTCTACAGCGACATGCGCGACGAACTGCAGCGCAGCGGCCGCTGGTCGGGCGAGATCTGGCAGCAGCGCAAGGACGGCAACGAATTCCTGTGCTGGCTGCAGGCCTCGATCGTGCTCGACAGCAGCGGCCAGCGCGGCCACTACGTCGCGGTGCTGACCGACATCACCGACCAGAAGCGCGCCGAGCAGGAGCTGCGCTACCTGGCCAACTACGACACCCTGACCAGCCTGCCCAACCGCACCCTGCTGTCGGAACGGCTGTCGCGGGCGATCGTGCGCGCGCGCCGGCACGGCCACCGCATCGCCCTGCTGTTCCTCGACCTGGACCGGTTCAAGGACATCAACGACTCGCTCGGCCACGCCGCCGGCGACCGCATCCTGCGCGCCGCGGCGGTGCGGCTGCAGGAAACCGTCGGCGCCGAACACACCGTGGCCCGGCTCGGCGGCGACGAGTTCACCGTGGTGCTGGAAAACCTGGAGACGCCGGAACAGGCCGAAGAGGTCGCGCGCCGCCTGATCAAGGCCTTCGAGGCGCCGCTGGACTTCGACGAGCGCCACGACGTGGCGATCTCGCCGTCGATCGGCATCAGTCTCTACCCCGACCACGCCCAGGTGCCGACCGACCTGCTCAAGCACGCCGACACCGCGATGTACCAGGCCAAGGCCGCCGGCCGGCGCACCTTCATGCGCTACACCGAGGCGATGGACATCGAGATCCGCCAGCGCGCGACCATTTCGGCGGCGCTGCGCAAGGTGCTGGACCGCAACGAGCTGCGCCTGGTGTTCCAGCCGCGGCTGTCGCTGCCGGAGGCGCGCATCACCGGCGTGGAAGCGCTGCTGCGCTGGAACAGCGCCGAGTACGGCAACATCCCGCCGACCCAGTTCATTCCGCTGGCCGAAGAAAGCGGGCTGATTCTGGAGATCGGCGAATGGGCGATGCGCGAGGCCTGCAGCCGCCTGCGCCAATGGCGCCTGCACGGGCTGGACCAGCTGTCGGTGTCGGTCAACGTCTCGGCGATCCAGCTGCTGCGCGGCGACCTGCCGAAGATGGTGGCGCGCGCGCTCAGCGAAAGCGGCATCCCGCCGTGGCGGCTGGAGCTGGAACTGACCGAAACCGTGGTCATGGCCAACGCCGCGCACACCTCCAACATCATGCAGGCGCTGCGCGAACTCGGCGTGGCCCTGGCGGTGGACGACTTCGGCACCGGTTATTCCTCGCTGGCCTACCTCAAGCGCCTGCCGATCAACACGCTGAAGATCGACAAGGAGTTCATCGGCGACCTGACCCGCGACCCCGACGACGAGGCGATCACCAGCACGGTCATCACCATGGCCCACTCGCTGGGCCTGAACGTGGTCGCCGAGGGCGTGGAGCTGGAAGAGCAGATGGAGTTCCTGCGCAACCACGGCTGCGACGAGATCCAGGGCTACTGGCTGGCGCGCCCGCTGGAAGCCGACGACTGCCTGGCCTTCATCCAGCAGTGGCAGCCGCCGCAGAGCGTGCGGGCGGTCAGGTAGGGCGGGAATGGCGAATGGGGAATCGGGAATCGGGAATAGGGAATCGGGGGGCAGAGCGGGTTGGCTGGCCATTGGAGAGGCGAGAACAGCGCTGGCCGCTGTCTTCGTCGCACCAACTGGCGCGAATGCCGGCACCCCGCTTTCCCCACGCCTTCGCACCGCCCCCTCCGGCACCTGACCGATTCCCCATTCCCCATTCCCCATTCCCGATTCCCGCCCCATTCCCACCAACGCCTTGACCGCCCCCGCCCCGGCCTGCCATCGTGCCGGGATGGACCGCGCCGAACTGATCGCCGAACTGCAGTCGCTGGTCGCCCGCGTCGACGAGCTCGGCGACCGCGTGCGCCGGCTCAGCGAGGAGAACCGCAGCCTGCGCCAGCAGCAGGAGCAACTGGTCGGCGAACGTTCGGCCCTGCTGGCCAAGAACGAGCAGGCCCGGACCCGCGTCGAGGCGATGATCGCGCGCCTCAAATCGCTCGAACAGCACACCTGAACGCACCGATGAGCACGACCAGCGAAGCCGTCAGCATCCGCCTGCTCGATCGCGAGTACACCGTCGGCTGCGAACCCGCCGAACGCGACCAACTGCTCGCCGCCGCGCGCATGCTCGACAGCAAGATGCGCGAGATCCGCGGCAGCAACCGGATGGCCGCGCTGGACCGGGTCGCGGTGCTGGCGGCGCTGAATTTCGCCCACGAACTGCAACAGTTGCGCGGCGAAGGCGATCAGCGCGATCGCGAACTCTCGCGCACGCTCGACGAGCTGCACCGCAAGCTCGACAGCCTGTTCGACGCCGCGATCCGCTGATTCCCGCCGCGGCGTTGCGCCGCGTCCCGTTCATCCGCGCATGCGCGCGTATCAAGCACATGAATCGCAACGCAGCGTCGCCGACGAGCGGGGGCGGCATCGGCGCGGCATGCGCGCTATACTGCGCGCACGTCCTCTGCTGTGCGCGACGGCGTGCGCAAACATTCGCCTTGTCCCTTAATGACGACCACGGGGGCGCAACGGAGGCCCGGAGTGCAAGTCCGCCTAGCAGCGGGAAGCCCGAAGGCCGCCAAGCGTCCCCACTTGAACCCCGGGTTCAAGGTCGTTTCGCACGCATCGTCATTGGCGGAGGACTACTTTTCCCGGAACGGGCGCGACGTCACCCAGCGTGATTTCGCGCCCGTTTCTCTGTGGCCCGTGCGCCGCGCCCAACCAGGACCGAGCGCCGAATGACGGCCGACCGTACGACGCTGCGGCGCGATCTGCGCGCGCAACGGCGCAATCTCGCCGCCCCCGCCCGCATCGCCGGCGCGCAAGCCATGGCCGAGCGCCTGCTGGCGCTGCCGTTCGCGCCGCGCTCGGGCTATGTCGCCGGCTACTGGGCGATGGACGGCGAAATCGCCCTGCACGCCTGGCAGCTGGGCCTGCCGCCGGACTGCGTGTACTGCCTGCCGGTGCTGCACGACGACCTGCGCCTGCGCTTCGCGCCCTGGCGCCCGGGCGACCCGCTCAGCCCGAATCGCTACGGCATTCCCGAGCCGGAGCTGGCCGCGACCTCGCTGCTCGAGCCCGAGCAGATGAACCTGGTGGTGGTGCCGCTGGTCGGCTTCGACCGCCGCGGCCACCGGCTCGGCATGGGCGCCGGCTGGTACGATCGCAGCTTCGCCTTCCGCCAACGCGGCCCGGCGCCGCCGTGGCTGGTCGGCGCCGCCTTCGAACTGCAGCGCGTCGACGCGCTCGACGCCGCCGACTGGGACGTCGCCCTCGATGCGGTCTGCACCGAGAGCGCCACCCACGACCACCGCTCCCCCCTGTTCGCCTGACCGAGTTCCGCATGACCGCACGCCGCCGCTACTGGCTGATGAAGTCCGAACCGGACACCTTCTCGATCGACGACCTGCAACGCGTCGGCGTCGAACCCTGGAACGGCGTGCGCAATTACCAGGCGCGCAATTTCATGCGCGACGGCATGAAGCTGGGCGACGGCGTGCTGTTCTACCACTCCAACACCGCGGTGCCCGGCATCGTCGGCCTGGCCACGATCGCCGCCGAAGCCTACCCGGACCCGACCCAGTTCGACCCCAAGTCCGACTACTACGACGCCAAGAGCTCGCGCGAAGACCCGCGCTGGCTGCTGGTCGACGTCGCCTTCGAGCGCAAGCTCGGACGCACCATCGCCCTGGACGAGATCAAGGCCCGCGCCGACGACCTCGGCGAGGACTTCGCCCTCACCCGCCGCGGCAACCGCCTCTCGGTGCTGCCGGTCACGGCGGCGCAGTGGAAGCTGTTGTTGGCGATGGAGTGAAGCCGGGAATCGGGAATGGAGAACGGGGAATCGTAAAAGCCCCCCTCGCTCCTCCCCTATTCCCAGCGCCGCCTGCTCTACCGATTCCCCATTCCCCATTCCCTATTCCCGCTCCCCATGACTGAAGCCAAACGCCTGGCCGGCGAAAAAGCCATCGACTACATCGAAGACGGCATGATCGTCGGTGTCGGCACCGGATCCACGGTGGCCTACTTCATCGAGGCCCTGGGCCGGGTCAAGGAGCGCATCCAGGGCGCGGTGTCGAGTTCGGAGCAGAGCACCGCGCGGTTGCAGGCGCTGGGCATCGAAGTGCTGGACCTCAACGCCACCGGCCCGCTGTCGCTGTACGTCGACGGCGCCGACGAGTGCGATCCGCACAAGCGCCTGATCAAGGGCGGCGGCGCCGCGCTGACCCGCGAGAAGATCATCGCCGAAGCCAGCGCCAAGTTCGTCTGCATCGTCGACCCGGCCAAGCGCGTCGACGTGCTCGGCCGCTTCCCGCTGCCGGTGGAAGTCGTGCCGATGGCGCGCAGCCTGGTCGCCCGCGAGATCCTCGCGATGACCCGCGGCCAGCCGGTGTGGCGCCAGGACGCCGCCGGCAACGGCGTGGTCACCGACAACGGCAACGTCATCCTCGACATCCACGGCCTGGCGATCACCGATCCGGTGGCGCTGGAATCGGCGATCAACCAGATCCCCGGCGTAGTCAGCGTCGGCCTGTTCGCGCGCCGTCCGGCCGACATCGTCATCGTAGGCGGCGAGCCGCCGCTGGTGCTGTAAGCCGGCGCCACCGTTTTACCGCGCGGGCCACGCCGGCCCGCGCCCATACCGCGGCAATGGATGCCGCGGCCCCTGCCCGGGCGAAGCGCCCATCCCGCATGAACTCCGAAAACCAGCGCTACACCGCAAACCTCAGCCAACAGATCTGGGACTTCTCGTCCCTGTTGCTGAAATCCCGGTTCGCCGACGCATTGGAACGCGGCGTCAGCCGCTACCCGATCCGCCGTTCGCTACGCCTGGCCGCCCGCGCCGGCGTCGACGCCGTATTCGACGACCTCGCCCTCAACCTGGGCTATCGCGCGCATCGCATCGACGGGCCCAGCCTGATACTCGACGGCGAAGGCCTATTCGTCGATGTCGGCGTCAGCCGCAAGGCCGACTACTGCTCGTTCTATTTCGCCATCTGGGCCGATTCGGTCGAGCGCGCAGCACAGGCGATCCAGGGGCTGCAGCAACGCATCGAGGCGGTGCGCATCCGCGAACCGATGTTCTCGATCGACTGGCATTTCCTCACCGGCCGCGGCGAATTGCAGAGCGCCAGCATCGAGGAGTTGGCCGACGACGTGCTGATCGACGAGGCCTATCCCGAAATCGGCGACGTCGCCGGCTTCGTCGACCGGTATCTGCGCGCCAAGGAAACCGTGCTGGTGCTGCAAGGCCCGCCCGGCACCGGCAAAACCCGGTTGATCCGCGCCATTCTCGGCGAGATCTCGCGCCGCAACGACGGCAACGCCCAGGCCTTGTACACCGGCGACAAAAAAGCGCTGGAATGCGACGAGATCTACGTCAAGTTCATCACCGGCGACGATCATGCCTTCGTGGTCGAGGACGCCGACCATCTGCTGCGTCCGCGCGCCGAGGGCAACGAACACCTGCACCGATTCCTCGCCATCGCCGATGGCGTGGTGCGCGCGCAGGGACGCAAGATCATCTTCTCGACCAATCTGCCCAACGTCGGCGACCTGGACGACGCCCTGGTCCGGCCCGGACGCTGTTTCGCCCACGCCCAGGTACGCGAGCTGCGGCCGGTCGAGGCCGCGGCGCTGATCCAGCGCCTGGCCGGCGAACGCGGCATCGATCCCGAACCGGTGCGCCAGGCGCTGGCCGGCAGCGGGCGCAAGAGCTACTCGCTGGCGGCGATCTATCAAGCCGTCGGCCACGCCGGTTGATCGGCGCCGCCACGCCCTAATTGTTTGATTCCAAAAGCGATCTCATCGCTTGAGACGCCCGGCCGGCACTATCGGCCGGGCGTCGCGCATGGGCCAGGTCGCCGATGCGCGGGTTGCCGTCCGGGACCATACTGATTCCCCATGCGTGGCCCGCCGCCATGACCCTGCGCTGCCTGTTCGTCGACTTCAATTCCTATTTCGCCTCGGTCGAACAGTTCGACCACGAGCCTTTGCGCGGCCGCCCGGTCGGCGTGGTGCCGGTGATGGCCGCCACCACCTGTTGCATCGCCGCCAGTCGCGAAGCCAAGGTCCATGGGGTCAAGACCGGCACGCCGGTACACGAAGCGCTGCGGCTGTGCCCCGACATCCAGATCGTCCAGGCGCGCCCGGCGCGCTACGTCGAGCTGCACCACCGCCTGATCGCGGCGATCCAGGACTGCATCCCGATCGACGGCAAGCCCTTGTCCATCGACGAGGTCGCCTGCCGCCTGATCGGCCGCGAGCGCCAGCGCGACAATGCCGTGGCGATCGCGCACAAGATCAAGCAGACCCTGCTCGATCGCGGATTGGCCCCGGCGATCCGCTGCTCGATCGGCATCGCCCCCAACACCTTCCTGGCCAAGACCGCCTCCGACCTCGACAAGGTCGACGGCCTGACCGTGATCGAACTCGACGACCTGCCGCAGGCGCTGCACGGCCTGGCCCTGCACGACCTGTGCGGGGTCGGTCCGTCGATGCTGCAGCGCCTCAACGCGGCCGGCATCGAAAGCGTCGAACAGCTCACGGCCGCGCCGCGCGAGCGGCTCAAGGCGATCTGGGGCGGGATCGAGGGCGAGCGTTTCTGGGCCCAGTTGCGCGGCATCGAACCGCCGTCGCGGCAACGCAGCGCGGTCGGTTCGGTCGGCCATTCGCACGTGCTCGATCCGCAGATGCGCAGCGCCGAGGGCATGCGTTCGGTGTTGTTCAAGCTGCTCGCCAAGGCCGCCATGCGCCTGCGCCAGGAACGCTGCCGTGCGCGCGGCATGAGCCTGCATGTGCGTTTCGTCGGCCGCGAACAGCGCTACAGCCGCGACCTGTCCTTCGCCCCGCTCGACGACACGCCGACCTTGCTGCAGTTGATGGCCGGCGCCTTGCAGCCCCTGCTGCGCGCCGCCGCCAGCGGCCGCTGGCCGGTCAAGCGCCATCCGCCGCTGTCGGTCGCGGTGTCGCTGATCGATCTGCAGCCCAACGCCGCCGACAGCGCATCGCTGTTTCCCGAACGCCAGCGCCCGCGCGAGCTGACCCGCGTGCTGGACCAGATCAACCAGCGCTACGGCAACAACCGCCTGTACTTCGGCGCGATGCAGGACGCGTTGGCCCAGGGCGCCGCGCCGATGCGGATTCCGTTCCAGCATATTCCCGACGAAGCCAGCGAAGCCGACCTCGGCGCCGCCGCCCTGGTCGCCGACCCGAGCATGGACGAGCTGTGGCTGCAGCGCGAACGGCAGTTCAAGGCGATGGCCGAGAACGCGCATCGCCAGGCGCGCGAACGGCCGCCCGCCGCAGCCAAGCCGGCGCCGCCAGGACATCAGCCGTCCGGCGTCGGCGGTTGGGTGCGCAAGCGGCGCAAGGACCAGGACGAAGGGCCAGGCACGACGGGTTCGCTGTTCTGAACGAGTGCGCGCGGCGACCGGCATGACGGCCGCCGTTGCGGCGGCCGTTGTTGCGGCTGTGGTCGTGGATCGGAACCTTACCCGACCGCGGGACGAATGGCGCAAGCGCGATCGGGACCTCGGGCACGCGCCGTCCGTCCCGCCGACGCGGTCGCGGCTCGCGTCGCTCCTGCCCTTGGGCGGCGCGGCCGAGCCCCTCTCCCGCTCGCGGAAGAGGGGCTGGGGCGAGGGCCGCCGCGCCTACGCCTCGACCGCCACGAACCCGCCGGTCTGACGCTTCCACAACCGCGCATACAGTCCGTCGCGCGCGATCAACTGCTCGTGGGTGCCGGTCTCGATGATGCGCCCCTGATCCATCACCACCAGCCGGTCCATGCGCGCGATGGTCGACAGGCGGTGAGCGATCGCGATCACCGTCTTGCCTTCCATCAACGTCTCCAGACTGTCCTGGATCGCCGCCTCGGCCTCCGAATCCAGGGCCGAGGTCGCCTCGTCGAGGATCAGGATCGGCGCGTTCTTCAACAGCACCCGCGCAATTGCGATGCGCTGGCGCTGGCCGCCGGACAGCTTGACGCCGCGCTCGCCGACCAGGGCCTCGTAGCCCTCGCGGCCTTCGCCGTCGACCAGGCGCGGAATGAACTCGTCCGCCCGCGCCCGCCGCACCGCCTCGAACATCTCCTCCTCGCTGGCGTCCGGACGGCCGTACAGCAGGTTGTCGCGGATCGAACGGTGCAGCAGCGACGTGTCCTGGGTGACCACGCCGATCTGCGAGCGCAGGCTTTCCTGGGTCACGCCGGCGATGTCCTGGCCGTCGATCAGGATCCGCCCGCCCTCCAGGTCGTACAGGCGCAGCAGGATGTTCATCAGGGTCGACTTGCCCGCGCCCGACGGCCCGACCAGGCCGATCTTCTCGCCCGGCCTGACCGCCAGGTCCAGGTCGGCGATCAAGCCGCTGTTCTTGCCATAGTGGAAGTGCACGTTCTCGAAGCGCACCGCGCCCTCGCGCACCGCCAAGGCCCGAGCGTCCTCGCGATCGACCACGGTCAGCGGCCGCGAGATGGTCTCGATGCCGTCCTGCACGGTGCCGATGTCCTCGAAGATGCCGTTCACCGTCCACATGATCCAGCCCGACATGTTGTGGATCCGGATCACCAGGCCGGTCGCCAGCGCGATCGCGCCGACGCTGATCGCGCCGCGATGCCACAGCCACAACGCCAGGCCGCAGGTGCCGACGATCAGCAAGCCGTTGAGCGTAGTGATGCTCACGCCCATCAGCGTGGTCATGCGGGTCATGTCGCGCGAACGTTGGGTCTGCTCGAGCATGGCCTCGGCCACGTATTGCTCCTCGCGGCGCGAGTGCGCGAACAGCTTCAGCGTGGCGACGTTGCTATAGCCGTCGACGATCCGCCCCATCAGCTTCGAGCGCGCGTCCGAAGCGCGCCAGGAGCGCAGCTTCACCCTCGGCACGAAGTAACGCAGCAGGCCGATGTAGGCCACGATCCAGGCCACCAGCGGCGCCGCCAGCCAGGCATCGGCCTGCGCGAACAGGTAGATCGCCGAACCCGAGTACACGACCACGTACCACAGCGCGTCGAAGGACTGGGTGGTCGATTCGCGCAAGGACGGGCCGGTCTGCATGATCCGGTTGGCGACCCGGCCGGCGAAATCGTTCTGGAAGAAGCTCATGCTCTGCTTGAGCATGTAGCGATGGGTCTGCCAACGCACCAGATTGGTCATGCTCGGATGCACGGTCTGGTTCAGCAGCAGATCGTGCAGGCCCAGGCAGACCGGCCGCACCAGCAGCATCACCGCCGCCATCCACAGCAATTCCCCGCCGTGACGCGCGAACAGCTCCGCGGCCGGGGTGGTGTTGACCAGGTCGACCACCTTGCCGAGGTAGTCGAACATCACCACCTCGACGATGGCGACGAAGAAGCCGACCACGGTCAGTACCGCGAACACCGGCCAGGCCTGGCGGATGAAATGCCAGTAGAAAGCCGCGACCGTGCGCGGCGGCATCGCCTCCGGCGCGGGGCGGAACGGATCGATCAAGGATTCGAACCAACGGAAAATCATCATGGCGATACGCCTTCAGGAACTCGGAATGACTCCCGTGCGCGACGCGCGCGCGCCGGAAAGGCGCGAGCGCGGACGCGGGGACGAGCGGCGCCTGCGGGCGCCGAATCGAGACGGGAGTGGGCGGCGGACGAGCGCGCGCGATCCAGGGCCAGAACGGCCCCGAGCGGCGATCGATCTGCCGGATGCGGCGCGGGCATCGCCCGCGGCCGCCAGCGCCGACTTAGCGGCGGACCTTGCCGGTGATTGTGAACTTCATCGTGCTTCTCCTTGCTCTGGAGCCTCCCCTCGCCCGAACAGGGAGAGGAGGAGGCCACGATCCCGTAGCGTCGCCGGGCACAGGTGTACCGACGCGCGGATCGCTATAGGTGACCCAGAACAAGTCTAGCGCGCTTGCATCGCCGACGGCATCCGCCCAAAGTCGGTACAGGCGGATCCAGCGGCGTGCGAAGCGCCTGGACGGGTATCAGCGGCTGCCGCCGGACTCGAACCAGTTCACGCCATCGGTTACGAACTCGATGGTCCGATAGGCAGGCACCGAAACGCTGGCCGCGCCGCCCTTGAGTTGCAGCACGCCGTTGCCGGTGAAGCTCAGGCCGTTCATGCCGGCCTGGATCGTCACCCGCCGCCCGGGGTTGCGCGGCACCAGATCCTGAATCGGCGTGCCGCCGGTGATCTGGTAGAACTCCGCGCCATAGTTCAGCTGCACCTGCGCCGCCGCGGTCAGGTAGCCGGCCGCGTCGCTGCGAATGCCGGTGATCGACGGCCCCTCACGATAGTCCGCGCCCGCGATGTAGGGTCCGGATGGCGAATCCTTCAGCACCAGGCCGCTGATCGCGCATCGCGCCGGGCCGCCGGCCTGCTTCTGGATCAGAATCGCCGCACCGGTGAACTGGCGGATACGGCAGCCCGAGATCAAGGTGTCGCTCGCTTGCGGCCCGAGCACGATGCCGTTGACGGTCGAGCTCAGGTCGCCGGTGATGTCGCAGTTCTTGATCGAATTGGCCGGTCCATTGACGATCAGGCCGCAATAGTCCGCCTTCAAGCCGTTGATTTCGCAAGAGCTCGCCCCCGCTCCCAGCTCCACCCCGGCGCCGTTGCCGATGATTCCGCCGACCCAGCCGCCGACGATCTGTACCGCCTGTCCCTTGTTGACGACGATCCCGCGGCTGCCGCTGTTGCCGCCTTCGATATTGACGTTGACGATGAAGAAATTCGTCCCGTCCTGGGTCACCGGGTCGGAATCGATATAGAACGCCGGATTCTGGTCGGCCTGCATCAGGATCAGGTCGTTCACGAACATGCCGCCGGTGTGCGGTCCGAAGTAGACCTGGTAGCCGGCGCATGCGTAGATCCGCGTCGATTCGATGCGTACGTCGACGGTGCGATAGGGATTCGGACTCGCAGTATGCGCCGAACCGGTCGCATGAATGCCGTCTTCGCGGAAATAACGCAGGCGGCAATGCCGGATGAATCCATCGGACGCCCGGAACAGCGTCATGCCGCGAAACAGCTTCGCCTGCGAGTAGGACCGAGCGTAGAAATCGCAGTTGCGCACATCGAAGAAGGCGCAGAAGTTGAAGAAAATGCACGAGCCGGTCGTCGATGCGCCGGCGTTCGCGCCGGGAGCGAACGTGAATCCGTCGATCACGGTATTCAGGCTGTTCAGCATGCCGGTTTCGGTGCCATCGCCGATCACGATGTGGTCGCGATCGGCGACATCCATCGATAGCTGCACGCCGCCCTGGGCGGCCCGCAAGACCACGCCGCGCAGGATGCGCAAGGCAGCGGTCAGGCGGTAGTGCCGACGCGTCGCCCAGATTTCGCGGCCGGGGTTGTCGGTAATCGCCGCCTGGATCGCAGCGGTGTCGTCCGCTACGCCGTCGCCCACGGCGCCATAGTCCTCGAAGGTGACGTAATCGTCCGTCGCCAACGGCGCGCCGGTCGCCGTGACCGGAATCAGGCTGGCCGCCGCAACCGCGGTGGCGGCCATCGGTACTCCAATGAACTGACGTCTTTGCATGCGCCTTCCTTTTCGGTTGCTTGAGTCCGTTGCCGGACCGGATCTACAGGATGCATGCGCGAGATCTCAGGAACTGCGCGGGTGGCATCCGGCAGCCGCGATTGGTAACACGCAGTCGTCCAGGCGCACCAATTGCGTAATCGCATGTGTCGCGGGACCCATTCGAGGTCGCTCGGTCCAGCCTCATCCCGTCAGGCGATTGATGAGCGTACGAATCGCAGCCGTCGAAGCAGAGTTTCCCGGGGTGGGAACGCGGTTGGATGTTTCCGGAACGCAAAAGAAGAAGGCCGGATCCTTTCGGATCCGGCCTTCTGGGGTAAAGCCCCTGGCGATGACCTACTCTTGCATGGCTTAAGCCACACTACCATCGGCGCGTGTGCGTTTCACTTCCGAGTTCGGGATGGGATCGGGTGGTTCCACACAGCTATTATCACCAGGGAGAGGGTGGAGGGTCGCAGGCTTCGGTGGATTGAAGTAGCGCGCACGCTCTCGTTGGGTGCTTTCAACGCGGTGATCTGCGTTGTCGGCGAATAGATTGGAATGTAGCGAGTCAGTGTTGGGTTGGAATATCGACGCGTCGTCGAGTCCAAGGCCACTTGAGGTTATATGGTCAAGCCACACGGATCATTAGTACAGGTTAGCTCAATGCGTTACCGCACTTACACACCCTGCCTATCAACCACCTAGTCTTGATGGTTCCTTTAGGGGAGTCGAGCTCCCGGGAGATCTCATCTTGAGGCGCGCTTCCCGCTTAGATGCTTTCAGCGGTTATCGCTTCCGAACATAGCTACCCGGCAGTGCCACTGGCGTGACAACCGGAACACCAGAGGTTCGTCCACTCCGGTCCTCTCGTAC
Source organism: Lysobacter sp. BMK333-48F3 (assembly GCF_019733395.1). NCBI lineage: Bacteria > Pseudomonadati > Pseudomonadota > Gammaproteobacteria > Lysobacterales > Lysobacteraceae > Lysobacter > Lysobacter sp. BMK333-48F3. The sequence goes on along the minus strand of NZ_JAIHOO010000001.1, from coordinate 2,543,245 downwards.
TAGGAGCAGCCCCTCTCAAATCTCCAACGCCCACGACAGATAGGGACCGAACTGTCTCACGACGTTCTGAACCCAGCTCGCGTACCACTTTAAATGGCGAACAGCCATACCCTTGGGACCGACTACAGCCCCAGGATGTGATGAGCCGACATCGAGGTGCCAAACACCGCCGTCGATATGAACTCTTGGGCGGTATCAGCCTGTTATCCCCGGAGTACCTTTTATCCGTTGAGCGATGGCCCTTCCATACAGAACCACCGGATCACTAAGACCTACTTTCGTACCTGCTTGATCCGTCGATCTTGCAGTCAAGCACGCTTATGCCTTTGCACACAGTGCGCGATGTCCGACCGCGCTGAGCGTACCTTCGTGCTCCTCCGTTACACTTTGGGAGGAGACCGCCCCAGTCAAACTACCCACCATACACGGTCCCCGACCCGGATTACGGGCCTAGGTTAGAACGTCAAGCACGACAGGGTGGTATTTCAAGGATGGCTCCACTGCAGCTAGCGCCACAGTTTCATAGCCTCCCACCTATCCTACACAGACGAACTCAACGTTCAGTGTAAAGCTATAGTAAAGGTTCACGGGGTCTTTCCGTCTTGCCGCGGGAACGCTGCATCTTCACAGCGATTTCAATTTCACTGAGTCTCGGGTGGAGACAGCGCCGCTGTCGTTACGCCATTCGTGCAGGTCGGAACTTACCCGACAAGGAATTTCGCTACCTTAGGACCGTTATAGTTAC